>NZ_JBXHAR010000001.1:0-1301234 GCF_056895195.1 Dyadobacter sp. HNCC25DJ185
GTTTCTATTTAAACGACTTTCATGGACGTGGGTGAATTCCCCCAATTCATTTAAGTTTTGTATGTTCAAATTGCTATTCATTCTGCAAACCCCGCAATTCGCTCCCGACAAATCCGCTCCGTCAAATCCCTCAACAACGCCACCCGACTCCCCAGATACTCCAACTCCGCCTTCTCAATCGTGTAATTAATATTATACCTCGCATCGATATACGCCTTTTTGAGAAGCATAAATAAACGCTTTTCTTCCTCGTTCGACATTGGGAAAATAGTCCCAAACTCTACATGTTGCTTCGCTACCTGGCTTCCCAATATCTCGATGTCATGAATTTTTGGCTTGTAGTCAGTAAAAACTAATAGAATAGCGGCATAGTATCTTTCTGTGGCTTGATGAAGCTGAAAGGCTGCATTACTAAAATAAGCTTTGTTATTCTCTCCTTTGTGAAAGAAAATTTCAAAAGCTTCAAAAAAAACGTTTGCATTTTCAAACCAATGCTCAAATTGTTCTTTCGCTTTTTTGACTCTTTGCGCCGGATTAAGGTTTTTTGGTTCGGACAAGGCGAATTTCCCGGAATCAAAAAGCATAATTCCTTCTTTCAAAATATCCACAAAGAAGTAGTAATTGCGCTCGATCTTATCGTTCACAAAACCAATACTGTGGTAGATGATGCTTGTTCTAGTGATTTCATCATCGGACATGAGCTCCTCCTCGAGCTCACGCGATTTGCTGACTTGCTTTGCCGAATTTTTGTCTTTGGTGACGATCAGAATGTCAAAATCGCTGACATACTCGTATTTCTCCTGGTAGTCTTCGACCCAGTCACCGCGCGCGTAGCTCCCGAATAGAATGATCATTTCCGCGGGAACCTTCTCGGTGATAATTTGTGTGAGCTCTTTTAACTCGTCTTGCTTGTTTTGTGGGAGGTGAGCGAGGGATGTTTTCATTCGTGTGTGGGGGGGGGGGGAAATTTTCGTAAGATACAAAATTTCAAAAACCCATTCGTGACGAGCTCCAATGTTCCATCGTAATCGTTCGGGCTTTTCCTTTTTCAAAAGTTGGGTTCTATTATGGGCTTTGCTAGGACTGATCATTCCGGCTTCGTTTTACGGTTCTATCAAAACCGCGGAATTGGCCTGGACGGTAGGGGATATTGGCGTTGGATTGATGGCCTGTCTCAATATAATAGCAAACATCCTCCTCCAAAACCTGCTTTCGACGCTCTGAAAGATCATCAGCAACAGAAAAAGATGGTAGAGATGCTATGAACAGTGTTACTAAATTTGGTGAGAAATATGCGGAAGAATGGGGTTAAGAAAAGGCGATCGGGTAAATTTGAAGATGCAACTGAATACTTCTTACCTTCATTTTTTTAACTTCTCACAGAAAGTAGATTACAAAGCCGAAATTCTGGCCGGGCTGACCGTCGCGATGACGATGATGCCAGAATCGCTTTCATTTGCTATTCTCGCAGGATTTCCTCCCCTTGTTGGCCTTTATGCGGCATTTATCATGGGACTGGTTACGTCCGTTTTCGGGGGAAGGCCCGGGCTTATCTCCGGTGGGGCAGGTGCTACGGTGGTTGTGCTGATCGCCCTGATGAAATCTCACGGTATTGATTATGTTTTCGCTGCTGTCGCCGGGGCGGGTATCGTGCAGATCCTTGTTGGCGTATTTAAACTGGGAAAGTTTATCCGCCTGGTACCGCAGCCCGTCATGTACGGTTTTGTCAATGGTCTGGCTGTAATTATTTTCATGGCCCAACTCTCGCAATTTCAAACGGTCGTGGATGGTCAGTCGACCTGGCTTTCGGGGGTTCCGTTATGGATCATGGGCGGACTGGTGGCCCTTACGATCGCCATTATCTTGCTGTTGCCCCGGATTACAAAGTCCGTGCCTCCTTCCCTTGTTGCGATTATCATTGTTTTTCTCATTGTGTTGTTTTTTCAAATCGACACCAAAACGGTGAAGGATATTGCCTCTGTCAGCGGCGGATTTCCCCCTTTTCATATCCCGGCAGTGCCTTTTAACCTGGATACGTTGATCATTATTTTCCCTTATTCGATCATCATGGCGGGAGTTGGTCTCACAGAAGGATTGCTGACGCTCAATCTGGTCGACGAGATCACGGGTACGCGGGGGAACGGAAACAGGGAATGCATGGCCCAGGGAAGTGCAAATATCATCAATGGGTTCTTTTTTGGTATGGGTGGCTGTCCCATGATCGCCCAGACATTAGTGAACCTCTCGGCAGGCGCAAGAGCCAGACTTTCCGGGATTATTGCCTCTTTGACAATCCTACTTATAATCCTGTTTGGTGCGCCTGTCATCGAAAGAGTGCCCATGGCCGCGTTGACCGGCGTGATGATCATGGTTGCCATCGGTACGTTCGAATGGGCTAGTTTTAGGATCATTAACAAGATGCCTAAACAAGATATTTTTGTAGGTATGCTGGTTGCCGCGATCACGATCCTGCTTCATAATCTTGCTTTGGCAGTGCTGATCGGTGTGGTCATTTCTGCGCTGGTTTTCGCATGGGAAAGTGCGAAGCGAATCAGGGCAAGAAAATATGTGGACGCCTCCGGAACAAAGCATTACGAGATGTACGGCCCCTTGTTTTTCGGTTCTGTGACGGCCTTTGGAGAAAAATTTGATCCCGCCTCTGATCCCGAGCAGGTGGTCATCGATTTCAAGGACAGCCGGATAGCCGATATGTCAGGCATTGAGGCACTGAACAAGCTTACCGAACGCTATGCGAAGGAAGGCAAGAAATTGCATCTGCGGCATTTAAGTGACGATTGCAGGCTATTGCTCAAAAATGCGTCGTCTGTTATTGAAGTAAATATTATGGAAGATCCCCACTATCAAATCGCAGTGGAATAAAACCCAAATTAACACATTTTCCAAGGCTGTGCCTTCGAAAATGTGTTAATTTGGGTGTCAAAGAAATAGGGTGTGAGAAATAGCAGCATAAAAAAATACCATAGCTTCCTTAGGTTCAGGCGCAATTTTACGCGTTACAGCATTGGTAAATTCAAAAGCTACGAGATTGTTATATTCTGGCTTAAAAGCATTCTGACGAGAAGCCAGTTTCTAATCCTTTCGGGGATATTGGTAGGAGGCACGGCTGGCTTTGCCGGTGTAATATTAAAATCCCTGGTTCACTATATCCACTTCGTGATCACTGCGAAAGTCCACTTCGAGCAACAGATATTCTTCTATCTTATCTTCCCATTTTCGGGAATTGTGATCACAACAATTATTGTGAAATACATATTTAATGGCCAGGACAAAAAGGGGATTCCGATGATCTTGCATGAGATTGCCCAGAATGCCAGCAAGGTTTCGCCCGTGAAAATGTATTCACAGATCGTCCAGAGCGCGACTACCGTCGGCCTGGGAGGTTCTGCCGGGCTGGAAAGCCCCATCGCCGTCACGGGTGCCGCCATTGGGTCCAATTTTGCCCGGACCTACAAGCTCGACTATAAAGAGCGGACGTTGCTACTTGCTGCGGGAGCGACAGCAGGGATCGCAGCAGCCTTCAACGCGCCGATTGCGGGTGTCATGTTCGCTATAGAAATTCTGCTTACCGGAGTTGTCTTTTCCGATTTTATTCCCCTTGTTGTCGCTGCGGTATGCGGGAGTTTGATATCCCGTATATTGCTGAAAGAGGAGGTGCTGTTCCTTTTTCGTTCACGGGGAGCATTTGACTATCATAATCTTCCTTACTACTTGTTTCTTGGGATCATTTGCGGCCTTTATGCGAGGTATTTTCTGCTGATTACACGATATATAGAAGGGTTTTTTCACTCGCTAAAAATGTCGAGGGTTCAGAAAGCGATGCTGGGCGGGGCGATATTATCCTTGCTTTGTGTGTTGTATCCTCCATTATTCGGGGAAGGTTACGATACGATCAAATCCTTTACAAATGGGGAAATTCAGAAAGTAATCGGCAATAGTTTTTTCCGCTACATCGGTTATAAGGAGTGGGTTGTGATACTATTTGTCGGGGTTATTTGCCTGCTTAAAGCATTCGCGACATCAATTACCATCCAGAGTGGTGGGAATGGAGGAAACTTTGCTCCGTCACTTTTTGCCGGAGGGTCGCTGGGTTATGTATTTGCGCTGCTTTGTATGAGCGCCGGGATAACGGATGTGCCCATGACCAACCTGATCCTTGTGGGTATGGCGGGCGTTATGAGTGGCGTGCTCTATGCTCCTCTCACGGCTATTTTCCTGATCGCAGAATCCAGTTCGGGATATGACCTGTTTATCCCTTTGATGATTGTTGCTGTCATTTCTTTTTTGATGGCCAAATGGTTTTCGCCAACTTCTCCCGAGATGGAGAAACTGGTTAAAGAGGGCCAGATCTTTACCCGTGAGCACGACAAAAATTTGTTATCGCTGCTCCACACCTCCGACCTGGTGGATGAAAGAAGTCAGGTCATCAATGAAAATGCGTCGATTGATGATCTGAGGGAAGTCTTGAAAAATGGGAGGAGAAATTTGATCGCAGTTCTGAATGACAAATTGACAATGACAGGTACCATCAATCTTGATGACATCAGGCCCATCTTGTTTGGTGACGATCTGGATAAATGCTCAGATATAAAAAGGCTCATGAAACCTGTCGGAAAATTTATTAAGGAGTCGGATTCGGTCGTTGATGTCGCGAAAAAATTTGATGAAGCGGGTCTATGGAATTTGCCAGTAATTAAAACCAGCGGAGAGTTCGTAGGCTTTATTTCCAAATCAAGGGTGCTGGACCGCTATAGAAAGCTTTTGCAGGAGCATTCAGGTTAATTTTGCACGAATGGCTGGTTTTGTTAGTCATCTTGATGACTATTTATCTATGCCCGTCATTTTACCTATCGAGCTATTGTCTGTATTCTTTTCTGCCGGAAAATGCCCTAAGTATCCTGGCTCCAATCATATGGATAGGTACCATTTTATCTATCAACCGCTTTACACGGATCCTGCTTAACCCACTTATTCTGCGCGTTTTCAGTCGTGTTGGTTTTCGTCTGCCTGTGATCGTTGCGGCAACCACGGCAGTATTGGCCACAGCTGGCTACGGTGCAGGTTTTGGTATTACAATTTTGTTGCTACTGAGGATCTTATGGGGTATATCTTATTCTATCTTTATATTTATACTGTTATCCAACTAATTATTGATTCGTATGGCCATATTGACCTCATTGTTTGGACTAGGAAATCAGGAGCTTTTTCTGATTTCGATTGCAATACTATTTTACTCAGTTGTGATATGGGCGGTCGTCGATCTATTTTCTAATAAAGATCTACCCGCAATCCCAAAATTACTTTGGTTGATTGTAATTCTTTTCCTCCCATTTCTGGGAACGCTGATTTACTTATATTACGGGAGGTCAGCGAAACATTTGTCCAACCAACGGTAATAGCGATATCTGCGCCAGTATCGTCAGTTCCTGGGCGAAGAAATCTCATAGTGCCCGTCGCACAAAACGTCCCCAACCCAATTCATTGCTAACAAAGGCAAACTATACAGCATCAGGATTGGAGGGTTTTCTGAGAATCCAATATTTAGTGAAGCGTTCTTTCTCGAATGGAGTGGGGGTTGTCACCGACGAACCAGTGAAAACAAAAACCAAAAAAGGCACTAAGTAGACAGTACCAAAAAACAACAGGATTGAATTCTCCGATATTCCATATAACAACAATTGGTATGAATACGCTGACGCCTATAGACCTGAATACAGATCGAGAAAATGTCAACGAGACAGCTACATTGACAAATATCCATACTAGGTATGCAAACACCCAATACCAAAAAGCAAAGAGTAAACGGAAAATGATACCTTCGATTATTGAATTGAACGTTAGCAACACCGATTCGCGAGCCGGATTCATAAAATATATCGGTATCCACCCCATGACGATATCGGTAAGGATAAACAGTATCGACAAGAATATAACTTTTCGCATATCGTTGAGTATCATTTTGAAATAATGAATAAGTCAGTTACCCACAAAATATTTCTCTGACAAGGTCGTCTCCGGCACCATTTGACCGCTCTTAGATTTTGGCTCTAAAAAACCACCTGATCGGCGCGACTGGTTTACGGTGTGTGGCCACTGTGAAGTTTGACGTGGTTCCATTTTGGTTTACACTCTTTGCGGGTTGATAAATTGGTTTTGGTTCAAGATTTTCACGCAAGTTTTTGATAATAACTATTTTCAAAAGCTATTGGATTTAGATAATTCAGTCCTGAATGTAGACGTCGACAATTATAATACCCTTCAATATATTCAAATAGTATGCTTTTTAGCATTTCGAGACTTTCGTAACCGCCTTTTGGTATTTCCAGCTCTGCTTTTATCCGACTCCACAAAGATTCTGCACAGGCATTGTCGTACGGGTCACCACTCCGTGACATACTTTGTTCTATCGTGAAGGTGGTAACCAGGTCCTTCATATTATTTGACAGATATTGGCCACCTCGATCAGAGTGAATGATCAATCCCGACTTTATTCTTCTTTTTAAAAGTGCCTTTTCTAATGGTTTTCTGACCAACGGTTCATGCATATTATCGGATAACTCCCAGCCAACAATTCTTCGTGAGTACAAATCCATCCAAGTGCACAAATAGGCCCATTTCCCTTCTTTTAGTGGCATATATGTAATATCTGACACCCAAACCTGGTTGGGAGCTCCTGGTTTTGGTTGGTTAAGTAAGAGATTGTCACAAACACGCTGCCCATGCTTGCTATCAGTCGTTCTAGGAATAAATTTTCTGGGCTGAATGGCTCTCAACCCTTCTTTTCGCATAATCTCAGCGACTTTCCGACGACCAATTCGTGTTCCATTTTGCTCCAGGGATTTCTTGATCCGACGGCTACCGTATCGCTTCATATTGCGTATAAATTCAATCCGAATCTCATGCTTCGGGCGACTATACTTTTTGTCCGCATTATAACTTTTACCCCGCTTAAATCGATAATATGCTGTTCTGCTAATATCGAAAAGGGTGCATAAGTAACTCACTTTGTGATTCTTAGACAGTGAGAATACTAAGTTATAGACATCTCTTAGTTGGACGTACTCAAGAGACCCAATCGGGGCCGCCCGGCGGCTTTTTTTAAGATTTCCCGATCAGTCTTTAAGCGCTCGATTTCCGCTTTTAATTTGGCATTCTCAGCAACCAACTTTGAGCTACTTTCGGAGTCTTTGGTTTTATTCGAAGTCGTCTTTGTCTTCATCATCGCTACGGTTTTCCAACGATACAGCAGATTCTCAGCAATTCCAAACGTCTGAGAAACTTCCCTGACTTTTCGGCCCGAAACTAGCATTTTGAGAATCTCGCCTTTGAACTCAGGCTCGTAACTTCGACGTTGTTTTGAGTTTTTTTGCTCCTTCATTTTTTGCAAAGATTATGCAAAAAAGTGTACCGCTTTTGGGAGCCATCTCAGTTAACGTAAGTGGTTTGCTCATCCAACTAAACACTTATGATAAACTAATGCATAAGAATATTGATGTCATAGTTGAATGGGTCGACATATGAGTGAAATGAAACGAGAGATGTTTGCTGAGAATATTTCATTACACAGAGAGGGAAGTAGTGTGTTTATCAGGAAAGCATGAGAGAAACCTTTGCGCAGCTAAATCAAATACAGGAAAATTATAGGCATTTTAAAGAGATCTGTTCGCATCAAGTTATCAAATACCTCTTTCAATAGTTCCTAATGATTGCCGAATTAAATAAAGCTCCAAAGGAATACCATTTATCCTTTAGGTAATTATCCTCATTGATAAAAACTTGGTGACCATCCTTATACATAAACGCCTGCTCCTCCTTTCCCTGACTTAAGTTTCTAAGCCAATATATAGTATTGGAAGGAATTTTCTCGAAGACCAAACTAGGGCCAGTCGCAATTCGATTGCCAGCCGACTTCCAGCCATCATCGAAATAGAATAGTTCATACTTGTCGCCCACAGTAATCGCGTTGTTAGAATTGCGTGCAGCAATGTGAAATTCATTGACTACAATCTGGCATGAAAGATCCAGGCTTATAGCGTCTTGTGTAATAAAGGTCTCCATGTTTTGATCAAACAACTTTTCGTAATTAACGGAATCTATCAATGGACTAACATAAAAATTATCGTCTAGTGCATTACTTTCAGGTGTTTTAGAACTGTTTCGGTTTGTGAGAATTGCTCGCATTGTTTTGTCATTTCCTCTCTTTCTTCCTAAAATTGCTAAATGGGCAATATTTAAAGTCTTTCCACTTACTGGTAAAAATCTTACATAACGAAAAGGCCTTTTATTTGGTAGTTTTATTTCGTTAACGCGCATGTTAGAAAGAGTAGCTGCATTTACCGTGTACAGCGTGACAGCCTCCGAAAATGATTCGTTATTACTACCTTGAATAACCGTTCCTTCCAATTCCAGCATCTTTTCAATCAAGGGTGTTTTTTCATGAAATTTTCGACGTAACACAAGTCTTATTTTTCTTCCATGGTCAGCGTATATCGGCGCCACTGTTCCATCTTCCGCTACAAAAAACGGGCTTCCAGTTGGCAATAGTTTCCCTTTTTTATAAATTCCAGAAATATAGATAATATTAGTTGGAACGTTCTTAAAATCAATTTTTTGCGACTTCTTGTTGACGCTCCCCCAACCAACCGGTTTCCATCCATTTGGTGAGAAAATTGCAAGATAGCCGAGCCTGCGTTTTCGATATTGTATGGTGTCGATCGGAATCTCGATATCCTTCACCCTGTGATACTGATCAGACACATCTTTGATAAATTCATCATTAAATACTTCTGGAATATCTTCTTCCCAGAGACGGATTGTCTTAGGAGTATTTTGGGGGGCAAAAGTTCTTCGATATACTTTTGATGCTTCGTTGAAATACATTGTGTCGTTAAGAGACTGCCAACCCGGTGTGAAGGGATAATATTTCCCATTCTTATCTTTGACCGCTACCCAAAAGTGGTGCCTATCCCTGTTTAGCCATGATGGCGTAAAATCATAGGCGGCAGGTATTCCACTAGAATTTAGGGCCTTAACAGCCCATTCGGAGTGCCTACTACACTCAAATTTTTCAAACTGAAGAACATTGTAAAATCCAAGCTCGCCAAGATTTTCTTCGTCCTTTTTTATTATTCCCAGTAAAGTTATATACTTATTGAACTGATCAACTATGCTTGCTAAATCTTCCTTTGCGCCACACATGACAATAGGTGAGAGGCGTCTTTGAAAAGATTTGCTTTCGACGTGAAGTTCCTCGGTCCGGTATCTATATGGAAGAATAACCTCTTCAAACTCATCATAAGACAAATTCTTCGCGAAGCTGTTGGTTCTCCAAACATAAAATGCATTTTCAATATGGCTTATTAACCATGCGGAATTAACATGGGTTAAATCGTAGAACTTACCAACAATAGCCTTGGAGTTATTGTTACTTTTATCAATATTTTTCTTTATTATTTCTCGTCTCCGAAATAATAATTTGGTAATTTTACTTGAATCAATGGTACCTGTTTTAATATTGATTTTTGCAATTGAATCCAGAACTGTAAACGTGGAATGAATTTTAGGTGCTATGGCGACAATGTTTACTGAGGAATAATGCCTCTTCATATTATGGATTAAATAGCAAGCTGCGCGAAACTTCAAACTATCTTCCTTGTGATAGCTATATTTTTTCAGGACTTTCCTTAATTCATTTTCATTTGTACCAGCCATTTCAAGAGATATGATGACTCCAGTCGGTAGATCCTTAGGATGATCACAATTCGTGAGTAATAATAAGGTCAACAGAATAACTAGAAAATGCATACGGTGTTTGTTAAAGATTTCATGCATTCATGAATATTGTAACTTTTATTATCAGGGTAGATTTTGTACTTCCTCGCACACTAGTTTCTTAATATGTGCAGCATCCCGGGATGGGATTTTTACGGGGAACGAACATATCTTACGCCCCAAATCTATTGCATCTTGGACCTTTCCCTGTGTTTTGTAAGATTTGAATAATAGAAATTTTGGCAGTAGTTTGGACGGTACCATATTCGCGGAATGTTTATAACAACTATCTGCTTTTACAAAGTCATTTAAGCTCAAATAGTTATTTCCCAGATATATATATAAGCTAGTGTGAGATATCATTTTTGTTGCCCTTAGTAAAATAGGTAGGCTTTTTTTGCAATCTCCATCTATTAGTAGCTCTGAACCGTAGTTGAAGAGAAAATTCCCGTTATTGCGAAGTGATGGATATATTTTTTCATATATGGGGACGGCGCTTTTGAAATCCCCGTTAATTGCGAGTAGGGCTGCCTTTTTCCATTTGTGCAGACTTCTCATTTTATTGTACTCGTTCAGGCTAAGGCCTACTGTTAATGTGGTGAATGATAACAATATAACACTATATTGTTTGGCTGTGAGGTTTAAGTTTATCCGATATTTTATTTGATCATGCTTCGTTACAATGGCAATGTAGAACAGGCAATTAATGATCACGGAAGTAATATGCAGGGGGAATGACGCCAAAGAGCATATTGAGATACTAACTAATGATCCGTATGCGCCAGCGGAGATCATAGAGGAATTAATCTTTTTACTAACTTTTCGTTTAAAAATGAAAAAGACTAAAGCTAAGACGATGCTAAGGCCAACACTTCCTAACTCTACCCACGATTGCAAGATTTCGTTGAAGCAATAATAAGTGTCATCTGCTAATAGTTTTACCCTTAGTGAGATATTCTCGGAAGCTATATAATCTGCCTGATAGTTGTTATATACATCTTTTAACTTTTGAAAGCCTATTCCCCAAAATGGTTCAGCTCTCAACATCGTTACGCTTATTCGGTATATGAGCAATCGCCCTTGTATTGAATTGGGGTTTATCATGTAGATGTAGTGAGCGCTTAACGTGGCTGCTGAGACAAAAAGTAATATCTTGATCGCAAGCATTTTGCGGTTAAAAAATTCTCCGATAAAATGATAACGAAAATTTAATACAAAGAGGATCCCTGTTAGTGAAGCGGTGATAGCTGTTCTGGAATGTGAAAGCGCTAAAAGATAGCAACAGAGAATAAGTGTGAAAATAGAAAGCAGGGACAACAATTTCTTGCCCCGACCAAAATCATGATGAAAGCACAGTGCAAACATAAAGGGGCAAACTGATGAGAGATAATTAGAACCCGCACCTGACTGAATAAAAATATATGTGTTTTTGTTTTCAGCTCCGAAAAGCCCGGCCAATAGGTATAGGCACACACAGCATACTGCAACAAGAAAAATTTTGCTGAGGCTTCTTTCACTTCGGATTATTATACCTAGTATAGTGAAGAGCCCAAAATACAGCCAGGCAATAATTAGATTGTCAGCGTTTAATTTTTTTGTGAGAGACTGCAGTGATAGGTAGAACAGCAGTGCTAGCAGTATAGCTGAAATTCTAATAATTCCAATTGAGAAAGAGACTTTATTTATTGATCCCACTTCGATAAGTAGAATGATCAAGATTAAAGCAAGGCACAAATGGCTGTCATATTCTAGAAAGCCGTTTCTTTGGCGTTCGCTGACAAAAACCTCAGTAATAAATAGAATGAATACTAATGCATTCTTTAGAGTAGTTAGCGAGAATATTTGCATTCACATTTTCTTATGTTTTTGACATCGGCTGCCTACTTTATTGATAGCGGAACGTATCTATTTGGGTTTAATATAAATCTGTTCTTACTATCAAATTTCATTCCCGTATAGACCATATGCTTATGTACTAGTACGGACTGATGAAAATTGTTTAGTTGTTCACTGCCACATCCGTCCATGCGGCCAAACAGAAAGAATGGATATACAAACCAGCAGTTATCACTTTCCCTGGTTGCTGGGGGCAAATGCCACTGTTTATTTGTTGCTATTATATTTTTCTTGACGATATCTATGGTCTGAATGTCGAGGTTACCTTCGGTGTACAAACTATCGATTATGCCTTTGCTGTTTACCCGAAAGTAAAATATATTCAACTTTACTTGGCAGTTGCTACCAATTGTTGGCGTCTTAAATTCTAAGAATTGATTGAGCGTCGCGGATTTCGTTATAACACTTGAGTAATTATCAAGTGTTATTCGGAATTCAGGTAGCCATTCTTGACAGTATACTTGTTTAGGAAAAGAAGCTATCAGCAATAAGATCGTGATAGTTTTACGGGCAAGGACTACCATATGCATGATGAAACTGATTGCCTAAATTCTTGTATTGCGAATTTATATCTATAATCTCCTGGCGATAGTCTTCCGATAATGCGCCCCAAACTCCTCCGTGTTTTTGAAGACCGCCCCATGCAAGGGCATACGCGTTGTCGTCGCTTAGCCCAGGGAATGCTTGGACTAATGCCTGTTTCATGGGTTGAACATAAGACGATGCCATGGTTGCATGATCATTCATCGAGGGCCCAGTAAGAAAAGCATGAAGAACTTCATGGTATATGGTCGCGGCTACAAATTCTTTTGATGCATTTTCTAATGCAAAACTGTTTAGTGTGATATTTAAGCCAGTTGTTGTTCCGTCAGTGTCCCCTTCATGTACTAATCGTTCTTCTCCTATCGTGAAATTGAGAGTCGCTGATTGATTAAAATTGTAAAGGATTTCTTGAACATCATTATGAAATTCTTGATTTACAATATGCTGAAAAGCTGCTTGTAAGCAAGGTGTAGTTAAATGATTATCAATATAACCATCAGCGTCAAATCCCCCGCCACCTCCGTCTGGTTTGCAGTACGAGTAAAGAGGATAGGTGTCTATTGAACCGTCATCATAGAAAACATTCAATACGACAGTATGCCATGTGCATGTTCCTTCGTCTTGCACCCGAAGAGTAGAAGTGACTCTACCGTTTGGCTTGTCTGTTTCTGGGATGAATTTGCGAAATCCTTTGAATACCCCCGCATTCAGTTTTTTACCATTTTTAAAATATCGCCCGTCTAAATACTTATAATTAACGTCATAGCCTAATATCGCACCAGAGAAACCTGGTATATCTTTCATCCTGTATTGGCCAGGCAATTTGTCACTTTTTGATTTGATGTAGTCGGCCCGACCTATAAATTCAGCAATTCGTCCATCGACAATTTCACCGTTATGTTCTTTAAATATGAAAACACGACGCGCCGATAGATCTTTGTTTGAAAGTATGAGTGAGTCTGTCTCAACAATTAACAGGTTGTCATTCCCAGATTTCTCCCTTTTACTTTTATTCCACAATGGTTTAATGGTTGTTGGATTATTGGCCGTTGTGTCAACCCGGAGGTTTTTCCCTCCGGTAATTCTTGACTCGTACCATGCTTTGGAGTTCTCAATTAAGAAGTCTGTGGAACTTTCAGATGGTGTAAAGTAGTCACTTTCACGACAAGCGAAGATACACAGGCAAAAAGCAATGACAATTGATATTCCGAAATAGAGTTTTTTCATTTTACCTATGAGTTTAGAGTGATATGCGAATAGTTGATTGATCTGATGATCTTGATTCGAATATTGCGTCAATTGATCTTATTATTTACGAGCTTGGCCAGGACATTTTAACCTCTCGATGAGTCTTATTCAATTTGCTTTATCGAATAGTATTACTTCCTTATCGCGGGGTTGACTTTTACTTATGTTTGCATCTATGAGAACGAAAATGTCGATTTCGCTCACAGGCAATAATACTGGTATCTATCGAGCCCATTGAATCTACTTCCGTCTGTTAGTCGAAATTCTTAGGATTGCAAATTATTCTCCATTTCGTAAAGGCACCTAAATTTATTGGTTTGTGTATGCCCTACGTATAGTTTGATATTGTAGTTCAAATATAGAAATACTTTCTATGTAACTAAAGGATTCTTTCTAAAATTTACTATTTATTAATATAGTTTTATTAGGCAAATGACGGGGTTTGGATGCCGTTAAGGATCTACATGTGCAATTCCTACTGGTTAGTAACTATCATGTCCGTATTTTTCTTTGGTAATTGACCTCGACAATTGAATTGTAGTACGACGCGAAGCGGTATATTACCCATGAGTATTCCCAGGAATTTATGCAATACCAAGTTGGAGTTGATTTCCCCTTAGGGAGCATTCCATTTCCAAGTTTTTTGGCGCAATTGAGTCAGTGATGAATGGAATTACAACCTGTATTTCTGGCTAATACTTCTAGAGTTTTTTCTTCTGCCATGCCGATAAGTATTTGAGCGTTTGTTTGAATTTAGACCATTTGAAAGGGAAGTGCATTGCATAGGGAGGTCCAATGATGCTGATATCTTGATTTTAGGAAGCTGTTGCAAGCATTTTAATCAAAATATTTACGCGTTGATGACTGTGCCGAGAATTTTTTTTTGAAATACCTCCAAAGTCACTATTGTATCACAAAACGTCCGAGCGGTGCGACTGTTTTGAGCACGACAGTCAAGTGGCCGAGTGTCTCGCGTTCGAGCGTTTTGTGAGACAATATTTGTAACTCGGACATAGATGATTGAAACCATTTTTTCGTTTAAAGTATTTCCTATACAAATGAGTATGATATAACCGATTCACCTTTATATTCCTAAACGTCAAAATAGTGAAAGGCACTCAATTAGGTGAATTTGAAGAACTTGTTCTCCTGGCAATCGCAATCTTAGCCGATGATGCTTACAATATTCCGGTCATGGAAGAGTTAACCTTGCGTCTTGATCGCCCAATGAGTCTAGGTGCAGTTCATCGCATTATGCAGAGACTTGAAGAAAAGGGACTCGTAAAGTCTTTATTTGGGCCTGCGACTGCCGAACGGGGAGGCAGACGTAAACGCCTTTTCAGGGTATCGAAAATTGGTGAGTTTGCATTGCTGGAAGCCCGTCGGATTCGGGAAGAAATGTGGGCAGGGATATCGAAAGGCTCTTTTGAACCAAATGCGATATGAGTAGCCAGCGGCCGATTTCACCAAAATCGCCCCGGTGGGCGTCGGGACTGCTAAAATTAATTGTAGCAGATCACTTCCAAGAAGAATTGCAAGGTGACCTGGAAGAATTGTTCCATCGGCGCGCGCAACGCTTAGGGCATACAAGGGCGCGAATACTTTATGTTTTGGATATCATTCTTTTGATACATCCTAGACTCTGGCGCAGGCAATATTCAAAGAAGGCATCTTATCAATCTGCTAATTTCAGACCAATGATTCGAAACTATCTAAAAATCGGGTTCAGGAATATTCTGAAACACAAAGTGAGTACAGGAATTAACCTGCTCGGGCTGACGATAGGCATCGCGACTTGCCTGATCGTATACCTTATCGCCAACTACGAAATGAGCTACGATGCTTTTCACCCGGACAAAGAACGAATCTACCGCGTTGTCGGGCAGTCGAGTATTGGCACGTTTGAGGAAGAACACCCCGTAGCGTTTGTTCCAGGTCCAGTTCCGCAGGCAATGCGAACAGAAATTCCTGGTATTGAAACGATCGCCGCATTTCAAGTGATTGAAACCAAAGTATTGGTTCCACAGAAAACAGGGGATCCCAAACGTTTTGAGCGTCGCAAGAGAGGTATTGGGGATGCGAAGACTATTCTTGTAGAGCCGCAATACTTTTCCATATTCAAATACGATTGGCTGGCGGGAGACCCGCAAACCGCATTGTTATCTCCTCACAAAGTAGTGCTATCCAGGGCAAGGGCGCAGGAATATTTTGGTGAAATCCCTCTCAATCAAGTTCTTGGCAGGCAAGTTATTTACCAAGATTCAATTCTGGTAACTGTCTCTGGAATTGTGCGTGACTGGAACAGGCCAACCGATTTTACTTTCACCGATTTTATTTCGTTTGCTACTATTAAATCCAGCGCATTCAAACAATTGATCGACCTGGACACATGGGACGGTTTATCAATGAGTTCGCAAGCCTATGTGAAGTTGGTAAAAGGAATGAAGCCTGATCAATTGGCAACGTCATTTTTAAATTTTTCCAAACAACACTTTAAAAATCAATTTGTTTTCAAACCAAAGCTGCAACCATTATTTGATTTGCATTTTAATGCAGATTACTTTGACACCTACTCAAAGCAAGCGCATTTACCTACGCTTTATGGGTTGATTGGAGTTGCTATATTTATTTTGCTTCTGGCTGCCGTGAACTTCATTAATCTGGCAACGGCACAGGCAGGAAACCGGGCAAGGGAAGTTGGTATTCGAAAAGTGTTAGGAAGCACCAAAGGATCGCTCGTCTTTCAATTTCTGACTGAGACAACAATTCTAGCCGGATTTGCCCTTTTTGTGGCCATCATTATTACTTGGCCTGTTTTATCGACATTCCAGTCATTAGTCCCCGCCAATTTCACTAAAAACCCGGTTGATATCAAGGCACCAGCTTTTCTGGTGTTGATCATTGTGGCAACCGTATTACTGTCTGGTGTATATCCTTCAATGATTTTGTCCTCCTACCTTCCCGCCATCACATTGAAAGCGAAACGATCCTTACCCAACGGTAAAAATGGATACATTAGAAAAGGGCTGGTTGTATTTCAATTTACAATTGCAGTAACCTTTATCATTTGCTCATTTCTGATTGGCAAACAATTGATGTTTATGCGGACGAAGGCCTTAGGGTTCTCCTCGGACGCTGTCGTTGAAATATATGTACGTGATAACCAGAAATCGAAGGTTTTTGTGCAAAAGGTGAAGGAATTGGCAGGAGTAGATATGGCTACTGTTCAATTTGCAGCTCCCATGAGTGAAAGTATGTTTACCGGTAAAATTACATGGCGGGGACAGACGGAAAAGACCATTGATGTTATGGCGAAATCAGGCGATGGCAATTTTTTAAATTTGTATGGTTTGAAGCTGATTGCCGGCAGAAACTACAATGTGGCAGACACGTTGCGGGAAGTGGTCATCAATGCAGCTTTGGCGAAAGAATTAGGTTTTAATAATCCGCGCGATGCAGTGAACCAACCTATTCAATGGCAGAACAAGCCGGTTTCAATAGTGGGAGTGGTTACCGATTTTCATGAACAATCATTCCATGAGCCTATCAAGCCGACAATTATCGGGTATATGCTATCGCAAGCGGAAAACGTGGCCATTAAGCTATTTACGAAAGGAAGGCAATTCTCAAACTTGGATCAGGTAATGAACACTTTGAAAAATGAATGGATCAGTAGCTATCCTGACCAGGGTTTCGACTATTCATTCGTGGACGACGCCATTTCAAAAATGTATGAGAAAGAAAGGAAAACAGCTCAAATTGTCAACATTGCCACCAGCATTGCAATCCTTATTTCGTGTCTCGGACTATTTGGGCTAATGGTCTACACAACGGAGCAACGCAACAAAGAAATCAGTATCCGGAAAGCGTTAGGAGCGTCAGTATCTAGTATCGTAGCTCTGCTCACCACGGACGTATTGAAGCTGATGTTTGTTGCTTTTCTAATCTCTTCACCAATTGCGTGGTGGCTACTGAGCCAATGGTTAAAAGATTTTGCTTATCGGATAGATCTGTCCCCTTGGGTGTTCATTTTCGCTTATTTGTCCGTGCTAGCAGTGGTATCTATCACAATTGCATGGCAAGGCATCAAGGCCGCCCTCGTTAATCCAATCAATGTACTGAGAAATGAATAGGCGTTTGCCGGTTCCTCATTTTTGCAAAGACTGAAGGATCTCACCTTAGTCTCAAAAAACGTCCGAGCGGTGCGACTGATTTGAGTACAACAGTCAAGTGGCCGAGTGTCTCGCGTTAGAGCGTTTTTTGCGACTCTTGTGTCCATTAATGTTTCTCAAAAGCGCGATCACGTTCTAAAAGCAGCTTTCCTGGCACCACAGTCACTGCTTAAAAAGCAAACCTTGAATATAAAATCAGTTGACCAGAGGGTTTCTTCAATTAGGGTTTGCGTGTCAACGCTGATACAATTTGTTTTTTCTTTTGTCTGGAGATAGGGATTTTGGCATTCTGGATAATGACATAGCCGGTCCCTTCATTGAGAATACCGTCGATATAGATTTTGTTCACCAGATGAGATCGGTGGCAGCGGAGAAAGCCGAATGGGCCAAGAAGCTCTTCGTATTCGTAAATCGGCCTGGAAATGACATGGCGAGAACCACGGGCCATGAAAAAGGTTGTATAGTTATTTGACGATTCGCACCGGACTATGTCCTTTACAGGTACCAGATACGTTTCCTTCAGGGTTGTTAAGGCGAGTTTTTGGTTAAGATCGAGGTTGTTTTTATCCAGTGACTGGAGCAGATTTTCAAGCCGTAAGTTTTGCATTTTCCTATTCACCATCGTTTTGGCCTTCTCTACGGCCGCCTTTAACTCCGGGATGCTAATGGGTTTAAGCAGGTAATCCAAGGCAGAAAATTTGATCGCCATGATGCCGTAAGAATCGTATGCGGTTACAAAAATAACCTCGAAATCATGTTCGCCGACGGATTTCAGCAATTCAAAACCATTTTGTCCGGGCATGTGGATGTCCAGAAAGACGACGTCCGGACGCAACCCAAGAATGCAATCTCTGGCCTGATCTGCATTAACAGCCGTGCCTACTATAAACACGTTGTGACAGTAGGTTGTGATCAGTGTTTGCAAATTGCTGATGTTATGCTGCTCGTCGTCAACAATTATCGCCCTTATCATACCCCGACCCATTTGTGAAATACCAAAGTTACCTCCATACCGGAGTTATTATTGAACAGCATTTCAATGCTTTTCTCTTTATAAAGTCTGTTCACCGCGGTGATACGTTCACGGGTTAGATTCAGACCATAGCCGAAACTGGTTTGATCAAACCCTTTTCCGTTATCATTTATGCTGATCATCATGCTTTCCGGTTCTTTCCCTAGACTGCAAGCTATATGAAGCCTTCCCGCAGCACCCAAACCAGAAAGCCCATGTTTGATCGCATTTTCAACGAGTGGTTGCATCAAGAGTGTAGGTATTTCGATTTCTGACGGGTTTAAACCAGGAGCTACGGTAATCTCCCAGCTGAAATCAAACCGAAGTTCTTCCAGCCCAATATAGGTTTTCAGTATGTCAATGTCCCGGTCTAATGTATTAAAAACGTGCTGACTTCTTTCGAGCGTTTTTCTCAAAAGCAGGCTGAACTCCCGCAAATAATGATTTGCCTCAGTGATGTGATTTGTATTGATTAGCCCTTGAATCGATCCAAGCGCATTAAAAGCAAAATGTGGGTTTAGCTGGGATTGCACAGCACGCAGATTTTGCTCCGATTCGATACGTTTTCTTTCCGATGATTGCAATTTCTTATAGATGTATGTAGCTGTTAAAATAAATAGTAACAATAAAATGAGCGTTCCAAACAGAAGATAAAATATTGGTGAACGGTACCAATAAGGTATGGTCTGCAGAAAATAGGTAGCCACAGTCTCAGGTTGCATAGTATAGTGAAGCTGCAGTGAGTAGTGCGTATCTGCTTCTGGTTTATAGATTACAATTCCATTGCTACCTGCATAGCGGAGCGTATCTCCGGTTTTTAGATTAATCAGATCGTAACGTAAAAGGGAGTCGGGCAAAATAGCCTTTGCAAGCATAAACCGTGCTTTTATGTCAGGTTTTAAAAATATTTCACTTTGGTTATCTGCCAATTTTACCGGTTTTCCAACGGCACTTTCCGCGCCTGCAACTTGTCGAAACCCAGCTATGGCTGGCGCGACCTTTACCCTTTTTATGTAATATCTTCTGACCAGTGAATCCGTTTTATAATCCAGGAAATCGACAAAGAAATAATCGTTCACCTTTAAAAGCGAAAAGGCGATTTCGTCACTATCTGTCAATTGCCTTTTCAGTCCCATCTTTATTAGCGTGTCGGCATGGAAAATCTGTGTTTGCCCTGATATAGGCGTTTTTGTAAAAAATTTTCTGGCATAAAGCCGATGTGATTTATAATGTTCAAGATAAAGGGTATCACCCCTTTTATTATGTTCCGAAATGCTTAATGAACTTCCGAAAGGAGAATCCGTAGTGCGGATGCTGATCCAGCTTCCGGCAAGATAAACGGGCACTATCTTCTCTGCGGGGCAATCTCCGATGTCATCCTGAAATTTTCTCCCCTTCATTTCTGGGACAGTAAATCCTTCCCCTTCTACACGCACCGGCGCCTTTCCAAAAATTGCAATGCGCTGGGCAATGCTTTTGTTTGCGCAAAAAATGAGAAAAATGACTAGTAGAACTGCATTTCTTATTCTGATCATGGACCAAATAATTGGTTTACCTGCGTTTGTCGAGTAGTCTTTCAATAAGAATTTCAAGTTGGTTGCCATCACTGGGAGCAGGAGCCTGAAAATCTACAATAGCCCCTTTTTCATCAATTATCACAAACTTGGGAATGGCATTAGTGAAATAGTTGGCAGCGGCCTGACCGGTTGCGTCAAACAATTGGAGCCAGCCCGGCTTGTCCTGCACCACCGCCCTGAGCCAATTGGACTTTTTATCGCGGACAGCAATGCTTATAAATACGACGCGTGGCTCTCTTTTATATCTCCGGTACAATTCCTGAATATAACGGTTTTCTTGACGGCACGGTCCGCACCAGCTTGCCCAGAAATCAAGCAACACGATTTTACCTTTAAAATTAGCCAACTCATACTGTACTCCTTTTAAGTCTGGCAATGTGAAAGCCGGGGCGGGATCGCCGCTTTTTAGGCCTGAAAGCATGTTTTCTTTTTCCGTGATCGACCGGAGCAGTTTGTTGTAATCGTCTTTATTAGAGATGAATTTAAGGTAAGGCATGGTAAAGGTCGCCCGCTCCTGAAATTTCTCGTATGAATTCTCTGCTGCTACGAGGTTCAGGTTTACAAACCTGTAAAGGATATAATCTCTGACTTCACCTGTGAAGACTTCAATTATTTTGTCAAGATAAACCTGGTATTTGGGCCGTAATGTGTTTGGCTGGATCTTGGCATCATACTTCACAAGGTAGAACAGATACCAGAAGGAGAGCCCCATCATGGCCCGGTAAGATGGGGATGACAAATATTTGCTATCCGAAATATTCTTTAAAATGGCATGGTCAAAATGCGCATTGATATAATCGTTTACTTCTTTTGGACTTTGCGCATCCAGCATCGTCACGGCGTTTTGCATCAGTTTGTCGAGCCGGTCGAACAACGTGTTATATTCAATGATGATTTTGAAATAATCATAATAAGGATCGTCCGGGTCGCCATTATTTTGATTTTTGAAGTAAAAGACATTGGCTGCCGATCCGCGTCCCAGCCAAACCGATGTCTGGTAAAACGTCAGCATATCTTGGACATCAGCTCTCAAAGAAATCTGGTAGCCGGGAGCAAGCAAAACAGGGATCAACAGACCATCATTTGCCGTCGTAAAAGAAAGCGTTGCCACTTGCGGAGCGGAAATAAGTGAATCTGGAATTGCAAATCGGCCATTTTCTACCACTATATTAAATATAGATTCTTTCTGCGCAGCATTGATATAATGGAGATCGACCTTTTTGCCACTAAAATTGTCAAATTCAACAGTCAATATGATGTTTTGCGCGCTTGTATAACTTCCTATCAAGCAATACCATAAAAGATATAACCAGGCAATTTTTTTCATAACCTTTTGATTAAAGATCCTGTCTGATGAACCTGGGGATAAAAATAGCGACCTGCGTTAACTATGTCTGTTGCGATTGTGAATACGGCTGGTTTGAGTGTGAATTGGTTTGGGAACGGATGCAAAGACGCCTTCGCGCTTCACCATACAATATCTTCAAATGATTTGTGAAATCTCTGGCCTGCCAAGCGACCTGGCACTCTGCGCTGTTCTAACTAAACATCTGAATGCTGGTATTGGGATCGCTAACACGGATATATACGCCGAATATCGAAAATAGAGGGTTTTGTGAAATTAAGCGAGCAAGAACTTTGACGGCTTAGACATATCGAATACCGGTATCCATGCATCTATATTTTGTTGTTCCAGAAACTGATAATTGTAGCCATTTGAGTAACCTGCATCTGCGAGTAAGTCGGTCATTCTGAGCTCGTTTTTAGATAGCCTGTCTTGTACTGAGTTTGCTAAGCCAGGCAAGTACTGACTGTCAAGAGCAAAATCTGCTTGAATATGACTGATTACACCTGCTGCTGTGTCTACTGCCATGCTGCAATGATAGTTAAGTTTTCTGGCCTTGCCCGGCTTCACGGAAATACGCGCGTATTATTTGATCATCGGGAATCCGGTATTACCGGCAGTACATCAGGATAGATTGCAGGAGATGTAAGACCCATCGAGTGCTTGAAGGAGACCGGCAGAGGAACTGTCACCCGGTCAAGCGAGCCCAGAAAAGTCTATTGATAGCCTTTAAAATCGATCAGGGTTTCTTTGTATACGACATACGAGCTAGCTGTACGTGCTTTTTAAAACGCTTTCTCAAAACCGGAGCAAATAAATGCAAACCCCGCATTTACCTTGTTAAGTAGATTTGCCCGTCGAATAGCTTGATTAAAGTGGTACGACCTACTCAAATAGCCCGAAACCAGTTGATCCGAATGAATAGCCGCAGAACATTCTTGAAAAGCAGCATGGCGCTGGCCGCAGTAACCGCTCTTGAACTGCCCATTAAAAAAGACAAACAAAAACTGTCCTTTTCCACGTTAGGCTGTCCCAAATGGACGCTGACCGAAATTGTGAAAATACATCCGGCACACCCATATCAAGGACGGCAGGCTGGTCGACGGCAAACTGGCCTACACATTTATCGGCAAAGGCGAGGCGCCACTCACCGAGGCGATCAATGCCCTTGAAGGAGGCGGATATAAAGGGTATTACGGCTTTGAATGGGAGAAAATGTGGCATCCTGAAATCCCGGAACCTGAACTTGCGTTCGCTGATTATCCCAGCGCAATCAGACCTTACTTTAAAACTGGCAGCCAATAGACGTAATGGAATGGCTGGTACTCCGGCGGCCTGGTTCTGACTCACGCGATTTCCTGACTTGCCTGGCAGAAGTCTTTTCTTTGGTAATCATATATTCTCAACATGTATTTGACTAAAAAACACATGAACAAACAATGTTTAACCTTACTTGTGACAGCTTCGCTAACGATGGGTGCCGCCTGGGCACAGGTGGACAAGCCCGCTGTCAACGACGATTTCAGACCTTCGGAGCTCAATCAACCCGGCCAGGAATATCCTCAGGTGAATTCTCAGGGATATGCCCGTTTCCGCATTAAGGCGCCGCAGGCTGATAGTGTGAGGGTCAGTCTTGGATTGGGCGGAAAGGGAGGAACCAAACTCATCAGGGACGCGGAAGGTTTTTTTACCGGAACCACCGAAGGGCCGCTGGATGAAGGCTTTCATTATTATCACCTGAATGTCGACGGCGGAACGTTTAATGATCCGGGTACACTGAACTATTACGGCTCGGTTCGCTGGGAAAGCGGTATCGAAATTCCGGCTCACGATCAGGACTTTTATCAGCTTAAAAATGTACCCCACGGCCATGTGCAACAGGTATTGTTCCCATCCAAAAGCACAGGTACTTCCCGCCGCGCATTTGTGTATACACCGCCCGGCTATGACAAGGGAAGCAAACGTTACCCGGTGCTGTATTTGCAGCATGGATGGGGAGAGGACGAAACGGCATGGAGCAACCAGGGGCGCGCGAATCTCATTATGGACAACCTGATTGCCGATGGCAAAGTTGAGCCGTTCATCATCGTGATGACGTATGGAATGACCAACGAGGTGAAATTCGGAAAGATCAGGGAATTTAAGATCGAACCTTTCCAGGCCGTACTGGTCGACGAGCTCATTCCATATGTGGACGCTACTTTCAAAACATTAGCCAGCCGGGACAAACGCGCCATGGCAGGTCTTTCCATGGGAGGTATGGAAACCCGGATGATTACGGTCAATAAACCGGACGTTTTTGGCTATTATGCACTGCTCAGCGGAGGCGTGTATGCCCCCGAGGATCTCAAAGACAAAACCAAACCTAAGCTTGTCTTCCTCAGTGCTGGCAGCAAAGAGAAACCCGACGGTGTGAGGAATGCGGCTACTGCGCTTAAATCGGCGGGATACAATGCGGTTTCATACGTTTCCGAGGGCACGGCGCATGAGTTTCTCACCTGGCGCCGCAGCCTGTATCAGATGGCACCGCTGCTATTTAAATAAATTATCGCCGTAAAAAATAGATGCACGGCCGGTAACTGCGATCCTGCGACCATGGAACCTTTTTGCACCAATCTCAAAATGTTATCTCAAAAATCATTGTATCGGTTTATCATATCGAATTGACTTTTTGAGATTTTATAATTACTATCTCTGTGCGTTAAGGGGTTCGATGTATTGGTCGAGTCCGCCCGACCAGAATGATCACCAAAGTGACTATCTGAGGGAGGCAGCGAACTCGGCTTGAACTTTCTTTGACCAAAAACTAAATATCTACGAAGTTCGCAGGTGTGGGGAGCATGCTGCTAGACAACGTAAAAAGTGGCTTAAATACAGTAATAATTTAGCCAGATACTTGTGAAACTGCACCCAAAAAGCTAATTTCAAGTAAGGATTTGCAGTTCTAATGAGTAAATCGAGAGTAGCCTTAACTATCAGTTGAAACTTACTTATTATCAGTTAGTTATTCACAAGGTTCCGCACTCGTTAGGTGCACCAGATAGCTTATCAAAAACAATCAAAGCCCTGCAGATCAACGATTTACAGGGCTTTTGTTTTTTGAAAAAGTGTCAAAATATGCAATTATTTATAAAACTTTGGTGAGCAAATCGAGACTCATGGTTCGGTCGGTTCGGTCAGAAAAGTGCTCACCAAAACGCGTGTAAGTATTTGTATTAAAACCTGTTCACGGTTTAAACATCTTGATTTTCGAAAGCTGCAAACCTACTTTTATTCACTTAAAACAGGTACATGATTAACGGTTTAATTTTTCCTTTAAAAAATTACTGGCTTCCTGCATGGCCTGTTGTCCGATCGAACCTAGCCCAAAAAATCCATGGACGTTCTCGTAATTTTGATAAATCGTAGGGACGCCTGCTTTTTGCAATTTATCGGCATAGGCTTTCCCTTCGTCTCTCAGGGGATCATAGTTGGCCGTCATGATCAGGGCCGGTGGCAGACCCGAAAGATCTGCTGCCCTTAATGGCGATGCTTCATCGAATTTAGCCGGATCGGTCAGATAATTGTCCCAAAACCATTTCATCATTTCGGCAGTCAGGACATACCCTTCCTTATTTTCTTCCCACGAAGCATGATGTGATGAATAGTGATCTGTGACGGGGTATGTTGCAAACTGGGCCTTGAGCACAACCCCGGCGGCTGCCAGTTTTTGTGCGACCCAGATTGCCATATACCCCCCGGCACTGTCGCCGGCAGCAGCCATTTGTTCGCCGATGCCATTGTATTTTTCTGCGTTTTCAATCATCCAGAGCGTAGCAGCAACAGCACTTTCCGGCCCCTCGGGATAAGGATGCTCCGGCGCTAATTTATAGTCTACCGACATGATAACAGCGCCTGTATCAGCGCACAGCTGGCGGCAAATTTCATCATGTGTATCTAAACTTAGCAGCACGAAACCGCCCCCATGAAAATAAGATATCACCGGAAACGGGCCGCTTCCCTTAGGGATATAAATTCTTACCGGGATCTGGTCTTTTTCAATGATCGTATTGATCACCTGTCCAACTGCTGTCGGGTTAGGGTTTGCAGGCGCCTGTTTCATTAAATCCCTGGTTTGTTGTGGTGGCAAAAGGTTTAACTTATCAAAGCCATGCGCTTCTGCATCGGCAATTGTTTTTTTAACTTCTTCGGATAGTGCCATTGGATTATTTTTTTAATGTTTGAATATCTTTTTATTTCTAAATGATATGTCAAAGGTCGGCACGAGGGCAAATTTAAAATAGCGTGCTTCGCCCGAAAAATAGCCCGATCCGCCAGACGCGTTTTGGATTTTACCGGTTGCTGTCAACTATGGGTATACAGTTGTCCACAATGGACTGTATTTGGCAGATGAGTTATTTCTTATCAGGAAAATCCGGAGGATAAACAACCGCCCTCAGATGTGATCACAAAGGAACTCTTTGTAGTGGTGTAAGGCAGCCAAAGATTGGTTTTCATAGATAATGGTTTCCTTTTAATATCCTTCATGGTTTTATTCTGCCGACCTTTGCTTTAAAAAAAGGTATGTGGACGAAATCAAATATCCCGGATCAGACGGGTAAAACTATTATTGTTACTGGCGCTAATACCGGTATTGGGTACGAAACTGCGCTTGCCTTATACGAAGCGGGGGCTCACGTGGTGCTGGCCTGCCGGAGCATGGACAAAGCCAGAGATGCGCAAAAGAAACTGGAAGCGCTTAGCGGAAAGGGCAAGCTGGAAATCTCAAAACTTAATTTGAGCGACCTTAACGATGTGAAGGAGTTCGCAG
Source organism: Dyadobacter sp. HNCC25DJ185 (assembly GCF_056895195.1). Lineage (NCBI taxonomy): Bacteria > Pseudomonadati > Bacteroidota > Cytophagia > Cytophagales > Spirosomataceae > Dyadobacter > Dyadobacter sp. HNCC25DJ185. The sequence continues at coordinate 26,393 of NZ_JBXHAR010000001.1, forward strand.
CTACATTTTTGCAAAACCATCAACAATTAAATGTACTGATCAACAATGCCGGCGTAGCGAACACCGGCGAAAATGCGCCGGACAGGCCTAAGACTGTCGATGGCTACGAGGAGCAATTTGGAATTAACTTTTTGGGCCATTTTGCGCTTACAGGTTGTCTATATCCACTTTTAAAAGCCACATCGGGTGCGCGTATAGTTACCGTTAGCAGTAATGGTTACCAGGGTGCCCATATCGATTTTGACAATCTGCGATCTGAAAACAGTTATGACGCCATGCGGGAATACCGGCAAAGTAAATTGGCTAACTTGCTGTTTGCCATAGAACTCGACCGAAAGATTAAACAACGCGGGGACAATGTTTTGTCCATAGCTGCTCAGCCTGGTGCCAATAAAACTGAACTGGTGAGACATATGACCGACAAGGAAATTGCAATCGGAAAGGAGCGTATCGGGGAATTCATGGAACCGTGGCAGGGCGCCTTGTCTTTACTTTATGCAGCAGTTTCACCTGATGCGCTTGGTGGTAACTTATATGAGCCAGATCAAGGCGGGTTTCGCGGATACCCGGCTTTGTCTACGATCAAAGAAAACGCGCTTGATGAAATAACCGCAGCTAAGCTTTGGGTTTTGGCAGAAGAACTTACTGGCGTTGTCTACCTCCAATAACTCAAAACAGCGTTGAGCGATTTCAATGGTCATATTTTTGCAATACCACTTTGTGAAAACTGACGTACGATGCCTGGAAACTAAACCTGTTACGGTTGAGTATAAATTAACCGAATACGGACACTCGCTCAAACCTATTATTAATGAAATTTCGTCCTGGGGGATTCAGCACCGGCAGAGGGTGATGAAGGAAATGAGTGATCAGTAAACCATATTCGGGGTAGCAAACGATTTATTAATAAGTACATACCTTTAAATAAACCATTATCACTAAACATGTTAATAGAGTTTGTTACCCAGCCGCAGTTTAATTTTTTGACAGCCTTTGCTGAAGCCTTAAAAGTACCTGTGGTCAACAACGAGCTGCAAATTCCATCATCCCTCGGCGAGGGGTTTGTACGCCGGGTTGATCTGAATGATGACTTTCGCTTGCTGATACACCGTTACCGGCTGAACCAGGAGCTGATCTTGAAACGGATAGGCACAACAGAACAGGCAAGCTTCATCAGCGTGATTTTCTATAATAATGAGGAGCCTGTAAGTCTGATTGCAAGTGACGGGCAACAGCAGAATTTTAGTCGTTATAATGATATGGCGATACAAATTGCCTCTAATAACTTGGACTCTCTGATTACTTTTCCGGCCCACACGGAGATCTATTTTACGGTGATCGGGTTGAGCGCCACGCGTCTTAAGGCGTTGTTGAAACTTGATCGTCCCCATGATGTGATTGATAGCATTGTTAACCCCAAAGAGTCCTTTCTTTTTTATGAAAGTATGGGGACAGAAACACAAATGACACTCAAACAGCTATCGGAGCCACAGGCAGAGAACGGGCTTGCAGGCTTATATTATCGGCTTAAAGCGGAAACGCTGCTATATCATGTGTTCAATCAGCTGCATAACCGCCAATCAACCGGACATAGCCCGGTTAACAAAGCTGATGCGGAAAAGCTTTCTATCATCCGGAAGGCTATACTCAGCGATCTTAGTCAACCTCCCAGTTTGCCTGACCTGGCTAAATCAGGCGGTCTAAGCGAAACCAAAATGAAGGATCTGTTCAGGCAGGTATTTGGCGATAGCATTTACAATTACTACCAAACGGCCCGGATGGAAGAAGCTGCCTATCTGCTCCGGCATAAGAACTATTCGGTGAGCGAGACGGGCTATCAGTTAGGTTTCAGTAATTTAAGCCATTTCGCCCGCTTGTTCGAGCGGCACCATCAGCAAAAGCCTAAAAAGTACGCATCAGGCGGATAGGACTATTTTTCAGGCGCGGCGCGCTATTTCAAATGCGGCATCCTGCTGACCTTTGACATATCATGTAAAACATAAAACAAACGATATGAAAAAGTTACTGATGCCTTACAATAGCCAGTCCCTGAATTTGAAGAATCATTTAGTGATGGCCCCTATGACCCGCAGCCGTGCTATCGGCAATGTGCCAAACGCACTGATGGCGGAATATTATGGCCAGCGCCGGGGAGCAGGTTTGATCATCACGGAAGGTACCGCGCCAGCCCCCGAAGCATTGGGTTATGCCCGTATCCCGGGCATTTTTTCACCTGAACAAATAGAAGGCTGGAAATTAACGACAACTGCCGTACATCAAAATGATACCAAAATATTTTTGCAATTAATGCACACCGGACGTATCGGGCACCAGGCAAACCTGCCAGGGGGCGTTCAGGTGATAGGTGCATCAGCTATAGCGGCAGCCGGGCAAATGCACACCGATACCATGGGTATGCAGGATTATCCGGTTCCGGTAGCCTTATCTACCGAGGGTGTACAAGATGTGATCAGCGGATACGTAACAGCAGCGAAGAATGCGATGGCCGCCGGCTTTGATGGGGTAGAATTACACGCCGCAAATGGCTACCTCATCGAGCAGTTCCTTAATCCAAATGTGAATGACCGTACAGATATTTATGGCGGGACGATCGAGAACAGGGCCAGGTTTGCCCTGGAAGTCGCGCAACGTGTAGCGGACGCTATCGGCAAAGAAAAAGTGGGTGTCAGGATCTCACCCAATTCCGTTCTGGGCGACCTGCAACCATATGATGCCGATGCAACGGAGGAAACGTACATTCATTTAAGCCGGGAGTTTAACCGCATCGGGCTTGCGTATATACACATCAGTATTAACCCGCAGGTTCCCACACAAACGTTAGCGGCCATTCGTACTGAATTTGAGGGAACAATTATTTATTGTAACACCTTTACTGCCGAAAAAGCGGAAGCTGAATTAAATAATGGAGATGCAGACCTTATCGCATTTGGCAGGGCCTTCTTAGCAAATCCGGACCTGGAGCAACGCATTATCAACGGAGCGGAGTTGAACGCACCTGATTTCACCACCCTATATACACCCGGCGCAAAAGGTTATACCGATTACCCGGTTTTATTCAAATGATATCCTAAATAGTTTTGTATAAAAATGGCCATAACTACCAATGTGGCTAGTCTTGTAAGCTTCCCCAAAACAGAGTGGTGATTAATTAGACAAATTTTCTAATTTTAATCCGCTATGAAGGGACCGCTGGTACTGTCGTGACAGTATTGTATTCGCCTACACCAGATCTTACAATTTGCCTCGAACAATTTTTCTCGCAATCCCCGCTTAGTCAATTGCGGAGGGGTTGTGAGAGAAAATGTGGATTTGTCAGACACCTATTGAGCTGTTTTAGCAAAAATGTCTTGGCCCCTTACAAGTTGGACACTTCTTCTAAAATGGTTGTGTCAGATACGATGGCTTCATCCCATTTTTGGTGGGGCGTCACGAAATAGTCTGTATAACAAGTTGATTTATTGAGGCAACGTAAAAACTAAATAGGTTCAAGCTGTGCTCTGGCCACTGCCAACTTCTCCGCTGAATGCTGCTTTTACTTTTATCCTGTGATGTTGCCCCCAATCAGCCATTTCCCACAGGATAGGCCTGAGGGTCTCACCATAAGCGGTAAGCGCGTATTCCACCGTGACCGGTTTGGTTGGCTGCACCGTGCGACTGATCAAACCGTTGATCTCCAGCTCGTGTAACTCCTTGGACAGCATTTTGGAGCCAATCCCTTTTACTTCCCGCATTAAGTCCATGAACCGTTTGTCGCCGAAGCTCAGGCACCCAATGATAGTGATTTTCCATTTGCCGCTTAAAATATCCATCGTATCATGGATAGCCCTGAGCTGACCTGGACAGTGCAGGGGCTTTTGATCAATAAATACTTTCTTTTTCATCTGTCTTGGCGCAACTTAGTTTCTCTAAGGAAACTACTTTCTAAAGGGAAACTCATTCCCAGGGTAAAGTTCGCTCATTTAGCTTTGTCAAAAAAAGATATCATGAAAATAGATTTGACGCAGAAGATTGCCATCGTTACCGGCAGCTCAAAGGGTATTGGCGCTGCCATCGCCAAGGAACTTGCCGCCTGTGGCGCGATTGTCATTATTACCTATCATTCGGCGGCAAGTGATGCGGAAGGCGTGGTTACCGCCATCCGGGAGACAGGCGGACAGGCCATTGCCCTTCAGGCGGATATGGCCCGGCATACCGATATTATTGATTTATTAAAACAGGTAAAGGAGCGGTTTGGCAAGCTGGATGTGCTGGTGAATAACGCTGGCATCGCCCGATTCGGCCCTATCGAAGCTGTTACGGAGGAGGGTTTTCTGGAACAGTACCGGGTCAATGTATTAGGTCCCATACTGACGATCCAGGAGTCTTTGAAGTATTTTCCCCCAACAGGAGGTAGCATTATCAATATCAGTTCAGTAGGCGGACAAAATCCGGGGCCATACACCAGCATTTATACGTCATCGAAGGCGGCCCTGAACGCCTTAACCGTTTCTTTATCAAGAGAACTGGTGAACCGGCACATCCGGGTCAATACAGTGGCACCGGGTCCAACTGATACCGAAGGGTCAAAGGCGCTGGGCCTGGCAGGTAGCGCCATTGAAAAGGGCATGATTGCCGCTATACCGATGGGTAGATTTGGCAAACCAAATGAAATAGCCCCGGCAGTCGCTTTCCTGGCTTCGGATTATGCGGGCTGGATCACTGGAGAAAAATTGGCTGTTTCGGGAGGAATGCGCTAGGACGCATGCTAATCTGGCGAGCAGCTAGGGGTGTTAAAAACAAGCCACTAGCGGTCGGGTAAGGATGTTTTCTTAGGGTTATCTATTGATCCAGATCGGTACTTTGTTAATTGTTAGCTATACTTTTTGGTCTCTAATTGACGCTGTTTTTCCCTACTCCTAGGTAAGAAACAGATACATGGGCCTCTTTGCCTCAAGCAGGAGGGTTTCGTGAGACCAGCATGTTGCACTTTAATTAACTTACTTTTATTGTAGTTGAGAACCCCGGCCACTGTATGTTGGCCAGGGTTCAAAAAAGTCTGAGTTTTAATATTCCGCTATCAGCCCCAGGTTGTTAATAATTACCGGTTCTCCAGCAGAACCATGTGCTGTGATAGCCACACCGCCGCCACTTAGTTGGAACCAGCAGCCATTTTCATATTTTTTTACCGAGTAGCCCCCGCCAACCTGGGTTTGTCCAATAACATACATATAGCCCCTATCCCCGGCTGCAATATCCCTTCCGAAGCCGCCGGTATCCACCATGGTCTGCCCGCTAAGTGTTAATACTTTGTTGGCATTGTCAACCGCCCAGGGAATGCCGATTGAACTGACAGCGATCCGTAAACCTCCCTTTCCCGGAAGCACTTTCCACTGGTTGTTTTTCCACTGTTTAATGGCATACCCACCAGCGGCTGGCAGCGTGCTGACAATAAAAACCTCACCATTTGCCCCAATAGCAATGTCATTCGCACTGCCAGGCACCAGTTGCCACTGGGAGTTGTTAACACGTTTATATATTTGCCCAACACTGTTTACAATCCACGGGTTATTATCAGGGCCGACCGCTATCCGGACAGCTCCCCCGGAGACCTGCTTAAACGTTTTGGTTGTGTAATCATAGTTCATGATCGAGTATCCACCATTGACTGGTGTTTTGCTAACGATCCACAATGATTTGCTAGCGTGGAATCCGGCAGCCACATCAGTGGCCAGACCGGTAAGATAGTTCCAGGTATGCGCGGGATAAAGTATGCGTGCCGCAACTTTGTCGTATAGGGAAAACCCGTCCCAAAGCGTTGCGTACGCGTTCATAACAGAATATTCATCCATTTTAGGCGTACCGCAAACCTGATAATCAACCATTCCTACTGCCGGTTCGTCTGTGTGAGTGAGCCCGATAGCGTGCCCAAGCTCATGTGCAATGGTACGCCGTTTCATGGATATCGACATATCCAAATCGTTATTATAAAGAGTATTAACTATCATTCCGCCACCGGTTGTCCCATCCATATCCGGCGGATACTGTCTAGCTACCCAATTTATCGTGCCTTTCTCGTCTGCGTGAAAACCTGCAGAAACAACTACGTCGGTATTATAATCAAGGTATACTTCCCGGAAATTTACTTTGGTGTCAGTAACATCATTCCAATCCGCAATGGCCAAACGAATTGCCGTTTTCCAGCTGGGCGTGATGTCCGGCTTAATATAAACCTTGATATCCTGGACAACATTGTCACTTAGCAGCCAAGGATGGCGCCGCTGCTCAACCCTTCCTGTCTTCGCTTCATTCAGATATGCTTCGGCACTTTTTCTCGAAATCGTCAGATCACCATCGATCACAAATATTTTGTCTTCCTTGTCATAGATGACCTTGTCAACAGGTGCCCCGGTCATTTCTGCCAGATAACTGGTAAGCATTTGCATCTGGACATTATTTTCGCCCACCTGGGACGATGCCGGAATGGTGGTAATGTCCTGGTCTTTACAGCCCTGAAAAAAAATGAGCAGAGCAAGCAGCAAAATGCCCCGAAACAGGTTTAAAGATGGTTGGTACCTGATGTTTGAAAAAGGATTTTTCATGGAAATAGCTAAGTTGTTGTTAAAATTGAAGGAATTTAGATTGAGAAAGGCAATTCATACTCTTTTGTGATCACCTTGGAGCTTCTGCTTTTGACTTCAATTTTTGCTTTCAGGATATCACCTACGATCAGATAATTTTTGATAAACTGATCTTCATGCACCATCCAGGAATAATCCGATAACAGGTATTCAGTTACGCCCGCTTTTGAAGCCTGATACGCCCAGCGCTCGGTGATATTCGGTTCGAAATTGATGGTGTTTCCCATATACAACACCTGAATTCCGGGGAGCGAGTTATTTCCCAGTTCCGTGCAGCTGGTTACGGTGATGTTGAGCGAAGAGCCACCTTCAAGATCTTTTACAGCCCATTGATCGATTACTGTTTTTACGTTTGACATTTTGCTTTAATGGTTTGTATAAATGATTTGAGAAATTCAATCTCCCGACTTCGTTGTTTTCGAAAGGCGATACAAACGTAGAAAGGATCAAAACCGGCAACAATTTTCAAGCGTATACAAAAGGTAAGTGGCCGCTGAAATCAGGTGTACAAAAGGTAAACGGGTACGCTTTAACTCAATGTATTCATCATTGAAGTCGATTCGAAGGTGCTAAAATGCATCATTAAAGGTCTGTGTTTACCTTTTGTATACCCGCCGCCAGACCCGGTGTACTTCTTGTATACCGGGCAGATAGTGATGCTAGCTATCACCATCGCTAAGTTTGCATAAGTCAAAATGCACTAAACGCCGAAGGGTATACGCCGGTTATGTTTGCCGCTAATAATGCCAGAGCCAGCGAGCGATGGACAGATACCTGGCGCGTGATCCGTTACCTGATAGAAGAAGCAGATGCGGATTACACGTATAAAACGCCGGACAATGTGAGCTTTATCAGCACTGCCGAAGGAATCCGTGAAATGGCCAAAGAAGAAAAATTCACCATGCCGGCACATTTTGATGCGTGATGAAGAGGGTGGAAAGCGACCTGGAACAAAAGAATCGAAATACAACATTATAATCTTACTTAGACTCAAACAACCTCATGCTTGATGTATTCAAATTCATAAAATGGCTTTTTAAAATCCTGTTCTGGATTATCGGGGGGCTGATAAAAGCAATATTAGGCCTCGACGATGAAGCTGAAAAAATCAAATTTAACGGCGAGGTTATCACCGACAAAAATTTTCTTGTACTGAACAAATCGTTTGCAAAGGACTCAACTACTGCGTATTACAAAGACTATTCTTTTAGCTACGCCGACGTGCCCTCGTTTGAAGCATTGGACGAGGAATATGCCAAAGACAAAGACAGGGCCTATTATTGTGATGAATACCGGGAAGGGCAAAATTATTATCTGACCAAAAAACAAAGGATCCTGACCATCCAAAAGGCCCATACCCCGACTTTCATCAGCCTGGGAAATGGATATGCAAAAGACAAGTCAAATGCCTTTTTCCACGGAGTTGCTTTTGATGTGAAACAGGTTTCATCGCTGGTTAGCATCGACTCACATTTCGCTAAAGACAATGTATCGGCCTATTTGGACCAGCTACCCATTACCGGTAGTCAGGGAAAAACGTTTGAGCTTTTGGACGAGCATTTTGCCAAAGATGCTTTGAACATTTATTATTATGGCTACACCGGGGAGGGGCAACATAATATCGCCATTTTACCTTGTGAAAGAACCTCATTCAAGATCCTGGATTACCGCTATTCAAAAGACGATCATCAAGTTTTCTTTCTTGGATTTACACTGAAAGGGGCTGACGGCGGATCATTTGAATTGCTGACAGAGGGTTATGCAAAAGATAAAAACATTGTCTTTTTCAAGGAAAATAAGGTTGTCGGTGCTGATACTCAGACATTTGAAGTATATGCAGAAAATGGCCATTACGGGCACGATTTCAATTATGCCCATGATCAAACTTCCGTTTTTATGGATGATAAAAAGTTGAAAGATGCTGATGTAGCCACTTTTAAAGTATTGGGAGAGAACTACGGCAGCGACAGCAAACATGTTTATTACAAAACAAGAATTGTTAAAAACGCGGATCCCGCCACTTTCACAGTCTATCCGCACGATTTCGGAAATGCGGATTCAGAGGATGCAAATCACAAATTCCACGAGGGTGTGAAAGTGAAAAACTAGTAATCACTCGTATGCAGTCAACTCGGTAATTGGCAGTTGAATCATTTTGGCAAGGTCCTGGACGTGTGCATCAAAAGAATAACAGTCGCCGATCAGAATGCAGTGCTGCTTTCCATATTGAAGGATTGCTGACAAATATGCCCCACCACTGCTCCGGTCGGGCACCACATTCCGGCACTGAAAACCGGCGATATCTTTTAATGGAAAGATCATTGCATTTTCAGGGTTGGCAAAGCCTATTTTTCCATTGAGCTCATCCAGCCAGATCATGAATTTCGCTGACAGAATGATGAGCTGGCTGGCTATTTTCGTGGGCGTTTGCTGAAAATAGCGCGATTGCCTAAAATGAGAACCAATTGAAAACGGTCGGGAAAGGAATAAAAATTGGCTCAATTGCAGGTTCAGCTCGTAGTCAGGATCCGTGAGATAATCAGGGTAGATCCGCTGATTTTTTACGTTCAGGTATGCATATCCCGATTGATAAGTAAAGCGGCTGTCGTACCAGTAAATCAACGCGAACTTTATTCCGTTAACAATCCATTGGCAGGAATTCTGATCATCTCTTTCATACACTGTGGCAGCCTCTCCCCAGAACTCATCGAATGTCTTTTTTATCAAAAAATAATTTTGATCTCCATTTCTATTAATGCGCACGTTGGAATAGAAATCGTCCAGCGGAACATCCAGACGAAGATGGCCGGGCAGTGAGTAGCGCCAGTCGTCCAGCACTAAATTGCCGATTTGGACCGGAAAGTGGAACCGGATTTCTGTTAACCCATATTCATTGGTTGTTTGGTAGGTGAGCGGCAAATCTGCTAATTCTTGTGAGGTCATATCCCAACTAATCCATTGACGTGGCGATGAACATATCCAGAAACCTTCGCATTGTCCATTTTTCAATAAATCTGAGTGGTCTGTTAAATCCAGGATCTCGCAGTTATCAGGCGGGATAGCACGCCAAAGTTCTACTTTCTGAGGGTTCTTATTTGCTAAAATTTCCAATAGTTGCGTTTCATTCCGTGAAAGCCGACTGCATAAATCTTGAAAAAAGGTTTCAAATCCATTGACCGAGCAAGGGATAAAATGTTGGTGGTAGTCATTCAGCACCAGGTTCTGACTGTTTTCGGCGGTGTAAACATAAACGTACTGCAGCTGGGTCAGATCAATCACCGTTTGCCGGAACCCATCTCTGGCTGAATAATGTACTTTGTCACCTTCGAGGCAGACATTTCCTTCTTTGGCCATAGGAGAAGCCGTCGGCTTATCTGGTTTAAACAACCAATTGATCCATGAAGTCATTTTCCTGATTATTAAAAGTAAATCGCAGGCTCTTTGTTAGAGCCTGCGATTGATGATGATGAAATGTAGTAGTTAGAGGCACGCACGCAATTCTAATATTCCATGACCATTCCCAAATTATTAATGACCGCAGGTCCCATGCCGTTGCCGTGGGCTGTGATGGCTACGCCGCCTCCATCTAATTGCACCCAGCAGCCATTTTCATTTTTTTTGACCGAATAGCCTCCAAAAACCGCTGTTTGACCAATTGCATACACCGAGCCATTGCCTCCGGCTGCTATGTCCCTGCCAAATACGCCAGTATCTTCCATAGATGTTCCGTTCGATTTCAGGATTTTATTGGCATTGTCAATGGCCCAGGCAACACCGGTCGAAGATACAGCAATGCGTACCGCGCCCTTCCCGGGCATTTGGTTCCACTGGTTGTTTTTCCAGTATTTGATCGCAAAACCGCCAGGGGCGGGTACTGTGCTGATTGTATATACTGCGCCGGTAGCCCCGACGGCAATGTCGAGTGCGCTGCCTGTCAGCTTTTGCCACTTGGCATCAATGCTCCTTTTATAAATTTCCCCTTTATTATTTACAATCCATGGCAGGCCGTCTGGGCCTATGGCTATCCGTAGAGCTCCTCCCGGAACCGGCAGGAATTGATGTGTTACATAGTTATACCTGTTGATTGCATATCCTCCGCTGGCTGGCGTTTTACTGATCGTCCACAACCATTGAGTCTCGCCCGACGATGCTGCGATATCTGTGGCCTGAGTGGGGTAATATTTCCAGGTATGTTGCGGATACATGATTGCCACTGCTTTCATGTCGTATTTACTGAACCCGTTCCAATTGCTTACCAACGAGTTCATCACCGAATAACTATCCATAATGGGTGTGTCGCAAACCTGAAACTCAAAGAGACCTGACGGTTTGTCTGTGTGGGTGAGGCCGATTGAGTGACCCAACTCGTGGGCAATAGCCAGCCGCTTTTTAGATAAGGGCATTAAGCTCTCGGCATTGTAGTAAATATTGACTTCCATGCCGCCACCTATTGTTCCGTCCGCGTTCGGCAGAGATTGGCGTGCTACCCAGTTTTGCGATTCAGTGGGATTGGGAAAACCATACTGGGCAGTTATCCGGATGTCAGCCTCATCAAGCTTGGTTGTTTGCTGAAAATGCACCTTCGTGTCAGGCATGTCATTCCAATCTTTCATTGCCAGGACGATGGGTTCATACCAGGCCGTGTAAATGCCCGAAGCGACGTGAACCTTGATGTCTTTCACAACTTCGTCTTTCAGCAGCCACATGACTTGCCGCTGGTTTACCCTTGATGCCTTATCGGCATTGAGATAACCTTCGGCACTGCTTCTTGTTACTTTAATGTCACCGTCGATGATGAATGTCTTTTCATTCAGATCGTAAACGACCTTATCAACAGGTGCGCCGGTAAGGCCAGCCAAAAAAATGCTGAGCACTTCCAGCTGCGGATCATTGCCGGTCTGTTGGGAAATGGATGGGTCAGAGGTGATGTCCGCGTCTTTACAGCTTTGAAAGAATAAAAGCAAAGCGAAGAGCAGCATTGCCCGGGAAATGATTAATGATGATTTGGGGATTCGAATTAACAATAGATTTTTCATGGCGTTGATTAGCAAATGGATAAAATACTGATTGATTAAACTGCCTCGGAACCAGGGAAATCCTTTTCTGGGAAGGCAATGCAAACCTAGGGTTGATCAAAACCAACAGCAATTATTTTAGGTGTACAAAAGGTATATCAGCCGGGCTGCTTCCGTATACAAAAGGTAACCAATCTGCGTCCACCCTTTATATACCTACCAAATTGGAGCCGGAAACGCTGGTCATGTTGTTTGCAGCCGCATTGGCAACCAAGCCACCGGCAATTCAACATTCTTCAAAAAATGAATTGGTATTCAAAAGATATCGCCTGGTTTCAGGACCAGTTAATCAGATCCATCTTCTTTGAAATCGGTTGGCGAATGTTTTCGAGGATACTGTTTTTCTGGATCAGGTTTAACGCAGCCTATTCAGGCCATCAGATTAGTGGCACATTTGAGCGCAAAATTTCTCGCTAGCTGTACTAGCCTACATTTTAACTGATAACATGTACCATAAAACGTCCAAGCGGTGCGCCTGCTTTTAAGCGTGACAGCCAGGGGCTGAGTGTCTCACGTTCGAGCCTTTTTTGAAATTATTCATATCTGACCATTGATAGGTCATCGTTCAATGGTATGAAATTAACTACCTTCTACAATTCTGTCCGTTTGGGTACGTCATGTGTCCGGATCCGGACAATTATCCATGCTGGCAATCTATCAAAAACCCCGTCGGACGCAAATCAGAGCTGATTTGGACAAGTGGTCTTTTATTTGTGGGGAGAAACTGATGCGGCCGCTGGCCAAGCCACGCTACCAAATACCATATACATCTCTTTTTTCGCTGGGTCCTGCTATGCTACTAAATTATTTTAGAATAACTTACCGTAACCTGCTCACCAATAAGGGCTTTTCGGCCATCAACATCATCGGACTTTCGTTGGGGATTGCCTGTTCCATCGTGTTGTTCCTATTCATTCTCGATGAGCTAAACTTCGACACATTCAATAAAAAAGCCAGCCAGACATATCGGCTTTACGTTCACAGTTCGATTAACAACGAAGAATCAAACAATTCCAAGACGGCACCTCCGGCCGGCCCTACACTGGTGCAGATGCTCCCTGAAGTGCTCACCCAAACACGCATCGGCTACTTTGGCGGACACGATTTGCGGTATAAAGACAAAATTTTCAAGGAAAACAGAATCTATACTGTCGACTCCACCTATTTCGATGTATTTACGCTTCCCTTCATTCATGGCAATCCGTCGATTGCTCTCAAAAACCCGAAAAGCATTGTCCTGACCGAAACCATGGCCAGCAAATACTTCGGGCTGGAAAACCCGACGGGAAAATCGTTTCTGGTCGATGGGACAAACTCCTATCAGATTACGGGCGTCATGAAAGACTTTCCCGAAAAGTCGCATTTCCGTTGCGATTTCCTTTTATCGATGTCGACCTATCCCGAGGTTGATCAACAAGACTGGCTGCAAGGGGATTACTCCACTTACATTGTTCTCAAAGAAGGGGCAGATCCTACACGGGTCGAGCGCAAAATGCAGCAAGTCATTCTCGAACGTTTAGGACCTGAGATTGAAAAAGCATTGGGCTTTTCTATGAAGCAATTTCTGGCCAACGGCAATGTATTCGAGTATCGCATGCAACCGTTATTATCCATTTATCTCCACGCAAAACGCCAATACAATATCGACCCCAATACCGAGTGGGGTGATATCCGAATTGGCGACAGTGTGTATGTGTATATTTTCTCGGCAGTGGCGTTGTTTATTCTGCTGATTGCCGTCATCAATTTTGTCAACCTATCGACAGCCCGTTCCGAGAAACGCGCCAAAGAAGTAGGCATTCGAAAAGCCATTGGTTCGAGTCGCATAAAACTAATGGGGCAGTTTACGACCGAATCCATATTGCTGACCGGCCTTTCGGTTATCATCGCGTTGGTTTTGGTACAACTCATGCTTCCCGGCTTCAACCAGATAGCAGGTCGGCAGTTGACACTGCCACTTTTTACCCATGCGTATGCCATTCCGGCGCTACTTGCTTTCACGCTCATTGTAGGTCTGCTGGCGGGAAGTTATCCAGCCTTCTTTTTATCTTCTTTTCGGCCGGTCGAGGTCTTAAAATCGGGCGTACAAAAAAGAAAATCCTCGTTACGCAGCCTGCTGGTGATTACTCAGTTCTCGATATCCATTACGCTAATTCTGGGGATGATCATCATCCGAAACCAATTAGGGTATCTTCAGCATAAAGACCTGGGATTCAACAAAGAGCACTTGCTTTCTATCAATAATGCGAAGGTGCTGGGCGACAAACTCAAGCCGTTTAAAGCCGAATTATTGAAAAATCCAGCCATACTATCGGTCAGCAACTCATCCCTATTATTTGCAAACGGTATTCCGGGAAGTGCTTATTTGTTCGGAAAACGGTCGGGTACTGATCCTGTTTTATGCCAGTTTCTAGATGTCGATGCGGATTTCGCAAAAACGTTTGCGGTGCCGTTAAAAGCCGGACGATTCTTTTCCAACGATCGGCTGGCCGACAGCACCGCCGTGGTCATCAACGAAGCGGCATTGAGAGCGTTTAATACGAACAATCCGTTAGATCAGGTAGTCACCGAAATCGAGGTAAATGGCCCTAAAACGTATAAAATCATTGGTGTTATAAAGGACTTCAATTATGAATCGCTTCACCGCCAGGTTCGTCCGCTGGTGTTTCACCTTAGTCCAGTGCGGCAAGCCGCCAGTATTTTAAACATCCGAATTCAGCCGAATGCCGCAAAAAATGTGACGGATTACATCGAAGAAACCTGGCAGCGTTTCGAAAAAATGGAACAATGTCGCTATTCTTTTTCAGATGAGCGGCTGGCCCGACTTTACAAAGCGGAACAAAATACGAGTATCATCGCAACAGTCTTTTCGGCCCTGGCCATCTTTATTGCCTGCCTTGGCTTGTTTGGTCTGGCCGTTTTCATAACCGAGCAGCGCACCAAGGAAATTGGCATTCGTAAAGTGTTAGGGGCCAGTATTTCCGAAATCCTGTTTCTGTTGTCGCGCCAATTTATTGCCTGGGTCGCCATTGCCATTCTGATTGCCTCGCCCATTGCTTGGTACGCCATGAGTCGATGGCTCGACAACTTCGCCTATCGCGTCGATATTTCGTGGTGGGTATTTGTTCTGGCCGCTTTTCTGGCCATTGGCATTGCCATATTGACGGTAAGTTTTCAGAGCCTCAAAGCTGCGCTGATGAGTCCTGTACAGAGTTTACGGGCCGAATAAAGGAAAATGTACTAACGTTCAAACCCAAAAGGCATTCACATAGCGATCATGCCTTTTGGGTCTTACTGGTTTGTATCTGCTTCATAAAACCTCGGATTTCAGAGGTGATTTCATGAGATCAACTCGGGTGCACAATGAAGCTTATCACCTAGTAGATCGCCAATGCGGCACCTATCGCCAGAAAATAGCCTGTCCAGGATAAATGCGCTGCCATAATTCGTGTGGTTCTTCAACAAATTCACCGCGATCAGATAAGGCGCCAGCAAGGTGATCGCCGGGATGTAAGCCACATAGTTTGCCGTTGCGAGTGGTTCAGGGAGGCCGGAAGGGAGCAGGTTGAGTATGGCACCCAAAAAACAGAAGAAAATATAAAGCGCACAGGCGAGGCGATCCAGCCGCCCGGATTTGCTGATCGCATAGGCGAAAGCAGCCGTACCGAGATAGATCAGTGTTACTTCCGTCATCCTTACCACTGTGAAAACAGCTGATACCGTTTCAAGCCAGACGGGCCTGGCAGGAGCGCCGGGCTTGGCGTATTTCACAAATACATTGGTCAGAAAAAATCCCCAGTAGGCCATGTTGGCAATGAAAAGCGGTAGCGCTATCAAAAACATGACCTTGCCCATGTGCGCATACCGCGACCCGGGGAAGTCTTTGAGCGTATCATAAAGCCTTATCATTCCAACCGAGGTCATACTGCCACTCACGATCAGAATGCAATATCTCAAATGCTGTTCCGATGCCAGCGCCGCCCATCCTTCCGCAGTCTCAGGCGGCGGGCCCATTCCAGCAAAAACAGAAATAGGTGCCCAGGACATGATCAACGGCCATGCAACGCGGCGAACCGTTTCGTTTTTTGCGCGTCCGAGCGTCCGGACAGCCAAAAACATGAGCAAAATATTCAGGAACCAGCCCGGAAGGTAAATCCAATAACTAAGGTGCCCAAAAATGAAGGCCATCGCCGTAACCAGGAAAGGCACGGCGAGAAGGAATACATAACTCAGCTTTTGGGGGAAAGTTTTCATGAACAGGCATAACGTCAAGTAAGATCAATTTAAGAATGAGAGAGGAAAATGCAAAGCCCATCTTTATTCCGTTGCTTCCACTACCTGCTTGCCCAGTGCCAGAATGAAGCGCCATAATTCATTCAATCACGATTTCAACCAAGGTAATTATGGAAAGCTTCGCGAATGTCTCAAACTTGTATCAGTTAGCAGAAATTGAGCTGATCTACAAAACGAAAGTACAAGCAAGCCAGCGTCCTAAAATAGCATCGTCCAGAGATGCATACAAGGTGTTAATGCAAAGCTGGAACCCTGACAGCGGGAAGCCCCGTCGCACTCGAATTTACTGAAGAGTTCAAGATACTGCTATTGAACAATGCCAGCCGCGTGCTAGGTATTTTTGAAGTTTCCAAAGGCGGGATTTCAGGAGCAAGTGCTGATGTTAGGATCGTTTTTGCAGCTGCTTTGAAAGCCAATGCGACAGGGATTATCCTGGCACACAATCACCCTTCCGGGCAGCTCGTGCCTAGTGATGCTGATAAGTATATTACTGATAATGTGAGAAAGGCTGGTGAGTTGCTGAACATTCGGTTATTGGATCATTTGATTGTGACGGCGGAAGGGTTTTGCTCGTTTTCGGATGAATTCCTTATGTAATATTGCTTTGTCGATTAACTGAGAACATACTCAAAACTAAATTGTTTCCAGTGCAAGGACTACTTATACCTTGCACTGGCTAATATAAGTCTATGACTGTCAGTTTGTTAGAAAGTAGGTCTTTGACGTAAAGGATTGCCAAAATACAGAAAGTAGCCAAGCAACGCATACAATGTAAGTCTCGTGGGAGGGCAACAAGCGCTTTCTGATTGATCATTTTCACGCAATAGCTTTCGCTACGCCAATAAGAACTCCTCTCTTCATGCACGATCGGGAGTTCCTAGCGAGATGCGATGGAAAATGAGAAGAGTATATTATTTTGCAGAAACAAGAAAGTAGGATTACGACCTTGATACTAGAAGTTAAGAATAGGTAGAATATGGTTTGACCTGTGTTTAATAAATAAAGTAATCTTTGAGGCAAGTGAGAAGAAAAAATTACGTCTCAAATAATAAAATATGAAACGAACAAAGTGGTGGCTTTATACAGTTTTGATAGGATTAATTCCTTTCATTATAAGATTGTGCCTGTCCTTTGTTGTGAGTAATACACCAGAAATGTATTTTTTTAACGAGGTTGATGTAGCGACTTTTGGCTTGGTACTAATCATTTCCACAATGTCTGAGATTGACGAGCAGCAACTTATCGAGAAACACATTATAATGATTATTAAAGTTTTTTTGGTTATCATTTTGATTTTACTATCAATTCTGCTCGGTATAAGTTATCTTATGGAAGTTACAATTCAAGCTTCATTTGACAAGGGTAATTTACGGTTATTTTCATGCGGATTGGCCTTCTGTGCGTTTGTATTAAGTATAGCAGTATTTTACAATAAAAATTTTGATAATGGAAATGCTTGACAGTATAACGGAAAGTCAATATGACAGATTAATTGGAATATTAAATATCATTACAACTGTCATGATTATACTATCTTTGGTGATTAGCATATATACATTGGATAGAAAACGCAAGATTGATTATAAAAAATTTATAAATGACAGAGAACAACAACAGCGAAATTTTGGCAAACACAATTAAATCTTTTGTGTATCTTGATACTGACAAAATGTATTCGATATCATCTCAGCTTTTTAGCGGATTAACAGAATATATATTGACTAGTAGTGGATCTTCACTATCCAGTTCGGACGAGCAGAAAGGTGGCATACTAGAAGGTAAACTTCTGAGTAAAATTTTTGATCAAGTAACTGAGAACTCAGAGAAGAAATTTTTGCACGACTACGCATATAATCTTTTCGAAGATAAATTGATTGAGCATCGGAAAGTCCACGTCATTGACGCCGACACGTTTGACGATGATGACGAGATTGAGACTATGAGTTTCGTAAAAGTCAAGGGGCGTTTGACATTTCATGACGCAGTGATGGTTGAAGAAACTATTAGAAACTTTAACGATATAGGGTATGCACTCCAATATGTTACTACTCATTCCGATACGCGCGATAATTTAGCCAAAACGAAATCACGGATTAATCAAATTTCAGACAAAAATGCGAAAGCGAAGGCCCAAGCAGCTTTCGCTAAGCAACCAAGTATCCAACAAGCAGCAATTGAAAGGGGCTTAATGATGAATCCAGATTATCTAACTAATCTTGCCTGGCTACTTAACTTTGGATATCGAGACTCCTTTGAAATACGGTTGCCAATTGAAACCTTAACTGGTATTCAGTTTTTTTCAGGCGCGTTAAATAGGAAAATGTTGCGGGATACAGAAAGAGCTATATTACATAAGTATGCTCGGGACACTGAGAAAGATTTCACCATTTTTGGGATTCTTACACAGTCTAAACGGCATCTTTCACCGTTACCGCTATTTTCTGAAGAGGACCTGCCGCAAAGCGATTTGCCACAAGAGGCTATAAAACGCGCTTTGCACAGTTTAGTATCAGCTATCACTGGCATACATAGCTCATTTACCGGAAAGCTTGAAAATGAATTCATTATTGATCCGATAGCTGTTTACCTAGAACTTTAAAAGCGCGATCTACATCAAAGCTTGCGAATTGTGAATGCCAGGAATAAGTTTCATCCTTTTGGAACAGAGAAAGTACAATCTGTCATCCTGTGATCTTGGGACTACTGTGATTGGCGGGACTTTCCTTCCTGATGCACAAATCATTTCATAAACCTGATTTTGACTTTCTTTATTCAGATCATAGCTCAACTTTCTAATTGTTCTTGCCTATTTTCAAGTCAGGTTACTTTTCAGAGATTTCAGGCGCCTCAGGCTCTTCTACGAAATATCCAGGAACCATTGTATTGACGAAAACAAATATGCTGTTTGAGCAGGAATAGTGATTAAAGTCTACAACTCTTTTATATAGGCTTTGATATACCGTCTTATTCTCGTGCGCAGCGGTCTTTAAGTGTACCAAGTCGTCGCGCAACGATATCATATTTGTAATATCGGAATATTCTTTGGTATGAGATTTGTAAAAATCGCTGTGACCCAGCGCTACCATTAATTCTCTTAGTTTACTTCCAATTGGCAGCCATTCAAGATTATCTTTACCTTTTCTGCCTTGAATTTCAATGTTAGTTTTTTCGGGTATTAATTGATTTATAAAACCTTCAATGGTTTTGCTGAGCAATGTTATTCCCTCTGATGCTTCTTGAAAATAATTAACAAACATTTCATATTGATAGTCGTATGAGTATAGTTGGTCCTTACTCAAAAGATTCTTTCGAAAAACCAAGGACTTTTCCAAATGGTTATTTGCTGACTTATAATAAATGCAGATTGGATTTGGTTCAGGAAAGGAGACATATTTGTTTTTATCCTCTGCCGCTCGAAAACTAGTGTTAACAAACTGCTCGCCCCCCCTCGATGAAGCCATAATTACCCCCGGCGTTTTTGCAGCTATTGATATAGCTAGATCCAGAATTTTCTTTACATCCTCTGGTGGCCTATTTGTTAGATCCCAGCCTTGTTTATTTGCAACTTTGAGTTCTAGTGTATTAAAATCAGTCATTGGACGAATAACAATCCTTCTAAGTTTTCTCATAAGTTTTTTTTGCGCTATGAAATCTTATGAATTATAGTGTAAATGACTTAAATGCCATTCTTATTTTTATAAATATTATCGACCCAAGTTTAATAGCATTTCCACTAAACAGTCAGGGTTTTCTTCTTTATTTAAGATTTAGGATACAACTTGAATTCTTTTTGTAGACACCATTATTCACCAGAGCAAAAGACATGTTTCCGGGAATGTTTATGCCATAATAGTATTTCATCTCCCCCCAATCAACCGCTCCAACCGCCCCATCATCTCATCCTTCTCCCTCAACATACGCTCATACAATGCAATCTTCTCTTCATGGAGCTGCATTAACTTGTCAATTGGATCTTTCTGAATAGTCCCGTAGTTCACGGAACTGCCGACAGCCTGATCATTGAAAGTGGTAGTAATGATATTGATTGCCTGATCCTCATCAAAATTCCGAATCGCCTCAGCCGGGATTTTCAAAATCGCCGCAACTTGCTCCAAAATATCTGAATCAATCTTTTCTTTTTGTTCGAGTAAAGAAATTTTTTGCTGGTTCCAGTCTTCGCCGAGCTCAAACGCCAAATAATCTTGCTTGATTTGAAGCATCTCCCTGAATCTCTTTAAGTTACGGCCTTCGTGGATCTTTGTATTGGAGGTAGTATGTGCCATGTGGAAAGGGTGTTTGGTTAAAAAAAGCAATTTATATAAATCTGCCGGGAAGTGCCCGGATAAATTACGGGCGGCCCGCTTAGGGCTTTGTCTGTATGATACCGGGCGATTGTGTTGTGAACAAGCCAAGGCGGTTTGTGTTTTGCAAAAAAAGTAAATGCAAGCTATCATTAATGTGACCATCAGCCTGACTTTGCAAAATCAGTGTTTCGCAAAGTCAGGCTGAGCGGTGAGCAGTATCAGCACGATGCTAAGAAACACTTTTTAAAATCCAGTCCTGAATAATCTGAGTTAAGGAGTTTTTGCTCGTTTCGATAGCTTCAAGGCTGGTAAAGCTTGCGATCGCCCTATCATTTTCCTTCCAAAGCAAAAGGCGATTTTCATCTTCAATTAACCTGGCGTTAGGCTGTTCTTTGACTTTTGCTCCCCGATGAAAGATCAGCTGGATTTTGGTTGGAGGCAGAATCTTCATCGTGATCCTGTCTTCGGCCCCAATAGAATAGTTCGGGCCATTCCATTTAATGTTCTCGTTCAGCCTGCTATCCGCTGATAATAGGATCGAGCGCAGGGCCTCAATTTCCTTCCTGAGCGGATGAGCAAGATTATCCAGAAACCGGGTTACTTCTGTACTTTGTGTCATAAAGCTGGATGATTGACTGGTTAGTTTGTGTCGCGTGCTTTTTCCATCTGTTTAACCGCATCCCATCCTTCCGGCGTGATCCCCATGATTTCCGTAGCTGCCCCGATTGTTTCGTAAGTATCAAAAAACGCCATTCGCGCGATTGGATGATCCACTTCACTGATGACCGCATACCCTGCTTCGCGAAGCGCACCGACGATCTCTTCGAAATGGTCGACGGACAGCCGGTATGCAAAATGCTGCGCTCCGCCAGACGGATATTTGGCGAGGTAATCATGGAACATGCTCTGGCCCGAAAGTGGCTGGACCAGTTCCAGGAAGGTTTTGCCATTATGGGTCTGGGTGGTAAGCCATTCAGCGGGCACCACCTCTCCGTGATAGCTCATTTGCAAGTCCTGCGCGCGGACAAGTTCTGGCTCAGGGAATTTCGGAATACCGAGACTTTTTGAGAAAAAATCCGCAGCCGCATGAATATCTTTCACCACCCAGCAAATTTGCGCGAGTTCGAGTTTTGAGATGATGTTGTCGATGCTTTTCGTAGTCATGGATTTTAGCATTTGTGATTCACAAAGCTAATGTTTGCTCCACGGACAATTGCAGGGGATAACGGACAAACGTACGGGCGTATCGGGACAGTTGATGATCTAAAGGCAGGGTTCTGTGGGTTGTTTTGCCACATTTGCGGCTGCCCAATCCTATTGTAACAACCTCAAACCTCCCATTTTAATGAACGAGCTCACTATGAACATTCGTTGACTGATGCTGCCTCACCATTGTTGAATCACCACACCGAGCTGTGTGTCTGTAACAGCGAATTCTTGGGCTCCCCACGGACGTAAAGTGACCTTGTTAAGGTTAGGGTGCAGGAATTCAAAGTGACTGGCAGCGATCTTGTTATAGACCAATTGTATGTCATCCGTTACCAGCCGAAACTCGGGATGGTGTTCCTCCGCATACTTTTTATCCTGAAATAAATTGATGCGTAAACCATCTTTTTCAATCACGCAAAATGGCCTGTGTGTTTTCAATTCATTATACGTAATGGTGAATTCCAGACAGTCCAGCCAAAATGTAAGGGCTGCGTGGATATCTGCGTAAAATACGTTGGGGACGAGTTTGCTGAATTTCATATTTGTAAAGTGTTCTGTCTTCAAAAATATGTCCTGAACTTGAATTGACCTATTGATCCAAATCAAGAAATAGCAGCCTTCATAATGGATTTCCTGACCCTGCTCAGTGTTTCAGGGGTGAGCTTGAGATAAGACGAGATCATTTTCAAAGGAAATGCCTGTATCAGCCCCGGGCGGTTCCTAAGAATGAATGCATATTTTTCGGCAGGAGTCATCGATTGATCAAAAAACCTCAGTCTTTCCGATGCGCCTTCCAAAACTTTGTTCAGCTGCAAAAAAGCAATCGACCTTCCCGTCAGGTAATGCACGATATCCAGACTGAGTTCGAGCACATGGCAGTGGGTGAAAGCCTGGATGTAAGTTTCAGAAGGGTGTTGGGAAATCAGGCTTTGATAATCAAAAAACCATTCATTTTGAACGCGCAAATCAATGATTTTTCGATCCAGTTCAGACACCTGTTCATATTGATAAACGGATCCACTCAACAAATAGTAAATTGATTTAGATACCTGGCCCTTGTGGAGAATGACTTCGTTTCGGTTAATATGCCGCGCCGTGACAGCTTCTTCAAAAAGCTTTACCTCTGCATCTGTGTAAGTGCCGGTTGCCCGTAATATTTCTGAATACATTGGCTCTGAATCTACCCTGTGAAATTACAATTATTGTGGCGCTGGTCAAATTCAGCCTATCTTGTTTTTCCAATCGGTTTTCATCCGAGCGCAAAGCGCACTGCTCTCCGCTTGACGCCACCTGGCATAGCGTACAGCGGCAGCATCGGCTTTCTCAACCCGCTACAACTCCGGATGCTTTTTGTAGTCAACATCCGGCTTCCAGGAATAGGCTTGGTTATAGAAATCCAGGTAAGACGGCTTCTCTGATATGCTGCATTTATTAAGGAAGGGGACATCCAATTTCCCAGATGTGACCAAACGGATCTTTGAGCTTCCCAATCCTCCAATCTTCTTCTAAGGTGACCGGACAAATTTCGGTAGCCCCGGCATTCAATGCTTTGGCAAATATTGTGTCTGGATCCGGAGTAGTCAAAATCATGCGAACGGGGGATCCTCCTATTGTTAAAGGGCTGAGATTGTTGAATTCTGGTTCTTCATCACCAACCCAAAAGTCAGCATTACCTATTCCAATTCTGGCATTTGTTTTGCCATTATTGGTGTATTTTTCCCTAATAACTGCTTTAAATGCCGTCTCGTAGAAAGCTACGGCTTTAGAAGCATCCGTTACGACCAGGAACGCCGCAATGTTCAGTTGTATGTCTGCGCTCATCATGAGATTTGTTTCGGGTGATTCAAACTTTGATTCTTGACCAACTTCCCTGGTCTTAGACAAGGCCTGCCGGTTGTTTGTCTTCTTAAAAGAATCCATCGTTTCAATAAGTTCTTGCCGACGAAGTTTTCACAATTGCCGACGGTAATTATTTTCCTTTGGCCAGCATCGTGGGCGTGCAATCAAACTGCTTTTTAAAGGCTACCGAAAAATGGGACAGGCTTTTGAAGCCCAGGTCAAGATAAATGTCAGCGGGTTTTTGTCCCTTTTTACTAATGAGCAGGTGGGCTTCCCGAAGCCTTCTCTCCACCAGCCATTGGCTGGGCGGTTGGTGGTATATTTCTTTAAAGTCCCGCTTGAATGCCGAGATACTTCTGCCAGTCAAGGTGGCAAAACGCTCGACACCTACATTGAAAGCGAAGTTCTTGTTCATGAAGGCTTCCAGGTTAATTTTTTCCGGAGGTGCAAAATCGAACAGGAACGAGGAGATTTCCGGATGCGTTTTCAGCAGGATAATGAGTAGCTCTTCATATTTCACATCCTCGAAATCCTCGTCCAGGGCCATCACACCCCGATAGTAAGGTTTGATGGACTCGATAAAACTGATGATAAGCCTGTTGTTCTTGATCTCGACGAAAGCATCCCTTATCTGACGATCTGACTTTGCCGGTGCATGTTTCTGCTGGAACTCTTTGAGGAATGGCTCGTCAAAACAGAATAGCACAGGCTCAAAGCCTTCGTCAGCGGGCAAAAGCTCGTACCTGGCCAGCCTGTTTTTTCGGGCGACAAAGGCATCACCGGCTTTGAACATATAATTCCTGCTGCCATCGAAGACCCGGATAGCGCCTTTGGCGATGTATATAAATACATGATCGGGAATAAACTGTTCCCGTAAAATGTTCGCAGTCACGTTTTCGGCTATGGCTCTCACGACGCTGATTCTGATTTATGGGGTGATGGTTCTCAGCGGATGTCCCAGGTAGATCAGGGCCAGCGGCATCATGACAAAAGGGACTTCGATGAGCGCAAAGCGGTAGTTGCCGGCCTTGAGTGCCAGAGCCATCATTAAGACCAGCAGCATTGCCCTGATCGCATTGCCGGCAAAAAATGTCTGGGGCAACAGGATGAACAAGGCCGAGCCAATGGATACAATGCCAATCAGAAGCCGCAAGGTCTCAGTAATCCCCAGCGATGCCATCATCTGCTGGTATTCGGGAGTTGGTTTCTGGAAGACGCGCGCGCCGTGGGTGATGCCGAAATAAACGGTTACCAGCATGAGCAGCCCGCTCATTATTTTTAAAGTCATATTCAGCTTATTTTTTAATTAAATCGTATCTGACCAGTGAATCTACTGCTGCCAGGATCGTTTCCTGCTGGGTACCCACCGGCGACCAACCGAGTATTTCCTTTGCCTTTTTCGTGCTCACATCTCTGTTCATTCTGGCTAGCAGCAACCCTTCTTTTGCCTGGTGATTGAAAATTGAAGCTACTTTCAGCACCCAACCGGGCAATGTTCTTTCCGCAACCTTTCCCGCAATTTCCGGCCTCTGTTTTTTGAGCAAGGCTGCAATTTCCGGCAGGGAAATCTGGCCGTCCGCCGAGGCAATGAAACGGTGCCCCGCAGCGGCCGGGGTCTCCATTGCCCGGATATGCAGGTCGGCTACATCCCTGACATCCACGACGTTCAGCGGGATATTTGGGATCGCCTTCATCGTGCCATTGAGCAGGTTTTCGAGTAAATGGAAACTGCCCGATACATGGGCATCGAGCGAAGGGCCTAGAATAGCGACCGGATTGATTGTCGTAAATTCAAGGCCTTGTCCTTCTGTTCGGATAAAATCCCAGGCAGCCTGCTCTGCCAGCGTCTTGGACCGTTCATAGACGGAGACCGCCGTATCAGAGGTGTCCGTCCAGTCATCTTCTGTCGTTTTCCTGGTCTTGTCGGTCTGGGTAAAGCCCACTGCCCCAAAATTGGAGGTCATCACCACACGCTGTACGCCAGCAGCCTTTGCAAACCTCAATATCCTTAAAATCCCTTCCCTGGCAGGGCGGAATGCCTCCTGTTCATCTTTGGGCTTATCAAAAAAAACCGGTGCGGCCACACTCAATACATATTTGCAACCTTCCATGGCCTCTTTCCAGTTGGTGTCGCTGGTCAACTCTGCCTGTACGAATGAGAGCTGCTCAAAAGACCCGATTCCATTTGCGGACAAAGTCTTTTTTACTTTTTCCGCGCTTTTTAAATCTCGTACCGTGGTCCGGACTGTGTAACCGTTTTCCAGCAGTTGCAGGACAATGCGCATCCCCACAAAGCCGGTCCCGCCGGTAACCAATGTAATTTCTTGCTGTTTTTCCATTTTCAGTCCGTTTTGTCGGCACTGCAAATTTCGGAGCTATCCGGAAGGTAAGGTTTCGTGTACAGTCCAAAGTTACTTTATCCGGCGGTCCAAATTTGGCCTGCCTGGGAGCCGATCCCGTAACAGTCATTTGGTTACAAGTTCCGGCATTATAGTTACAAAATTTAGGGTCCCCTTCAAGACCTTTGTTTAAAAAATTTAGGACATGAAAACTACTTTGATTACCGGGGCATCAGGGGGCATCGGCGAAGCAATTGCCAAACGCCTGGCCGAAAAGAAGGAAAACCTGACATTGGTCGCCCGAAATGAAACTAAATTGAGGCGTTTGAGCCAGGAATTATCCCAAAAGTACGATGTGCATGTGGGCTTCATTGCAGCTGATCTCTTCGACCCGCAGGCACCCGAAGCCATTTACCGGGAATGCAAGCGCCGCGGACTCGAAGTAAGCAGTCTGATCAATAATGCAGGGATCGGGTCGGGTGGTGAATTTGCCGGTGTTGACCTAAAAAACCTTGGGGATATGCTGCAACTGAACAATGGCGCGCTTGTCAGCCTCACGCACTTGTTCATGCAGGATATGTTACAACGGAAAGCCGGGACGATCGTCAACATGGGGTCGCTGATCTCATTTGCGCCGGTGCCCTACATGGCGCTTTACGGGGCAAGCAAGGCGTTTGTCCGCTCTTTTTCTCAGGCTTTATACGAAGAATGCAAGCCTTATGGCGTGCATGTAATGTTTTTTGCGCCTGGCCTTACTTCCACTAACTTTATGGAAGCGGCAGCATTAAAAAATGAAACAGGTGACGCATTGATCTCCGGAGCACCTACCCAAACGCCAGACCAGGTTGCGGATGAATTTATTAAAGCTTATTATGCAAAAAAAAGGTCTGCGGTATCAGGAAGTATTAACCGACTCGGGATCAAATTGCTTACCCTGATCCCCAATTCTGTGGTCGCGGCAAGCTCCGCCAGGACTTTCAAAAAACGCATAAACCAAAACGGTTAAGCTTATGAAGCATAACAGCAGGCCGCATTTACATATTGATTCATTGACTGAACTACATAAGCAGTTAGGTTTTGCCAAACCGAGGCATCCGTTGTTTACCGTGCTGCGCTTCAAAGATTTTCCGGCCATCTCGCTCGAAGAAGGCACGAAGCTCAGTGCAGATTTTTACCAGATCACTTTCAAGAAGGGTTGTTGCAACAAGATCATCTATGGTCAATCCGAGTTTGATTTTGACGAAGGCGTACTCTCTTTTTTTGCCCCCAAACAAACCTTTATCAAGGATGGTGAAGTGATCCCGCCCGATGGGTTTTTGATCATGATCCATCCTGACTATATCAAAGGAACCGCGTTGCAGACCAAGGTCAAGTCGTACAGTTTTTTTGAATACTCGACAACAGAATCTTTGATCCTGTCTGAGGACGAAGAGGCATTCATTGAACTTGTTCTCGTGCAAATTGAAAAGGAGGCATTGCGGCCTATTGACAAGCACAGCCAGGATGTGATCATTTCCAGCCTCGAACTACTGCTGACCTATTCCGACCGCTTTTACACGCGGCAGTTTCTGACACGTAAGCCACAGTACAATAGTCTTCTGGCCAAATTTGAAAAGTATCTCGACGAGCTGATCCATGCTGGCACCATTCCGGAACACGGCGTGCCGAATGTAGCTGCAATAGCAGCCCAATTCAACCTTACACCAAAATACTTCAGCGACCTGATCCGGCAGCATACCGGCCGGTCCGCACAACAGCACATTCATGACAAGCTGATAGAAGCCGCAAAAGAAAAACTATCAGTTACCGCATTGTCCGTTAGCGAAATTGCCTTTCTGCTCGGCTTTGAGCACTCGCAGTCATTCAGCAGGCTTTTTAAATTAAAAACCAACCTTACGCCATCAGAATACCGCAGTACGTTGAATTAATCCAGCAGCTACAAAGAAAAAACGGCAGCAGCCTAAGCCACTGCCGTTCCCGTTAAATCTGTTTCATCACAATAGCTCACCCATCCCGAACACGGTCAACCCTTTGGCAAATTGTTCGGCTACGGCCTGGTTGGCAGCTTCAATATATTGGCCGGTGATCGGGTCGACCACGGTGCGTAATGGCCTTGTGCCTTTTGGCGTGCCGATGAGTTTTACAATGGCGTCTGCCACGTCCTGCGGATTAGGGTTTTTAGCTTGCATCTCTCCGCCGAGTGCGGCTACCATTTTGTTGGGTATATCGGCAATGGCGTCGTACCCCTCAAATACGCCCTGATCCGATGCCGGGTTGTTCTTTTGCTGCATCTCGGTGGGGAAAGCGCCGGGCTCCAAAAGGGCCACGTCAATGCCCAGTCGCTTTACCTCGTAATGCAGGCCCTCGCTTATTCCTTCCAGCGCAAATTTGGAAGCCGAGTAAATGGTTGCGAACGGGAACGATACCCGCCCGAAGCCGCTGGTCACGTTAATGATCAGTCCGTCGGCCTGTTTGCGCATGGTGGGCAACACCTGCTTGATCAGTCGCCAGGGCGCATAAACGTTGATATCAAAAGTGGTGTGCACATCGGCCGTGGTAAAGCTCTCGGCCACTCCGCCCATGGCATAACCGGCGTTGTTTACCAGCACATCAATAGCGCCTTCTTTGGCTAAAATGGTTTCAACGGCCTGCTCCACGCTTTGCTGGTCGGTCAGGGTAACGTCCAGAACGGTCACGTTTTCCATGGCCGCAAGGGCCTGGGCTTTATCGGCATTACGGCCATTGGTATCGCGCATCGTGGCGTATACCTGGTGTCCCGCTGCAGCTACGCTTTGGGCGGTAAGCCAGCCAAAACCACTATTTGTTCCGGTTATCAATACGATCTTTTTGCTCATCTTTTTTACTTTTAAATGAATAAGCAAAGGTTGAAAACCGATTAAAAAAAGCATTTATCATTTGGTAAAAAGCACCGCTAGCGGATATTACGGCGTATCCGGCTGAGCGATTGCTGGGTAATGCCCAGGTACGAGGCCACGTACGAAAGCGGGATGCGGTTGACCAGGTTGGGGAACGCCTCAATGAAAGACAGATAACGCGTAGTGGCGTCTTCTGAAACCAAAGGACTGCGCCGTTCCATGGCCAGCGTCAGGCACTTTTTTACCATGTTGGCCTTCATCATTTCCCAGCCCACAATGGTGTTGGACAGCTCGTTCCAGCTCTTTTTATTGAAAGCCAGTACTTTACAGTCGGTAACGGCCTGTACATATTCCGAGGCCACGATCTGTGATTCAAACTTTTCATTATCGACCACAAAGTTGCCTTCGTCCACAAAGTAATTGGTGATTTCTTCGCCCCTGTTGTTATAGTAGCAAAAGCGAAACACACCTTCCAACACGAACGCCACATACCGGGGCACCTTCCCGGCTTCCGACAGGTAATCGTCTTTTTTGAATTCTACCATTTCGACCTTGCTCAGCAAAAATTCGATCTGCTGTTTGTTCAGGTCACCAAATTGCAGTATAAAATTGATAAGTGCTTCCATCACTTAAAGATAGAACAGGTTGCAGGGCATCCATTTATCATATGGTAAAAAATGCGGTGAGGCGGACACAGGTTTCCAAGGCACTTGATATATTCAGTATCCGTACTTTGTCTTCGTATAGTCCTGCCCGTAGGTTGCGTGCACATTTCAGTTGAAAGACTGCCGGAAATCCAATGGGCTTTGTTTGGTTTTGCTTTTAAATAATTTATTGAAAGACTGAGGATGCTCGAAACCAAGGCCATATGCAATCTCGCTGACCGACAAGCTGGTTGTGGATAATTTTTCTTTTGCCTTCTCGATCAGTTTCTCGTGGATGATCTGTTGCATCGTTTGGCCGGTGAGTTGTTTTAACAGGCTACTTAAATACTTGGAGGATATGTTCAAAGCATCGGCGAAGTATGTTACGGTTGGCAGTCCTTCAGAAAGTAGTGCTTCGTTGTTTAAATAGGTTGTTAAGATCTCTTCGACCTGGTTTAGGACCTGGTGGTTGGTGATCTTTCGGGTGATGAACTGACGCTGGTAAAAGCGTTCGGCGTATTTCAGCAAGGTCTCCAGGTGCGAGACAATAATGTCCTGGCTGAATTTATCCATATTGGAATAATATTCGGCTTTGATATTTTTGATCAGGTCGTTGATCACTATTTCTTCCTTGTCTGAGAGGAAGAGCGCTTCACTGGTCGCATAGCTAAAGTATTCGTACCGCTTGATCTTGGCAGCAAGCGATGTGTTCCAAAGAAAGTCGGGGTGTACGAAAAGCATCCAGCCTTCCAGCCGCTCAGGTACACCGTTCTCTTCGCCGCGCAAAATCTGGCCGGGAGATAAAAAGGCCATGAGCCCTTCATCAAAGTCGTATTTCTGTTGCCCGTAATGCAGGCCGTCACATCCTCTTTTCATGGATATTACATATAAATCGAACACGACCGAATCGATACCCGTATCGTTTTTCAGGCCTTTCAGGTCGACAATGCTGATCAGCGGGTGATGGGGTTTAGGGAGCCTCATCAAACGGTGTATTTCCGTGATGGAGCTGATCCGGTAGGGTTTGCTGTTTGCCATCCTGCGGGTTATTTAAATTTAAA
Organism: Dyadobacter sp. HNCC25DJ185; assembly: GCF_056895195.1. Taxonomy (NCBI): domain Bacteria; kingdom Pseudomonadati; phylum Bacteroidota; class Cytophagia; order Cytophagales; family Spirosomataceae; genus Dyadobacter; species Dyadobacter sp. HNCC25DJ185. The sequence continues at coordinate 56,671 of NZ_JBXHAR010000001.1, forward strand.
CGGATACTTGAGCCATATCATCACCAGGGGCATGATTAAAAATGGGATCTCCATCAACGCGATGCGGTAATTTCCCGCCCGCAGCGCCCATGCCATGATCACAACAATCAGGACCGCATTGAGCAAATTGCCCAGGAAGAAGGTGCCGGGTATGAGCAAAAGTACGCCGATTGCTATGGCTACAAAAGCCAGATAGGGAATGAACGTTTCGCTGATCCCTAAACTTTCCATCATCTTAGCGGACTCCGGATTGTTTTTATAATGTAGGGTGTCCCAGGCATGTTTGAAGCTGAGCGCTACCGAAATGAGCAGCAGTACTGCGGAAATCATGTTTTTCATGATCGTTTAATTAAGGACAAATTTTGATTTCTTATACCCCATTTTATCATTGATTATTCAGTTTTTTGAATTTCTCAAATTCCCTGTGCCCCATTTTTATCAATTGATTGGGCACCAAGCGGCTCAGGAATTTTATCACATTCACCAGGAATGGCTTGATCTCGGGCGTGTCGTTCAGTAGTCCTTTGATGGCTACACCTGCCAGTTTATCCACGTCCATCATTTGGCTAGGATTCGGTGGCAACACCCAATCATTCTGAAGATTGGTATTCACGCCCGGCGGGACCAGTTCGAATACCTTGACACTGGTTTTGGCTAATTGGAGGCGCAGGGCCTGGGTGTAAGCATGAACCCCCGCTTTGGAAGCGCTGTAAACCGGAGCCGTTGAGTAAGGCATAAAAGCAATGGCAGAGGAAACATTCACAATCGCCGCAGAAGGCTTGCTGATCAGGTGGGGCAAAAACTGATGAACCATCCGGATTGTTCCCGTAAGATTGATATCTATCTCACGTGTGATGTTTTCGAGGTCTTTACGTGCGTCCTGAACGTCAAGCAAGCGCATTTCACCTGCGTTGTTAACGATCATATTCAGATCGGGGAATTGTTGTGTCACCTCCTTATACAGGCGCTCAATATCCCGTGGATCGCTTACATCGCTCTGAAGGGCGTGTATTTGGGGAAAACGCCTTTTGGTATCATTCAAGGCCTCTTGTTTACGACCTGTGACGATGATGGTTGATCCTTGCTGGGTAAGTTGCTTGACAAGTTCCAAGCCTATACCGCTGGTTCCTCCTGTGATCAGGATGGTGCTATGCTTTAAGTCCATATTTTTCTCGCTGTTGTTGATGCAAAGTTCAGCCAATGTTCATGAACGGATGTATCCAAAAGTCGCGAGGTTGTAGTTAAAAGGAACATTATTGGTTTCTGTTTTCCATCGTCAATGTCCAGAGTTGGGTTGCTGCTGATTTTGCCTTGGTAATGAATGGGACCATAGGCCGCTCAGTCAGATCATATTCCTTTTGACTACATCAAAAGGCGTTTTGGCTACTTCCGCTTTTTGTTCCTGCTGCAATTTTGCATAAACGAAATCAGGATAAAATGAAACAAAGAGACAAGATGAGGACCCATGGGCTGACGCTACTTTTCAGTATGGCGAGCTTGGTGTCATTCGCACAGTTGACAGGAAATTTAAAAGGGAAAATATTGGATCAGTTTACCAAACAGCCTGTTGTCGGCGCCACCGTGCAGATCGATCATGCACAGTTTGGGGCGACCACCGATACATCGGGGATATTTACAATCAACAATATCCCGGCCGGTACTTATGCGGTAACAATCTCTTATATAGGATTTCAAACCAAGAATATCAGTGAAGTAGTTATCACATCGGGTAAAACCTATTATTCTGAATTAGAAATTCTGGAAGCGGTGGCCAACTTAAACGAGGCGACGGTGCGTGCATTCAAGGGAGAAAACAATCTTTTGACACCAGTCTCCACTTTTTCTTATTCGAGGGAAGAAATTTTCAGAAATCCGGGTGCCCAGGGCGATATTATGCGGGCTCTGGGAAGCCTGCCGGGTGTGGTAAGCAGCGGTGCCCAATTCTCTGCCATTGCCGCAAGGGGTCAGGGCACCCAGGATAATGTTTACATGGTCGATGATATACCGATGTTCAACTTATCGCATTTGGAGGCGGAGGGTTTTAACTCTGGTTTTAACGACCCTAATGGCGGGCGGTTCAGCATTTTTGCCCCCCGGATCATCGACAATGTACAATTCCAGAACGGTGGTTTTGACGCGGTATACGGCCGAAAATCTTCGTCCTATCTTGGACTAGGCATCAAGGAGGGTAACAAGGCAACCTGGTCCTTTGCCGGACAGTTCGATTTGCTGGGGGCGACTTTAATTGCCGATGGCCCGGTCTCTAAAAAGACAAGTCTGTTCGCCTCGGGCAGGTATCAGAATTTTGCATTGCTGCAAAGGGTGTTGGATCTGCAAAATCCGGTCAGCATTGGCTTCGGCGATTATTTGATCAAAACGACCACAGAGCTGAATGCAAAAAATAAACTTTCATTTATCGCCATGTATAACCCCGAAAGGCCACGCCGGAGCATCGATGATGTAGATCCCAACTACAATATCAATGATGACAACAGTGGCGGCACGATACTCTTTAATCACAGGGGGAGCAAAGCGTTGGTCGGACTGAATCTGAGGACTTTGATCGACAGCAAAAGTTACATGAAGAACGTCCTGTATTTCCGTACATCGAGGGTGGATAACAACTTTGGCAATTTTACGCCATCCCTGGATGAAGAGGGCATGGTCCTGGACCCGAAACATGGCAGATACGAAGACGATCTGAGGCGGATCAAAAACAACCAGGCGGAAGTAGGCTACCGCTCCATCTACACCAAACGCTTTGATAAACTGACATTAACCGCGGGTTTGGATGCCGCTGTGGTGAACCTTGATTACGAGAGAAGCTTAAAACGTATCGATACCGTTTATACCTTCCGTAATACGGACCTCAGACCAAGCCCTGGCCAATATTACCAGATCCTGAACCCATCCCAATACAATTCCAGTTTTGATAACAGTGCCTTCAACGGTTCGGGCTACGTCGCGTTATCATGGAAAATCGCGAATGGATTTACCCTGAACCCCAGCATTCGCTACGATTACACGGGCTTCACGGGGCAGCATGCCGTTTCGCCGAGAATAAGCGGAAGTATTCTGTTGGGGGATAAACAGAGCATCAATTTTGCTTCCGGTATCTACTTTCAGGATGCTGCTTTCTCCGACTTGGCAGGTCAAAGCGCTGCCAACAAGCTGAAAAATGAGCGGACTTTTCAAAACATTTTGGGCTACAAATACCAATTTTCGGGCGATCTGAAACTGGTCGTGGAAGCTTGGCATAAACAGTTCGACGACGTGGTTGTCCAGCCCAACCGGGTGCAGAGCTACCTCAATCATAATGGTACGGGTTACGCATACGGCGCTGACCTGAGCCTTACCAAAAGACTTTCACAAAGCTGGTACGGTACCGCCAGCTACTCATATATGGAAAGCGAACGGGACGATCATAACGGTCAAGGCCGATACGACTACACCTTCAGTGTACCACACAACTTTTCACTGCTAGGCAGCTACAAGCCTAATAACAAATGGATCTTCTCAGGTAAATTCCGGTACAGCACCGGCCGCCCTGCCGATGTCTATACCATTCACTCCAATGTGCTCGACAATCCTGATATGCTGCGTTATGCGCAGGAAATCACGGAGATTAATGGCAGAAGATTACCAGATTATGTCAGCCTGGACGTTCGCGTCGATTACAATGTGCCTTTGAAAAGAGGAATGTTCTCCGCTTTCGTAGACCTTGCTAACATCAACAACCAGTTTAATGTGAATTCCGAGGTATTCATTCCCAATACCGGCGGCGTGTACAGGGTCGGTTTGGGTATGTTTCCAACGTTTGGGGTAAGGGTTGAACTATAACCGACAATCGTATGGTGAACAGCATTCAAACGCCTGACGACAATGTCTACCTGCAAGGCTGGAGAAAAGCTGCCTTTTTAACCACGTTGCTATTGGTAAGCATTGTCAGCCAGATTGATAGGATTTTGCCATTCATTTTGGCGGAATCGATCAAAAAGGATCTGGGCCTTAGCGACACGCAGCTAGGCATGGTAACTGGCCTTGCGTTTGCTATGTGTTACACACTTGCCGCGTTACCCCTCGCACGTATCTCTGACAGGGGCGGCGCAAAAAAAGTACTGGTTTGTTGTATCGTGGTCTGGACGGTTACAACCGCCTTAGCCGGGCTGGCCAATAGCTTCCTGATATTGGTTTTATTGCGGATTGGGGTAGCCCTGGGAGAAGCGGGTAGTACACCAGCCAGCCATTTTCTTATTGGGCAAAGAATTCCTGACTTGTTTCGAGGCAGATCGATCGGGTTGTTCTCAATGGGGATTCCTTTGGGTACTATGCTGGGTTTTGCCATGGGAGGGTGGGCAGGTGACCATATTGGCTGGCGCAGCGCATTTTTTGTGGCAGGGGCCTTTGGGTTGGTTTTAGCGTTATTGGTCATGCTATTTGTGCCTGGACAGGGAGCATCACGCTTGAAAACGGCCGAATCCGATGGATTTCTTGCAGCAGGCAAAAAGTTATTACAGAAACCCGCTTTTCTATGGTTGTTTGTGGCGGCCAATCTGCTGAGTTTTGCATCGGCCCCATTCTATGTTTTCAGCGCGCCCTTCCTGATAAGAACTTACGGGCTGACCGCAAGTGAAGTGGGGCTCAGGTTTGGGTTGATACAAGGGTTGCTTGGCATTGCAGCAACGCTGCTGGGCGGAAGGTTTTTCGACCGGGCGATTGCCAAACATTCCAGTTACTTGTTGGGGCCCCCAGCCGTGCTGATTGTAATTGCTGCTTTTTCTACTGTTGCGGCCTTGTTTATGCCCACAAGCAATTGGGCCATCGCGTTATTGGTGCCAGGTATGTTTTCTTTTGCCTTTTTGCTGCCTTACGCATTTGGCACCGGCCATTTGGTGGCTGGAAATGACAATAAGGCGCTATCCACAGGTTTGCTCTTGTTTGGATCCAGTCTTTTTGGCCCGTCGCTGGCGCCCGTGTTGGTGGGTTTTATCAGTGATTTTGCTACGGCTTCAAACATATACAATGGGCTGAGATGGGCACTGTTAACCGGGCCAATGGCAAGTGTGCTTTGTGCAGGTGCTTTACTTATGGCAAACAAAAAAATAGCTGTCATTTAATCGATCACTGATTGTAATTGATATCCTTTCAAATTCTAATAAGAAATACGATGAATGCACCGATTAGAATAAGTTCCATCTCTCAGGCCCATAAAATGCAAGGATTCACGCCGCCGCCGCATCCCATGATCAGCATTATCGAATGCGGCCAGCTGAAAGGAAGTCCCGGTATGAGCGTCGTACTGGATTTTTATATGATTTCGATCAAGCGGAATTGTAACAACCTGATGTATGGGCAGCAGAAATACGATTTTGACGAAGGCTTTATGGCCTTTGTGGGACCTAATCAAATTTTAAGCGGGCAGGAGCATGCGCCCGGATATGAGCCCAAAGGATGGATGCTGTTTGTGCACCCGGATTTCTTCTGGGGCACACCGCTTGCCAAAAAGATCAAGCAGTACGAATTTTTTAATTACTCAGTAAAGGAAGCCTTGTTTCTGTCTGATAAAGAGGAAAAGGTGATCAATGATATTGTTGCAAATATTATCCACGAGTGCAACGGTAATATCGACGGATTCACGCAAAACATCATCGTATCGCGCCTGGAGACGCTGCTCAATTACTCTGAACGCTTCTACCAGCGACAATTCATTACCAGGAAGATCACCAATCACCAGATCCTTGACAGGCTGAATGATTTATTAAACAATTATTTTGATAGCGATGATCTGGTGATCAACGGCTTGCCGACAGTAGAGTTTATTTCAGAGTCGCTTCACGTTTCACCAGGCTATTTGAGGAGTTTGCTTAAAAATTTGACCGGACAAAGCACGCAACAGCACATTCACGAAAAACTGATTGATAAGGCCAAGGAAAAACTATCTACGACCAGTTTGTCGGTCAGCGAGATTGCCTATGGCCTGGGCTTTGAGCACCCGCAGTCGTTTAACAAACTCTTTAAGATCAAGACCAAAGTTTCTCCTTTGGAATTCAGGGCTTCGTTCAACTGAAAACTTGGATGAGACGCCTATGTGAATTACAGACTGAATTTCTACGGTGTATCTTTCTGCTTTTGCTGCTGACGGGCTGCGACAGCTTCGAATTTAGTCCCAACCAGGTCAGCGACAAGGACTCACCCAAGGACCTGAACTCGGAAAATCTGACCAAGCTATTTGCTAACCCTACCGACGATACGGTAACGGTTGTTTTTGTCGGGGATTCGCAGCGCTGGTATGATGAACTCGACCGGTTTGTAGAAAAGGTAAATACAATGGATGATGTCGACCTGGTTCTCCTTGCAGGCGACATCTCGGATTTTGGCCTTTTACAGGAATTTGAGTGGGTGACCGACCGGTTGGGCTATTTGAAAAAACCATACATCGGCGTAGTCGGAAACCACGACCTGATTGCGAATGGGGAGGAAGTATTTACAAGAATGTTTGGACCGACTGATTTCTCGTTCGTCTACGACAGCGTCAAATTTATCTGTCATAATACAAACAGTCTGGAATACTCAAATTGTAAAGTACCGGACATGACCTGGCTTTCCCGGGAATTGTCCGATACAGAAGATGCTGCGTATATCGTGACGGTTTCTCATGTTCCACCTTTCAGCCTGCTGGAATTTGATCGTGAGCTGGCTGAATCGTACCCGTTATTGTTAAGCCGAGCGCCAAAAATGCTGCTGTCTCTTCATGGGCATGTTCACCAGCATCTGGACTTTTACCCCTTTGGGGATGGTGTCAGGTATATGACCAGCTATGCTTTTAACCAGCATGCTTTTGTACTGCTTAAAATAATAAACGGAAAAGTCTTCAAATCGATAGTGGGATACTAGCATGAAACCGAAAGTATGGGTAATGCTTGCGCTGCTGATCGGATCAGCAGATATGAATTGCTGTGCGCAATCCCTGAAGAATTTAGTACCTGATCACTTCGGGATTCAATATGCAGGAAGCACCGGGTGGGTCAGTGTGGGCGCCGGTTACGACTTATTTCGCGGCCGGATACGGACAGGCCTGCAGTACGGCTATGTACCCAAAGATTTGGGTGGGGAGTTGCACATACTTTCCGCCTCGGTTTATTACCAGCCATTGAAGATAAAGCTGGCCAAAGCCTTTACTATTCATCCGCCGGATATTGGAATAAAAGCCGCGTACTATTTTGGCGACCAGTTTTATCTCAACTGGCCCGAACGCTTTCCCCGGGGTTATTATTGGTGGAAGTCTGCGCTCCGGCTTCATTTGGCCACAGAGTCCTCTGTTACCCGTGAATTGAAAAACGCAGGTAGCATAAAAGCGGTAACCGGATATATCGAGTTAAATACCAATGATCTGTATCTGGTCAGCTATGTGCTCAATCCAACGGTACTGGCAATCACAGATATTATCAAGATCGGATGCGGGATCAGGATCCATTTTTAAAGCCATCCGTTTTGGCTACAACAAAAGGTGTTTAGACTAACTACGCCAACGGTATATACAGCACTTTTGTATCGTTCCCGTGACCATTGAAGTTGAAGAAGTCGCGACCGCACACACCTTGTTGCCATAGTCTCATGAAGTGCTTTTAAAAGTCAATGAAATCTTTACTTTAAAAAACATGAAAATAGCGCTCAAAATTAATACCGAAGCCAGCACATTTGAAGCGGATCCTGACATGCCCCTCTTATGGCTTATCAGGGACGAAGCGAAGTTAAAAGGAACCAAGTTTGGGTGTGGTAAAGGAATATGCGGCGCTTGTTCGGTTCATATAGACGGAGAATTGGTTCGTTCATGCCTGTATCCGGCACATATGGCCCATGAGAAAGCGGTGACTACCATTGAGGGTTTGTCAAAAGGTCAGGATCGCCTGCACTTCGTACAGCAGGCATGGCTGGAAGTGCAGGTGCCGCAATGTGGATATTGCCAACCCGGATTTATGATGGCTGCTGCTGATTTTCTGGAAAAGAACAAAAACCCGACGGAAGAAGACATTAAAAACAGCATTTCCAACATTTGCCGTTGCGGGACCTATCCACGCATTATCAAAGCGATTCTCCTGGCTGCCCAAACAAAAAACCATGAAAACATCGACTGAAAAGCCAAAAAAGAGATTTTCCAGAAGGAAATTTCTGGCCCGTTCCGGCGCCACGATACTCGGGTCGGTTGCTTTACTTTACTTTGGACGGTCCAGAGTTCGCGGTGCGCTGAGCAATTTGGCCGCTGATATGCAGTTTGACTCCGGCGTCACTGATTTTGATCCGACGGTGTGGTTTGAGGTGAATGCCGATAACACCATCACATTGAAGTCTCCAAAAGTAGAAATGGGGCAGGGTATTTTTACAGGTTTTGCTATCCTGGCAGCCGAAGAACTGGATGTAGACTTTGCCGGTATCAAGGTCGTTCATGCATCGACGTTATCGGGCCCGCAAAGCACCGCGAGCACCGGGATGAGCAACAGCACCGCTTCTTTGTACACCGGTATCAGGGAAGTGGCAGCCACATTGCGGGAAACCTTAAAACTGGCCGCGTCGAAGCGATGGGGCGTTCCGATAACCACTTTGCAAACTGCCAATGGTGTGATCACATCCGGAAGCCATCGGGCGACTTATGCAGAAATAGCGCAGCAAACCAAAAAATGGGAGCTGGCTCAAACTCCTGCGTTACGTCCGGCATCCACTTTCAAACGGATTGGTAAGGAGCACAAAAGGGTCGATGCCGAAGAGAAAGTAACAGGCAAAGCAGTTTATGGAATTGATACGGACATTCCGGGTATGCTTTATGGCGCCGTTTTGTATTGTCCATACTTCGGTGGTGAGGTAAAAACGGCGGATACCACGCGTGCCGCAGATAGCCCCGGCGTCTTAAAGATTGTTCAGGATAAGCAGTGGATTGGTGTGGTGGCGAAAACAAGGTATGCAGCGGAGCAAGCTGTCTCCAAAATTGAAGTCTCCTGGGCCTTCGAACCCAATTATTCTACAGAGGATGCGATTGAGGCGATTACGGTAGGCAATGGCGTGGCAGTAGTCATGCAAGACGAAGGCGATGCCACGATTGACTCAAAAAGTGAACGGGTGATCGGTGAGTACCGGACCCCGCTTGGCTATCATGCGTCCATGGAACCCAGCGTAATGATTGCAGATGTATCTGGCGAAAACGTAACATTATATGCCTCTACACAGAATTCAGCATTCATGCGCGAAACGATTGCCGCTGAAACTGATTTCAAGGAGGAAAATATCCACATCATACCAAGATTCATAGGAGGAGGGTTTGGCCGAAGGGGATATAAGCACAATGGAATTGAGGCTGTCAAACTTTCCAAAGCTGCGGGTAAGCCGGTACATCTGCTTTACACCAGGCAGCAGGAGTTTCAAAACGGACATGTAAGACCCAACACGCATCATATTCTTCGCGGCCAATTGGATACAAACGGTAAAATTTCGGTTTTACAACATGAATTTGCAACGGGCTCTATGGCATTCCTGGCTGTTCCCATAGCAAAAACCATTATTGGGGCCGACTTTCCGGCAGCTGGTCACGGAGCCAGGATTCCATATGCTATTCCAAATAAAACAACAAAGATATGGGGCGGCGACCTTCCTTTTCAGACAGGTTTGTGGCGGGGTGTGGGCATGTTTGCCAATACTTTTGCTATGGAGAGCTTTATGGATGAAATGGCAGGGACAGCAGGCACCGACCCCCTCAAATTTAGACTTGAACATTGCGGCAATACCGAACTGTTGCAACGCCGTAAAAAGTTGCTATTGAAGCTTGGGGAGGAAGGCGGATGGAATACACCTAAAACTGATTCGATTGGCCGGGGCATAGCGGTTTGCGAGGACCGGGGTACCATATCGGCGGCGTTGGTTGATGTGCAGATTACAGATAAGAAAATAAAAGTTACAAGAGTCGTTCAAGCCATTGATGCAGGAATCATCGTAAATCCCAATGGCGTCAGACAGCAGGTTGAGGGAGCTACGATCATGGCAATCAGTGCTGCTCTTTTTGAAGAAGCCACCATTGAAAATAGCCAGTTTGTGCAGACCAATTTTATCGATTACCAGGTAGCTATGCTCAGAGATACACCTCAAATCGAGGTGGTCATTCAGGAAAGTTTGGAATTGCCTTCGGGTGTTGGAGAACCTCCCATTTCGCCTGTGGCGCCCGCTATTGCCAGTGCTATATACGATTTATCCGGGATACGGTTAAGATCGCTTCCATTGCAGGCCGCATTGGAGGCTCATTACCGGAATTTAGAAAAATAGAATAATTAAGCGACACCAATCTGATGAGAATGGAATGCTCAAGCTCGCCAGGTTTCCTGGTAGCTTTGTGCAGGTACAGTTAAAATAAAGGTGGTAGTTTATGACTGCCACCTTTTTAGTGGGTTGAGTCATTGACAACAAAGTATAATACCTATAAAAGCCCGCTATTTTGACCCGCGCGGAAGCATGTTTCCGGTAGTAGTGACTTTCAGCGAAACAATAGCCATTGAGTTGATCGCTGGTTCCTTCAATTGTGTTCAACCCGTTGAGAAGAAAATGCGGTTTGCTCGGCGCGCGTAAAAATTTAACTTCTATCGACAATTGTTCGATCTGCGTGTTCTTTGGTTGCTGGCGCTGCTCATGCCATTGTTGCGCGTCATACAACATCGTAGCAACAGCCATCATCGGCAGATTAGCGCCCACACTGACATCCGAGGGTAAAGTTACGATGGTGAGCGGGACCCCGGATCGGGGATTTACCGGTGTTGGTCAAAGCAACGACCTCACAGTTTTGAAAGAAATTACGTTTTGCGGAAGCAAATGGCAAGGATAGATTATCAGGCCTGCCGAAGGTATGGAGGTTAATGCGAGGCCCTTCTCGAAGGTGACCAATTGAAGATCACGGCTAAAAAGGGGATGTTTTCCAAAGAGATAACCTGGAAAAGATTCTGATGTATAAGCGGCAAGGCATTTAACAAACGTTCGCTGGGGAAGTCCTGGAAGAACTAACACCGGGTTACAGCTCCGCAAGCATTTGCCACGAGATGAAAAAGAAAAACTCCCCGCGACCTAATTTGTGTCCTCATACCACCTGAACCTGGCCTTTCTAACAAAGCGACTTAGGCCTTTTGAACAAACTCGCTGGTGTTGCGCCCCTGTACTTTTGTTCCAACAAAACAATTTAAAAAATGGAACAGAACAATTATCAGGGAGCTTGGCAACAACCGACAGGCTCCGGCTTCAACGCAAAATCAACGGCCAGCGATGTAATCAGAGACATTGATCTCACAGGCAAAATTGCCATTGTAACCGGCGGCAATACTGGCATTGGGCTGGAAACAACGAAAGTACTGGCAGCGGCAGGCGCAACGGTCATAGTCCCTGCAAGGGATATTGAAAAGGCCGGTAAAAATCTGCAGGGTGTTCAGAATGTGGAAATACTGCCGATGGATTTAATGGACCCTGCATCCATTGACACTTTTGCCAACCGTTTTCTGGCGTCGGGCAGACCGCTGCATTTACTCATCAATAACGCCGGGATTATGTGGGTGCCGCTTCGCCGGGACGAGCGCGGCATCGAATCGCAATTGGCTACCAATTACCTGGCACAGTTTCAACTTACTGCGAGATTATGGCCTGCACTCAAAAAAGCGGACGGTGCCAGGGTGATCAATGTGTCTTCTCATGGGCATCATTTTGCTCCATTTAACTTCGAAGACCCTAATTTCCTGCACAGGGAATACGAAACATTATCGGGCTATGGCCAATCCAAAACAGCTGTCAATCTTTTTTCAATGGAATTGGACAACCGGGCTCGCGGCAGTAATGTGAGGGTTTATTCCGTGCATCCCGGTTCTATCGCCGGAACGGAACTGGGACGGGAGGCGCCCTTGGAACTGTTTCAGAAAATGGGCTTTCTGGATGCAGACGGCAACTTGCTGCCCGAAGTAGCTGCTGCATTGAAAACAATTCCACAAGGTGCTGCTACAACAGTCTGGTGCGCCACTTCCCCTTTATTAAACCATATTGGCGGTGTGTATTGTGAGGATGCAGACATTGCCACGCTGAGTGCGGATGCTGGCAACTCCAAAGGCGTAAACCCTTATTCACTGGACGAAGCCAGCGCAAAAAAGCTGTGGGCGCTTACTGAACAAATGACCGGGATAAAATTCACACGATAACAGCTCAATTAAACACATAGCAATGAAAGATCTGAAAAATAAAGTCGCCGTAATCACAGGTGGTAACAGCGGTATCGGTTATGCCGCCGCAAAAAGGCTGAAAGAAGGCGGTGCCAATGTGATCATAACCGGGAGAAGAACGGAGGCTGTGGCAAAAGCAGCCGCAGAACTCCAGGTAACCGGGCTGGTGGCGGACCAAAGCAAATTATCGGATATCGACAATCTTGTGCGCCAGGTTAAAGAACAATTTGGCCAGGTTGACATCCTAGTGGTAAATGCTGGTATCACTAAGTTCTCTAGGATAGAAGACATAGAGGAAAGCCAGTTTGATGAAGTAATGAATGTCAACTTTAAGGGCGCTTATTTTACCCTGAGCCGTTTTATTCCGTTGCTCAACGAGGGAGCCTCTGCGATCATGCTCTCCTCGACATCGGCCACCATATCCCCCCAAAGAGCTTCTGTATATGCGGCAAGTAAATCCGCTATCAATGCGGTAGTCAAAATTGCGGCGCTGGAACTTGCGGCCAGGAAAATCCGTGTAAATGCCGTAAGCCCAGGGCCGGTAGCCACAGAAATTATGAATAAGATCGGGCTGGATGAAACTTTGGAAAATCAGTTGGTACAAAGTATTCCTGCCGGAAGACTAGGGAAAGCCGAAGAAGTGGCAAGTATGGTCCACTACCTGGCAAGTGAGGAAGCGTCCTTTTTAACAGGTGCAAACTTTTTGGTAGATGGCGGGCAATCAATTTAACCGCTCTGGGGGAAGAATAAGCACGATTCTCCTCCCTCCCACAAGACGTGGCCTTTTCAACAAAGTGAAGTGTAAATTATGCGCTATCTTTGCTTTACCGATTTCCTTAAAAGATAAAATGATGGAATACAAAGCACGGTACATTACCGATGACATCAAGCTGTCCAGCTATGAGGATAAATTTTTCAAGTCGGACATTATGTTTGACCACCACATGCTGGTGTGGTTCCTTTCCGGCGAAACCAAGATCGTACAGGCGGATGCCACTTACTTTTTTAAGAAGGGCGATATATTCCTGATCCCGAGAAATCAGCTGGCAACCATTATTAACTATCCGAAAGACGGGCAGCCGCATAAAACCGTGGTGATGCACCTGTCGGTGTACAGGCTCAGAAGTTTTTATAGCAGCAAGGATGTAAGAAGCAGGCCCTTGCAATCGCCCAGAATCTACAGTTTTAGCAATCACCCTCTATTGGAAAGCTGTCTGGCCTCACTCATCCCATACTTTGATATGAAGGATATACCAGAGGACATTGCTTCTATTAAAATAACAGAGGCTATCAGCATCCTCAGAACCCTCGACAAGGACATTGATGATGTGCTTGCCAATTTTGAAGAGCCTGGGAAAATAAACCTGGTGGACTACATGGAAAGGAATTTCATGTTCAACCTACCCGTGGAAAAATTCGGTTATCTTACCGGCAGAAGCCTTACCACCTTCAAACGGGATTTCAAAAAGGCTTTCAGTACCACCCCACAGCGGTGGCTGACACAAAAGCGGCTGGAATTGGCGCATTACCAGCTTACAGAAAAGAGGAAAAAGCCATTGGATGTATGCTACGAAGTGGGCTTTGAAAACCTGTCACATTTTTCGTTTGCTTTTAAAAAACAGTTCGGGGTCGCACCCAGCCAATTGGCACAACAGGGATAAAGGTTGAGTGAAAAGAAACAGGATGAGGAACTATCACCCATTATAAAGATTTTATACAGACGACAGTGAAGGATCTTACTTGCAAAATTTGCTTTTGCCATAGGCGTACAGCAAGCTCTACTGCTTATAGAGCTGCTTCAAAGACTCTTCCAAATCCGCGGGCTTTCGTCCTAGCAAATGTTCCAAATCCGACGTAATGATGTCAAACCTTCCGGCCCGAATATCCGACGCGAAAGCAGCAAGGATAGGAATCGCGAATTCCGGAACCTGTCGCTGTCTTAAATGGCGCTCGAATTCGTCCGGAGAGGGGTCAAGTATCGCTACTTTCCTGCCTGAAATGTTGGAAAGAATGTCGGCAATGTCTGAATAAGAATAACTTTGATTTGCGGTGATCGTGTATGTTTTGCCTTTGTGCCGCTGGTCCAGAAGCACATTTGCAATCGCTTCGCCCATTTCGCTTCTTAAGGCATACGGGACCATCCCGGAACCGGCAGGAAAAATGATTCCCTCCGAAAATACGTTTGTACCCAGATAAAACGGTATCACATCGGCATACAGGTTGTTGCGCATCAATGTGAAATCCAGCCCAGACTCCCTTATGTATTCCTCTGTTTGAAAGTGACTGGTCATCAGTTTCCCGGTAGCGGCGTTTTCAAAATTCCGTATCGCCGCACTTGGGTATACAACATGGGAAACGCCTGCTGCTTTGGAGGCGTCTACAACTTTTTGGTGTTGTTCAAAACGATGTTTATCCAGGCCTGGAATCAGCACCAACTTTTCCACACCCCGGACGGCATTCGAGATCGAATCTTGATTGTCAAAGTCGCCAATTCTCACATCAACCCCTTTAGCTGCATAATGCGATGCTTTTTCCGCATTTCTTGCAAACACAGCAATGTCGTTTGCCGTGGTGTAACGAAGCAATTGATTCACAATCGCTGTTCCTAAATGGCCGGTAGCTCCTGTAACTAAGATCATAAATTTATAAGTTTTAATTTCAATGAAAGTCGCGGGGCCCCTTCGCCGGTCGCCCTGAACGCTCGCAAACTTAGCATACCGAATGCTATCGAAACACGGTGGTTACGCCGTCGAAACCAGTATCATTGGAGTAACTGCTTTTGTGGAAGAATCCTGCATTTTGCCTAATTTCCCGGCTGCAATAGTGCTATGAAGAAGAAACCAGCCATACTAACGGACGAGTGTCAACGCATGATACTGGGCGTACAGGATACACAGGACTTATTGACCGGGAAGTGGAAGGCGTCAATCATAGGCGCGTTATATTATCAGGGAACCATGCGGTTTATGGACTTGAAGCGGGCGGTAGCTGGGATCGCCCCGAGAATGTTGTCCAAAGAACTGAAAGACCTTGAAATGAACAATCTAGTCGTCAGGACGGTTTTTGAATCAGAACCCGGCAAGGTGGAATATTGTCTGACCCAGGAGGGACGAAGCCTCCAACCCGTGATCGAATCAATGGGGCAATGGGGAATCGAGTATAGGAAATGGTTACTTTCGAAAAAGGAATGAGTGTAGCCTAGAAGTATTAGATTCGTCTTAAGTGACCAGGCTCGTAATCCCGTAAATTTAGATCAGATTCGCAGAGATACCGGCGTCAGCCTGATTCGGTAGAGAAGTAAGAGGAAACGTTTCGATTTTGCTCCAATCCAGCCGCCCATTCCATCGCCAGCCTGGAAATTACGGGGAAGCTGACCACCTGATTTTATTTTGGGCCGACCAGGTCATTTCGGTCTATTCCATTCATAACTGAAAGCGTGGATTTAACTTACCACGGGATTTCGCCGGTTTCCGGATTGCTCTCTTCACTGAAAAATTTGCCTGTCGGTCCGTTTTCACTAATCAATGCGTATTTGATGATTCGCTCGGCAGCGACGCTTACTTCTCCACCATTGAAGTACGTAAAATCAGTTTTGGTCAGACCTGGGCAAACTGCGTTCACTTTGAAGTTGGTATCTCGCAATTCATAAGCTAAGTGAACAGTATACATATTCAGCGCAGCTTTGGAGGCGGCATATACACCGTACTTCGCAAAATGATATGCCGGCCAGTCAGGATCACTTTGAAGGGATAATGATCCAACGCTGGTGCTGACGTTGACAATCCTGGGTTGGGAAGCGTTTTTGAGTAAGTCGAGAAAGGCGTTGGTTACATTGACTGCCCCAATCACGTTGGTTGCAAATGCCGCCTGGTATTGTTCAGGCTTTGATCCGATCACCGTGTAGGGAGTCTCTCCACCATTGATACCTGCATTGTTGATCAGCACATCCAGGGCAGTCGTCTTTTTACCTATCTGCGTTCGCGCAGCTGATACCGATTGCTCATTGGTTACGTCCAGCAGAATGGCTTCAACATGCGCAAGTCCCTCGGATTTTAGTTTGTTAACGGCGTCCAATCCATTTTGCTCTTTGCGGCTTCCGAGGTAAACGTAAAAACCGTTTCTTACAAGTTGCCTTGCCGTTTCGAAGCCAATTCCTTTATTAGCCCCAGTTATCAATGCTGTCTTCATTTTCTTATTGGTTTAATGATGCAACAAAACTGCGCCACCAGAAAATGTGATTTTTTAACATTTGGTAAAAATAGATCAGCGGATGCTCTTTCGGATCCGGCTCAACGACTGTTGGGTAACGCCCAGATAGGACGCGATGTAAGCAAGCGGTATGCGGTTGGCGAGCGAAGGGTGGTTTTCCAGGAATTCTAAATAACGGGAAGTAGCATCTTGTGAAATGACAGGCCCTTTTCGTGACTTCTGATACATACAAATCTGCACCATTTTGTTCTTGATGTTATGCCAACCAGCGATGATTTTAGATAGCTCTTCCCAGTGCTGTTTTGAAAAAACAACTAGCCTGCAATCCGTGCATGCTTGTAAGTATTCGGTAGAGGATAGGTTCGCTTCAAAATTAACATAGTCAACAACCAGATTGCCTTCGCTGATCAGGCAGCGCGTAATCTCTTCACCTTCCTTATTGTAGTAGCAACCTCGGATCACACCCTCGACCACAAACCCTACCTGCCTGGGTATTTTTCCAGCCTCGGAGAAGTAGTCGTTCTTTTTTAGCTCCACTGCTTTAGCCCTTATTGCAATCAATTGTATTTGCTCAGTATCCAGGTGTCCAAACTGTAAGGCGTATTCGATGAACTCTTCCATATTGGCAAATTAGTCAAAATCAGCTTCGGTGTTTCCATCACTTGGTTTAAGGCTTGTATATTTTGTGGCGGGCCAATGGAACGACCTTATGGAGAATTTACCCAGGATGGGTGTGCCCCAATCGTCTTCTTTATTCTCGATTCAACGAACCAGACAAAAGAACGAAATGAGCGAAGGAGAGAGGGGAGGCCGCGGGTTGTTGACGTTAGCCGAAATTAAAGAACCAGACCTTATTGGCTATATGTCGGAGTTGGGATTTGAGCCAGTAAAAGTACACAGTGCAGATCACTGGCATTTGTCTCCCATGCGGGAGGAACGGACTGCATTGACGTTGGGACATTTGTTTGGAGGCAGAAATACTGAGCAGGGACTTGAAAAAATATTGATCGTAATATTGCAATTAATATTTTCGACACTATATTTGCAGCATGGGACTTACGAAAACCGAGATATTCACCGAACAAGAGAACCGGATCGCGGATCTTGCAAAGGCATTTGCACATCCGGCACGGGTAGCAATACTTCAGCTCTTGATTGCGCGGAAGGCCTGTGTATGCGGAGACTTGGTTGAGGAGCTGGAATTGGCCCAGGCGACAGTTTCTCAACACCTCAAAGAGTTGAAGCGCATCGGCATTATTCAGGGGGAGATCAATCCGCCACGTGTTTGTTACTGTATCAACCCCGAAGTCTGGGAAGAGGCGCAAAAAACGTTTGGCATTTTGCTAGGTAGCTTTGCGACGTCTCCCACTTGCTGTAATTAAAAAAATTTGAGCAAATCTATCGTAATATTACATTTAAACAACAGGAGTTATGATGAACCAATTAAATCCAATGACCTGGGGTGACTTTAAAAACACCCTGGAACAGAACCCGGAACTTCATTTGCTATTCCAATATGAAGAGGGCAAGTTTGTTGATAGTTCTTACCACATCACTGAAATCAAGCAGGCACCTATCGTATCGGTAGATTGCGGCGGGCAAATGAATAGTTGGACAGAAGTGATTGTACAGCTATGGGAGCCATCTGTTAAAGAAGTAGATCGCTCGATGAAAGTCGGCAAGGCTCTCAAAATCGTCAATCTGGTCGAAAAGTCTCTGCCACTCAATCCAGATGCCACAGTAAAGATCGAATTCGGCAACTCGAAATTTGATACGCGACAAATGTACCCGGGTGAGTTTGCAGCTGACGGCGAAACATTCACGGTACATTTGGTTCCGGATTTTACGCAGTGTAAAGCGCTTACGCGTAAACAAAGCTGCGACCCTTCATCGGCCGTTGCGTCTTGCTGTGCTACTGCGAAAGAAACACCTCAATTGGCAGCAATTGGCGAGGATGCATCGAGCTGCACACCTGGTGGAGGATGTTGCTAATTCTTTCATCACGACGAGGACATCAATGACAATAAGAAATTTGGAGCCAACTGATTGGCCGGCAGTGAGAGAAATATATTCCGAAGGGATAGCAACAGGCCAGGCTACCCTTGAAACCAGTCCTCCGGAGTGGCAGAACTGGGACCAATCCCATGTTTCTGAACTTCGGTATGTGGCGGTTGACGAAAACGGTAACGTTTTAGGATGGGCAGCCCTCACACCCGTCTCCGGGCGCTGTGTGTATGCAGGTGTTGCCGAAGTAAGTGTTTATATAGGCAGTGCTTTTCGGGGCCAAAAAATTGGCGATCAGCTCTTAAAGCATCTGATTACTGAAAGTGAAGAAAAAGGGTATTGGACGTTACAGGCGGGAATATTTCCAGAGAACCCGGCCAGTATTCGACTACATGAAAAAAACGGGTTTCGCATCATCGGCTATCGCGAGCGGATTGGAAAAATGGGAGGCGCTTGGCGAAATGTCAACCTCCTCGAACGCAGAAGTAACATCATTGGAATAAATTGAAAATAGAACAAATGAAAAAAGTATTAGTGTTATGCACAGGGAATAGTTGCAGAAGCCAAATCGCTGAGGGCTATATCAGGCATTTTGCAGGGAATAAGGCCGTAGTATATAGTGCAGGGGTTGAGACGCATGGCGTAAATCCCAAGGCCATTGCGATCATGGCCGAAGATGGGATAGATATCTCGAAGCATACATCCAACAACATTGATGAATATGGAAATGTTGATTTTGATTTCGTGATTACTGTGTGTGACAATGCCAGGGAGCGTTGCCCCTATTTTCCGACCAACGCAAAGAAGTTCCATCACAACTTTCCTGATCCAGCCAAAGCCACGGGAACTGAGGAGGAGGTAGTCCAGGAGTTTAGGATTGTGCGGGATATGATCAAAACCTACGCACAAACCTTCGTCAAGGAAAATATCTAACCTATGTCTGCAAACAATTGTGCCCCTGCGGCAGACCGAAAAAAGCTTGGTTTTTTAAATCGCTATTTAACTATATGGATTTTTCTGGCAATGGCCTTGGGTGTCGTTTTAGGCAACTTTGTCCCCTCCGTGCCTGATTATATCAACGGTTTTTCAAGCGGGACAACAAACATTCCGCTTGCAATCGGGCTGATCCTGATGATGTACCCGCCTCTTGCCAAAGTAAAATACAACAAGATGGGGGAGGTATTTAGAAATACAAAGGTCATGACTGTGTCCCTGATCCTGAACTGGATCGTAGGTCCGGTCCTCATGTTTTTGCTGGCGGTCGTCTTTCTTCCCAATCATCCGGATTATATGATTGGACTGATATTGATTGGTCTTGCGCGCTGCATTGCGATGGTTCTCGTATGGAACGAGCTTGCAGAGGGAAGCAGGGAGTATGCCGCAGGTCTTGTAGCGCTTAACAGCGTATTTCAAGTGTTGCTGTATAGTTTTTACGCTTATTTCTTCATTACTGTCTTGCCTCCTTGGGTCGGTCTGAAAGGATTGGAGGTCGATATTACGATTGCTGAAATCGCCGCAAGTGTTGGTATTTACCTGGGCATCCCGTTTGCCGCCGGAATGCTTAGCCGATTTGTACTTACGGCGTTAAAAGGAGAGCAATGGTATGAAACAAGGTTCATTCCGTTTATTTCTCCTGTAACGTTAGTTGCACTATTAGCCACGATCATATTAATGTTCAGTTTGAAAGGCGAACTGATCGTTCAGCTTCCGGGCGATGTTCTTTTGATTGCCATACCACTTGTTATCTATTTTGCGATCATGTTCCTGGTGAGTTTTTTTGTAGCTAAGTCACGCGGAGCAGATTATTCACAGAATGTATCCATATCCTTTACTGCATCTGGTAATAATTTTGAACTCGCTATCGCAGTCGCAATCGGGGTTTTCGGGATCAATTCCGGTCAGGCTTTTGTGGGGGTTATCGGTCCGTTGGTCGAAGTGCCAGCTTTGATCGCGTTGGTCAATGTAGCGTTTTGGCTTCGTGACAAATATTACAGAACAACAGTTACTCAGTGATCAACAAGAGGGAACTCCCGGATTATTCGCTACGCAGGGTTTTGACGGGATTCATCAGCGCAGCTTTGACACTTTGAAAACTTACCGTTACCAGGGCAATTGCTACGGCAAGTCCGCCCGCTACGGCAAATGTCCACCACTTGATGTCGGATTTATACGCAAATTCCTGTAACCACCAATTCATCGCATACCAGGCAATGGGGGAGGCCAGAATAATAGCCAGACCGACTGGTTTAAGAAAATCCCTGGATAGCAGCACGACAATGCTTTCCGTACTGGCTCCCAGCACTTTTCGAATTCCAATTTCCTTCGTGCGGTTTTTAGCCGTGAACAGGGCCAGGCCGAAAAGGCCCAAACAGGCTATACTAATCGCTAAAAGCGCAAACCAACTCAATAGGGACGCTACCCGTTCATCGGATTCGTATTGTTGCTGGAAATGATCATCCAGAAAAAAGAACTCAAATGCATTACCAGGAAATGCTTCCTGATAAACTTTTTGAAGCATTGTGATGGATTCCCGAACCTCATTGCTACTCAGCGCAATCGTGAGATAATTACTGTTCCACGGAATATGCTGAAAAATAATGGGACGATTTGCCGTTTTCAGAGATTGCTGATGGAAATCATCGACAACACCGATAATCTTTTTGGGCAATACGTTGCCAATTTCCTGTTTGATTGCCTCTTCAGCGTTTGCGAAGCCAAAAGCCTTTAACGCGCTTTGGTTGACGATAACCGATTCGTTATCAAGTAGCAGATTTGCATGGAAGTTTCGCCCCGCCAATAATCTGATCTTATAGGTCGGAATGAAATCTTCGTCAACGGCCAGCATATTGCATAGTTTATAATCGGCACTAGCCTCATGGAGCCGCTGCAATTCGTCCGTCCAGAAAATTTCCTGGCCCGGAACTTCCGAGGAAGCCGTCACCTGCCGAACGAACGTATGCACTGATAGCTGATCCTTAAAAAAGCGGATATCATTGGTAAAGCTTTCTGTTCGTAATACTTTGGGCGCTTTGATGATCAGCTTTTGTTCGATGTTCATCCCTAGATCCTGCTTCTGCATGAAATTGAGCTGCTGATTAATCATCAGCGTGGCAATGATCAGGAAAATCGAAGCTGTAAACTGAAACACGACCAAGGCCTTGCGGAACCGTTCGCCACCAGCCTGTTTAGGCAAATACCCTTTTAAAATGGCTATTGGTTTGAACGAGGAAAGGATAAAAGCAGGATAAAATCCGGAGAGAAAAACCCCCAGACAAACTATAAACAGGGATACGGTCCAAAACAGGGGTTTCTGAAGTCCTGAAGAACCGTTGGTGGGCTCGTTCCAGTCAGTGAACAGGTTGAGCACCAGTAAAAAAAGGCCGACCCCAATGAATACGGATAACAGGTTAGTGCCGAAGGATTCAACCAGGAACTGTTTAACGAGCTGTCCTTTTTCAGAACCCATTGCCTTACGAACTCCCACCTCTTTTGCCCTTTCAACACCTCTTGCCGTGGCCAGGTTGATATCATTAAGCCAGCCAATGGCCAGAATCAGAAAAGCAACGAGGATAAGCACATAGACGATCACAATTTTCCCGTTTGCCTCGACTTCCGAGGCAGTTTGCGAATGGAGGTGAATGGCACGAAGCGGTTGGAGAACGAACCTTTGTTTGCTCTTATACCTTCTCAACCGGTTGCCAATATGTTTTTCGATAACACCGGAGAGCCGGCCTTCCAGGGCCCTGGGCGACGTTCCCGGTTTCAAGAGCAAGTACGTGTAGAAATTCGCCCAGTACCAGCCTCCATTGGCAAATTGCTGGTTTTTGAGCAGATTTTGGATGGAAAAAACAAAATCGAAATGGATGTGACTGTTCACCGGGATATCGGCGAAAACACCCTCTACCACGTAGTCGCCACCCTGCCATTCTGTACTCAGCCGGAGCGTTTTGCCGATCGGATTGCTCCGACCGAAATATTTCCGCGCCATTGTCTGGGAAATCACGACGGACTCAGGCCGACGCAGCACCTGATTGGCAGAACCTTTTAGTAACGGGAATGAAAATATGCTGAATAAAGAAGAGTCTGCGTAAAATGCTTTTTTCTCATGATAGCTAACCAGTTCGCCCGTTGGTTTCCGGTAACTGATCATACCATCTGCCCGATGTAACCGAACGAAATTTTCGACCTCAGCGAAAGTTTCTTTGATGACCGGAGCTTCGGCATAGTAGCTGATGACGCTGCTGCTCGTCATAACGCCCTGCTTGTAATCGTCGAGCCGAATACGATAGATGTTATCTGCATTGGTATGGAATTCATCGTAGCTAAACTCAGAGAAAACATACTGAGCAATGAGTAGGAAAGCAGCTATACTGGAAGCTAACCCAAAAATCATGATGAATGAAATCGCCTTATACTTTAGCAGGTTACGCCAGGCAACTGTGATGTAATTTCGAATCATAGACAACGTGAAATAATGATCAGATAGTGGGTAGGTGTTCTATCCTCAGTACCGCAGCTAAATGTATAACTTATTTATTAGTTTAAGAACTAATAAATAAGTTAATTTTGTAAAATCAGTTTTGTCAACAACTTAAATCATATCATTGTTGGTCTGTGCTGTTACCGCGCCTGACACCTGATGACTTTAGAAATAGATTGCACCCACAGTTAAATTCCCTCAAACCGTCTATTCATGGTACTTCGAGTCGTATATGGGTGTCAGTAGTCCCGGCGAATCGGATTTCGGAGACGGATGTTGCATAACTCATCATTAAATATTACTGATTTAAAACGCGAAGTCCACTGTAAGTAAAACCGTGCAAACTGCGGCACCTACGGGACTCTCGCCCCGCTGAACGAAGGGTTTATACTACACCAGCATTACTTCATCGTATTTGCCCGCTTTACAATATTATTTGCCTGCCTGAACTGTCTTTTGGAAATCCAGTAGAAGGCAGGTTGATTACTTTTGTACTATGAAAAAACAGAGCTTGATTCCCGGCCTGATCGTATCGTTAGGCGTGTCGCTGATCGCGGCGTTGCCAAGGATCATTCGTATGGAAAGGTTCGAATTTCGACTTGTCGCAATTAGCATTGCCTATAATTTTACCTTCTGTGTTTGCTGCTGGCTGGCCCACCAGTTCATATTGAGCAGGTCGGGACGACTGAACTTCAATAATGGTTTGTTTGCAGCCATTGCTATTGTCGTTGTCAGCAGTTTTGCCTTTTTGCTGGATCCGGTTTTCTCATTGATGAGTCACCATGCACTGCTGCTGCCGGAAATTGCAGAAAGCAAACGCCCCTATATTCTGATGTTGCGCAGCCTGGTGATCAGCGGCCTGTTCTACTTCATTGCTTATTACCTGTACATGCTGACGGAAAAGCAGCGGAACATTTTGGAGATCGCAGAACTGAAACAGGCACAGCTCGCAGCCAACCTGTCGTCGCTGAAAGAACAGCTAAGTCCTCATTTCCTGTTCAATACGCTCAATACACTCAGCACCCTGACCCAGGAGCAGGTGGTAAAGGAATATGTGTCTGAGCTGGCTGACGTGTACCGGTATGTACTCCAGTATAAGGAGGCTGATACGGCGACCCTGGCACAGGAGCTTGATTTTATCGATTCGTATTTATACATCATTAAAACGAGGCTGGAAGAAGCCATCCAGATACAGATCAGTGTAGACGAACGTTTTCTGGGCAGGAAAATGCCTCCGCTCACGCTCCAGCTGCTGCTCGAGAATGCCATCAAGCACAACATTGCCTCCTCGTCCAGGCAACTGAAAATTGAAATCAGAAGTACCACAGATGGAATGCTGGAAGTTGCCAATAACGTGCAACCTAAAACGTCGGTGCAGCATACGACGGGTATCGGGCTGGATAATGTAACACAACGCTACCGCCTGCTTTTTGATAAGGAAATCAGCATCGAGAAGACCGATTCGATGTTCATTGTAAAATTACCGCTTGTATGATCAGGGCATTAATTATCGAAGATGAGGCCAAAGCAGCAAGGGAGCTTGCCGGTTTGCTACAGCATATTGATGGGGACATACACGTATTGGTTATGCTCGACTCCGTTGAACAGGCCCTTGCCTGGTTTGCGGAGAACGAGCAACCGGACCTAATCTTTTCCGATATACAGCTGGCCGATGGGCTGTGTTTCGATATCTATAAACAGGTGGCGATCAAAAGCCCGGTCATTTTCTGCACTGCTTTTGACGAATACCTGATGGACGCCTTCGACACCCATGCTGTGAGTTACCTGCTCAAACCCATCACCCGCGCAAAGATCGAAAGGGCGCTGGACAAATTCCACTCCCTGAAATCAGTCTTTGAAAGACAGCAAGAAGGGCAAAAGCTGGTCGGCCTGCTCAGGCAGGTTGGTCAGGCCTACAAAACGGCTTTGCTGGTTTACCAAAAAGAGAAAATAATACCCGTGCAGGTAAAGGACGTCGCATTCTTCTACCTGGATAAAACCATTGTGAACATCACTACCCTGAACGGGCAGCGATACCACCTTTCCGGCAAGCTGGATGAGCTCGAAAAAATGCTGGATCCGGCGTTGTTCTGCAGGGCCAACCGCCAGTTCCTGGTCAGCAGGAGTGCCATTATCAATGCTGAAAAGTTCTTTGCCCGTAAGCTTGTGATCAAACTTACGGTAAATACGCCCGAAACCATTGTCGTGAGCAAGGCGAAAGCTTCCGAATTCCTGCAATGGCTGGAAGGGATCTGAATAACGGAATACAAAACCTGATACATGGAAAAGCAAGAACCCGCCTCAAATCCTTTGATCGTCTATTTCACGCTGGCCTATCTTATCAGCTGGGCTATCTGGTTTCCATTATACAGCCCCGCCTTCGGAGTGGATGGGCTGCCTGTGCTGCCATTTCATCACGGTATAGGTGGACTGGGGCCGTTGATTGCGTCCTTTATCACCACTTGGCTTTTTGAAGGAGAAAGGGGCCTGAAAAAGCTCGCGCGGGAAATGGTAAAAATCAGACCGCTGTTGTACACGGCCATTGCTTTGTTTGCTCCCTTCCTGCTTGCAGTGATCGCAGCCTTTATGAATAATCTGTTGAATCATCAACCGACTGAGCTCTCGGGCCTTTTTATCGCCAGGGAGTTCCCCCAGTTTAATTTCGTCGGTTTCCTGCTGTACAACCTGCTGTTTTTTGGTTTTGGCGAAGAGGTGGGCTGGCGCGGTTTTGCGCTGCCCCGTTTGCAGGCCCGGTACAATGCATTATGGTCGAGCTTGATTCTCACGCTGTTCTGGGCGCTTTGGCATTGGCCGCTGTTTTTATATCGCCCCGGTTTTATGGATATAGGTATAGCCGGCAGCTTCGGCTGGGTGTTCAGCCTGCTTACGGGGAGTGTCCTGCTCACCTGGCTATACAATAGTTCAAAAGGCAGCATACTGGTATGCGCCATTTTTCATTCCACCATTGACATTGCTTTCCTGGCCGATTTCACCGATCAGAACATCGTCAACTACATGGGCATGCTGATTACCGTTTGGGGTATTGCCACGATTGTTATTTTTAAGTCTAAAAATTTATCAAAAACCGAAAGGATAAAACGATGACGGAGCTGATGATACAGCAAATAAAAAAGTTATTCGCGGCAGTGGATGAGCGCGATTGGCAAAAGGCCATGTCGGTGATGGGTGACAGCGTACTACTCGACTATTCATCCATGAATGGCAACCCACCTGCCGATCTTTTCCCCAAAGAGATCACCGATACCTGGGCGGCCTTCCTTCCTGGTTTCGATAAAACAAAGCACGACGTATCTGATGTGAAGATATCGACCGCAGACACGACAGCCACCGTGCATTTTAAGGGCGCGGCGCAGCATTGGATTGGAACAGAAAGCTGGGGCGTAACAGGAACGTACGAAGTGATTCTGTCGCGCTCTGATGAGGCCTGGCTGATTACAGCCATGAAGTTCAATTTTGAGAACCAGAGCGGCAACACCGGCCTGCCTGCACTGGCCCAGGAAAGGATGAAAAAATAATCCGGCCGATTTGTCCCCGAATGGGGGATCGATCGTCATAGATACGAACATAAAAACTTTGAGCAATGAAAGAATTTGTTTTGATTTTCAGAAACAGTGTAAACGAAGATTTCAAACCTTCGCCCGAACAGATGCAACAGGTGCTCACAGACTGGATGGGCTGGATGGGTGGTATTGCAGCGCAGGACAAGCTGGCCGATAAGGGCAACCGCCTTTCCATGTCCGAAAGCAAAACGGTAAAACCAGACGAGGTGGTAACCGACGGGCCTTACACCGAAGTGAAAGAGTTTATCAACGGTTACATCATCGTAAAAACCGCCACCATTGAAGAGGCGGTGACCCTGGCAAAGGACTGTCCCATCCTGAAAATCGGCGGCAATGTGGAAGTCAGAAAAGTGGTAACTCCGGAAGATAACAGCTAAATTGTTGCCAGGAAAATGAACCTCAAAATGACGGCATTCCTTGTCGTCATTTTAGCTTTTTGTACAAATAAAAAGAAACAGGATGTCTTACGATTTAAAACTGGCTGACCGCATTCGCGCTTACCTGGCCGATGTTCCTGGAGTGGAGATCGGGGAAAAGGAAATGTTCCGTGGCGTCACTTTTATGGTCAACGGAAAAATGTGCGTTTGTGTAAGCGGCGAGGAGATGTTGGTCCGTTTTGACCCAGTCTTGCAGGATACCTTTGCAGAGCAGGAAGGTTTTCGTTCCATGATCAGCGGTGGCAGGGCTTACAAAGGTTATGGCTATATCAGTCCTGACCGCATCCGCAGTGAGAAAGACTTCAGTTTTTGGATGCAGCAATGCCTTGATTTTAATCCCAGGGCAAAAGCCAGCGGAAAAAAGAGAAAATAATGCAGGCACAAAACAGCTCCGTCGACACGCTTCTGCCGCACCTGTTCCGGCAGGAGTATGCAAAGCTGACTGCCGTACTGAGCCGTGGTTTTGGGTTGGAGCACATCGAGGTTGCAGAAGACATCGCCAGCGAAACCTTCCTCAAAGCCACCGAACATTGGCCCTTACACGGTATTCCCGATAACCCCGCCGCATGGCTGTATACGGTCGCAAAGAACAAGGTAAAGGATTACCTCAAGCGCCATCAGGTTTTTGAATCCCGCATCAAAGCGGAAATAGCACCCGATGAAGCCATACCCGGGCAGACGTTTGAGTTTACTGAAGACATCATTGCCGACAGCCAGCTTTCGATGATATTTGCCGTGTGTGATCCTGCTAATCCACCCGCTGTACAAATCTGCCTGGCCTTACAGATCCTTTGCGGTTTCAGTGTCGAAGAAATCGCAAACGCCTTTCTGCTGAACAAAGAGACCATTAAAAAGCGGCTGCAGCGAGGCAGGGCCAATTTACGGTCCGGGCGATTTCAGTTGAGGAAATTAAATGAAGACGAAAGCAGCGCCAGGCTTGATGCTGTTTTAAAGACCTTATACCTGCTGTTCAACGAAGGATATTTCTCTCAGAATGAAGATACCTTTATTCGCAAGGACCTGTGTTCCGAAGCGATGCGACTGGCACTGTTGCTGGTGGAAAGTAGCCTCACAGACAGGCACCGGGCCAGTGCGCTCCTTTCCCTGATGTGCTTTCAAAGTTCCCGCCTCAATGCGCGCACGGATGACACCGGGCAAGCCATATTGTACGAGGACCAGGACAGAACGTTATGGGACCAGTTTTTGATCGAAAGGGGGAATTACTATCTCTTCAGGGCCTTCTCGACCAAAGAGGTATCGACCTATCATCTGCAGGCTGCCATTGCCTATTGGCACACAACAGACGTGGAGGAAAAATGGAAGCATATCCTGCAATTGTACAACCAGCTCATTATCCTGGAATATTCACCCGCAACAGCGATCAACCGTGCTTTCGCCCTCGCCAAAGTGCATGGAAACGCCGTTGCCATCCAGGAAGCCGGAAAGCTGTCGATGCCCGAATACAGCTGCTATTACGGGCTGATGGGCTATTTACATAAAGAGACGGATGAGCGGCTCGCCATTACTTACTACCGGCGGGCCGTAGCATTGTCCAGGTCAAAGGTTGAAAAACGGACGCTTTTGAAGCAAATAGCTGCCATAACTCCCGGTAAGCCTTAAAGATAAACATCACTGAGTGGTGGGCGCCGTGGTTACCGGCCGCCTTCCACCACTCATGCGTGGTAAAGTCAACCCCTGCCTCCCCGGGCCAGCAATATTGTTTTCACTTGCGGTGGCCCGGACAAATTGCAGATCCTTCACATAACCGGGCAAGAGGGTAGGGAAGAAGTTGCCTGCGTTACCGTACGATTTGCCCGTTTGCCACAGATTGTCCTTTTCGGATGACGGGTTTCCATTCAATTTTACAGGAGCGGAAAGAAAGCTGCGTGTTCTCATCAGAGCTGCTGTTATGATGATGGTTGGTGGTAACCGCCTGCTTCGATGCCCGGTATGTCCGTTTCGTTTTGACCTGATGGATACTTTTAATAGCCCCTGCCAAGGTCGAAAGCATAATTGTTCACATTTAGAATTGTAAAAATGAAAAAAGTAATCTTTTCAATGGCGCTGCTGACAAGCAGCCTTTGGGGTGCCGACGCCTCTGCACAAGTATCTGTCTCTGTTAGATTGGGCGTGCCTGTTTATTGTCCCCCACTGCCTGCGAGGGTGGTTGTCGTTCCGGCTGAGAGGGTGGTGGTTGTAAGACCTGCTCCCATCCCGGCAAAACCTGTTGTAGTAGTGCAGCCCGCTCCACCGCCGGTGTACGTGTTGGCAAGACCAAGAAGGAGAGTCGTCGTTTACCGGTGAAAAAGTTCTCAACCCGACGGTAGTCTATGGAGGGTACTTGCGCTTTCGTAGCCGCAACACGCTATTCAGTTTACATCACCAACAAAAATTATAAAAATGATAAGAGCGATGAAGCCAATATTTATGATACTTGTTTTCGTAACAGGGTTGTTGACTACTGCATATACACAAACAAATACAGACTCTATTTTGGGTAAATGGACAAATGAGGACAGAACGCGTGTAATAGAATTTGTAAAAGCAGGCACCGGCTACGATGCGTTGATCAGGGAGGCACCCGACCACGAGATCGTTGGTAGGAAACAACTGACACGGATGGTGTACAGCAAGGGTATTTATACCGGCAACGTATTGCTGCCCAAAAAAGGGAAAAGCTATCCCTGTACTGTAAAAATGAAAGCAGACAGTACCATGGAACTCACAGCAAAGGCAGGATTTATGACTAAATCACAGGTCTGGACAAGGGTTAAGTAGCCGTCGTAATTTTGAAAAGACAGGAAAGCCGGGGTAGAAACGATCCATTGTTTCTGCCCCGGCTTTCTGCTACCCCGTGTAGGACGTTCCTGCAATAGACAAAACGAATCTTCATGGCCCGGCTGCCGTGATCCTTCTGGTTGCCGGCGGCATAGCAGGAGGCAGGCTAATCGTAACCTGCCCGCCTTAGTACGTTGTTTGCCTGCTTTACCCATAAAGCGGTTCTTGGATCTAAATGCATTGGTCAATTTTACAGCTGTAAAGCCAAGCAGCTTGTTGACGATGATAAACCTAAAATTAATACTTCTGTTGCTCCTCCTTTGCACGGCCCGTTTTTCCGGCCAGGCCCAGATCAGGTTTAGATCGCTAGAAGAAGTGTTCGGCTATGCAGATCAAAACGCGGTCAGCATACAAAGCGCCAGAGATCATCAGCTGATCGCGGCTTCAAAGAACAAGGCCGCGAAAGCCGCCTTGCTTCCGGCTGTGAACGCTTCGGCCGGGTTTAATGACAACATTACCCTCCAGCCCACGCTGGTTCCAGCGAATCTGTTCAACCCGGCGGCACCAGTGGGTACCTTCAACGAATACACTTTTGGGAGGCAATACCTGTACAGCACGGGTATACAGGCGAGCTGGGACGTGCTCAATTTTCAAAAATGGTTCGAGGTGAAAACCTCCCGGGCGACGGAAAAGCTTAGCGAGGCCAATACCCGCAATGCCAGGTTTCAGGTATACAACCAGCTGGCGCAAACCTATTATTCCATCTTGCTTACTGAAAAATACATCGGCATTGCCAGGGGCAATATCGCGGCATCGGACAGCATTAACCGCATCGCGGAGGACAAATACGAAGCCGGTTTATTTACCGAAGAAAACCTGAACCGCAGCAAAATCCAGCATATACAGGCTATACAGCAGGAAAGTAGCCTTACGGCGTCACTGGCTCAGCTGTACAACCAGTTCCAGTCGCAATTGAATACCTCCGAGCAGGTAATACTCTCCGGCGGGCTGGCTACGCTGGTGGCCATCAGCAGCAACGAAGAAAGTGCCAGCCTCATTCACCCGCAAGTACAGGTCCAGCAGGCGCAGCTGCAACTCGATGAGCAGCAGCTCGCACAAAGCAGGTCGTTGCAATATCCCACGCTTACAGTGGGCTACCAGTACAACCGCAACTGGGCCACCGATAAAATGTTTGATTTGTCAGCCGCCAACAACCTGCCCCAGCAATTCTGGGGTGTCAAGTTAAGCATACCCATTTTCAACGGTCTGTCTGCCAGGGAAAGGATCGCCCAGGCGCAAATACAGCTCCATCAGCAGCAACGGGTATTGGACAATCAGGCACGTGTAACGCAAAAGGAAGACGAGAACCTGCAAATTCAGTACCACCAGAGCATGGAGGACCTAAAACAGCAGGAGGCGATCTTGCTGCTCCAGGGCAGCAGCGACAGGCATGTCAACGACCGGTATGAAAGCGGGATCATCGGCCTGGACGAACGGCTCGACAAGTTCCAGGACCTGCTGCTGGTGCAAAACCAGTACATGCAAAGCCTGAGCAACTATTACATCAGTTATTACAAGCGCTATCTGCGGATAAAACTTTAAGTCAACTCAATGAAGGCGAACAGCACAACAATGATGGTAACCCTACTCCTGATGTGCCTCTGCGCATGCAACAGGCAGCAGGAAACCCACCCGGTCAGGAAAAGGCTGCAACAGGCAATTTTTGCCAGCGGCCACCTGGAACAGGAAGACGAATATGTGATCGCCGCCACGGCGGATGGGACGATCAGGGAGCTGAATATGAGAGAGGGGGATAACCTTGTCGCGGGGCATATCCTTGTCCGTATCAAAAGCGAGGTTCCCCGCACCCAGTTGCAGGAGGCACAGATTGTATACAACGATGCCCGGAAAAATGCCGCTTTCGAGGCGCCACAGTTAGCGCAGTTACGGTCACAGCTCGAAGTGGCCAGGGCACAGCTCGACCAGGATCAGCGTAACTATGAACGTTATACGGTTTTGCGAAGCAAAAATTCAGTATCGCAGCTGGAATTTGAAAAGGCCGCACTGCAATACGAAACTTCGCAGGGTAACCTGGTGGCGTTGGAGAAAAACTATAGCCAGGTACAAGATGCGCTGCGCCTGAATGCCGACAGGAGCCAGCAACAGGTAAAAACACAACGGGCCATCTTGAGCGACTACGAAATCAGTGCGGATAAGCCGGGAATCGTGCTGGATGTGCTCAAAAAAAGGGGCGAGTTGGTCCGCAAGGGCGAGGTGATTGCCAGGATTGGCAGCGGCCGCCACATCATGAAACTTTTTATAGCGGAAGACGATATTACCCGGCTCAGCACCGGCCAGCACGCCATTGTGCAGATGAATAACTATCCCGACACGGTCTTCACCGCCACCATTACCCGGATATTGCCTGCATTCGACCAAACGGAACAATCCTATATCGTGGAAGCCGTGTTCGTGAGCCCGCCGCCGCTATTGTTATCGGGTACTCAGTTGCAAGCCAATATCATACAGGACGGAACCAGGCCTGTGCTGGTGATCCCGTCGGCGGCTCTGGTAAGAGGGCAGTTTGTTCAGATGAAGGACGGAACGGAAAGGGCGATCAGGACCGGGCAGAAAGCAGGTAGCTGGATAGAAGTGAAAGCGGGACTCACCGAAAAGGATATTATCCTTTTGCCTGGGGACAAAAACAAAAAACAAGGAGCCGAACTACCGGGCACCTGAAATGACCCACCACCGAAATAGCCGTATGGCCGCTGTAAAAAAGTAAGCGCAGTCGTATTTCCAACGGCAATATAAAAGGCGCGGACAGAAACCCCTCGCACGACAGCAATGGATTATTTGCGGGATTAAGCTGGGTCTTATAAGACGAAAAAAAATGGCAAACGTTAATACGAAAATATCCTGGGTACACCTGACCTCGAAAATAAGGCAGCTGATCGTGGCGGTGCTGAGCGTCACCTTCGGCATATCGATGTACATTTTCATGAACAGCTTTATGAACGGTGTGAACGGGGCGCAAACCGAGATCACCTTCACCACCATGTCACATATCAGGGTGTACAACGATCTGGGCGGTGAGCCAACGCTACTTATCCCGCAGAAAACGGGTGATGACACTATCCTTAGTGTGAGCAATGCCAGGCATATCAGCTACACGGAGGGCATCAGGAATGCGGATGAGGTCGTGCAGGTGCTGCAAAAGAACAAAGAGGTGGTAGCCGTTGCCGAACAGGTCAATCAGAATGTGTTTTTTCGGAACGGGGTGACCAAAGTAAGCGGAACCCTGTCGGGCATAGACGTAACCAACGAGGTCAGGATGTTCAATACTAATCAATACATGACTGAAGGCCAGCTGAACGAGCTGGACAGGCGATCAGATGCGGTCGTGCTGGGGACAGGCCTGGCTGGCAAGCTCAGCGCATCGGTGGGGGACAATGTTACGCTAACTACATCGGATGGCGTCAGCAAAATCCTTAAAGTGACCGGTCTGATGCAGACGGGAACAGGCAGCGTGGACAAGAGCCGCGCCTTGATCTCCATCAATACGGCCAGGCAGCTGCTTTCCAAAAATAAAAGTTATGCAACGGAAGTGCTTGCCAATATCGGCGATTATAACAACGCAAAAGCAGTGGCCGGTGCCGTTCGCCCCGATATCAACTATAAAACAGAAGCCTGGCAGGAGGGCAATGGGCAGTTGGAGTCGGCGAACACACTGCGGGATATTATTGCCATTGCCGTTTCACTCACCATATTGATCGTGGCCGGGTTTGGGATCTACAACATTATGAACATGACCGTCAACGAGAAAATGCGGGAAATAGCGATCCTGAAAGCAATGGGTTTTGACGGCAAAGACATTGTCCGGATTTTCCTGGTACAGTCTGTAATAATTGGCCTGATCGGCGGTTTTGTCGGGCTGCTGCTCGGGTTTGTCATTGCGTCCGTTGTGGACCGCATTCCCTTCAAAATCGCATCATTCGACACGCTCCCGATCTCTTACCTGCCAACTGACTATATCCTGGCGATGGTCTTCGGGCTGATCATCACATTTGTGGCAGGCTACTTGCCAGCCCGCAAGGCGTCCAAAGTCGATCCGGTGGAAATACTCAGAGGCTAATCATTTAATCGTGTAAAAAAATGAACGCAGCATTATCCGCAAAGGGCCTCAATAAATATTTCCAAGAACCGGAAACATTCCAGGTATTAAAGGATGTGGGCTTTGAAGTAAAAAAAGGAGAGTTTGTGGCCATCGTCGGCAAATCAGGCTCCGGTAAATCGACCTTGCTGTACCTGCTCTCCACGATGGATACCGATTACCAGGGAAGCATCGCGATCAATGGCACCACCGTTACCGGGCTTAGCCAAAACCAGTTGTCACGGTTCCGCAACGAGCATATCGGGTTCGTGTTTCAGTTTCATTACCTGCTGCCCGAATTTTCGGTGTTGGACAATGTGATGCTGCCCGCACTCAAACTGGGGAAAAGGTCAAAGGAACTGGTAGAGGCAAAGGCCATGGAACTGCTGACGATGCTGGATATCAAAGGACACGAAATGAAGAAGGCATCGAAAATATCAGGCGGGCAACAACAGCGGGTGGCCATTGCACGGGCGCTGATCAACGAGCCGGCAATTATTATGGGAGACGAGCCTACCGGCAATCTCGATTCGAAAAATACGAAAGTAGTGTTTGACATCTTCCGTCAGTTGGCTAAGGAAAGAGGACAAACCATTATAGCCGTCACGCACGACGATGAATTTGCAGCGAATTGCGACCGTGTCATAGAAATGGTGGATGGGAAAATAATGCCGTGAGTAAATCAGGATCAACTGTATTGATTAAATCAAAAAAATGATAAAATATTTCGGCCTGTTCCTGCAGTTTCTTCTGGTCTCGAGCGTGACCCTGGCTCAGGAAAGGGATGTGGCCACTATTAACTATGCTGTTTCCGGATTCACGTATAACGATACCTCGGCCAGTGCCAGGCAGCTGGATGTAAAGTTCCGGATGCCCTTATACGAAAAGAACAAAAGCATCGCGGGTGCGACCGTCGGATATAAAAATATAAACCTGCACCATTTCCCTTCGGGCTATACCGCCACCCTGCACGGGTTTATTTTCCAGGGAATTTGGATGTACAGGATCACGGCCCGCCGAAGTTTTACGCTTTTTGCGCAGGCGGGTTTGTTTTCAGACCTAAAAGACATCAGCAGCAAGGATTTTCGGTACAGCGCAGGGTTCCGCTACCGGTTGAAGTATTCCGATAAACTAAGCACCGGCTGGGGATTGGCCTATTCCAGGCAGTTTTTCGGCAACCAGGTAGTGCCCTTTATCGATGTTGATTACAGGCCCAACGACAAGTGGAGCATCAGCGGCCAATTCCCCGTCAAGCCCCGCATCTTGTATCACGTTAGCAAAAAGCTCAGGGCAGGCCTTGAATTGAATGGCGAAGCAGCCAGCTACCGCCTGTCATCCAACGAGAATAACAATCAGTTTATCCAGATCAATCAATGGACCGGGTTTGCAAGACTCGAATACCAGTTTGTTAAATCCTGGCAGTTCCACTTCTGCATCGGAAGGAATTTCAAACAGAGCTATAAACTGTATAACGATGCTGCCACAACGCCCTGGACCATTATTACCATCCCTTTTGGCAGCAAGCCTGATCCGGTACAGAAAATTGACAGCAAGGGCCTGAACATGCAAATAGGAATTTCCTTCAATCCGTTTGCTGATTGATGTATCCTGACTGATGCCTATCCAAAAAATGTCTCGCTGAAGAGGAGCTGTTGGGTGGGTAGTGCCTTGGGGGATGCCGTTGCCTGATTGCGGATGGGAGGCTTTTTTATACCCCCCATCAAAAAGTCGCATATCCTCCGTGATTATTTGTCTGCTTTGCTCAGTTGAAGAATTTGGATTGACCCTCCAGCACTGTATCCCGATATTTGGACAAACAGATGATCTCCCTCCTTTCTACGGATTGCGTAAACTTTCACCACATTGTTGGTATAATCAATCGAACCCTCTTCGCCGAAATAGGTAGCCTCGTCTTTGATACGGTCTAGTTCTTTCTGCGGTACTCTTCCTTGAAATAACAGCACGCCCCCGGCTGATGTGATCAGGTCTTTGTAACTCTTTTCAAAGTACGGTAAAGACCATTCTTTACCGGTAACACTTGTCAAAAATGCTTTATAAACCTTCCCTTCTACAGGCACCATCCCTTCACGCGTCGGAAAAAACAGACGATCAAAATCGCGGGTAAGCGGCTTATTCAGAGGAACTATACCAGCAGGAGGATTAAAAACCGGAAACGCGGGCAATTCCTTTTCACTGAATGGAAGTTTGCTCACATCAATCGAGTCTGCAAGCACATTTTCGACCGCTTCCTGCGCAGATGGCGTGGTACCCGCTTGGCGCACGGATTCTTTACGAAGGGTATCTGCTTTGCCAGATTGATTGCAGGCAAAGAACAAACTCGTCAGAATTGCGGACATTAAGATTTTCCTACTTTTCATTTAATGGGCTGTTTTTGTAATGGGTAATAGATCAATTATCGCATGGAAGTAAAAATTCAAGCCTGTGAACTGCAATTTTCATCCAAATCACCAGCAACTTTTGATAAAAACACTTTTTACCTGTAAACCCCAGGGAACTCAGTCTCCAAGCCCAGGACTTAACTGCGGTTTTGGGAAATTGCATAGTTGACTGTGAAACAGGCGCGATCGATTTTCGGCAGGGTTACGCTCCCGTTCGTCGCTTACAAGTGATGCTTGAAATGGCGATCATTAAGAGGCAGATAATTTGTGTGATTTTCACTGGATTTCACAGTAAGAGTTTAATGAAAATCCATGGGAGGACTGCTCGCGCTGGTAATCGTTATTTGTGTAAAAAGTTTGCAAATCTATTTTTGAACCACAAAACTCAGATCATTTTCCCAAACTACCTTCCTGTCTAACCCTAATTTAAAATTCGATCGTGTAAACTGCCTGTCTGGATTGATCTTCTTTGTAAAGATCTTCTTCCCGTTTAGATAGATATTTATTTTTTTACCGTAGTCAACCATTTCCCGGTTTAGCTTTACGGAAAATGAAGCTACGCAGCTGGTTTCAATGTGGATACTGTTGCCCTTCCTCACCGCCCTGATTGCGCCCGATTTATGGGGGTATGCAAAGGCCATCTCTTCGCGGGCAATGATTTTATTAAAATCATTATTGTCAATCCATTCGGCTATTTTAAAATTAGGATCGGTCTGCCAGTCGGCTTTATTTGAAAGCGTATCAAGATGGGTAATCGTAATCCAATCTGAAGCCCCGTATTTTACATGGTCTGTTTCAAAATAAATTTTATCGGGATACGGATTCCGGACGCGCGTTTCCATATCCTTAAACATTTGAGCCATGGGCTCCAACGACTCTTTCATGCCCGGAAACCAATGCGGGAAGCCCTTATGAAGCTGAGTATGCCAGCTCACACCTAATGAATTTGCCAAACTGTCGATCGTTTTGACGGCCTGCGGTGGGTAGTAATAATCCTTGTTGGTCGTAAAATTGTAAAAATGCCGCGTCATGCCATTTTGCATAAAAGTGCCGCCGATGTACACTTTGGGTCTTGTATTCATACCGTAAAAACCAGCGTACAGTGTCGGCGTTTTCACCAGGTAAGTAAAAGCTCCGGTAGCCCCATTTGAATGGCCAAGCATTTTAATCCGGTTGTCATCGACATTTAAAAAGGCCTTAAGGTGCATGACAATCTCGTTCACCATATCAAAGCCTCGTTCGGTATACATCCAGTTCAGCGTATTAATGCCCATTGGATAAATGGTGATATCGTTTTTTGCGTAGTCGGGGATATGCACACTGGTCATCCGGTAAATCAAAGGGATCAACTCAGCGCCGCCATACCCTTTATTATTTTTGACTGCTCCATGTAAAATCACCAGCGCCGGGCTTGGAACCGCCGGATCATACTCATCAGGGACATGTACATAAAAGGGAACGTCCGCATGGTCAATTCTGAGGAAGAGAACTATTCCGTTTTTTGTCAGGTATGGGGCAGGTGATTTGTATCTGAACAACTTCGCAAGTTTCGGATAGACATCTTCAGCCATATTTAACCCGTTTAATTGCGGTCTCACATCCAATGCGGTTTCAAACAACCTGGCATTCGCTTTTGCAGCTTCCCAGGCGACCCTTTCCCGTTCCCTTTCCGCGACTTCTGCCTTTTGTACCAATGAGATCATTGCCGACCACCGGGTATCATCCTTTAAAAAATCGAAGCTTTTCTCTTCCAACAGCTGATCGCTGAAAAAGGTATAATGGTTCAAGGCGTTATTGTGAATATACCTGTCCAAGGCTGCAAATGTTTTTTCCTTATCCTTTGCCAAACCCCAGGCTACTGCGGCCCTGTAAGCTATGCCGTTCGACTCCGGATCCGATTTATCCAGGTACAACTCATAATTGATTGCCGAGCAGGAATAGTCCTGTATCTTAAAACAGGAGTCGGCCTTGTCGATGTAATTTTGTCCACTGGCGTAGCTCAAAGTCAATACCAATAGTAGTGTTAACGTATTTTTTTCCACCCGATCAGAATTTTAGAAATTAGTCTATCGCCGGGCAAAATGAGAAGATAAATCAACCAGAATATCATGCGATTGATCAACAGCCAAAATCCATTGATGAACAGGCAGTTCGAAGAATTAAGCCTGTTTATCAATGAAATTGACCTGTTCATGTACTTCTGGCCATTTATAAGCAGGCCGGTGTATCTTTACACGATGGAACGAAATCGGCTCATTGCGTTGCATATTGCTTTCTGGTGCTTACTGTTCATCAGCAATACCGGGTCGGTGTATTTAAACGGCTCGTTTTCCGGCGTAGAAAACACCGGCGGGAACCCTTTTCTCAGACACTTCATCATCCAGGCAGGTTATATTACCCTACCAATTACCTGTTTTTATTTCAGTTATTTTCTTGTTGCTCCACAGCTGTTTGTAAAAAAGCGATATGTCTTCGCCGTATTCCATGCCCTTTTAACACTGGCCGCTCTGGTTGTCTTGCGTTATCTGTTGGAGTATGGTTTTTTCAAACCAGTATTAGGGTTTGATAATTACAGAGGTCATCCCTGGCCTGTAAAGGATTACATAGAGAATATATTCTTCTATTATTTTCCCAGGTATTTTGTATATGGCTTAATGTATTTTTTTGCTGAAAGCTGGTATAGAACCCAGCATTTGCAACAGTCACTTGAAAAAGAAAAATCTGCTGCCGAGCTTGCATTTTTGCGTTCCCAACTCAATCCTCATTTTTTGTTCAATACGATCAACGATATTTATTCACTTACCTATCAGAAATCAGAACAGGCCCCTGAGGCCCTGCTCAAACTGGCGGAATTACTACGCTATATGCTGCGGGAAAGTAATGAGGACTTTATGCCTTTAAGCGCCGAAGTTCAGTATCTTGAAAATCTCGTTGAACTCCAGCGCATCAGCGCCAAAGGCAAGGCATATGTTATATTTGATATCGACTGTCTGGTCAGTACACAAAAGCTGGCATCCTTGCTGCTTGTTTCCTTTGTTGAGAATGCCTTTAAGCATGGCGTTTTGAATGATACCACCAACCCCGTACGTATTCGTTTATCCGGTGATCGTGAATGCATCGAATTTTCAGTACACAATAAAAAGAATAATGGTCAAAAAGATCAGACAGGCGGCATTGGGTTAAACAACGTTAAAAGAAGGCTCGAATTGATGTACCCCGGGAAACACAGGCTTGAGATCGTTGACACACATGAGTTTTATACTGTTAACTTAGTCTTGCAAACAGGTTTATGACGATACGGTGCCTGATCATTGACGATAAGCCGCTAGCCATCGACATACTGGCTGATTACACAGGTAAGGTTCCTTTTCTAGAGCTTGTTGCCACCACAACCAATCCGATCGAAGGTTTATCCGTGATCCGCGAACAGGAAATCGACCTGGTTTTCCTGGATGTTCAAATGCCGGAACTAACTGGATTGCAATTTCTGAAAATTGCGGGCAAACAATGCCTGGTTGTACTAACCACCGCTTATGCCGAATATGCCCTGGACGGATTTGAAAATGATGTAGTGGACTATTTGCTAAAACCAATCTCGTTCGAGCGGTTTTATAAAGCAGCAGAAAAGGCGTACCGTATGCTAAGACAGGAACTCAATAACAATGTTCCAAGACAAATAGACGAAAAGACAGCGCCACAGCTTCCTCCCGCGGAATTCTTATTCATAAAAACCGAACATCGTATCCAAAAAGTAAATATCAGGGACATTTTATACGTGGAGGCGCTGCAGAACTATATATCGTTCCATACTTTAAACGGTCGCATACTGAGCTTGCAGCCATTGAAAAAAATCGAGCATCTGTTGCCGCAAAACGAATTTGTAAGAGTCCATAAATCGTATATCGTTTCTCTTAGACATTTAGCCAGTGTTGAACGTGGACGGGTATTTATCGGCGAAACCATTATCCCGGTTGGCGATAGTTACAGGGAGAATTTTTATAAACGAGTAGATCAAGGGTAGAGGCAGGACCGTTTAGGCTACCTTTGAAAGTGCCCATTTTACAATAGGGCATCTTCTGATGGTTGCCAACTGACGTGGTTCCCTTTTGGTTTACACTTTTTGCGGGTTAGTAAAATATTTAAGATTTCAACCCTCATCCCCTTTGTCGATAGTATTCACCCTTAAAGGCTGCCGGATTCAAATAGTTCAAAGACGAATGTACTCTTCTTGTATTGTAATATCCATCAATGTATTCAAATAGAGCAGAATTCATTTTTTTTCAGTTTTCCT
Source organism: Dyadobacter sp. HNCC25DJ185 (assembly GCF_056895195.1). NCBI lineage: Bacteria > Pseudomonadati > Bacteroidota > Cytophagia > Cytophagales > Spirosomataceae > Dyadobacter > Dyadobacter sp. HNCC25DJ185. The sequence continues at coordinate 97,230 of NZ_JBXHAR010000001.1, forward strand.
GATCTCAGTCCGGAATTCGCATTAAGTTCAGGTGCTGGTCGTGTACCTTTTTCATTGCCTTACCTTCGCTCCAGGTCATCAGCTTTTGGTTGCCGCTGCGTGAATTCAGCATGCTGATCCGGAAAGCGATTTTCCAGTGGCTGTAAATTTCCTTCCATGCGAAAAAAATGGAATGTGAGGGGTCGTAGATGTGCGTAGGCTCGCTGCCGGTGCCGTTGACTTCGATGATGGAGAAATGTTTTCCAGCCTGCAGTTCTTCCCAGCTTCTGAAACGGATATCCAGCCGACCGAAGTCGAAACCAGGAATTTGCGCGCATATTTGGTCGATCGCACGGGTAAGCTCTGGTGTAATGCGCGTACGCAGGTCAACGAACTTGGCACCCCGGCTGTGATTTCCGTACGGTACCAGTTCCATTTTTTTGCCGGCTTCCGGAATGCTTTCCAGCAGATTCCCCCATGTCCGCGCCAATGCGGGAAGCTGCAATAATGCCCGGTCATTCTGAATGATCAGGGATAGCAGATTGGTCTTTCCGTCGCCCGTTACGCTTAAAAATTCCTTCCCGACAATACCGGAAATCTGTCCGCTGGCATCGCCTGGGATACGATGGTAAAAGACGCCGATCTCGTAAGGGTAATCCACGTATTTCTGTAACAAAAAATCAACTTTGCTGCACAATCGATATTCTTCCAGCTCGGAAATTGTTCTAAGAAGTTTAACTCCGATCCCTCGTTCGCCAATGTCGGGTTTGGCAATGAGCGGAAAAGTCAGATCGTGGCGATGAAGCAATGTGTTAACTTCTTCCAAATCCTGTCCCGGTTTGCAGAGTATGCTCCTGGGATAGGTTCCTTCCGGAAGCAGCGGGTGAATGTCGCTTTTGCGCTCATGAATAAATCCCGAGTACTGAATGCCCGGATTCGCCGCACTGAAAAACCAGAATGATCTCGCGCGCAAGCTTAACCATATCCAAAATGGAACCAGCGGCAAATAAATGCATTCCATCGGCCAATATTCCCAGTGCATGAGCCGGATCAAAAACCTTTTGATTTTCCAGGAAAAGCTTTCAAATGATCGGAAATGAATTGCGGCACTGGTTCGAGGCCCGCCAGTGGAAGGCCTGGAAGAAAGCAGGTCATGATAAGTCATGTCTGCCGGAGCCGCCGTCGGGATTTCCAGGGAGGTTAGGCTAACCGTTTTGATCTTTGACGACCCCTCCCTACCGCTTGTCTCATAGCGCAGACTGGGATGCAAGTGGAAATCCAGCACCGCGTTCCGGGTCGGTTCTTTGGTTTTTGCCAGCCATTTTCTCAAGAAATCCTCACGCTGCAACTGTATCGAACGGTCATACAATGTGGCTGATGACCAGATGTACGGTTGAGCAGCATTCAGTTCAGACACGTACCTCCGGTCGCCATCCCAGGTGCAGCGATGAAGGGTTGAATTGTTAAATGAAATGAGGGTAAATGGTTCGATCGCATTCAGATCTATATTTTGAAAATAGTCGACAGGGTGTGCAGCGCCAGCAATTTCCAGCATCACCAGTCCGCGGCTTTTTCGGTAAAGAGTCTTGCGCAAATGCCGCTCAAATCCACCATTCAGCAGCACTGCGGCGGCACCATTTTCTTTAAGCACGATCCAGGTACCACCAGCCTGCGGGTCTTTCGGATACGTGACGACCTGACCGTCCATAGAATGCATTTCAGGCGGTAAGGCCCTTGACCGTTCGCAATGTTCGTCTCGGTTGGACGTGAGGTAGACACCCCCGGAAGTCGGGATAAATGTTACTGTGCACATGGCTGCTGTCGATATTGGATGGTAGCATGGGCCACACCAAAATGTTCGGGCAAACTTATTCCGGCCACCTCTTTGATGCCGATTTTTAGTAATGCCATGTGGTGAATGGTGTGTTCCAGGTTGTACACCAGTTCGCGTTCATAGTTGGTGTGGATACGAAATTCCGTGGCGGTTATACCCGGCTTGCAAACCAGATACAATGTTTTGTTATCGTATTTCAAATCCTCAGCAATGCCAGTAAGCATTTGAATGGCAAAGTCGCGATCGTTTTCAAGGGTTTTGTCGCGGAGGCGGGCATCATAGTTCACCTGGCCGGTGTCATAACCACTTTCCAGCTCCCGAAAAAATTCGATTATGTGCCGCACGTGCGCGCCGAGTGTCGCACCCGATAACACCGGCAGCCGGTGGGTATATTGAGAAATCGTCAATTGCCCGAGTATCTCTGCCAACTCGGTCAGCAGCTCCGTCAACGACGATCTTAACTGTCGGTTCATATCCTGATTTTTGTGTTGTTTAAAAAAGCAATGCTCCACCGCTGGCAGAGCATTGTGGTGTTATTTTTCGAGCACGCGGCCTGAGATGCTGTCACGTTGCCAGAACACGAGCGTAAGACAGCTTCCCAGCACGAGCAAAGCGTAGATGAACAGCTGTCCCGAGTCGCCCTGCACTTCAATCCCCAGCTTGGTCAGGTGCATGAACAACGCGCCGGTCATTACACCGATGCCTATCAACGAACCATAGGCGGTCGTACGCGGTACGAGGATCAATACGGAGGCGACCAATTCAAAAACGCCTACCAGTATACGCCCCCAGGGTTCCATCCCTACTTTTGTGAAAATGTAGACCGATTCGGGCGAGGCGGAGAACTTGAAATACAGCGTTTGGAGCATAATCCCGGCAGCCACCAGCCTCAGCAGCCACATCCGGACCCGAAGGTTTTTCGTTGTCATTCTGCCTTGTCTTTGATTTGTGGCCATTGCATATCTGCCTTCTCAATCAGCTCTTCCCGGTTTTTCGACCAGCTGTTTTTGACTTTCATATTGTAGTTGAAATACAATTTGTCGTCGGTGATCGTCCAGGTTTCCGCTTCGGTCGGGGCTTTGTGTCCCTGGGAGGTGCCGTAGGCGCAATATCCTCCATATTGGGGCGTGTATTTTTCAGGATCGGCTTTGAAAGCATCCAGGTTGGCGCGGCTGGCGAAGAGCCAATCGGCGTCCTTGTACCGGTAGGTCAGGCTGTCGGCACCTGCTACGGGCCGCGCCTCCCTGAAAAATGCGACCACATCATACCCTTTGATGGCCTTGCCTCCGGGAGCGAATATTTGCGATTTCTGGGCGTAGCTGCCCCATGCGACCAGCACGAATGCAGTCGCCAGTATCAATTTTCTCATTATGAATTGGAATTGGATGGTACGAATTTGGTCCAGTTTTTGTCCGCCTGTCCTTTCAGTCGCGGCTCGTCCTGGTTCCAGCTTTTGAGGGTATTGTTGAAATATTTATTGTAAAAAAGATAGAGCTTGTCATCCAGAATTTTGAAAGTTTCCGGGTCTACCTCCACTTTTTCGCCTTTTTTGCCCATCGCGAATGCGCACCAGCCGCCATATTGCGGTTCGTACCGGGCAGGGTTTGCCAAAAATTCATCCCTGTTTTGTTTGGAGACGAAGCGATAGACAGCGCCATTCACAATGGCTGTGAGCTCTTTTTTTCCTTCGACTGCCTTATTCATTTTGAAATAGGCGACCGGGTCGTATCCTTGAATAGCCAGCCCTGAACTTTCGAGGTTGAACTGTTTTTTACGTACATCCGCCGTTTGCCCGAGGGCCTGCGCCCATGTCAGGATCAAAAGGAGGAGGACAGGAATTTGCTTTTTCATTGTAAGTCGATTTTAATGTTCCGCCGGAGCAAATTCGCTCCGGCGGGACGGGATTATTGCAATGTTACTTTGATGATATTGCTGATGGCGGGCAGCGTGGTGAATTTGTTTGGATTCGGTACGGGCGCTATCGGCTTGCTTTCAACCAGCGGTGTGCCAGCCAGGTTGAACTGCGTGATTCCGGCGCCGGGAAACTGGTCGATAGCTGTACCATTGTCGTACAATCCGATGGAGCCTGAAAAATCCCCGGCTGCGCTGCCGTCGATACCGTTATCTTTTGTGGCAAAAAACCAGTCGTTCGAAAATCCGTACATCGTCGCGACTGCAATGCGGTCACCGGAGCTGAGGGTCAATGGTTGTGAAACTTTGCCCCCGACATTGCCATTGATCTTTGGCAAAAGCACGGTACTGGTAGGCTCTTTCAGCACATACACATTTTTGACGCCCGGCTTATTTTTCAGTGCCGCTGCCAGCAGGTCGGCGTTTCCTTTCTGGGCCAGCTCTTTCAAACCTTCGCCGCGATCGTTTTCGCCGGATTTGTAAAACGGATTTTCATTGCCTTGATAAACAACAACCAGCACCGGGGAAAGCGGTGTGAAAATGCCGGTCAGAGAGGTAATCAGGGTGCTCAACACTGTATTGTCGCCGGTTTCGGCGATGCGGGTCAACCCTTCTGTGGTGGCTTTCCCGTTTCCATAGATCGGCTCAGGCAGCAGAAGGTCGGTACCTGCCACATAGGAAATAGCCCATACACCAGGACTAAACGGCGTCTCATTCGCCGTGCCGCCCGACTGGTTTTTAATGGTGAGCGTAAACATCGAACTGCCGTCGTAATGCAGTGACACATTCATCAGTTGTGAAGCAGGCAGGAATGTGTGACCATAGTCGTCCATCCCCTTTACTTCCTTGATGTTTTTCGGAGTGGCTTCGGCGGTGCCTGGATGGACCAGCGCCATGCCGGGAGCAGCATTCACCCTGGTACCATTGTCCCACAATTTGATTTGTGCAGAAACGTCGCCTTCCACCGGCGTCCCGTCGTCTCCATAAAGCCTGATGCCCGGATTTTCAGGGGCAAAAAACAAATCGTTGCTCCATCCGTACATGGTAGCGAAGGTAATGCGCTCGTTTTTAGAGGCTGAAAATGAAAAGGATACCGACTGGCCCGGCAGGATCACAGGCGGCGTGCCTGTTCCCTTGAATGTACCCGATTCTACAAGCGGTTTGCTATCGAGTACATTTTCGATCGAAATGGTTTTGGTCTGCGGCTGCGGGTCGTGGTCCTTGGTACAGGAGCTGAAAATAAGGGCTGTCAATGTGAGCCCGAGCAATGGTTTGATCATGTCTGGTTGTGTTTTGCTTGTTTGAATGATGCAAAGCAAGACAGACCATATCCCAGGGCCATTACAGAGTTATAACAAAAGTATCACAGTGGCCCTTCGCTTGGTTTTATTTTTAAACTTTACAGAAAATCAGCCTGTAATGGATACAAAGAATGTTCTGATCATTGAGGACGACAGCACGATCACCGAGTTGCTGACGATCCACCTGTCCGATCTGGGGTGCAAGGTTTTTTCAGAGAAAAATGGCCAGAATGGTCTGGCGAGGGCGCTGGATTCGGCATTTGAATTAATCATACTGGACGTCATGCTGCCGGGACTGAACGGCATGGAAGTATGCCGCAAAATCAGGCAAAGCGACCGGCAAACCCCAATCCTGATGCTGACGGCACGCTCCGAGGAGATCGACAAAGTCATGGGGCTGGAAACCGGGGCCGACGATTATCTGACCAAACCATTCAGTGTAAGGGAATTTATTGCCAGGGTTCGCGTCATATTTCGCCGCAATGAGGAAAAAAGCAGAAACATCCTGCCGCAAAAGCCGCTGATCGCTGTTGCCGGTCTTGAAATCGATATCGAAAAACGCAAGGTGATGCTGAGGGGAGAGCGCATTGAACTTTCTCCCAGGGAGTTTGACCTGATCGTGCTGCTGGCTTCCAATCCGGGCCGCAGTTATAGCCGTAAACAATTGCTGAGTCTGGTATGGGGCTACGATTTTGAAGGGTACGAACATACTGTCAATACGCATATCAACCGGCTGAGGGGAAAGATCGAAGCCAATATTTCAAACCCTTCTTTTGTACTCACCACCTGGGGCATTGGCTACCGGTTTAACGAAGAACTCTGATATGTCCGTAAAAACCATTCGTGGAAACCTCTTATTCTGGAAAATCAGCGGCGTCTTTGCCAGCCTGCTGCTGGTACTGGCCCTCGTTTTCCTGCTGATCGGGTCCCAGTTTTCCAAAACCTATTATATGGCAGCCCACCAGCAGCTCTATGGCGACATTGCGGGGCATCTTGCCACTTTTACCCAGCCTATCAAAAACGGCAAGCCGGATACCACCGTCACGCACGACATCATCCACTCGACCATGGTGGCCAACCCCAGCGTGGAAGTATACCTGCTCGATACCCTTGGCCGCATTACGGACTACGTGGTGCCGGAAGCTACCGTACAGATGAAACAGGTGGACATGGGCAAAGTGAAGGAGTGGCTGAAAGCCGGTGCAAGCAACCGGCCGCTTGGGGACAACCCTAAACACCCCGGTGAAAACAGCATTTTCTCCGTTGCCCCTGTTCTGGAAAATGGGAAGGTCGCGGGTTACGTATACGCGGTGCTCGCAAGCGAGAAGCAGAAAGAGATCCTCGGAATGCTCAATGACGACCTGTATTTCAGATTGGCTGCCTACATATTTTTCGCTGCGCTCCTGGGTGCGTTTGTGGTCGGGATCGTTACTTTTTTTCTGATCACCGATAGCATTTGCAGTATTGCCGGTGTAGTGAAGAACTTCAAGGAGGGCGATTACTCCGCCAGGATACAGGGTTACGCGAAAGGCAACCTGGGTATGCTTACCTCGACTTTCAATGAAATGGCAGATGTGATCGTCGCCAATTTTGACAAAATAACTGCGACGGACCGCTTTCGTCAGGAGCTGATCGCAAATGTTTCGCACGACCTGAGAACCCCGCTTTCTATTATGCAGGGATATGTGGAAACGCTGATGATCAAGCAGGATTCGTTGTCCCGGGAGGAATCAAACCGGTATCTTTCCACGGTCCATGAAGGTACCAGACGGCTTTCCGGGCTCGTGGACCAGCTGTTTCAGTATTCCAAACTGGAAGCCAATGTAATTGTTCCGGAGAAAGAGTTCTTCCCCATTGGCGAGCTGGTATCCGATATTATCAGCTCTTATCAGTTGAAGGCAGAAGAGCGAAAGATTAGCCTCACACTCCATGCACCGGCGGCTTTGCCTGCTGTTTTTGCGGATATTGCCCTTACCGAACGCATATTTCAGAACCTGCTTGACAATGCGTTTAAATTCACCCCGGACGGCGGGCAAATCTCCGTACGATTGTTGGAAACGGGTGAGGGGGTAAGTGTAAGTGTTGCCGACAGCGGCGTAGGAATCGCCAGGGAATTTCAGGAGCAAATCTTTGAGCGCTACAAACAGGCCAACCTGCAAGCGCTGTCGCCGAAAGGGGCTGGTTTGGGTCTGGCGATTGTTCGTAAGATCCTGGAATTGCACCAATCTTCCATTGAAGTGTTTAGCGAATATGGAGAAGGCGCGATATTCAAATTTGTGCTATCCAGCAATACCGGGCAGATAGGCTGACCTAGTTACCTGAAACGAAAATATGTCGGTCACGGAGATTTGCTGTTAAGTGGGTTGCGAAGACCAGCTTTCGCAATGTCTTCAAAACAACACCGGCCCGACGCCCGCCGATTCCAGGAAACAAGCACGTTTCAGTTGCAGGGTGCCGGGCCGGTATTATTTGGATCCCAGACAAATGCCTGGTAAGGAATGCTGCGATCGGCTTGATAGCTCTCAGTCCGGAATGCTGCCATTCCTTAAAATTGTATTCAATTTACTGCCTGAGCCTATCGGGCGAGGAAGATTGCCAGGTTTGTGCTTTGAATCATGCAAAAAACCTTAACCACTAATGGGTTATTGTCTGGGTTTCAAATGGCCTTTATTTTTTTCAGACAGTTGTTGTTTTCTTACCCCGACTTTTCTGGTCGTTACAGGATCCGTTTTGCATCACTCATTTTTCAATGATGTCACAGGATTTGACAATGCCGCTTTTACACTCTGAAAACTAACGGTAGCCATGCCGACCAGAACAGAAAGCACCCCGGCGGTAGCGAACATCCACCATTGTAGCTCAATTTTATAGGCGAAGCTTTGAAGCCAGCGCGTCATCAGCCACCAAGCCACTGGAGAAGCAATCAGTATGGCAATCAGGATCAGTTTCAGGAAATCCCTGGATAATAAGTTGACAATGCCTGCAACGGAAGCGCCCAGAACCTTCCGAACGCCGATTTCCTTGTTTCGTTGCTCAGCCGTAAACGTCGCAAGGCCAAACAGGCCCAGGCAGGAAACGAAGATGGCCAGCACCGAAAAGTTGAGCACAATTTCGCCCGTGCGTTGTTCTGTTTTGTAAAGCATGCTCAGCTCCTGGTCGACAAATCCATAATGCAGGGGGCTCGCGGGAGCGTATTTTTTGCAGATTTTATCAATGCCGCTGATCGTATTTTTTAATACCCGTGGGTTTGTTTTGATCAAAACACTAAAATAAAATTCCCTGGGCCGGAACCGGAAAATAAACGGCTCGATGGAAACCTGCAGTGGCCTGAAATGAAAGTCTTTTAAAACGCCGACGATCTTTCCTTCCGTTCCCCAGAATTTGACGGACTTGCCCAGGGCGGTTTCAGGCGTCCACCCCATTCGTTTGGCCGCCGTTTCGTTGATCATGTAATTTCCGTTGCTGCCGGACGTGTCCGAAGCGATCTTCATGGAAAAATTCCTTCCCGAAGCCAGCGAAACGCCGGTTGTTTTCAAGAAGTCCGGATCGACATTCATCTGCGTGATCAGGAATTCGTCTTTCGGCGTTTGTCCTTCCCATTCTATCGGGCTCGAATTGGATACATCCACCAGGTTACCTGTTGTGGCAGAAGCACGCTCCACGCCTGCCAGATGCATGATGTCTTCCTTGAAAGCGAATGCTTTGCCTCTCAAATCGCCCTTCAACTGGACAAACATAAGCTGAGACTGATCAAAGCCGAGTTTGCGGTTTTGTATAAAGTTCAGTTGCTGATAGATAACCAGCGTACCAATGCCCAAGGTGACTGAAATGGCGAATTGAGCTACTACCAGGGATTGGCGGAATGTTTTGCCTGACTTCATGTCAAAAACACCTTTCAACACGCGCGCGGGGCGGAATGCGGAAAGGAAAAACGCAGGGTACAGACCGGTCAGAAGACTGACGATCACGGTGATGGATACAACCACCAGCCAAAACCGGATGGATTCATAGGGTAGTGCCAATTCTTTGCCCGACAAGGTGTTGAAAAAGGGCAAAAACAGCTGTGTCAGGATGAATGCGGCTGCGACAGCTGTGGCCGTCATCAGCAGCGATTCACTCAAAAACTGGATCACCAGGCTGGACTTTTGGGCACCGACTGTTTTACGTACCCCAACTTCCCTTGCCCGCCTGGAAGCCCTTGCGGTAGCCAGGTTAACAAAATTCACGATTGCGATCAGCAGGATGATGAATGCAACCGCCATGAAAACCCGCACATACAGGATCTCACTTCGCTTGCCCCAATCGGTTTTGAAATCGAATTTTGATTTCAGGTAAATGTCGGATAACGGCTGTAATGCAAGTTTTGTCGATTTGTCGTCCGAATAGCGGCCCAAATGGGGTTCAATTTTTGAGCTGAAAGCGTCCATGTCCGTTCCCGGGCGCACACGCAGGTAGGTGTGAAAATTGTTGCTGTTCCACTTGTTGCTCCACTCGTCAATACTCACCAGATAATTAAACGGGAGCAACGCGTCGAACTGTAAATGCGAGCGTACCGGAGGATTTTTGGCTACACCCACCAGTGTCAGCGGCTGTTCCTTGTTAAATGAAATTGTTTTCCCGATTACGGATTTCTTTGGCCAGTCAGCCCCGAACAATTTTTGCGCCATGGATTCGCTGATGATCACCTCATGGACGCCCTGAAAAGCTTTGACAGCATGGCCTTCCAGAAGCGGAAAGTCGAAAATGCTGAAAAAAGACGGGTCTACGATCAGCAGGTTCTGAGCTTCTGAGATCTGCTTTCCAACCGAAAATGAGCCTCCCCAGCGGCCTACACGTACAGTTTCCACGATTTCCGGAAAGTCCTTTTTGAGCATCGGCGCCAGCGGGCCTGGCGTCACGGCCACCAAATAGTCGCCGTCTGCCTGCTTCTGCTTTTCGGTGAGCCGATAGATGGAATTGAAATGTGTATTGAAACGATCGTACGAAAGTTCATCGGCAATGTACAGCCCGATCGCCAGGCAGCAGGCCAGCCCGATGGATAATCCAGTAATGTTGATAGCCGAGTAGACCTTGTTATTTACAATGCCCCGGAATGCGATTTTGAAGTAATTGCCAAGCATGTCCTTTTAAGGTTATATGGTTATGACTATTCATTCCGAAGTGACTCCACCGGGTTCATCCATGCTGCTTTCAAACTTTGAAAACCCACTGTGAGCACCGCGATAACAACAACCAGACCGCCCGCGCCTGCAAACATCCACCAGGTGATGTCCGTCTGATAGGCAAAATCCTGCAACCATTTTTGCATGAGATAACCGGCGATAGGACATGCAATGACAATCGAGATAACAACCAGCCGCAAAAAATCCTTTGAAACCAATGCCAGAATGCTGGCAACGCTGGCCCCCAGAACTTTGCGTACCCCGATTTCTTTGGTACGCTGCTCGGTCATGTAGCTGGCCAGCCCGAACAAACCCAGACAAGCAATGAAAATGGCAAGCATAGAAGCGAAGGCAAATACCTGGCTGTATTGCATTTCTGTTTTGTACTGTTCGTTGTATTTCTGATCGACGAAATAATATTCGAAAGGGTTACCGGGATAAGCTGCTTTATAAAGGCTTTCGAGTTCTTTGAGCTGCTTCTGCATGTTGGCGGTCGATAATTGCAAAACGAGCCTTCCGCCTGATCTGCGGGGCATGAAAATAATCGGATCGATGGCATTTTGCAGTCCCTGGTGGTTGTAATCTTTTACTACTCCGACAATTTCAAATGGTTGTCCCCAATTGATGATAGCGCCCGCTGCTTTTTGTGGCGATTCAAATCCGAGCTGACGCGCAGCCGCCTCATTGATCATTAGTTTTCCGCTTTTTTCCCACGCCAGCTCAGCTTCACGCACGGTAAAATTCCGGCCAGCTACCAACCCGATCTGAAATACCGACAAATACCGGTCGTCGATGATACCCATCGCATACCCTTTTTTTGCATCATCCTGTTTTTCCCCTTGTCTGACAATCCCAGCCGCATTGAACGAGTAATAACTTCCCGGCACAATGCCCGTGTGACTAAGATTCCTGACATAGGGCAGGGCACTTACCTGATTGTCGAGCAGGGCGGAGCTAGTTGCCAGCGCTTTTCCATCACCCAATTGGGGGCCGTTGATCACCAGGCGTTGATCCGCTTTAAAACCAAGGTCTTTGTGCTGCATGAATTGAAGCTGCCGGTACAATACCAGCGTCGAAACGATCAGAATAACGGAAACACTGAATTGCAGCACTACCAGGATCTTGCGTAGCCAGTTGTCTTTGCCTGCATTTAGCTTCAACCCTGAGGCTCCCTTCAATATTTGGACAGGCTGCAATGAAGTAACTGAAAATGCCACATAACCTCCCGAGAGAAATGCCCCTGCTACCAACAGTACTGCTGCGGCGATCCAGGAAGGTCCGGTCAGCAAGCCTTCCAGCGAAAAGTTCTTTTGCGTAAAATCGTTGAAGATCTTTTGCACCGCGACAACCAGCAGCAAAGCCACGGCAAACCCGATGATATTCAATAGAAATGATTCTCCCAAAAACTGATTGATCAGCTGGAACCTGCCTGCGCCCACCACTTTACGGACACCTACCTCTTTAGCCCTTTTCAGTGACGCCGCCGTCGAAAGGTTGATGTAGTTGAACCAGGCGATCACCAGGATCAGAATGGCGATGCCGCTGAGCAGGTACACGAACGACAGACTCCCGCTGGTCTGGTAAGTGTCGTCCATGGAAGAGCCCAGATGGATATTGGCCATGGACTGCAGTACAAATTTGCTCTTATCCTGTGAATCCAGCTTTTGTTTCAGCGTGTTGATTTTCTTCTCCAGTGCACTGTAACTGCTATGATCAGTCAGCTGAAAAAAGGTAGTGACATAAGAACCGTCGAAGCCGTCCAGACGGGCCCAGTCATTCCCATTGAGGTTGGCAGGACTGGCCAGCGTCTGAAGCGAGAGGATTGCATCGAATTCGAGGTCGGAATTTTCCGGCATATCCTGGTACACAGCAGAAACCGTGTATAGGGTTCTTCCAAACTGATTATTGACCACCAACGTTTTTCCGAGCGCCTTTTCGCTGCCAAAATACTTCTTCGCCCGCGAAGCCGACAACGCAATGGTATTTGTTTCGGAAAGGGCCGTTTGCGGGTTACCTGCAATCAAGGGAAAAGTGAAAAGTGTAAAGAAACTGGCATCGGCATAAGCCAGGCCATCTTCCCGAAATGTCTGGACAGCGCCTTTTGCGCCCGGGTTTTCAATGGTGATAATCCCTTTAGCAGCACCTTCCGCGACGCGGCAAAAGGCTTTGACCTCATTAAATTCCTTTTTTATCAATGGTGCAATGGCGGGGGCCATCTGAGCATACACATCGCCTGTCGGCCTGCTTTCCAGCATCCGGTACAAGGTGGGCAGGTTTTTGTGGAACATGTTGACACCTCTTTCAAAAGCCACATATTCGAAAATGAGGATGAATGCGGCGATGCCCAGACCCAGGCCGGCCACATTGATGACGGAAAACAAACGGTTTTTACGCAGACTGCGTAAAGCAATTTTCAGGTTGGATCGTAGCATGGTCGGGATGGTTTTATTTGTCGGAGAGGATTAATTTGTGGCCACGCAAAACATCAGTGCCAAAAGAAAGGTATAAGTTTTCATGATTCGTTAGGATTTGTTGCAGATGATGATGGCAACTATTATACCATCTTAGCAAAGTAGCCTTTGGGCCAGCAAACCGATGGGCAATCTCCGATTGCTGTACGATTTCGGACAATTTTTATAGGAACATGTTCGATTTCAGGTGTTAATAGGCGATCTAAGCCCTTTTCTCCGAAAGCTTTACGAAATCAAGCTCTGACCACACTTTGTGTTTCGTCTGCTAAAATGAAAACCCTGCCCTCAGCGTAAGTCTGTGGAAGTCTTCCAGGTTTTCCAGGCCCGCCTGCTGCACCGAAGATCTTTGAAAACGGTAGCCTGCGGCAATTGTAAAACCGGTATTTCCGCTAAAAAGGATTTTCATTCCCAGACCCGCCGAGAAGGTGCCCCCTCCACCAAAACGCACGCTATCGACATCGTTGGAGGTAGCATTAAATCCATAACCTCCCTCCAGAAAGTAGAATGGAATCTTGGAGCCTTTGTCGGTAAAATCCCCCCTCAGACTCAGAACAACAGGCACAAAAGTCTGCACGGCATACAAGTCCGCGCCGATGCCCAAACCGGTATAAAGCCATTGGTTGAATTTGTAGCCATTTGTTGTCTGAAAGGAAAATGCGGAGGTAGTAACGCCATTGGAAGCCCGGTTACTCATCGCCAGCGGTCCAAGCTCGGTGTAGTGCACGAATCCCTTGTGTTTGTAGCGGATGTTGGGATTGATCAGCTTTTCAGATATCAGCGTATCCACTTCTTCTTTTTGAAACACCCAGATGCTTTTGTCGTAAGTTTCCAATCGATAGCTGCGGTCGGTTTCAAGCAGTCTGCCCCGGATCACCGAACCATTCTTCAGGTGCAGCCTGACTTCATGGGCTTGCTGACCAAGTGTCAAGGACGTCCAACCCGCTATAAGAAAAATCAATATGGTAAATAACAATTTCATAAAGTGAAGGTCTGGTAAGTAAAATTTTAATCTATTAGTTGTCGAGCCAGTTTTTGAATTCATGGCTTTTGTACTTGCTCACAAACACGTCCTGATTGAAAAGCGGCTTTAAAAATACTTGTAACCGGCTGCTGAGCAAAGTTTTAACTTTCTGTATGGCCTCAATGCGGGCAATGACCTTGCGGTTGATCCTGAAAAATAACCCGGGGTCAAGCATCTCTTCCAGGCTTTCCAGGTTGTTTTCCATCAGGTATTTTTTTCCTTCATTGGTTACCATAAACACCACCTTGTCATCGGCATAGAAGTAGGCCACTTCTTCAATATTCTTGAAATGTATGGTGTCCCCAAACCTGACCAGAAACCTGGTTTTGTACTTCTTAGTCAGGGACTGGATCGTCTGCCTGAGGTTTTCTATGTCCAGGTGAGAAATGCTTTTTCGCTCTTGTTTTAAGTGATGGTATTTATCCAATGCCTGCGCGAGCTCGGCCTTGTCCAGCGGTTTAAGCAAATAATCGATGCTATTGATTTTGAAAGCCTGTAATGCATACTGATCGTATGCCGTAGTGAAGATGACCGGACTTTTTACGGTTACCTTTTCAAACAGGCCGAAACACAGTCCGTCGGATAAATGGATATCCAGCAGCATCAAGTCAGGTTCAGGGTTTTGATTCAGCCAAATCGCCGCATCTTCTATTGAATCCAGAACCTGCTCAACTTCAATGTTGGGGTCACATTCGGTTAGTAATTGGGAAGCTCTTCTGGCCGAAAGTGCTTCGTCTTCTAGAATGATTACTTTCATGGAAGGTAAATCTGGGTTTTGAACAGTTTCAATCGTAAGAAGCCATATCGTTTTGCATCGTTTGTTCTGCATTAAGGCGGATCAGCGGGATTGTCACACTGAATGACTGGTCTGTTTGCTCTACAGCCACGCCACTGTGTCCCAGGAAATCGTACCTTCTGGCAATATTCGTTAAGCCTAGCCGGGTCGATTGGTCATCTTCTATGATCTTTCTTTGTAGATTATTTTTAACGGTAATAGACTCATTGTCAAGGCAAAATATTTCAATGTGCAGGGGTTTGCCTTTGGAAATAATATTGTGCTTTACCGCATTTTCAACGAGCATCTGAAGGGATACCGGCAGGATATAGGCCGACAAGCAGCCTTCTGAAATATCGACCTGAATGCTGAGCCCGGACTCGAATCGTGTCTTGAGCAGATATAAGTAGGAATGGATAAATGTGAGTTCGTCCCGTAGCTCGATCAATTCCTTTTCATCGCTTTTGAGAATGTAGCGGTAAACGTTCGAGAATTGTTTGACAAATTCCACAGAAGCGGCTGTGTCCTGTGCAATAAGCGCGGTCAGTACGCTCAGGTTGTTGAACAGAAAATGCGGGTTAACCTGGTTTCTGAGCGATTGAAGCTGGGCCTGGCTGGTCGTTCGTTTATAGGTTTCCAGTTGCTGGTGGCTTTCTTCAAGCTTCTTCATGTAAAGAAATATGACATGGATGGTATTCAGGAACAAATTCACCCTGAAAGAGAACATCAGCAGCAATTTCAAGGGAAGCATCCATTCGCGCCGATCGGGCGACAAGCTGTAATAGGCCGTCGGAATGCCGAGCAGGAGGGTTACCAGTGCTGTAATGATGACGCTTCCTGCAAGATTATAGCCGATCCGTTTCCAAAATGGCTCGATATCCCGCCGGGAAAGCCACCTGTCCCACAGCCTGTTCCCTTCCCAGATACCTGCAGTGACTGCCAGAAAAAGTAAAAAAATCACCGATTGGTTCGCCCCAAGGTGGTAATAGTCGAAGGACTCGAGCAGCAATGTGTTCAGGAACGAGTAGGCTCCCAGCAAAAATATAAACCCGAACCGATACCTGATGTTGAACATGACTGCGGCGAGTTAAGCAGATGGAAAAGATTGGCAAACTGATTGCACGGCAACCGTTTGCCAATCTGTCGTTCTTTTTAGTTTAGGGCATTAAAACTTTGTCAATCACGTGGACAACGCCATTGGTTGCCAAAATGTTAGCTGCTGTAATGTTGGACGCGCCGCTGGTTGTACCTACCACTTTCGCCCCGCCTACCAGGTTAAAAGTGATAGAAGCACCGGTATTGGCCGTGGCAACCGGCCCTGAAACATTGGGCAGATCGGTTGAGAAAACACGGCCTGGAACTACGTGATAGAGTAAAACACTGGTGAGCAGCGCACGGTTGGCGGCCGCGAGAAGCGTGGCTTTCGGCGTCGTTTTATACAGCTCTCGGAATGCTGCATTCGTTGGAGCAAAGACTGTCAGGCCATTTCCAGCGGAGGTAAGCGCTGTGGCAACTGCCGGGTCAGCCGCCAGCACAAGTGACACGAGCTCGGTAAAACTGGTGTCTGCCTGGGCAATCTCCACCAGCGATTGGGTAGGAGGGACTATGACGTTGTTAATGACGTGAATCACGCCGTTTGAAGCCGCAACGTCCGTGGCAATCACTTTAATTTTACCGTTGATGAACACCCCATCGGCGTTTTTGGATAGGTAGATATCATTGTTTGCATTCACAGTCTTCACGGTCCCACTTTGCACGTCTGCCGCTTTTACTGATCCGCTCACCACATGTGAAGTCAGGATTGGGGTTAATGCATCCTTCGTCAGCCCGTCCAGGCTGGTAATGCCGGCGGTTGTGAAAGCCACATTATTGGGTGCAAAAACGGTGAAAGGACCGGTGCCTTGCAGGGTTGTAACGAGCTCAGCTTTGGTGAGTGCGGCAACGAGCGTCGAGAACTGGGGATCTGCGGAGGCGACGGCCGGGATGTTTCCCACTCCCGGATCTACGGTTTGGTCGTCGTCATCATCGTTGCACGAAGAGAGCGTAAAAGCCAACATAGCCGCAAACAGGCATGTTTTTAGATTTGTCGTTGTTGTGAACTTTTTCATGATTTGAATTGGTAAGGTGTTTTAAAGTTTAACTTACAATCAATTCAACAACCCACGGATCCGCTGGATCCGTTCTGCATTTGGTGTCAATCGCCTTCGCAATGGAGTGAGCAGCCCGTCGGTACGGATGGACAGAACAAATGGACAGAACGATTCTTAGTCTCGGGTGTCAATAAGCTCGTCAGTCACCCGTTTCAGGTCCGCCTTACTGGCAATGGTTTTTTGTTGATGATGCTGCTGATGAAAATCTTCTAATTTTTGCAGTAAATACCGAAGCGTCAGCTTTTCCGAAACCGTCAGTTTGCCGGAGATTATTTTACCGACGTGGTTCATATCTTCAAATACGGTGTAAAGCAATTGTTTCCCCTGATCGGTAATCGCAATTTGCCTGCTTCTTTTGTCCCTTTCGTCGTCCCATTGCCTGATCAACCCGGCTGCCAGAAGCCTTCTGATCACTTCGGTACCGGAGGTTTTTTCCTGCAAATTATAATGGATCAGCTCGCTTTTGGACAAATGGTCGTGGGTGAGCAGAATTGCCAATGCTGTAAAATCCTCGGCAGTAATTAATGGCGTACCTTCCAATGCTTTTTTAATGTAGGACTTTGCATAACGGCTCATATATACAAATAGCTGGCCGATGTTATTGTCAAGCTGGAATGCAAGTTCCTGGGCAGTCATTTCATTTTGACCAAATCGTACGTCGTGGCCAATAGGGATGGTCGGGCTGACGTGATGGGCCGAACTGCCAACTGTGTTAACCAGAAACCCGGTAAAGTCCTGTATGGTAACTTCCCTTCCCGGATTTTCCTGTTCAAGTTGCTCGACAAGCGTGATCAGTTCATGAATAAGCTGGTATGACTTCATGTTGGTTATTTATTTCTGCCGGGTTAAGATCGCCTCTGCAGCCAATCTCCCACTTTTCATGGCAGCATGGATCGATCCGTTCATCAAATGGTCACCGCAAATAAAGCATTCTTCGGTTAGCCGGTTCGCTTCGTGGCCAAGATCGTTGGTCACCTGGTCGTCATCAGGCAATGCGTAGCCAATATGATAGGTTTTCAGATGTTTCCATTGCGTGGCCTGCGGAAACCAGGCCTGCATTTCTTGTAAAACCTGCGCTTGAAGCTGCGTGCTGTCCGCTTTTGAATGGTCTCCGATCAGCGAAAGCGAAATCAAGGCATCCCCATTTTTGGAATAGCCCGGCGCAATCTGGTTCATTACCGCCATGTTGTTGACCAGCTTTTCGGGCATTGCATTTAATGCAATCAGCGGTTGGGTGAAGGGTTTGGCGGCCGCAGTAAAATACATATTGGTAACCGAATGATAGGAGGAAGGCGCCTTGCGAAATGGATCGGGCATTTCAAGCTGGTCAGTGGCGATGAGGATGCTTGTTGCCTGATAGATGGATCCCGAAAATGTTTGTACACTGTTTCCATCAATGACAGCCACTTTCTGATCTAAAAGAAGCTCATCCGTTGTAAGTCCACTGGCCAGCTGCAAAGGGATCATCCTCATCCCGTTGGCGGGAACAGCCGCATCGCCCTGGCCGAACATTTTGAAAACAAACTCAAACATCCGGCTGGACGTGCTCAGTTGATCTTCCAGAAAAATCCCGGTCATGAAAGGTTTGAAAAACTGGCTGATGATCCGCTGGCTAAATCCGGCATCTTCCAGATAGGCTATCGTGGTCGATTCATTGCTGGCAAAAATCTCGTCAATGCTTTTAGCAGTCAACTTTAACTTTAATCCAAGCATCCGGATTTTATCGGCGAATGTGCCGGCGGGGGAGGTTAAAGTGCTCATTAAGGCACCGGGCTGCCTGAGCGGGTCGCCGATTTTTGTGATGCCCTCCCGATTTAGGATCAACGCGCCGGGATCGAATCTGTGCAGGTCCAGCGCATGATAATCTAAAAACCGTTGTGTTTCTGGATAGGCCGTCAATAAAACCTGGAATCCTCTGTCCAGCAGGAAGCCGTCTACTTCCTCCGTTCTCACCCTGCCCCCTGGCTGGTCAGAAGCTTCCAGTACCTTTACTGATTTTCCAGCTGCTTTTAAGACTTTTGCAGCCGTTAAACCTGCTAGTCCTGCACCGATAATGATGACGTCCGAGTGATCTTCCATCGCGTTTTTTAGCTGGTCTGGTTTAGTTCGTGTGGCTCAATCCCTGGTTTGGCGTAGGCCAGCCGAGCGATAGCTTGCGGAAGAAAATAGGCGTCCAGACCTGCTACGGTCATTGTTTTGGCTGCGACATGGTCTATGGTACCGTCTTTGCCAACAAGCAAATCATTCACGATCACTTCAACAATTTCCCCGATGACGATGCTGGTATGATTGATTTCCATAGGAATAATCTCTCGAAGCCTTAAGCCGATCCGGACGGTTGACTGTTCAACGAAAGGGGCATCGAATCCAGCGACATAGTGTTCATCAAACCCACAGGTCTCAAATTCTGAAACGCCCGAAGGATAGCTGGCGCTGGTTTGGTGTGCCTGTTTATACCAATCGGGCAATACGTTGTTCAGGGTGAATTGCCCGGTTGCCCGTATGTTCCGGAGCGTGTCGTTATGCTCGCGCCCGGGGCGCATGACCAGTCCTACCAGCGGGGGATTGGCCCCCAGGTGAAAAGCTGAACTGATTACACAAAGATTGGTCGTTCCGGCTTCACTGACTGTGCCTAACAGGTTAAGGGATTTGTAGCCAACCAGGCTGTTGATGAAACATATACGGTATTGCTTCTCCAGTGCGGCAATGTGCCCGCTTTTGATATTTGTTGTCATATTAAGCTGTTTTCAACTTGCCCAGACCACCATCTATTCCCAGTACCTGCCCGGTGATCCAGCTGCTGCCGTCCGAGAGCAGAAATGCAATCGCGCTGCTGATATCTTCTGGTTGTCCATATTTTGCGAGAGGGTGCCTTTTGGTCGAGGCTTCCCGTTTTTCCGGCGAGCTAAGCAGATTCTTTGCCATCGGCGTATCGGTTAGTGAGGGCGCAACGACGTTGACCCTGATCTGCTGCCCGGCCAGCTCTGCTGCCAGCGATATAGCCAAACCCTGCACGGCGCCTTTCGCCGCCGACACACTTGCATGATAGGGCAGGCCGGTATTAGCGGCAACAGAACTGATCAAAACCACGGAAGCACCTTCCGCATTCTTCAATTGCTTGTGCGACTGCTGAATAACTTTGGCGGCCCCCAGCACATTGAGATGGTAATCGGTTAAGAAGTCATCCGCAGAAAGCCGGGTGAACGGTTTTAGATTGATGCTGCCCACTGCGTAAACCAGGCCGTGCAGCTTGTCGGGCAAAAATGCGGGGACCCAATCCAGGCTGCCCGTCACATCGGCCTGCAGGTGGTTGACGTCCCCGGGAAAATCAATCGGTTTGGTACGGGAAATCACGTAAACCGTCGCGCCCGCCTGCCGCAATTGTTTAACCAGCGATAAACCGATACCGGTACTTCCGCCCACTACCAGGATGTTCTTCCCACTGAAATTCATCATTGGAGGTATTTTAGAAATTCATTTTTAGTTTCGGCATTCAAAAATCTTCCGGAGTACTGGGCTGTGAGCGTAGTACTGCCGATATCCCTGACCCCACGGCTGGAGACACAGAGGTGATGTGCGTCGACAATCACCGCCACGTCTTCGGTCCCGAGCGCCTCTTTCATCAAATCTGCTATTTGTACGGTCAGCCGTTCCTGTACCTGAGGCCTTTGAGAGCAGTATTTTACGATCCGGTTGAGTTTTGACAGGCCGATCACCTGCCCGTTGCTGATATAGGCTACGTGCGCTTTACCGACAATGGGTACAAAATGATGTTCGCAGTTGCTGAATACCGCGATATTCCGCTCGACAAGCATTTGATTGTAGCTGAATGTGTTGTTAAAAAGGGTTGGCTCTGGCTTGTTGGCAGGATTCAGCCCGCTAAAAATTTCTTTCACATACATTTTAGCCACGCGCCTGGGCGTATCCCTCAGGCTGTCGTCTTGCAGGTCCATCCCCAGTACCTGCATGATACTGGCAAAATGTCCTGCAATCAAATCCATTTTTTCGTCCTCGTCCGGCTCGGGTTCAAGTGCGACAACCGGCGTACTGCTTAATGACTTTTGCTGGTACTCCGTGTGGCCTGCTCTGACTTGTTCCTCTTGTTGTTGACTTTCAATATCGTTTTTTGACATGAATTTAGGTTGCATTGCTTGATGTAGACCGGAGTGGTTTCTTTCATTTACCTACGATCACCCTTCAAATATAATACGATATCATATCAAAAATACAGTTATAGAATAAAATTGTATTAAATGAAAAGAGGGAATTTTGGCCCTCGGCTGGCGAGGCTTTACAATTAGCAGGCACAGCTTTTTATGATCATCCGTGTCCTCTGCATTTCCGATCAGCTTAGGCGGCGAAAGGATCGGGAAATGGTGTTTCTGAAAGGGTCAGCGTTCCTGGGCCCGGGGCGCCTGCCCGGCGGTAAAAGCGACGATTTTGTTCGATTTGATTGTGTTAAGCTCGCCGCAGCAGGCTGCAGTTTGCCCATCTTATTCAAAAAGGAGCGGTAGCACCCTTGAGACGATAGACATACCAGTACCTCGCGATTTTCCCGCCACGCTTTTGCGGAATGGTCCCCACTTGTTCAATGCTGGTAAAACGGGCGGAGAAAATTTCGGAAGGATCTGTAAAGTTGTTTGAGGGAGTGATGTAATAAGCATTGCTTCCGACAGGAAAGCTGGCGGTCATCTTGTTCATCCATTGGAATTGATGCAAATCGAGCAGGCTTCCAATGGCACGTACCGGAATTTGCAGAGGGTACGCGACATAGTAATAAATATGGCCTGCGGGAAACCATTTATGCACAACAATCGGCGCATTGGCCGGCATACGGTTTTGTGCGATCTCTTCATTCCTCAATACTTCGAAGCCGTCACGCAGCTCTTCCCAGCGATACATATCCAGTGTAACATCTCCTTTGCCTGTTTGCTGCCCCGATTTTTCAGATAGCGTGCCGGGAAAATGAAGGATCATCATTAATCCCGCAACAAAAACCACTAAGATCAATGCGAGACTGGC
This sequence comes from Dyadobacter sp. HNCC25DJ185, assembly GCF_056895195.1. Taxonomy (NCBI): domain Bacteria; kingdom Pseudomonadati; phylum Bacteroidota; class Cytophagia; order Cytophagales; family Spirosomataceae; genus Dyadobacter; species Dyadobacter sp. HNCC25DJ185. Next base: position 118,856 of record NZ_JBXHAR010000001.1, read on the forward strand.
GTTGGCGAACCCTTGAAAAAAATGCCTTTGCTCCCATTTCGGGTCACTGACAAAAATTGCTGAGAGCAGTATGATTGCAATGTACCCCGGCCCGCTCCAATGCGGTAATGTCGGGCGGAACAGCGATACAATGATGGTAGCCGCAATGATCGGGCAACCCATCCAAAGCAATAGACGAAGCGCGTCATTTTTGATGGCATGCCATTGCTTTTTGATCCCGATCAGGCAAAATGTTGCGAGCATAAACAAAATCGGATTGAAATATAGTATTTGCCCGACCAGGTTGACGAGCAGCGGTTTCAATTGAATCCCCTGGTTGATTTCCACCCTTTCGCTATGAAATTGCCAGGAAATAAAGTCATTGTTGACGTTCCAGATCAGGATAGGAGAAGCGATGAGCCCTGTGATCGCGCATGCCAGGTAGAGTATTGGATTTTTTAGCCAACTTTTTTTTCTTAAAATCACAAAGCCTGCAAAGCCAAACCATAGAAAAATGCCGTGAACCTTACACATCATCGCGAGGCCGGCCCAGATGCCAAACCATAGCAAATTGGCACGCTGGCTTTTTACGTGCTCAGCAGAAATGGCGGTCAACGCTGTCTGTACAGCCAAGATCCAAAATGTTAACTGGATCGAGTCGGGCAGGATAAAAGCGCCCGAGATGATGCTTGTGTAAATGCTGACATTGTAAAACAGCGCCGCTTTCAATCCGGCGCGGGTGCCTGCGATTCCCCTTGCGCAGCGCGCCATGAGGAACGTATTCAAAGCTGCGCCCGCCAAAGCCGGCATTCTTAATGTTACTTCATTGATCCACTGTAAATTAATTGTAAAAAGCCTTATAAAAACACCTACCAGCGGCGGATGGTCGAAATGGTTCCAGTCGGGCTGGACGGCGTAAGTGAAGTAGTAAACTTCGTCATTTCCCAAGCTGGTCAGCGAGGCGACGGCAAATCTGAGCATGCTAAACCCGGCGATAAGTATTGCCATGCGGATGTGGTAACTGCGTTCCTGATCAGCATCAGGCAGTTTTGTGGTGATGATCATTTGAAAGCCGGCCTCCACCGACGATATCGCTGTTGCCTGTTGCCGCCAAAGAGTTCACATACCAATCCTAACCAATGGCTTATGGGCGCAATGCCCGGAAGGTGGTGGGGCTGGCCCGTGTGGTAACCATGCTCATATACAGGGCGGTACTCACAGTCGGCCTCCTCGCTGGCGTCGATATAAGGATAATGTGAGACGCAGCGGATGCCGTACCGGACCGACTCATATGCGCAATGCATATCGCGCGCAGCGCCCTTTCCATTAGCTAATTTGTTCCATGCCCGGGCATGCGCGTAAAAGGCACATTCGCCCCAGCCCGAGTGAGTGAGTAAATCGTCAGGATTGAAAGCAGCAAAGACGGAGTTCATGCCGGCAGACGGTTTAGGAATTTCATACGCAGCTAACGGTATTTGATATATTCATCAGAAAATGAACCCGGTGGTCGGGTTCCAGGTAATCATCAGCACGCATTTCCATTCTTTTCTAAAATGGATACGCTCAGCTTTTGCCGTCAGAAAGATAATCGCTCTCTGAGTTTTTTCCGAATATAGCACACCGTAGCCATCAAGCGCATCATGACATTCGTCGTATCAGATCGCGCCTTTGCTGAAAGAGAAAAATGAAGACCTGTCTGGTGGGGCTGTCACAGCGTGGGAGGTGGCCAATAATGACACAGCGTGCACTATATCTTTGTTAAATTTCATTTACTAAAATCCTTCTAAATCTGCCCAAGGCAGGGAGAGATTTTGTACTGACGGTTACTTTGTCGATTAAGTTTTGCCGCGTTTGCGATTATAAAATTTAACCCCTTCATACCAAACTGTAAATACAAACCCGGCACTGATACTGATCAGCAGCTGCGCCAGATTCACAGCTTCCAGACTAAAAAACCGGGTCACACCCGGAATCAGGAAGATGAGCGTCGAGAGGAATACCGTGACGCCAATAATCATCGGGACCAGGTTGTTTTTGTAACGTAAAGTGGTGAAAATGGAGTGGGAAAACGACCGGTTCACCAGTGTCAGACAGATATTGGCAGACAATAACCCAATAAAAACCATAGACCTCGTAAGCGCCTCATCATAAGACTGCATTACTGAGTACTGATAAAGCACCAGCATTCCAATTGTAATGACCATACCCTGCAAAATACTCACCGACAGCTCCTTTAAGCTAAAAAATGTGGAGGTGAAAGGCCTTGGTTTTTGTAATAACAAATCCTTTTCCATCGGCTCGTTTTCATAGATGATCGAGCAGGTCGGGCCCATGATCAGCTCGAAAAAGATAATATGTACGGGTGTGAAAATGTTCGGATAGATCCAGCCCAGCGCCAAAGGAATAAAGACCGTCAGAATGATCGGTATGTGGATGGAAATGATGTAACGGATCGCGTTTTTTAGGCTGACATATATTTTGCGGCCCATCGCCACGGCGTCCACCATTCTGGCCAGGTCGTCGTCTGCCAAAATCAATGATGAAGCCTGCTTTGCTATTTCCGTGCCTTTTTTGCCCATGGCAATCCCGATGTGCGCAGCTTTCAGTGCGGGGCCGTCATTGACGCCGTCGCCGGTCATAGCCACAACCTGTCCCTGTGCTTTGAGTGCATTGACGACTTTTAACTTGGCTTCCGGGAACATCCTGGCAAAAATGCCCGTCTGCATCACCTTTTGCTGCAATGTCTTATCGTCCATCGCCACCAGTTCGTCGCCCAGCAAAACAGTTTCAGCTTCTTTGAACCCAATTTGCCTGGCAATGTTCTGCGTCGTGGCCGCATTATCCCCTGTTATGATCTTTACCTGGATGCCTGCCTTGTAAAATGATTCAAAAACAGACCAGATGTTTGCTTTCGGAGGATCATAAAAGGCGACCAAACCAAGAAATTGAAACGAAAGCTCCTGCTGCTTTTCGGGGAATGTGTCTCCCGAAAATGTACTTTGGCCCACGCCCAATATCCGGTACCCTTTGGCGGTCAGCTCATTGATTGCATTTGCTATCTCGCTTTTCTGGCTTTCCGATAACCCTGAAAGAGCCATCAGCGCTTCCGGTGCCCCTTTGGCTGCCATAATGCGCACCCCAGCTGCATTTTCAAACACATGCGTCATCATGGGCGGCTTTCCTTCCAGCGGATATTCATGGACCAGCTTGAATTCGGGCCGTCTGTCGGTCCTGATCAGTTTGCCGTACGCTTCATGCAATGCCGTTTCCATGGGATCGAAGGGCTCCGGCTCGCTCGACCACATCGCAATCGCGAGCAGCGCTTTGCCATCGTCGCCCAATGCGCTGTCGGGTAGCTGGATCGCGTTTTGGGCCTCGACATATAAATTAACCAGCTGCATTTTATTCTCGGTGATCGTTCCCGTTTTGTCGGTACAAATCACCGTCGCGCTGCCCAGGGTTTCGATGGTCTGCGTTCTTTTGACGATGATCCCCATTTTCATCAGCCGCCACGCACCCAAAGCCATAAACGTTGTAAAAGCCACCGGGATTTCTTCCGGCAAAATGCTCATGGCGAGTGTTAATGCTTTTAACAGGCTGTCTAAAAACTGCCGGGTATGCATGTAGTTGATCCCCCAGACGATCAGGAAAACCACACCACCCACGATCGCCATTTTCTTTACAAAATTGGTGATCTGTATCTGGAGTGGCGTAGGCTCCTGCTCAATGGATTCCAGGCTTTTGCCGATCAGCCCCAGTTTTGTTTTGTTACCAATCGCATTGATTTCCACAACTGCCCTGCCGCTGGTGACGAGCGTTCCCTGAAAAACCTCGCTGGCGGGGTCATTTTTGGCAACCGCCATGGACTCGCCCGTCAGGATGGATTCGTTCACCGAGAAATCATGTGCTTCCAGAATAGCGCCGTCCGCAGGGATTTTATTTCCTTCTTCCAATATCAGGTAATCGCCGATCACGATCTCCTCCCTGAGAATTTCGATTTCGATGCCGTTGCGCACGACTTTACATTTGGGCTGCGTCAGTGTTTTCAACTCGGCCAGCGCATTCCGGCTTTTGTTATCCTGGTAGATCGAAATGGCGGAAATGACAATAATGGCACCCAGCATAAACAAACCCTCTCCCTGCGAGCCTGTCAGGAAATAAATGGCGGAGGCCGCGATCAGCAGGATCAGCATCGGTTCTTTTACCAAGCCCAACATGGCCGCCAAAAGGCCGTTTTGGCTGGTATCTTCCATTTTGTTCTCGCCGTGAGTGGCGCGGGATTGTTCGACCTGGTCGGTATTGAGGCCCTGGTGGAGGGTGGCTGGGGAGGTGGGCATCAGGGTAGATTTACAAATCTTGAAGTCTCTTGTCGTATGATGTTCACAGGGCTTTTATAAAGTAGGCTGAGAGTAAAACAAAGATCAGTAAGTCAGTCCACATCGCAAACTGTTCATTGATGCCGGATTTTTTTTTCAGTGCATGTTGAACGCCTGCAATGCCGTAATAAAGTCCGCTTGCAAATGCACTTACCATTCTCCATTCAGGCCTGAATAAAGAAACAATGCCTACCAATCCAAAACAAATGTTGGCGAAACCCAGCTCCCGAAGAATTGGAAAACTGTCGGGGCTGTCGATGTGAAAAATTTGTTTTGCTGTGAACTCCGGGTTTTTCACTTGCTTGATACCTGCTAAAAACAAACGAAGCCCGACGGCCGAAAAAATAAACCACTTGCCAAACAGCTCAAAAGTCAACGCCGTGCTGGCTGCGAAATGTTCTCCCAAACAACCGATTGTCGGCACAACAAAAGTCAAAGCCGTGACACTGATGATGTAAAACCGGTTCGGTTTGTCTTCGATGTGGTTTGTCGTCGCCATTCTTTATGGTCTGTTTGTTTTATGCAGTCAATTTAAAGTTTGTAGTTTTTCTCTGTCTCATCCTTTCCCAAATTGTGCAATCCGCTCTTTACAAATGCTTTCCGTCAGGTCTCTTAGAAGTTTAACCCGTTCACCCAGGTATTCCAATTCTTCTTTTTCGATTTTGTAATTCATTTCATATCTCGCGTCGATGTATGCTTTTCGCAGGAGTTGAAATAGCCGCTCTTCGTCGGGTGTATTTCTTGGAAAAACGGTACCAAAATCAGGGTGAAATTTTTCAGCTTGATTTCCCAGTTCCTCGATGTCGTGAATTTTTGGTTTGTAGTCGGTGAAAACAAGAAGGATAACGGTATAATATCTTTCAGTCGCTTGGTGAAGCTCAAACGCCGCATTTGTGTAAAAGCCTGAATCTTCCTCTCCCTGTTCCCAATAAAGTTTAAAGCCTACCAAAAATTGATTTGCCGATTTGAACCAATGCGTAAATGCATCATTTGCTTTTTTCTGCCTTTCTCCCGGATTCATGGATTTCGGTTCCGACAAGCTGAAATTTCCAGAGTCAAATAACAAAATCCCCTCTTTCAAAATGTCCACAAAAAAATAGTAATTCCGTTCAATTTTATCGTTCACAAAACCAATGCTATGCGCGATAATGCTGGTTCTGGTAATGTCTTTATTGGCAGCCAATTCCTTGTCCAGCTCTTTCCATTTTTTATCTCGTTTGGCGGAAATTCTGTCTTTGGTAATAACGAGAATGTCGTAATCGCTTACATATTCGGTGTGCTCCTGAAAATCCTCCACCCAATCGCCACGGGCATGACTGCCGAAAAGGATGATCATTTCGGCTTGGACTTTGGATAGAATGATTTCGGTGAGGGTTTGTAGTTCTTCCTGTTTGTCGTCGGGGAGGTGGGAGAGGGTTGATTTCATGCGTGTGTAAATGTGTGATTTCAGGAGGCCAATTTTTTATGATTGAGTTCTACGTTAAAATTAACTTTTGCTCCTAATGCGTCAAATACTTTTAGAATGGTTTCAAATCTTGCATTTTTTACACTATTCTCAATTTTGGAAATCTGAGCTTTCTGCACGCCTACAAGTTCGCCCAATTGTTCCTGTGTTAAGTTGCGTTCTTGTCTTGCCTGTTTAATTGCGTGTCCCAATAAGTCAATTCTCAGCTCATTTTCAAAAGCTTCCCGTTTTTCTGTTCCAGGCTTGCCAATATGCTTGTCAATCATGGTATCAAGCGAAACTGTTTTGAATTTATCATCCATAATTATTTCCTTTTTGCTTTGTTCTCCAGATATTGTTTCCTTATCTCTTCCGCTTTTTTTATTTCTTTAAGTGGTGTTTTCTGCGTCTTTTTTAGGATACCGTGTGTCGCCACAACCAATGTTTCTTTACCATCAATTTTATCCCAAAACGAAAAAAGCCGATAAGCCCTGCTTTTGTATAGCGTCCTAAATTCCCATATGTAGTCATTCAGTTTTTTAAAAAGCTCATTGTCGTTCACAAATTGAGATTTCTTGATGTTGTAATAGATTTTCTCTCTTGTTTTTTCGTCGACGGTTTCTAAAAACTCGACAGCTTCGGGCAAAAATGCTATCTCAAAGTTCGGCTTCATTCACAAATTTGTCAAAGGTATGAAATTTCCCAATTGGGAAACCGTGTGTGGTTTTGAAAATTTAGTTTTGTCTCCTGCAGAGTCCCCAAAAAAGGCTGGTGGAAAGGTTTCTCTAGCGTGTCTCGTCGTCAATTGCGTCGAAATCAGCATGAACTTCACGAATGTCGGCAAGAAACAATGGATCCTTTGCAGCCATTTTCAACGCGTCAAGTTTCTGAGATTTAACATCGATCTGATCATCAACATATACCGTCACCTCCTTTTTATCCCGAAAGTCAGGCGGAAGGGTCAGGATGACCTGGTTGTTTTTTACCGGACAAACGATTTTATAAGTCATCGCAAAGAATTTTTAGTCATGTACAAAATTTCGAGTTTGGTAGGATAATGCTGGCATTTTGCCACCAGCAGTCCTCAGTGGGTCACACTCAATTTCAAATTCCCACCCAAACCTTCTCTAACAATCCGCATCAAAGTGGAAAGCCTGATGTCGCTTGCATTGTTCTCAATACGAGATATATAGGTTTTTGTCGTGCCGCATTTGTCAGCAAGTTGTTCTTGTGTCAAACCCTGCTTTTTACGCAACTCCTGGATCATAGCCCCCAATTTGAAGGCTTCAAATTCTTCTTCGTATTGCTCTCTTGTTGCTGTTCCCGGCTTTCCGTACTGGTCGTCCAAATGCGAAGTAAAGGAGGTTGACTTTTTATTTACTGTTTCGTTGCTCATCGAAGTATTGTTTTTTTAGTTTTTCTGCGAGGTCTAGTTCGCTTTTAGGTGTCTTCTGCGTTTTCTTTTGAAATCCATTTACCAGTATAATCAGGTTCCCTTTGTCAAAAAAGCTGAACACACGGTAAATGTCAGACCCAACTTCAACTCTGACTTCATAAATCCTGTCGAGTCAGTCATATGCTTGAAATATTTTTCAGGCACTCTGTCCATCGTGGCAATGAGCTGTAATGTCCAGTTGAACTTCTTTCTTACTTCGGGTTTCAACTCCTCAAAAAAGTCGAGATAGTGGTTCTCGTAATAGAAAATGTCCCTGATAAACCTTTTGCTCATTGATGTTTAGTGTGTTAATTTTTCATAAAGTTAGCTAAATAGGTAACAAATGTGAAATCATAGGTAGACTTTTTATGACTGAGCAAATAGCCATAGCATCGCCTTCCATCATGCTGTTTATGTCACGATTCCCCTACACCTTCCCAAAAACCAACAAAGGCACCGTCGGATGGTACGAATACTCCGCCGATTTACTGGACGGAAATGCCTCCTCGAACAAACTCGTAAGGTGCTCTGTAGACATCACCAAAATTTCGGGCATATCTTCCCCGTGAATGTCAATGTGTGGGGCGAGGCCTTGAACATGGAAGTGATGATCGTCACCATATAAACTTATGGAAATCATTAAAATCGACTAAGATTGCTTCTACCTTAGACCCATCTTTACCGGACGTTCGGTGGATTCATTTTAATGGCCAGAAGTTTATGGAACTATTTAAAAAAGTAGCAATCGTTACCGGGGCAGCATCCGGTATAGGAAGGAGCGTGGCCCTGGCCTACGCCGCCGCCGGAGCACGCGTTGTGGTGTCCGATGTTCAGGAACATGACGCCCTCGAAACCGTCGACCTGATTGCAAAAGCGGGTGGGGAGTCATTCTTTTTTAAAGCCGATGTTTCTTCTCCGGCTGATAACGAAGCACTGGTAGACGCGGCGGTCCGGACTTATGGCGGGCTGCACATTGCCTGTAACAATGCAGGTATCGGAGGCACAGCGGCCCCGACGGGCGAGTATCCGCCAGCCATGTGGGACAAGGTAATCGGGATCAATCTCTCCGGAGTATTCTACGGCATGCATTACCAGATTCCCGCCATGCTCAAATCCGGCGGGGGCAGTATTGTGAATATGGCCTCCATTTTAGGCAGCGTGGGTTTTGCCAACAGCCCCGCCTATGTCGCCGCCAAGCACGGGGTGGTTGGGCTTACAAAAAACATCGCCCTCGAATATGGTTCACAGGGTATTCGCGCCAATGCGGTGGGGCCTGCATTTATTAAAACACCACTTCTGAAAGACATGGACACAGCCACGATCGACTGGCTTGTAACCAAACATCCCATCGGCCGGTTAGGCGAACCAGAGGAAGTTGCCGAGCTGGTTTTGTGGCTAAGCGGCTCCAAGTCATCATTTGTAACGGGTTCCTATTATCCAATAGATGGCGGTTATCTGTCCCAGTAGCCTGAGCTCCATGTTCCGGATCACTTAGGCTTCGGCATATCCGATTGCATTCCGGTGCCTGTATTCCCATAAAGTGTCCGTAGCGTACTTTCCAGGATGCAAAATGCCGGATAACCATCATCCCGCCCGGATTGCAAGCCGGATACCTGTATCGCCGAAACGACCATCAAACATAACAGCCGGCTTAGTCGACCAAACCATAATAAAGTCGGTCGCTGTCACATTGCAGCCCGTTTTTGCTCGTCCGATGTGTCGTTTCTTTTTGGCTTATCCGGCTTTCCCGAGCCAAACCTATAGGAGAAATTCAGACCGATGCGCCTTGAATACCGTTTGAAATACGTCTGCTGGTACAGGCCCAGGTTAAGGTCGGTCACACCATAATTTTCGCTTTGCAGCAGGTTGTTCATGTTGAGGGATACCGAAGCCTTCTCACGCAAAAATGGATATTTAATTCCCAGGTTCAGCGTGTAATAGCTGCCAAAAGTGGAGGTTGCAAACTTCCTTTTGGAACTGTATTGAAGCTCAGCCTCCGCGGAGAACCTGCTGCCGAGCTGAAAATTGTTGCCGGCTGTCACGTCTGCCGAAACCATGCCAGGGTTATTTAAGCTATATCCGTTCGCCTCGCCGCGGAATGTGGTCCGGTAAATCACAATGGTGTTATTGGTAGTCCACCAGCCGGTGAGTTTTCTGGTATAAACCCAGTCCGTTTCCCAGGTACGGGCGCCCTGTATGTTGATCGGCCTGCGGGTGAGGGTGGTTTGGTTACTGTCCAGAAACGGCAGTGTCCGGATGTAATTGGTGTAGGAATCGTAATTCACAGTGACGGTCAATGTGCTTTTCCACGACCACGAAAATTCGCCGTGCCAGGAAGTTTGCGGCCTGAGGAACGGGTTGCCCTGAAAAAACAATGTTGCGGATTGCGGTCTTCTGAAAGGTACCAGCTCACGGTAATCAGGTCTTTCGGTGCGCCGGCCCAGGCGGGCGATCAGGGTCTGTTCGTCCCGGAGTTCTTTGCGCAGGAATAAGGTGGGGAATAGTTGTACGTAATTCCGGTGTACCAGCATGCCAGTCAGGCGCTCTTTTCCTTTCATCACCGTTTGTTCGGCGCGCAACCCTGTTTGGATGGTCAGCTTGCTGAAAGTTTTGTTCAGATTGAGATAGGCAGCATTGATATTTTCGGAATTAAATGTGCGGTCGCTTTGCGACGGATCGGGTACCTGTCTATCCCCGTCTATGTGAAAAAATAAATTATCATTATCCGCTTTGACATAACTGGTTTTCACACCTGCCTCGAAACTTCCCTGCTCACTGAGCGGCCGGGTGTAGTCAATTCTTGAGCCGTAAATATCCAGGCGCCTGCGCTGGTTGAGCAGGTTGTCCGTTTCACTTTGGAAACGGCCTGCCGCATCCTGCTGTGTGCTCCGATTAGTCTGCATCGGGACATTGCGATACATTGAATAGTCAAGATCGAAACGCACGGAAGCGCCTGTCGTATCGAGCTGATGCACCAGTTGCATTCCCGCACTGGAATTGAACGGACGGTCTTTTAGCTGGCTCTTAAATCTGATTTGATTGATCTTGGTCTGCGTGCTGTCCAATACGTCCATTTTGGACAGCACTTCATTGCCGGAAGTGCCTGTACCGACATTGCCCGACCATGTCCATGTTGTTCTTTTGGAGAGATAGAGGTCAATGCCCCATGTCGGCCGGTAGCTCCGCGAGATGCCCGACCGGTCATTTTCCGAAACCTGTACATTCACCAGGTTATTGTTTGCGTCACTCATGCGGCTGTTCAATGCGCTGGTCAGAAAATCGCGGCTTGCGACGTAGGTATGGTTTGTAAAAAAATTGTAATGCTGATTTTTAAAGCCCATCGAAAAGCCGCCATGATAACCACTGTAATAACTTTGGGCAAAACTGCCATTCACCGCGCCGCTGAGGCCCTCCTTCTGGTTTTTCTTTTTGACAATGTTGATCATGCCGCCTGTCCCCGCAGCATCATATTTGGAAGAAGGGTTGCTCATCAGCTCGATCTTCTGGACGGTGGAGGCGGACATGCTGCTCGGCAGGCTGCTCAGGTCGTCGGAGGACAGGTATGTCGGTTTGCCGTCGATCAGGACATTGACGCCCTGCTTACCGTTCATCGTGATCCGCCCGTCCGGTCCAATGCGGATGCCGGGCAGTTTTTTCATGAGTTCCAATACCGTAGCTCCTTCGCTGGTTATGCTGCGCGACAGGTTGATCACCGTTTTATCGGTCTGCCGGTCAATCAAAGGCGCATTTGCTCTGATGGTTATGTCTTTGAGCTGCGTGACGGCATCTTGCAATGTTAAGGTGCCGAGGTCCAAATCTCCCGGCGCGGTATCCACTTGTTTTATGAATTTTTCAAATCCCACCCTACTGATTTCCAACTGATAGCTGCCCGCTGTTACCGGTGTAAATCGAAAATGCCCGTTCTCATCGCTCAATGTGGTGATGTAACGGGTGGAATCCGGTTTTTTCAGCATTACCGTAGCAAAGGGTACCGGCAGGCGCTGCGGGTCTTCCAGTTTTCCACTGATTGACGGGCCGGTTTGCGCCCAAAGTGTCGCCGATAAAAGTACCGGCAGCAGGATTGAAAAAAGGTGTCTGAAATGTTGCATGACCAATGATAGCGGGCCCGCAGATGCGAAAAATGGCTGGTGCTTTTAAAGGTAGCTACGACAGCCGGAAGGACGACTTTGCCCTTCAAACCCTGTTTGGGATAGCCGGGTGGCCTGTTCAGGGGTCGAACCCGCCGGTTGGTCGACAGGGGTGCTGGGAAATGCTTTTTAAACGTATTTTTGTTGATGAGCCTTTCCGAAAAGCTGCTGGAATTCAATACCCGTCACCGGCTGGTCAGCCACGTGGTGTTCTGGGTAATTCTTTTGTCGTTGCAACTCAGCTCCAGCAGCTACTTCAATGCGGGCGAGGTGCCATTTACCAGCAACCTTTTGGGCGACGGTACCAATCTGCTGGCGCAGGTACCCGCCGCCTATTTCCTGGCCTACCTCATCGTGCCGCGGTTCATTTACAGGGAGCGGTACCTGTCGGCAATCATTTGGTTCATGCTGTTCGCCTATGTGATCTGCGTGCTTTCCAGGCTTTCGGTGGTTTATATTGAAGAACCCTGGTACGGCACCAAGCCCAAGCCCAAGGAAACGCCGACGGAGATTTTCACCAACATTCCCAAGCTGATCTATGTGTACTTTTTTCGGATCTTCTCGGTATCGTTTGTTTTTATGCTGCTCAAATTGCTCAAAGACCAGCTTATCATTCAAAAACGGACCCTTTTACTGGAAAAAGAAAAGGCGCAGACCGAGCTTAAACTCCTTAAAACACAGCTGAACCCGCATTTTCTGTTCAATACCCTCAACAACATTTATTCGCTTTCGCTCTCCGGCTCACCTGTCACTTCCAGCTCTATCGGCCGGCTGTCCGAAATCCTGGATTATCTGCTGTATCGCTGCGACAGTCCGTTTGTCCCTTTGCAGGGCGAGGTTACTTTGCTGAAAAATTACATTGGTCTGGAAAAGCTACGCTATGATGAAAGGCTGCGGGTGAATTTTGATTGTCAGGTTGCGGCTCATGTTGAAATAGCGCCCATGATCCTGCTGTCGATCGTGGAAAATGCTTTCAAACACGGTGCAGGCAATGATGCGGGAAACCCGGAGATCAGGATAGACCTGCTGGCTGAGCGAACATTGTTGACATTCAAAGTCAGCAATACTTTTCAGCCCGCCGGCGCCAAAGATTCGGGGAACATTGGCCTTAATAACTTAAACAGGCAGCTCAACCTGCTATATCCGCAAAAACATAAGCTGGAAATACGGCAGACAGAAAGCTTATTTACCGTAGAACTTCAACTCTATTTCACATGAAGATCAGGTGTGTCATCGTGGACGACGAGCCGCTGGCGATCAATTTGCTGCAAAAGCACCTGGCCCAGCTGGATTTTTTTGAAGTTGTCGGCACGGCCAATCATGCGGTCAAAGCACTTGAAATGCTCCGGAGGCAACCAGTTGATCTTTTATTTCTGGACATTAAGATGCCGCAGATCTCCGGGCTTGATTTCCTGAAAAACCTGCAACATCCCCCCAAAACCATTTTAACAACCGCCTACCGGGAATTCGCACTGGACGGTTTTGAGCTTGGCGTGATCGATTATTTGCTCAAACCCATCACATTCGACCGTTTTTTCAAGGCCATCGAGCGTTACCTGAGCTCAGTCCAGCACGCCATGCCCGAGGTGCTTTCGTCTTCCGAACCCCAATCGATCTATCTGAAATCGGGTCACAAGTTTTTCAAAGTAGATACCCGTGACATTTTATATGCGGAAAGCCTGAAAGATTACGTGCATGTCCACACGGTGGACAACCTCATCATTTCCAAATACAAGATCAGCGACCTGGAAAATAACCTCCGGGACAAGGGCTTTTTACGCATTCACCGCAGTTTTCTGGTTAACCTCCGGCACGTCACCGCTTTCACCGCCCATGATGTCGAAATCGGGAAAACAGAGCTGCCGGTAGGGGATACCTACAAACGGATTCTGGCAGGGGCTTTAAAGGGTTTGTTTTGACAGCGGATCTTTTTGATTTCGGGTCCGGCTCAATCCGCGCGGGCGCGGTCGGTGCTACCAGATGATCACGATCGTACCGCCGACGATCATCACCGCACCGAGGATTGTTTTCAGGTCAACCGATTCTTTCAGGATCAAAACGGATAGTCCGATGGCGATCGCGACACTCAGCTTATCGATCGGCGCTACTTTCGAAACATCACCGGTCTCCAGAGCTTTGAAATAGAATATCCATGAAAGCCCGGTGGCGATCCCGGAAAGCAAAAGAAAGACCAGGTTATTCCGGCTGATCTCTTTCAATTCCTTCATTTGCCCGCTGAAAAGTACGATTCCCCAGGCGATAAAAACGATCACGACGGTCCGGACGGCAGTGGCCACATTGCCGCCAATCCCTTTCATTCCGACTTTCGCCAGGATGGAAGTCAATGCTGCGAAAATGGCAGAAAGTAATGCGTAGTATTTCCACATAGGTTGTTAGCGGTTGGTTATCAATCACAAAGTCCTGAATGCTCGCTTTTGAACAAAATTCTGATTTTCTCTTTTTTGTTCAGGAAGCCGATGGTCAACAGGAAAAATTCAGAAGGGGAATGTACTAGGATTGAACCCCAAAAACTAAGTCGGACCCGAAAGGAATTGATAAGCAACATTCCTACCATTTTTGCGCCACAAACCTGACTACTGCGCCCGTGCCGTTATGGTAAAGACCTTCTTTTAATTCGGTTTCAGTTTCTTCCAGTAATTGAATGTCAAACCCTGGGAAATCCGCTTTGAGCTCTTCGGTCGAAAACAACATTCTTTCGTCCATCGTACCGCCCACTTTCGGGTTGGCCTGCACCAGGGGCAGATGTCCTTTGCCGAAGGCTTCAAAAATGATGACGCCGCCTTTTTTAAGGTATGTACTTAACTTTTCAAGCACCGCAGATTTTTGGTCTGCCAGAAAATGTGCATAAATGAGACCGACTGCATCAAAGCTTTCTTCTTTAAAATGAAGCTGCCCCGCATCACCAACCAGATAGTGGATTGCAACACCGTATTCAGCAGCTAATTGCGAAGCTTTTTCTTTACCGCTTTCGCTAAGGTCAAAAGCCGTAACGTTCCAGCCTTTGGTAGCCGCGTAAACGGCGTTCCTTCCCTCGCCTTCTGCGGGCAAAAGGATATTTCCGGCGGGTAGCCTGTCAAGCTGCTTTTTGAAAAAGAAGTTGGGGGATTTGCCGTAGGCATATTCGGGATTGGCATACCGGCTATCCCATAGCCGTTTGTATGCTTCGTTTGCTAGGTTCATAAAGTAGGGTATCTGATGGGTTGATGGTCCGAGTTTTCAATTCGATCGAGATCCTTCCGGGGATCTTTGGTAAGGCACTTTTGGTCAATGGTTTGATGACGTTAACCTTTCTGTCATATCCAGGTGGTGCCTGGTGTACCCGTATGCCAACTTCCCGGCAATGATCCCAGAAACTGTCATGCCCGGAAGGTAAGCGGTCACTGCCGCCGCACCGTCTGAAAGTCCGCGTAAAAAGGAGTCTTGAAAGAAGGAAAGGCCACAGTCAGTTCCCGCGATGCCGTCAGCCGTGTTTTAGATATAATTCCCATATGCTTTTGTCTGATTGTATCGCAAAGGTATTACCGCGTATTGCCTCTCCGACAGGACAAAAATGAGCTTGTGTGGGACTTATTTGAAATAATTCCGGAAAGCTTCGGGCGAATAGCCGGTGTGCTTTTTGAAGAAGCGGATAAAGTAGGAAACGTCCTCGTAGCCAAGGTGCCAGGATATTTGGTTCACCTGGCTGGCAGTAGCCAGCAGGTAGCGTTTGGCTTCCAGCAAAATGTAGTCGTTAATCAGCGCAGCGCTGGATTTACCTAAAAGTGTTTTCGCGATCGTATTCAACTGGTAGCTGGTCAGGTGCATTTGCTCTGCATACCAACGTACCTGCTTGTGGCTGGCAAAATGCTCCGCTATCAACTCCCGGAATACTTCCAGACGCTCCAGCTGATAGGACGTTTTCTCGTCAGACGTCCCTGCGATCGTATACGCTTGCCGCAATAATTCAATGAAGAACAACTGAAGGTTCACCTGGATAACGTATTCGTATTGTTCTTTTTTCTCCGAAGTTTCCTGAAATATTGTCTTCATGAAGGACAGTATTTTTTCTGAGGCGGCAGGATCTGGCAGGTAATAATTTTTCTGACTGACCTTTTTCAGGATCCGTTTTGCAGTGTTGTCGCCATTCCAATAAAATTCGTCTGTAAATTGTAGCAGATAGCCTTTGCAATCGGACATCAGCCTTAGTTCGTGGACCTGACCGGGACGCATGATGTAAACGCTTCGGTCGACCATCGGATAAGACGTAAAATCGATAATGTGTTCACCCGTTCCTTTTTCGATCACGAGCATGAAGTAGAAACTATGTCTGTGAAGTTCCTGCTCCATATCGTTGCCAGACAACAATTCGCTCAAATTCCAGACCACAAGATGGCCCGAAGAGTCAGGCTCTTTCAGGCCAGCTGCAAGATGCCTTACGGGGATTGTTTGCATTATTAATGAGAATATCAGACACAAATTTAGCCAATACACAGGCGGTTTATGATATGGCGTCTACTTTATCGCTTCGGCAAGGAGACACGCTGTACCAGGAACGTTTTATTTTGCCTTCCGGAGAGAAGGTAAAAATTGAGGCCGCAGCAGGGAGGACATGCGGGGTGAACTCTGATGCAAATGATGCGACAACCCAAGGATACGACGCCTGGCTGATTAAGTAATTTACACATACCGCCGGATAGCCTGGCGGTCACGGCGCTGAGCCGATTAGAAATTTCAAGGCTCTTGATCTGTACAAAAAAAGGCGTGACCGTTTTAATGAACGATCACGCCTTTTTATACAAAGTATTTCAAACCGGGCTATCTGGTCCGACTATAGTTTTAAGCCTACAGTCGCCCTTAACACGTTGTTTTTGATATTATTCTCCTTGAACAAGGCACTCATTCCCCATTCATGGGAAATGTCAAATGTGATCAGCCCGAATTCCAGGCCCAGGCCTGCATTCAAGCCATAAGAATACTCCTCGATGTTATCTTTTGAAAATTGGGCGAGGTTACTTTTATCCACGGCGATCACATAAGTACCCGTCGCGCCGCCTTTGATGTTCATTTTGAAAAAACCTTTGTTGGCCCTTGTCAGATAAAGACCCAGTAACACAGGAACTTTCAGTGAGTGGATTCTCGGGCCGGTGAGCAACGGCGCATCGGCCAGACTGTCTTCGCTGCTCACACGCATGGACGAACTAAAATAATGTGCGCCCGGCTGTATAAAAAACCGTTTTGCGTGGATCCGGAAATCCAATCCAGCGTTCCAGCCGGTCCGGCCCTCTGCTTTTCCCTTGCTGACGTCCGCGTTAAAGTTCGAAGCATGCACCCCCACCATTGGGATCACCCACAGGCCGGAATTGCGAGCAGGCTTTTCACCAAAACGCTGGCGGAAAGTCATTCTTTCCGAAGAAGCTTGTTGATCGTCATTTATGATCTGGTCTTGCTCGCGTACACGATTTTGCGATGGGTTATTTTGATTTCCATTAAACCGGCCGCTAGCCTGGTTTTGTCTTTTCCAGGCCTTAAAATCTTCAAAGTCCTGTCTGTCCTGCTGGCTTAAAGTAGCGTTTTCTCTGTCCGGGCTACCCACCGGCGCATTCACTTTTTCGTAACCTGGGCTGATGATATTGTTGATAATGATCGTGGGCTGACCGGCTTGTTGCGGATAACTGCGATAGGTAGATTCGATTATTTTCTGTGCCATCCCGGGTGACATCACATGAACCTGACCATTGCTTTCGGAAGCCGGAACGTTATTTACTGTACCCTGCGAAGAGGTGCTAACCATTGTTTCAGGTGCCTGCACAGGTTGGGGTTCCACTGAGGCGGGTTGCGCAAAGGAGATGGGCGCTTGCACGCTCACGATACCTGCTTCTGACTGATCTTTTGTAATTTCTTCTTTCAGGGACGCAATTTCTTTTTTAAGATCTTCCGTTTGTTCCTCCGCTTTCCGGGCTGACTTCGCACTGCGTTCGGCAGCCCGCGCTGATTTTGAAGCCTGGCCGGACAGTTTCTTGTTCTGAGGATCGCTTTGAAGTTTTTCAGCTAAACTTTGATTTTCATTCGCCATCTTTTGCGCTTCTCCTGCTTTCTTTTCGGCGTCGGCAATTTTTTCGACCAGCTCATTTTCGAGTTTCGCAAGCTCGATCTTGCGCTCGTTTAATTTTTTCCCGGCCTCAATCTGCTCTTGCTGCTTTTTAAGCAGATCGATGGAATCTTTGGATACCTGCTGGGCACTCAGTGGCAATGTTAAAAGTAGGATGGCACACGCGTGTGCCAACACGATTTGAATTTTCATGATTTGGTTTTTAGAATTGTATTTTCTCTATTCACCTATTTAAATAACCATGCCCCGGAGCGTGCCAATTTGTACTTTTGCGGCTTTGGACAGTGTACGCACCGGAAGTTTGGCGCGGTATTAATAAGATGCTTTTAACCACAATCCCCGACTTGAAGAATCCAGACCAGATAAATGATGAAACTTTGTGTCACCTTGCTATTTTTTGTTGCCTGCTATGTGCAGCAAACCGGACCAACTGTCGGCCAGCTTCGTAAGTCTTATCAGGAGGCATCGACAGACAAACAGGCTGCCGAAAATTTGAACGACCTTGCGGCAACCATCGATGCCGATGGACCGGCCACGCTTGTTTGTTATAAGGGCGTGGCAAGTATGCTGATGGCAAAATACGGCAGCAACCCGATATCGAAATACCGGCTATTCAGCGCTGGAAAAGCTTTGATCGACCGGGCCGTTGACAGAGACACTTCAAATATCGAAACCCGGTTGTTGCGCTTTACCATGCAGTATCATGCGCCCGCTTTTTTGGGGTATAATTCAGATCTGAAAGCCGACCGGTACTTTCTGGCTAAAAACCTGGTGCAGATTAAAGACACTGAACTTAAAAAAATGGTCGAGAAAATGCTGTCGCTGAGTGCCTCAGAATGATTAACTGAATGTTTAAATGGTTTTCCGATTTTGAGGAGCCGGGAGTGGTTTTCCGCTTTTCGGTCACGTTGAAACGATTATGGCTTACGGCCCTGATTGTGCTCATCCTCGATCACTTCCCGGACTGCAGGTTTTGACCCCGGCTCACTGTCATCTTCTCCCAGTAAAATACCCCAGGAATTAAGACCATTGACCCTGTCGAAGATCACCTTGAAGATAGCAATGACCGGAATCGAGAGGAACATGCCCGTAATTCCCCAGATCATTTCCCCAAGTACCAGCCCGATCAGCGCGACAAGCGTATTGATTTTTACTTTGGAACCCACAATTTTTGGCATGATGTAGTTGCTGTCGACCAGGTGAATGGCCACGATGGCTACTGCAACGAAAATCAGCTGGCTGGTCCCGGCTGTTGCGAAGGTGATCAGGCTGGCCAGCAGCAGGGCGGTGAGAATACCGATATAAGGGATCAGGTTCAGGATCCCGGTGATCAGCCCGAGCAGTAGCCCGTATTTAACACCCAGCAACCAGAACGCGATACAGGCAAGGCCTGTCACCAGAAGCATTTGCAAAAAAAGACCTACAATGTACTTTTTGACAATGTACTGGATCTGGCTCACGATGTCGTAAACGATCACACTATGCTCCTGGTCAAAAACCGAGACGATGAAGCGCAGCAGTAACCGCCTGTGCAGGAGTACAAAAAATGTGTATAAGAATGTAAAAAGCAGAAATAACAGAATAGACGACACGGAAAGGATCGTATGTCCCAGAATGCTGGTGCCGGTGTTCACTGCTTTTGACGCGGAGTCATTGATATAATTCATCTGCTCCTGGCTATCGACATGAAAGGTTACCTCGATCCATTTTTGGAGATCAGTGGTGGTATCCAGCACCTGTTGTTTGAATGCCGGCCAGTCCTGGGCCAGGGCGGTAAGTTGTGAGCCCAGGAGTATAAATATCCCCGCAATTGCGCCGATCAGGGTAAACAACGAAACCATGGAAGACAATGCCCTGGGGAAATGAAACCGGTATTCCAGAAAACCGGCGAAAGGCAGCAGCAGCAGTGAAAACAGCAGCGCAAAGATCAATGGGGCCAGAAGTGTCTGACCAATGATGGCAATATAAACGAGACAAATGATGCTGATCAGGACCTGAGCGAGCCGTGTGTAAAAAGGGGTAGAGATAACCATAGCGGATTACTTTTTAATTTATCTATCGATACTACATTTATAATCGTGCCCGATAAAAAGGGTCAGTGAGCCGGAAAGGAAATTTGGGAGATAAAACAGGGTTGGGTAAAATGAACCTCAAACTTTGCGCCGACCGTCCCGGCAAGCCTGGATACAATCCAGAGCCCAAGTCCAAACCCGTCGGTCGACAAATCCTGTCTGTTGAATTCCAGCAAAAGCTGAGACGGATCTTCAATATAGGTCTTCGAGATATTTCTGACCGTCAGCGATATCTGGCCGTGTAACTTCTCAATGCCGATATCCACGGTTGAACCGGGCTGTCCATGTTTGACAACGTTTTCCAATAGATTCAGAAGCATCGTAACCAGATGGGACCTGTCGGTGTAAATTTCAAATTCGCCGTCTTCGGGCAGTAATTCTATTTTGAAAACCTGCGCATTTTCGAGTGCCCGTGAGGTAAAACGTTCCAGCAATTCTATCGTCATTTCTGCCAGGTTGACATTCATTTTGCTCAGGACCAACGCTCCTGATTTGAGCTGGCTGAGCAGCAGAAATTCATTGACGAGCTTGTTCAGGCGCTGCACCTCGCCGATCTGATTTGCAATAACCGGCTTAATGTTCGGAGGAATTTGGTCGTTCTGAAGCGTCTGCAGCTCGGTGAGCATGACACTCAGCGGGGTCCTGAGCTCGTGCGATGCCGACGCGAAAAATGCATTCTGATTTTGCGCCTGTTTTTGGATCTGGTTCAGCATCCGGTTTAAAGATACTGCCAACTGGTGCAGCTCGTCGCGTACGGCAGGCTCTTCGAGCAAATGGATCTGGCCTTGCAGGCTGATGTCGTTGGCTTTTTTTACAATGCTTTCGATCGGGCGCAGCAGAAAACCGGAAAGCAGATAACCAGCAGCCAAAGCCGCGATAAAGGCAAGCGGAAAATAGAGGAACAGAATGGTCTGCAACCTGTTGATATCGCCAATCAGCTCAGTGGCAGGCAATACGTAAAGTATGTTGATCGTCCCGCCGGTTTCCAGATTTCTTGCCAGAAATGCGCTCCGCCAGCGCGATGTGTCTGCCATGATCTGTGCCCCCCGGAGGTCGGCAGGCAGGTTGTTGAAGAGGGTATCCTGATTGTGATTGGCATGATAAATCAGGCGAAAATATTCTCCCGAGGCCGGAAAAGGAATGGTGAGCGGGTTGATTTCGGTTTCCTGAAGAATCAGGTTGCCTTGTGTTTTTAGCCGGGCGGCAAAACTTTTCTCGAACTGCGCTTTGACATTGGAATAAAGAATAACCCCGATGATCAACAGAAAACACAGGAATGTAAACCCAAAAATAAGCCCGAACCGGAACCTGAGACTGGTATAAAAAGGGTAGGAGGCCAGCGTTTTCACAGTGAAGATTTTGTGCCTTTCAATTTATAGCCCACCCCGATAATGGTTTCGACAACCGGCTTATCAAAACCTTTGTCAATCTTTTTGCGCAACTGGTGCATATACACTTCCACAATGTTGCTCTCAGGATCGAAATCCATATTCCAGACATTTTCAAGAATCTGGTTTTTGCTGACCACCCGGTTTGCATTGCGGACCAGATATTCGAGCAATGCAAATTCTTTTGCGGTAAGCTGAACTGCCTGTCCGCCCCGGGAAACTTCCCGCGTCATCAGGTCCAATACCAGATCGTCAATGCTGATCCGGGTACTTTCGCTTGCAAAAACCTTCCGCTGCAAAATGCGGATCCTGGCCAGCAGTTCCTCCCATTCAAACGGTTTTTTAATGTAGTCGACCGCGCCGAGGTCAAGTCCTTCCACAACCTGGGAAGTTCCGCTCAATGCACTTACAATGATCACGGGAGCAGGAATGTGGTACGCACGCAGGTTTTTCAGTACGTCAATACCCGTCATGCCCGGCAGCATCAGATCGAGCAGGATCAGGTCGAATGTTTCGGATGCGGCTTTGTGAAGTGCATCTGATCCGTTACCAGACCATTGGACCAGATATCCGGCTTGCTGCAGGCCCTTCTGTATAAAACCCGCCAGTTTTTGCTCATCTTCAACAACAAGTATCTTCATAAAGTCGGTGTGCTGGTGTGCATTATCGTATTTTAAAGGTTGTGCCGTCAAGCTGTATGGAACTGGCTCTTACCACCGGCAAACCCGAAGCGGATACAAAACCGTCGACGGAGTCGCGAAGGAATCCTTTTACCAGGACCGTTTTGGCCTGGCTGACTAAGGGAAATAATGTATGTGCCATGTGAGGCGGGACTGAGATGAATTTCCCTGATAAAATAAAATGGTGGGCCGGCGCTTGCCCGATTTTTAGATCCTGTGGGGCGTTTCCTGTAACCTCAACTTCAACCCCTTTCCGGGGAAGTGGGGTGGGGATGCCTGTCAGGTCAATGCTTGCCTTGCCGCCCGGACCGGCTACCTGTTTTAATTCAAAAACAGGATCGAGATGGTCATGAACAGCAGGCCCTCGCCGATCCACCATTGCTTCAATGACGCTGTTAACCGGTGCGGTCGCTTTTATGGATCGCGCCGCATGGGGAGGAAAGTGCAGCCAGAACTTTTCTTCGCTTGTTGCTAAAAGCATTTTGTCAATGTCACCGTCCGGATTGCTGCCATATTCCAGCACGGTGCCTTTTAGCTTGGATTGATCCTGTGCAGGCGGTCCAAAATGCGCAGGTCTCGCGGGGCCCAACCCTGATTCCTTCGCCCCTGTTTTGTAAAAAAACCAGCCTGCCGCGATCAAAATCAGCAGCAGGATAATTCCGCTCCAAACCGGGGTTATACTTTTCACCGTGAGTCAGGGTTATAAGTTTCTTTCATCAACAGCAGGCAAATTACAAATGCCAGACCAGCCGTAGCACTCAGGAATAAAAATGCATACCTGAAAGAATACAAATTCGCGATATACCCGGCTACCACGTTGCTTAATGAAGCCCCAAGCCCGACCGCGGTGATCAGGATCCCGTTAGCCAAATTGAAGTGCCCCGAACCTTTAGTAAGGTCAGCAATGATCAGAATGCTGACGACACCGAAAATACCCGCGGAAAGCCCGTCCAGGATTTGGACAGAGGTAATGAAATACGGATTCGGGCTTAATGTGTAGAGTACCCCGCGGATAGGCAAAGCCGCAAAACAAACTAGCATCAACCATTTTCGCCCGTTTGTGGACTTGTGGCTGCACCACGCGGCGGTGGGTACCATGACTAGCTGGGCAATCACAATGCAGGCTGACATATATACTGAAGCATCCACTTTGTTGGCTGAAACAATATACTGCCCTGCCAGCGGCAGCATCGCAGCATTGGCAAAATGGTATAGCACGCAGCAGGTGGTAAAAATCAGGAAAAGCGGATTTGAAATGATGCCGCCCGCAGATTTGATATCTTCATTTTTGTTGTCGGACAAACTGCCTCTCGAAAGTTGATAATCAATCTGTTCGTGGTCGATAAAACGCAGGAAAATCACACTGGCAAAGGAGAGCAGGAATGTGAAAATGAAGATCGCTTTCAGGCCCAGGTAGTAGCCGATGATGCCGGAAATGAGCGCCGAGGCCACATTGCCGCCGTGGTTAAACATTTCATTGCGTCCGGTGCGTGCTTCCAGTTTGCCGTATCCGACCAATCCCAGCGTCATGGCGGCAATGGATGGGCCGATGAAGGTGGCGGCTATCCCCACGATTACCTGACTGGCAATGACAACGGTGTGGCTGGGCTGGATCAGGATCAGTAATGTCCCAAAACCGACCAGCAGGCTGGCAATGGCTACGATGATCTTTTTATTCTTAAAACGGTCAACAAATGCGCCGGCGGGTGTTTGTACGACCACGCCCGCAAATGTGGCCAGCGAAGTGGCGATGCCAATATCTTTCAAATTCCAATGCTGGGACGAGAGCAGGAAAATGCCCAGAAACGGGCCGATGCCGTCGCGTACGTCAGCGAGCGTGAAGTTGATCAGGTCCAGTCCCCGTAAGGACCGGGCTTTCAAGGCATGCATCAGGGCTTAAAAATAAAGTAAACCGCGCCCACCAGCAGCCCGAAGCCAATCAAATGATTGGTCGTAAACTGGGTGTTTTTAAAGACCGTGACGGAAAAGATCATGAAGATCACGAGTGTAATGACCTCCTGGATGATTTTCAACTGGACCAGCGAAAATGGGCCGCCCATTTCGGAAGAGCCGATACGGTTGGCCGGGACCTGAAAGCAGTATTCAAAGAAAGCCAGTCCCCAGCTGAGCAGTATAATCATCCACAGCGGTGTGGAAGCATGACCACCATCTTTACTGAAAAATTTGAGGTGGCCATACCAGGCCATCGTCATGAAAGCATTGGAAAGGACCAGCAGTCCGATTGTTGAAATGTATTTGCTCATAAAAAGGAAGAAATAATATGGCAGCAAAAAGCTGCTGCCATATGGTACTATCAATTATTTTACCAGATACTGCTGACCGTTGACGGTGATCGTATTGCATCGGACGATCTTATAATCTTCCAGCTGGACTTCTCCCTGCGCTTTGCTCTTCTGAATGCCTGAGTAGGAGATTGTACTGCCTTTTGCGGTCAGATTTCCCAGCTGCGATCCAATGTGCGGCGGGAAGCGGAGCAAGGTTTTATTGTCTGTGAAAATGCCGGTAACAATTCCTTCCTGGTTGGTTTGCAGCGCGCTGACCTTACCTGAGCCGGTTAGTGCATTTTCCTGCGGAGCGGCGGTCGGTATGGCAGGAGAGGTCTCTGTCCATGTTTTATCTCCAGCCGTCAGGTTTACCATTTTCAGCTCCCTTGTGCCGGAAGGAGTATTTTCCATAACTCCGGAAACTGAAATCTGTGATCCTGTTTTCGCCGCAGGCATGATCTGCGAACCCATGTGTGCCGGAAATTTTACCAGTAAACTGTCACTTCCGGTGAGCAGGTAGAATCCGTCGAATGTAAAATCATCGTTCGCCTTTAATTTGACAACTTTCCCCTGAATGGTCGTGACCGGCCGCAGACCTTGTTCACGTGGAGCAGCAGGGCCGCCAAAAGGAGGCCGCGGGCCCGGGCCTGGAATACCTGCTGCCAAAGGTGCTGGTTGCTGGGCAAATACATTTGCACTGAATGTCAATGCCGTCGTGATCACAACAGCTAATGCTAATTTTTTCATAATTTGTTAATAGTTTGATCCGTGTTTGAATGGATCAAAACTATCGCTGCCAGATAAGGCATGTATGAAGGAGAAATTAATTTTTCCTTATCCCGGATTTCACCGGCAGCAAAAATTACAGACTGATAATTACAGAAGGGAAATCACTGGCTTACCGAAACCTTGAAGCCAGTGACCCGACATAAAACCCATCGTGGGTTTTAAATTAAAGTAATACCGTGATATAGCTGATTCTCCAATCGGAACGCGTGCCTTCCTTCTGTCCATTTGCAGGACCGACCCGTATTCCGCCATTATTTCTTCCTGGCGTATTCCCCGGTGCCCTACTTTACCGGGCATGGAGTCGGCAATGTGGCTGGCGGCATCGATGCCATGCGTGTTCTCTTCTGCAATGGGATAACCTCGGCAACATTTCCGTAAATATTCATACCGGTTTGAGTAAGGCATATGCTACAATGTTTCGAACCAGGATCAAAGCCCTGCCATTTTTAATACCTCCGCATGGCCCATGGATTTAAACTCAAATTTCAAAACCGGCGATTGGCTATCGGAAAAATTGCTTTTAACACTGATTTCATTTGCCCCCTGGCGCCATATCGGCAATTTTACGCCACCCAGCTCCTTGATCGTCTTCCAGTTACGGTCGCAAAGTAAGATCTTCGTTCCGTCGCACACCACTTTGCTTCCCGCTTTCAGCGGCTCCGTGAGCTCGACCGTCTCCTGGTTGATTTCTATGGAAATTTGCGATGCTTCCGCGGTTGTATTGCCTTCTACGGCCTCAGCGGTCATGTAAAAACGTGCAGGTTGGGCCGCGTAGTCGTTTTTGAAAGTGAAGCGGCTGATGATCGGCTCGCCCGTCTGCACTTGCCGGTATTTGTGTTCAAATGTGCCCGACAACGTCAACGGTATCAGGTCCCAGGTTTTATCGGAGGTTTTCTGGAGATGGAATTCATTGAGCGGACTTTTCATGCGCTCTTTCTGCTCCTTGCTGAAAACGCCTGCCTTGCGCGCTTTCTGCCACTCCCTGATTGCCTCGAACAATGCGTCTTTATACCCGTTGCTTTCTATCGATTCGTCTACCCGCAATAAGTATCCGGCATCAAAGCCGGTGCTCCGGGCCTGGATCCACTCTATTTCTTCCGGGCGGTAGGTTTCTTCCAGCTTGAACCAGCCGAGCATACCTGGCATCAGGTTTCTTTCGAAATATCGCTGGTTTTCAATGCGATAGTTAACCTGACTTTTTCGCAACGCGCTGTACCAGGGTTCTCCCCAGTTCATAAATGTATACACATGCCAATAGTAATGGGACGTGTTGGAACCGCAGGTCATGCGGTAACGGTCGAGGTTTTTATACCAAAGGTCGATAAACTTGTTTTCCGCAAATGTGCCGTGGCCTGTCGCGTCCAGCGCCTCGAAACCGTCGAAATCCATCAGGTCGATGCCGGTTTCATTGCTGACCTGCGCCAGGCGTTTCGCGTATTGGTCTTGCAGGTAGATATCCGGCAGGAAGCCGCCGTATCCGTTGTTCATCAGCTTGTCCACCACCTCGCCGGCCTTGTGCGCTGCTATTTGTGTCTTAAACTGCCCCCTTACGCAGCCAGTCAGTTGCCAGGGGCCTGTTCCTGAGACACTTTTGTAAGCGATGAGCTCCTTTCCGATCTTAATGGTGCGGGTAGACGCAGGGTTTTGAAAAAAAGCGGCGTCTTTGATCACGATCACATCGTCATTTTCGCTCACGTCTGCAGCCAATACGGTACTACCCGCTTTTTGCAGGCTATCGCTCGGAACCGGTGTTACATACGAATCATTGGTGCCTGTAAAAGTTGTGAGCGTGTGGATCCCGATGGAGATGCCATCCTTCCTGGCTTTGTCGGTAAAGGCTTTGATGGCTCCGGCACCGTGAAAGCGATCCGTATCGAGCCCGAAATGGCCCCAGCTTTTGAAAACATCCCCCATGTGTACGAGCTTAAAATTCAGCTGTTTGGCGTATTCGAGGCTTTGTTCTGCGTTCTTGCCCTCATACAACATGTAGGGGTCGGCTGTTCGGGGCGATTTTTTTACCCATACACCGTCGAGCATGGGATGCGGCAATCCCTCTCCTAATTCGATCTTTTCGATCAGGTTAAGTGTTTCGGGCTCGGGACAGCCGAAGACTGCGATCGCCGAGCCGGATAAGTCGGAGTCCAAAGGCTTTATTTCCTGCAATATTCCGCCCGACCGGACCGTCCTGGGTATGCGGCGGTCGCGCGCATAAAAACGCAGCTCGCTGCCGTAGTCTTTCTTCACTGCGGCAGTGCCACGATAGAGTCTGACATAGTCGGGCATGTCGCCATCCTTATTGACATCCGTTGTCACCGGCTTTCCAGCCATATCTTTCAGGTCATCCGGGAGCTTCTGCCCGGGCAAGGGATCAAAGAACGAGCCGCCTCCCGCGTTATCGCCGTCGTCGGGGATCCCTTCAATGGTATTGATCTTAAGACTTTGAATACCTATCGCAAATTGATCGTCGCGTACGATACCTACCGTTTCGCCGATCAGCTTGCCGATCGCAACCGGGTACGGCCCCCAGACCGCAGCTTCCACACCGTTACGGGGGGAGAGAGAGACCAGCTCAAATCGCAGGTACGGGCCTTTGGTTTCCAGTTTCAATGTAGCTACCTGGCCACCTTCGAACCGTAATGCGGCTGTTTTCTTTTTGCTGTCGAAAGCCATAGACACAGGCTTCATGTAGTCGCCGTTTTTATACAACGAAAGCAAGGGGCCGGCCTGTCCGGCCGGGACGTACTCCTTACCGGTTCTTTTGTCTTTTATGCTGGCGACAGTCCCGCTTTTCTCAATTCTAAATTCGATGTAGGTGGTAGTCAGCGTGGTTTGGGCTGCCAGGCGGACCGAAAGCGACAGCATGGCAGCCACCGACCAGATTTTGAAAACTGGTCGGTGGGCCACATTGCTGAAAAGAAAGCGTTTCATTATAGATTATAAAGGGTTTAGGAATATTCAAATATCAATGCAAAGTCGGGTCGAAGGTGCCGCCCCAGTCCTTATTCTGTTGCAGGCTTGGGTTCTTTTCTATCTCTCCCTGTGAAATCGGGAAAAAATAGTAGCTGTCGGGTGTGACCATATTTTTGGGCCCGTTAATGATCAGCTCGCTTACGGTGTAAGTGAAGTCCGACGGCAGGAAAGTCCTGGTGTGGTCTGTTGGGTCGAGGCCCGGCTTCAGTTGAGCGAGAAGGCCATGTTTGGCCTTTCCGTTGATCTGGCCCAGTCTCCGTGCGCGTCTCAAGTCCCAGAACCGCTTTCCTTCAAATGTAAATTCAAGATATCTTTCGTTATAAATGGCATCACGGAGCTGATCCCTGGTCATGCCTGTGTCGAGTCCATACATCCCGTCGGTTCCTGCTTCGATTTTGGCACGCTGGCGGATCTGTTTCAACACCGCAAGAGCTTCATCAGGATGGCCGGTTTCATTGGCGGCTTCGGCGAAATTGAGCAATACTTCCGAGAAACGGATTTCCACCCAATCTACCGCATTAAGATCGACCTGGGCCTGTGACAGCGAGTTGTCGACGCCTTTTCTGGTGTAAAAACCCGATCTTGTGAAGGTCTGTCCTACGCCGAAACCGTCGTCGATCGCGCCCACTTTGAGGTCGGTATACTGGCGGTGGTCGGCGCTTACGCCCAGCGGAAAGATCGAGCCGTTATAAGCGATCGTCGCGTCGAAACGGGGGTCGCGGTTTTCCCAGAATGTTTGCAGATCGTAGGCGTATCTCGATTTTCCAGCGGGCTTTCCGTCTTTCATGGGATACGCTTGTACCAGTTCCCAGATCGGATTGTCGCCGCCCGTGCAGTTTTTGGACTGGGACAATGGACGTACACAGCTCTCGCTCCGCCCGTTGACTTTACCGGGGTTCTGAAAAATGATGGTCATGACATTTTCCTTGTTGCCCTCGCTGAACCAAAGGTTTCCATAATCCTCGAACAGGCCGAAACCAAGACTTTCGAGTGTCGTCTTGGCGAGCTTATTGGCGTCGTAAGCCTGCTGCCAGTATGCATTGTTGTAAGGGTCGGTGGGATTGAATTGCGGACTGGCTTTATACAGCAGTACCCTTCCTTTGAACGCCAGTGCAGCTGCCTTGTCCAGTCGCCCGTAGTCGGCACCTGTATAATGGTCGGGCAGGGAGGCTATGGCGTTGTCCAGGTCGCTGATGATAAAATCGAAACATTCGGAAGTGGAGCTGCGCGCTACATTCAGCGTGTCGGTGAGCAATTGGGCCCTGGTAATGATAGGCACTCCGCCGTGGTAAACCACCGCCTTGAAATAATGAAAGGCGCGAAGGAAATAAGCCTGTCCTTTGATCGCCGCTTTTTCGGATTCGGAAAGACTCCCGCCGTCGATTTCGTTGAGCAGGATATTGAGCTTCCTCACTACGGTATAGGGCCAGTACTTAAAATTTTCGTTGGAAGTCGTCACATAATCCTGGGTGATGAGCCCAAGGCTTTCGTCGGCCCAGTCTCCCTGATTGAGCGGCCAGGCGGGCAGGGAAGCGTAAGTATCGATCAGATATGCATTCGCGAGCTTGGAATCGTACCAGACGTCTTCCGGGTTGTAAGCCGCGGGATTCTCCATGTTGAGCAGCGAATCATTTTTACAGCCTTGCGAAATGAGCGTCAGGCCGAGGGTAAGGTAAGTCGCGTATAGGAACTTTTTCATAAGGGCTGGTTAGAAAGTAATGTTTAAGCCTGCGGAAAACGTCTTCATTACCGGATACGAATCCAGTGTCTGCTGCTCGGGGTCCATGACCTTGATCGGGGAAAGCACAAACAGGTTGGCGCCGTTGACATACAATTTGCAGGACTGGATTTTGAGCGGTGTCAGCCAGCTTTTGGGCAATGAGTAGCCGAGGTTGAGATTACGGAGGCGCATATAGGCCCCGTTTTTCACCCAGAAACTGGAAGCGGCCGGCCCAAATTCCTCGGACCACTGGCCTGCCCTCGGATAGGGGGCGTTGGGATTGGATGGCGTCCAGTGATTGGTCCAGAGTTCGAAGTAGGGGCGGTCGCCTGTCTGGAACACGCCTCCGCCGTTGATGGTGCTGATCATGCGGTCGTAGGCGCCCACACCCTGAAAAAGGGCGCTGAGTGAAATGCCCTTCCATTCGCCGGTGAGGGTAATCCCATAATTGATGCGGGGTATCGCATTGTCGGAAAGGTAAACCTGGTCGTATTCTGTGATCTTGCCGTCGGGGGTATTGCTGTTCCAGTCGGTGCCGCGAATGTCCTTGTACAAGATCGTTCCCAGCATTGGTGCGCGACCGAATTGCGTAAAATTGTCGGGGAGCGCGTCGAGCGTCGCCTGGTCGCGGATGATACCGAGCGACTGGTAGCCGAACAGCCGGTTCTGTGGCTGACCGATGGTGCTGCGCCACGGCGCAAGGCCCGCGGCTTCGTCCTGGTAGACGATCTTGTCTTTGGCAAACCCCATATTCGCTCCCACCGAGTATTTGAAATCGCCCACGCGATTGTTGTAGTTCAATGAAGCCTCAAAACCTCTTACATCGATCTTCGCATAGTTCTCGCTGCTCAGCTCCGCACCATAGGTACCCGGGACCGCCCGCTCGCGGCTCCTCAGGATGTCATACGTGTGGCGGTAGAAATAGTCGAATTCCCCGCTGATCTTTCCGTTGAAGAGGGCGAAGTCGAGACCTCCGTTGTAGGTGGCCGATTTTTCCCAGGTAATGTTTGGATTGGGAGGTGTGCCGGCGGTGATCCCATTATAGACGGTGTTTCCGATCACATAAGAATTGCCGGAAGTATAATTGTTCTGAAACTGGTAAGGATTTACGTTATCATTCCCCAGCAAGCCCATCGACCCTCTCACTTTCAGGAACGATATGGCGGGTATATTAAAGAATCGCTCGTTGGACATGACCCACCCCAGCGAACCGGAAGGAAAAAATCCCCAGCGCTTGTCCTCAGGAAATATATACGAGCCGTCGTAGCGGAATGAAAACTCGGCGATATACTTGTCGCTGTACTCGTAATGGAGCCTTCCGACATAAGAAGCGCGCGACGCCTGGTATTCTTTTCCGTCAAAGCTTCGCTTGGTAGGGTCGGTCGAGGCATTGAAAATCTGGTCTACCGAAGTGGTCAGCAAATCCTGTGCGGAGCCTGATAATACATTGCCCTGAGAACGCTGCTGCTCATATACTGCCAGCCCTGTAAAATGGTGTTTCCCGAAAAAATGGTCGTAGTTGATAAACCAGTCGAGTTGGTACGAATGCTCGAAGGTCGCGGATTCGGCAATCTTTTCGTAGGAGCTGGACAGGTTATGCACGTTCACCTGGCTGGGGTCTACCGGCCCGGGAAGGTATTTGTTGGTGGTAGAGGCTGGTTGGAACTTATAGCTTTTGTTGAAAAGGATAAGGTCTTTCGAATTCCGGTCGCCCGCATTATAGTTGTATTGAAAACTGGTGCTCAGGCCCTCTACAAACGGAATTTTGAGATCGAATTTCCCGATGGCGTTCAGCGTCCGGTAAGTGAGCCTGCGGTAACCGCCATTCTCTACCAGCTCCACCGGGTTCCAGCCGCCGTTGGTGACGGGCAGGCCGTTCCGGGTATCTGTGGTCGGATTGCCGGCGGCGTCTACGAAAAAAGGATACAGACGGGTCCAATTGAATGTGGCACGGTAAAAATCAGCAACGGTATAGGATTCCGCATCGTCGTAAGGCCAGTAAAAGCGGTTCGACTGGCGCTGGTTGCCGCTGATATTCATGCTCAGGTTCATGTAGTCGTTTATTTTCGCGCTTACATTAGACCGAAAGTTGTACCTGCCGAAATCGGTGTTTTTGAAGGAACCAGTTGCTTTATTATAGCCTGCCAGCATGTAATAGGTGATCGCATCCCCGCCTCCGTTCACGCTGAAATCGTGTTGCTGCGAACCGGGGTTCTGCCAGATATAATCCATGATATTGTAGCTCTTGTCCTTGAAATAATCAAAGATCTCGGGCGTGACCGGCTTGGGATTGTTGAATGTCTCGGCCTGGTCGTTGATGTACTCCAATTCCTGGGTGGCTGTGTAGCTTTGCACCGGCCGTGTCGTTCTTTGGGTAGAAAAAGAATTGGAGTAACTGAAAACCGGCTTATGTGCCTTTCCTGATTTGGTTTTGATCAGTACCACCCCGTTGGCACCCCTCGCCCCATAAATGGAAGCGGTCGCCGCGTCTTTCAGAACACTTACGCTTTCAACCTCGTTTGGGTCGAGGACGTCGAACTGCGCTTTCGGCTGGATGATACCGTCGATGACGAACAATGGTTCGGTACCATTGAACGTCCCCAGCCCACGGATCTGGATGGAAGACGGCGCCCCTACAAAACCGGAGTTGTTGACGATCGTCGCGCCCGGGATACGTCCCGCCAGCGAGTTGGACAAGGCGGAAGAGGGGATTTCGGAAATTGCCTCACCCTGCACCGTAGACACCGCGCCCGTGAGGCTGGCTTTGGTCTGTGTGCCATAACCCACCACTACGAGCTCTTTCAGGGAATGGGCGTCGGGGGCCAGGGCAATGTCGATCTGCGTCTGAGCGCCAACGATCACCTCCTGCGACACGTAACCCACAAAAGAAAAGATCAGTACGGCATCCTTCGCCTCAAACGACAGGCTGAAATTTCCATAACTGTCGGTGGTGGTACCCTGGGTTGTTCCTTTGAGCACCACGCTAACCCCGGGCAGGGCCTGCGCCTGCTCGTCGGTGATCTTACCCCGCACCTCTTG
The DNA here is from genome assembly GCF_056895195.1 of Dyadobacter sp. HNCC25DJ185. Taxonomy (NCBI): domain Bacteria; kingdom Pseudomonadati; phylum Bacteroidota; class Cytophagia; order Cytophagales; family Spirosomataceae; genus Dyadobacter; species Dyadobacter sp. HNCC25DJ185. The sequence goes on from NZ_JBXHAR010000001.1 coordinate 151,290, forward strand.
CAGGACCAGGGCTTTCACCGGGAGCGCCTCCCGGATGACCGCGCCCTGATCTGGGCGTTCGGCTTTTTTCAGGATGATCTGCCGCCCGGCTGGCTCATAGGAGATCTGAAGAGGCCTGAGCAGGCGGTCCAGCGCTTCGCCGAGTGGTACGTTGCTGACGGAGAGGGAGACGGTGCGTCCAGACTGGATCACCTGCGGACTATACGAAAAGCGCACGTCCGCAGCCTTCTCCATGTCTTTCAGCACAGATTTCACCTTTTTATCCACGGCCTCGATGCTCACCCGGCGGCTGAGCAGCTCTTGTGCCGAGAGGTCATTGGCCCAGGAAATGCCTGCAAAAATGCAGCAAATGCAGGCTTGTACCAACGAAATCTTCATACATCGCAATAGTAAAGTTCTCGCTTGTTTCATAAATTTGATTGTTTTGAACGTTTAGGAATAATTGGGCAAAACGATTCCTCTCAGCCGTAGGAAGCTGTCAGAGAGGACTGAAACCGGCCAACGATGCTTGCTCCATCGTTGGCTTTTCATTTAAAACTGGCGGGGGAATGTAGTTATGTAACCATAGGGTAAGGGTTTAGGAATATTTAAAGGGTTAAGGTGTCGTGCATCCCTGCGAATCGACGATGATTTTTGCCTCCACAATGTCGTAGGTCGCATTGATCGACTTGCATATGATGTCCATCTTTTCGATGAGGGATTCTTCGGTAAGGGAAGCGCTGAGCTGGCAGTGCGCCAGGGCCTGCTCGTTGAATACGATCTCGACGCCGTACGCAGCGGACATTTCTTCAAAAACCTTGGCCACGGGTGTTTCTTCATACACAAATAAGTGGTTCCCTTTCGGTTGCGTCAGAACGGCTGGCTTTTCTACAAGTTCCTTGCTGAACTGCTTTTCCGACCGGCTGAACACGACCTGCTGGTTGGGCAGGAGCAGTACGCCGCCACTTTCGGTATGCACAGCCGTGTCGCTGGTTTTCTGTCTGTTACGGTAGACCGTCACTTTCCCGCTGGTCACCTTCACGATCACATCCGCATCCTTTTCGAAAGCCTTTATTTCGAAGCGTGTTCCCAAGACACGGGTCACAATCTCGTTGGCGTATACCAGGAACGGACGCGAAGGATCTTTTACCACGTCAAAAAATGCCTTGCCGGAGAGGAATACGGTACGGTCGCTTTTCCCAAAGTCGGCCGGATAGCTGATACGGCTACCCGGAGAAAGCAGGATTTGCGAGCTGTCGGGAAGATAGTAGGCCTGATCTGCGGACGATCTGTTGGTTTGCTCGGTGAACGGCACTTGCGACTTGCTGGTTTGCTGATCGTAGGCAGAGTACCCCCCCTGACCGTTTTTCCATAGATAAACGAAAGCAACCAGCATGATGCTGATGGCAGCTGCCGCGAGGGTGGTTGCAAAATATCGGCTTCTGAAAGGATGAAGTTTTACGATTTCGGGCTGGAAGTGATTGGTTAGCCTGATCCTCTCCAGCAGAGCTGCCTCGGCCTCTTCCGTCAGGAAGTTTCGAGAATAGGCGGTAAGCCCTTCCATGACAGCCGCCACAAGTAGTCTTGCATTTTCCCAGTTCTCAAGTTGCTGGGGGTTTTCTGCAAGCCATTGTGCCCACTGCTGCTCCGATTCGGGTGTCGGGCCCAGATAGTGCCGGAGAAATGCCCCGTCGCTCGCGAAGTCCGTTACCGTATAGTGCCGATAATTATTTTCCACTGAATAAACGCTATGTTTTCAGTAGATTACAAAAGGGCGCCCGGCATACTCACCTTACCCCAAGGTATTTTAAAAAAAATTTAAAAAACCATCCAGGACCTTAACTTTTCCATGGCCCGGAACACCAGGTTCTGGGCCGACTGACGATTCACGCGCATCACTTCGCCTATTTCCTGGTAATCCAGATCTTCGGTAAATCGCAGCCTCAGAGCTTCCTGCTGCCGGTGCGGCAGCTGGCTGATCAGCCTTTGCATGAGGTCGCGCTGTCCTGTGGCTTCTTCCTTCTGGGTTAAAATTTCTTCGGCCGAAGGTTCCATCCAGAAATTCTCAAAATCGGCCTGATCCAGCGGCTGGTGCGGGTGTTCGTTCCGGCTCAATGCGTGGATGATCCTGTTTTTTAGTGATTTAAGAAGGTAATATCTGACATTGTCGGGAACCGCAAGCTTGTTCCTTCTTGCCCATATTTCGGCGAAGACATCGTGGATACAATCGAGTACAAATGCCTCCGACACAGGCACTAAGCTCATTCCATAGCGATACATGGCTTTAATATGCAGCGAATAAATCTTTTCGTAGGCCGTTTCATCGTCCAGTTGAAAGGATTCCCAAAGCGATCGGTCGGTTTCGATTGGGTTCATTTTAAAGTGGGTTTCTTCAAATTAAGTCAAAAATTCTGACAGCGCGCACCCGTCTTATCCTAATATTTCTTTCAAACCCGGCGTGCTCCGCACTACAGCCCGTGCAGATGCATACTTCCTCAGGATGTGTGTGGACCGGCCTACCTGGGACAATACAAGGCCGATTGCCGGGGACAGCGATCCAGCTCAAAACACGGGAAACTGATTACAGAAATGGACAAAAGACAACTCATCCCTCGTGGTAATGGGCAATGTTTGCCGGTGCGTTGAATCCCGGGAGGTTTCTAAAAAGTATGTCGTCAAGCAACCGCCTTTTCGAACTTTTCCCGAGAGGCTTTGATCTCCGGCATATGGGCATTCGCCCAGTCGTACAGGTGCATCAATGGTACTACCAGGCTTTCACCGAGAGGTGTCAGTGCATACTCTACTTTAGGCGGGATCTGGGGGTACATTTTCCGCGTCAGCAATCCGTCAGCTTCCAGCGTTTTGAGGGTTACCGTCAGCATCTTTTGGGAAATGCCGTCAATCAGCTGGTGCAGTTCATTAAAGCGCAGCGTGCCATGATCGGACAGCATAATGACCGTTAGCATCGACCACTTGTCGCCCACCCGGTTTAACACATCTTTTACCGGGCAGTTGTCGCGGTTATTTTCGCATTTTCTTACAATTTCTTTTTTCATATCAAGCTGATTTTCAACATTTGTTACCTGCGCGTAAGTGTCTGACTTTTAGGTTCCTTCTTGTTTTTCGATCGCTGGTCGCCTAGTTTTGACTTACTAAAAGTAAGTTAATTAACAAAAGTAATAAAAGAAAACAATGGATTTACAACTGAAAGGGAAAAGGGCCTTGGTTACCGGGTCCAGCGCTGGTTTGGGTGAGGCAACTGTGCGCTTACTGGCGTCCGAAGGTGCTGAGGTAATCGTGCACGGACGCAATGAGGAACGTACTGCCACGGTTGCAGAAAGTATCAACCAGGCAGGAGGGAAAGCTATTTATGTATTGGGCGACTTGTCTACTGACGAAGGGGCTGACGCAGTAGCAGAAGGTGCTTTGGCAGGCGGTCCGGTAGCTATATTGGTTAATAACGCCGGTGCCTACCAGCCAAAGCCCTGGCTGCAGGTAAGTGTGGGCGAGTGGCGGGATAGCTACAACGTGAATGTGCTGGCTTACGTGCGGATGATCCACCGTTTACTCCCGGCCATGAAAACGCTCGGCTGGGGACGAATGATCCAGATCGGCTCTTCGGGCGGGATCGAGCCATTTGCGCTACAGCCGGATTATTTGGCAGCCACAGCTGCGCGCCATAATTTGACGGTTTCGCTTGCACGGGAACTCAAGGGTACAAGCATTACATCCAATACGGTCGCACCCGGACCTATGCTGGTGGAAAACACGCGCCGGATGCTGCTGGGGATGTCCGCGCAGTTCGGCTGGGGTGACGATTGGGCCGCTATCGAACACAATGCAGTCGAACAATTTGTACAGAATGATGTAGGCCGTTTTGGGAGACCAGAGGAAGTTGCCGCTGCAGTGGCATTCCTTGCTAGTCCCTTAGCCGACTATGTTACCGGTGCGCTACTGCGTGTCGATGGAGGTCATACCAGGTCAGTCTGACCTCTTAGACGTATGATCATGCACGGTAACATACGGAACATCATCAGCCGGGCGCTTAGCGGGATCATCCTGCTGAGCGCCCGGCGGCTCCGGCGAACCGCGAGATCGGCAGACGCAAGTCAGTAACGGTTCGGATGGCCTTTTACCTTTTGCTTGGATTGTAGCCGAAATACTTTTTGAAGGCGAAGGAAAAATGGGAAAGATCCTCGAAACCGGTGTCCAGATAAACATCGGAAGGTTTTCGTTTCTGCTCGAAGATCTGGTAATGGGCAAGCTCCAGCCGTTTCTGCGTCAACCACCTGCCAGGCGTGTCCTGAAAAACCCGCTTGAAATCCTTTTTGAAAGTGGTCAGGCTCCGGCCGGTCAGGTACCCGAATTTTTCCAGCGGCAGGTTGAACATATAGTTCTGCTCCATGAAATCCGCCAGGTCCAGTTTGCCGGGTTCATCGAAATGCCCGAGCAGCCCATCCACATCGGGGTCGATCGCACGAAGGATACGGACAGCTTCTTCGATCTTGAAGGCGGCAATGTCCTCGGGCAGGGCGTCTGCCAACTCAAAATAGGGCTGCAATGAGGCGAAGAGGCTTTTCAACAAGGGATGCGACCCGAATTTTTTAAGCCCGTGGCCATGTTGCGCCTTGAATCGGTCTACGTTGGCTGTATAAAAGTGCTGCAGCCTTTCCCTGCGGAACAGCACGGATACCGCGATGCAGGGCTGACCGTTCAAAGGGAGCTTGCTCATCCTGCCCAGCTGGTTGCGCGGCAGCAGTATGGTATCTCCTGCAAAGAAATGGTAGCTGTGTTGCGCGGTGACCACCCGCATTTCGCCGGAAACGACATGCACAAGGGCTGGCTGCGGCAGTACCAGTTCCCGGCTGTAATGGGCTTCTTTCTTGCAGGCAATAAATACTTCGGCTACTTCCATGGTACAAATTAATGTGATCAATCAAGCAGTTGCAAGCCGATCAGACTTTCAGCCGAGGCAACGATCGCTTCTTCGGCAGAGCGGGGCGACCAGCCTAAAAGGCTGATCGCCTTGGCGCTGGTCACGTTCATCACCCTGCCCAGCAGCGGCACCATCGACCTCACCATCGGGTCTTTCAGTGCCGCAATGCGCAGCAGGATATTGGGCAACTCCCTGGCCTTTACCTGATCGGCAGCAGTGCCCAGGTTCTCTTTCAAGATTCTCGCCACGGCTACCAGCCAGATGCTCTCGCCCGCAGTGGCGATAAAACGTTCGCCATTCGCAGCCGGATCTTCCATTGCCCGGAGGTGCAGGTCGGCTACATCACGCACATCTACAAAACCCGAGTTTATCCTGGGGCAGCCCGGCATCTTGCCGTTGAGCAGGTTTTTGATCAGGTACAGCGAATGGGAATAGTCTGGCCCCAATGCGGGGCCCGTCACGGTTACCGGGTTGATGGCGGCAAGTTCCAGTCCGTTCCCTTCTTCACTGATAAACGCCCAGGCCGCTTTTTCTGCCAGGGTTTTTGATTTTTGGTAGGCCGGGGCATTCGCCGTATCGGTCCATGTCGTTTCGTCAAAGGGGGCCTTTTGGTTGGGATGGCCGTAAACTATCGCGCCGATAGCCGAGGTTAGCACCACGCGTTTGACACCGGCGTCCCTGGCGGCACGCAACACCCGCAGCACGCCTTCCCGCGCCGGCACGATCATCTCATCCTCGTGTTTGAAATCCAATTTCGGCGTAGGCGAAGCCACGTGCATGACGTAGGTGCAGCCGCTCATCACTTCAGGCCAATTCTGATCCGAGGACAGGTCAGCTTGTACAAACGTAATCCCGTCAGCAGCTTTGATGCCGCCTTCTTTCAGCATGGATCGTACCCCGGCTTCGCGGTCCGGGGAGCGCAGAGTAGCCCTTACCCGGTAGCCCGCATTTAATAACTGAATGATGCAATGCACGGCGATGAAGCCGGAGCCGCCGGTAACCAGCACTAATTTTTCGTTGTTTGAATTGATGTTCATCTTCTTTTGATTTGATGGGCCAAAATTCGCTCCGGAACAACGAACCGGTTTTGTTTAAAAGGCGCAATGTACTTTGTTCAAAAGGCGCGGTCGCTGTTCCCGGGTGGACGACACTTTCCCGATTGGTTATTTTTGATTTTCCATGTGCATGGCAGCAAGGGCGACAGACAGGCGGCTCCGGCGACAACTGGCTATCGGACTTTTTTGTATCAATGACGCCACCACGGCAGGCAGCATGCTGAGAGGCGTTCTCCGCCGTGCCTTCCTTTCGTCCGGTGCTTCCACTACTTGCTTGCCCGACCCCGCACGGTCTTTCAAAGCAAAGTCACAAACAGAAGTGGGGAAGTCATCCTTGGGAGATTGAGTAGGGTATACGGTCGGCATGAATATCCGGTGCAGTTCTGCTGACTTCTTGCGGAAGGGAATTGACTAAATTGTAGGGCGGTGTGATCCGATACCATGCAACGTTAGAGCTGGAATACGCATCATGGGTAAGCTACAAATCGGACTTATTCAAATGCGGCAAATTCTCATCCTGCTTTCTTTTTTTGTGCTGAACAATTGTTGTATCGGCCAATCCGTGCCCATACATACTGGTGACATTCAGAATTTCTGGCATGCCTATGACATGGTCAAGGCGGAAAAAGATGAACAAAAACAGGAACTGATTATTCAAAATGCCTATCTCGATAAAGCTAGCCCTGGTTTAAAAGCTTTTATTAGCCTCCGCGGCTGGACCTCCGCGCGATTTCGCGAAAGTATTGCGAAGTATAAAGACTTTTGGGAAACAGTGCGTCCCAAGACAGAAGCGATCCGGGAGCAACTTCCGTTGATCGAAGATTTGTACAGCGCTTACAAGAAGTTGTACAGCGACTTTGTCCCGCCTGAAATTTATTTTGTCATGGGCTTTATCGAAACGGGCGGCACTACTACGCAAAGCCAGATTCTGATAGGCGCGGAAATTGCATCCGCGGACAGTTCTGTGAAAGCTTCCGGCTTAAACCCCATGGTGCAAAGGTTCATGCATACCAATCAAGGTGTTTTTGCAATTGTTGCCCATGAGTTAACCCATACGCAGCAAAGGGGCGGGGATCTGGAAAATAGGCGGAATTCTAATTTACTGGGTTTTTGCCTGGCGGAGGGCAGTTGTGATTTTATCGCCGAGCTGCTTACCAATACCCCCATCGATCGCCCTTACATGGTTTCGGGGCGACGGCGCGAACAAGCGTTATGGAGTAAATTCAAGCCCGTAATGCATGATAAAAAGTTTTCCGACTGGCTTTACAACAGTTCCTTCAAAGAAAGCGACGATGCAGACTTAGGATATTATGTGGGCTATGCCATTTGCAAGGCCTATTATGAACAGGCACAGGATAAAGCAGAAGCGATCCGTAATATCATATCGCTGGATTTTGAAAATATGAAAAGTCTGGATTTATTTTTACTTGATTCACGATATAATCCTTGACAGGACTTCCCATACCGCAAAACTTCTCCATCGCTGGTTAATCGGATTTGGGGCAAGCCTGCTTCCGACTCATGTTAGTCCAAACCTCGCTCTCACCGATGACCGATAGCTGTTCCCGATAGGTATGATTTCGCCACCAACCGTTAGCTGATGGGCCTCGATCAGGGTAACATGCGTAATAGCCACCACATAAGACTTGTGCACCCGGATGAAATCCGAAGCGGGAACCAGGTCGAATACGCCACTCATATTTTCGCGGATTAGGATTCGTTTGTTCTTCAGATGGACGGTCAAATAATTGCCGTCCTTTTCCAGATAAAGGATGTCGCCGGGCTTCACCGGGTACGTTTGCGGCCCGCTTTTCAGGTTAATGGTAGCCTCATTCGCTTGAATGCTGTTCTGGAGGAAAGCCGCTTTTGCTGCTTTATCTATGGCCGTGAGGAAACGCTCGAAAATAACGGGTTTCAGCAGGTAATCCACCGCATTGAGGTTGTAGCTTTCCGCCGCGTAATGACTGTAGGCGGTTGTAAAGACGATCATTGGCCTGGGTGACAGCGACTGCACCAGTTGCATTCCGCTGATTTCGGGCATATTGATATCCAGGAAGATCAGGTCGACCTTTTCGCGGTTCAGATAGGCGATGGCTTTTAACGGTTCACGAAAAGTGGCTTTCAGGTCCACGAGGTCGGTACGAGCGCAATGATGCTCGATCACTTCCAAAGCCATCGGCTCGTCGTCAATGGCGATACAATTGATCATGAAATGTCAATTTGCAGGTTGATCATATAGTTGTTGTTCTGCAGCCCGGCGCGCAATTGATGCCTGCCGGGATAGATCAGTTCGAGGCGGCGCTTCACATTTTCCAGCCCAATGCCGCCCTTTTCCTCTTCCAGCTTTTTTACGTCACGATGATCCGTATTTGCGCAGGTAAAGACCAGCTTTTGCGGGCCGAGGGAGATCGCCAGATCGATATGCGAGCGCTGACCGATCACCACACCGTGCTTAAAGGCATTCTCAAGAAAGGGTATGAACAGCATGGGTGCGACCTGTACAGCTGCGACGGCAGCCGTTCCCGGGTACCGGAAACGCACATCTACCTCGTCGCGGGCAAAACGCATCAGGTGAAGCGCGAGGTAGTCTTCCAGGCAGTCCACCTCTTTCTGCAAGGAAACACGGTCGGTATCACTTTCATAGAGCATATAGCGCATCATGTTCGATAATTTGGCGATCCTGTCGGCGAGGTCGCCTTTCCCCTCTTTCAAGGCCATCGAATAGAGATTGTTGAGTGTGTTAAACAGGAAATGCGGGTTGACCTGGGCGCGCAGGAACCGAAGTTCGGTGCTGACCTGAAGTGCTTCGATCCTGCTTCTGATCAGCTCGTTCCGTACCCATTCTTTTATGAAAAAATACGCCGCGGCGGCACCGAGCACCGCCAGGAAGCTGAGCGCCATGACGATCTGCACCTGCGAGTGATTCTCTGAAAAAAAAGCCGCCAGGTCCGGCGAGGGGTGGAGCTCCGGCAGAGCGGGCTTGTCTGGCACGATAGCGAAAAGCCCTGAACGCAAGCTGATCAGTCTGCGGACCAGCAGGTAATTGGAGCTGTAGATCAGTAGCAGCCACCCGGCCAGCACCGCGGCCCGCGTAAAATGGCTTTGGTACCGGATGAGCCTTTTGAACAACCAAAAAACACAGCTGTAAAACAGCAGCATCAGAAAGACAAGCACCACGCCCGCGTAAGGAAACCTGGCAAGCCCGGACGTCACCCATCTATCGCCGGCAGGAGAGCGGTCTGTCAGCTCGAAAGAAGACTCGAAGAATCCCTGTAATGCGTAGTACATCACAAGCCAAAACAGGCCATGTGCGAAGAACTCGATAAAGTAGCGGGTTTTAATACGTTGCATGCCAGTAAAAATAATAACCGTGGCCGATCCAAACTTAAGGTTGTGATGAACAGGCGATTTTTGTGATCGGTCAGCAGGCGTATTTTCCGGATAAGAAATCCGGGTCGTTCATCACAAAAATTGGGGGAGCAGGAAATGACCGCCTACAATTGCCTTGAAAATCAGTGAAATGATGAAACGATTTACGACATTTTATGCTTAAAAACTATTGGATCGTCGCATGGCGCAGTCTTGTCCGCAACAAAATTTACAGCCTCGTCAATGTCCTGGGCCTGGCGCTGGGAATCTGTACCTGTCTGGTCATTTATTTGATCGTCAGCTACGAATTCAGTTTCGATAACTTTCATCCTGAGCGGGACCGCATTTTTTGTGTGGACGCCGTTTTGCGTGGCGGTCACTGGAATTGTGTGCCTGGTCCTGTGCCGGCGGCCATGCGCCGCGAACTGACTGGCTTGCAGACAGTGGCCGCCTATCATACCTATGGTGCCAGCGTGACCATACCGGGCGACCAAATTGGCAATCCGACGCGCTTCGGCGACGACGGCAGCATTGCTATCGTGGAGCCGCAGTACTTCGATATATTTCGCTACCAATGGTTAAGCGGAAGCGCTGCGACTTCCCTCAACATACCCAACTCAGTTGTGCTTACCGCGGGAAGGGCCAGGAAATACTTCGGCAATCTCGACCCGGACAGGATCATCGGCCGGACTATTTATTACCAGGATTCGCTGATCGTGAGGGTAACAGGGATCGTCGCCGATTGGACAGGCAACAGCGATTTTAATTTCAGTCAATGGATTTCTTATGCCACGATACCTGCCAGTTTTCTGAAAAATGAGATCATGCTGGACCGCTGGGAGGATCTGAATCGTTCCAGTCAGGTCGTGGTCAAACTGGCTGACGGGGTGACGCCTTCACAGGTAGACGCGCAGTTTATCGACTTTGCCAAAAGGCACTACGGGCAGAAACCGGCGTTCTCGGCGCGTCTGAAACCGCTATCGGGAAGCCACTTTGATCGGGAATATGGCGGTGCCGGCAGAAAAGCCAGCCTGCCGGTGTTGTACACGCTCATGGCTGTGGCAGGCTTTATCCTGATTCTTGCCATAGTCAATTTTGTCAATTTGTCGACTGCGCAATCCATGCAGAGAGCGAGAGAAATCGGTGTCCGAAAGGTGCTGGGAGGCAGCAGGTCGGGTATTGCGGTGCAGTTTTTTACCGAGACCTTGCTCGTGACGGCAGTGGCGGTGGTGCTTGCCGCGCTGATGGTTACGCCGGTGGTCGGCATGTTCTCCGATTTGATACCAAAAGGAGTTCATTTTCGTCTGAATGGCGACACGCTTTTATTTTTGTTGCTGGTTATTGCCGCGACTACGCTTCTCGCGGGGTTTTACCCAGCGAAGGTGCTGGGGAGTTACCAGCCCATCGTGACGCTGAAAGGGATCAATGCGGCGCCGGGCGGCGAAACAGGAGTGCTGCGCAGAGGACTTATCGTGTTCCAGTTTTCCATATCGCTGGTGTTTATCATAGCCTCCTTCGTCATTGGCTCGCAGTTGAGGTACGTGCTTCATACGTATCTGGGTTTCAGGACGGATGCCGTTATTACGCTCGGTGGTCGGAGTGCGCATAGTCTGAGTAATTCAATGGTCTTGTCGGATGGGAACAAAAATCGGCAGCCCGCTCAAATAGAGACGGGCAAGATAGCGGTGCTGGTGGACAAAATCCGGCAACTGGCCGGAGTGGAGCAGGTGATCAGAGAGTGGAAGTCGCCTATGGACCAGATGCATAGTGGATTCGGCGGCGGCAGTCTGAAGAACAGCAGTGAGAAGCCCATCGACATATCCTTTCATTTCGGCGATCAGGATTACACCCGTTTTTATGGGATAAAGGTGATCGCGGGGCGAAATTTCTTTCCCGGCGACAGTGGCAGGGAGCTGCTGATCAGTGAAGCTTGTGCGCATGCATTGGGTTTTGCGGATGTGAACAAGGTTGTTGGCCGGGAGATGGTCGTCAGTCCTGTCGAAGCCTACCCCATAGCGGGAGTGGTGGCCGATTTTTACGAGAACTCTTTTCATCAGGCGAGCTGGCCGGTCGTCATCAGGCACGATCCCGCAAAGGAGACCCTCATTGCCGTCAAAATTGCGGCAAAGACCATGACCGCCGACAGGCTGAAGACGCTCATCGGCAAAATAGAAGAAGACTGGAAGGCCGTCTTTCCCGAGAAACCGTTTGCCTTTTCTTTCCTGGAAGACAGCATCGCCGATATGTATGCGGACGATCTTCGGACCGAGCGGCTGACCAATCTGGCCATGGGGGTCACCGTTTTTATTTCCTGCCTGGGCCTGCTCGGCCTGGCCATTTTTTCTACGGAAAGAAGAGCCAGGGAAATTGGCATCCGAAAGGTGTTCGGCGCTACCGTGCCGGGTATCATGGTCATGCTCTGCAAGGAGATCGTGCTGCTGATCGTCCTCTCTCTGCTGATCGCCGCACCGCTGGCCTGGTACCTGATGGATAAATGGTTGCAAGGTTTCGCTTACCGGACAGCACTTAGCTTCTGGATGTTTATCGCAGCAGGAGCGGCGGCCATCGGATTGGCGTTGCTTACCGTAGGTTTCCAGGCAATGAGGGCAGCGAAGGCGAATCCGGTCAAATCATTGCGTACCGAATGACCGCTACCAGTGTTGCATTTAAACCATCTCAATACCCCCGATATCTGACTCGTTGCAATGCACTGCTGCTCAATATTATCATGTATGTTTTCCACTTTCGCGGTCCCTATTCATACCGTATAATAAAAACGTAAAAAAATATTTGCATTGTGCTATTTTAATTTATAGAATTACTACGTATTTAAACAATAAATAATTCTACAAACAGGATGAACGTACGCTGTCATGGGACGCTTTTAAGATCAATTTATCCAGAAAAACTTACAGCATAAGTAATGATTCGCGCTTCTGACGGCGCGCGTTCTGTCAACCAGCAATTATTCATTTACTCTAAACCTAACTTCTGATGCGAAAAAAAACTACGTACGGAATCTTCCTTCTGGCCCTGATTACCTTCCAATGTACGACCCAGGATCAAGAGCCAGTTTCGAAAAATGCTGCTTTGAATTCTCATGATCGCGAGATTTCTGACTTTCTGGATTGCCAGGGCTATGATGTAAATGGAGCAGTATTCTATTCGGACCACGTGGTCATAGAGGGCGATATGATCATGCGGCTTGACGAAATTAAAAGGTCGATGGATGGTGGTCAGGAACTGCAAAATCAAAGAACCTCCCAGTATGTTGTTAACACCGGAGGGGTTGTTAGCACTGCCAATGTATATGAAATATCCTTTTTCATCGATGCTAGTGTCGGTCCTATTGACGGAGATTGGGAGGCTGCCATCCGAACGGCCACGCAAAACTGGGAAGATATCCCCAACTGTCGCGTCAGCTTTAATGAAGTAAACAGTGCGGCCCTGGCCGATCTGGTGTTCTATGCAAACACTGCTCCCGGTCTTCCGTCGTGTGCTCCGAATATGCAATCCAATGTCGTGGCCATTTCCGAATTTCCAGGGAACGACCAGCCAGGCAGATGGGTCGCTATCAACACGAATGATGGTTCGGATAACCAGGCGAACCGCGAAACTTTCATGCGCCATGAGCTAGGGCATGTCCTTGGTTTCAGGCATGACAATGCCCCGACATTTGAACCAACCGATTCGCCGTCAAATTATAATTGTGGCAATGCCGTATTTGGGGCAAATCAACTGATCGGAACACCGCAAAATGATGCGCCATCCATCATGAGGCCTGGATTTACCTCAACCGAATCCGTTGGTTTCTCCGGTAATGACACAAAATCGGCAACTTTTTTATACCCTGACGGATACTTTAATTACACCATAACCAATGTTACCCAATACTATAAGACGCCAACCACAAGGGATGTGAGCGTGACGATTTCTTATAACCCGGTTGCCATGTACCGTTTCTTTGTTGAAAGGACAAACCCCTGGGGAGGCACGGTCCTTCAAAGTCAGGAGTATCATGAAGCCCTGACTACCTATAGCTTACGGGATGTTCCGTTGGGCACTTGCAGATTCCGTATCAGGTCGCAAAATTACCGTGGAGATTTCAATATCACCGGTCCTGATTTCTCGGTAACGATTCAATAATATATTACTCTCTTTGGGCCATGCATGCGCGACCCATTTCAGGACGCTCAAAAAGAGTGCAGGATTAAAATTCCTGCATTCTTTTTGAGTCTCTCGTCAAATCCCTGTGCACACGGTAAAGTCTGATATTCCCGGCGGCTTACAGATTAGTCGGGGATGCGACATTACATTCAAAAATAGCCTTAGGGCGCAAATCTGGCTGTTGTGCCAATGGAGAAAATACAGCGGACACCCTGGGCGTCGTGTAATCATAGCGCGATGGTCGTATCAACGTCTCGGTCATGAAGGTTGCAGGCGATCTGCAAAAGTCAGTCGGGCAGTAAACATGGCCGGTGTGTGTTCAATAAGAAATGCGATGTCGAGCAGGGAGGCGATATCGTTTACCAGCATCAATCCGATACCACGCTCAGACCTATTTGACATGGGATCGTTTTCCGAAAAATGAGGGCTGCCGGGATCCTCACGTAGATTGCTACCTATTTTTTTGAGAGAATTCTCAATGACCAATTGGAATCCCGTGCCTTTTTTTTGTATTGCTATTTTAATCACCCCGTCTGTGGTGAACTTGGTCGCGTTGTCCAGCAGATTGTGTATGATGACAGCAAAAAGGTTATCGTTTGAAATAACCTCGATCTCTGCACCTATATTGATTTCTAAAATGTTCTTTTGGGAATCGATTATCCCTTTAAATAGCTTTATTTTTTCTTCAACAAGACGCAACACGTTTACCGGCCTGCGGTAAATGGTTTCTTTGTTGATCCATCCTTTGGAAAAGGCCAATAGATTATCCATCAGAGTGGAAATATTTTCAAGAGAGGTTGCGAGTTCACCGGCAATATCTGTTACCATGCCGATGTCATTTTGAGTCAGCAGGACATTTATTCTTTTGGCGATCAATGTGCCGTATTTAAGGGGCGAATTTACGTCATGCGAAATCGATGCAACCAGGCGGGATAGCAAGTATACCTGATTATCAAGCTCTTTACGGGAATTTTCCAGTGTGGACAGGGTATCCTGGAGTGCTGCCGTACGATCAGACACCAGGGCTTCCAGCAACCGTCGTTGTTGGATGGCCTCATTTGCTACTTGTCGCTCGCGATCGAGCCTGGCCTTTTGGTTTCTTCTCTCATTGTCGAGCAGGGAAACCATCGGCGCAATGATCAAACCGATCAGCAGACCGCGAATCGATAGACGAACCGTTGCAAGCCATAGGGGGAGATCGCGCATGGGCGTCAGCGGATAATCTTCAAAAGCAATGTTGGTAACATAGTAAAATAGGTTTGAAAAGACAGTGCAAATGAGCATAACCAGTGCAATTTTCTGCCAGTTTGCAATCGTTGTCCGATAGAACGTCAGGCTGGCTATATACCATAATGCCATGCACATGACCCAGATCATGATCTCTGAACCTGTTAGATTGAGGGGATCATCTCCCTGCCCTTGAGAAAGCCTGATCGGTAGAACGGAAAGGGACAGAAACGTTGATATGAGGGCTCCCAGCTTCAGGTTGACTGCTTTCATTTATTTGAGGGGCGTATTTTTAAGTTATTATTTGCGATGTCAGGCCCATGTTCAGAAACGTGAGGCAAAAGAGGAGCAAAATATGGGTCGGACGGGAAAATCCGGGCGTGAGATGGAATATACCGGCCGGGAATGAAAAACATGTATCGCATCTCTGTTGTTACCATTCAAATGGGCCTTATAGTCAATAGATTACTTTGTTCACTCAAATGGCTGACCAAAGAAAGTAACTGAGTCGTTTAACTTATTGGGATATGTTCCGACGTCAAAATGAATCGCAATTGCAAAAATTGGATTTAATCTTGAACATAGAAACTAATGGGATATATTTTTTGGACAAAATTTAGAAGTGTAGTTTGAAATGGCAGGTGTCAACTCAGATTGTCGATAGGCCGGAATGGAAGGCTAAACTGACAGTTGAAATATTCCAGCTTACCCCCTGATTTGTCTAACTGACAGCCGTGGCTGTCGCAGCATATCAATTTTTCTCTAAGTTTAAAGATGGATAAAAATGAGCGCCGTATTTGCTGGTACAGTTCCCTGCTGATCTCCCTGATGGTAAATTCACCGAAACTTTTGGCTTTGCGTGAAAACGGGCTCATGGCCCAATACTGGCATTTCAATCCCTTTGAACTTCTATTCCAGTGCGCATTCAACCTGTTTTTTTGCGCCTTTCTTTTCAGCATTAACCTGTGCAGGGGAGAAGGGTTGTCATCTTACAGGGAAAAGGGGAAGTACTTCTTCTATGCGACCTTCAACTTCCTTGCTTTCCTGGTTTTATTAACAGCCGGTACGGTATCTCAGCGTTTGTTTTTTCCGGGTCTTCAATTGCCGCGTCTGATGTTCTCCGGTGTCTTTTTTCGACTGACCCTGAGTGCCATATTGACCGCCATCATCGTCAAGATCATTTTGCTGATGCGCAATTCCAGTAGCATGGCAGCGGAAAACCAGCAATTGAAAAATACTAACCTGGCTTCAGAACTACAATTATTAAAAGAGCAGATGAACCCGCATTTCCTGTTCAATTCCCTGAGCAGCCTTTCGGCGGTAGTCCGTGAAAATCCGGAGCAGGCCCAAAAATACATTCGTGACCTGTCTGCTGTTTTTCGTTACGCATTGGTAGGTTCCCATACGGATCTGGTCAGCCTTGCCGACGAGCTGACAATGCTCAGATCGTTCGCCAAACTGATTTCCATGCGGCTGGAAGATGCATTTGAGCTCACCATCGATGTTGCCGATGCATGCCTGCCGGTTAAAATACCGCATTTATCTTTGCAGCCCCTGCTCGAAAATGCAGTGAAACATAATGCTGCAACAGCAGAAAGGCCATTGCAGGTAGTCATTGAATCAAATGAGGATCAGCTTATTTTCAGTAACAGCATTTGGGAAATACCAACACCGGATGCGAGCAATGGAATGGGCCTCGCCAACCTGAATGAACGTTTCAGGATCATGATGGACCATGAAATTGAGATCAGCAGGTCTGATACACACTTTATCGTAAAAATCCCTTTAAAGCGATGACCAATATCCGTATCGTGGTCGTGGAAGATGAAGCAGCTACTGCCCGCAGCCTCGTCCATATCTTAAATGAAGCAGACGAACACGTCACTGTTGTTAAAACATTGAGTGCGGTGTCCGGCGCAGTCGCATGGTTCAATGACCATCACGCAGCCTATGACCTGATCTTTATGGATATCCGTCTGGCAGACGGCGTTTCATTTGATATTTTCAAACAGACAGCGATATCCCGCCCCGTTATTTTCGTGACGGCCTTCAACGATTACGCGATTACCGCGTTCAAGAACAATGGTATCGACTATATTCTGAAACCATTTGACCCCGATGAGATCAGAGGTGCGCTGGATAAATATAAAAACTGGACCGGCGCTGCTGAAAAGCCAGGCGGACCGGAGTTGGCTGAGCTACTGGCACAACTGGGCAACCTGACGAGGTCCTATAAAAAATCCTTCCTGGTGCACTATCGGGATAAGCTGATCCCACTGGCAACAGATAAAATAGCTTGGTTCTATACCGCAAATGAAGTGGTTTATATCCGTACTACCCATGACAAGCAGTATGTCGTGGAATCAACCATGGAGCAATTGGAGCAACAACTGGACCCAGCGCTATTCCTGAGGGTAAGCCGACAGTTTATTGTCAACCGAAATGCGGTGGTCGAAGCCGAGTTTTATTTCAGCGGGCGTTTGCTGGTTAGGGTAAAGCCCGAGCCGGACGAGCAGATCCTGATCAGTAAAGCCAAGTCTGCCGAATTCAGAAAATGGATGAACAGCTAGGTCAGTTCACCCCCACGTTTTTCTATTTCACCGGGTTTAACAAGGTCTGAAATCTACTTTCGGGCCAATTTTGCAGTAAGGCGTCAGGCCAATACAAACAAAAAGCCAAGGCAATGAAAAACGACATCGGACCCTACCGGATCTACCTATTGTTGGTTGTGACCGGGCTGATTTCCGCTGAGATCATCTGGAGCTGGAAAAAAGACAAAGGCGCTTATCATGTAAAGGAGACTGTTTCCAATCTGGCTGTCTTTGCAGGCTTCCAGCTTTCCAAATACCTGTTTGCCGGTTATCAGTTGAGCTTGCTCGGTTTTTTTGCTAGTCTTTCCCCATTCATGCTGCCGCATAGAGGCTGGGTCTTCCTGGTCACTTTTATCACGGCCGATTTTATCTATTATTGGTTCCACCGCATATCACATCTTTGGAAACCCTTATGGGCCTTTCATATGACGCATCACTCGGCGATGCACATGAACCTCACCGCAGCTTACCGGCTCAACTGGTTCTCAGCACTTGTCAGTCCGTTGTTTTTTGTCCCCGCAGCTTTGCTGGGTATGCCGCCCGACTTTATTGTGATATCCTACTCGCTCAATCTGGCATATCAGTTCCTGTTACATACCGAAGCTGTGGGCAGGCTTGGCGCAGTTGAAAAGGTAATGGATACGCCCTCGTCACACCGGGTACACCATGGCAGTAATCCTATGTATATCGACAAGAATTTTGGAGGTGTCTTCATTATCTGGGACAGGTTGTTTGGTACTTACCAGCCTGAAACCGAGAAGGTAATGTACGGCCTTACGACCGGCTTTTTAAGCCATAATCCATTTAGGCTCGTCTTGCAGGGTTTTATCGACTGGTTTAAACCGGCCAGTTCAAGAAGCGCCACAGTCAGCTCACTCCCAGTATCAGACACTTCTCCGGAAAAATGATAAACAAGCGGCACAAAAAGGTCATACTTATAAATATCATTTTAGAAATTCAACATTATGAAAAAGGTCATTTTATTGATTTGCCTTGCCGCCGTCGGCATGGCAAATACAAAAGCGCAAACACATGTCATTGTACGCAGACCCGTCGCCCGTGTTGTAGTCGCTCCGGTTCGGCCGATTATTGTAGCCTTGGTAAGACGCGTAACAGTAAGACCGGCCGTTGTTGTGCGGCCAGCGGTCGCTGTGGTACGGTCGGCAGCATACAGGCGTGTAGTAGTCATTCACCGCTGACCAGACCCGCTATCATATGCCGATCCAAAGAGTATTGTATCAAATCAAAAAAATAGAAAATCAACAAATATGAAAACGAGCATCTCCACAAAGGGAATAATCCTGACAATGAACCTATTATTTATGCTGTCCGGTCAACTGATTATCGCGCAGAACGCTTCGGTAATGCAGGATATGACGCCGCAGGAAAGGGCAAAACTTCAAACGGAAATGATGAAAAATAAGCTCGGCTTGGATTCCGTACAGCTAAACCAGGTTGAAGCCATTAACCTGAAATATGCATTGAAGAACGAGCCGGTCATTAGAAGTGGCGACAGTAAGTTATCTAAGTTCAGAAAGATCAGCGCATCGAAAAAAGAGAAGCAGGCAGAGCTGAAAAAGGTCCTCACCACCGAACAGTACAGACAATACCAGGCTTTTCAGGATGAGATGAAGGCAGGCTTGAAAGAGAGAAGGAAAAAACGGTAAATCTGAACAAACCAAAAATAGAGCATCAACAAAAGAAAATGAAGACGATATTATTCAGTTTATACCTGCTGGCATTGATCCTCTCAGGCTGTTCCAAAAATACGGACGCGCCGACGGCAGAACCGGTCGACGATGACCTTGCAGGGCCGATTTCCCGTCCGTCGTCGGGATATGGTGCCGATGGTACTTATGCGGTATCGGAGATTGAGTTTACCAATACCGAATATCCGGGAACGAATGTTACCGTGTTTTATCCGGCGGGCACTACCTCGCCCAGGCCGGTGATCTTATATTCGCACCCTTATGGAGGCGAAAGCAAAGAATATAACAGAGGCCTGTTCGAATTCATAGCCAAGAAGGGTTACGCAGTTGTATTTGTTCCCTATGCGACTAATGATACCAGTATAGACCACCGTTACACCACTTTATGGACGGGCTTCATCAAAGCGGCCGCCGATTACCCCAATATTATCGATACCGGAAAAGTGGGATTCATGGGGCATTCATTTGGTGGTGGCGCATCAATTGGCCTGGCCTATAAAGCTTTCACCGAAAAAGGCTGGGGGCAGGACGGGCGTTTCCTGTTCACAATGGCGCCCTGGTACAGTTATCAGATCACTCCCGACCAGCTCGCCAACTTCCCGGCCGATACGAAGATGATCACCCAGGTTTATGACGAGGATGTATATAATGACCATAGAATGGCCATCGATATCTTTAAGAACATCTCTATTTCCAATGCAGAAAAGGACTACTATTACCTGAAACCGTCAACCGTGGCAGGCTATAAATATGCGACGGACCATACGCTGCCCAACACCCGCACCGCCTACGATGCATATGACTATTACGGGGTTTATCGTTTGCTGGATGCACTGATTGATTACAGTTTCAACAAAAATGCAGCCGGCAAGAACGTGGCTCTTGGAAATGGTTCAGCTCAGCAGGTGACCATGCCCGGGTACAACCGCGAATATATGGCCCCTCTGGAAGTTACAGATGCGCCGGTGCCCAGGTACAACCAGGATAAATACCAATTCAAATGCAATAGTACCCGCTATAACCCAAGGATTGCTTACTGCGAATAAACGCCTGAAAAAAATGAAAAAGATAATAGTACTGATAACAATGCTGCTGGTGCTCGGCGATGCTTGTGCCCAGCCATCATTTACTCAGTTGGACCAATGGCTTGCTGCTCATGCCGGCGAGATGGGTGGACGGCTGATACTGGTGGTCTACAAAGATGGAAAGGTGATTTACAATCGAGCGGTCAATGAAATGAGTGGCAGGCAGCAGGCACTTGTCCGGCTGATGGCCCAACGGAAGGGAGAGAAACCGGATTTAGGTGATTATACCCAGACAACAAAACAGCAGATCGCCAGTTGCAGCAAATGGCTGAGTGCAGCGCTGGTGATGACTTTTGTGGACGAGGGCAAAATACAACTTACCGATACGGTCGGAAAATTCCTTCCTGTTCTTTCAAAAAATGGAAAAGGCGGCATTACGATCGCAGATTGTTTGTCCCACATGACGGGGATCCTGTCTCCGGATTTAAAGGAGGACCTGAAAGAGAAGCGGCAGGCCAATACGATGGATGAGGTCATCAATCAGATCGCCGCCTACCAGGCAGAAGGACTTCCGGGAACAGTCTTTCGTTATAGCAATACAGGTCTGCAAATCGCCGGTGCGGTGCTCGAAAAGATCAGCGGCAAGCGTTTTGAAACCCTGTTTGCCGAGCGGATCGCCGGGCCGCTGGAAATGAAAAACACGGATTTTGGAAAGGGACCAGTAGCACTGCCAGCGGGCGGGGCCAGCAGCACTCCCGAAGACTATATCCATTTTTTAACCATGGTTTTGGACAAGGGCAGCTTCCATGGGAAAAGGATTTTATCGGAAAAAAGCATAGCCCAAATGCAGGTAAACAGAATCACCCCGGATGTAAAGGTGGCCTATACACCTGCTGAGGCGGGTGGCGTGGGATACGGTTACGGGGAGTGGGTGATGGGCAGTGGTGCGGTCAGCAGCCCGGGCCTCTTTGGCAGTTACCCGTGGGTCGATCACAACAAAGGATACTGCGCGTTTTTAATGGCCTTTTATCTGAAGCCCGACGGGCGACAGGCTAAATATGCTGAGCTGAGAAAACTGGTCGATGCTCTGATAGAATAGGGACGATGCACAAAGGGGGCAGGGGCCGTCTGAAATTGCGGCCTCTGCTGACTACGCTCCGTGTCAATGAAATGTTACCTGCGTTATGGCTTGATTTTGTTTTAACAGGCCGATTAAGCGTGTTTTATGGTTGTTTCTGAGTGGGATTGTATGCTTTGAATGTCAGGAAGATGCCGATGAGGATTAAGATGATTTCCAGCCCAAAAATGGAAAGATTATTCTCGAATTCCGCCTGCTGTGCCTGGGGGAAAAACATTCTCAGCAAACCCATGATGAGCGCCGCATAACCCACCAGCGTCAGCACGGTTGGCCAGCCGTAGGTCCAGATATTGTGGTTCCTGACAATGGCCAGCCCCGCAATAAAAAGCAATACGCCATTCAGATAAATGACCGGTACGATTTGCGTATCATACAACGCAGGATTCCATAGCTTCATTTCCGATGCAACCATTACGATCAGCGTCGGCCCGACAATTCCGGCAATTGATTTAGATTTTTCCATTTGTTTTCTCTGGACTGTACTACACCATGCCAGGTAACGGGCAGGTATCGGCCATGGTGTGTCAGCCCCCGCCTTTGCCTAGGTGATATCGCCGTTCGTTATCAGCATGTTGCCCATCAAATTCAGGGTATTCCATTGCGGGCGCACCTGGCCAAATGCAACAAAAATACTAACTATTGATTTTTTCGTGATATCTGTTTACTTCTTAAATCTGTCAATACTTGCCTGGATGCCTTCCGATGTTTCAGGAATTAACCAGTTTAATCCTTGCTCGATGCGGGCTTGTACATTTACCACATAGGGTTTATAAGTTTCGAAATATTTGGCAAACGCCAGGTTGTGATTTCCGTTTGAAGCGTAAAGTTCTTTCGCCAAAATCGTTGCTCCCTGCATAGCCAGGCTGGTCCCCATGCCTGTCGGGAAGCTTGTGGTGTGTGCCGAATCGCCTACCAATGCCACTCTGCCATTTGCCCAAGCGGACATGTGAATTTGACAAACTTCATCAAAATATAAATGATTGGATTGTAACATCGCTTCTAAAATTTCCGGAATACGCCATCCGCTATTTTTGAAATACTCGTGCAAAATTTGTTTATGCTGTTCGGGGTTTCGGTAGTCGTATTTTATTTTCGGTGACCTGAAAGCAAGGAATGCATTTACGACCGTATTAAATGGATATAATGCTGATACCTTGCCCGGCTCGCGATAAATCAACGCAGTATTATTCTGGACTTTCATCTCCGCTGCTTCGGCAATGGCAAAGTAGGCGCCGAAAAATTTAGAAAAATTTACTTCGTCACCAAAGACTAATTTTCGCACCAGAGAATGCGTGCCATCTGCGCCGAAAACAAATGCATAGTTTTCCTTTTCGCCATTTATAAAATTTACTTCAACATGATCTGGATGCTGAGTGAGTTGCTCAATCCTATTCCCAAAAATAAACTCAACATCGCCGGCAGGAATATTCTGATAAAGTATCTCCACCAGGTCGTCACGCTGAATTTCAATGTCCCCTTCGTATTCAGCCTGTTTATTGATTCCAAATCTTATCAATGTTTCACTTTCGGCATTCACCATTTCAACGTCATGTATAAATTCTTTTGCCTTTATTTTTTCATAGATATTCATTTCTCTCGCAACTGATAAGGACCCGGCCCTTACATCTATTGGCGAACCGCCTTTTCGTACCCCTTTGTTAATCTCAACAATACTTACCTGATAGCCATATTTATTTAGCCAATAAGCTAAGGTTAACCCTGCGATGCTTGCTCCTGAAATTAAAACTTTCTCTTTCATTTTTTTTCTGATGATTTATTTGATCTATCTGCAAGATTATTGGTTATTTTACAGATAAAATAGCCCAATAACTAGTAAAAATAGTCGTATAAACGATGGTACATGAAGATGAAAAACAAAGTATTATTCGGTTTTTAGATAAAATCGGCTATGCTAGCGGCGATAATACGGTCGAAAACATTGAGGTACATTTTCAGAAAATATTTGACTTTCTGCCT
The DNA here is from genome assembly GCF_056895195.1 of Dyadobacter sp. HNCC25DJ185. Lineage (NCBI taxonomy): Bacteria > Pseudomonadati > Bacteroidota > Cytophagia > Cytophagales > Spirosomataceae > Dyadobacter > Dyadobacter sp. HNCC25DJ185. Next base: position 174,463 of record NZ_JBXHAR010000001.1, read on the forward strand.
GACTTAGCCATGTTTGCCGCATCTTACACAGTTAAAAAATCATTTACCCGACTTACCCGTCCTCCCCAAAACATCAAAGACAGTGTTTGTATCTATTTCAAAAATATCTTTGAGATTAAGGATCAGAAAAATGTCAAAGGCATGCCTCAATTTCAGGATGAAAAGCCTTACATCAGGGTCTTTTCACCGGGTTTTTCACATCTTAGCCTGTTTAAAAAGGACTGCCATGTTTCGATAATTGCTTTGTTTGTTAACGGTGATTTTTTAAAAAGCCTTCTAAGAAATGACGCGGAAAAATTTCAATATTTATTCGAAGGAGACAATAATTTTCTACTTGAAGAAATAATGACCGATGACATGATCCGCGTCGTCAATGAAACTGTGAAAAAAGAAAATCAGATACTATTGAGTGATTTTCATTATAAACTGAAAGCCATCGAATTGCTTTACTATTTGTTTCGAAGCTTGGGCAACAGATCACAGTTGGCACATCATAAATTCAATGAAAGCGATATTTTATCCATTTATAAAGTGCGTGATGCCCTGATTTCAAAAATAGATAAGCCGCAATCCATTGCGACATTACGGCAGATAGCAGGTATGAATGAAATGAAGATGCGAAGACTTTTCACACAAGTTTTCGGCATGGGCATATACGAATATTTTCAGTTCATGCGAATGAAAGAAGCAGGCAGGCAGCTAAGAGAAACATCAAAAAATGTGAGCGAAGTAGGTTTTGATCTAGGGTTCACCAACCTAAGCCACTTTACGCGGGAATTTGAAAAATACATGGGCATTAAGCCGAAAAAATACCAGAGGGTGTAGGCATATTGTGTCGCTGTGCGGACATCCGTGGCATTTGCGTCGGGAAGGGGTCGTTTTACCTGGCAAGGAGCTGGTGGGCGACACGCCAAAAAAATGTAAGAAAAGATTTGGTGTTCATTCGACATTAAATGTATTTTTGTCGAATGAACACCAAAGAAGACCATATTGTAAGAGAGCATATCATCCGTATATCCAAGGACGTATTTAAAAGGCATGGGCTCTCAAAAGTATCTATGGACGATATTTCCAAGGCGTGCGGTAAAAGCCGCAGCTCGTTATATCATTATTTTAAAAATACGAAGGACATTTTCGAAGCGCTGGTTGTGGAAGAGTTTTCCGGGCTGATCAGTGAGGCCGACCGTCATTTGCAGCCCACGGCCTCGGTCAACGCTAATTTCTACGGTTATAATTCAATGAAGCTGAAAGGCATTAAGAACCTTATCAAAGAATATTATAACATCGTCGAAGATCTAAGGAATGAACCTGAAATCTTTCTAAAGTTGAACAATGTGTCCCTTAAGGAGGAAAATGCAATGACCAGTAAGATCCTGAGATGGGGAATCGCCAATGGTGATATCGCCCATCTTGACGAGGCAGATATTGAATTTCTCTCTTCGGTTATGGTCACAGCATTTCGCAGTTTTGAACAAGAATTGATCCTCTACAACAGATTGAATGATTTGGAAAACAGGCTTGAGTGGCTCACCAACCTGTTGTGTAAAGCTTTGAAATAAATTTTTTTGCCTAATAATCGACAAAAATGCAAATAACGTCAAATGTTTAATGTATGAATAGCTTTAAGACTTTGAATGGGGCTATGGTCCTGGCCTTGATTGGTATTTTGGGCTGTAACAGCAGCGAAAGGGATTCGGTAAAGTCCCCGGTAAACGTTGCTGTGTGGCAAGCCGACACGGCCGGCAAAGCCGCAACGGGCGCTGAGACTTACATAGGCACTGTGGCTGCCGGCAAAACAGTGGACCTGAGTTTCCAGGTGAGTGGCACGATAACCTCCTTTCCGGTACAAGAAGGGCAGTATGTCGCCAGAGGCCAGCTTATTGCGGCTGTGGATGAAACGGTGTACCGGAACCAGTACGAGGCACAGGCGGCGCAGGTGAAGCTGGCAAAGGAAAATAATGAACGCATATCCGAAGTGTTCCGCAAGGGTAGTATTGCCGAGATTCGTATGCTGGAGGCACGCTCGCAATATGAGCAGGCCGAAGCAGTGGCCCGGGCAACTTACCAGAATATCGCCCATACCAGGATCACCGCCCCGATCAGCGGATACATCAGTGCCAAGCAGGTTGAAGCGGGTGCCACTGTCGGACCAGGTGTACCCATTGCCAAACTATTGGACATATCCTCGGTGAATGTGGAAGTGCCTGTACCGGAAGCGGAAATAGGCAGGTACAAAAGAGGGGCGAAAGCAACGGTGAGGATAGCCGCATTGCAAAACCGGGTGCTGGATGGAATTGTGGACGAAACCGCCGCGATTGCCACAGTCGGAAGCCCAAATTACACCGTCAAAATCAGGTTGAGTAATACCGATCGATCGGTAAAACCTGGGATGGCCTGCGAGGTAGTTTTTGCAAACCTGGAAAAAACAGCTGACGGCCCGGCCACAAACGGCCTGGTTATTCCCATTGAGGCTGTCCAGGTGGATGAACTGGGCAAGCGGTTTGTGTATGTGGCCGATACGTCGGCAGGTAAGGCTGTAAGGAAACAGGTAACAGTAGGGGACTTGTCCAGCGACGGCATAACCATCACTTCAGGTCTTATGGGCAATGAGAAAATCATTACATCGGGTATCCACAAAATTACCGACAACACCCCCATCCATATTGTCAATCCATAAACAGCCGAGATGAGCAAGAAATCAAACATCAATATGGTGGAATGGGCGATGCGCTACAATGCCTTCCCGATGACATTGGCTGCGGTGCTTTTTATAGTCGGTATCTACGCCCTGTTCAATATGCCGCGCAACGAATTCCCCGAATTCACCATCAGGCAGGGCGTAATCATTGGCATCTACCCCGGTGCTTCCAGTGAGCAGGTGGAGCAGCAGCTTACCAAAAAAGTGGAAGAATACCTCTTTTCTTTTAATGAGGTTAACAAATCCAAGACCTACTCTTATTCCAAGGATGGGATGATGTATGTCTTTGTAGAGGTGGCCGAGCATATCAATGACAGCGATACGAAAGCATTTTGGAACAAAATAAAGAATGGCGTGCTGGTCCTGAAAGCCCAGATGCCCGAAGAAGTGCGCGGTATTCTGGTGAACAGCGATTTTGGCAGTACCTCCGCTGTGTTGCTGGCCGTTGAATCCAAAACACGGCCTTATAAGAGCCTGCAACAGAATGTGGAAGATATTGAGGATGGTCTCCGTCAGGTAAAAAGCCTGGCCAAGATCACCCGGGTTGGGAGCCAGAATGAGCAGATCGGTATTTATGTGGATAACAATAAACTTATCCAATATGGCATAACGTCAGGCACGCTCATGCAGGCTCTTCAAAAGGAAGGGGCGATCAATGCGGCCGGAACTATTGAAGGGCGGGTGCTGGACAGACCCATTTATCTGACCTCTTTCTACAAAACAGAGGCGGACCTGGCCAGTCAGATCATCAAAAGCAGTGGCGGAGGCATCATCCGTCTTCGTGATATCGCCGAGATCCGCCGGGAATATGAAGATCCTGAGTCGTATGTGACAGCCAACGGGACCAAAAGTATCGTTATCTCTATGGAGATGGTTACGGGAAAAAACATTGTCCATTTTGGGGAAGACCTGGATGCAAAGCTGGCGGCCATTCAAAAGACACTTCCTTCCGATATCAGGCTGTCCAAACTGGCCAATCAGCCCGAAGTGGTGGACGAATCCATCAGCCACTTCATGAAAGAATTCGGGTTTGCTTTGCTAGGTGTCGTCATCGTTGCTTTGATATTCCTTCCGCTCAGGGTCGCTTCGGTAGCGGCTGCTACAATCCCGATCACCATTGCTGCCACACTGGCGCTGATGTACATGTTCGGGCTGGAGCTGAATACGGTTACCCTGGCCGCTTTGATCATTGTGTTGGGTATCGTTGTGGATGACCCCATTGTGGTGATCGACAACCATGTCGAAAAACTCGACCATGGCCTGGGGGTCTGGGAGGCAGCGAAGCATAGCGCCATGGAGTTGTTTCCGTCGGTTTTTACGGCCACACTCGCCATCGCGGCCACCTTTGCCCCGCTCATGTTCTTTATGACGGGTATAGCTGCGGATTTTATCAGTGTATTTCCACTGACCATTATAATAGCGCTGACACTTTCGCTGGTCATCTCGATGCTGCTGGTACCTCATTTTAATACCCTGTTTATAAAAAGAGGATTGCATGATCAGAACAAGAAAGCCGACAAAAAATCGATGCTGGACCGCCTGCAGGGTTTCTTTGACAAACATATTTCCAATGCGGTGGGTCATCCAGCCATTACCATCGTGCTGGGGGGGCTGTCCGTCATCGCCGGTGTGGGCCTGATGGCCAAACTGCCGCAACAGCTGTTCCCGAAGGTGGAGCGCAACCAGTTTGCTATGGAAATATACCTTCCCAACGGGTATAGCCTGGCGCAAACCGATAGCGTGGTCAAGAAGATGGAGAGGATCATGGCCGCTGATACCCGGATAAAGACTTACACAAGCTTTATCGGCACAGCTTCACCCCGCTTCCATACCGTGTATGCACCTAATCTTCCAGCGAAGAATTATGCCCAGATTCTGATCAACACTACCTCTGAGAAAACGACAGAAGAGATACTTTCTGAATACCAGAAAAAATACGGGGACCAATTTCCGACAGCCTATGTCAGGTTAAAACAACTGAACATGGTGTCGGCTCCCGCCCCGATAGAGGTACGGATATCAGGAGGCGACATAACCGAATTGAAAAGAGTTGCGGGGGCCGTCAAACAGATTGCCTCCAGGCAAGAAGGGGTCACTTGGGTGCGTACCGATTACGAACAGATGCAGGAAGGTATCCGGCTGGATGTAAAAACGGACGAAGCATCGCGGTTGGGCCTTAGCAAAGAAGATATTGCAAACGTCGTTGCGATGAACATGCAGGGATTATCGGCAACCCAGCTTTGGGAGAACGGTTATGCGCTGGATGTGAAGGTTAAAACCGACAAAAGTATCCGCAGCGACGTGGGCAAGCTGGCAGGGCTGAGCGTGCCCGTACAGCAGTCGCGGACCATTGTACCGCTTCGCCAGGTTGCCGGCATCGCGGCAGACTGGCACCAGGGACAGATCGTGCGTCGTAACGGTATACGGACCCTGACGGTGCGGATGGACATTGAGCAAGGTGCTGTAGCCGGACAACTGTTTGAAGAGATGCGCCCGGCAATCGAGAAAATCGGACTTGCCGAGGGTATCAGTCTTTCCTATGGCGGTGAATATGAATTGCAGCAGGAAAATATGCTCCCGATGGGCGGCTCGCTGCTGGTGAGTGTGATCATCATTTTCCTGATACTGGTGTGGCACTTCAAGCACCTGAAACATGCATTGCTCAGCCTTACCACCATGCCGCTGAGCATTCTGGGGGCTTCTTTTGGGTTGATGCTGATGCGGTATCCCTTTGGGTTTACCTCATTCATCGGACTTTTGGCCCTGTGCGGTATCGTAGTGCGTAATGGTATTATCCTGATCGATTTTGCGGAGGAGCTTCGCCTCAAGGAAGGGTTGTCTGTAAAAGAAGCTGCAGTGCATGCTGCCGGGCGAAGGATGCGCCCGATCTTTCTGACATCCACTGCAGCGGCGGTGGGGGTTATCCCGATGATCGTCAGCCGCTCTTCTTTATGGGGGCCTCTGGGTACAGTGATTTGTTTCGGACTGCTGGTTTCCATGCTATTGACACTATTTGTACTGCCCGCACTTTATCTGCTTTTCTTCAGAGGGGAAGACGGACGACAGCTACAAACAGAAGAGCCCCAAACGAAACTTTAAAAAAACAGCAATGAAAAATAGAAGCTTAATATTTGTTTTAACATTGAGCCTGCTGGTATCGCAGGGACGGGCCCAGACCAAGGTACTCGGTCTGGAAGAAAGCAAACAGTCGGCCCTCGCATACAGCAGGACTCTGAAGAACACGGAGCTGCAAATTCAGTCCGCAAGGGCAGATATCATGTCAGCAAAATCGGCCTATTACCCTTCTGTAAGCCTCAATGGCGTAGGGATATATGGCTTCAAGGACCTGATAGGCGCTATGCCACCATTGTTGGAGCAGAGCGTCGGCAACCTGTACCTGGTCAGCGCGGGGGCTACCCAGCCCATTTACGTAGGCGGAAAAATCAAAACAGGCAGCCAGCTTGCAGGTCTGCAGCTGGAAGTCGCCAAAATCAGGGCAAAACAATCCACGGATTCGGTTCTGCTGGTTACTGAACAGAAATACTGGAACCTGGTCAATATCCAGGAGCAGCAAAAAGTGATCGCTGCCAATGAAAAAATGCTGGAGGCCATCTTAAAGCAGCAAAACGACATGCTGACTTCCGGCCTGATAGCCCGTAACGATATGCTCAAGGTAAAAGTGCAGCGCAGCAGGCTGCTGCTCAACAAGAGCAAGCTGGAAAGCGGGCGCAAGCTGGCATTGCTCGATTTTTGTGTGTATACCGGCGTCGCGTTCAGCGACTCCTTGCTGATGCAGGATACGCTCGCCATACCTGACCAAATACTCCCTTTATTGGATCAGAGCGACGCACTGGAAGAAAATAGTACCTATGCATTGATGAAAAAGAGCCTTGAAGGGGAAAAACTTCAGACAAAACTGGCCCGTGGAGAATACCTGCCAACGGTTTCTGTGGGACTTAACGCAGCCCAGATCGGCGGGGTAAGTAACGGCCTGGGCAGTAAATTTATGCCGCTTTCGATGGCGACCGTGCAGGTACCTATTTCCGACTGGTGGGGAAAGGGCAAACAGAAGCTAAGGCAGCGCAAGCTAAACGAGCAAATGGCCCTGAACAGATTTAAAGATGTTGAAGACCAGCTTCGCGTGGGTATCACCAAGGGATGGTACGATATGTCCGATGCGCTTAAGGAAATTGGTTTTGCCTTCGAGAGCCTGCAACAGGCCGAAGAAAACCTGAAAGTGAGCCGGGACAACTATGCAAGCGGTCTTGCCGGCATCAGCGAGCTCATGGACGCCCTGGCTTTATACCAGCAGGCCCATAGCGAGCTTGTAAATTCCCGGGCCAACTTCAGGAGCAAGCAGGCCAGCTATTATTTTCTGGCCGGAAAAAATTAAGTTTTTACCATCAGCTATTGAATTGCAACTGTGGCACAGGATAACAAAACGTATCCTCCTGTCAGTAAGGCATCGTCAGGAGTGTAATGTAGATGCACCTGGTTGTTGAGCTGTAATCTTCCGGTGGAGTATTTTTTTATATTTTGATAACGGACATGGGCACATTTAGCTGCGCAATACGGACTTCATAGGACGTATACTTTTATTCAGCGGTATTGAACGGTGTAGAATGGGTTGTAACTTGCGGTAATTACTCAACGTTACAAAGAGGGCATGGAACATTCTGTGTTTGCTTTGTTTTTCCTCCTCTTGCCAAGTGAAAAACAATACCACAACAGATCCTGTAAAACAGGAGAACCTATGGTTGAAAACAGCCGAAAAAATGGAGCTAATGCGTTTTATCGCCATTAGTTCGGTGATTTGGAACCATTGTCAGCTCGACTGGCAAGAGTGGGACGGAATAAAAAACCTGTTGTTTTTAGGTAAGATTATATTTGAACAGCTTGGCAGGTTTGGAACCACTATGTTCTTTATCATATCAGGTTATTTTTTATCTATACTTTTGCCAAAGTATAGTGTCGCCCGTTACCTAGGGCGAAGATTTGGAAGCACTATCCTGCCCTGGATGGTATTTACTTTGATTTGGGTATTCATCGAGGTTTCTCAAGCCTATCTCAGACGGCCAAATGAATTTACACGTGCCTCCCAAATACTGGAGTTATTCAATGCTTTATTCATAGGGGCATTGTTTTATGCTGCCTACTGGTTTGTACCAGTTTCGATCTTTTCAAGTATTGTGCTTATCTTTTTCAGAAAGCACATCAACAAGGTTTGGTTTGGGGGGATTTTGCTGGCTATCACACTACTGTACAACATTAATTTGTATTTCGGTTGGGTTTCATCCAATCATACCAAGGCATTTCTGGGTTATATTTTCTACCTGTGGCTGGGCGTACAGCTCTATAGGAATCTGGATAAAGTAATGCAGCTTGTTAATCGTATTCCATTGATTGCCATTGCATTGGTTACTTTGCTGGCCCTATTCATTTCTGCACTGGAGGGGCAATATCTGGATGGTATCGGTTGCAAAGACCCGTTCGGTTCCATCAGGCTCTCCAGCGGGCTCCTTTCCCTATTATTAATTACTTTATCGCTAAAAGAGAAGTCCTATGATCAATGGATGCGTTTTCAGCGTTCGAGGATTGTTTTTGGGATGTATTTGGTGCACTGTATATGGATCGTACTTGCCTTTCCTTTTCTGCAAGCGCTGGCGACCCATTACAATTTATACAGTATCCTTAGCTTAAAGATCATCATGCAACTAGCTTGGTTTGTTTTTATTTTAGCTACATCCTATGGCACTGCGAGACTAATTAATAGATCTGGGTTGAATTGGATCATAGGGATCAAAATCTAGTGACAGGAAGCCGAAGGTCATCCATTCCCTACCGCTCCGTCAAACCGGACGAATGAAGTGTATTCCTGTATACAATCCCGTCTTTGATGATGGTCCTTTTTGAGCGTAAATTCTTATAATCCTTTAAAGGATTCTGCTCATAAATAACCAGATTTGCCTTTTTGCCTTTTTCAATCGAACCGTATTTGTATTCCAGGCCGAGCGCGGTTGCCCCATTGATGGTCGAAATTTGCAGGATTGCGGGAACGCTGAAACCGTACTGTGCCAGTAATAACTGTTCCGATAGCAGCGCTTTGCCGCCGTTGGGACAATCGGTGCCAATCCTGATCTTGATGCCTTTTGCATAGGCCCGTTTCGTCAGTTCTAGCAATGACCTGAAACAGCTGTCATAATGTGACCTGCGTTCCTTGCTCCACGCAGGATCAGGCCTGTTGTCCGCATTGGAAAAATAGGATTGCCCGAATTTTTCGGCAAACAAATGCAGTGTGGTTGAAAAAGTAGCCTTGTTTTTGGCCAGTACGCCAAGCAGACGATCCAGCTCTTTGGGACTGCTCGTCACTACATAATTTACAAGTTCTATGGTGTTCTCGAAGAATGGCAGTTCCTGCCATTTATCCTTTCCGTAGTAAAGGTCCAGCGACGCGATAAATCGGGGAATACTACTATCCTGGATCGCGCTCATCGGGATGGTGAACAAGTGTTCGTAATTTTTGAGGCCAGCCTGAAGCGTACTGTCCATTACCATAATATGCTGGTCAATATGTGCGTATGTGCTTATGCCCAGACTGTCGGCGGTATCGAAAGCGGCCTTGAACTCGGGCATTTGTAAACGCCAATATAGCTTTATATGCCTGATCCCACGGTTGTAATAGTCCAAGACCTTTTCCCTGGCAGCCGAAGGGGATTTAACTTCGGTATGCCCGATATAAGGTACGCGCTCCTCGTCAGAAATAAGTGCGGCACCGGTAGTATAGATATCCGGGTATTGGGCCGACGGCTTTGCCGACCATTCCAATATGGCATCGATCCAGGCTTCCGGCTGTCCCATAACCATGACCGTGGTGATACCCCAGGGCAGGTATTTATCGGAAAGTAGTTTTCTGAAATCCGTTTTTGTATGCTTGTTCAGGAATTTTGGGGCTGCATCGTAATCTCCGAACACATGTTGTGGATGAATATGGGTGTCAATCAGGCCGGGCACAACTAGCTTTCCGGCGACATCGATTGTTCTCTTGGCTTTAACCGGGACATTACTATCCACGACTCCGGCAATCGTATCGGCGTTGACCAGAATACTTTGATGCGTTATGACGGTACCGTTTTTTGAATTAAATACACTTGCATTGATGATGGCCAGATCGCATGGCTTCTCTTGCCGGCAAGCATGGATCAGCGACAGGGAAAATAAAAGAAGGTAGTGTCTGTTAACGCGGCCAATTAACGAGTTCATGATCATCGTCTTTTTTTTGAGTCCATCGCAGCTATGGAATACCAGCTGCCTGCCTTTTTTTGGAAATAAAAAATGTAATTGGCAGACCTGGCAGTCTGGAATTCAGCAAAACGTTTAACAACTCTTTTTTATACGGAGGTAAAAGGGCATACCCGAATAAAGTTGCAAAAAGAACAGGAACTTTGCAAGTTGCAGATACAGAATCGATTGAGGTGGTAAAATCGGGCTACCTGTTTCAATGCGCCTGCGTCGGTTGTCGCAAGTCAAACAGGACGGGTGATCCGGGCAGCCATCACGAAATATCAGCCGATTGTTTATATTTGGCCGGTATTCAATGGTTTAAATGTTGTGGAAGGAAAAGAAGACAATTCGTTGATCGGCGTCAAGGAAATTGCACGCAGGGCGAACGTTTCACTCGGGACAGTCGACCGGGTAATCAACAATAGGGCGGGGGTGGCCGTAAAAACCAGGAACCGCGTTAACGCAATTATTGAAGAACTTAACTATCAGCCAAACGTACTTGCCCGCAGACTTGCCCTGACATCCAGGGGAACCCTGCGATTGGCTGTTTTATTGCCCGACATTTCGGAGGAAACCGAGTATTGGAAGGCACCGTTGGAGGGAATCAACAAAGCCGACCAGGAGATAAGGCAATATGGGGTTCAGGTGGAACATTACTTTTTCGACCAGAATGTCCAGTCCGTGTTTGCTGAACAGGTCAACCGGATCATGGAAAACGCCCCGGATGGTGTACTGATCACGCCGACGTTTGAGAAAGAGTCTATCACGCTGATGAAATTTTGCAAAAAGAAGAAGATCCCGTGCGTACTGATGAACTCGGACATTCCCGATCATCCGCGACTTTGTTATATCGGGCCCGAACTCTTCGACAGCGGCTATCTTTCCGGGCAAATAGTCCACTATTGCCTGAAGGAGGCGCAGAAGGCAATGATTGTCAATATCGCCAGGGAGATCGAAAACAATGTGGCGATACTGCGCAAGGAGGATGGATTTCTCGCCTATTTCAGGGAAAAGCTTTCGGAAGACCTGCTTGTTCACCTGAATATGACCGATACCAGTTATGCAGCCGTGGCCGGAAGACTTACCGCACTGCTGGAAGAAAACAAGCAGATCGGCATCATATATGTGACCAATTCCCGGGTGTCGCTGGTGGCTGAATGGCTGGAATCGACAGGAAGAAGTGACATCGTTCTGATTGGTTATGATTATCTGGACAAAAACCTGTACTATCTGAAAAGAGGGGTGATCGATTTTCTGCTTTGCGAAAAACCGCAGGAGCAAGGTTATCGCGGGGTAATGTCCCTGTTTCAATACCTGGTGTTCTCCACGACGGTCCAGGATGACTATCTGATGCCCATCGATATCGTTACCAGCGCCAATTACAGATATTACAGAAACTAGCAGGTTTATTTTTTTAAAATTTCATCTCGTGCACGTGCACAATTTTGTATTTTCAAATGAGGTACCGCTGTATTTTTTTGCTGATCGGTTTTATGTGCATGGCCCGGGCGGCCTTGCCCCAGTCGTTATCCATGAAGAAAGAATATGCCTCCACCTTGGTGAGACTTTCGGGGACATTGCTGGATCTGCAAATCGATGGGGAGGAGCAGCCCAATTGTGGGGCTCTGGCATGCAATACTTGCGATGTACTGCATACAAGGGCGGCGGAGGCCGTTTTCCCTTTTGCGGTTTCCTTCCGGATCACTGGCGAAAAGCGGTATCTAAAAGGTGCCAGGAACGCCGCATCGTGGCTGATCCGGCAGCAACAACCCGATGGCAGCTGGAAAGAGACGCCCGAAGCATGGACCGGTACCACCACGGACCAGTTACTGATGCTGCTGATGGCCTATGACGTCATTTCCGGTGAGCTGGACAGCCACGAGAAAGCCTCATGGCTCACTGCGATCTCCAAGGCCGCCGACTATCTTTACCAGGTAATGAAACCAGAATTTGCAAGTATCAACTATGTGGCCACCACCACCGCTACACTGGCCAAAGCACATCAGCTGACTGGGACAGAACGCTACCGCACCCGTGCGCGCGAGCTTGCGCACAGGACGGTTTCCAAAATGGATGAAAAAGGATTTATCAATGGCGAAGGGGGCAGGGGGATTGGTGCCAAACTAGGCATTGACCTTGGTTATGAAATGGAAATGTCGCTTTGGGGGCTGGGACTTTATGCCAGCATCATGGGCGATACACTGGTGGGCAACCGGGTACGGAATGCTTTGAAAACGCATTTATATTTTATCTACCCGGATGGTTCGGTCGATAACTCCTGGGGCATCAGGTCCAATAAATGGACCATGTATGGCGGGGCTACTTCGGATGGATGTCAGGCGCTGTTTGCGCTCTTCTCGGATGAAGACCAGCGCTACGCGAGCGCATCGTATAAAAACCTTCTTTTTTTGCGTGAGAATATCCTTCCGGGCGGTCTGATTGGCTACGGCCCCCACCATGACCGTGTTTTCAAGGAGCAGCCCTGCATTTACCCCACTTTCACCAAGGCGAAAAACCTCGCGCTGGCTTATCAGTTCGAGAAAAAAGAAAACAGGCAGTACAAGGCATTGCCGACGGAAAAGACTGGGTGGGTCAGATATTTTGACAACGTGGATGTAGCACAGGTACGGACAAAGAATTTCATGGCCACAATGACAGGCTATCGCTATAAAGACCAGAAGGCGGGCTCTAAAAGCAAATACATGTTCCGGCCCGACGGAGGCACACTATCGTACTTGTGGGTGGAAGGACACGGCGCATTGCAGGTATCGAGCGTAACCGAATATTCCCGGCCAGAGCCCATGAGCTTTCCCGAAGCGCCCGGCGTCAAATGCCTCACGCCACGGATTGCCTACCAGGATTCCATCGGATATTTTAGCAATTTGTTTGAGTTCGACGCGCATATGGGTGCCACCGCGCTGGGTAATGGCCGTTTTCGTGTGCGGGCTAATGGTGAATTAAAAAACAGGGATTGGATCAATGGCGGTGTCGCTTATACGATCACCTATACTTTCACTGACGAATTGATAGAAAAAAAGGTGGTGCTGACATACCATGACGCCTTTCCGACGGTGACCATTACCGAGCCTTTCGTGATGCAGCCAGGAATGGAGATCAACCAGGTCAATGACAAGACAGTTACTATAAAAGGAGGGAAGAGAAATTTTGTTTTCACGATCGGTGGAGGTGGCAAGCTGATCTTGGGCAGGGATGCTGAACATTATTGGACGCCCTACCCGGCAATTAAAGCTTTCCCGATAGAAATTGCGATCGCCCCGCCGAAGGAAGGATTCACACAAACGGTGACTTACCGGATTGCCTTAGAGAAGTAGTGGCTTCATGGCAAACCCTGATTTCCCAAAACCATAAATGATTAATTGTCAAAAAGGCCTTCCTGTACACTTTTATACAAATCATCTTCAAAAAGACGATAAATAATTTGGTCGCTATTTTTTTTATTTTAATTTTGTGCACGTGCACGATTGTCGATCACCCCGGCGAAAAGCCCGGTAAGCCAGTGAGAAATTCATGCACATTTTATTTTAGACATTTTTCGTGCACGTGCACGAAATCTTTGGAGAAGAAAAAATATGAATAACCCTGTTGACATATGTTGTGCATACCTCTATATCATCTCACGATATGGGTACCCGCCGCCTATTGAGGATACGGTAAGCCATATACGGGAAATGTCCGGACTGGGTTTTTCGTCCATTGAACTCGAAGGAATTGGTAAAAACAACATCGAATATCTTTTCAGGCATAAAGATAACATCAAAGAATCGCTCGAAGAGCAGGGTTGTGTCGTGCCCGTTTTATGCATCGTACTGCCGCAATTAGGCTCCGACTTGGATGCGGCCGGACAGGCAGCGTGTCTGGAACTATTCGAAATGGGCTGTGAAACAGCCCGGTTCTTCGGGTCAGAGGGCGTATTGGACAATGGGCCGCTTTTACCGCTCCAATATCCTGCCAATATGCCCGTCATGCGCCATTACAGCGGCAGCGAAGTCTATAATCTGCCACCGTTACCCGCTTCTCGCTGGGAGCATTATTGGGGAGATCTGGCAGGCAGGTACCGTTCGCTATGCGCAGTGGCCGCCCGTTACGGGCTCGATTATCACCTCCACCCTTGTGAAGGTTGTCTGACACCGTCCGTCGACTCTTTTTTGCTTTTTGCCGAAGCAGTCGGTGCGCCTAACCTGATGTTTAACCTGGATACGTCAAACCAGTTTCTGATACGGGAAAATCTGCCGCTCAGTTTGATCCGGTTGGGGAATAAGGTTAAATACATCCATATTTCGGATAATACAGGCCAAAAGGCTGGCCATCTTCCACCCGGCAGCGGAAATATCAATTGGGACATCTTCTTTTCCGTGTTGCGGGAGGTGGGTTTCACAGGAAGGCTTGCGATTGACGTAGGTGGGGCAGAGACTGAGATCCGTGACTTGGATGAGGCGTATCTCGGAACGGTACGGTGGCTCAAGCAACGACTTGCCTGATGGGCAAAGGGAGTTTATTTTACGAATGAATTAAATTAAAAATGAATGAATGCGCCTGGTAAACCATTTGCTGTGTGGGGTTGGATAATGCTTCTGGCATTTTATTTTCTTTCTGCCGGAAACCTGACGGCGCAACAGTACGATATCCGCGATTTCGGTGCAGTGGGGGATGGCGTTACCGACAATGCGGTGTCCATCCAAAAGGCCATAGACTCCTGTACCATCACAGGGGGCACTGTATATATTCCCAAAGGCACTTACCTGACGGGTACACTTCACTTAAAAAGTGACGTAACCCTCCACCTGTCGGCAAATGCAGTTTTGCTCGGGCAACCCTCCGCAAATTTTTACCCTTATCAGGACTCCGGGATTCACTTTTACGGTGAGGACTGGGCAAGGCAGGCGATGATTTTTTGTAAAAACCAAAAGAACGTGGCTATTGAAGGGAAAGGGACGATTGACGGACAGGGTGCCGCATTTGTGACCGCTACTTTGAAAAAACCCGACCGGTATAAAAACAGGCCTTATCTCCTCTGGTTCGCAGGATGTGAAAACGTTTCGGTGACTGGCGTACAACTGCGAAATTCAGCATTCTGGATGCAGCATTATTTAGGCTGCCGGAAAGTGCGCATCGACGGCATCAGCATCTGGAACCATTCCAATAAGAACAACGATATGATGGATATCGACGGCTGCAGCGATGTGACGATCTCCAACATTATAGGCGATTCGGATGACGACGGGATTACCATCAAAAGTACTTCACCGCTCATATCCGAGCATATTGTGATCTCCAATTGCGTCCTGAGTAGCCATTGCAGCGCCATTAAATTCGGTACGGAATCTGTCGGGGGCTTTCGCAATATTGCGATTTCAAATTGTGTGATCAGGCCATCGGCCAAAACAACGACCATTTACGGCAAACCCGCCGGGATCGGCGGCCTGGCGATGGAGATCGTAGATGGCGGGGTGATGGAGCATATTACAGTCAATAACCTGATGATCGACGGCCCGGAAGTGCCGCTTTTCCTGAGGCTCGGCAACCGCGCCCGGAAGTACATCGCAGCAGCAGAGGCGCCCAGGCCCGGGACCATGCGCAACATCAGCATTTCCGATGTGGTCGCTACCGGCGCAGGGACGACGGGCTGCTCAATTTCAGGTATCGCCAAAGCAAACGTTGAGAACGTCTCATTCAATAATATTCGCATCGAGTTTGCCGGAGGAGGGGTAACCGCTGACGTAACACGAAAAATCGAGGAACTGGAAGAGCTGTACCCGGAAGGAACAATGTTTGGCACACTTCCGGCATTTGGATTTTTTATCCGGCATGTGAAAGGGCTCAGGATGTCGGGTATCAGTATGTCTGTGGTAAAACCGGAGCAGCGTCCCGCGTTTTTTGTGGACGATGCCAAAGATTTCACCATTCTCGACATAGATACAAAACAGGCAGGTAAGTCGGTGCTCGTACGCAATAGTGTGGACGGACTGGTGTCGGCAAAAAACAAAGGCAAAGCTTCGGAGGATTTTCTCCAAAAGGATGGATCTTCGAAAAGCATCAGGGCCAGACTGGACTAAATTTTAAAATCAAAGTAACAACTCAGTTAACGTATATCTATTGTCGTTAGTCAAAACCATCGGTCTGCTCGTGGGAGCACTTTTGACCTTCTGTCATGCGAACGGAAGACAGGCTGACCATTTTTTGTTCGATATGGGCTCTACAGTTTCCCAGGTCGAAAAGGGTTTTGTTCGCGTAACACCGGCCACCAATTATTCCAAACAGCGCGGCTACGGGTGGCTCTCGGCCTCCCTGCACGCATTCGATACCCTGTATAACCGAATTCCTGATTCGCTTTTCCGCGATGGGATTATAGGTACGGGTAGCTTGGTGTTTAAGGCTGATGTTCCGCCGGGCGAGTATTTTGTATCGCTAACAGTGGGCTATCCCGGACAGCAGGCAATGCCTATGGAAATTACGGTGAACGACAGCCCTTTGGCAACGATCACAGTTCCATGGTACCGGCTTCCATATCGCTCTGTCCGCAGGAAAGTGGCGATTGGAAAGAGCGGGGCAATTGTAAAAGTAAAAGGCACCGGACTGACCCAATTAGCGGGTATTTATAGCCTGGAATGCAGGCCGGTAGCGGCTTGGCCTGCAAATGCTTTTACCGAAGGACCCGAGACAGACTTATCCGAAATGACTTCGGCGGCATTGTCATTGGAGAAACAACTCAGAAATGATCCGGGAAATGTAACGCTGGAAAGCCGGTTGGATATCTTACAAAAACACATCATTGCCACCACATTTTACGAGCAGGCAGGTTGGTCGGCTGAGGTACGGAAAACCAGGATGAACCAGATACAGCGCATGTATGCGGCGGTCGATCTGCTGGATCAGGTCGTAGTTGATCAGGCATCTCCAATATTTGTTAAGTCTCTCTACCTTTTGGCCAAAATACATTATTGGCTTTATAAAGAAGACAATGAGTTGCTTACAGAAAGCAAGGCGCCCACGTTTTTCAGTGAGTTATCGAAGATTTTTCCTGATCACAGGCTGATTAAGATGTACAAAGGCGACCTGATTGAGGATCCATATATTTCGGATGCGGATATGCAGGGTGCGCCGGAATGGGCCAGACTCCAGCAGGAGGCGATGGGGCGTATGCTCAAAGTAATTCACTGGTGGGTGAACGAGCGCCAGGCTGCAAACGGGGAATTGGGCGGCAAGTACGCCGATGACGTGGAAATGCTCCGCTGGTGGCTGCCCGCTATCGTGGGTGCAGATGACGAAACCGCCCGTAAAGGCTATACCCGCCTCGCCGACGGGATCTGGAACAGCGGGGAACTTGTAAGGGGTTACGATAAAAAGATAGACGATGTCGAACACGCAGCAGAGCTTTTTAGGGATTCGCACGCAGGAATGTTCCTGGTCCGATACGGTGACCCTTCCTATGTGGAGCGCGCGATGATCAGCATGCAAAATTTTGACAAAGTCTGGTCGGGAATTACCCATTTAGGGCACAGGCATTTCAAATCGTACTATTTCTCTGCGACAGAAGCTTTGGAAAAATCGCCTTACGGCGTGGACGTCCCGCTGAACGCCAGGGCATTGCTCACCGGATTATGGGCTGCCTGGTACAACCGCAACCCGGTGTTGATCCGCCAGTTTTCCGAATGGGCAAATGCATGGGTAGCCGATGCAGAAAAAACAGAAAACGGCAAACCTGCGGGCATCATTCCGTCCGCTATATCTTTTAAAAATGAGTCGATCGGAGGGAATTCCAAGAAATGGTACGATCCCGGATTGCGGTACAATTACTATCAATGGGACCATCTGGGGCACATCGCAGAGCTTTACAGTTTCCTGAACGGCATGCACGATCTGACCGGAGACAAATCTTTTCTTAACCCGATCAATAAGGTGGCAGAGTTGATGACACGCCAGGATGAAGAGACGGAAACAGCCCAGGCCGGCTCGCTGAAATGGGTAGAACAAACATTGACGACAGGAGGAGACGACAAAATAGCGGCTGCAAATCCGTTTGGCAACTTATTTGCCATGACCGCCAAACTGAGCGGAGATCAGCAATATAACCAGCTGATCAGCCAATATGCTTCGCCTTATAACAAGTACCAGCTGACCGGCGACATGCAGGAACTGCTCGGCGGTTTTGACCAGATCCTGCATTCCCTGCGCTACAATTTCCCGCTGCTGACCAGCGAAGTAAAATTCACTGACCGCGTATATGTGCGGGGAAGCGACCTGCTGACGGGCATGTACACAGGACATTTCGGGAGGGGATTTGAATATCCGGCATTGGTAGCGACCTGGAAAAATACAGGCAGAAATGTGTCGGTATTCGTCAGGAAAGGTGATCGATCTGCTGCGCTTGTTTCGCTTTACAACGCGGGGGGCGCCAGGCAGGTGGAGATGAATACCTGGATGCTGGCACCCGGTGTGTACAAGCTAAGTGTTGGAATGGACGAAAACGATGATACGGTTGCCGAGAAGCTGATTCACGAGGAATTGGTTACGATCCGGGAGCGGGTTGGGGTGATCCGGATTGACCTTCCGGCCAGAAGTGAGGTGGTGGTCACGATAGATAGGGAAAAGCTACTTGAACCCACTGAAACGTCGTTACCAGATATTGCAATTGCGGCCAGGGATATAAGGGTTTTGATCAATGCGGGTAAGCCGGGTATTGAAGCTGATGTGCATAACATTGGGAATGCCCAATCGGGTAAGTCGATGGTATATCTGATTGTAAATGAATTGAATGCTGATAGTGTCGCACTGGCGCCTATTGAAGCTCCAAATGATCTGGTACCACGTGTGCAGAAAGTCCGTTTCGATTTCAATCCAAAAGCCGGCCGGAATCAGATTACAGTGAAGGTGACAAGTGAAGGTCAGGAATTGAATTCTTATAACAATGTTGCGACGATCCAATATGCCGATACAGTCGCCAAAGTGCTGCCGGTACTACCTTTTCCCCAGGTGGTAACGCAGGGAGGAAATCCAATGGCTTTCTCAGCTTCGGCGGATTTTAAGGTAACAGGTTTGGACGCGGGGCAAATACAGCGACTGAGAGCGCATTGGGAGACATTTTTGCCTGAATTGAAAGGAGTTTCTGCAAATCAAAAACAGGTTATTGAGCTCGTTTTTCTCAAAGATATCCTTTCCGCCGACACGGCATTTTTAGCCAAATCAAAACTTTACCGCGATAGCATTGGAGCAGAAGGTTACCTTTTACAAGCCCGTTCCGGAAAAATAACGATCGCCGCCCATACCGAAACCGGACTTTTCTACGGATTGCAGACCTTGCGCCAGCTCACGCGAGCAGGCTGGAAACAAGAGCTTTTCATTGCAGACTGGCCTGCTTTTGCGACCAGGGTTATTTTCGACGATATCAGCCGCGGACCTATTTCGACCATTGGTTATATCAAAAAGCAGATCGAAAGAATGGCCGAACTGAAGATCAACTATCTGTCCTTCTACATCGAACACATCGTGCAACCGCTTTCCCACCCGGATTTTGCACCCAAAGATGGAAAATTGACGATTGCCCAGATAAAGGAGTTATCGGCTTATGCGGAGCGATTCCATATGAAACTGATTGGCGGCTTTCAGTCATTCGGGCATTTTGAGAAAATCCTGGCTTTGCCTCAGTACAAATCCATGGGCGAAACCGGCTCGCTGATCTCCCCGCTCGATCCCAAAGCCAGACAATTCCTGGAAGATGTGATCGGGGAGCTGGCAGATGCGTTTAATGCGCCCTGGTTTAACGTCAATTGTGACGAAACATTCGACCTCAACAAAGGGAAATCCAAAGCGTACATCGACAGCATTGGTGCGGACCGCTTTTATGCCGACCATCTTAATTTCCTGTATGGGGTTTTGAAAAAACACAACAAGAAAATGATGCTATGGGGTGATGTTGCGATACAATACGAAAAGATCCCCGAAATGCTGCCGAGGGATGTAGTGTACCTGACCTGGGAATATGGCGATGCCAAAAGCTACGACCATTGGATCAGGCCATTTGCCAGCCGCAGACTGGAATTCATGGTGTGCCCAGGCGTACTGAATTCGTACCGGATGTTCCCGGATATGGTGATGGCGAAGGCCAATATCAAAGGTTTCCTGGAAGCCGGAAAGTCGCAGGGCGCCACGGGCGCGTTCACGACGTTGTGGGACGACGGAGGTACCTATCTATTCTCGGCCGACTGGTACGGCGTGTATGCGGCAGCCGAAAAAAGCTGGAATCTGGCGACCCAAAATGAGGCGGGATTTGATAGCCGGTACAGTTTAGCCGCGTACGGGTCTAAGGATAACAATTATGTGAAAGCCGCTTTTAAATTATTGGAATTGAGAAGCTTGCCGCTTACCTACAATATGAACGACGTCCTGTGGCAGCAGGAATTACTGCCGGAAACAGGCCAGCCTTTGTGGCTGAACAACACTTCGGTACCAGAAGCGAAAAAAATCCTTGAAGAAGCGTCAAATCTGCTGGCGAATGCGAGACCGGAATTCAATGCGGACGATAGCAAGACCCTCGCGCATTCGATTGCCCAGTACACATTGATGATGGATTCCCGGCAGATACTTGCCTCGGCAGCTGCAAGTTACCGTCAGGCTTTTGCTTGGAAAACCGAAAAACCTGAGGACGCGAAGAAGCTGGTTAACCAGTCGGCCGATGCTGTGACAGGTCTCAAAGAAAGGTATGTTGTTTTAAAAAATAATTACAGGAAAAGCTGGCTGAAAGAAAATCAACCCTATTGGCTCGACGTGGTGATGGCTACTTATGATGTCAAGATCCATGCTCTGGCTCGCCTGGAAAGTGCGCTTAGGAAAGTAATGAAGCCAATTCCGGGAAAGCTTACTTTGCCGGCTCCCGACGCAATAGGTTTCGATATTTCCGAAACACCGCATACCTACTTCACCTACTGGCTGCTGAGTGGTCCTTTTCCGGCAGAGAAAGAAGGTACCGCACCTGGATTTCTTTATTCGGAAAATGAAGAATATAACAAACCGCCCATCCCGGGAGGCATTGCGACTTATAAAGGGAAAAATTACCGCTGGCACAAATTCGCCACCAAAAACGGCGGAATGATCGATCTGGGCAACTATTTCGGAAAAACGGAATCCGCGACCGGTTACGCGTACTGCACTTTGAACGTGACCGGTAAAAATGTCAACGAGGTATTTGTTACATCTACTGCTGGGACGGAGGTTTTTTGCGATGGAAAGCAAATAGCCACGATTGCAGCAAGCGGGAAGATTGCCACCGAGCAGAAGATACCAGTCTCCCTCAGCAAAGGCACCCATCTATTTCTTTTAAAAATACCCCAAAAAACTGGTGTGCCCTGGACATTCAACATGCGGCTCAATGACGAACTACAGGTTGTCAACACCAAGCATAAATATCAGACGAATTCTAAAAATAAAACCTATGAAGTGGAATAACCCCGGCCGTCGTTTGTACGTGTTCATCCTGGCCTTGTTTTGGGCGACAGCGGCCAACGGACAGGCAAAAAAGGAAGATTACCTATTGGCTGTTAACCAGATCGCGCAGTATATCTCCGGCCCGATGATGGATGAGCAGGGGAGGTCGAGATGTGATTATAACATGACCGAGGGGAAATGGTACGAGTACGAAGTTCCCTGGCATACCGGGCAGGCCGTCAACGCGCTGCTGGCCGCCTACAAGCAAACCGGCAACAAAAAATACCTGGCTGCGGCCATCAAGGGAGGCGACTATTGGGCAGGACTGGAAATCAAAAACCATCCGGTCCTCAAAGGGATGGTGAACGCGCACCATGGCGATACGATAGGCGAGGATTTTATTGTTTTCGCGACCGTTTCCGATGGTACCCCGGGTATTTACGAACTCTCGCGGGTAACCAAAAATGACAAATATGCCAAGGTCGCCACGTCGGCTGCCTACTGGATGATGAGAAATATGTACGATGCCGAAAAAGGCATATGCTACGATAATATTGATGCAAAAACCGGCGAAGTGCTCAAAGAAAACAGCCCTTTCTGGAAAAATAAGGCAGAGCAAACGTTGTTCGATGTTTCAAGGCCCAATACAGAAGGCTGGCTGTTCAAAGATGCATTCGAGTTTTCCGGGGATGCTAAGTTCAAGGACGCTTTCATCAATTTGTGTAACAGCCTGATCGAAAAACAGGGACCGGAAGGTGTCTGGATGCGTTTTATGCCCAATTCTGTGGAAGCCAGCTCCTTTCACCCCCGCTTTTCATTGTGGTATGCCGAATCGCTGATCCAGGCATTTAAACTGACCGGCGAGAAAAAATACCTGGACGCAGCTTCCCGCACGGCCGAGGTTTTTGCCAAAGCGCAGCAAAACGACGGGACGATTTATTACGATAACTACCTCAACGGCAGGCAGCCGGATAAAGGATCCATCACCGGTTCAGCCACGGCATTGGCCGGGATTGTCTGGATGCAGCTTTCCCAAAATGGCTACAAGCAATTTGACCAAAACATTGAAAAATCGGCCAGCTGGATCCTGAAAAACCGGTACGCACAGGATCACCGCGATCCGAACCTGCGCGGCGCGGTGCTCGAAACCCGCATCCGGTTCAAAAAAGGCAAAGCGTGGCTTACCAACCGCGACACCGGAAGCACGTTTGCCCTTCGCTTTCTAGTAGATTACATCGGCTACAAATTCAAATAAATCCTACATATAACCGCTCTCGATTCTTTATGAAAAAACTACTCACTAACTATGGAGCCCGCGCGGGCATGCTGGGCGCTTTTTTGCTCATGTTTTTCGTTTCGCCCGTTTTTGCACAGCAAAGCCACGGCAGTGTAAAGGGGCAGGTTACGGGTGCCAACGGAGAAATCCTTCCGGGAGCATCGGTTTTTATCAAAGGGACCAATATCGGTAGCGTTACCGACATTGCGGGCAACTACACATTGCTGAATGTTCCGGCCGGCGGGCAGACCATCACGGTCAATTACATGGGATTTCAGCCTGATGAACAAGCAGTGGGGGTCGTGGCAGGTAAGACTGTTTTTGCAAACGCAAAGCTCAAATCGGCTGGTCTGTACCTGGGCGAGGTAACTGTCACGGCTTTGCTCGAAGGGCAACGCAAGGCGTTGAACCAGCAACGGAACTCTGATAATATCAAGCAGGTGATCTCTGCCGACGTGATGGGACGTTATCCCGACTTGAATGTGGCCGAGTCATTGCAGCGGTTGCCGGGGGTTACTATTGGCAGAAACAGCAGCGGGGAAGGTGCAACCGTGCAGATGCGCGGTACGCCTGGTAACTTTACCAACATCAATGTGAACGGCGAACAGATCATGGGAACCCAGGAAGACGGCTCCCGGAATGCGCAACTGGACGTGATCCCAATTAATGTGCTTTCGTCTATGGAGGTAGTCAAAACGCTTACGCCTGACCTGGATGGGGACGCGATTGCTGGTGTGGTGAATATGAAGACACCGACTGCTGCCACGTTGAAATCGAGATTTGCGGTTGACCTGGGAGCCGGTTATAACAACCTGCGCAGCAACCTGAACGGCATCGGGAATGCCTCGTGGGGCAAACGGTTTTTCGCTAGCGAGAAAAGCCCGAATGGTAAGCTCGGCGTGATCGCCACGGGAAGCTATTTCCGTACTAAAAACGGTTATGACGAGATCAGGGCGCAGGTTTGGGAGAAAAACGATTATGGCAAAGGTGAAATTTATTTCCCTACAGACATCCGGCTGTTGTATGTCGAAAACGAGAGAACCCGGATTGGCACGTCGGCTACGGTCGATTACAATTTCAGCCCGACGACCAATATCGTCGCCAACTTCATGTACAGTACCCACAACAACGACCTGACCCGCTACCGCAAGCGCACCCGGATGCAAACTGCCCGGAATGTGCTGAATGAGGACGGGGAATATACCAATTCGAGGGGAAGGGGTTACAATGAGATCAAAGCCGCTACCGAGGACAACAGTAATCTGAATTTCAATATCCAGGGAGAAACGTTATTGGGCAAGCTAAAACTGGATGCGGGGGTTTTTATGAACAAATCCGAGTTTGTGAACCGGTCGGGGACGTACAACTTTATCACCGGAAATATTCCGCTGGCGATCTCCGACATCAGTACGGATTATCTGTCTGCTTACAAGACAGACTGGAAAAACGACGCTTCGCTCTACACTTACAACACGGTGGAACGGGACTGGTGGAATACCAAGGGCACCAACTTCACTGCCCGTTTAAATGCCAGCGTCCCTTACCAGATTGGCGACAACTCGGCTTTCTTTAAAGCCGGGGTGAAGGTCAAACGCATGCATAATGCACGCTCGCGCCCGGACGAAACCATCGTAACCACCTATGCGGGCGCAGCCGACGCGGGACGGTTGACCAACTTTTCCGGAACGCCGGAAGTATCCGACGATTTGCTGGATGGGCACACCAATTTCGGGCTGGGGGTGGACAAGGACAAAACAATCAACTTCCTCAACGATAACCTTGGCACCGATCTCTTTCCGATTAATGTCGCCGCAACCAGGAACAGCATCGACTCCTATTATTACGACGCGCTGGAAACCGTTTCTTCGGCCTACCTGATGAACCGGATCCAGTTCAACAAACTGATGTTCCTGATCGGGGTTAGGCTGGAAAAAACCAACGTGGACTACAAAGGCAATATCATCCAGACGGACGCGGATGGAAACTGGGTGTCGACTACGCCCAACGAGCAAAGCAACGATTACCTGAAGGTCCTTCCGAACGTTCAGTTCAAATACGATATTGACAAATCCTCGCTGGTGCGCGCCGCATTGACCTATGGCTACTCGCGTCCCAACTTTGTGGACTTGGTCCCGGGCCGACTGATCAGCATCCTGAGTGAAACCATAACAGACGGAAACCCCCAGCTCAAACCGGCGTTTTCGACCAACGTGGACCTGATGTATGAGAAATATCTGGATAACCTGGGGATCATTTCAGGAGGATTTTTCTATAAAAAGATCAATAAGTTTCAGTATAACAGCGTGTTTGCGCTGGCCGGGAATGAATTTGAAGGAGCTGAGCGCTACACAGGATGGAGATGGTTCAGAACGTTAAACGGCGAAAGTGCCAATGTGCTCGGAATGGAGCTGAATGTACAGGCTAACCTGACTTTCCTGCCTGGTATATTGAAGGGGATTTCGGTGATGGCCAATTACACCTACACCCATTCCAATGCAGATGCGCAGTTCCGTAAGGACCTCCGGCTGCCTGGCCAGGCCGATCATGCTGCCAATGGGTCGCTGGCTTTCACGCACAAGAAATTCACGATACAGGGTAACCTCAACTACAACGGCGCTTACACGGTGTTGCTCGGCGACCAGGATGCAACCGACGTGATCCGCAACAAGAGGATCCAGATCGACGCCAATGCGACTTACCGGATCACCGATAAGATTTCATGTTACGTGGAAGCACAAAACCTGACCAAAGCGCCACAAACGGATTATTTCGGGGAGCGTGACAGGATCTACCAGAAACAATTCTATTCGTTCTGGGGCCGCGCCGGGGTGAAGTTCAGGTTCTGAGCATGTGAACAAGGACCATATCAATATCAATTCATTTAAAATTACCTTCTTAATGTCTATTATCAGAAAAGGAACGGCTGACCAGTTGGAAATCAGGGTTTTTGAAAACAGGGAACAGTTGGGTAGGAACGCTGCGAATACGGTGGCTGAAAAAATCAACGAGCTGCATCAGACGCAGGAAACCGTCAACATCATTTTTGCCGCTGCCGCTTCCCAAAACGAATTTCTTGCCAAACTGATCACGCTGGATATCGACTGGACACGGGTCAATGCTTTTCACATGGACGAGTACATCGGCCTTCCTGTCGGCGCCCCACAGCATTTCAGCTATTTTTTAGGGGAGCAAATTTTCAACAAGGTGCCTTTTGCAAATGTATTCTGTCTGGACGGTGGTGCCGAAGATACGGAGGCAGAGTGCGAACGGTACGCGGCTTTATTATTGGAATATCCGACCGACATTACTTGTATGGGAATTGGAGAAAACACGCATCTGGCCTTTAATGACCCTTTTATCGCTGATTTTGATGACAGTAAGTTGGTCAAAGTAGTGGAACTGCACGATGCCAGCAGGCAACAGCAGGTCAACGAAGGTTGTTTTGCTGCCTTGGAAGAAGTGCCAAAAATCGCTTTCACGCTCACGGTGCCGGCTCTGCTCAAGGCAAAGGCGATTTACAGCATGGTGCCTGGTCCCTCCAAGTCCCAGGCGGTCTACCACACTTTGGTGGACGAAATTTCGGTAAAATATCCTTCCACGATTTTACGTACTTTGTCCAACGCGGTTTTGTTCCTGGATGAAGCGAGCACGGAAATGGTTTTTCAGGAGCAGAATGTTGTTTTTGAGTGATGATTGCCAGCCGATGTTGGTGACAACACCAACATGAAGTGTCATTCCGTAAGGGTTAGTTATTGTTCCGGTCCGCTGCACCTGGTGGTCATTTTAAACATTGTTATGCTACAAATCTTTCGGCGCTCTGCGCCTTCACCAACAGGGCGCAAAGCGCCGGAAGATTTGTAGCGAGCATTCAAAGAGCCTTACCATTCAAGGTGCAGCGCACCGCGACAATATGCATACCTAATTGAATTTTGTTTTTTGCATCCACAATAACCCTTAGCCCAAAAAATGATCAATAACACGACCGGAAATTACAGGTGGGCGATCTGTACCCTGTTGTTCTTTGCCACGACAATCAATTATCTCGACCGGCAGGTATTGGGTTTGCTAAAACCGGTACTCGAAATGCAGTATGGCTGGACAGAACAGGACTACGGTTACATCGTGATGGCCTTTTCGGCAACCTATGCCATAGGTCTCGTGGTTTTCGGCCGGGTGGTTGACCGGATAGGCGCAAAAACAGGGTACACGATTTCCGTAACGATATGGAGCATTGCGGCGGTATGCCATGCTTTTGTGACCAGCTCACTGGGTTTTGGGATGGCCAGGGCAGCATTGGGGATAGGTGAATCAGGTAATTTTCCGGCGGCTGTGAAAACGGTGACCGAGTGGTTCCCAAAACGGGAGCGTGCGCTGGCTACCGGTATTTTCGACTCAGGGTCCAATATCGGCGCCTGCGTTGCGCCCATACTTGTTCCCTGGCTTTTGGGTGTTTACGGCTGGCAGGCCGCATTTATCATCACCGGCGCAATCGGCTTTATCTGGCTGGCTGCCTGGCGGCTGATCTACCAGCATCCCGATCGGAATGTAAAACTCTCTGCCGAAGAGCTTGCTTACATCCGCATTGACGATGAACCTGAGGAGGACCTCGCCGCGGCAGAAAAGATTCCGTGGACGAAGCTATTCACCTTAAGACCCACATGGTCTTTCATCATGGGGAAATTCCTTACCGACCCGATCTGGTATTTTTTCCTGTTCTGGCTGCCTTCTTATTTCAGTACTACCTTTAGTCTGGACCTCAAAAAGCCAGGGCTACCGCTGGTTATTGTGTATTCGGCCGCTACCGTGGGCGCGATTGGCGGCGGTTTGTTATCATCCTGGTTTATCAAAAAAGGCTGGTCGGTTTCCAAATCGAGAAAAGCCGCATTGCTGATTGCTGCCCTTTGCGTAGTGCCCATCATCGGGGCCCGCTTTGTGTCGGACATGTGGGTTGCGGTGGGGCTTATTGGCCTCGCGGTTGCAGGCAACGCGGGCTGGAGTTCCAATATCTACACCATTGTTTCAGATATGCTTCCCAAAAGTGCGGTTAGTTCGGTCATCGGCATTGGCGGGATGGCGGGTGCCATCGGAGGGGTTTTGTTTCCCTTGTTCATTGGCTATACCCTTGATTTTTACAAAGAAGCCGGTAACCTGATCGCCGGCTACAATATCATATTCATCGTATGCGGTGTATCCTTTCTGATCGCCTGGCTGACGATCCATTTCATCACTCCCAGGATGAAGCCTGTTGAACTTTAAGTAAAATCTATTCAGTTTATGAAAACCATCACTCCTGTACTGCATCCCCTGCAATCGCTCACCGCTGAGGAAATCAGCCGGTTCGTTGCATTTGTCCGTCGTGAAAAGGGTTTCCCTTACGAGACCACCCGGTTTGTTTCTATTGTACTCAAAGAACCTTCTAAGGCAGAGTTTGCCCGATTTACCAATGGTGGAGAAGCGCCTGCACGGGCCGCTTTTGCTGTCATTTACGACAGCCTCACCGGCATCACCCACGAAGTAACTGCACTGATCAACGAAGAACAGATCATCAAATGGGACTCCATCCACGGCGTGCAGCCGACGATGACTGCGGACGAGCAAATTGAATGTGAAGAAGTGATCAAAAATGATCCTGCTTTTGCGGAGGCTCTGAAAAAACACGGAGTGGCTAATCCGGACCTGGTGATGATCGATATCTGGACAGCGGGTAACTACGGTGCGGAAGAGGAAAGCAACCTGCGGCTGGCACGTCCGCTTTGTTTTGTGAGAAGCGACGAAACCGATAATGGTTATGCGCGGCCTATTGAAGGCTTGCGTCCGGTAGTGGACTTACGGCTGATGAAACTGATCCGCATCGAAGATTATGGCTACACGCCCCTTCCGCAGCAATCGGCGAACTATCGCGCCGACCGTGTGCAAACGTTCCGGACAGACATCAAACCGCTGGAAATCTCACAACCTGAAGGGCCAAGCTTTACGGTGAAAGGATACGAAGTGGCGTGGCAGAAATGGAATTTTGTAATAGGTTTCAATTCGAGGGAAGGCCTGGTTTTGCACAACATTACCTATCAGGATGAGGGTAAAGTAAGACCAATTCTTTACCGTGCGTCCCTTTCGGAAATGGTGGTCCCTTACGGAGACCCGACGGCGACGCAAAAGAGGAAAAATGCATTTGATACCGGTGAATATGGCATGGGACAATGTGCCAATAGCCTTACGCTGGGCTGCGATTGCCTGGGATATATCCATTACCTGGACGCCGTGATGAACAACAGCCGGGGCGAGATCGTGACGATCGGGAATGCGATATGTATGCATGAAGAAGACTATGGGATCCTCTGGAAGCACACCGACCGCCGTGATGGAAAAGCCGAGGTAAGGCGTTCGCGCAGGTTGGTTATATCATCGATCTCTACCGTTGAAAATTATGAATACGGGTTTTTCTGGTATTTCTATCAGGATGGAAATATCCAGTTTGAGATTAAGCTGACGGGTATTTTGTCCCTGGGTACCTTGCCTGAGGGTGTGAAATCCAAATATGGTACGCTGGTCGCCCCACAGGTATACGCGCCCAATCATCAGCATTTTTTCAATATGCGACTTGATTTTGATCTGGATGGAGAAGCCAACTCGGTATATGAGCTGGATGTCGTCCCGGAGGAGGAAGGACCGGATAATCCTTTTGATAATGCATTTTATGCAAAAGCAACTCTGCTGGATACCGAGAAAAACGCAAGAAGAAAAATAAACCTTCCCACTGCCCGTACCTGGAAAATTGTGAACCCGCATTCCAAAAATGCGCTGGGTGAGCCGGTTGGCTACAAGCTGATGCCCGGGGATAACTGTTTCCCTTTTGCCACTGAGCGAACCAGCTGGTACAGAAGGGCAGGGTTTGTGCAAAACCATTTGTGGGTCACCCCATTTGCCGAGTCTGAAATGTTCGCTGCCGGCGATTATCCCAATCAGCATCCGGGCGGTGACGGGCTGATCAAATGGACGGAACAGGACCGGAAAGTCGCCGATCAGGACATTGTAGTTTGGTATACCATGGGACATACCCATATCCCGAGAATGGAAGATTATCCGGTGATGCCAACAGCTTACATTGGATTTTTATTGAAGCCAAACGGGTTTTTTACGCAAAATCCCGCCAATGATGTGCCGCCGTCTGTCCCCCAGAAAGCTGGGAACGCAATCTCGGGGTCTTCCTGCTGTCACTGAAAACGCTTAGAAGGAATCACCTGATGGATAGACATGGAGATACCGTCAAACAACTTTTGGGCTGGACGCAGGAAGCCAGCAAAATGGCTGCCGCGGTAGGCATTTTGCTCTTGCCTAAATGCGGCTTGTGCCTGGCTGCCTATCTGAACCTGTTCAGCATATTCGGGCTTTCCTTCCGGCCTTATGCCTCCTGGGTTTTGCCGGTATTGCTCTCGCTGCTGGCGATCAACCTGATCCTGGCCTACCTGAAAGCCCGCAGAACAGGAAGCTACCTAGCATTTATGCTTTTGTTGTTAGGGGTAGGGCTGCTTTTTGCCGGCAAGGTCTGGTTGCTGAAAGAGACTTTAAGCTACGCGGCCCTGTTTTTTATGACTGTCGGATCAATGATCCAGATATGGCAATCACGCAAAACGTGCAGCCGCTCTTTTGTATAGACCGCTGAAATGACCGGGTATTTCCCTTCGGAGGAAGCTGCGCAGCAATTCCATCCCGCCTTATCTTAATGGGGCGGGATGTTTTTTTGCCAGATGGTTTTTCAGAAGCGTTTGCATTGAGATTTATTCACTCGGTTTTCGGCAAGATGACTATGATACGGAGGGTGCCCGATCATGAATTGACAGGATTCGGCAGGTCTTCGCGCGGAGAATGTTTTACGGAGGCTGAACTTTCGCGGTAATGCCGGCCTTTTCATCAGCGGAGCATTTTCTTTTTTTCTGAACTTGTCCAGGCTTCCTGCAATCGGAAGAGCTTAGCTTTTTGGCTCGGCTTCGTCTGTAAAACTACCATTGCGTTGAACTCTTTTTTGCAACTTTCCGCTGACCATCCTGTCTAATCTGGAAATGGAATATAACGACAATGACAGGTTGACGGACCAGCATTTGGTTGAGCGTGTGTTAGGTGGTGACAAGGCCGCGTTCCGATCGGTTATTGACAGGACGCAGGGACTTGTCACCCAGATTGTTTTCAAGATGATCGCTAACCATCTGGATTTACATATCAATGAAATAGAGTTAAGCCTGGTCAGCAAGGATTTGTCAAGGATATTGGCTTATCATTCTCTTCAACCTCTGATTTTTCAGCTGTTGCAAGAAGCAATGGAATTGCGATTTTCATCGGCGAAGAAACTTTCCAGGCCGGGTTACCGGCGAATGTAGTGAAAGGACTCTCCCCAGGTCATATTCAGTATCTTAAAGTGTGAGGCTTTGAGTTCAGGGTAAGTAAGCTGAAGGAACTCGGAATCTCCCCAAAAAGGCACCCTGTCGTCTACCGGATGCCCTAATTCATTTTCATGTCCTGGTATAACAAGCTCAGGCCCGAAGCCTTTTACGATACGGAATATTTCATTTGTCCAGCTTGGCGGCATCAGCACATCGACGTGGTGATTTTTGGCCACCTGATCAATCCATTCATAATCGATCATAAATGGTCCCTCATTGATCTGGTCACCCATATGTGAGAAAGACAAGCCTTCGGGCGTATATACCAAAGGGACATTGTTTTCCGTGCGCTGCATCTGGTGACCGGGATAGAGTACAATTTTCAGTTTCTGACCGTTTTTGAGAACCAGTTCCTGCAAAGTGTCGGCTTGCCTTTTCAGGTGGGTGATCGTTTGATGGATCGGCTTTCCCGACCAGATTTGGGGTGGGGCAACCACCGGCTTTCCGCTGTCGATAAAAAGTTTGGCAATCGCTTCATCGGCATGGTCCCTGTGATAGTGGCTGACAAACAGCACATCGCATTGCCCGATTAGCCGGCTGATCATATTTTCGGGAAGGGCAAATGAGTCGGCGCGGGCACTTTTGCCATCAACGAGATCGAAGGCAAGCGTTACCGTTTTGGTGCGGATTATAAAACCCATGTTGTACAGTTTCCATATCACGGCTCCCTGTTCCACCCGGGTATGCTCCATTTCCAGGAGTGTCCTGGCCATTCTTTCATGAAAGAAATCCTGTACTGGCTTCCGGTAAGCAGCATGTGTGTCGTGCAGCACGGCATCGAGCAGCATCAGGCTGCTCAGCCTTTCCGGTTGAGGGAGCGGTTTGGGCGGATACTTCTTTAATGTTGCATTGATTTGGGTGAGAAACGCCTGCGTTTGCCGGTCCATGTATGCATTGCCTTTAACGTCCAGGCAAGGATCGGGGGAGTTACTGTTCTGGGCAACCGAGACGGAGGTGGAAAGCAGGAGAATGGCCAGAAGAAGGCGGACTTGTACCATAGAGAGAACTTAAAAGTACTGGGTAAAAGAAATCATCATTTCATTTACCCCCCATTCTCAATTTAATACCTGTTCCCATCCTTAAAATTTAACGAAAAGACACTAAGTCCGAGCCCTCCGCTTATGAAAATGAAACAGGGCGCGCCAGACACCCTATTTCATTTTATCATTAAGCGCAAAATAATCCAGCAGGTTTCTTCCCAAAAGCAAAAGCGTTGCCGCTTCAATATCGATCAGTAAACAGCCTGGAGCTGGTACGTTTTCCCTTTCTCGGTTTTGAATTTGTAGATGTAGTCAGCTCCTGTTTTTTCCGTCGTAGCCACAGCGCCTGTTACTTTTAGGGGAGTATTTGTTTTGATCACGCACCATTCGCCATTCAGCGATTTGACCTGGGAGTGGACCAGTTTACCACTTTTCCAGTCGATATCCACCTCGAATCCCGAACGTGCCCGCAATCCTTTCACCCTGCCATCCTTCCAGGCAGAGGGCAGGGCAGGCAAAAGATGAATTTCTTTCAAATGGCTCTGAATCAGCATCTCCGACATTCCTGCCGTTCCTGCGAAATTACCGTCGATCTGAAACGGCGGATGCGCATCGAAAAAGTTGGGATAGGTACCGCCTCCCCTGAACTCGTCTTTCCCTTCATTGGTGTATTTCATGAGCTGGCGAATGAGTGTATAGGCATGATCGCCATCCAGCAGCCTCGCCCAGAAGTTAATCTTCCAGCCCTTACTCCATCCCGTTCCACCGTCGCCCCTTACTTCCAGCGTCTTTCTGGCAGCCTGAAAATAATCCGGGGTATCCTGTGAAATACGGTGCCCCGGGTGCAGCCCGAACAGATGGGATACGTGCCGGTGCAGGGTATCCGTCTCGTCAAAATCCTTGTACCATTCCTGGATTCTGCCCCGGCTGTCTATTTTCAGCGGGTAAAGTTTTGCTCGTTTTTCAATGAGCAATGTCTTAAAGCTCAGGTCATTGCCCAGCACATCGGCTGCTTCGATCAGGTTGGAAAAAAGATCGTATACAATGGAGATGTCCATGGTGGTAGCCACAGAAACGGCAGCTTCACCGCCTTTCGGATCTTTGAATTTGTTTTCCGGCGACGTAGAGGGAGCGGTGACCAGATAACCATCTTGATCTTCAACCAGCCAATCCAGGGTGAACAAAGCCGCCTCCTTCATGATTGGATATGCTTGCTCCTTCAGAAAAGTTTTGTCGCCCGAGAAGCGGTAATGTTCCCATAGATGCTGGCATAGCCAGTTTCCGCCCATATACCAGTTTGCCCAGACCGGATCACCGTCCCCCACGTTTCCGACAGGGTCCGACAATCCCCATATATCCGAATTGTGATGTGCCACCCAGCCTTTTGCGCCGTAAAATTCTTTTGCCGTGACCTTCCCTGTTTGCGAAAGGTCCCTGATCCATGAAAGCAGCGGAGTATGCATCTCCGACAGATTGGCGACCTCGACAGGCCAGTAATTCATCTGCGTATTGATATTGATTGTATAATTCGAACTCCAGGGCGGTCTCATTTCTTTATTCCAGATACCTTGAAGATTGGCAGGCGGACCGCCGGGAACTCCTGGAATGGCCCCGCGGGACGACGAAATCAGCAGGTACCTCCCATATTGATAGTACAGGGTTTCAAGTTTGGGATCATAATCGCCTTTCGAATAAGCGATCAGACGTTCATCCGCCGGCAATTTTGTATTCGGATTATTCTTCGTGCTATCGGTAACCTCGAAGCTCACCCGGTTGAAATAAGTATGGAAATCGTCCAGGTGCCGCTTCATCAAAACGCCGTAGCCTTTGGCGAGCGCCCTGTCCAAATAGTTCTTTGCCAGTTGCTTCTCGTCCTTGCCGTCCCTGTCCGGACATTTATCGAAACCGTTAAAGCTCGTCGCCGCGGACACATAAACCAACACTTCACTTGCGTTCTTTACATGAATACCCGAAGTATCCGTCGAGATCGCGCCGTCTTTACTTTCAGCCTTTATTCTGAACTGGAAACGGGTCCCGTTGCAGCCGGTCGGATCTTCGTAAATGACAGGCTCTTTGCCCGGCGGATTATAGTAATTGGGGCTTACATGTGATGGAGCCTTTCCATTAACCACAAGTTCTCTGGAGGAGCCGGTTTCCAATTGATAGCGCAGCTGGCTGTTTGCCGAGATAGTCAGGTTCAAATGCTTAGGCGCTGAAGAAGAGATCCTGATTATCAAGATATTGTCGGGTGCGGAGGCAAAGATTTCCCGGGTGTAAGTCACGCCGCCGATGGTGAACCGTGTGGTCGCTTTTGCGTTGGCAATGTCCAGGTCACGGTAATAATAGGTGGGCTTTTCACCCTTAAAATCCTGGCTAATCTTTAAATCACCCATCGGCATATACGATTCGGTGTACAACCCCTGCATTTTTTTCAGCAATTCATTCGCCTTCTGGTAGTCGCTTTCTTTCAGAAGCGCCTCCCTCACTTGCGGAAGATAGGACGCAGACGCAGGGTTAACATTCGTTTTTACAGGCCCGCCAGACCAGAGCGAGCTCTCATTGAGTTGTAGTAGCTCTTGTTCGATCCCCCCGAAAACCATCGCGCCCACGTGCCCGTTCCCAATTGGTAGGGCTTCTACCCACTGATCAGCGGGTTGCTTGTACCAAAGTTTCAGGTCGGGCTGATTTTGGGCGAAGGAATTGAGAAAGAGCAGTGTAAGGAATGCCGGGACAAGTAGCTTTTTAAGTCGATACATAGGAGTTACTGATAGGTGAAAATGGATTCGCTCGCAGCGCAATTTATTGTTTCTAACTGGCAGAATGTGACCGTGGCGGCAAACCCCGCCTTTGACGGCCCCGCAATATTGAACTTACCGCCGTCGGTGCTTTATACATCATCTTTACTGGTTAAAATTTAAATGAGCCCGTCTCAATGACCGGGCTGCTAATTTAGTTGCTTTATTGCTATGTGATACATCGGCCGGGGTCTTCATGGATGTGCTGATATAGAAATAATAGGTCTGAAGCTTTTTGCATGCGTGATCGGGTCGTAAAGAGGGCCGATCCAATTTAAGTTCCACCGGTGACAAAAATCAAGGCGTATATATTACTGCGTTAGTTTGATTGCGTTGCGATGTCGGATCAGGATAAACCTTTGCCGCCTGCACTGAGCAACAAAT
This sequence comes from Dyadobacter sp. HNCC25DJ185, assembly GCF_056895195.1. NCBI lineage: Bacteria > Pseudomonadati > Bacteroidota > Cytophagia > Cytophagales > Spirosomataceae > Dyadobacter > Dyadobacter sp. HNCC25DJ185. The sequence goes on from NZ_JBXHAR010000001.1 coordinate 209,751, forward strand.
TTATTGTCAGCGGCTTGAGTACCTCGGGGCTGTGAAAAAAAATCCCCGTTTCCTTGATTTTTTACAGTAACTTCTTCTAAGTTTACTCTTATTGCCGCATGAGTTGACCATTTTACGCGGGTTAAGGGAGTTCACTCCGTCGTTAAGTTTTCAAAAAATGTATTTATAGTCCTTTCAAAATGGAGCCAGAGGTTTTTGATGATGGTTATTTGGTGGAGCGCATACGGAGCGGCAGTGATGAGGCCTTTACTATTGTCTACCACAGATACCATCGGTATCTATATTATTTCTCACTTCGATTTGTCAAGTCGCCTGCGCTGGCCGAGGAAGTAGTGCACGATGTATTCTTAAAAGTATGGGAAAACCGACTGAGGCTCAGGACGGAGTTGTCTTTCAAAGGGTACCTGATCAAGATCACAAAAAACCACGTCCTCAATCTCCTTGCCCGCGCTTCCCGCGAAGAGCAGATCAGGTCCGAAATTCTTTTTTTCAGTCCGGAGGGAACAGATGATACCGAAAATAGTATCTATGACCGCGATTATCAAAAACATGCCGAGGAAATCATTTCGATGTTGCCCGAGCAGCGTCAGCGGATTTTCCGGATGTACCGGTTTGATGAAATGACAAGCGAGGAAATTGCGGCTCTTCTCAATATCTCGAAAGGGACCGTAAAGGACCATTTACTGAAGGCCAACCGCTTTATCCGGAAATACCTTCACAGGATCGTTCCGCTATCGTCCGATCTGCTGATACTCTGCTTTATTCAATTTATGTAACTCATTGAATCCTATTTAAATACGGGTCGATTGCATCCCCAGGCGGTGGTTTCCCCTGACAGGAAATCGAGTAGGGCATCGTGTGAACTTTACTCATTTGCGTAAAAAAGCGTCCCGTGGCAGTATACCTGAGGAAGTTCTATTTTTTTTATGGTTTTTATAATTATTTTTTCAGGCTAAGCATGCCCACATGGGCAATTGACGGTATTACGTACAGAGCAGATATGATCTATGGCTAACCAGATATATATAAAGTCGCTTCTTAAGAAGTTTGTTGAAAACCGCTGTTCGAAGGAAGAGCAGGCGGAATTGTTCAACTTTCTGCAAACGCCCGAGGGACAGTACTTTCTAAAGGAATCGATGGATGCGGAATGGGACGAGGTTTACCAGCTGAATGCGGATTTGGACCCGGCAATCAGCGAGCGGATTTTGGGGCGTCTTCGTGAAAGTGTTGCCAATAGTGAGTCAAAAGCAACGATAAAACGCCTGGCTGGCAACGGAAGGGCCTGGCGTCTAGCGGCTTCCCTGGTTGGATTTTTGCTTGTTTTTGGCCTGGGACAACAGCTGCTCAGCAGGTACAAAACCTACCATTATGCAACCGAAAAAGGTCAGCAGCGCACCGTCATCTTACCGGACGGCTCCCGTGTTTCACTGAACAACAATTCGTCAGTGACCTTTCGCAATGGCTGGAATTCCCGTAACGTGACACTGTCCGGGGAAGCTTACTTTGATGTCAGCCATGATAAAGACAAGCCTTTTTATGTTAAAACCTCAGTCATCGAGATTAAGGTTTTAGGGACCGCTTTTAATGTAAAGGCTTATCAGTCAAGTAAAACCGTTGAGACCGCCTTGATTCGTGGCCGTGTACTGATCAAGGATATTTCGAAGGGGGATGAAGGGGGCGATGAGTTGGTATTAAGTCCGAACGAAATAGCCTTTTTTGACCGGGACCAGTCGACCATGAACAAGGCAAGCCAGGTTTCATCGGAATTCAAGTCCTGGCACCGCGGTAACCTGGTTTTTGAAGACGAACCGTTACATGTGATTATTCCTGAGCTGGAGAAGTGGTTTGATACACGCATCAGCATAGATCCCCAATCCATGAACTGCCGTTTCAGTCTGAACATTGACAGGGAATCGCTTCCCGAAGTAATGAAACTATTTGAAGTGTCGAGCGGGGCAAAACTTGAATTTGCGAAGAAAGAAGTTAAGCTGAGCGGAGCACTTTGCCAATAACCCATTTTACATTTTAAAAACGCCGCCTATCGAGAAAAAACTACTCAAAACATGCGATTGACCCTGTTTGCCGGGAGTAGTTAAACAGGTTTCAAAAAAAATGCTTTCCATTATCTCGCCAAAGACCATCGGAAAGCATTCAGGTTTAATTCAGCTTTTAACTTTTACTAAACCAACCCAAAAGTATGAAAAATACTTTACATCAGGGCTATGGCCTTGCTGCAAACCTCATTAAATCGAACAAATTAAAGTGCGCCTGTATGTTGACCTTGGTTCTTGTACTGATGCAGGCACTTCCTTTTCAGGCGAAGGGATCGCCTTCGGAGAGTAAAGTGTCGATTTCAAGTAGGGAAATGCCTTTAAAGGTGGTATTGAACAAGCTTGAAAAACAAAGTGATCATCATTTTTTTTATAATACCGAGCAGATCGACGTGAACCGGAAAGTGTCCATCAAGCTGGAAGGATCTCTTGATGAAGCTTTGAAGATACTTTTTGAAAATACCGACGTCTCATACCAGATTGCCGGGAAGCAAATCCTGCTTAAAAAGCGCCAGTTGGCAAAGGCAGGCCCATCGGACGTTACAACCCGCTTACAGATCGAAACGGAGATCAAGGCCCCGGCAATTGATCTGAGACCGCAGTTGGTTGAGAAAATGCTGGTACACAATGCCGACCTTCTTGTAAAAGGACGGATAGCCGAAGAGAGTGGCCAGGCTTTGCCGGGGGTTAATGTGGCTATCAAAGGGACTACCAGAGGTGCCATTTCAGACGCTAACGGCAATTATTCCATTGAAGTGCCGGACAGGAATGCGGTTCTCGTTTTTAGTTTCGTCGGGTATGAGAGGAAGGAAGTGATTGTAGGCGAACAAACAGCCATTGATGTATTGCTGAAAGTAGATCCCAAATCGCTGAATGAAGTGGTCGTGGTGGGGTATGGAACGGTTGCAAAAAAGGATATAACCGGTTCGGTTTCTTCTATTTCCTCGTCCGATTTCAAAAACCATCCGATGAATGATTTTACCCAGGTACTGCAGGGCAGGGCCCCGGGACTGTCTGTCACCAATACGACGGGATCTCCCGGCCAGGGAGCCAAAGTGAGGATCAGGGGGGCCAATTCCCTCTCCGGGGGCAACGACCCGCTGTTTATCATTGATGGAATTCCAAGTACTTACGACGTCAATATCAATGACATTAAATCCGTCGAGATTTTAAAGGACGCATCAGCAACAGCCATTTATGGTTCCAGAGGGTCCAACGGCGTGATTATCATCACCACCCAGCGAGGTGAAGCGGGCAAACCTCAAATCAGGCTTTCCAGCAACGTTGGTTTTAGCAAGGTGCGGAAAAAGTATGATCTGCTTGGCCCTGCCGAGTACGCCAGGCTTACCAACACCATTTACGGCAACCCGGTCTACACCGATAGCCAGATCCAGGAATTCGCGACGAAGGGAGGGACTGACTGGCAGGATGCGATTTTCAAATCAGGAATGAGCCAGAATTACCAGCTGTCTGTATCCGGAGGCGCGAAAAATGTCCGCTATCTTTTGTCCGGTAACTACACAGATGAAAAAGGGACGCTGATCAATACCAGCAGAAAACGCTTGACTTTCAGAAGCAATCTGACGGCCGACCTGACGCAGAAACTGTCCGTGGGTTTTGACGTCAATGCGCAGAGAAACGAGCGTCATAACCCGGATATGGGTAATGGAGGGGATAAAACCAACCCCATCTATCAAAGCCTTTTGTGGTCTCCCACCGAGCCGATCTACAATGCCGACGGAACTTACAACAAGGTCGATAAATATGGTGCGCTTGGCAAAAATCCGGTGCTGCTAGCCAAAGAGCTTCTTACCGAGAATGCTTCCCAGGGCGTTACGATTAATAGTAACCTGAAATATAAGATCATTGAAGGGTTGACTTTCAGCGGTATCGCGGGCATCAGCAAAAGCACCGGCGATGTCAGGAGTGCTACGAACGAAAATCTTTCCAGCGCAATTTCGGCGTCCAGAAGCACTTCCGACAACTTGTTCTGGCAGTTGAATGCACTGCTTGCCTATGAAAAGAAATTTTTGGACAAGCACTCTGTATCGTTTCTGGCGGGGTTCGAAGAGTCGGCTAACGAAAGCAACGGGTTTTCAACCACCGCCATGGGGATTACAGATTATTATAATTTAGGCAGCAGTTCCAGTGTGACTTCAGGCAGCGGATATTCTTATTCGGCTCTACAGTCTTATTTCGGGCGGGTTAACTATAGTTTCAACTCGAAATATTTGCTGACAGCCACCTATCGTGCCGATGGATCTTCCAAATTTAAGGACAAAAACAAATGGGGCTATTTCCCTTCCATGGCAGTCAGTTGGGTAGCATCGGAGGAAGAGTTTATCAAGGACCTGGGTGTCTTCGATAATCTCAAATTCAGGGGCAGTTGGGGCATTACCGGAAATCAGGCGATTGCTCCTTATGCTACCTTGTCATCCCTAGGCACTGCTTCCTATTCTTATGCGTCTTCGGTTTCTTATAAGGGTACCAAGCCAAACGGCGCTGCCAATACCGGCCTGCGCTGGGAGGAAACCACCCAGCAGAATGTTGGTTTGGATTTCTCATTGTTCAAAAGCAGGGTTTCGGTTACACTCGATTATTTCAAAAAACAGACGAAGGGCGTCCTGATTTACAAATCGCTGCCAGATTATGATGCAGGTTACCGCACCCTGCAGAACATTGGCAGGATCGATAATAAAGGATTTGAACTCAATGCGGACTATCTGGCTCACCAGGGCAAAGACTTCTCATGGCGGATCAATTTCAACCTTTCGACGGTGCGGAACAAGGTTATAAGCCTGGGGGATGAAAAACGTATCCTGGCCGGAGATGGCAGCTACGGCGCAGGCGTCATGAATACCAGCCCGTATGTAATCGAGCCGGGGCAGCCGCTGGGATCATTCTGGGGTATGACCTACCTGGGGATCTGGGGCGCCAATGAGGCGGACAAAGCACTTACATTCGGAAACAAGCCTGGTGATTCCAAGTATGAGGATATCAACAAGGACGGGAAAATAGATGCATCCGATTATCATATCATAGGCAATGCCAATCCCAAATTCTCGTGGGGTTTTAGTAACTCGTTCACTTACAAGAACCTGGGTCTTGATATTCTTTTGCAGAGCGTACAAGGCCGCCAGGTGTATAACATTACCTATGCGTCCGCAGCCGTACTGATCCCCGACGCAAGAACGATTACATTGCGGGAAGCGTCCGATATCTGGACTGCCTCCAACACCGGAGCGTCGTGGCCGGCTGTAAGCACAACCAATACCAATTATATGAACTCATCCAGGTGGCTTCAGAATGGAGGATATGTGAAAGTGAGAAACATCAGTTTGTACTATCTGTTCCCAAAAAGCCTTGTGAAGATTGGTGACATTAAGGCTACTTTAAGCGGGCAAAACCTCTTTACTCTAACCAAATACAAAGGTTTCGATCCTGAGGTTTCCTCTTCGGGAGGCAGCGACGTGGAAGCAGGAATGGACTTCGGGGTTTACCCGACCTCCAAATTGATAACAGCAGCTCTTTCCTTAACCTTCTAATGATCAATGACATGAAAAAGTATATCTATATTTCTTTTCTGATCTGTTCCTTCATCTCCTGTCAGGTTTTGGATGAAAAAGTAAAGGGACTGGTTACGCCGGAGACCTATTACACAACCGCAGAACAACTTGAAGGAGCCGTTGTTCCCATATATAATAAAATGGTGAACCTGTACGACCGTGCCGGACGCGTAACCTGCGCCATGTACGGGGCCGATGATGTTACCACCAGCAAGGCGCTGCCCGATCACATTGAGTATGAAGTTTTCAAAACCACTGGCGCCAACGCCTGGCTGAGATATTGGTGGAGCAATGCTTATGGCGGAATTAACAATGCCAACAACGTAATCGTGAATTCCGGCAAGGTGCCTGATTCGGAAGCAAAGAACCGCGCGCTCGGACAAGCTTACTTTATGCGCGCCTGGCTATATTTTTACCTCGTCAGGATCCATAACAAAATACCCCTGATCACCGATATTACCGCGCATCCGAACATCGAAAGGTCCGAAGCCAAAGAAGTTTATGCACTGATCGTGTCGGACCTGCAAAAGGCAGAAACATTGCTGCCTGATGCATGGACGGATTACCGCGCTAAAATTGCGGTGACCAGCGGGGCTGCAAAATCGACCCTGGCGCTGGTTTACCTTACGATGGCAGGCTACCCGCTCAAAGATGAATCGAAGTATGCCCTTGCAGCCGAAAAAGCCAAGGAAGTGATTGATAATTCAGCAAGATGGGGATACAAGCTCGTGCCCAATTTTGCTGATTTGTGGACCAAGGAACGCTTTAACGATGAAATTGTTTTCGGCCTTTTCTATAACAACAATAATGGTGACGCGAACCAGTCGGCCCCATTGTGCGGGGCGCCATCGGAATACTCCGGGTGGGACTATTACTTCGCCGAGCTGAATTTTTACAAAGCGTTTCCCGAAGGGCCAAGGAAAGATGCTACGTTCTGGACTAAGTTTCCCATCGAGAACAAGGACAAAACCGTAACCATCAAGGACTGGACCCAGTTACAACAAAAACATCCCTATTATAAGAAATACGTGGAGATCGATGGTTACGACTGGAACAAGCCCTGGGTTTACATTGACTGGAACTCGAGCCGTACCAGTCAGCTGATCCGGTATGCGGAAGTGTTGCTGGTATATGCAGAGGCCAAAGCAATGAGCGGCGCACCTGATGCGACAGCCTATGCGGCGATCAATCAGGTCAGAAAAAGAGCTGGTCTGACAGACTTGCCCGCAGGATTGTCAAAAGAAGCATTCCGGGATGCAGTCATTGCGGAACGCGGTTGGGAATTTGCCGGTTTGGAACCAAACGGCAGCCGATGGTTCGATCTGGTACGCACAGAGGGCGTCGAAAAAGCGGCTGCAAACCGCGATCCGGCCGAGATTCCGTTGCTGGTGACACCTACCAAAGCGAATTATTTCGCTCCGCTGCCGGATGGCGAGCTGCTGCTGAATCCAAATCTTGCGAAATAAAATAAAAGTACGGGTCAGCGATCTGCTGCGGGTGATTTGGCCCGTGGCGGATCATTGACCGCATGCAAAATCGTCGGCATAAGGATGTGAAGCCCGACTTTCTGTTCAAAATCGGGAAAGCATCGTGACGACATTTCACTCAAACTCTTGAATGACCATTAAACAGATGATGAAAAATATCCTTCTATCCGTCGCGATACTGTTCGTACTGGCATCCTGCGCCAGCAAGAAAAAGTTACTTACTGCCCAGAATAAGGCAAACGAAATTCAGATCGCACTGGACAAGGTCAGGGCGGACCTGAATGACTGCGATAGCAGGAGCGCAAAGCTGAACGGCGACTTAAAATCAAAAAATGATGAACTGGCGGCCAGGATCTTAAAAATCAAGGAGCTCGAAGAGCAGATTGCATTTTTAAAGAATAATAACGACAACCTGCTCAACCGTATGTCGGACCTTTCGGTGATCAGCAAGGAAGGGTCTGAAAGTATCAAAAAATCATTAGCCATGATGGATTCCCAGGGAAGCCAGATACGCGGCCTGCATTCCAGCCTACAACGTAAGGATTCCCTGAACATGGCGCTGGTCCTTAACCTGAAGCGTTCGTTGCAGGATGTAAGTGACCAGGATGTTCAGATCGAGGTCAAAAAAGGGGTAGTCTATGTGTCGCTTTCAGATAAAATGCTGTTCAGGTCAGGAAGTTCGGTGATCAACGGCAAAGCTGAAACAGTGCTGTCGAAAGTTGCCAAAATTCTCAATGACTACAAGGAAATAGAGATTCTGATCGAGGGGCATACAGACAATGTGCCGATCTCCACAGACCGGATAGCAGATAATTGGGATTTGAGTGTGCTGCGCGCTACATCCGTTGCCCGCGCGCTGCAAAAGAAATATGGTGTGGAGCCGGTTCGTCTCATCGCGGGTGGCCGCGGGGAGTTCCTTCCAAAGGTCGCAAACGATACGCACGAGAACCGTAGCCTGAACCGTCGCACCGAAATCATCATTACGCCTAAGCTGGACCAGTTTTTCAACCTTTATACGTCCAGCGCGGGTAAGTAAGACACGAGCTTGGCTCAGAACACGACATGTTAATGTCTGGGATCGGACGGGAGTCGCGGAACGGAAATAGAGAAAGTGAATAAAGATTTCCCAGTTATGAAAAATATACTGTCAATTGCGGCACCGCTTCTGTTTGTCATCGGGGTTGGCCACAGCTATTCTCAGAACGTCCCGAGGACCGGGGTAATGCATTACAAATCTGTGGGGACTTTAAAATCCAAGGGGATACCCATGTTTTCAGAGCCGTATGTGCGAAAAACCGCCAACGGACTTCCCATACACACCTATGGCTACACAGACATACTCGACGAAAGCCCGGACCTGGTAGACAATCCCCAAATGCAGGTCGGGAACAGGAATCCAATGGTGAAGGTGCATCCCAGGGAAAGCAGGGAAATTGGGTTCAATGGGCTGGGGGCGACTACCCCGCGTATGCCGCGTACCGTGGCCAATGACTATCTCCCCCTGGAACCGGTACATCTGATCGATGGCGACAACCAGACCTGCTGGTCCAGCAAAACCACCCCGCAACCCGATGCCGAAGCGGCCTGGATCCGCATTGACCTTCCCTTTGAAAAATCGATAGAAGGAGTCGTGCTGAAAAAAAGGAAAATAGAATTTATCCGCGGGAAGGTGGGAATGGTGTCTCCGCTGCCCGACGCCGTGGAAGTGGGCAGGAGCATTCCAGGTCATCTGACAATCAAAACAAGCCAGGACGGCATCAACTGGAAAACGGTTTTTGATGGTAAAACGATGGATAAATCGGATGCTGAGGAATTTGCCTATTCATTTGGTCCGGTGAGGGCCAAGCAGATCTGGGTCATCGGATCGGATCTGCCAAAAGTAGAGAACTGGCATCACGCTTTCTCCATTTCGGAACTGGAAATCAGGGATATCAACGGGCAAAATACCGCGTTGCTCAGCAAAGGAGCGGGGATAACGGTCAGCTCAACAGAACATAATCCGGGGCAAACCCGCGAGGAGCACCGTTGGCTGTGGCCAATTCACAAAGATCTGGGATTGAAATGGGCTAGGGTAGGATACCACGACGACCCGATCAACTGGCATTGGGTGGAGAAAGTGAAAGGTCGGCTGGAAATCGATTCCGAGGCCGATTCCTCCATTTCCTACCTGGTTCAAAATGGGATCGATATCGATTTTGTGCTTGCATTTGGCAATCGCCTGTACACGCAGCGGGACCCGGCCCGTCACCTTCCGCAGCTCTGGGAATTGTACCACGAAAACCCCGCACCCCCGATAACTGACGAGGCGCTGGCTGCCTGGGAGCGCTATGTACGTTTTATTGTTCGCCATTTTAAAGACCGGGTAAAGGTTTTTGAGATCTGGAATGAATGGGACATTCCCGAATACTGGGGAGCGCAGCCGAATTATGATCAGTATATCGCAATCGTGAACAGGACCATCCCGATCATCAGAAAGGAAGCGCCCAATGCCAAAATCATGCTGGGCTCCGTCTCCGGATTTTTGCACGGTTTTGCCGATTGGAACCCGGAAGAAATAAAAAAAAAGGAAACCGAATCCGTTTTAATGAAAGCCGTGGCAGCGGTGGGCGCCAAAGTCGACATCGTCGGCTGGCACCCATTCTATCAGCCCGATGCGGATAGCAGGCGTTTTCGGGGATACGCTGATGACGTGCTGGCTTTTAAGAAATGGGCAGCGGGGAAAGGCTTCAAGGGACAATTTTTTGCATCTGAGTGGAATTTTAGCGCTTTTTATCCTGCACCAACGCAGCCGGTATGGTGGGGGAAATTCAATTATACCGAGCTGGATAAGGCAAAATACATCGCCAGGCTTTCGGTCCTGCATACTGCACTCGATATGGGCTCTTTTTTCTGTGAAACCTGGAACAGCACCTATTCCATGGATCTGAGCCTGCTGCGCCGGACTTTCCACGCCAATCCGGTTTCGGTTTTGCAGCCGCAGGCGGGTTATTATGTGACACGTAACCTTTCCACCGCATTGAATGGGCTTCATTCGGCGCATTTTGATGTCCAGGTCAGCGGAATCGCTGAAAAGGAATTCTATACGCTCGAACGTGCCGGCGAAAGGGTAGTCGCCGTATGGACGCCTGGCTATGCAAAAGATGATTCCCAGCCCCAGGTGGCAGAGATTACAGTGGAGGGAAGGTACAGGTCCGTGGTCGCATACGACTGCGCAAATGGGGTGCAGCAGGAACTCGAAACTTCGGTTAACGGCCAGGGCATGGTGCTGAAGGGTATTTTTGTCAAAGATTACCCCGTCTTATTGCGATTCGTCAAATAGTACTTTAAGAATTATGGTTAAAATGACAGCCCATTGCATACGGAAAGTGTTCCTGGTCCTCACACCCATGGTTTTCGTTACACTGATCAGTTTCAATCTGCTTGCGCAGGTTTCCAATAGGGGGACAAAGGATTTTACTCAAAATAAATACGGTTTGTTTGTACACTACGCATTCGGAAACGCTTATCCGGTGACCCGCATGGAGGGAGGGCGTGTACCGGATCATCTTGACGAGCTGGCAGATGGTTTTGATGCCGAAAAGTTTGCTGCCGACCTTCAATCATTTGGTGTAGAGTATGTCATTTTCACCGCCTGGCATTGCAGCATGAATGTGCTTTATCCCAGTTCAAAAATGGGCCAGTGGCGGAAGGACGGACGTCATGCATCTCACAGGGACGTGATCCGGGACCTGATTACTGCATTAAAGCCAAAAGGAATCGAGCTGATTTTGTACACGCACCCCTCCGACGGGATGGATTTCTCGGCGACTGATCAACTTACAACCGGATGGAACGATTCAACCGGGCATTACAAAATCTGGAATAATTTCGTTAGCGACATTTACCAGGAATTGGGCGAGAGATATGGCAAGGACATCGACGGCTATTTTTTTGATGGAGGATTTCCCGGTCAGGTGGACCGTCTGAGGCTCAGGAATACGGTTTTGAAATTTAATCCGGGTGCATTTCTGATCGACAATGGTCCCAGGAATGAATGCTGTGATTTTGGTACAAAGGAATTAAATGATCCCAGGTTTAACCTCTGGTTCGATGAATATCAGCCAGCCGCCAGCATGGATGATGTGAATTCCTGGTGGGGTTATAACTCACTCGCAGCATTGCTGGCCACGGAATCGCAGGGGGCTTGGTGGGCCAGCGGCGGTAAACAGCGTTTTTCCGCAGAAACTATGTATAAGTACACGGTTGTTCAGGCGGCAGTCAGTCACGGAGGCGGGGTCGCCTGGGCCGCTTCCCCATATCCGGACGGGAACTGGGAGACCGGCGTTGAACAAACATATCGAAAATTGAATGCACTGATCGCACCAGTTGGCGAAAGTATAAAAAATGTCGCGACCAGCACCGCATTCCCTTCCCCGGAAGGAACCAGGATTTCCAATCTGCCCTGGGGAGGGGTTGCCACCCAATCCGCCGACGGCAGGTACACCTATCTTCATATTCTGGTCAAACCGGCAGGGAAAACGCTGAAATTGCCAGCCCCGGCAGACAACAGAAAATTTGATTCTGCAGCATTGATAAAAAACAAACATCGAGTGAAGCTCGCCACCACAGATTCAGGGATTTTGATCACCCTGACAGGCAATGATCATTGGGACGACCTGGACACGGTCATCAAACTCAGGGCAAAATAATCCGGTGTTGTGAGCATGTCTCAGGCAGACAGAATCTGTATTATCAATAGCTGCCCAAGGCCTAACCCCATATCACGACCACATTCTTACGACTTTTATGAAAAACACCTTTCGGATGTTGCTGCTGGCTGTTATGGCCGTTATGATTGTTAGTTTCATCACAAGTGAACATCGTCCAGGCCATGTTCTCCCGCCGAAATTTGAATTAAAAAAAGGAAGCCGCATCGCGCTGATCGGCAATACGCTTGCCGACCGCATGCAGGAGGACGGATGGCTCGAAACGTACATACAATACCGTTTTCCGGAAAAGGAACTCAGTTTTCGCAACCTGGGATTTTCTGCTGACGAAGTAGTGCTCCGGCAGCGCGAAGAAGCATTCGGCACGCCGGATGAATGGCTTACACATGTAGGGGCCGACGTCATCTTCGCATTTTTTGGGTTCAACGAGTCTTTTGCCGGAGAGAATGGTTTGCCGCAGTTTAAAAAGGACCTCACAGATTTCGTCAAACACAGTAAGGGACAGAAGTATAATGGCAAATCAGCCCCCGAACTGGTCCTCTTTTCTCCTATTGCAAACGAAAACCTTAAAACCCGGTTCCTGCCCGACGGAAAAGAGAACAACGCGCGCATCGAGTTGTACACCAAGGCAATGGCCGAAGTGGCGGCTAGCGAAGGGGTTACCTTCGTCGACTTGTTCAACGTTACCAAAAAGCTATATCTCGCCAATGAAGGAAAAGATCCGTTTACGATCAACGGGATTCATTTTAACAATAAGGGCAATAAAGCAATCGCCGACGCGATAGACACCGACCTGTTTGGTCCCGCACCCGATCGCAAAAAGCAGAAAATTGCCGCGCTGAATACCGCCGTGAAAGACAAGGATTTTCACTGGTTCAACCGTTACCGTACTACAGATGGCTATAACGTATACGGAGGCCGTTCGTGGCTGAGCTGGGAAGGACAGACCAACCGTGATGTGATGTTGCGCGAAATGGAAATGTTTGATGTGATGACCAGCAATCGGGACAAAATCATCTGGCAGCTCAATAAAACCAGGCCGAAACTGGCCGAGGACGGATCGGAGCTGGCTTACCCGAGGCTCAAACCGGACGATAGCAACCTGCCCGAACCATTGCCTGTGAAATCATATGAATCGGGCGTGAAAACACCCCGGACCGCACCTTATCAGTACCTGGGAGGCGAGGAGGCGATTGGCAAAATGACGATCCCTTCCGATCTAAAAATCAATTTGTTTGCCTCCGAAGAACAATTTCCCGATCTCATCAATCCCATGCAAATGGCGTTTGATGCCGACGAAAGGTTGTGGGTCGTTACCTGGCCAACCTATCCGCACTGGAACCCCAGGGGCGAATTGAATGACAAACTTCTGATACTTCCGGACGACGATCACGACGGCAAAGCCGACCGCTCCATCGTATTTGCCGACAGTCTGAACAGCATCACCGGGTTTGCATTCTGGAATGGCGGGGTTGTCGTGGCGGCGCCTCCTGTTTTATACTACATGAAAGATACAAACGGGGACGATGTGGCGGATTATAAAATACGGCTGCTGGACGGCTTGTCGAGCGCCGATTCACACCACAGCGCGAACAGTTTTCAGCTAGGCGCCGATGGTGCATTGTATTATTCAAGAGGGATTTTTAATAAAAAGGCCCTTGAAACTCCCTATGGCCCATTTCGCTCTTCCTCGGATGGAGTTTATCGCTTTGATCCGCTCACCTTTGAATTCAGCTTCCATTTCCCCGTTGGCCCCAATCCGCATGGCGACGTGTTCGACCAATGGGGTTACCAGTTCGTCACCGACGCGACAGGTGGCACCGGTTACTATGTCAATATCGGAAAGGGCTTCGGGGCAAGGCAGCTTTACGAACAGAAGGTGAGGCCTGTGCCGGGCATCGGCATTCTTTCCAGCGAACATTTCCCTGCCAAATACAACGGGCAATTGCTTATTGCCAATGTCATCGGTTTTCAGGGCATCAAAAGACACGATTTTAAGTACGAAGGAGCAGACATTCGCGCCATCGAAACGGGTGACCTGATCTCATCCACCGACCCCAATTTCCGTCCGAGCGGCATGGATATCGGCGGTGACGGCGCGCTTTACATTCTCGACTGGCAAAATGCGCTCATCGGGCATATGCAGCACAACATGCGCGATCCGGGCCGTGACCATACCCATGGCCGGGTTTACAGGCTGACAGCCAAAGACCGTCCGCTTTTGAAGCCGGCCAGAATGAAGGGTGCCCCGGTTGGAGAAATACTTAAAAACCTCCGGTCGAAGCAAAACGGAACGCGTTACAGGGTGAGAACTGAACTGACAGGACGGCCAACACCCGAAGTGCTGGCGGCGGTAGACAAGTTCAGCGCGGGACTGGACCCCAAAAAGCCAGCCGATTACCAGCCTCTGCTCGAATGTCTATGGATATATGAAATGCACCGCGTCCCCAACAAGGCTTTGCTTGAAAAAGTCTTCAGCATTTCAGATGCCAGAACACGGTCGGCAGCCGTGCGGACGCTGGGACACTGGGGCCCGAAAGTGGACAACGGGATTGCAATCCTCAAGAAGGCCATAGGCGATCCCGAACCGCTGGTGCGTGCCCAGGCTATCCAGGCAGCAACAGGGTTCAAAAGTCTGGCAGGGGCAGAGATTATGATGGCCTCGGAGGAATACCCGCTTGATATACAATTGAATGAACAGATCGCGGCTGCACGGAAAACATTGGATCCCTATTGGCGCCAGGCGTTAAAAAAAGGCATACAACTGTCGAGGTCTGGGACTGCATTTGTACTGAAACACGGCACGCCGACCGAGATCGCATTGATCAAGCAAAATGAGCAGATCAGCAGGCTGCTGTTAGCGCAGGGGCAGATCCCCTTCGGTATCGGCTCTGATGCGGTTGAGAATATCCGCAAGCTTACCGGCAAAAGCAAAGCGGCCATTTTGCTGGAACTGATCGGTAAAAAACAGGCTGTTACGCCGGTGCTTTATCAAATGCTGGCGCAGCTTCCCAAGGAAGAAGTGATCAAAAATAAAGCTGCCCTGACCGCCCTTCTGCTGAATGAAAGCCAGAACGGACAAGCCCGTGCAGGCGCGGCAGGTGCGCTGCTGCATGGCGGAATTCCTGTCAGCAGCCTGTTGGGCCAGGTAGCGTCCAGCCCGAAAGGCAAGGCGGCTCTATTGAATGCCATTCAGCTACTGCCCGACGGGGCGCAACGGGATGCGTGTTATCAGGACGTAAAGGCGCTTTTAAACGGACAGGCGGCAGGCCTGGATGCGAAAGTGGGGGTAAGCAATATCATGGGAAGATATGTGTACATCATACTCCCTTACAACGACGCAACATTGTCGCTTGCAGAAGTAGAGGTGATCAGTGGCGGAAAAAATGTGGCCATTGGCGCCAAGGCAAGGCAATCAGGTGTGGTAGGCGGCAGATCTGCCGACCGAGCAATCGATGGCATCAAAGGAGAGAACCCGGATAATTATACCCAGACCGAAACTTTCTGGAACCAATGGTGGGAGGTGGACCTGGGCAAATCATATAACATCAGCCAGATCAACATCTGGAACCGGGAAGACTGCTGCACCGAGCTGCTGGATAATTTCACCATCAAGGTCCTGAACGACAATTATGAGGTGGTCTTGAAAAAGGAAGGCAATAAAAAGCCTGACCCTTACACGGGTCTGCTTATTGCGGAAATGGCTCCGCAGCAAAGCCTGGCCCAATTGGCCATGTCTACATTGCTGACTATGCCATCGCACCAGCAAAATGCACTGAATGATCTTGCCCAGCTTCTGAACGAAGGCAAAATGGGAGGGGCTGTCATCAATACCATCGGCAGCCTGGACCTTAAAGGACTATCGGTTGATAAGATCCGGGATCTTGCAGACAACATTCTCAAAAACCTGGAAAGCATCCCGCCGTTTGACAGGGACCAGGATACATTCAAAAACGGGACGGATCTCATGTACAAGCTTTCCATGAGGCTGCCCGCGCCTGAAAAAACGAAGATCAATAATGCATTGAGAAACATCCAGATGGTTGAGGTCTCGATCAATTCCATTGCCGAGCAGATGCGTTTCGATATCAATGAATTCAAAGTCCTGGCAGGCCAGCCTGTGAAGATCACCTTCAAAAACCCGGATGCAATGCCGCATAATGTGGTGGTTCTCAATCCTGGTAAGGCGAAGGAAATTGGAGAGTTGGCAGGAACCATGGCCGATGGCTTTGCGAAGAATTATGTGCCCGAAAGTAAGGATGTACTCGCCGCCACGAAGCTGGTAAAAGGCGGACAAACAGACGTCGTTAAATTTATGGCCCCTTCAAAACCGGGAGATTACGAGTATATCTGCTCCTTTCCGGGCCATTGGGCCATGATGAAAGGAACGATGAAAGCCAGACCGGTTGGTGACGGTGATTTTGAAAAATACCGGGTCACCTACCAGGGCGATTCCGGACCGGGACTGGGCAAGAAGATCGTGTTCGTAGCCTCGGACCACGAGTACCGCGGGGAAGAAACCCTGCCTGCACTGGCGCGTATTTTAGCCAAACGTTACGGGTTTACTTGTACCGTGGTGTTCGCTCTGGATCAGAACGGACATATCGATCCGGGTGGAAACGACCTCAGGGGCCTGGACGTACTGGACGATGCCGACCTGATGTTTATTTTCACGCGCTTCTCCGACTTCCCGGATGAAGAAATGCAGCACATCGATCATTACCTGAAAAGGGGCGGGCCGGTTGTCGCGTTAAGAACCTCTACGCACGCTTTCAACAATATCGGAAATGCCAAATGGGAGCATTACTCTTATGACTACAATGGCCCCAAGGAAGCCTGGAAACAGGGTTTCGGTGAATTTATCCTTGGCGAGACCTGGGTCTCGCATTACGGGGCCAACCATACCCAGTCGTCGCGTTTACTCATCGAAGACGACCGGCGGGAACATCCTGTCCTGAGAGGCGTGAAAGATATGTGGGTACAGTCGGGCGGATATACGGCTTATCCCAAAGGCATGGTACTGGCGCGCGGGCAGGTGCTGAACGGCATGACCCCTGACGCGGAAACAGACAAATCCAAGGAACTGCTGCCGGTGGCCTGGGTGCGAAGCTATAACCTCGAATCGGGTTCGACCGGCCGGGTTTTCGCCACGACGCACGGAGCTTCGGAGGATATACTCAATGAAGGTTTCAGGAGGATGCTGATCAATGCGGTCTTTTGGTCGATGGAAATGGAAAAGGACATCAAACCCGACAATGACATCAATTTTGTCGGACCATATAAACCGACCACCTTCAATTTCAACGGCAACAAGGAAAATGTGAAACCTGCCGACCTGGCTGGATGGGATTCACTAATCATGCCGGGGCAATTCCGTATCAAACAATAAGAGATCATGCGCCGGATCTCCGCTTTTGGTATTTGCATGCAGGATGTGTGGGCCAAGTTTTTGATTGTATGGCTGATTAGTGCGTTGCTCGTTCACCGGGCGGGAGCGACGAACTATTACCTCGCATCCCATGGAAACGATACCCGCAACAACGGGAAATCGTTAGCTTTTCCGTGGAAAAGCATTCAGAAACTGAATGCCGCCATACCGGATTTATTACCCGGCGACTCGGTGTTTTTCAGAAGAGGCGATATTTTTAAAGGCGGTATCAACATTGGCAGGAGCGGAAGGTCCGGGTCACAGATCTATTTCGGGGCATGGGGTAAAGGTTCCAGGCCGGTGATTTCGGGACTGGAAAAGGTCAGCGTATGGAGAAATGTTTCCGGCCATATATGGGAGGCAGTCTGCACATCGTGCGGAAGCGAATTTACCAACCTTTTGGTCAACGGTAAAAGGCAGCCCATGGGAAGATGGCCGAATGCAACCGATCCCAACCGGGGATATCTGAAAGTCAGCTGGGCATCGGGAAATAACCGACTGAGCAGCCCCGGCATCCCTGACCCGGAGATCTGGCAGGGAGCCGACGTCGTGATCCGCAATAACAGGTGGGTCCTCGAACGGCTGCCCATTCTTTCTTCCAGGAAAGACACACTTACGATTTCCCCGACACCCTACGAAATTGATAAGGAATTTGGCTTTTTCATCTCCGGTCACCCTTCGACGCTGGACCAGGAAGGCGAATGGTTTTACGACAAGCATACAAAAAAGATCCTGCTATTTTCAAAAGCAGACCCGGCAAAACTGCTGATCGAAGCCGCTGTTCAGAGAGCCCTGGTGCACATTGAAAAACAACAGTTCATCACCATAGAAAATCTGGTGCTCCGAGGCGCGCTGCATCACGCGGTTAGCGCGTTGGGATCCAGCCATTTAACCATCCGGAATACCGAAGCGCTTATCTCCGGCACCGACGCCGTATTTTTAGATCATTGCGACCATACTCTGTTCGAAAAAAATAAAGTCAGGATTGCCAATAGCTCGGGGCTTATGTTTGCGACCAGCCGCGATGCCGTGATCAGAAAGAACGAGATCCGGAATGTTGGCATGATCGCGGGCATGGGGTCTGGCGGTGCAAGCTACAATTACAGTGGGATCGCTATCTACGGAGCTTCCAATCTGCTGGAAAACAATCGCATAGATAGTGCCGGCTACCATGGCTTGCGGTTTGACGGCGATTCGATGACTGTCCGGAATAACGTAATTTCCAATTTCTGCATGGTCAAGGATGACGGCGGGGGCATCTATACCTGGGGCAACGGGGGCAGTAATCCCGGGGCCCGGCGCCGCATTGTCGGAAACGTAGTGTTTAACGGGATCGGTGCCGCGCACGGTACGGATGACACGCTACGGGTTTCGGCAGAGGGGATTTATGTAGACGATAAGTGCAATCATGTCGACGTCGTCCGCAACACGATTTTCCGGTGTGGGAATGTGGGTATTTTCATCCATAACTCCAGTAACATCACGGTCCGGAACAACCTGGCATATGACAATGGCATTCAGTTTCAATTGCTTTCAGCAGGTATGCCGCTTTATCCGATCCATAGTTGTGATGTCGGGAACAACACCTTCGTGGCAAAGAAGGCCAGCCAGCGTGTCGCCACTTTCATTACCGACAAATCCTGGCAGGACATCGGCAGCATGGGTACCCTCGATTCCAACTACTATGGTCGTCCCGCCGATCCGGAAATGATCTTGCTCTGCTCCTACAAATCGGGAGGGCGCGATGTGAACCAGACCTATTCACTGCCGGAATGGAAACAGATATCGGGCAAAGACCAACATTCCATGGGCGCACCCATCAGCTTTCATTACACGGTACGGAAAGTATTTCCCGGGAGAACATTGACCTACGGTTTTTACAACGCAGGGCGTGATATCTGGTATCCGGGCCTTCTAGCGGATAGCAAAACAATTGCCCGTTTGCGGGGCGAAGGTTTGGACGAGGGAATGAATAAATGGATGATCGCGTCCACGGATTGCGCCTTCGGGCCGGGAGAAAACAATCAGTTCGTATTAAGATTTGATACAAGAAGCTTGAAAGGCGGAGAAATCATCAAGGCCAATTTCAAAACAAAGGATAACCAGATTATCTGCACAAAGGAATTCAGGCTGACGACCGATTTCACGACTAATGAATTGCTTTTCATCCCAACCCGCAGAAATGAACCTTTCGAGCGGGTCAATTTTGAATTCAGCGATGCAGTAACTCCCGTCTGGATCAGGAATATTTCCTTCTGTGAGGTGGCGGTGGATGTGCCCGATCCGGCAGACCATATCCGGTTCGTCGTGAATGATACGGAGTTATCCAGAAGCGTGCCGCTGGAAAAAGGCCTGACAGATGTCCATGGAAAAAATACGGGAGATGTGAAAGTGTTAAAACCCTATTCATCAGCCATTTTTTTTAGAAAATAAAACTACCCGAGTGCCTATCCGAATACCTGGTTATGAATAAGTTGCTGATCATTGCCGCTTTTGCGGGCCTGCTCTTTCTGCTTTGTTGTACCCAAACCGACAAAGATGCATTGCAGAATCCCCCCCATCTTCCTGTTGAGAAAAATCCGGGCAGCAAGCCGCTGAGTCCGGAACAGACCATGCGTTCGATCAGGCTCCCGGAGGGTTATCACCTGGAACTGGTGGCAAGTGAGCCGATGGTGACGGAACCGGTCGCGATTGCCTGGGATGGTAATGGAAGGATGTTTGTGGCGCAAATGCAGACTTACATGCAGGACATCAACGCTACGAATGAAAATCTGCCGATCAGCCAGGTCTTGCTTCTAGAGGATACCGACGATGATGGTAAAATGGATAAAAAGACGGTTTACATCGATAGCCTGGTACTGCCGCGCATGATGCTTCCATTGGATGACCGATTGATCGTGGGAGAAACCTATTCCAATCATTTATACAGTTACCGGGATAAGAACTGGGACGGAAAAGCGGATGAAAAAATCCAGGTTTACGAAAACAACACACGCGACAACTGGAACCTCGAACACCAGAAGAGCGGGCTGATCTGGAATATCGATAACCACATTTACGTCAGCACCGGCCCGGTCCGCTACCGGTTTGCAGGCGGGAAAATGATAGCCGATTCCCTGCCGGAAGGTTCTCGGGGACAATGGGGACTTACGCATGACAATTACGGAAGGCTTTTTTATTCGCTCGCAGGCGGGGAAGTACCCGCACTTGGCTTTCAGCAGAATCCCGCATACGGCGATCTGGAATTTTATAAGTCGCAATGGGAAAGCGGATTCGAGAAAGTATGGCCGATCCTTTCCACGCCCGATGTGGAAGGAGGGGCGCACCGGCTTCGCGAAGACAGCACGCTGAACCATTTCAGCGCGAGCTGCGGACAATCCATTTTCCGCGGCGACCGCCTGCCAGGCGACCTCGTCGGCGACCTGCTGATCTGTGAACCGGTCGGAAGACTGATCCGGCGCGCCCGGGTCGTCAGCAGCCATGGAAAAAGAATGCTGAAAAATGCCTACCAAGAGGCCGAGTTCCTGGCTTCCACCGATATGAATTTCCGCCCGGTCAATACGGCCACCGGGCCGGATGGGAATCTCTACATTGTGGATATGTACCGGGGCATTATCCAGGAAGGGACTTACACGGGCCCTTCTTCCTACATCAGGCCGCAGATCCTGAAAAAAGGACTGGATAAAAATATCGGCAGGGGCCGTATTTACCGCGTGGTTCATGACGATTACGTTCGGGGAGGCAAGCCCCAATTGCTCAATGAACCCAGTAAAAAGCTGGTTGAATACTTGTCGCACCCCAATGGCTGGTGGCGGGATAATGCACAGAAATTGCTGGTGCTCAGGGATGCCCGGGAAGTAGTGCCCGATTTGCAGGACCTGGCTACCGGATCGATTTGGGACAGAATCCTATTTTGGAAAAGCAGTAACCGGCATTTGGGCAGGATCCACGCCTTATGGACGCTGGATGGTTTAAAAGCTCTTGACAAGACAACGCTCTTCGAAGCTTTCAAAGATCCGGACCCGCAGGTAAGGCGGACCGCTATCCGGCTCAGTGAGAACTATTTAAGGAAATCAGACCAACAGGTATTGGATCAGCTTGCTGAAATGCAAACCGATCCGGATGTTGACGTACGAACCCAGCTCGCACTCTCTCTCCGGTATTTTCAGACAAGGTCTTCCAAAGGATTGCTCGAAAATATCCTCAAGAGCGACAATAAGAATGAAATGATCGTGAGCGCTGTCAAAGGTTCCCTGGGTAAGTGGGAGACGGGCAAAAAGGTCGATCTCCAGATCAGCGGCCTTTCTGCATCGGATCGGGCGCTGATACAAAGGGGGGCGGTCATTTTCAAACAACTTTGCGCCACCTGCCACGGTTCAGACGGAAAGGGGTTGCAGCTTGGCGAAAGTGGGATGGCCGCGCCGCCACTCGCCGGATCGCCCAGGGTGAAAGGCGAAAAAAGGATTTTGATCAAAATACTCCTTTCCGGACTAACCGGTCCGGTGGACGGGAAAACATACCCGGGCATCATGCCCGAAATGCAACGGAATGACGACGACTGGATCGCTGCCGTGGCCAGCTACATCCGGACCAATCTGGGAAATAAATCATCCGTAATTACCACCGCCGAACTGCTTGAGATCAAGGCCAAGGAGCCCGGGCATTACCAGCCATGGACTTTCAAGGAACTGGGGCTTGCAGACAAATAGCCGGGTGATAAAATAACCTTTTTAACAATCGGGTAGCCTATTGCCATGGAATTAATCAGAAATCTCTTTTTCCGCTTCCTGCTCATTCCTGCCCTGCTGTTATTCACGGCTTCGGCGAATCAGGAGCGTGGAGCAGAGGTCCCCGATCCAAATGTTCGGAAGGAGCTCGAATCGTTCCGGCTTGCCGAGGGTTTCGAAGTATCGCTCTGGGCTGCCGAGCCGCTTGTGGTAAAGCCTATCCAAATGAACTGGGATGCCGACGGCCGCCTGTGGGTGGTCGGCAGCACGGCCTATCCGCACGTCACAACCGGAGAGACGCCCAATGACAAGGTGTTTGTGATCGAAGATACCGACGGCGATGGCAAGGCCGATAAGTCAACCGTTTTTGCAGAAGGCCTGCTGACCCCGACCGGGATCCTTCCCGGCGACGGAGGCGTGTACGTAGCCAATGCGACCGAAATACTGCATCTGACGGATACGGACGGTGACGGTAAGGCCGACAAACGGAGGAGGGTACTATCCGGGTTCGGCACGGGCGATACGCATCATCTCATACATACTTTCCGCTGGGGGCCGGATGGGACCATGTACTTCAACCAGTCGGTATATATCTTCAGTCATGTGGAAACACCTTTTGGGATTAGAAGGCTCGAAGGTAGCGGCGTGTGGGAGCTCCGGCCCAAAAACCTCAAACTGGATGTGTATGCCAAAGGGATGGCCAATCCTTGGGGATTTCAGTTTGATAATTGGGGCGAACCCTTTATGACAGACGGGGCGGGCAGCTCCGGGATCCATTTCGCGATTCCTGGAAATGCATTTGGCCTCAACCCAGGCCAACCCAAACATTGCGGGCTCGAAGTACTTTCCGGCCGTCAATTGCCCGAATCATGGCAGGGAAGTGTACTTACCAACGACTTCCGGGCGAATCGTATCAATCGTTTCCAACTCGAAAAACAGGCAAGCGGGTACGCATCAAGGCAAATGGAAGATCTGATGTGGACCGATCATATGGCTTTCAGACCGGTGGATATCAACCAGGGCCCCGATGGCGCCATTTATGTGGCAGATTGGTATAATCCCATCATTCAGCACGGAGAGGTCGATTTTCACGATCCCCGCAGGGACAGGGAGCACGGAAGGATCTGGCGTATTGTAGCAAAGGACCGGCCCTTGGTTAAAACACAAAAATGGAGTACAGCTACCCTGCAAGAACTTCTTGAAGCGCTGAAGCTGCCCGAAAACCAAACCCGTTCGCAGGCCAGACGGGTATTGAAAGACCGAGGGGCAGCCGAAGTAGTCCCCGCAATTCACAAATGGCTGGAAACACTGGATCAAAATGATGCCGCGTACGAACATCACCTGCTGGAAGCACTGTGGGTGTTTGAGTCCCTGGATATTGTAAACGAAACGCTGCTTCGAAAGCTCTTGACCTCGAAAAGCCCGGACGCACGGGCTGCGGCTGTGAAAGCTTTTCGTTTATGGGGCGGGAAGGTTCCCGGTGAACTGGAACTGGTCAGCAAAGCCGTCACCGACCCTATGCCGAAGGTAAGGCTGCATGCCGCCATTGCGTTCCGCACGATCCGCCAGCCAGAAGCCGCCCGGGCGGCATTGACAGTGCTGGACCAGCCGACGGACGAATTTATCGACTATGCGATATGGCAGACGATCGTCAGCCTGGAACCGGTCTGGATGAAACGGCTCAAAACGGATCCTGACTTTTTTCAGGATACAAAAAAGACAATATATGCTCTTAAATCCGTGAACACGCCTGAGGCAGTCACAGACTTGATGCAGCGTTATCAGAAAGGGCAGGTCCCGGGCGAATATGAGAAGGACGTACTTATCTCTATTTCAAAAAATGGGAGTTCGGGCGACCTGAACCTGCTTTTAGATTTGGCTATCAAAAATGCAAAGGAAGGCAATGCAGCGGCTGGTGCACAGTTAAGGGCACTGGAAGATGCCGCAAAGCAGCGAAATGTAAAGCCCGGTCGCGGACTGGACCGCGTTGCCGGGTTGACGGGCCACGCTGATGAAGCAACCTCGATCGGGGCCGTCAGGCTGATCGGGCTTTGGAAGCTGAACGAATCGGACACAGAACTGATCAGGCTCGCTAAAACGGGAGAACCCGATATGCAAAAGGCTTCTTTGATTTCACTGGCGGCTTTGGATCGGGCAAAAGCAGAAAAAGGGCTCATACATATTGCAAACGGTCCGGGATCGGCAGCTATCAGGCTTTTGGCGGTGACACAGCTGGTTCCGCTGAATGTGGCCGCAGCTGCAAACCTCACGCCAGGAATTCTGGCAGCCTTGCCTGAGGGATCAGATACTTCCCCACTTTTTACAGCCTTTTTTGCATCAAAAGAGGGTATCGGGACGCTTGCCAGGTCTTTATTAGCAAAGCCGATACCGGAAAAGATAGCCAAAGCCGCGAGGCAGGATTTACAGGTCAAAGTGGATGCAAACCGACAACAGGAGGAAGAGATCGTGCTACTGAAACGGGCGCTTGAGGCGTCGGGGGGCACCTTGCCGGTCGAGCGCATACCACAGCATCCGGGAGATACGGAAATCGCCGAGATGGCCCGGGCAGTAAACACGCTGGCCGATCCGGAACGCGGCGAAACTGTTTTCAGGAAAAGCAGCTGCCCCCATTGTCACGGCATTGGCGGTGCCGGTGGCCTGATCGGTCCCGACTTGAGTAGTCTTGGTACAAGTTCTCCGGTTGAAACCATTATCAAGTCAGTGATTTATCCGTCAGTATCTGTCAAAGAAGGGTTCGAGTTACATCGTGTTTTCAAGAAAGACGGCAGTGAGATCGTGGGTTACCTGTCGGCTAGCCGTCCATCCGAAGTAACGGTCCGGGATGTGAGCGGAATATCCATTTCTGTGCCCCAAAGCCAGATCCGGTCCATGGAAAAAATGCCCGGTTCACTCATGCCTGCGGGATTGGCCAGCGGTATGGAGAAACAGGAATTGATAGACCTCATCGGATTTCTTGCCAAACTGGGGCAACCCGGAAAATACCGCGTCCCCAATGCCCAGTTTGTGCGCCGCTGGCAAACCGTAGTACCGACAGCAGCTTTGATTATCCAATTAGGTTCAGAAGGACCGGCGTACGTCACAAAGCCCAGTGCAAAAGTTACTTTTCAGCCGCTGTACAGCAAAGTAGCGGGTGATCTGCCCGTTGAAGAACTGCCGGTGACCGAATGGGGCGGAGGAAAACGGTATAGCTTTATCCGTTTTGAAATAGAAGTGCTGACTAGAGGCATTGTAAATTTTGACATGAACACAACAGCCGGGTTCACTTTCTGGGATGGGAATAAACCCATGAAGTTATCCACTCGGGGTCTTGCTGCTGACCTTGCTCAAGGTAACCACAGCATTACCGTCGCCTTGGACAGAGATGTAGTGAAAGCAAGTTCGGTAGAGGTTCGGCTGGGCACAGAAGGTTCGACTGCGCAGGTGCGATTGCCGACAGGAAATTGAAATAATGACGAGATCAGAAAACCAACCACAAATTTTGAATAAAAACCAATGAAGAAAACCTTAGCCCTGTTTGCCCTTTTACTGCTGCACCTGAGTAGCTACGCCCAAAAAAACAGCCTGCAGTGGAAACAGGTCGCGCCGGGTGTCTGGAAGGCGGTTATTGGCTCGCCCGATCAGATCAGCCTGCTTTCTGTTGCGGGGATCGTCCCGAAAATCAGCGCTCTGAAGACGTTGGGAGAACCGGCTTTTCCGAAGGAACTGGCAGAAGGTGCCGGTGAAATCGTGGACGGAAAGACCTACCTGCGTTTTCCGCTGCAAAAGGGAGAACAGCTGTACGGCTTTGGATTGAATTTTAAGAACGTGCTGCAACGGGGGACCATCAAGACCCTGCATGTAGACCATTACGGTGGCCGGGACGATGGCCGCACCCACGCCCCGGTGCCGTTTTATATATCCGACCTCGGTTACGGGGTGCTGGTCAATGCGGCCAGGTACATCACCGTTTACGCAGGAACGGCTGTCAGGAAAGACAGCAGGAACCTGCCGCCCGAGCTCAACCGTAACCTCGATAAAAACTGGGACGCTCAGCCCTATTCGGATGCAGTTGAAATGCTGGTACCGACCAAGGGTACGGAAGTGTATGTGTTTGCCGGCAAGGACGCCATGGAAGTTGTGCAACGGTATAACCTGTATTCGGGTGGCGGGCAGCTTCCGCCCAAATGGGGCCTGGGCTTTACCCAACGGACACCCACACTGTATACCGATGCCGATGTGCTGAAGGAAGTCCAGGCCTTTGAGGATAAAGGTTATCCGCTGAGCTTTATCGGGCTGGAACCGGGCTGGCTGTCGCGTTCCTACCCCAACACCTTTGCCTGGGACAGCACGAGGTTTCCTAATCCGGGAAAGCTGCTGTCCGCGTTGCTCCGGAAAAATATCAGGGCCAATCTCTGGATGAACCCGTATGTGTCGACCTATTCGCCCATTTACAAGTCGGTATTGCCTTACACCGGTTCACACACCGTCTGGCTGGGTCGTATTCCCGATTTTACACTCAAGAAGGCGAGGGATATCTATACCGATTTTTTTACAAAGGAGCATTTGGATATCGGCGTGGCAGGCTACAAAGTGGACGAGGTCGATGGTTTCGATTCCTGGCTCTGGCCCGACGTCGCGACATTTCCGTCCGGACATTCTGCGGAGCAAATGCGGCAGACCTACGGGGTTAGTTTTCAGAAAATGACGGCAGACTGGTTTCATGCCAGAAATACCCGCACCTACGGCCTGGTGAGAGCGTCCAATGCGGGTGCCGCCGCTCTGCCTTATGTGATCTATAACGATTATTACGACCACCGGGATTTCATTACGGCGCTGTGCAACAGCAGCTTCACCGGGACACTCTGGACACCCGAGGCCCGGTCGTCGGGCTCTTCCGAAGAGTGGCTGCGCCGGATGCAGACCGTTTGTTTCTCTCCGATGGCCATGCTCAATGCCTGGTCGGACGGGACCAAACCCTGGACTTTTGCTGATGTGGCGCCGCAGGTGAAGGAGGTAATGGAATTACGGATGCAGCTCCTTCCTTATCTCTACACCACGTTCGCGCAATACCATTTTGAGGGTAAACCGCCGGTGCGCGCCATGCCGCTGGCGGAGGGTTTTTCCTTTGACGAAAAGGTGACCAAAGGGCAGGTCAACTCGACCTCCAATCCCTATGCAATGGCGGTGCGCCAGGATATCAAAGATCAGTTTCTGCTAGGGGATTATCTTTTGGTGGCACCCATGTTCGCGGGAGAGAAAAAGCGCAAAGTAATCCTGCCCAAAGGGAAGTGGTTCGATTTCTATACCGGCAAATTAGCGGGTGAAGGAGAGGTGATCGAAATAACCCCGGGCCTCGACCGTATTCCGCTTTTTGTGAAAGACGGCGGGATCATTCCGCTGATACCCGCGCTGCTGCATTCGCCGCGAAAAGACGACGTAGTGCCGCTGACCGTCCGTTACTACGGCACAAAACCTGCAACCTTTAAAATGTACGACGACGACGGGGAGACCTTTGACTATGAAAAAGGGGTTTTCGGCTGGAGCACATTGTCTGTCAGGCGCAACGCGGCGGCCAAGCCGGAAGGCGCTCTTGAAAAGGGTAAGATTTTTCATTATGATAAAATAACGTGGGTCTATATGACCGAATAGCATTGCCGAATTCCTAAATCCTAACCATCCTAAACATGAATCCTTTTTCTTTGAGGATTAAGATCCTTGTTGCCTTTTTTTTAATTCTTGCCCGGCTTTCTTTCGGGCAGGCCGTCTTTGTGAGTCCTGCCGGGAATGATCGTAACCCCGGTACTTCCCAAAAGCCGCTCGCGACACTGACTGCCGCGAGGGACAAAGTAAGGCAGCTCCGAAAACAGCAGGCTTTCAAAAAGCCTATTGAAATCATCGTCAAAAAAGGGCAGTATCGTATGACCGAGCCGCTGGTACTTACTACCGATGACAGCGGCACGCAGGAATCTCCTCTCATATTCAAAGGAGAAGCGGGAAGCACGCCGGTTTTTACCGGAGGGAAATCGCTTGGAAAGTTTGAAAAAGTGAATGAGGGATTGTGGAAAATGAGTATCCCGGAGGTGAAGCATTACGGCTGGTATTTTGAGCAGCTTTTTGTAAATGGACGGCGAGCCCAGCGGGCACAGGCGGTCAACGATCTGTTTATCACGCAGCCGCTGGCTGTAAAAGAGACCATCGTACTCAAAGACACCACTTATGCCAACGACTTTGCTGTTCAGAAAGTGACCTTGCCGGTGGAAAGTGCCAAATGGCTGAAAGGGCTGTCCAAAGCGGAGCTCGACGATGCCATCATCACATTTTACCACAACTGGGACATTACCCGTCGCCGTATCGCTGCTTACAGTCCAAAGGATACGGCTATTTTTGTGACAGGACAAGGGCAAAAGCCATGGAATGGCATCAGTTCCAATTCCCTTTTTAATCTTGAAAATATAAAAACAGCACTGGACGCGCCAGGGGAGTGGTTCCTGGAAAGAGCGGGGACACTTTACTACAAGCCGCTGGCAGGGGAAACCATCGAAAATACCAAGGCGCTCGTGCCGGTTTGCGACCAGCTGATTGTGATTGCAGGCGATGAAAAGGAGGACCGGCGGGTATCCAACATCCGGTTTGAAAATCTGTCTTTTGAAATGACAAAATACCGTATGCCACTCTCGGGAGAGGAGCCTGCACAGGGTGCGCACCATATCGGGACGGCGGTCGCCCTGGACTATACGGATCATATCTCGTTCGTGAATTGTGAAATAGCCCACACCGGCGGCGGGGCGATCTGGTACCGCAAAGCCTGCACGAACGGGAGGGTCGAAAGATGTTTTCTGCACGATCTGGGTGCCAGTGGCGTGAAGGTAGGCGAACTTTCCCAGCCGCTAAAAAGTGATGAGCTGACCAGGTTCATCACTTTGGACAACAACATCATGTCGGCTGGCGGAATGGTTTTTCCATGCGCCGTGGCAGTCATGATTTTCA
Source organism: Dyadobacter sp. HNCC25DJ185 (assembly GCF_056895195.1). Classification (NCBI taxonomy): domain Bacteria; kingdom Pseudomonadati; phylum Bacteroidota; class Cytophagia; order Cytophagales; family Spirosomataceae; genus Dyadobacter; species Dyadobacter sp. HNCC25DJ185. Next base: position 238,703 of record NZ_JBXHAR010000001.1, read on the forward strand.
ATTCCAGCGATAACCAGGTCACCCATAATGAGATCAACAATTTCCAGTATTCCGGCATTTCGGTCGGCTGGACGTGGGGGTACAGCCATAGTCCCGCCAAACGGAACAAAATCGCATTCAACCACATCCACCACCTGGGCTGGGGCGTGCTGAGCGATATGGGCGGGGTATATACCCTGGGCAGTTCGGAAGGAACGGTCGTTAACAACAATGTGATCCACCACATTTATTCGTTCGACTATGGTGGTTGGGGACTGTATACCGACGAAGGTTCAACCGGTATCGTGATGGAAAACAACCTCGTGTACAATTGCAGAAGTTCCGGTTTTCACCAGCATTACGGCAAAGAGAATTTCATCCGCAACAACATATTTGCCAATAACATCAATGCGCAGCTGCAGGCGACCCGGGTGGAAAAGCACCGCTCTTTCTCTTTTACAAATAACATCGTCTACTTCGACAAAGGAGATCTGCTGAGCAATAACTGGGATGATATCGACATTGTTACCGACGAAAACTGTTACTGGGATACCCGCACCACGGATATTAAGTACAAGAAAAAAACATGGGCTGAGTGGCAGGCTGCAGGCAAGGATTTAAAATCAGTGATCGCTGATCCCGGTTTTAAGAACATCAAAGATTTCGATTTCAGCCTCACAAACCCTCAATTATTGCAAAAGATTAATTTCAAAACATTCGATTACTCCCAGGCCGGCGTGTATGGCGCGGCCGATTGGAAGGCAAAGGCCCGGCTGGACCCAAAGCTGGAACATATTTTCGATGAAATAGTAACCGTCAGAGAAAAGGGCAGGAAGTGAAATTCAGGAAAACGGGTCGCTACTATCCGGCAAATGAAATTTACTAATGTGATACCTTCCATTTTTTGCTGGCACATTTTTGCCCTACGCAGGCTTGCCTTCCTGCTGGTAACCGGCCTCTGCAGGCTTGCATCGGCGCAAACAGACAAGGGATTCAGTACCGCATGTATCCAGAGGTTCGGTCGTATCAATCAAAAGCGAAATAGCAAAGCATATAAGAATATGAAAAACCTGCTCTTCCTCATGCTCGCCCTATTGTCCCTCCCCGGATTGGCCTACGATCATCCCGGAGGGATGCACCCGCGCAGCCAGATCGAATTTGTCAGGAAAAAGGTGAAGAACAAGGAGCAGCCTTTTTATGATGCTTACCGGGAACTCATCGCTTATGCCGATTCGGCCGAACAGCATCCCGAACACGCCCTGGCCGATTTCAATGTGCCCGGTTATTACATCGAACCGCAATTGCACGAGGAACGCTCATTGAGCCTCGCCTCAGACGCATTTGATGCCTATGCATGCGCGCTTGCTTTTCAGCTGAGCGGGCGGGAAGTATATGCAAAAAGGTCACTTCGTTTTCTGAGCGCCTGGGCGCTCAAAAACAAAACCTATTCGAACTACGACGGGAACCTCGTCATGGCCTATACAGGTACAGCGATGGTGATCGCCGGAGAGTTGCTTTATCATTACGATGGCTGGAACAAGCCCGACAAAGCAGCGTACCTGGAATGGGTGCGCCACGTGTATGGTAAATCCGTGAACGAAATACGGAACAAGAAGAACAACTGGGCCGACTGGGGACGGTTCGGCTCGGTGCTGGTTGCACATTTACTGGACGACAGCCAGGAGATGGAGGAAAACGCGCGGCTGATCAGGTCGGACCTTTTGTCCAAAATTGAGGAGGATGGTCACATGCCAGAAGAAACGCGCCGGAAGGCCAACGGGATCTGGTACACCTACTTTTCACTTGCGCCGATCACCGCTGCTGGCTGGGTGATTCTGAATGCCGGTGGGGGAAATATCTTTGGGATATCCCAGGGTAATCGCTCCATCCGTTCGGCAGTTGATTACCTGTACCGGTACAATCTGGAACCCAAATCGTGGCCGTGGTTCCCGGATCCGGTTCAAGGCAGCGCGAAAAGCTGGCCTGGCAATCTCCTCGAAGCCATGTCAGGTATTTTCGGCAAAGAGAAATACGAAAAATATGTATCGGCAGACAGGCCCATCTGCTACAATACCCATCATTTTGCCTGGGTTTTTCCAACCTTAATGCCTTTGCGCCCGCAGGGTTATACCGATAGTTTGCCAAAAGTGCTGACCGGCGACTATGTAGACCTGATCAACCGGGAGCTCAGGCGAAAGGCCATTATACAGTTTCAAAACCTTCGGTTGCCGGCAGATAAAAAAGAATGGGATGGCCACCGGGCGCAATTGCGGAGCAGGATTTTTGAAAAAACCGGGGCGGTCGTCGATCATAACCTGCCGCTGAACTACCGGGAAACCGGACGGACCCAGCTGGCAGGCTACTCGGTCAGGAACATTCTTTTTCAGACCAGGCCAGGTATTTATGCGACCGCCAACCTGTATGTTCCGGACGGTGAAGGCCGTTTCCCTGCCGTGATCGCCATGCACGGGCACTGGCCCGATGGTAAGACGGACGAAGTGGTGCAATCACTGGGGCATACCCTTGCGCTGAGCGGATACGTTTGTCTGGTAAGCGATGTCTGGGGATCCGGCGAGCGTACGACGGTTCATGGCGTGGACGAATACCACGGCTCAAATCTGGGATCTTCCCTGATGAATGTGGGCGAAACACTGATGGGCGCGCAACTGACAGACAATATGCGTGGGGTCGACCTGCTGGCCTCCCTGCCTTATGTGGATGCGGGCCGCCTGGGTGCAACCGGGGCGAGCGGCGGCGGCAACCAGACAATGTGGCTGGCCGCGATGGACGACAGGATCAAAGCTGCCATGCCCGTTGTCAGCGTCGGTACTTTCGATTCCTACGTGATGGGCGACAACTGCGTATGCGAACTGCTGCCCGACGGGCTCACCTTTACTGAGGAATCGGGTATTCTGTCCATGGTCGCTCCACGGGCATTGAAACTGGCAAGCGCCCTGCGGGACGATAATCCCACCTTCGTTCCAGCCGAAATGATCCGCAGCTTCAGCAATGCCCGGCCTGTTTTCGATATGTTAGGCGCAGGCGATCATCTGGCCTATCAGCTTTTCGATACCGGACATGGCTATATGCCGGAGATGCGGGAGGCTATGCTGGGCTGGTTTTCTTTGCACCTGAAAGGAACTGGCGATGGTACCGCTATCAAGGAAACTCCTTTTCAATTACTCAGTGCCGACAAATTGCGGGTTTTTCCCCATGGCGGGAGGGACGCTGCGGTGAGGAACATCGCGGAGTATTGCGTAAAAAGAGGAGCGGAACTGAGGGGCGCTTTCATGAACAACGGCGCTTTAAATGCCGATCAGAAAAGGAATGAGTTGCGCGCGCTTTTGAAGCTGGACAAACCCGCCACCCTTGTGGAGGTAAAAAAGCACGGGAGCGAACGCGGCTGGCAGCGGATCTCTCTGAAGACCAGCGAGCACTACTTCATCCCAATATTGCTCAGATCACCGCAGAAGGGCTCCGACGAGTATGTGATCGTGATACGACCGGAAGGCAAGAGTGCAGTTGAACCGCGCATTTTGGAACAATACAAAGGGAAAGGCATCCTGCTGGTGGATTTATGGGGAACAGGCGAAACCCTCTCAAAGCTGACCATTCCTTTCGATACCGGCTTCACACCGTTCCATACATTGGAAAGGTCCACACTCTGGCTTGGAGAGACGGTCATGGGACATTGGGTCACCGACCTGAATGTGGTAACCGCCTATCTCAGGCGGCTGAACCCATCGGCGACAATTACGGTTGACGCCGGAAAAGAAACAGGCATATCCGCCTTGCTTTTTGCAGCGCTCGGAGGAAAGGTGAAAGAAACGATTCTCCGGGAAACGCCGGTCAGTTATCAGTTTGACCAGAGGCAGGGTGTTGATTTTTTCAGTATGGCCACGCACATTCCCGGTTTCCTGAACTGGGGAGATGTTTCGCTGGTGGCGGCATTGGGTGGACAGCCGGTTGTTTTCAAAAAGCCGGTCACCATGTCGGGACGGGCGCTCGATGCCGGCACGATCTCAGATTTTAAATCGGAATTTGATGTGGTCAGGAGAAAGTGCAACCAATCTGGGAATGTGTCTTTTGAATAAAACCGCAAAACCATTTTCAGGCAGGCATGTCCGGTGCGCCTAGGGATTGTATTATTAACGGACTGCCAACCTGGTTTTCAAGAGGGGAAAACAACGGTAAATCCAATGCGGCGACCTATTCTCCGGAACAACCGCGAAAAGTATATGATGGTTATGGATCATTTTTTGTTGTTTCAAAACAAAGGCCAGCACTTCTTCCGGTGGGGAGGATCGCTCATTTTCCTGTTAATCGGGATGCTGTGGTTACCGTCGCTGATGCAAGAAGATACAGGGAGTTTTCCTGGAAACGAGGGAACGAAACATGCTCTTTTTAATGCATCTGCTTTCGAGAATGCAAAACCGCCAGTCACTTTATATGCTTCGCCTGATGGTGCGGGTAGCATTTGTTCTAAAGAACATCCAGGATCACTAACAAGTGTGCGGGATAAAGTCAGGACCCTGGTTCCCGCCATGGATCAAAATATTGTAATCAACCTTTTTGGAGATACTTATCGCATTAAATCGACTTTTAACCTGGGTCCGAAAGACAGTGGCCGTAACGGCTTTTCCGTTACCTGGCAGGCTTATCCCGGTCAGATCCCGTTTTTTAGTGGAGGTACCGAAATTACGGGATGGACTTTGTACGATCAAAGGCATGACATCTGGAAGGCAAATGTCGGAAGCTCCGTCAGGTTCCGGCAGCTCTATGTGAATGGTGTGAGGGCGGTCAGGGCCAGAATTCCAAACTTGACCTGTGAATTGGACAGGGGCCCTTATTCCCGGTTATTGTCATGGAATAAGGGGCATCCGGTGATCCATGCATCGTTACTGCCCGGATCGGTCGGCCACGGACAGCTCGAATTCTGCGTGAACAAATACTGGCAGCATTTAAGATACAGAATAGCCTCCTCGACAATAAAAGGGGACAGTGCCATTCTCTCGTTCAGTATGCCCGAGGCAGCAACAGCACCTCAGTTTACAAATGACAATGCGCCTTTTATGCTCGAAAATTCCCTTGAACTTCTCGATGCGGAAGGCGAATGGTACCTGGAGCCGGATGGCGGAAACCTGTACTATAAGCCGCGGAAGGGAGAGGTCATGTCGAAAGCAACGATCGTTGCCCCCGTCCTGGAAACGATCATGAAAATAACGGGAACCACTGCCACCAGTGCTCACGATCTCCGTTTTAAAGGAATTACCTTCGAACACAGCACCTGGCTTGGCCCCAATGACCGTGGATATACCTGCGTACAGGCTGCCATCGGTATGGCTATTCCGGGTATGGTCGAAGTTTCCAATGCAAATCATATTCTTTTTGAACGAAACCGTTTCAGACATGCGGGCGGATTTGGACTGGTGTTCCTGTCATTGTCTCTTCACAACAGCATCGTCGGGAATGAGGTTACCGACATTTCTGCCAACGGAATTGTCATGGATCCGACGTTTTACCAGGGAAGCTACCAGGACGATGTCTATCCCTGGATGATTTCCGAAAAAGCAATGGCCAAGTTATCAGCTGGCAGCAATGATGATGTCATTAAAAATAACCTGATTGAATTTTGCGGGCGGGACTATTCTGACGCCGTCGGGATTTACGCATCTTTCCCAAACCATTTAGTGATCGAACATAATGAGATACGAAATCTCCCTTATTCGGGTATCAGCGTCGGGTGGTCGTGGCGAAAGGAAAAAACACCGTATCAGGATGTGGAAATCAGATACAATAAAGTACACGATGTTTGCCAGACTAATCCCGACGGAGGGGCTATCTACAGCCTTGGGACTGTGTCGGGAAATGGGACACGGATACACCACAATTATATCTATAATGTGACCAGTCCAAACGGGTGGGCGCCCGACTGGCCGATAGCAGGCCTTTATTGTGACGGACCAGGAGCCACCAACGTCTTGCTCGATTCGAATGTACTGGACAATTGTAATTCCGCCTTTCAGAACGGGACACACACAAGCAATCCGGATCTTCGGTTTAATCACAATGATTGGCAATGCCCGAAGCTATGGTCTGGCAATGGCGCAGGGAACGACAAGGAACCGAACACAGCTGCCAAGGATTCGGGGAATGTAAGGGTTACCAGTAACCAATGGCCTGTAAAAGCAATATCGGTTATGAAAATGTCCGGAATCGAGCCTGGCTACAAACATGAATAGGGAAACATTTTTACGGAAAGCCGGCATCCTGCCATTGGTCGGGTTCGCATGGCCGGGCTATGTTCAAACCTCTGAAGCGCATCGTCCGGATCGCGGATACAGGGATGATGAAAAAATAACGACCGACTATTTCGATGGGGCCTTTCCTCCCAAAGTCTATGGAGGCTCTTTAGATGAAGTAGCACAGACCATCCAAAAAGTGCTTGAAAATATTTTCCGGGATCCGTATGGAATGATGCGTTCCGGGGTAAATGGAAAAACGATGAAAATACTGACCCCGGCGGAGGTCATCGACAGACCGCATGGGGTAGGGGGATTCGCCGAAAATGCCTGTATTCCTGACGAGGCAAAGGCCACATGGACCAATTATGAAAACTTCGGCATGGCGAGTGGCACTTACCTGGAAGCGTTATGTACCAGGGCTCGTGCAACAGGAGATCCGGCGACGCGGGATTTGGCGAGGAAAACGGTCGAAGCCATCGTTTTGCTCTGGGAGAATGCTGCGGTGATGGGGCATCCTTTGGGCGGGGAAGGGAGAGGGTGGCTTCCGAAGCCTTATCTCGGCATACAGAATCTGGAAGGAATGTTCGAATGCAGCGTAGACCAGTATTGTGAAGTCACCCTGGGACTTCACAGTTATTATCTTTTCCTGGCAAATGCGCATGAAAAACGGACCATTGAAAAAGTAATCGTTTCCTTTGCGTCATGGTGGTATGACCACGATTATTGCGGTGTTTACTTCGGCAAGGCTATTTATTGGAAACGCCTTAAATGGCATTCCATTGCGGCATCTTTTTTCCTGTATGTCAACAGCCTGGCCAGTACCTGGGATCCGGACCCGAAATTCAGGCAAGCCTTCGACATCTGGTACCGGCTGAGGGATAACTTGCAACCGGCTGGTAATGAGGCGAGCTTTGTTCCAATGCACGGGATGACGCTCAATTGTATGGAACGTCTGCTTGTTCTGGAACCCGACCTTTCAAATCTGTGGAACGATGTAGTCGACTATCATATTCCGTTGCTTATCAAGAGTGTTGACCCTGTAAATCACCCCTTCCCGCATATCAACGCCCTTGCCTACGGAGCTGATTATCTCGCCACCGCGCATCGGCTTCGGCCTGGCAACAGCTACGACAGCTTGTCGGAAAATTGTCTCAAAATGACCAATAGCCGGGCACATTTTTACCATCTGAAACGTGGCCTTCCTTTTGATGGACTTAACAAAGCCGTGACGGGGGACGATTATAAGAATTTGTTTATGTGCGAAACACACGCACATTGGTTAAATGCTTACTGGAACCGTAAGGCATAGGATCGCGGCCAATCTTTTGACTTAAAAACCCCTAAACAATTTTCAGGCGGGCATGTCCTGCGCCTCTGCCAATTGTATTACTGAACAGACACCCATCTGCTTTTCGGGAGCGGAAAGACATCGCATTTTAATGTGCATATAGTGTATAGCGTTAGCTGTATTCCTGGGATGACTGCGCACTGATTTCGCGATCGGTCACGGTTCAGCGGGTACAGGCAGCTTTGGAGATGATGATCAATTATAGAATACCGGCATTTAAGACGATTTTCCTGAGCCCTCGTTCCGGCAACTATGCCGTGGGGCGAGTCACCATCACCTTTCTGATCATTTTGACAGGATGCTTGGCCCACCGCCGCACGCCGAAAAACGGTCATACGGAAAGTCGCGTAGGTGATCCGCACCGTTCGTGGTGGGAATATGGGGGCGGGCCGGATCAATCGAAGTTTACCTGCCTGACCCAGATCAACAAGTCGAACGTGACGCAGCTGGAAGTAGCCTGGGAATACCCAACCGGCGACAGGTACCAGCACAATCCCATTATAGTGGACAGCGTAATGTACGTCATGGCTAAAAACGGGTCGCTGGTAGCACTCGACGCGGCAACCGGGAGAGAGTTGTGGATACACGCCAACCTGCACGGGATATCACGGAGGGGCTTTAATTACTGGGAAAGTAAGGACCGGCGAAACCGCCGTATCATGCTGACCATCAACAACACCGTCCAGGCAATCGATGCCTGGACCGGAAAATCGATTATGGATTTCGGAGAGAACGGATATGTGCCTTTGAGAGAAGGGCTGGGACGAGAGGTAAGCAAGGTTGTGAATGTACAATCAGGCACGCCGGGGCGGATTTTCGAAGATCTGTTACTGGTGGGTTCTGCTACCGGGGAGGATTATTTTTCAAGTCCGGGGCATTTGAGAGCGTACAACGTGATCACAGGAAAGCTGGCCTGGATTTTCCATACCATTCCCCAGCCGGGTGAATATGGGTACGATACCTGGCCGAAAGATGCTTATAAATATGCAGGAGGAGCGAATACCTGGGGTGAAATCACGCTTGACGAAAAGAGAGGCATCGCTTATTTCCCCATCGGCGCGCCAACCTACGATTACTACGGCGCTGACCGGATCGGCAGCAATCTTTTCAGCAATTGTCTGCTGGCGCTTGACGCCCGCACCGGGAAAAGGCTCTGGCATTTTCAGGCCGTGCACCACGACCTTTGGGATTATGACCTGACGGCCGCCCCGCAGCTGATCACGGTAACCCACAAAGGAAAAAGAGTAGACGCCGTAGCCATTGCCACCAAACATGGTTTTCTATTTGCTTTCGACCGGGTTAACGGGAAACCATTGTGGCCGGTTGAAGAAAGACCTGTGCCTGTGAGCGATGCTCCCGAAGAACAATCCTGGCCGACACAGCCTTTTCCAACCGTCATCCCGCCTTTCAACCGGCAGCTGCTGACCGTCGACGATGTGAACCCCTACCTGATTGGGAAGGAACATGATGATGCGATGAAAACGGTGAAGGAAGCAAAAGGCGGCATGTTTACGCCGCCGTCGCTGAATTACGAAACCATTGCCTTGCCAGGGGCCGTGGGGGGCGCCAATTATGGCAATACTGCCTCTTACCCCTCTAAAGGGTTGGTCTTTGTTGCTTCGCAGGATTATCCCTCTGTTTACAAACTCCGTCCCTTCAAACCCGAGCCGGAACCTGAGGCACCTGCAAAGGTGGTAGCGGTCGATGATGGCGCGAAAATCTATACAACCCATTGCGGGGTCTGTCATGGAGAGGACCGTGCGGGAAAAGCGGGGCCTTCTTTACTGAAACTTGGCAGCCAAGTGAACTTTGAAAATTTCAAATGGACGGTTTCAAATGGAAAGGGCCTGATGCCGTCGTTCAGGCAGATCGATGACAAAAAATTAACAAAACTCTACCATTACCTCGCCGACCAAAAAACAGAAAGTGCGGTGCCGCATGGCGTGCAGGCGCTGCCAGCAACGGTTCAGGTACCCGTTTTGCCCGAGGGGCCTGTTGTTGCCAACGGATCTGTCCCATTGAAGCCCTCGGACCCGCCGAAACCCATGCTGTTTTATCCCGATGGCGTGAAGCATCCCCGGCACAAGTATACTTCAGGTTGGGGATTTTCGCCTGAACTGATTGCCCCGCCCTGGTCGATCATCACGGCTTATGACCTCAACAAAGGAGTTATTATCTGGAAAAAACCATTGGGCCATGACGATCAGGTACCCCGCAGAGACGGGCACGACCTGGGCCTGTACATGGGATCTCAGGGAACCGCCATGGTGGTTACGGCTTCGGGAATTGTGTTTTCAACGGCTAAGGGTGGAAAAGTGATCGCCTTTGATATGGAAACCGGGCAGACACTCTGGACGAAACATCTGCCATACGAAGTATCCGGCCTTATGTCGATGTATGAAGTAAATGGCCGACAATACCTGGCGGTAAATGCGACGGACCAGCTGAAAGACTGGATGAACAAGCCGGCAGAGCGCTGTATGAAGGCTGCGGGCTATGTGGTATTCGCTTTGCCCGAGATAAATAACAGTCCCAAAACCAAACCTGAATGAACAGAAGCGCATTTATATACAGATCTTCCGGACTGGTACTGACCATTTGGGCGGGCCCTTACTTACCAGCGGTGCGAAAAGATGCGATGGACCGGATCGCCATGGGTACCGTTCTGTTCCGGTACCGTTTTAAGCAAACGCTCCCCGCTGAGATCGCGGTGGTCAGGGACGAACTGAAGCTGACGGATATTCCGCAATACTATCACAAGCGCTTTGGCATCAAAAACATAGAGTTTTGGAGCAAACATTTTGAATCACTGGATGCGCCTTACCTGAAGGAGGTCAGGAAAAGTATCCGTGAGGCCGGGTCCAGGCTTATCAATGTCCAGATCGATGAAAGCTACAATCTGGCTTCACGCCATGAAGAGGAGCGTCTGGCCAGTATGAGGCTGGTGAAAAAATGGATCGACGCCGTTTCTTTTCTGGGATCAAAGGCGATTCGGGTCAATCCGGGAAGCAACAAAGGCAGCATTGAAAACAGCATCCGTTCCATGAAAGAAGTGAACCAATATGCGAAGCAACGAAAACTCATTTTGCTCAATGAAAACCATTTTGGAATAGAAATGGACCCGACCCTGCATCTGCGGATTATCCGGGAGGCGGGGCCCGGGAATATGTATACCCTGCCCGATTTTGGGAACTATGAACCCGCAGACAGGATGGCGTCATTGACGAAGATCATTCCCTATGCCTATCTGATATCGGCAAAAGCGGACCGGTTCAATGCCTCATTTGAGCACTTTTCATTTGATTTTGATGCCTGTGTAAAGCTCGCAGAGAGCCTGGGTTTCAGGGGTATTTATTCGGTTGAACAATGGAGTGGCTACTACCAGGACCTGGATTATGAAAAGGTAGGGGATTGGCTCATTGAACATGTCAAAAGCAATATCCGCCCATGAAAGCATACCTATTCCTGCAAGCTGCGCTCTTTCTGATCAGTCTCGGATGGCAGGCGAAGGGTCAGTCATTTGTGAATGAAAATCCCGGGACCGGCCTCTCATTTGAGCCCGATGCGCGTTTCAAAGGCGCTTCCCTTGCGGGTTGGCACAATTTGGGTGGAGTGAAATGGGTAGCAAAAAGCGGACAGATCACCGGTACAGGAGCTTCCGCTTCATCCACGGGTGTGCTGGTTTCCGGTCAGTCTTTTCAGGACATCGGCCTGCATGCTGCCTTCAGAACTTCGGAGGATGCTGAGGCGGGTTTTATTTTTCGCCTGGAAAAAACAGACGCCGGTTTCAAGGGTATCCTGGTCTCGGCGCGGAAAGGGGAGATCACTTCTTACAAAGTGACACTGGACCAGCAGGGCAGCGTGACGCAAAGAACCATTTTACGCAACGCCGGGGGCACCAGCAGAATAGTGCCCCCTCCCCGGGACGGAGATGAACCAGGAAAACCCGGAGGCAGGTTAAGTACCGGGAAAGCGCCCGACCTGCTCGCTTTTCCGTTGCAAAGGCCCGAAACCGGTTTAAGGTCAAATGCCTGGAACCAGATTGAAATCTTTCTGGACGAAAACATCATCCGTTCGTTCTTGAATGACGGCGATGAAATTGCAGGCGGTGCCACCGAACCGGAAGATGGAAATTTCGGGCCCTTTGCTTTTTATATGGCGGGCCAGGGCGAAGTATCCTTCAAAGATGTGGTTTACAAGGATTTATCCGTCAAAGTATGGCCGAAGGAAAACGTCTCCCGGCGTTTTCGGGCCGAGCGGATCAGCGATATGTATTATTCCTGGGGTGTGAGTGCAGGGGATTATGATAAAGATGGCAATATGGATATTGTGTCCGGTCCTGTGCTTTTTTACGGACCAGATTTTACAAAGTCAAGGAACATATACCCCGAGTATCCGTCCAATCCGAACGAGTTTGCGAACGTGAACTGCCAGTTTACATTCGATTTCAACCGCGACGGCTGGCCCGATATCCTCAACAACCCGCCGGGCGCGACCGTTTATTTCAATCCAAAAAATGAATCGCGGCGGTGGGATAAAAGCAGGGTGGTGAAGGATGTAAATACCGAAGTGAACCTGCTGGAAGATCTGGACAACGACGGCTTTCCGGAATTCATCTTGTGCACGGCAGGTGCCGTGAGCTTTGCCAGGCCCGATCCTGTCGGCAGCAGTCTTCCCTGGAAAATCTACCCGGTTTCCGAGCAGGGCTACGCAATGGCGCACGGACTTGGTGTGGGGGATATCGACGGCGACGGACGGAAAGATTTGTTGAATCCCAATGGTTGGTGGGAACAGCCCGCAGACCTTGAGAAAGGCAAATGGACGTATCACCCTGTCGCTTTTGGAAGGTATGCCCACAGAAGTACTGGCGTGGGCGGCAGTGTCATGGGCGTGTATGATGCGAACGGGGACGGGCTTGCCGATGTGATCACCAGCCTGAATGCGCACGGCTTCGGATTGGCCTGGTTCGAACAAAAGCGGGATGGCAAAGGAGGAATTTACTTTGTAAGACACATGATCAGCGACGATTATGGCGCAAAAAACGCGGGCGGCGTAACGTTTTCCCAGCCCCACGGCTCAGCCGTTGCCGACGTCGACGGCGACGGGGTGCCCGATTATATTGTAGGCAAACGTTACTGGTCGCACCGAGACAATTACCTGGATCCCGACGCATTCGGGCCGCCCGTTTTATACTGGTACCGCACCGTACGTAACCCTGCCGCGCCAGGCGGCGCCGAGTTTGTCCCGGAGCTGATCCACAACAGATCGGGCGCCGGATCCCATTTATTAGCCATGGACATGAACAAGGACGGTACGATTGACATCGTATCGTCCAACAACAGAGGCACTTTCATTTTCTGGAATACACCCCGGAAATAAGTGTTGCTCCAATCAATTTTTATGAAGAATTTAAAAAACAAGACCACCGTGCGAATTACCCGCTTCAGTATCTGCCTTTGCATAATTGTTGTTGTGTCTGCATTTTTCAGGTGTCAGACCTGTGCACAGTCTGCTTCCGATGTCATTCCTTTGACCGATCTATCCTTTTTTTCAAATACCGCAGATAACTGGCAGGTTGCGGGTGACGTGAATGCGGATCTTGGAAAAAAACACGCGCTGCACGTCGTAAAAGGCATGGGCGTGTTGGTTAACCTTCCCAAACACAAGGGCAATGCCAACATCGTGACCCGCGCAACACATGGCGATCTTGATCTGGAACTGGATTATATGATGGCCAGAGAATCCAATTCGGGAATTTACCTTCAGGGTCGTTACGAGTTTCAATTACTGGATAGCTGGCTTGCCGCAAAGCCGGATCTAACGGGTAACGGCGCTATTTACGGGTACCGTGCCGCGCGGCAGAATGCGAGCAAAACGCCTGGCCTCTGGCAGCATCTGAAATTATCTTTCCGGGCTCCGAGATTTGACCGGACGGGAAAGAAAGTGGAAAATGCCCGCGTGATCAGGGCGGAGCTGAACGGGACCGTGATCCACGAAAATCTCGAACTGACCGGCCCTACCGCTGGTGCGATCGGGTCGGGGGAAGTTGCAGCAGGTCCTCTGCTGATACAAGGCGACCATGGGCCGGTGGCATTCCGGAATATCCGTTTTACCAATCTTTCGGAATCACAGGCCGTTTTCTTGCCGTTTCAATATGAGGTTTACAAAGGGAAATTTGCCCAGATACCTGATTTTTCCAAACTCAAACCGGTCAGGGCCGGCACATCCGTCCAAATGCTCTCGAATGTTTCCCCCTGGGCCAACGATTACCTGATCCGCTACCACGGCAAGCTGCACATTGCGGAGGCCGGCACCTATTCGGTCTTCCCGATCGCCGATCATGGTTTTTCCGAACTAACGATCCACGGAAGGGAAGTTTTCGATTGGGATTCGCCCAACTGGCGGCCAGCCCGGAAGGTCAGTTTGCCGGCGGGTAATCTGGATTTTGAGATGATCTATTCAAAGCTTGACCTCGACCCCGCCGCATTGGGGATCTGGCTGAGCGGCCCCAAAATGATTCCGCTTTTCAACGGAGATTCCTGGGCGTCGGTGGGTGCTTACGACCACGACGGGCCGGTGTATGTGGAGGCAAACGAAAATACAATCCTCCGCAGCTTCATCAACCTGCCCGACGACGATCCCTCGAAGCAGCCTTATTTTGTGGCCCACGGTATTTCGGCCGGTACACCCGCGGGCATCAGCTATACCTACGACCTGGACAACGGAGCGCTTGTACAGGTTTGGCGGGGGCATTTTCTGGACGCATCGCTGATGTGGAAGGGCAGGGGCGACGCCATTGCGGTCCCAACCGGCACCATAACCCGCACAGACCTCCCGGGCTTCGTTTTGAACAGATTACAGGATCCGGGTTCAGCCTGGCAGCGCGATACATTGGGCTCGGGCTATCGGTTCAAAGGGTATCTGCTCGACAGCCAGGACCTGCCGACGTTTGAATACCATGTTTTTGGCGTGAATGTCAGGGATGCACCCAGTGTCTTGGAAAACAGGGAAGGTATACGCAGGGAAATCACTGTTTCCGGGGCGACCGACGGTCTTTTTGCCTGTCTGGCGGAAGCCGGTAAAATTGAAAAGCGCGCCGAAGGACTGTATGTGATCGGAGAAAAGCAGTTTTTTATCCGTTTCCATCCCGGAAAGGGGCAAGTGCCACAGATCCGGAATTCGGCAGGGCGCCAGCAATTGATCGTTCCGGTAGCTGCCGGGCAAATCTCTTATGAAATATGGTTTTGAGCCATGAAAACAAATCGGGAGTCCGTCAAAAATAAAAAGGGAATGAATGATCTGAATTATAGAAGCATGTTTTGTAAAACATTGAAGAGAAATATATTACTGATTGCCCTGGCCATTTTTAACGGTCGCAGCCATGCCATTGCGCAGCAGGCTTTGAAGGAAGATGACTTTTCGAAAATAGTACCGGTGACCGGTCCCGAAGGTACCATACTGGAAGTAGGGGGACTCGTTACCTTGCCCGATGGGAATATTGCCGTTTCAACCCGCCGGGGTGATATTTATATCATCGAAAACCCAAATGCGCGCAAGCCGTTTTTCAGAAAGTTTGCGAGTGGTCTGCACGAAGTTTTAGGGCTTGCTTACAAAAATGGCTCATTCTATTGCGTGCAGCGGGGAGAGCTCACCAAACTGACCGATACGGACAACGATGGGAAGGCAGACAAAATCGAAGCGATTTTCACCATTCCAGTCTCCGGGAATTACCACGAATACAGTTATGGTCCTAAAATAGCGCCTGACGGGTCGTTTTTCCTGTCGACCAATGTATCCTTCCACATTTCCTTTCGGGGCGAAAGCCGGGTGCCCTGGCGTGGCTGGGTCCTGAATGTGAGCGAAGATGGAAAACTCCAGCCCTGGGCAACAGGCATGCGTTCGCCCTGTGGTTTGGGAATGATCGACGGGGAGTTGTTCTATACCGATAACCAGGGCGAATGGATGGCGTCCGGCGGAATCTGGCATCTTAAAAAGGCTCCTGGACCGGGCATGTGGCTGGCCTGGACTGGACGAAATTGCCCAATTCGCCGCTTCGTTTAACTGCGGCACAAGTTTATGAAAAGGTAGACCCTCAATTTCGTTTTCGCCCGAATGGCAGCAGTATTTCCCCGGACGACGACCCCAGCAAGATCATACCATTATTTGCCCTCAAAGAAGCTTTCCCAAACCTGCAGCTACCGGCGGTCTGGCTTCCGCATGCGATCATGGGTATCTCCAATTCAGAGATCGTGAAGATCCCGGAAGGATATCTGCCGCCGTTTTCGGGCCAGATACTGGTAGGGGACCAGGGGCAGAATAAGGTCATGCGGGTATTTATGGAAAAGGTCAAAGGCGAGTACCAGGGGGCGGTTTTTGACTTTCGAGGCGGGTTTCAGTCGGGCGTATTGCGGATGGATTGGGGAAAGGACGGCTCCTTATTTGTGGGGGAAACCAATCGGGGCTGGGGATCCGAGGTAGGGGTCGAACAGGGCATTGAAAGATTGATCTGGAACAAAAGGCTGCCTTTCGAGATGAAGGCGGTACGCGCCATGCCGGACGGATTTGAAGTAGAGTTCACACAGCCGGTAGATCGCAAATCTGCCGAAGATCTGGCATCTTATACGCTCAAAAGCTTCATTTACAAGTACCATCCCGTCTACGGCAGTCCGCCGGTGAATAAGCTGGACAACACGGTCAAAGGCGTGAAGGTATCTTCAGACGGCCTCAAGGCACGTATTGTCGTGGATCAGCTCAGGCAGTATTACATTCACGAGATCAATCTGGCGGGCATCCGCAGCGCGGCAGACGGGGATCAGCTGCTGCACGCTGTCTCTTATTATACCCTCAATAATTTGCCCGACGGAGAACCTTTGAAATTAAGTGACATCAGCACAAGGAAAACTTTGCCTGCCAACGCGCCAGCAGCGAAGGAAGCGGCAGTGAGCAGTAAAAAAATGGCCTACGAGGATGTGAAAGAGTTACTGTCCAAAAATGCTTGCCTGGCGTGCCATGAGGCAGGAAAACGCAAGATTGGGCCAGCCTATAGCGATGTTGCCAAACGCAATTATACCAATGAAGAGATTGTGGAACTGATCTTTAAGCCGAAGGCTGGCAACTGGCCGGCATTCGCGACCGAAATGCCGCCAATGCCCCAGGTGCCCCGGGATGAAGCATTGAAAATCGCAGAATGGATCAACTCTTTAAAACCCGGAAAAAGCAAATGACCTGCCAGCATGCCTGGAAGGAAAATTATCTGTATTAGTAGTCGGATGGCATGCTTAATGCGTATTGTTTTCCATGAATGCCACAACATTTCCAATCCTTTTAGCAGTGCGAAATTTTCTGATGGGTGCTCCAAAAGTCTATAGTCGTTTGACTGGCCGTAACAAGAGGCGGGCAGGGCTGATATCGGCACTCGTCGTTTCTCTCGCCTTGCTCCTGACAAACGGGTTTTACGTTTCAGCACAGAAAAGGCCGATAGCCGAAGCAAAAAGCATGGATAGCTGGATTACCGACCATTTCGCCAAAGGGAAAGTGCCTCCTTTTTCTTTCGTTTACGGAGGGAAAGAGTCACGTTCATTCATTCATAAATGGAAATATAAAGCTGAGAAGCAATCTGGCCGCCCAGGTATTTCAAGCTATACTTTTACCTACACTGAACCCGGAGCAGGATTAAGAGTGTCTTGCCAAGTGACTGGTTTTGAAGATTTTCAGGCCGTTGAGTGGGTGTTGGGGTTCACCAACACGGGGTCCGCCAGTTCGCCTGTGCTGGAAAAAGTAAATGTTGCCGACCAATCCTTTGCTGAAAGCAACAACGGAAAATATACATTGCATTACGCGATGGGTTCGGATGCCAAAAAGACGGACTTTCTGGCTGCTGACAGCACGCTGGAAGCTGAAAAACATATTTATCTCACCCCGACGGGAGGACGTTCCTCGGACCAGTCTGCGTTTCCGTTCTTCAATATCGAAATGCCAGGTGCGCACGGGGTGGTGGTGGCTGTTGGGTGGACAGGCAAATGGTTTGCAGACCTGAGCCTGCAAAAAGCATCCGGACTGAACCTGAAATCCGGCATGGAAAGATTGAAACTGAAATTGTTGGCCGGAGAATCCATCCGTACACCGCGTATCAGTATGCTTTTTTGGCAGGGCGCCGATCGGATGATTGGACATAACCGGTTCAGGCAGTTTATGTTAGCCCATCATTCGCGTAAAGTCAATGGCAAGTTTGCGGAATATCCCCTTTCCGGCGGTTTCAACTGGGGCGACCCGCCTCCATGCAACGAATACAGCTGTCTCACCGAAGATTACGCGGTTTCGTTGATCAAAAGATACAAGCAGTTTGGGATCGTACCAGAGGTGTTCTGGCTGGATGCGGGGTGGTATACCGGCTGCGGGACAGGGGAAAAAGGTCAGTGGTGGGAGAATGTGGGAAACTGGACGGTTGAAAAAGAGCGCTTTCCCAATGGACTCAAACCCATATCCGACGCAGCGCACGAAGCCGGTGCCAAATTCATGGTTTGGTTTGAACCTGAACGAGTGCATAGGGGCACACAAGTTGAAAAGGAGCACCCCGAATTTTTACTTTCCGACCCCAAAAAAGGAGATCACCTCTTCAATCTCGGAGACCCGAAAGCCCGGCTCTGGATGACAGAGCATATCAGTAACCTGATCAAAAAAGAAGGGATTGACTATTACAGACAGGATTTCAACATGGACCCGATGCCGTATTGGGAGCTGGCAGATGCGCCCGACAGGATAGGGATTTCGGAGATCAGGCACATTGAAGGACTTTATGCTTATTGGGACAGTTTGCTGGTCCGTTTTCCGGAGCTCCTGATCGATAACTGTGCCAGCGGCGGACGGCGGCTGGACCTCGAAACGACCTCGCGGAGCGCACCTTTATGGCGCACCGATTACAACTACGGCGAGCCCAACGGGTATCAAAACCATACTTATGGCCTGAACTTTTACCTGCCGCTGCATGGAACGGGCCTATTTGCAAAAGCAGATCCTTATACATTCAGGTCTAGCCTGAGCAGCGCCATGGTACTGAACTGGAAAATTACCGGGAACCAGGTGACGATCCCGGATATGCAGCGGTCGATCCGTGATTTCAAGCGGCTGCGACCATTTTTTTACGGCGATTACTATCCGTTATCGGGAATTGGTGATAACACGGGTGACGACGACTGGCTCGCTTACCAGATGCACCGGCCTGGCTCGCAGGATGGGATTGTGGTTGGTTTTCGCAGAGCTGCCTGTCAGGAGCAATCCTGGCTGATCAGGCCTGCAGGTCTGGATCCGAAGGCGAGCTATGAATGGCTGAACGAAGATACGGGGGAAAAAACCGTCGTGACGGGTGCAAAACTCAGCGAGGGTATTTTATTGGAAATGAAGACCAAACCGGGATCTGCATTGATCAGTTACCGGAAAATTGAACCATAATTTAAAGCAATCTCTGGCAGCCGGACTGTTTTGCTCCGACCTCAGACCTATTGACCGGAAATGAAAAAATATACTTGGATCGTCTTGCTGCTCATTACCACTGCTCCGGCAATGGCGCAGGGTACGCGTTGTGAAAATGTAGTAGTAGTCACACTCGATGGCATGCGCTGGCAGGAAATCTTCCGAGGCGCCGACAGCCTGCTCACTTTCGACGCAAATGCAGGATACGATAAAAGTGGTATTCAAAGAAAATACTGGGATGCGGTGGTCGGGGAACGCAGGAAAAAGCTCATGCCATTTTTCTGGGGCGAAATGGCCGGGAATGGCTTGCTGGCAGGTAACAGGGATCGCGGGCATCTTATGAACAATGCCAATCCCTACTGGTTTTCCTATCCCGGTTACAACGAGATCATCACAGGCTATCCGGATACCCTGGTTAACTCCAACAACGAAGTGCCCAATCCCAATGAAAGCGTTTTCGAATACCTGAATAAAGAGTCGACCTTCAAAGGCCGTGTGGCTGCGTTTGGCTCGTGGCGGGTATTCAGCTCGATATTCAATGAAAAACGGAGCGGGATTTATGTCAATGACGGCTTCAGAGATGTCACCGGCAAGCTTTCAGAAAACCAGAAAAAGCTGAACCGGTTGCAGCACGAGCTCCCCGACCTTTTCCACGGCGGCGAGCGACTGGATTTTGCAACCTTCCATATCGCCCTGGAATATATGAAGGTGAACAAGCCTCGGCTGCTGTTCATTGGATTCGGCGACACAGACGAGTTCGCCCACGGCGGACAGTATGACCTTTACCTCGGCGCGGCTCAAAATGCAGACAACTGGATCCGCCAGCTTTGGGAATACATACAGGCCACGCCCGGGTACGCAAACAAAACAACCCTGATCGTCACCACAGACCATGGGCGCGGCGATGTCGGGAAGGAGTGGGCCAATCATAACAGGCAAACTCCGGGGTCCAGCGAGATATGGATGGCTGCCATCGGGCCGGGAATCGGGGCGAGGGGCGAGTTGGCAGGGAAAGCCCAGTGGTACCAGGGCCAGATCGCCGCCACGATAGCACATTTGCTCAACAAAGAATTTAAGCCAAAACATACCGTTCTGCCAGCATTGGATTTGTCGCGTTGATAGTCAGAATAACCATCAATTCATAACAATGTACCGTAAGTTAGCATTGCCCTTTTTCATTCTCTTGCTCCTTGTCATCGGGTGTACCACCGGACTCAAGACAGCCGTTTTCCGGTCGCCCGAAAAGAAGGCAGTGGATCCGCATCCTTCGGTTGCCTACAGGTCACCGGAGGAAACGATTAGAGCCACTACTTTGCCGGAGGGGTATCACCTGGAGCTGGTCGCCAGCGAGCCGATGATCGCAGAGCCGGTCGCGATCGTATGGGATGCCAACGGGCGGTTATATGTGGCGGAGATGCGGACTTACATGCAGGACATTGAGGCCACAGGCGAGAACCTGCCTGCCAGCCGTATCTCGCTGCTGGAAGATACCAACGGGGACGGCAAAATGGATAAAAGCACCATTTTCATCGACAGCCTTGTACTGCCCAGGATGATGCTTCCGCTGAACGACAGGCTCGTGGTAGCCGAAACTTACACGGGCAACCTGTACAGCTACAAGGATACCAACGGGGACGGAAAAGCCGACGAGAAAATCCAGGTATACAAAGACGATCAGCGCGATAACCGCAACCTGGAACACCAGGAGAGCGGCCTGGTCTGGAACATCGACAATTGGATTTACGTGAGCAACGGGCCCATCCGCTATCGCTTCGAAAATGGTGTGTTGCGGTCGGATACTTTGCCGGATGGTTCAAGAGGGCAGTGGGGATTGACCTACGACAATTATGGACGGCTGTTCTACTCGGCCGGTGGGAGTGAGAACCCGGTGTTCGGGTTTCAGCAAAACCCTGCTTACGGGGAACTCGAATTTTACCGCGATCAGTGGGAAAAGGGGTTCGAGAAAGTATGGCCGATCATCGCAACTCCGGATGTGGAGGGAGGGGCCAAGCGGCTCAGGGCCGATAGTACCGTGAACCATTTCACCGGCGCATGCGGACAGTCTATTTACCGCGGAAACAGGCTGCCGGCCGATCTGGTGGGCGATTATATCATTCCCGAGCCGGTAGGCAGGCTGATACGCCGCGCCAAAGTGACCGATGTAAACGGAAAGAGAATTCTTAAAAACGCCTACGACGAGGTGGAGTTTATCGCCTCGAAAGACATGAACTTTCGTCCGGTGAATACGGCCAATGGACCCGACGGCTGCCTTTACATTGTCGATATGTACCGGGGTATTATCCAGGAAGGCACCTGGACAGGTCCCAAATCATATCTCCGGCCGCAGATTTTAAGCAAAAAACTCGACAAAAATATTGGCCGTGGCCGCATTTACCGACTGGTACACGACGGCTTCAAGCCCGAAGATTCGCCAAAACTTCTGGAAGCTTCCAATTCGGAGCTGGTTGATTACCTTTCACATCCGAATGGCTGGGTGCGCGACAATGCCCAGGTTTTGCTGATCCTTCGCAAGGCAAGCGAAACGATTCCGGAACTGCGGAAGCTCGCACAGGGTGACATCTCCTTTTGGGATAAATTAGCTTTCTGGAAAGAAAATCCGTCGCATCTGACGAGGCTGCATGCGCTCTGGACCCTCGAAGGCCTGGGTTCCGCAGACAAGAGCCTGGTTTTAAATGTTTTGCAGGATGAACATCCGCAACTTCGAAAAGCCGCTATCCGCATCAGCGAGCGGTTTCTGAAAGAAGGCGACGCCTCGGTACAGGATCAGTTGGAAAAGTACCAGGATGATCCGGATTTTGATGTCCGTATCCAGCTTACACAATCACTGAGATTTATCAACAATGAAAAATCGAGGGATATCCTGGCCCATGTGATCAACAAAAGCCCGGGGAACGAACTGCTGACGGCAACCGTTAGCCAGACCCTCGGGGAGCTGGAACTGACAAAACCGGTCACCGTGAACACCAAAGGGTTCAGTGCCCCGGACAGTGCCCTGATCGCCAACGGAGCGGCTACTTTCAAACAATTGTGCGCAACTTGTCATGGTATCGATGGCAAGGGGATCATGCTTGGGGAAAGTGGTATGGCAGCACCCCCGCTCGTGGGTTCTGCGCGGGTACTGGGCGATAAAAATGTGCTGGTCAACATCGTGATGTATGGCCTCATGGGGCCGGTGGACGGAAAGACATATCCGGGTATGATGCCTGATATGAAATCGAATTCCGACGAATGGCTGGCGTCTGTCACCAGTTACATCCGGACAAACCTGGGCAATAAGGCCACGGTGATCAGAACGGCGGATGTTACAAAGGTGCGAAAGACCGTGCCCGACCGATGGGCGTGGACGCTGAAGGAATTGGGGATCGGGGAATAAGCAAACGATCATTTGCATTCACATAAACGCTTTTAATACGTTAATCCTAAACCCTTATGTTTAAAAAATTAGGTCTGCTCATGCTGTTGTTCGCCGCCGGCTGCAACAGGGAACCTGCCGCTCCGGAGGCATACGGCGTGCTGCCCACCCAGCGGCAGCTCGATTGGCACCGGCAGGAAACATATGCCTTTCTTCACTTTACCGTAAATACGTTCACAGACAAAGAATGGGGTTATGGCGACGAAGCCGAAACGGTGTTCAATCCGACGGATTTTGATGCGGACCAGATTGTGGGTACTCTTAAGAAAGCCGGCTTCAAGGGGGCCATCCTGACCGCCAAGCACCATGACGGATTTTGTCTCTGGCCTTCCAAATACACCGAGCATTCCGTTAAAAACTCCAGATGGAAGAATGGCAAGGGCGATGTGGTGAAAGAGATCTCCGAAGCCTGCAAAAGACAGGGCATCAAGTTCGGCGTATATCTATCACCGTGGGACAGGAATCATGCCGATTATGGCACCCCCAAATATGTCGAGTACTACCGCAATCAGCTGCGCGAGCTGCTGACCGGGTACGG
The DNA here is from genome assembly GCF_056895195.1 of Dyadobacter sp. HNCC25DJ185. Classification (NCBI taxonomy): domain Bacteria; kingdom Pseudomonadati; phylum Bacteroidota; class Cytophagia; order Cytophagales; family Spirosomataceae; genus Dyadobacter; species Dyadobacter sp. HNCC25DJ185. The sequence goes on from NZ_JBXHAR010000001.1 coordinate 261,715, forward strand.
GCCGATCTTTGAGATCTGGTTTGACGGAGCCAATGGCGGCGATGGATATTACGGAGGGAAAAGGGAGGTGAGGAAGATTGATGCGAGCCATTATTACGAGTGGGAAAAGACACTGAAAATTGTGCGCGAGCTGCAGCCCAATGCGGCGGTGTTCAGTGATGCCGGGCCGGATATCCGCTGGGTGGGAAATGAAGGCGGCTATTCCAATGATACCTGCTGGGCCACTTACACGCCAAGCCCGCGTGAGGGTTTCACGCAGTCCTGGGCAGGTACCACCAAAGATTGGGAAGGAGAAAAAGGTCATATGAATGGTAAATTCTGGCTTCCGGCCGAAACCGACGTGTCGATCCGTAAAGGCTGGTTTTACCACGATTCCGAGAACAGGGATAAAGTGAAGGACGTGGATAGCCTGGTCAAGATTTATTTCAAATCGGTCGGCAACGGCACTTCCCTGAATTTGAACCTGCCGCCCGACAAACGGGGGAAAATCCATCCGACGGACTCTACCAACCTGATGGGGCTGAAGAAATACCTGGATGAAGGTTACAAGCATAACTTTTTGGCCAACAGCAAGATAATGGCCGGCGAAAATGATGATTGCGACAAAATTCTATCCTACGAACTCACCGACGGAGACGATGATACGTATTGGTACAATGGCGTCAAGACCAATAACAAGGTAATCAGCTTTCACCTCGACCAGGAGACCGAGTTCAACTGCCTCATGCTCAAAGAATACATACCATTGGGGCAGCGTGTGAAATCCTTTTCGGTAGAAGTGTACGATGGAAAAAACTGGAAGGAAGCGGGCAGGGCGGCAACGATCGGGTACAAGAAACTGTTACGGTTTCCCACTCAAAAAGCCAGGGACGTGAGGGTGGTGATCAAAGATGCGCTTGCAACCCCGCTTATCGCAGAAGCCGGGTTGTACCGCTTCGCGGATTTGAAGGCCAGATGAACGAGATCATTTTTGCAGCGGATTCTTTTTGCAGCTGCTGCAAATGGCGTTAATAAAAAAGGAGGTTACATTCATTGGTTGAGTTTTACATATCGGGGCGGGATCGTCTGAATTCCGCTCGGATATTTGTTTCCGACAAACCTGAGTAAGAAGAAAATAAGTGTATTTGAATCATTTTTCAAGTCCCGAGAAGATGCTTTTAAGGCTTGGTTTTAATTTTTCCTGGCGGGCAGGTCTCTGTCTCTTATGGCTGTTGTCGGCCTGTTCCGTGGCGCAAATCCCGGAGCACGGGAGAAATATGCCGTTAATCTCTGTCGAAGACCTGTCTTTCCTAAAACAGATCACCATGGATGTTCTGGAAAAAGCAAAGGTCTACCCTGGCCAGGAAAAAGGAGCAGGTCATACCAACAACACGAAGGGCGTGCTGATCACTCCGGGAGGCAACTATCCGGCATTCTGGATCCGGGATTATGCCATGTCGCTCGAAACGGGCTTTATTTCTGCGCAGGAGCAGGTACATATGCTGAAACTTACCGCGGGCACGCAGTGCGACCAGGCCTGGATTACCCACCGTGGTGCCATGGTGCCGGTTGGTTCCATTGCCGATCACATCAGGCTCAGTGACAGTCTCCCCGTTTATTTTCCCGGGACATATAGCTATGAAGATCAGGGTGACGGGAGCTTTGGGATGCTGCCGCCATTTTGTGATCAGTTTTTCTTTGTTCAAATGGCATGGTATTATGTCAAAAGTACCGGAAATGTCAAACTATTATCAATGCCGATCAATGGTAAAAAGTTGATAGACAGGCTTGAAGCGGCTTTTTCTTCGCCGACATCCCGTCTGGACAACGAGGTAGTTTATACCACCGAAGCGTTTCGCGCAGTGGATTTTGGATTTAGAGATGCCATCACCATTACCGGGGACCTGTGTTTTGCCTCACTCCTGAAATTGCAGGCGGCGAGGCAGCTGGAATACCTGTTTTCAAAGTTGGGCAAGCGAGCCAGGTCGGAGCATTACAAAGGGGTGGCCACAAAGCTGAAAAGCGCCATTCCGAAACTGTTTCTGGATAACAGGGGAATGCTTCTGGCCTCCACCGGCAAAAGTAAGCAGGCAGATGTATGGGCCACCGCATTGGCGGCGTACCTGGGCGTTCTGGAAGACGAGAACCTGAAAGCAACTTCCCAATTTCTTGCTGGTGCTTATAAAAAAGGCACTCTTGCTTTTAAAGGGAACATCCGGCATGTTCTGAAATCGGACGATTTCAGTGAACAGAGCGCCTGGGAAGTTTCAATGGCTGCAAAAAACGAATATCAGAACGGGGCCTATTGGGGAACTCCCACTGGCTGGGTGGCCTGGACCATCGCCCAGACGGATCTCACGGCGGGCAAAGCGCTGATCAAAGAATTTGTACTCGATTTACGTGAGAACGATTTCAGGAAAGGGGCGGGTTTCGGGGCTCCGTTTGAGTGTTTTTATCCACCCGCACACAAGCAGAACCCCGTTTATCTGACCACGGTTTCTTGTCCCTATATCGTTTTGAAGGATTTTAGATAGAATATTTCCGGCTTGAACACAAATAACTTTTAAAACCAATTCGCATGCTTTTCAGAAGCAAAGTACATTCCCTCCGCCGGGCCTGTATGAGCGGTGCTTTATTGGCACTGGCTTTTACGGAGCTATCAGCTCAATCAGTCGCCCTAAACGATCTCAGTTTTTTTAGAAATCCTGGGAAAAACTGGCAAATTGTTGGCGAAGTGTCTGCGGACCTTTCGCGGCACGACCAGCTGGAAACCAAGCCAGGTAAAGGTATTTTGGTAAACTTACCGGACGGAAGCAACCGTGCACACCTGGAAACCGTGGCCGAACATGGCGATCTGGACCTGGAACTGGACTACATGATGGCGCTGGGCTCCAACTCCGGCATTTATCTTCAGGGCCGCTACGAAATCCAGCTGTTCGATAGCTGGCTGGTCAAAAAAGTGAGTGAAAACGACAACGGTTCCATCTACGGACGACAATCGGCCAGGCAAAATGCCAGCCGCGCTGCCGGGCTCTGGCAACATATGAAAGTAAGGTTCAGGGCGCCTAGATTCGACGCGGGAGGCAAAAAAACAGAGGATGCAAGAATCGTCAGTCTTTACCTGAATGGCGTACTGATCCATGATAACGTGGATCTTCCCTGGCAGACGGCCGGGGCTGTCCAACCCAATGAGGTGGCTAAGGGAGCCCTGCTCATACAAGGCGATCATGGTAAGGTAGCTTTTCGTAACATTGTCTTCAAACCGCTCCATACACCAGTCCCTTCATTGACGCAGCTTCATTATGCGGTGTACAAAGGCCAAAATACAAAGGTCCCGGATTTCAGGCTCTTAAAGGCCGACTCGGAGGGGAGCTCAAAGGAACTTGCTTCTGCCGTCGCCAACAAGGCCAACAACTTTCTGATCCGCTACACGGGAACCCTGGAAATCGGCGAGGCGGCTAAATATTCGCTCTTTTTGGTCGCGGACGGAGGATTTTCCCGGTTAAAAATTGATGGTAAGGAGATATTTGACTGGGATGACCCCAACTGGCGGCCCGAGCGTACTGCCGACTTGCCCGCTGGCGACTTGCCGTTTGAGCTTATTTATTCCAAGGTCAACGGGGGGGCGCAGCCCTCACTTGGCCTGACGTTATCGGGTGCTGCACTGCTTCCGACATTTACCGGCGATTCATGGGCTGCCGTCGGACGGTACGAAGAGGAAGGCCCCATGTATGTGGATGCGCCCGCGCCGGTTGTGATGCGAAGTTTCATGGACCTGCCGGGAATGGACGCAGGTGACAAAACCTATCGCGTGACGCATGCCATCTCGGTAGGCCATCCCGATGCGATCCATTACACCTATGACATGGATTTCGGGATGCTGCTGCAATCGTGGAGAGGTTATTTTCTTGAAACGACCCCCATGTGGAGGGGCAGGGGGGATGGTTCGTCCCGGCCAAGAGGCGTCCTGAGCCGCAACGGGAGACCCCGCCTCACACTCAGCCGCCTGAAAACACCGGCAAGTCCCTGGCCTTCCGACACTACCGGATCAGGATACGAACCAGACGGATATGCGTTGGATGCACAGGACCTGCCTACTTTCCGCTATGAGATATTCGGGTCGGCCGTCAGCGATAAGATCCGGCCCATTGTTACCGGCGAAGGCGTTCACCGGGACATTACAGTCAAAAATCCCGCAGCTGATCTGTACGGTCTGCTGGCTTCCGCATCCAAAATAGAGCAGGTGGACGACCAAACTTATGTGATCGGTGACAGGCAATATTATATCAAAATCGACAGCGGCAGTGCCCGTAAGCCGGTGATCAGATCTTCGTCGACGGGGCAGGAACTGATCGTTCCTATGGATTCAGGCAAATTGTCATACGCAATCTGGTTTTGATCATGGCGCAAATAGTTGATCCGGTAACGAATGCCGACAGGTATTCAGGAAGCGTAGAAAAGCCGGAACGCCTGCTATCGCTGGATACATTGCGGGGTTTCGATATGTTTTGGATCACCGGCGGGGCGAACCTGGTCAGGACCGTGGCAGCACAAACGCAATGGGGATGGGTAGTCTTGATTGCGGATCAGCTGGACCATCCGGCCTGGAATGGCTTCCACTTTTATGACCTGATCTTCCCCCTATTTGTTTTCCTGGCAGGCGTTTCAACTCCTTTCTCTTTTGACAGCCGGATCGTAAAAGGAGTCTCAAAAAGCCACCTGCTGCGAAAAGCAGTACAGCGCGGGCTGATCCTGGTCATTTTGGGAATTGTTTATAACAATGGTCTTTTTCACACAGCATGGGACCACATGCGTTACCCGAGCGTACTTGGGCGGATCGGGTTGGCCGGTATGTTTGCGCAGATCATTTACCTGTACGCAGGCCGTCGCTGGCTTTATCTCTGGGTGCCCGCAATCCTGGTCGGTTACTGGCTGATCATTGCGCTGGTCGCGGTTCCCGGTTGTGGTGCAGGGCTCCTGACCAGAGATTGCAACCCGGCGAGCTACCTCGACAGCATCCTGCTCTCCACCAAAAACCAGCCGGTAAATCATGATCCGGAGGGATTGCTTTCAACACTTCCGGCTATAGCTACCGGACTGATCGGCATCCTGGCAGGGAGATTATTGAAGTCGGAAGCGGAGACCATCAATGCCCGTGAAAAAGTAGCCTGGCTGATGATCGCCGGAATTGCCAGTATCTGCATCGCCATGATCTGGGATACTGTTTTTCCAATCAACAAAAACCTGTGGACAAGCTCTTTTACCCTGCTCACATCGGGGCTCAGCCTACTGCTCCTGGGACTTTTTTACTGGGTCATCGACGTCAGGAAATACTACAGGTGGACCTTCTTTTTCATGGTGATCGGTACCAATTCGATCGTGATCTATATGGCCAAGAAATTCATTGACTTCAATTACACGGCCCAGGCCATTTTCGGAGGCATCCTTGATTTCTTTCCCGAAGCGGTGTCAAAACCAGGGCTGGTCGTGGCGTTCATCGCCGTGCAGTGGGCGTTCATCTATTATCTGTTCCGTAAAAAGTTATTTCTCAAAATTTAACCTATACCCCATCCATCACAAATGAATATGATCAAGTATGATCTGGTGAGAAGCACATTGGTTACACTGGCATGCTCAGCGACGCTGGTTTTATCTTTTGATCGGCTGGCAGCCCAGGAATCGCCAAAAGAAACGGATTATTTTAAAATATTTCCCGTTGTGGCGCCGGAGGGTACCATACTGGAAGTGGGAGGCCTGGCGTCTATTCCCAATGGGGATCTGGCTGTGGCGACGCGTCGCGGCGATATTTATGTGATCGAGAACCCGGCAGGACGATACCCTTACTTCCGGAAGTTTGCCAGCGGCCTGCACGAAGTACTTGGCCTTGCCTACAAAGACGGCTCATTATATGCAGCCCAACGCGGCGAACTGACCAAAATTACCGATACCAACAAGGATGGTCACTCGGACATGTCCAAGCTGAGCGATACCGGTACGGACGGCAAGGCAGATACCTTCGAGACCATTTACGCCTGGCCCCTTACCGGCAACTACCATGAATACAGTTATGGCCCCAAAATAGCCGCTGACGGTACTTTTTTTGTTTCCGCTAACGTCGCTTTTTTTGACGACGAATGGTGGAGCGGAGCGAGCCGGGTGCCCTGGCGGGGATGGGTGATGCACATCACAGGCAAAAACAAGATGGAGCCCTGGGCAACCGGAATGCGGTCGCCGTGTGGATTGGGGATCATCGACGGCGAGGTCTTTTACGCCGACAACCAGGGTGACTGGATCGGGTCGGGCGGAATATGGCATTTGAAGAAAGGTGCCTGGACCGGACATCCGGCCGGATTACAATGGTCGGGGCAGCCCAATTCGCCTGTGAAAATTTCGAAAGACGATGTGTATGCCATCATTGATCCCCGCAGGAAACGCGGAGGAAACGGAGAGTGGATCAAGCCCGAAAACAATCTGAACGACAAGATAGTACCACTGTACACGCTGAAAAGCAAGTTTCCTGCATTGCAGACCCCGGCTGTCTGGCTTCCCCACGGCATATTCGGCGTGTCCAATTCAGAGCTGGTCAAAATTCCTGATAACGCATTCGGGGCTTTTGGCGGCCAGATCCTGATCGGGGACCAGGGGCAGAGCAAGATCATGCGGGTATTTATGGAAAAGGTCAAAGGAGAATACCAGGGCGCGGCGTTCGATTTCCGGTCGGGCTTCAACTCCGGTGTATTGCGTATGGCCTGGGCGGGCGACGGTTCTTTATTCGTGGGAGAAACAAGCCGTGGCTGGGGTGCTTCCGGCAATGCGCTGCAGGGACTGGAACGGCTGGCGTGGAGCGGCCAGGACCCTTTCGAAATGAAGGCGGTGCGGGCTATGCCGGATGGGTTTGAGATCGAATTTACCAAACCAGCCGACAGTAAGACAGCCGCAAACCTGGCGTCTTATTCCGTTTCGAGTTTTATTTACAAATACCACCCCGTGTACGGAAGTCCACCGGTGAACCAGCAGGTCAACAAGGTCAAGGGTGTGAAATTGTCCCCTGACGGACTGAAAGCGCGTATTGTTGTGGAAAACCTGCGCCCCTATTATATCCACGAGATCCGCCTGCCGGGCGTCAAAAGTGCGGAGGGTGCCTATGCGCTGGTACATCCATTGGCTTACTACACGCTCAATAGCATTCCTGACGGCGAAAAATTAAGTGTTTCGGAATGGAGCATTGAAAAAAATACGATCCCGGAAACTCCGGTGAAGCCCGCCGACATGAAAGCTGGCGCTCCGGGGAAAGCGCTCACTTTTGAGCAGGTCAAACCGCTTTTGAGCAAATATACCTGTCTGGCCTGCCATAGCGCAGACAAGCGTCAGGTTGGGCCGGCTTATGCCGCAGTGGCGCAGAAGAATTACACCAGTGAGCAGATCGTAGACCTGATCTACAATCCGAAGCCCAAAAACTGGCCCGAATTCGCGACCGAAATGCCGCCCATGCCGCAGGTACCCAGGGCCGACGCCCTTAAGATCGCGGCCTGGATCAATTCGCTTTCAAAAAATTAACCGCATTTGCTATTCACATTTCCTAAACTCTTGAGAATGATCCGCTATAAACCTGCAACCGACCTCCTGATCCCCGAAAAATCGTGGAGAAACCTTTGTATCCTGGTGATATGTGCTTGCATGTCGGTGCAAGTGTTTGCCCAGGAAGGCAGCGCAGAAAAAAGGCTGCTCGTCTTTTCCAGGACCACTGGGTTCCGCCATTCATCGATCCCTTTCGGCAAAGATGCGATTATGAAACTGGGCCGGTTGCACGGTTTTATAGTGGATACCACTGAAAAGGCTTCGGTTTTTACCGACGAAAATTTGAGAAAATATGGGGCCGTGCTTTTTCTGAATACGACAGGAGGAGTGCTGGACACCGATCAGCAGGCAGCATTTGAGCGGTTCATCAAGGCAGGGGCGGGTTATGTCGGTATTCACGCGGCAACCGATACAGATCACAAATGGCCTTGGTATACAGCGCTTTCAGGCGCCTGGTTTGCTGGCCACCCCGATCAGGATACGGTTCAGACAACGGTTGTGAGCAGGGACCATATCTCCATGAAGGGTTTTCCAGATCACTGGTGGATCAAAGACGAGCTCTATAATTTCGGAAATGTAAGCCCTGACATCAAAGTGCTGCTGACCATTGACGAAAAAGCCTATGAGGGAGGCAGTATGGGTGATTTTCATCCGATGTCGTGGTACCACGAATTTGACGGCGGCAGGTCTTTCTATACCGCATTCGGTCACCGGGAGGACCTGTATACGAATCCGGTATATCTGAAACATTTGCTCGGAGGTATTCAGTATGCATTGAAAAAACCGAAGCACGCAGCCCATCGTCATAGCTCAAACAGGTAGCAATCGCAATGTCCATAACAACGATATCCCGGCGCAACTTTGTCCGTAATTCTTCAATCGGAATGAGCCTTCTGCCCCTCTCCGCCTATTTTGATCCCATTACCAAACCGGCTGCGCCGCTCAGGATCGTCTGCACAGGCGGCCACCCCGATGATCCGGAAACGGGCTGCGGCGGTACGCTGGCCAGATTTTCGAAGGCCGGACACCAGGTAACGATCATTTATCTGACAAACGGGGATGCGGGAATTCCCGGAAAAAGCCATTCCGAAGCGGCGAAAATACGTACTGCCGAAGCAACCCGGGCCTGCAAAATCCTGGGGGCAAAACCTGTCTTTGCCGGACAGGTGGATGGGGCATCTGTCGTCACCAATGAATGGTACGGCAAAATCCGGAAATTGATCGAAGATGAAAAACCGGATCTGCTTTTCACGCATTGGCCGGTGGATTCTCATCAAGACCATATGGCGGCCAGCATCATGACGCAGCGCGCCTATCTGGAAATGAAGCGTGATTTTCCCTTGTATTTCTATGAGGTTTGTACGGGAAGGCAAACGCAGAATTTTCATCCCACAGACTATGTGAATATTACCGATACGCAGGCGCTGAAACGAAAGGCTGTTTTTTGCCACAAAAGCCAGGGGTTTGTTTCAGACCAGTTTTACCAGCAGGACCATGGGATCATGGAAGATTTCCGGGGATTAAGCATGGGAGTAAAAGCGGCCGAGGGTTTTGTGAAGCTGGCCACGATCCATCCATCCATTATCTAGTTAAAGCAGGTTACTATGTTCCGAGCACACATTGCAAAATACTTTTTTCTAACCGGCATGCTGACCGTTCAGGGGGCTTCCCTGATGGGCCAGAGTGGCAGGGTGAAGGTTGTCGTTCCCGCCAGTGTCGTGGATGTTTTTGTCCCGGCTCATGCTGCCGATGTGAAGGTAGGCGGGGAAATAGGCCGCCGGATTGATATCACCGAGCATGCGAACTTGGCAAGCCTCCGGCTCGATCCATACTTTATCGAACCGTTCGTGAACAAAAAGAGGGTGGAGGGTTTTGTCGGCACCGGAATGCTGATCGACGCGGTGGCTAAGCTGGCGGCGCATTCGCAGGATGCCGGTACGATTAAGATTAAAAACCAGTTGGTAGACCATCTCATTGCTGCCCAGGAGCCCGACGGCTACGTGGGCATGTTCACCAAAGCCGAGCGCATGTGGACCTTGTGGGATGTGCATGAGATGAGTTACATTACCTTTGGGTTACTGACAGATTATCAGCTTTTTAACAGGAAAAAATCGCTGGGCGCAGCTACCAGGGCTGCGGATTATATCATCACGAACTGGTCTGCCATGCCTTATCACTGGGACAAAAACATCGGTGTAAACCTGTTTGAGGCAGTCACCGGTCTGGACCGTGCCCTACTCACCCTTTACCGCCTGACGGGCAAGAAGAAATACCTTGATTTTTGTATGGAACAAAAAAAGCTAAAGGATTGGGACCTGGAAATCGAAGTTGGCCGCAGGCTTGGGCTGAACGGACATGTCTATGGCTTTTTGGGGATGTGCCTCGCGCAACTTGAACTGTACCGTTTATCGCCAGAACCCGGGCTACTCAAACAGACCAACAAAGCAGTTGATTTTCTGACTTCCGGGGATGGTACTGTCATTTCAGGAGCGGCCGGGCAGTGGGAAGCCTGGACCGATGACCAGGATGGCGAGAATGCTTTGGGCGAAACCTGTGCTTCGGCCTATCAGATCAGGGTCTACGAGAATCTTTTCCGGCTGTCGGGAGAACCTAAATATGGTGATCTGATGGAGCGGACCATTTACAATACGCTTTTTGCGGCGCAATCGCCTCAGGGAGAGCAGATCCGCTATTATACGCCTATGGTAGGGCCGCGGCGCTATTTTCATGAAGAGGGCTATTGCTGTCCCAATAATTATCGCCGCATTATATCCGAGCTTCCCTCCATGATCTATTACCAAAGTTCCGAAGGAGGAGAGGGAATCGGGATCAATCTGTATACGCCTTCGACGGCCCGGCTGAATTTGCCGAAAGCGGGCATCGTTCAGATCGAACAGCGGACGGACTATCCGGCTGACGGTCGGGTGACCATACGCGTTGCGCCAACAAAACCATCGGTTTTCCCGCTGAGTCTCCGTATTCCCGCCTGGTGCAAAGGGGCCACGATCAGCGTCAATGGGGTACCCTGGAGTGAAAAAACGGAACCCGGATCTTTTATTAAAATGAATCGGAAATGGTCCAAAGGGGACGAGGTGACCTTGAATATGCCTATGGAAGCCAGGCTGGTAAAAGGCCGGAAGCGGCAAGCCGGCCGGGTGGCCGTGATGCGTGGGCCCGTCCTTTTTTGCCTTAATCCGGAGCGCAACCCCGGAGTCGACAGCATGAATAAAGAAGTTGATCCCCATAATAAGCTGAACGCCTTCGATCTCGGCCGAATCGTTCTGGACCCGCTCGCGATCAGCGGTCCGGTAGCGGATAGTTCGATCCGGCCGGGCGGCATTTCGCTGAAAATAAAAGGCTGGCGGGAAGGCTGGGGCATGGGAAGCGGGCCGCATGAGCTGGATCTGCTGCTGACCGAATTCGCCGATCCAGGTGGGAAGGCAACCTATTTCCGCCTGGCTGACCTCGGTAACGCTGGTGAAGACGAACTTTTTGGAAGACCCTGACACGACACCCATGATACCTGCTTTAAGCTCTTACGATCTCCTGACTTTCGTCCTCTACCTGGCGGTATTTGTAGGCGTAGGCATGATCGCGGGCCGTCGGAAAAGCGAGGCGGCTGCGGATTTTTATCTTCGTCAGGACCAGCTGCCCTGGTATGTGATCGGGTTTTCGCTGGTCGCAGCCGGCATCAGCAGTGAGCAGTTTATCGGCACCGTCGGCGCGGTGTATAGCCGGGGTTTGGTGACGGCCAACTGGGAATGGGGTATCTTCCCGGCGGTGTTGCTGATGGTCGTGCTTTTTGTTCCGTTTTACCTCAAAAAAAGGATCCTTACGACGCCGGAGTTCCTGGAAAAGCGTTTCGATAAGCGGGTAAGCCTGCTCTATGCAATCCTTTCGGTGCTGATTTATGTTTTTATCAATCTAGCGGGGGTGCTGTACTCCGGCGCTTTTGCGATGAGCCAGATACTAGGCCTGGATCTTTTTATCTGCATTGCTTTCATTGCGGCGATCGTCGGTTTTTTCTCGGTTTACGGTGGCATGGCATCGCTGGCATGGGTGAGCGTTTTACAGGCCGTGATGCTTTTGGGCAGCGGTATTGCGCTTTTTCTGCTGGGTGTGGGCCGGATTGAAGGCGGGTTGCCGGCCATCATCGGTACCAGCGAACGTGCCCACCTGATCCGTCCGCTGGATGATCCCGAGATCCCCTGGACGGCTTTGCTGGTACTCATGTGCTCTACCAATGTCTGGTATTATGCAACCAGCCAGAATATCAATCAGAGCGTACTCGGTGCTAAAAGTCAGTGGCACGGGAAAATGGGCATTGTGTTTGCCGGATTTTTGCTGATGATCGTTCCGCTGGCCGATGTGTTCCCGGGCCTGATCGCCTTCCGGCTGAACCCTTCCCTGCCTCGCGCGGATATGGCCTTTGTATTTGTAACGCGTGCGCTCATGCCGGCAGGGGGCGCAGGTATCGTTTTTGGCGTGCTCATTTTTGCCGTCGTCACAGCGGTACTATCCGGCGTTAATGGCGTATCCGCTATTTTCTCTTTTGATATTTATAAAAACCTCAGGAGCAACAAAGCGCAGTTGACCGAGGGAGAACTGATCAAAACAGGCAGGTATTTTGCCGGGGCCGTGCTGGCGATCGGTGCGCTTTTTGCGCCTGTGGTCGGCAGCTTCAAGCACATATTCGACTTTTTTCAGCAATGCTGGGCGTTTGTAGCGGTGCCTGTCTCGCTTACCTTCCTGCTGGGGGTGCTGAGCAAACGCATGACCGCCAATCTGGCTTACTACCTGCTATTGTCAACATTTCCCATGTTTTTGGTGCCTTATGCGCTGAGATCGCTGCAGGTTAGCTGGAACATATTCAATGTTGCCGGGGTGTTATGGATCATTTTGCTCCTCCTTTCACTGTTACATATTGCGCGTTTTGGGAAAGAGAAACGGGAGCAGGCAACTGCAAGCGACGCCGTAACTGTCCCCTTGGAAGAAGTGGTTTCCTGGTACCGCGGCGTTCCGTTCTGGCTGTGCGTAATGGCCATTTGTTATATCAGTATTTACATTTTGCTATGGTGATGAAATCAATCAGCATGTCGTCGGACCATAAAATCACCGTTAACGGACAGACCCTGATACGCCTCGAAAACCAGTGGCTGAGCGTGGATATTTTCCCGCGGGGAGGCGGAAAACTGACCAGCGTGTTCAACAAGATTTTGGGTTACGAATTCTTATGGAAGAACAACGGGCTGTCTTTGGAAGCATATCCGGCCGGGACTGAATATGATCCTGTATTTTACGGTGGTATCGACGAGCTTATTCCAAATGATATTCCCGAATCCATCGACGGCATCGACTACCCCGATCACGGCGAGTTATGGACTACCCCGCTCGACGTTTCACAGGACGAAGCGGGTATCAGTCTGTCTGCCACATTGCCAGAGAGCAGGCTTTTTTACAAAAAAACGATCCGGCTGGACGACAGTGCCCCGCTGATCAGGACCGACTATGTCATTCGTAACGACGCGGAAGAACCCAGGAAGTTCTTATGGAAGCTTCACGCTGCCCTGAAAGTCTCAAAAGGGGACCGGATTCATTGCAGCGCGGTTATGGGAAAGGTTGTTGATCCGGACTATTCCAGGTTTACCAGTACGGAGCCTTTCAAATGGCCGGGCATCGAGGGAGCAGATGCGTCCAGGATTCCGGCGAAGAACGGGACGATCGATTTTTTCTATCTCTACGACCTGGGGCAGGGTGAGGTCAGCTGGAAAAGTGCCAATGGTTTATACCGTTTTCAATATTACTTTGATCTCAAGGTATTTCCATATGTCTGGCTTTTTGCCAGCTACGGCGGTTTTCTGGGACATTATACTGCTATTTTAGAGCCTTGCACCACCATGCCGTTATCGGTTTGCGATGCGGCTTCGCTGGGGCAGTGCACGATCCTGGAACCCGGACAGGAGATACAGACCACTGTAGTGATGTATGCGGGGATTCAGTAGATAAAAAGATAAAAAGCAATGGGCACTGACAAACTTAAGATATTGGTAACCGGGGCCGCATCGGGTATTGGCCGGGCTGTTGCGCGACGTTTCGCGGCGGAAGGTTACGCGGTTTGTTTAAACGACATCCAGGACCTGGGCTCTACATTGGCATCACTTTCGGGCGAGGAGCACCTTGTTTTTCAGGGCAGCTTCGCCGATGAGTTGAACATGGAGTTGCTCAGGGAACATATTGGGAAGGAATGGGGGAGGGTTGATGCACTTGTGAACTGCGCCGGCTTTTCACGATATACCCCGTTTGTGGATACATCGCTCAATGAATGGGAGCTGATCTTTCACGGAATGTCCAGAGGGGCGCTACTGACATCAAGATTGGTTTTTCCATTCATGTCCAATGGTGGCAGGATCATCCATATTACGTCGGTCCATGGCGAGCGGGCAGAATATGGTTCGGGCAGCTATGCCATGGCGAAGGCGGCAATCAACCAGTACTGTCGGACGCTCGCGTTGGAACTGGCCCCCCGTGGAATTTTGGTAAATGCGATTGCGCCAGGGTTTGTCAATACGGCGATGTCTATACAGCCCGATGGGCAAAGCGAGCTGGAAACCGCCTGGTTCAGGGACAATTACATCAAAGGGCATCACCTGCCTTTGAAACGGGCGGCAGAACCGGAAGAGATTGCCGGGGTGGCCTGGTTCCTGGCTGGCAACGATGCACGGTATATCACAGGTCAGGTGATCCATGTGGACGGCGGGCTGAGTGTGACCTTCTGATTTTTTTATGAATTAGTAATCAAGTAATTAAAATTTTTACAGCAAAGTAAGATGCACATAGGATCGGTTGATTTTTTCTATCTGAGTATGCCGGAAGTACTCGATATCGGTGACGGGAGCCAGGATGCATTACTGGTAAGGGTAAGGGCCGGCGGGCTGGAAGGCTGGGGCGAATGCGAGGCCTCTCCCTTGCCAAGCATCGCCGGATATGTGGCACCCATGTCGCATAGCGGGTGCAAGCCGGTCAGCTGGGCCGTCGAAGGTATGCCGTTAAACACGCCCGACGACATTTATGAAATCACAAAAAGGGTTCATGAAAATAGTTTCGACCTCCTGCAGTCTGACCATATCCTTTCCGGTATCGACATTGCATTGTGGGACTTGCTGGGTAAATCCCTGGAAGAGCCCGTTTACAAGCTCATTGGCTATCCGAAATCCTATCCCAAAATTCCCTATGCTTCCCAGCTTTTCGGAGATACACCCGAAGGGACTTTTGAAAAGGCCAGGCAATCGAACCTGCTTGGCTATAAGGCCGTTAAATTTGGATGGGGCCCCATCGGAAGATCCGGGCCTGCTTTGGATGAAGCACATTTCCGGGCGGCCAGGGAAGGACTTGGAGAGGATATCTACCTGATGATCGATATCGGAACAGTGTGGGGAGAAAACGTTTCCGAGGCGACTCAACGACTGGCGGCATTAAAAGCGGTGAACACCTACTGGCTGGAAGAACCTTTTGCGAATATGGCCCTGGGCCCCT
This sequence comes from Dyadobacter sp. HNCC25DJ185, assembly GCF_056895195.1. Lineage (NCBI taxonomy): Bacteria > Pseudomonadati > Bacteroidota > Cytophagia > Cytophagales > Spirosomataceae > Dyadobacter > Dyadobacter sp. HNCC25DJ185. The sequence goes on from NZ_JBXHAR010000001.1 coordinate 276,805, forward strand.
ACAAGGCATTGTCGAAAGCAGGCCCCAAGGCATCCCTGGCGGCTGGCGAAGGCTGCAATAACTATGTGCAGGCCGCAGCCATGATCGAGTACGCCGGTCTGGATTTTATTCAGATCGACACGGGGAGGATCGGCGGTATCACGACAGCCAGACGGGTTGCCGGCCTGGCACAGAGCATGGGCGTGACTTACGTAAACCATACTTTTACCTCCCACCTGGCTTTGAGCGCATCCATCCAACCTTTCGCGGGGCTCGAAAATGACATGATCTGCGAGTATCCCGTAGAGCCAAAGCAGCTTGCATTGGACATCACCAGTAATAAACTGCTGCCAAACGAACATGGCGAGATCGTGCTGCCTGAAGCGCCCGGCCTTGGCCTGACGGTCGACACTGCAAACCTGAAAAAATACCTGGTGGACGCGGAGATCATTGTAAAAGGGAAAGTGCTTTACCGTACACCGGAACTCTAACCATTGTCCAGAATTATTATGGTCCAACGTTTCTGTCTTCTGTTCTGTGTTACCTGCCTATGCCTGCGTTCTTTCGGTAAAGGAAATCCGGCAGGTCAGTATGGTACCCATGCGGCCACAATAGAATTATATGTCTCTCCCGGGGGCAATGACCTCCATGAGGGAACGAAGCAGGCGCCATTGAAAAGCCTCGAGGGTGCCCGAAACCGGGTACGCCTGCTCCGTAATGGCAATCCCGATCAAAGTGTGGTGGTGTACGTCCGTGGCGGACTTTACCCGTTGGAAAAAAAGCCGGTCGTATTTAGCGGCGAAGATTCCGGAACGGAACGCAGCTCTGTAACCTATCAGGCCGCAGCAGGCGAGCAGCCTGTATTTTCCGGTGGCCGCCGGTTGAACCACTGGAAGAAAGTCAAAGACAAGCAAGCGCTTGCACGGCTAGCCGGTGCCGCAATAGGGAAGGTGTATGTGACAGATCTGAAGGCCGCCGGGATTTTCGATTTTGGAGACCCCACGGAGCTGGGGCGCAGACCGGAGCTGTTTTGCAATCAGCAACTCCAAACGCTGGCCCGCTGGCCAAACACCGGGCTGGCCACCGCCGGGAGGGCGACGGGGCAGACACCTCTACCGGAGACATATATTGCCAAACGTGGTTTTAAAGAAGGGAATTTCGAATACCTGGACAACCGCCAAAGCCGCTGGGCCCTCGAAAGTGACGCGCGGCTTGGTGGGTACTGGTATTGGGACTGGAGCGAGGAATTCCAGAAAGTGGCCCGGGTGGATACGGTCAAAAAGACCATTCAGATCAGCCCTCCCTATCATGGTTATGGTTACAAAGACAGTCTGCACTATTTTGGGCTCAACCTGTTCTGTGAAATCGATTCCCCGGGAGAATGGTTCCTCGACAGAACGGCCGGCCTTCTTTACTGGTATCCGCCGGCTGGCGTCAATCCTTCCAAAGCGGAGGTCAGCCTCTCGGTATTTGCAGAACCCTTTATGATCCGTGCTGAGGACTGTACCAATTTTTCGATAAAAGGTCTGGCATTTGAGGAGGGCCGCGGGAGTGCGATCAGCGTGAAAGGCGGACAGCATTGCCTGATCTCTGATTGCCGGATCGAGCGGTTCGGGCAGGATGGTATCCATGTGAAAGGAGGATCTGCAACCGGTATCTCCGGGTGCATGCTGACCACTTTTGGCTGCGGGGGTATCAAAATGGAAGGCGGCGACCGCAAAAAGCTGATCTCCTCCGGTCATTTCATCGAAAATACCGTCGTGCAGGACTTTTCTCTTTTTAAAAGGACTTATCAGCCTGCAGTTTTGATGGAAGGATGCGGGCATCGGATCAGTCACAACCGGTTCAGTAACTCTTCTTCGTCCGCTTTCAGGCTGGAAGGCAATGATATGGTAATTGAGTACAACGAGATCAGCCGGGTCGTAAATGAATCGGATGACCAGGGCGGCCTGGATGTATTCTATAATCCGTCCTATCAGGGTAACGTCGTCAGGTACAACCATTGGGCGGATATCGCAGGCGGGACGCTCCACGGCGCGGCGGGAGTTCGTCTCGACGATATGATCTCCGGATTTCTGATTTATGGAAATGTCTTTGAACGTTGCGGGGCAAGGCATTTTGGCGCGGTTCAGATTCATGGCGGGAAGGACAACATGATCCGTAACAACCTCTTTTTCAATTGCCCGTATGCCGCGAGCTTTTCTACCTGGGAGAACAAAAGATGGTATGCTGCGCTTGAATCGCCATCCATCCGCGAAAGGCTTTATGAGCAGGTAGATATCAATTCGGCGATTTACCAGGAAAAATATCCATTGCTGAAAAATATCCGCCTGAACCCCAATGTGAACAGCATAGTCGATAACCTGCTGGTAGACTGCCCGCAAACACTCCGGAACGGCCAGGAACAAATTTCGAATAACAACACCTCTGTTGCATCTGCGGGAAAATCAATTGAAACATTTTGTGATCCGGCATTTTTAAAAACCATTGGTCTCCAGCCCATACCGTTTGGGGAAATGGGCCCCAAGCACAATCGATGGGAGAAGAAAAGATAGCAGGTATCCCGGTTGGTTAAACCAAACCCATGCAAAAGAAGATTCAAACTATTTTAAAATGACTACGAGAAGGGACTTTATTCAGAAGGCAGCCGGGATTACAGGATTAGCTGCCATGCCGTCAGCAGTTTTGCCCACCGGACGGACTTCCGGAGACTTATTCAAACTCGGCATGGCTGGTTATACCTTCCATAAGTTCTCAATTGACCAGACCCTCGCCATGATGAACAAGGTGGATGTGAAATATCTATGTATCAAGGATTTCCACCTTCCTTTGAACAGTAGCGATGAACAGATAGCGGTTTTTTTCCGGAAACTGGAACGGGCTGGGGTGACAGGGTACGCGGTGGGGCCGATCGGTGATGACGACACAGACCTGGACGGGACATTCAGCTACGCCCGGAAAGTGGGTGCCAGGCTGATCGTCGGGATTCCTGCGCTGAAAGATATCCCGGACATTGAGAAAATGGTAGAAAAGTACAATGTACGCTATGCCATTCACAACCACGGGCCCGACGAAAGCCGCTACACCAATGCGCTTTCTGTTTATAACCTCATCAAAGACCGAGATCCCAGGATGGGGCTTTGCCTGGATATCGGCCACGACGCCCGTTTCGGTAGCGATCCGGTAGCAGATCTTAAAAAATACGCACACCGGGTTTTTGACATACATCTTAAGAATGTAACGGCGCCGGATAAGGAAGGAAAAGGAATTGAGCTGGGGAGGGGGATCATCGATATTCCGGCGTTTGTAAAAATGCTCAGGCAGGTGAAGTACAATGGCATGTGCAGCCTGGAATACGAAAAAGATATGGAAGACCCGCTCGTCGGGATCGCCGAGTCGGTCGGCTATTTTAAGGGTGTTTGCGCGGTTTAGATTCAACAAATTCTCATTTCAGAAGCATGGAAAACGCAAGGAGGGATTTTATTAAAAAGACAGTTGCGGGTAGCAGCGCACTTGTTTTTGGCGGTATCATCAAGGGAATGAGCGCGGCCAGTTACGCAAGGATATCGGGTGCGAACGATCGCCTTCATGTTGCCATTGCCGGGTTAGGCAGGAGGCTGGACGCCTATTTTGAACCTGTTTCCCTCAAAACCAGCAATGTAAGACTGGTAACTTTATGCGATGTGATGGAACGCCAGCGCAACAGGGCTGCGGGGGAGTTCGCAAAGCATATTGACTATAAGCCAAGGCTTGAAAATGATTTCAGAAAGGTTGTGGAAGATCGGGAAATAGATGTGCTGATCAATGCCACGCCCGACCACTGGCATGCGCCGGGAACGATCATGGCTGTGAAAGCCGGCAAGCATGTATACGTGGAAAAACCCTGCAGCCACAATCCCCGGGAAGGGGAGCTCCTGGTGGAGGTGCAGAGAAAATACAATAAGATTGTCCAGATGGGCAACCAGCAGCGTTCTGCGGCTGAGTCGGTGCAGATCGTCAGCGAAATACACAATGGGGTGATCGGCAAACCCTATGAGGCCGTCGCATTTTATTCGAGCGACAGGGAGGAAACCCCTGTGCCGAAGATAGCGCCTGTCCCTGAGGGCCTCGACTGGGACTTGTTCCAGGGGCCTTCGCCCAGAAAAAAGTATATGCACGATACCTGGGATTACAACTGGCACTGGTATGGCTGGGACTTCGGTACTGCCGAGTCGGGTAACAATGGTACGCATGAGCTGGATGTGGCGCGATGGGCCCTGCAGGTGGATTTCCCGGAGCAGGTAGAAGCGCGGGCTGCCAAGCGACATTTCGTGGATGACGGGTGGACTATGTACGACACCATGGATGTTACCTACAGGTTTCCGGGAAACAAGGTCATCAAATGGGATTGCAAAAGCCGCACCGCCTACACGACCTACGGGGCAGGGCGGGGTACGATCATTTACGGAACGGAGGGGACGGTATTTGTGGACAGGGGAGGGTTCAGGTTGTACGACCGGATGGGCAAGCTGATCCGGGACAGCCAGGCGAAAGGTAAGGAGGCAGGAACCGTGCTCGGCGGTGGCGGGGATATGTCCACCAGGCACCTTGTTAACTTTTTCAATGCGGTGAGGGGTACGGAAAAGCAAAACTCAACGATTGAAGATGGCGCCCGAAGTACGTTGCTGAGTCATTTGGCCAATATTTCATACCGAACAGGCAAATCACTTAAGACTAACCCTAAAAACGGGCACATTGATGATCAGCAGGCGATGAAACTGTGGAGCCGTGCCTATGAGCCGGGATGGGAACCTAAGATTTGACATACCATGATGAAAGCAATCATCCTTATCGGCCTGGCCTTCCTGCTGTTTACCGTTTCTGGTTTTGCCCAGGAAGCGGAAACCAATGAGGATGAAAGCAAAGTAGGTGCATTTATTTTGCCCGAGGTGCTCAAAACAAATGCGGGCACGATCGTGCATAGTAAAAAGGACTGGGAGATGATAAGGCGGCCCGAAATCGTGGCCCTTTTTGAAGAGAATGTCTTTGGAAAAACGCCTGTTCGTAAACTCCCGATGCGGGTTGTGGTGACTTCTGTTGACGAAAAGGCATTGGACGGGAGGGCGGTCAGGAAACAGATCACGATTTATTTTACCGAAAAGGATAAACCGAAAATGGACCTGTTGCTGTACCTTCCCGCCGGTGCCAGCAAGCCTGTGCCGGTATTTCTGGCACTCAATTTCGAAGGCAACCACTCTATTCACGCTGATACCGGAATTAGCATGAGCCGGCGCTGGATGAGATACGACCATGCTCGCGGGATCGCCAACCATTTTTCAACTTCTGCCAGCCGGGGTTCGAGGGCCGCGAGGTGGCCGGTGGAGGAAATGCTGGCGCGCGGTTATGGGCTGGCGACGGTATACCAGGGCGACATTGAGCTGGACCGTGCGGAACGATCTCCGGACGATATCCATGCATTGTTCCCCAGGCCCGGGCCGGGCGACTGGGGAAGTATAGCGGCGTGGTCGTGGGGATTGAGCCGGGCGATGGATTACCTGGTTACCGACCGGCAGGTCGATGCCGGAAAAGTAGCCGTGCTGGGGCATTCGCGGCTGGGGAAGGCTGCACTTTGGGCCGGGGCATTGGATCAAAGATTGGCCATGGTCATCTCCAACAATTCGGGAGAAGGGGGCGCGTCATTGTACAGGAGGAATTTTGGAGAAACGATTGCAGATCTTACCCGGACTGTGCCTTACTGGTTTTGTGGGAATTTCAGCAAGTACAGCGGTCGCGAAAAAGAGCTGCCGGTGGATGCACATGCGTTGATTGCTCTGATTGCGCCAAGGCCTGTGTATGTGGCGAGTGCGGTGGAAGATACCTGGGCGGACCCTAAGGGAGAATACCTGGCAGCCTACCATGCAGGTCCGGTTTATAAATTATACGGACTCGCCGGATTGGAAAGCGATCAGCAGCCTGAGCCTGGGAAGGGCGCAGGAAATGGTGTTGTCGGCTACCATCTCAGGAAAGGAGATCACGAGCTGACCCACCTTGACTGGCAGTATTTCCTGAATTTTGCAGACCGGCATTTCAAAAGCAAAATATAGTTCACAGACAATCAGTTACGATAATAAAACATTTCTTTTCTATACGACATACCATGAAATTAAGCCCGTACACCTGTATTATTTTTCTCTTGTTTGCCGGTTTTCGTTCGGCTGCGCAAAATGACATGGCTTTGTGGTACAAGGCGCCAGCCAAAGAATGGACGGACGCATTGCCGGTAGGCAACGGCCGGTTAGGAGGAATGGTGCATGGGCGCTACGACAAGGAGCTGATCCAGCTCAATGAAGAGAGTGTGTGGGCAGGTAGCAAGATCAATAATAACAATCCGCAATCGGCCGCGCACCTGGCGGAGATCCAGCAGGCGATTTTCAAAGGTGAATATAAAAACGCAGTCGCGCTTGCGGACAGGTACATGGTGGGGACACCTCCCCGGGTGCGTTCCTATCAGCCGCTTGGAAACCTGTTTATTGAATATCCTTTTAAGGAAACTGCCGAAAGCTACCGGCGGGACCTGACGCTCTCTACCGGAATTTCCAGGACAGAATTTACAGTAAAGGGAAATAAAGTTTCACAGGAAGTATATGTTTCGGCGCCTGGTGACGTGATGGTACTCACGATCACAGCCGCTCAGCCAATGGATACGGACATTTATCTCAGCAGGGACCGGGACGTAACCAGCTACCAAAGCGCGGCCGGAACCGCTTTTTTTAAAGGTCAGATTGATGACAAGGAGGATAAGCAGGCGGGACCGGCAGGAAAGCACATGCGATTTGCGGCTGCCATGAAACTACTGGAGACGGATGGGAAATCCTCGGCCATGCAGTCTGCGACCAGTTCCGGGTTCAAGATCAAAGGTGCGAGAAAGCTGGTGATCGTGCTGACGGGCGCGACGGATTATAACGTAGAAAAGCTTGATTTCGACACTTCTATTGACCCCATTGCCATATGCAACGCCAAACTGGGGGCTACAACCGGAAAGACGGAAGCGGTGCTGAGAAAGATCCATACCGATGACCACCGCTCTTTTTTTGATCGCGTGAGTTTGAAGCTGGGCGCGGAGAATCACAATGAGCTGCCTACGGACGAGCGGCTGAACCGGGTAAAAGCAGGCGGCGTGGACCTGGGTCTGATCGCTTTGTATTATCAGTACGGAAGATATTTGCTGATGGCTTCTTCACGTAAGCCCGGCCGTTTGCCAGCCAATCTTCAGGGTATCTGGAATGACAGCTACGAAGCTGCCTGGAATTCGGATTTCCATACGAATATCAACCTGCAGATGAATTACTGGCCTGCTGAATCGGGCAATCTGTCCGAAACGGCTGAGCCGCTGGTCCACTTCATGGAAAAGATCACAGGGCCTGGAGGCGCTACCGCGAAGGAAATGTACAAGGCGCGTGGCTGGACATTGCATCATTTAACCGATCCTTTCGGGCGGACGGCCGCGGCCGACGGTGTCTGGGGCGTATCGCCAATGGCAGGACCGTGGATGACTTTCCCGCTTTACGAACATTATGCCTACACCGGCGATCTCAATTACCTTCGGAAAAGTGCTTACCCTATCATGAAAGGCTCGGTAGAATTCGTGCTGGATTTTCTGGTCAGGTCCCCGGAAGGGTTCCTGGTTACCAATCCGTCCCACTCGCCTGAAAATGCCTTTTTTGTACCCGGAACAGATAAAAAGGAAAGTTCGCAACTCTCTTACGCTGCCACGATCGATACGGAAATCATTCACGGACTATTTAATTATTACCTGAAAGCAGCGCAGGTGCTGAACCTGGATGCCGGTTTGGTAGCTCAGGTAAAAGCGGCTCAGAAACAACTGCCGCCGCTCAAAGTAGCGGCAAACGGCACATTGCAGGAATGGATCCAGGACTATGAGGAAACCGAGCCCGGGCACCGTCACATTTCACACATGCTGGGTTTGCACCCTTTGAACCTGATCTCTCCCAAAGAGCCGGTACTTTTCGAAGCGGCAAAAAAGACAATAGCCAGGCGCCTCTCCAACGGCGGGGGGCAAACGGGCTGGAGCAGGGCATGGATCACCAATTTTTATGCAAGGCTGCTTGATGGCAGCAAGGCTGGAGAAAATTTGCAGTTACTACTTCAGCGAAGCACGCTCAACAACCTGTTCGACACGCACCCGCCTTTCCAGATTGACGGAAATTTCGGTGGCGCGGCCGCAATTGCCGAGATGTTGCTGCAATCTCAGAACGGCGAGCTTCACATTTTGCCTGCGCTCCCCCCAGGCTGGACAGAGGGGTCCATCAAAGGATTGAGGGGACAGGGAGGCTACACCGTCGACATCACCTGGAAGGGCGGCAAACTGACCGGGCTGGTCATTACTGCTGACCGACCGGGCAAATATACCGTGAGGTATCAGGAAGATATGAAGGCGATTCATTTCAAAAAATCAGTCGCTCAGAAGGTAACTTTCTGACCAGGTTACTAAATGCCAGATAGTATCAAAAATGTCTGATAACGAAGTGTTTAAGTCGTAAAAAAACGTCGCCTAAGAGGTGCGATCAGTTCCGATAACGTTACCGCTACTATTTATTGTTCGAGCCGAAAAGTTGACATAGAAATATTGTAAAATTGTGGCGGCTGAAAATAGCTGATCCAATACTGACTGAAATGGCAGCCAGGCTCAGAACCTGCCCTTGACAGGAACGCTCAGATTAATCTGATATACAGACATACCGCTTGCTCCGGACAATTGGGCCGGACATAACCAGCTTGTTTCAGGAACGGGTGATCAACGTATCAGTTCGCGTTCGGTACAATTTCAAATAGTAGAATACATGTTTAGTAGGACCATTTTTAAAGTTGGGGGCCGGTGCCTTCTGTGGGCTTGCCTGTGTTGTCTTTCGCTGCATGGAAATGCACAGCCTTCGGGCAAAATGTCTCCCGTTGCCAACGCGCCGGTTTTTCTGACACCTCCGGGACTCAGGATGTCATTTGGAGGGGTAATAGGAGAAAGATTAAAAGCAAACCTTGAAAACTGGGAGCTCAAAGCTCCTGAGGCCAATCCGGCAATGGTCGAGATGTTTTACGACCGTGACCGTAAGCCATCGCGCAATCCACTGCCATGGTCAGGCGAGTTTATCGGAAAGTACCTCTGTCAATCGATCCTGAGTTACCGGATTTTAAGGGATCCCAGACAGAAAGAGCTGATTACCAATCTAAGCGAACGTTTCATGAAAAGCCAGGGGGCCGATGGTTACCTGGGCGCTTTCGATCAGCAAAGCCGTCTGACAGGGTCCAACTGGGATATCTGGGGGCATTACTGGGCTATCCAGGCACTCCTGCTTTACCACCAGGATTTCAGCGCTCCCCACGCTTTGCAAGTGGCTGCCAGGGCTGCCGATTTGATTGTAGAAAAATTCCTGAACAAAGACTTCCATCTCACTAACGATGGCAGCCAGGGTCAGATGAACTACTCGGTGATCCATGCCTTTACCCAGCTTTACAAGTTAACCGGTAAACCGTCCTACCTGGATATGGCCCGCTGGATCGTGAAAGAGTGGGATCTGCCTGGAGCCGGAGAATATATGTCGAATGCGCTGGCGGGAAAGGATATGTACCAGTTTCCGGGAAACCGCTGGGAGAGCCTGCATGGTTTTCTGGGGATGTATGATATGTATCTGATTACGGGCGAACAGCGATTCCGTGATGCCTTTACGCATATCTGGTACAGCATACTCAAGGGAGATCGCCACAATACGGGCGGCTTTACATCCGGAGAGGCGGCCAAAGGAAACCCGTACCTGCCCGACCCGATCGAAACGTGCTGCACCGTGGCCTGGATAGATATGAGCATTGCCATGCTGAAACTCACGGGCGATTCCCGGGTAGCCGATGAGCTGGAACTATCTACTTACAATGGCCTGCTCGGCGGTCAACACCCCAGTGGGCGCTGGTGGACTTATAATACGCCTATGGACGGGGTCAAAGAAGCTTCGGCACATACCATCAATTTTCAGTGCCGTGCGGGCAGTCCCGAGCTGAATTGTTGCTCTGTGAATGCGCCGCGTGGATTGGCATTGCTTTCGGAATGGGCGGTTCTAAGTTCTGCCAAAGGTGTGGTGCTCAATTTTTACGGGCCTTCTCAACTGGATTTAAAAACGCCTGCGGGTAAAAGGCTTCAATTGATCCAGAAAACGGATTACCCCAGGGGCGGGAGAGTGAGTGTCCGGGTTAACCCTGAGGCGGCGGAAACATTCGATGTCCGGCTGAGGATTCCTTCCTGGTCGGCCGGTACCCGTTTAGCTGTGAACGGGAAGGCTGTCAAGGAAATAAAAGCGGGCTCTTACCATGTTCTTTCGAGGAACTGGAAACCGGGAGATGTGATTGACGTCACGTTTGATATGACGCCGCATTATTGGGTGGGTGATCAGCAAACTGCCGACAAAACCTCTGTTTACTACGGGCCGCTGCTGCTCGCCTTTGATCCGGTCTACAATAGCATGGATGCGGATCAGATTCCGGAAATACGGGTTGAAAACCTGCGACTTACCTCCGCATCCACCGACAGGACGATCAAGCCCTGGGTGCTTTTCAGGGTAAACGCCACAGGGACGCCCGTTTATCTTACAGATTTTACCACGGCCGGTGCATACGGCAATTATTATACAAGCTGGCTACCGATCAGGGGTGTCATTCCGATCGCCTTTGATCCGCAATCTGCGATCTGGAGTAACCGGCCCAAGAGGTAGGCAAGATAAGAACCTATGAATTTTCAGGAACCGGAATGGACCGTAAAAAAGGTCCTGTGGCCCGGATACATTCTAAATTTTAAACCCAATGAAAAAAAGAGACTTTTTAAAACACTTCAGTTTGGGCAGTATAGGCATGGCAGGCTCCGGATTTGCATCGGGTGCTGCCACGTATGCTGCTGCTCCTGGTTCACAGCCCGCCAACTTTCGCAAGGGTTGGAACCGATTCAACATGTCCGGTTATGCGGCGCCTAAGATCGATACCGTCCGAATCGGTTATATTGGCGTAGGCAGCAGGGGCGAAGGCGCTGTGCAACGGATTCTGAATTTGAAAAACATCCATGTGAAGGCAATTTGCGACATCAGGCCGGAAAAGGCAGCATTCGCAAAAAAGCATTGCGAGGGAACATCCAGCAACCCCGTACTCTATTCGGGAAGCGAGGAAATCTGGAAAAAGCTATGCGAACGCGATGACATCGACCTGGTTTATATCTGTACACCCTGGCACTTGCATACGCCGATGGCCCTATATGCCATGCAGCAAGGCAAACATGTAGCCGTTGAAATCCCGGCTGCGACTACCGTAGAAGATTGCTGGAAGCTGGTAGAGATGTCCGAACGTACCCGGAAGCATTGCATGATGCTCGAAAATGACTGCTACGACTTTTTCGGACTACTCACGCTCAATATGGCCAGGCAGGGTTATTTTGGCGATATCATTCACGTGGAAGGGGCTTATATCCACGATATTTTCAATTCTCTCTTTGATAAGAACGGTCGCTATAATCTTTGGCGTCTGCGGGAAAATATGAACCGCGACGGAAATCTGTATCCCACGCATGGGCTGGGTCCGGTGTGCTGGATCCTGGATGTGAATCGGGGGGATCAAATGGATTACCTGGTTTCGATGTCGAGCAATGATTTCATGCTCAAAAAAAGGGCAGAGGAACTGGCGAAAACCGATCCGGACTTCAAGGAGTTTGCGGGACAGCATTTTCGCGGGAATATGAATACGACTACTATCAAAACCCAAAGAGGAAGAACAATCATGTTGCAGCATGATGTTTCCTCTCCAAGGGTCAAATCCCAGATCTATCTGGTGAGCGGGACTAAGGGCTCAGCGCTGAAATATCCTTACCCTTCAAAGATATCCCAGGGGCATGAGTGGGTATCGGAGGATGAGCTCAAACGGCTGGAAGAAAAGTATAATCCCGAAATCGTAAAACGGATCGGCGAACTGGCCAGGCAGGTAGGAGGGCACGGCGGCATTGACTTCCTGATGGACTGGCGACTGATCGACTGTCTTAGAAACGGCTTGCCGCTCGATCAGGACGTATATGATGCAGCGTCATGGAGCAGCGTGGGGCCGCTCAGTGAATGGTCGGTAGCCCATCGCTCGAGTCCGATTGATATTCCTGACTTTACGAACGGGGCTTGGAAAACCAATACACCCGTTGATATTTCGCTGGAAAAGGGAGGCACCACGGGTGTTAACAGGAAAATTTAAACCCTAAACCTTAACATGTATGGAAATTGGATTTTCAGGTCGCAAGGGCCTTGTGCGTCTCCTTTTGCAAAATTTTCAAAAGATCATGATGACAGCCTTGTTTCTTGCCTCGTGTCAGGCGGCATTCTCGCAGACAGAGAAGCCCTATCTGCCGAATCAGGACGAGCTGGCATTTCCGGCACAGGTCGCCCAGAACTGCTTCGGGGTCAAAAGGGAAAAGGGAAATATCGTGCAGATTGAGCAGCCGTGGGAGTTAGTAAAATTTAAGCAATCGTTTCTGAAAGAGCGCCTTACAATAGCAGGCAGGCAATTCGATCATGGTTTGGGCGTACACGCGAACAGTCAATTGCTGATCCGCCTTCCGAGGCCCGGGCGCCGTTTTCAGGCAAAGATCGGATATGATGAAAACAAACTTACCCGCCAGCATGCAAGCTCTAAAATCATTTTCAGTATTGAAGCCAACGGCAGAAAGTTGTGGCAGTCGAAGCCGATGGGTTTACAGGATCAGGCTGTCGTGGTTGATATCCCGCTGGGAGGAGTCACAGAATTCTGTCTGAAGGTAAATTCCACGGATGCTAATTTCAGCTATTGTCATGCAAACTGGGCGGACGCAAATGTTGTGTACGGTCCAAATGAGTCGGACTGGATCGATTCTTTTTCTCTTCAGGATTCCGCCATCAACGCATTGCCCTTATCCTTTGTTCTTGGGGGGCGCTCCTCGCGGGATTTGCTGGGCGGCTGGATCCGAACGGTGGCCTCGAAACCCCAAAAAGACCGGATCTTACATCAAATCAAATGGACTAAGCCTGACAAGACATTCGAAGTGCGATGCGAACTGACAGAATTCACAGACCAGCCGGTGCTGGAATGGAGGCTGTTTTTTAAAAACAGGGCCAGCGTAAATAGTGCCGTACTGCAAAATGTGCTGCCCCTGGATGTGCAGCTCAAGCAGCCTGAAATGTTTTCGCTGAGAAAGCAAAGCTACAATCCGGTCAGGATACACAGTAACAAGGGAAGCAACTACGCCAGTTATGACTTCATGCCATTTACAGAAATTCTGGAAAAAGAAGTGCCGGACGAGAAGCATGCGTATACTATTAATCGTTCGAGCATGTCCAGCGAATCGTTCTTGCCTTTCTGGAACACGGAACTCAATGGAATGGGCCTGGTAACCGCGCTCGGCTGGTCCGGATCGTGGAAATCGGATTTTTCATACACACGCGACGACCAGGTGAAAATGTCGGCGGGCATGGCAAGGATGAAACTTTACCTGAAGCCGGGAGAGGAGATCAGTTCGCCCTCAGTCTGCATTCTGTTCTGGACGGGCGCTGAAGCGATGCGGGGCAACAATCTTTTTCGTCGCTACATGAGAGAAAAAATCGTTCCGAAATGGGATGGAAAAGAGCCGGTTACGTTTTCAATGGGCGGCGGCTCCTCGGCCCTGGAGACGGTCAGTGAAACGAACCAGCTGGATTATATCCGCAAAATAGCCGGAACGGGAGCGAATGTTTACTGGCTGGATGCAGGCTGGTACGACGGCCCGCCGGGAGAAAAATGGTCGGCCGGGCGCGGCAACTGGTTTCCGAGCCCTCAGAAATTTCCTCGCGGCATGAAGGTCCTGGCCGACGAGGCGCATCGCAATAACCTGAAATTTCTGCTTTGGTTTGAACCGGAAAGTGTTTCGCAGGGTTCGGCCATCGCGTTGAAGTATCCTGGCTGGGTATTGCGCCAGCCCGACAGGACCAATCGGGGGCTGTATAATCTGGGCGACCCGGCGGCTTTGAAATACATGACCGACCTGATTTCCAGGGACCTGATCGATTGGAACGTCGACATCTTCCGGTGCGATTTCAATGCAGACCCTGAAAGGTTCTGGCTGATGGCCGACCAGCCGGGCCGAACCGGGATGACAGAAATAAGGTATGTGGAAGGGCTGTACCAGTTTTGGGATGAACTATTGAGACGAAAAGCCGACCTGCTCATAGACAACTGTGCCAGCGGAGGCCGCCGGATCGACTATGAAACCTGTAAGCGTTCCGTCCCGCTGTGGCGGTCGGACTATGAGTGTGAGCTCTTTCCTGATCTGTATGAAGCGAGCCAGAACCAGACTTACGGACTGGGTATGTATCTGCCGATACATTCGACGGGACAGGGAATGACCTTTGACAAGTATAAAGACCGTAGCCTTGCTACAAGTTCGGTAGTGCTTTCTATCGGCACAAAAGCCGATGAACCAGTCGATGTTCCGTTCGAAAAAGTGAAAAAGGTGTGGGAAGACCTGCGATCTTACTCCTATCTCATGATGGGGGACTTTTATCCGCTGACTGATTTTGATCTGGGCGACAAAAGCTGGATGGTGCAGCAGTACGATAGTCCTGAGAAAGGCGAGGGCTGCATCATCTGTTTCCGGAGGGGCCATGCACCTGGCCCTGAATTTACTCTGAGACTGAGGGCCGTGGACCCGGAATCGAGATACAGGTTAACAGACCTGGATACCCGCGAGGAAAAGACAGTGACCGGACTCGAGCTGGAAAGGCTGTCGGTTAGCCTGAACCGGCTTGAATCCAGGGTGATCAAGTATAAGAAGATTGAAAACGGATCAAATAACCAGCAAAGCAATCCATAACCTGAATCCTTCATGAAAAATCAACTGGCGCTTGTCGACATTAATGAGTTGAACAGCCGTGATAAAACCATATCGCTGCTCATTATCGGCGGTCTTTTCTTTATCATTGGTTTACTTTCGTGGGTCAATGCGATCCTGATCCCTTATTTTAAAATCGCCTGTGAACTGACCTCCTTTCAGTCATATCTGGTCGCTTTTGCCTTTTACATTGCCTACCTGATCATGTCGGTGCCGGCTTCTTTGCTGCTCCGGAAATTCGGGTTCAAGAAAGGGATGATGCTGGGGTTCTGGGCGATGTCCATGGGGGCTTTCATCTTTGTTCCTGCCGCATTGACGAGGACTTACGGGCTTTTTTTAACGGGATTGTTCACGATCGGGATCGGTTTGTCGATTCTCCAGACCGCCACCAATCCATATGTCACGATCCTGGGTGCCAAGGAACGCGCGGCGCAGCGGATCAGTATGATGGGGATCTGCAACAAGGCGGCCGGCATTCTGGCCCCGCTGTTGTTTGCAGCAGTCGTGCTCAGGCCTACGGATACCGCGCTCTTTGGCCAGCTTGCTACGATGAGCGATGCCGAACGCGGAGCGGCCCTGGACGAACTGGTCAGAAGGGTGGTCACCCCTTATGCAATCATCGGTTCGCTGCTTTTTGTTTTTGGAATCCTGCTATACCTTTCGCCGCTGCCGGAAATCGATTCGGAACAGGAGTCTGCGCAGGTAGCCGCTGCAAATTCCGGGAAAACATCCATCTTCCAGTTTCCCCATCTCATCCTGGGAGCCCTGGCCATTTTCCTTCATACAGGAACGCAGATTGTTTCCATTGATACGGTGATCAGTTATGCCAACTCCATGGGGGTTGATCTGTTGGAAGCGAAGGTTTTTCCTTCTTACACGCTGTTCTGTACGATTTGCGGGTACTTGTTGGGTATTGTACTGATTCCGCGTGTGATCAGTCAGGTGAACGCGCTAAGGTTCTGTACCATTCTGGGTTTGGTGCTGACGGTCTCGATCATTTCACTGCATGGAACGATCACTTTTCTGGGGCACACGACCGACATCTCGATCTGGTTTGTAGTACTCCTCGGTTTGGCCAATTCATTGGTCTGGGCAGGAATCTGGCCTTTGGCTTTAAGCGACCTGGGCCGGTTTACCAAACTCGGTGCTTCTATCCTGATCATGGGACTTTGCGGCAATGCAGTGATGCCTCTCTTTTACGGGCACTTCGCGGATGCATATAGCCTCCGTTTGGCGTACTGGGTGCTTTTCCCCTGTTACTTATACCTGGCTTTCTATGCTTTTAAAGGCCACAAAATAAGGAGATGGTCTTTCTGAGAACCCCTCTCAAAGCCCGCCGCATTTGGAAACCAATTTATTCAGATTTTAAAATTTATTGCGAAAATGGAGGTAATCGTATCTCAGACGACAAAACAGCTGGGTATGGCTGCCGGCAAAGAAGCGGCAGCATTCATCAGAAAGGCGATTGCCCGGAAAGGCAACGCCCATATTATTCTGGCAACCGGGACAAGCCAGTTCGAAACGATCGGCCAGCTCGTCGAAGAAGAGGACATCGACTGGTCTAAGGTGGTCATGTTCCATCTTGACGAATACATGGGTATCAAAGACACGCATCGGGCCAGTTTTAGAAAGTATCTCAAAGAACGGTTTTTGAGCAAAGTCCCGGCGCTGGGGTCAGTCTATCTGATAGACGGAGAGGGGGATGCGGCCGCAGAGACAAAGCGACTGGCACGGCTCATTGAGGACCATCCTATCGACGTGGCATTGGTTGGTATTGGAGAAAACGGGCATCTGGCTTTCAATGATCCGCCGGCCGACTTCGATACGGAAGACCCCTATCTGATTGTTAATCTGGATGAAATGTGCCGTCGCCAGCAAATGGGAGAAGGGTGGTTCGAGACTTTGGATGAAGTGCCGACGCAGGCGATCAGCATGTCGGTGAGGCAGATATTAAAATCGGCGCATATCATTTGCTCGGTGCCGGATGCCCGAAAGGCCCAGGCTGTAAAAGACTGTCTGGCAAAGCCGATATCCAATGTTTATCCTGCGAGCATCCTTCGGCAGCATGCAGATTGCAAGCTGTTCCTGGATCAAAAATCGGCCGGATTGCTTCGTGACGTACAAGCGGAAAGTCGCGCGTAGCGCGGTCGCTCCTGGAATTGATTGATCGTTTAACATGAATGATTGAGATGAAGAATTTCGCCGGTATTGCCATTAAAATGATTTGGTTGTCAGTGATTTGGCCTCTTTTTTCCGTTAAGGCAGCTGCGCCTGATAAGCCCCGTAACCTGAGAAGTTTCGACAAGTATGACCCGATAGGCACTGGTAACTCACCTTATTTCGGGTGGTATTTCTCCGACCCCGACGACAACGAAATACAATCGGCCTACCAGGTTTTGGTCGCATCTTCTATGGAGATATTGGAATCTGACCAGGGGGATATCTGGGACAGCGGGAAGGTCGGGTCCAGAATGCAAAACTATGTATATGCGGAAGGGAAGCCACTTCGGTCGGCCAGTCGTTACTATTGGAAAGTGAGAACCTGGGACCGTGACGGGAACATCAGCCCGTATTCTGTTCCGGCAAACTTTGAAACAGGCCTGCTTACAAACGAGGATTGGGCGGGAGCCCGGTGGATCAAGCGGAACACGGACGAGGGTGACGATTATACTTATTTCAGGAAAAAATTCGGGTTGCGTGGTAAGACCATCAGAAAAGCAACAGCCTATGTGGCGTCCTGTCACAGTTACGAGCTGTACCTGAACGGCAGGTTGATCGGCAAAGGGTTCAACAATCATTATCCCCAGTACAGCTACTATCACGCGTGGGATATCACTTCATCCGTTTTGAGCGGTTCCGAGAACGCAATTGCATGCCTCACACACTGGTATGGGGGCGGACAGGGGAGGGCGACAGGAAGCCGGGGCTTGCTGATGAAAGTGATTATCCAGTATACTGACCTGACCACCACGGTGGTCGGCAGCGACGGTACGTGGAAACAAATGCAGGCCGCCCAGTGGGTTACAGGCCAGCCTGAGCGGAATGGCGAAGGCATTGGCCGGATTGAGATGATCGATTCCCGCAAAGCGGTCGCCAATTGGGATGCACTTAAATTTGACGATTCAGCCTGGCTGCCCGCAACCGAGATAGGTCAGCACCCGGTGGCACCCTGGACAGGGACGCTCCGGGCCGATCTGACGAGGGTGATCGAAGAGGAGATCAAACCCGTTTCAGTGACGGATCTGGGCCGGGGTAAATATGTGATCGACCTGGGGAAGATTTATCCCGGTTCATTTAAAATAGGCTTTTCGGGTGGAATTTCGGGCGATACCATCAAAATGCACGGCGGCTACGTCCTGGAAAAAGACGGTACGGTTTCCACAAAAATCAATCAGGGCACAAAACTGGGCTTTTATTTTATTCATAATGGGAAAACATCGGTTTTCAATCCCCACGTGTACCTGGGAGTCCGCTATCTGCAAATAGACCATGCGCCGAATGTGGTCCATACAGATAATGTGCGTTTTGTTAGCCGTCATTTCGAGCTGGATCCCGCACGGTCCAGTTTCAGCTCGTCGAACCCGATGCTGAACAGTGTCTGGGAACTGATGCGCCACTCGCTGATTGCCGGTGCGCAGGAAGGGTTTGTCGACACACCCACCCGCGAGAAAGGTTCATTTCTCAGTGACGGCTGGTCGCAAGCCGTGCCAGCCATGCGTGTTATGGGCGACAGGACCATGAATTTCCGCGTTTTGCATGAATTTCTGGATTCCCAGGACCAGTACTGGCCCGACGGAAGGTTGAATGCCGTTTACCCGAATGTCGACGGGGCACGGGACATTCCCGATTACACCCAGGCGTTCCTGGTCTGGATCTGGGATTACTTTATGCAGACCGGCAATATCGAATTTCTGAGGGTAAATTATCAGCGACTCAAAAAAATCGCCGACTATGTGGATACTTATCGAAATGAAAAAACCGGCCTGATCCATCTGCTAAAAGGTGGGGACGGCCTGTATGAGCACGGAATTATCGACTGGCCGGTAAGTATGCGATACGGCTACGACGTTTCTGTAGAATCGCGCACCGTCATCAATGTGTACGCTTATGCGGATTTCGATCTGATTTCGAAAATAGCGGGCTTGATTGGCAATACGGCCGACCGGGATAAGTACAGGGTGAAAGCAGAGCATATCAAAACTGCAATCAACTCCCAGCTAATCAACAACGATGGCGTGTATATCGATGGGCTGAACGCAGACAAAACACAGAGTACGCATGTATCCCAGCATGCCAACATATTCCCCCTGGCGATGGGCATTGTTCCTGCACGGAATATCGGGCCAGTGTTGGCAGAAATAAAAAGCCGGAAAATGAATGTGGGGATGATCAGCCTGCGCTGGTTACCCGAGTCGCTGGGCCAGGCGGACCAGGGCGCACATCTTATTGACCTGTACACCAATACCGAATGGGATGGCTGGGCAAAAACCGTCTTACTGGGAGGGACGGTAACGTGGGAGTCTTGGAACGCTTATTTGAACAACGACAGCATGTCGCATCCCTGGGGGGCGGTGGGCCTGCTGGCTATGCAGCAGTATATTCTGGGGTTGCAGCCGCTGACTGCCCAGCACGACCTCGTTCAGATAAAGCCACTTGAAATGGAGGGGAAGCTCTCGTCGGCACGCGGCGTATCGCCAACCGACAGGGGTGATATCAGTATTGCCTGGGAGAAAAAAGGTGCTGGTTTCTCCATGACAGTGAACATTCCAGACAATGTCACGGCGAAAATATACGTACCAAAGTGTGGGAAACCGGGAAGGTCTGTCAGGGTTGATGGGATTGAAACCGAAGGCGACGAGGAGGGAGGCTACCTTTATTTCAACCATATCGGTTCGGGTGTGCATCTACTGGAACGGTGAGAGATCCGGGGAAGCTTCTCAACGGATCTCTCTCAGCACTTACCGGTGCTGTGTATCGCCGTTGGCATCGTTTTCGTCCGTATCTACATCGGCATGTGCTTCGGCCTGATAGGTATCAGCATATTTTATTTCGTCAAGCCAGTATGCCGAACTCACAATGTCATAGGAGACAGCCGACGCGCTCCTGGAGATCACATTCAGCTGCCAAAGGATGTCCCGTGCTTCAGCAAAACGGTTTCCCTTGATCTGATCAGGAAACAGGCGCTGGATCAGGCTTCGTTCTGACATGCCGGCTGCAAGGATTCTTAAGATTGCGGGTTCTGGATTTTCATTAAAAATAGTGACGTCGCCTTCTATTTCGATGGAAAAACGGACTGCTTCCGCACGCGGAAATTTGCCGTTGAAAGCATCATAAAGCAGTTGCGTTGACCGGAAAAGATCGGGATGTAATGACAATTCGGGATATTCTTCCCAGAGCTTTTCGGTCAGGATTTCATGTGAAAGGTTTTCAATCTGCCCGTCTGTCAGCCGCCCTGCAATTGTATAATCTAAAACGATCTTTGCGGCTTCTTCAGGCTCAAAGTCGGTCAGGGACATCATGCACATTTCCTTCAGCTCGGAGTCCTTGATCTCCCCAGGGTTTTGGTAATCCATCGCGCCCAGCAGATTGACCAGATCATTTTTCTCCCAGGATCCGGGCAATTCCTGAATTTGCTCAAAGGACAGGACTTTTACTTTAAATTGACTCATTTTGCAGTTTGGTGATTTGAAAAGCTGACTATAAAGATGGTTACCGAATCACAGGAATTCGTTTCCTTACCCAGGTTATACCGTTCTCTAGTATAATCGTGCCCGGCATAGTCATATGACTTAGATATCTCGGATGAAGCAGTAGGCTCACCATACAGAAGCCTCGAAATGCAATTTGAACTTTCAATTAAAGGAATGACGGAATTCGAGCGGCGAGAGGCGGGTTTTGGTTTTGAAAAGCTTACTAAAGGATTGCAGGTGTTCAAAGCCCAGCTCGTAGGCAATCTCACTGACCGACAGGTTGGTGGTGGATAGCTTTTCCTTGGCCAGTTCGATCAGCTTGCCGTGCAGATGCTGCTGGGTGCTTTGGCCGGTCAGGGATTTGAGCAGCCCGCTCAGGTAACCCGGTGAGATATTTAAGTTTTCGGCAATGTAGGTAACGCTGGGCAGTCCTTTCACAGCAAGCGCACCGCTGTTAAAGTAATCGGTAAGCAGGTCTTCCAGTTTGGATAGGATTTCATGGCTATTGATCTTGCGGGTGATGAACTGGCGCTGGTAGAACCTCTCCGAATAGGTCAGAAGTAGTTCCAGCTGGGCAATGATCACACTTTGACTGAAGCGGTCGATATTGGCGTGGTACTCTTGCTCGATATTTTGCGCGATGGTTGTGACCATGGTTTTCTCTTTGTCTGAGACGTAAAGCGCCTCGTTAACCGAGTAATGGAAGAATTCGTATTGCCTGATGGTTTTAGCCAGCGGCGTATTCCACAAATAATCAGGATGGATCAGGATCATCCAGCCTTCGGGACGGTGCATTACGCTGCCCTTTTCAATTTCCATCCCGAAAACCTGGCCTGGTGACATAAAGAACAGTACGCCTTCATCGAAGTCGCTGGCCTGCTGGCCGTATTTAAATTTAGCATTCCTGACCCTTTTCATCGAGATCGAATAAAAATCATAGATCAAACTGAACGAGCCTTCGCTCAGCGGCCTGTTCAGGTCGTCCATATGCACCAGGCTTATGAGCGGGTGGGCGGGTTTAGGCAAGCCCGCAGCCCGGTGATATTCGGTGATCGTATGAAAATGGAAAAGCTGCTTCGTGTTCATAGCTAAGATAAAGTTCGTCATTTTTTATGGTAAGCTGCCGCAAATTCTCTGGCAAAATCAGCCAGTTTGACCTGGCCCATTTTCGGGTTGCTCCGGTGAAAGTTTTCCAGGGTCTTCCCGCTGTGCATGGCGGCCTGCATTTCCACCAGGGTCTCTGCCAGCTTTTCCGGCACCTTAGCCATCTTCAACCCCCGCAGCATTTCCTTTTCCGATAGCAGTACCCATTTTAGCCAGGGTTTGCCTACCGCGCTGCCAATGATCTTCGCCGCCTGGTTACAGGTCATTTCTTCGCTCCCTACGTAACGAATGGTTTTTTCGGCGGGCATCAAGAGCAATTCTTCAGCCACTGCATCCGCGATGTCCTTTGGCGATACGAACACGATCCGGTCTTCCCCGCCGTAATTGCCCATCAGCAGGCCCGTCTTGCCGGTCAGCAGAGCCCAAAGACCGGAGTAGCGCAGCGTCAGGAACTTACCTATGAAGCCTTTGCCTTTGATCAGGTTGATGGATTGGTAGAAGTTGGTGTAAAAGGACCCTGGGCGCATGATGGTTGTGGAGGCTTCCAGTCCATCAAATAAATGCTCCACGTTTTCGGACCTGATCAGGTCCGCTGCCCATCCACTCATCAGGACGACCCTTTTGGTACCGGCTTCTTTAAGGGCTTGCGCATAGTTTTGCGCCATCCGGTGCATATAAGCGCCCAGATCGTGCTCGGTAAAGCTCAATGGGATCATGGCATACACTGCATCGGCACCCTGGAATGTATGGGTCAAAAACCTGACATCGGAGATTGACCCGATTGCCGGTATGGCGCCCAACTTTTCAATCGCGGCCCGCTTTTGGGGGTCGCTGCTGACAACAGTTACCGCATGTCCCTGCGCGACCAATATTTCTGTCAGTGGCTTACTGATATTCCCTAAGGAACCCGTTACAATAATTTTCATCGCTTTTATTGGGTGTAAATGCCACTTTCAATATCGGCAAGTAAGGTGGAATGCGTTGGGTGCCAGTTCAGTTGCTGCTGTGTCCACTGGCTCGAAGCCGGGCAATCAATCGCGGCCATATGTGAAAACCAGCCAAAATGCTCGGCGGCTGCTTCGGGGGCAATTGAAACTACTGGTACATTCAATTGGCTGCCTATGGCCTCTGCTATCGTTTTGACCGCGATAGCTTCCTCGGCAGAACCATGGAAACGGGCGCCAGGTGTCGCATTTTCTAATGCCAGTCGGTATAAATGGGCGGCGTCCAGCCGGTGTACGGCGTTCCACCGGTTGAGCCCGTCGCCCACGTAAGCGGAAACACCTTTCTGGCGGGCTATATTCACCAAAATGGGTACAAATCCGTGCCGGTCGTCCAGGCCATGTACCGAGGGCGACAGGCGAATGGATGCAGTCCGGGCCCCAAACGCGGCTACTGCATCGGCTGCTTGTTCCGAAGCCCTGGGCCAGGCAGGATTAAAAGGTGGAATGATATCCTCGGTCGCCAGCTTTCCGGGGCTTACAAGCGCTGTACCAGAAGTGACAATAAACGGACGGTCGGAACCCGCCAGTACTTCCCCGATGGTTTCAATGGCTATTTTATCTACCCTGCAGACTTCCGGAAACCGGGTAAAATCGTGGATGAAACCCGCATGGATTACGCCGTCTGCTTTTGCCGCGCCACTGCGCAGGCTGTCCAGATCCTCCAGATCTCCCCTGTGAACTTCAGCACCGGCATCGGTCAGCTTCTGGGCTGACGCCTCCGAACGCGCCAGTCCCAATACCTGGTGGCCGGCGCCAATTAATTCCTGTACAATGGCAGTACCTATGAAGCCTGTGGCCCCTGTGACAAATACACGCATGATTGATTTTCTTTTTGTTTGGACAAATGTCGGCAGCTTTGGTCAGGAGGATTTATCCAAATCTCAGTTTGATTTAGCCGAAATCGTGGAAAGCAAACGCGGGATATGGTGGCCACCCCGGGGACGTATAAAACTGCCTTTGATGGCTGTTTAATCCAAAGTTACGTGCGCGTTTTGAAGTGTATCCTCTTCAGGGAGCCGGGATAATTCGGGGACCGGCTCCTGGTGGTAAGGGAGCCTTTGGCCTGTTTGCCGGATAGTGGCAGTAAAATGGTGCGGGCTTTGCGACGCAATCACACGCCTAATATTTTCAGGAATTCATCTTTATAGTGACCGCCTAACGGCACTTCAATTCTGCCCAGGATAATCCGGTTGCCCTTTAAGCTTGTGACTTTTGAAAGGTTGATAATAAAAGACCGGTGAACCCTGAAAAACAATTGGGCTGGCAGTTGTGTTTCAATAGATGAGAGCGGTGCGGTGCTTACAAAGTGCTCGCTGGAAGTAACAACCTTTGTGTTGTTCCGGTTGGCTTCCAGATATACAATCTGGTCGTAACTCACTTTATTGATCCTGCCTTCTGTCCGCAATAGCATGTGGCCGCCCACCGTAGGGGACGGCATCTCCTGCCTTGCATTTGTTTTGGAGCCCTGCTTTTCCAGGACGCGGTCAATGGCGATAATGAACCGCTCAATGGAGAACGGTTTCAACAGGTAGTCACAGGCAGCCAGGTCAAATGCGTCTGTCGCAAATTCCTTGTAAGCGGTCGTAAAAACCACGGAAGGCGGATTTTTCAGTGTTTTTATAAGGTCAATTCCCGACAATATCGGCATGTTAATGTCCATGAGTACGAGGTCGATCGGCAGCTGCTGTATTTTCTCCCTGGCCTCGAAGGCATCACCGCAGAGTCCTACCACCCGCAGGACAGGGAGCAATTTGCAATATTCCACTAGAATGTCCCTGGCTACCGGGGAGTCGTCGACGATTAGGCAATTGATCATGATTATTTGGCTTTCAGCCGTAGTTCCACCTGGTAGATGTCATGGTCGGTACCGGCATTGTAAAAATAATCCCCGCCATAGATCAGGTTTAACCTTTTCAGCGTATGGTGCAGGCCAATACCAGAGGAGCCCGGAAAACCGGTTTCCCGCCCGCGGTCAGTCTCGAATGAATTTTTGATCGTAAAGTGGATCCAGCCCTCTCTGACCTGCAATGTAATGGCAACGAAGATATGCGGCCTGCGCGTCGACTTGGAATATTTGAATGCATTTTCAACAAACACGATTAACAGCATAGGAGCGATCCGTGTGCTGTCTTCCGGCTTTTCTTCGAAGACAAGTTCCAGGGTCAACCTGTCACCAGTTTGTATTTTCTCAAAGTCAATGTAATTCCTAAGGTACAGCAGCTCATTTTTGAGCGGGATAAACGCTTCCCTGGTTTCGTAAACGCTATACCTGAGCAATTCGGATAGCTTAAGCAGCAAGTGAGGCACCCTTTGCTGCTGTGTAAGTGATATTCCATAGATATTATTGAGTGTATTAAAAAGGAAATGCGGGCTCAGTTGGGACAGGAGGAGCCGAAGCTCACTTTCCTTTTGCTCCCGGGCGATTTTGGCGTCAGTGACCTGCAATAAAAGTGCATGCCGCGCTAAGGCAATGGCCATACCAAAAATTACAAAGAGCACCGAAATGGGAAAGCAGATCAACAAGTTTTGCAATAAGTAATTGGCAATATCACCTTTAAACATATATGCGGCACCGGTAGCGCCGCCCAGCACCAGCGCCAGGAAAGTCGCAACCGACTTTGAAAGGGACACAGGCACCACGGATCGGTGCAACCAGGACTTTCCGTACCATCTCCCCACGTAAGTGCACGTCAGAATATAAAGGCAGCTTACCATCGCAGCAACAGCCACCTCGAGGTTTCCACTCAAAATAACTGCCAGTGAAAAGACGGACACAAAAGCCAGGCAAAAGCACAGGTGCAGCAACAACCGGGAGGTCAGTACTTTCCCAATCAAAAATTCCAGTTGTTCCATGCCCTAAATATGGACAATGAAAGCCGCTTTCGAAAACCTTCATGCCCAAAGGCGGTTTTTCAATGCCCAATTCAAGATAGGTACCGTCAAAGGGGCTGGGCATGACAAACACGTAACAAGGCAGCCTGGTTGCGGCTTATGTCCGGATCATTTTTCCATTTGGACAAAGCCGGGAATATTTGTCTGTCATTCAAAATACACGATTATGAGTCATCGAAATGAGCTTGCCATTGAAACCAGCCGTTTGTCGTTTAGGTTTTCGAAAAAACGGCCTGTTGTTAAGGAACTCAACATGCAAATTCCGAAAGGGGCCATTTATGGTTTTTTGGGCCCGAACGGCGCAGGTAAAACCACAACGATCAGGTTGCTGCTCGACCTGCTTCCCGCCAGCTCCGGGACGGTCAGGATCTTCGGCAAATCGCTTCGCGACCAGCGTAACCTGGTACTTTCCCAAACGGGCGCCCTGATTGAAACACCATCGCTGTACGAACATCTGACCGGGTTGGACAACCTGAGGGTAGCTGCAGCCCCGAGGCACATCGGGAAAAGCCGCGTACGGGAAGTACTGGAAATGGTCGGGCTGGGAAGGGAGGCAGGGAAATATGTTTGCAATTACTCGCTTGGAATGAAACAGCGGCTCGGCCTGGCCATTGCTTTGCTTTCTTCACCGGATTTGCTGATCCTGGATGAACCTACCAATGGACTCGACCCCAATGGCATCACAGAAATCAGGGGGCTTTTACGGGAGCTGAATGGGAACGACAATGTTACTGTGCTGGTATCAAGCCACTTACTTTCGGAAGTCGAGAGGCTCGTGTCCCATGTGGGCATTATTAATCATGGTCAATTGATGTTCCAGGGGCCACTGAAAGAACTGCACCAAATCGGCTCCGATAAAACCTTCATTGAGATAGATACAGATGATAACGATCGCGCCTTGAAAATTCTGACGGAACATCAAATACCCGTCGCCACTGCCGCACCATTTCTGGCAGTACGATGCGGCGATCAAGCACTCGTGGCACAGATGATCGCCTTGCTGACGACGGCAGGGCTGCGTGTCAACCGCGCTCAGCTTGTGGAAAGTACCCTCGAACAAACTTTCTTTTCACTTATAAAGGATGATCATTTATGAAATTGTTTTACACCGAGCTGATTAAACTCAAAAATACATTTGCCCTCTGGCTGACCATATTAGGCGCTCTTTTTATCCCCCTTATTTTGTTTGCTACCTACCTGTCCGATGTAAAGGCGTTTATTCCCGGGCATGGAATAAATCCGTGGGACGATTTTCTCGTGCGGACGCTAAATGGATGCTGTTTCTTTTCCGCAGGCTTTATCCTGCTGATTGTCGGTCTGATTCTCCATATTGAACATAGGGCAAATGCATGGAAGCATTTATTTACATTGCCCGCAAGCAGGGGTAGAATTTATCTGGGCAAGCTGATGGTTATTTTTACTGCAGTCCTTGTTTTCTTTACATTATACCTGTCGTTCAGTGTTGTATCGGGTGTGGCACTTGGTTATGCCGTGCCGGATCTCGCGTTTTTAAAATTCCCTGTGCCGGGCCTTTACCTTTTCCACTTCGTGACCGAGTTCTTCACTGCTATTTTGCCGATGGTTTTTTTGCAATACTGGCTATCGTTCAGGCTTAAAAACCTGATTACTTCTCTAGGTATTGGTCTGGCTGGACTGATGATTGGCTTGCTGTTAAAAAGCTGGGAATACATTATTTACCTGCCATACGCCGCCCCGTTCCGGATGCTGAACTACCGGGATTTCGACAGTCATCATCGCGTTTACCTGTTAACCGCCCTGTATACGCTGTTGCTGGTGACGCTGAGTTACCAGGATTTCACCAAAAGATTCCGTGGATAAACGGGCCTGGGTATTCTGGTAAGCCTGTTCCAGGTTTTACGGAGAAGTGCCGTCGGGCCCACCCTGGGCATGGCCCTGGATCTTGAAAACGAAGATTCTATAAAAGCTTTTGTTCAGGAGATCATGGCTGAGTTTGGAAGAATTGATGAGCTGGTCAACAACGCGGTTTCCCGCGACGGGTTCCGAAACCTGAAAGACATTGACCGTGAAAGCTGGGAAAAAGCACAGCGTACCAACTCCACCAGGCTTGTGCTCATTACTCAGGCGGTTAGCCGTGTGATGGTAACGCAGAATTCCGGTAACATTATTAATATGAGTTCTATACAAGGCGCTGTCGGGCCAAATTTCCCGGTCTATGGCAGTACGGACATGACCAGAGCGGTCAATTATACTTATGACAAATGGTGCATGGTGGGTTTTACCAAATGGCTGGCCAACTATTACGGCAAGCACCAGATACGTGCAAATTGTATCAGTCCGGGCGGCTATGGCCCTGGTGTTTCCCAAATGACCGGCAAAGAAGAATTTGTTGAAAACGACAAGCGATTGACCCCTCCCGGACGGTTCGCCGAAGAAGATGACATCAAAGGGCCGGTTGTATTTGTGGCTTCAGACGCTTCTGCCTTTATTACAGGTCAAAACCTGCTGGTCGATGGAGGTTGGACCAGTTGGTAAAGACAACTGGCCAACCTCAGAAAGGGGCTAATGCGGCACGTTACCGGGTTGGTGTCACATCAAGCATTATTCCACTTTAAGATTATCAACCGGATTGATCAGCGCCGTTTTCACGGATTGAAAGCTAATGGTAATGACTGCCAAAAACAGGGCAGACAGGCCGGCCAGCGTAAATACATCCCATGAGACCGGGATACGGTATGCAAATGAATCCAACCACTTTTCCATGACCCACCATGCCAGGGGAAGTGAGATCACAACGGCGACTGCCACGAGTTGGATGAAGTCTTTGGACAACAATAAAGTTACGCTGCTTATCGATGCGCCAAGCACCTTACGGACACCCACTTCTTTGGTCCGGAGTTTTGCCGAATATGCCGATAATCCAAACAGGCCCAGGCAGGAAATCAGGATTGCCAGGCCTGCAAACCCATTGAAAACCTGACTCATGCTATTTTCAGATGCGTAAAGTTTATCCAGGTTTTCGTCCAGGAAAGAGTAAGTGAATTTGCTGGAAGGCGAAAGGGTGTTCACCTGATCTTTCAGGAAGGCCAGCGTTTGCGGAATGTGGTTCCCCCGGACTTTAACCAGCAGGTAATTTGTCCAGAACGGATTATACTGCATCACCAATGGTTCCACTTTGGAATGAAGGGACGCGAAATTGAAGTCTTTCACCACGCCCACCACAGTGCCAGTGTCTGCGCCGGTCACAAACGGTTCTCCCACCGGATTTTTTAGTCGATAGGCTTTTACCGCAGCTTCGTTCAAAATGAATTCGTGATTTTTAACTTTAGGGAACTGGTTGCGAAAACCTCTCCCTTCTTTCAGCCTGATACCCAGCGTGGAAAATATCTTTTCATCTGACCAAAAGACCCTGGAACCATCGGGGATACTTTCGCTGGGTCTGTGCAAGGGCGACGCGGGATAGTTGCCGAAACGCTCACCGGGCATGTTCGAGGCGATCGCAAAGTTGGAAATGGCAGCATTTTTTGCCATTTCATCTGTCAGTGCACCGTACTTTTCCCACATCTGATCGTACATCGTGACACTGATAATCTGGTCCTTGTCGAAACCCAGGTCCCGGTTGTGAAACAGCTGCAATTGGCGATACACGATAATCGTGCTGAAAATCATAAATACCGACACCGCAAATTGAAATATGATCAAGCCCTTCCTGACTACATTGACACCCTGCCCGAGCCCTTTTTTACCCTTTAGAGCTGCCACAGGGTTGAAACGCGCCACAAACCAGGCAGGGTAGAGGCCGGCCAGAAATGCCACAACAAACATCATCACTACAGGAATAGCCAGGTTTGGCAAGGCCACGATGTCCGAGAAAATGAAACCGTCGGAAGCCAGATTGGTGTAAAAAGGGAGGCTTAATTTGAACAGCACCCCCGACAGGAAACTTGCCAGGAGGGTGACCAGGAAAGATTCACTCAAAAACTGGCGGATCAGCTGTTGCCTGGTAGCGCCTACTACCTTACGGAGCCCAATCTCTTTCATCCGGTTGAAAGCCAGCGCCGTCGAAATATTAATAAAATTGACGGTAGCAACGAGAAGAATAAACAAGGCGGCAATTGCGAAAATATAGACGTAGGTAATATCGCTGTTTGCAGACATTTCTTTCTCCAGCTTGGAATGCAGGTGAATGTCCTTGATCGGCTGTAAATGGAGCTGTCGGGTTGCGAGGATTGTCTTTTTAGATTCTCCCAGCGGCGCATAAAACCGGGTGGCAAATAATGGTAATCCGGCCTCCAGTTTTTCTTTGGAAGCACCTTTTCGAAGCATGACATAATGATAGAACCCCGACCAGTCGACTTTTTCAAGCGTCTTTTTGTCCATGTAGTGATCAATCGTCGGAATAGAAACCAGATAGTCAAAATGCAGATGGGTTGGAAAGTCAAACGCTTTCACAACGCCTGTTACTTTCAGCGGTAATTTGTTGCGGTCGTCCACGATGATCTTACCCAACGGATCCGACTTTCCAAAGTACTTGGCAGCCATTTCCTGCGTGAGGATGATCGAATTCGTTTCGTTAAGTGCTGTTCGCGAGTTTCCACGTAAAAACGCCAGATCAAACATGGTGATCACATCTGAATTCGCAAAAAAACCGCCCTTTTCTTCAAACCGTTTGACCTCCCCTTTCGGTCCGGCATAGCTTAGGAGCTGATAGGGGTATAATTTGTGAAGGCGCACACTCTGCTCAATCTGGGTGAACTGGCGTTGCAACGACGGCCCCAGCGGCGGAGGGGTGGCAGCCCAATGACGGCTGTCTTCTCCCTTGCTTTCGAATGTGACGCGGTATATACGGTCGGCCTTTGAAAAGCCCTTGTCGTAGCTTAACTCGTGCTTAATGTGGAAAACAATAACGAGTGCGCCCGCTATGCCAATAGCTAGCCCAAAAATGTTAATGAGCGAAAACGTCTTGTTATTCCACAGGTTACGCCAGGCAATCTTGATGTAGTTTTGGAGCATCGCAATATCTTTGATCAGGTGAAGAAAAGTCTTGTTTGTAAGAAAGCAAAAAAGATGCCAAAAATGTAAAATGGCTGTTTTTCAGCAAGATGTGCGTTGTTTTTTTGTAAAAAACGTTCGATTTCGTACAAAACGTTTTGAACCTGGACAGATCGGTCTTTCAGATTTATTTCTGTTACCCAACCTTGGCATGTATTTCGAGAGCCACTGTCCAGGATTGGACAATAGTTTGTCCGTTTCTGGACATCACTTTTACCATTAACAAGCTTTTTTTGGCCCGGAGGCACATTTCGTATGCTGGCACCAGATTTGATTTAAAATATTGTATCTAATCAGGCAAGCAGAAACGCTCATGAAAAAGACTATTCTGGGAGAGTTAGAAGAGCTGGTGTTACTGGTGGTGGCGGCCAGTACCGGGGAGGTGTATGGTGTGCCCGTTATGGAGCAGCTCCAACTCCAGACCGGCCGGAGCTTCACCGTCAGTGCGGTGCACACCACCTTGTACCGGCTCGAAGAAAAAGGGTTCCTGTCGTCCTCGGTGGGCGGGGCTACTACCGAGCGGGGAGGGCGGCGTAAGCGGCTGTTTGCCCTGACAGCGGCCGGTGGGAGGGTATTGCTGGAAATTCAGCAGATGCGACAACAGCTCTGGCAGTCCATTCCTGAGGGAAAATTTGAGTTACTCGGACTATGAGAACGCAACATAACCCGGGCGGGCCCTCCGGTTTGGGTCCTCAATCTCCTCGCTGGGCCGACCGCCTGCTGGAATGGTTCGTAGCCCCGCACCTACTGGAGTATGTGCAGGGAGATTTGCAGGAAGTATTTCACAAGCGCGTCGAGCAGGTCGGTCTGGCCCGTGCCCGGCGCGAATATGGCTGGGAGGTGCTGTACTGCCTGACCCCATTTTTTCTCAGGCAGCCCCGGTACGGTAGGTATGCCGAGCTTGGCCCCGCGGGCACGAGGTCACGTGGTGCCTCCAAACCCATTTTCAAACATCGTCAACCCGCACCAATGGACATGCTGCAGAACTATTTCAAAATCGCTTTCCGTAACCTTGGCAAAAACAAGGGTTACTCTTTCATCAACATTTCGGGGCTCGCGATCGGCATGGCCGTGACGATGCTCATCGGGCTCTGGGTTTACGACGAAATTTCGTTCAACCATTATCACCAAAATTATGATTCTATTGCGCAGGTAAGGAGGTTGTATACAGACCCCAATATCCAGAAAACGGACGGGACAGACGCTCAGCAATTGCCGATGGGGGCTGTTCTGAAAAGTAATTACCACCAATATTTCAAACATATTTTGATGGCCTGGTGGGTTGGGGAGTACACGCTTTCCACTGGGGATAAGAAAATGCCGAAAAAGGGTGAGTTTATTGAAGCAGGTGCTTTGGAAATGCTTTCGCTGAAAATGCTCAAAGGAAACTACGCATCGCTGAATGAGCTTCATTCGATTGTGTTGTCAAAATCGGCGGCGGATGCCATTTTCGGCCAGGAAGACCCGGTCAATAAGAGCCTGAAAATTGATAACCGTATCGACGTGGTCGTGACAGGCGTATATGAGGACATACCCCGGAATAACCGTTTCAGCGAAGTTCAGTTTTTTTCGCCCTGGGATCTCTGGGTTGCTTCCAATGATTGGATCAAAGAAAATGAGAACAGCTGGGGCAACAGTTCGTTCGGTATTTACGTGCAGCTGCAGCCCCATGTTTCCATGGAAACGGCCAATGCCCGGTTGAAGGATTTCTATCAGAAAAGCACACCCAAAGACGTGGCTGAGCGGGCATCAAAATACAAGTACGAAGTTTTTTTGTACCCGATGAAGGAGTGGCATCTGTATTCGGACATGAAAAATGGAAGGCCAGCCGGCGGGCGCATCACGTTTGTCTGGCTTTTTGGTATCGTCGGCATTTTTGTATTGCTTCTGGCATGTATCAACTTCGTGAACTTGAGTACCGCGAGGAGCGAAAAGCGGGCGAAGGAGATAGGTGTTCGAAAAGCCATCGGCTCGCTGAAGAACCAGCTTGTGCAACAATTCCTGAGTGAATCGTTCCTGGTGGTTTTGTTGTCGTTTGTGTTTTCAATACTGCTGATTTTAATCGCCCTTTCCTGGTTTAACCAGGTGGCGGACAAAGATTTAAACCTCCCATTTTCAAACCCGATTTTTTGGATAATCAGCGTGGCGTTTATCGTCGTTACCGCCTTTTTAGCTGGTGCTTACCCTGCCTTTTATTTGTCCGCTTTTCAGCCGGTAAAGGTTTTGAAGGGTACCATTCGTTTGGGACGCTTTGCGGCTTTGCCCCGAAAAATCCTGGTCGTTGTCCAGTTTGTTGTTTCCATTGTTTTAATAATCGGCACCATCGTCGTCTATAAACAAATTCAATTTGCGCAGGACCGGCCCGTAGGCTATCATCGGGAAGGCCTGATCACAGTTCCCAAAAATGATCCCAATTATGTGGGTAAACTGGACGCATTGCGATCCGATTTGCTGAACACAGGTATGGTAAGCAGTATGGAGCTATCGTCGAGCCCCCTTACAGCGATTTGGAATAACATGGGTGGTTTCAGTTGGAAGGGAAAAGACCCCGAGCTGGCCGATGATTTTGCTATTACGGATGTGTCGTACGACTTTGGGAAGGCGGTGGGATGGCAGGTTATTGCAGGCCGGGATTTTTCCAAAGAGTTTGTTACCGACAGTACTAAAATGATCATCAATGAATCGGCGGCCAGATACCTGGGGTTGAAGAACCGCGAAAGCGGAACGACCGTCGGAGAATTTGTGACTTTTTATGATGGCAAAACATCCCGGCAAATTATTGGCGTGGTTAAGGATATGGTCAGAAACTCGCCCTATGAGCCTGAAAAGAGGGCTTTTTTCTTCCTGGATGCTGACTATGCGGCTGCCAGCCAGATCATCATAAAAATCAAACCGACCGTCAGCGCTTCCCGTGCCCTGCCAACAATCGAATCGGTTTTCAAGAAAGTAGTTCCTACGGCAGCATTCGATTACAAATTTGTCGATGAAGAATATGCTAAAAAGTTCAGCACCGAGGAACGGATCAGCAAGCTGGCCTCGTTTTTTGCAACGCTGGCCATTTTCATCAGCTGCCTGGGCCTGTTCGGACTGGCGTCCTTCGTCGCCGAGCAACGTACCAAAGAGATTGGTGTCCGTAAAGTGATGGGTGCTTCGGTGCTGAACCTTTGGGGTCTGCTGTCCAAAGACTTCGTGTTCCTGGTTGTGATTGCAATGGGGATCGCTATTCCGGCAGCCTGGTACGTTTTAACCGGCTGGCTCAACAACTATTCATACCGCACGGACATCTCCTGGTGGATTTTTGCAGTATCCGGGGGAGGGGCCCTGCTGGTTACCCTGCTGACGGTCAGTTTCCAGAGCATCAAAGCCGCTTTGATAAATCCGGTCAGAAGTTTACGTTCGGAGTAAGATGAATACAACCTTTTCACCCGTAGACGTACAAGACCTTCAAACATGATGATCAGCAGTCACACAGGATGTCTTTCTTGAAAGCTTTCTTAATCGTACCACCAGTAAAAACGAATCAGCTAGTGATTGTTGTCGCCCAAATCGAATCGGTAATCATGAATGTCGAAGTGTTTGTGCTCAGATCATCCATTTTCTTTCTGTTGTAAAAGAAATGGTCAGCCACATTTCATAATCACCTTTGATCTGGTCGTGCAGTTTCTGACGGATTTCGTCCATTTCGGAAACAGAGGTAGCCGATAAGCTTTTTGGTAACAGAAAGTCGATTTCAATGGTGTAGCTATTCCCTGTTTTTGCTACGCGTACCAGGGAATCCAAAAACTGGTATTCGCTGCGAACCTGGTCCGAGACATCATGGATTTTGTTTTCAACTTCGTCGTCTGGGGCGAATTGCAGTAATTCGCGTACGTTTTTCCAAAATGTATGGGCAGGGATGCGCAGGAATACAATTGAGATAATCACGACCATCGCAGGGTCGAGGTAGGGGATCAGATAGGCCAGCGGCCCCCTTTTAAAAAAATAACCCAGCGAAAGAACCCCGAGCACACCTATACTCAGCCAGGCATCGAGCTGCCATTCCGTAGATTCGATCCGCAGGTATTCGGAGCCTAGTTCCGAAGCTTTATTTTTGAAAAACAGCCAGAGCACGAAACAGACGATGATCGATGCGATCAGATAAGGGAGGGCAACGTCGAGTTCGACCGTTTTGCCACCGTTAATGATGTCGATAACCGATGTCGCGAGGGAGTAGAGGCAGAGGAAAATGATAACGGACGACTGTAACGTAATGGCAAAAGGCTGGAATTGCGACCTTCCGAACGGGAGATTATCGTCGTCGGGCTTACGGATAAAGTTGTTGACCAGCAGCGAAACGCCGGAGAGGCTGAGTCCGACCATTGAGAAAAGAGCGTCAAAGATGATTGATTTCGAATCTCCGGCTATACCTACACCGATCGCCCACGCCGTCAGTACCGAGCCAATTGCGATGGAGATTTTGATGAATCTTCTTTCCAGAAGCCTTTTTTTTCGGGAGCTCATTGGGCTTGAACTTTTGAAACAGTCACCCGGTCATCAGGTTGGTTGTCCCGCGATCGATTCGCCGTTCAGTTGTGTTTGCTCAGCTAGCTTCTTCGCTTTTTTATCGGCCCGCTTTTCTGCCTTCCTGATTTTATCGGCAAGTTTCTTCGCTACCTTTTCAACAAATTTCCTGATTTGTTTAGGCTGCTGGTCTGGTTCGCCAAACTTGCCGGTTACCGCTGATACAATCTGGCTTGTAAGCTCTTTTTTTCTGCCTTTCATATGGATGGGACGCTAAGTGACGTCGTAAATCTAAGACTTCCGCCAACAAATTTCATATTAAGTTTTTTCGACCTCATTCAAACACAAGTTCACAAGGGACACTGAAAATGGGGGTCTGATACAGGTAACAGGCCGCCTGCAACTTATTTATAGACCTGCGCTTGTTATTGACGGAACACCATGTACTTTTGTAAAGTAACTTAACAAGTTTACCTTACAAATATGCTCTTAGACCAGGATAAAGGGCAGCTGGCTGTCGAGCTGCGAACAATACTGACCCGACTGATCAAGAAAATGCGGAGCCAGTCGATCACGCGTGACCAGATCTCCCTGACCGAGCGCTCGGTGATTAAGCTGCTCGACCAGCATGGGGCTTTGCTGCCCAGCGAGATAGCCCGGATGGAAAAGGTGACGACCCAGTCGATGTCCCAAATAATTAATCACCTGGCAGAGCTAGGCTATATTGTCCGTCGGCCGCTTGAGACCGATAAGCGGAAAGTCCACATTTTATTGTCTGATGCAGGTCAGGAGATTTTGCGCACTGTCAAAAATGAGGTAGACGAGTGGCTGAATAAGGCCATATACGAAGCCTGCACTGCCGACGACCGTGCCTTGCTGCATCAGGCGCTCGGGCCACTGGCAAAACTGGTTGATTTTGACTGAACCTGGTGGCTCGCTCACAATGAATACTAATGACAAATCAATTACACTTGTTAAATCTCAAAATATGAAATGGTATCAATATCTGGGCGCTTTTTTTGCCGGGCTCTTCCTGGCAAATGTCGTTCCTCATTTTGTAAATGGCGTATCGGGTGATCCATTTCCGACACCGTTTGCAGATCCGCCTGGCAAAGGCCTTTCCTCGCCAACGGTCAATGTTTTATGGGCTTGTTTCAATTTGCTGGTGGGGTATCTGCTGTTGCGTGTGAGCAGGGTATCTCCGAAGAATAAATGGTCGATGCTGCTGTTATTTGCAGGAATTGTGGTTTTGTCGGTAATGGGAAGTATCAACTTTGCGGACAAAATGCATCCCTGAACCGGGCGAGGGTAAGCATAGCTGCATGCAGATTCGGGCGCAGGCCCATTTTACTTCCACATTACCTCATATCTGTTACCTGCTCTTGCTTGTAATCGGTCCCTCTTTTTACGCTCGCTGACAGGCTGCTGGCACGTTGTTTGCTGCTAGGGTGCATTTCCGTTTCCCGATCAAACCTGAACAGTTCAAAATGAAGGACTTTATTAATAAAAGGATTTCGGCCAATACGCTGCATATCAATGAAGTAATCGCTGGGGTCAATGACACTTACGAATATTTGCAGTCCAGAGGTTTGGTTGTCTTGCATGACCCCGCCAATGCCTACAGGTATTTTGTTTTTGATCTCACCGCCAGCCTTACCGGCACGCGTATGCACGCTGTGGAAAATCTGGGCGCATTCATCAATAGGATAAGCCAATTTCGTGAGCTGAAAATGAGTCAGGCAAGGCTTTCGAATGTAGCCTTCAAGTTACTCAAAACATATTTTGACGATCCTGCCGACCACTGGATCCGTTTGGTTGTCAGGCGGTCCGGTGAATATTTTGATTTTCCCGTCGCCGTTATGCTGGATGACCCGTTTATCCGGTTCGCGAAAAAAACTTCTTGAAACGATCTGAAGGAAGAGGAAAGAGGGCTCAGCACATATGCGTAGTCGCGAGCTATGGCACGTTTTTAGCTTACTAGCATTGTCAAACCAAAACGATAATGTGATGAGCACGAAATATGAAGATGACGAAAGTGAAGACTCTAATGGCGGTTTTGCGTTAGGTCTGCTGGTTGGCGCCACCCTAGGGGCACTGGCTGCAATGCTATTTGCCCCCAAATCTGGTGTCGAAACCCGGCAGCAGCTAAAAGACCTTGCCGACCGGCAAAAAGAAAATCTCAAAAATCAATGGCAACAAGCCAAAGAGACAGCCGCCGGTACTGTTGATGCAGCCAGGGAAAAGCTGGATGAGGCAGCAGAGCAAACCAAAGATACGGTCGATGTATACGCAGATAAGGCCAAAGAAGCGGTTGATTATCTGGCCGACGGCACAAAAGCAACCGTGGACAGGTTTCAAAAGAGATATTGATGCAACTCCGGTAAGTGTCCGTTGCGCATACCTTGAAAGAAATCACGCTGATTATCACTATTGAAATCAATGGTGGCAATTAGCGGGAAACTGCTAGGCGGCCTGGTTTAAAGACCAGGTGAGCTCAACAGCATACAAGAAAACCATTTGTCCCGGGGGCCTATGGGTTACCCCACTTGTAAGGTTTACTTCCTTTACTAAGCAGGTAATCCGCATTGATTGGTTCCCCGTTATCGGCAACCTCTTCCCCTTTGCCTTCCCCTTTTGCTACTAATTCTTACATTATGCTAAACCACACAAACTACGGTTCTTCCAAAAGCAGGGAGGCCTCCATGGATGAAGACGCCCTTCGCGACAATCTCCCGCGGGCGGTAACCAGGCCGAATAAATATTTACTGCTTGATGGCGAATGGAAATTTGCTGAGGACACGGAAGACCGGGGAATTGCTGAAAACTGGTTCACACAATACACATTTGTTCAAAACGCACATTGGCCGGGAAGCGTGGAGCAGCATCTGGCTGTATCCAGACATAACGGCTCTTCCTGGAATGATAAGATTATTGTATGGTATGAACGCGAGTTTGCATTGCCGGACTACCTGTCTCCCCAGAACGACAACACCATTGTGCAGCTGACTTTTGGCGCATGCGGATACGAAACCCGCGCCTGGCTGAACGGACATCTGTTATCAACCATTGAAGGTGAGCAGGTACATACGGGGGAGTATACTTCGTTTTCTTATGAACTGGAAGACCTTTTGCCTGTAAACAGGCTCACAGTCCGCGTCGCCAGCAGCATGGACGCGGATATCCCGCGTGGCAAGCAGGAGTCGCACGTATACAAGAGGGGAGGTATCTGGTATCAGACTTTCACCGGCGCTGTTCGCAGTATCTGGCTCGAAAAGGTGGAAAGAAATCGTTTGCGGTCAAGGGTAGGAGTGGTGAGCATTATTGAAGATAACCTGGTGCGGTTTACGCTCACTACCCGTATCCATGATCCTGGTTTATACAAGATCACACTATCCGTGTATGCACCTGAGGCGGGAAAATATGACAGGCTCGTTGCCGAAGACGAATTTCCAATGGTACTGGAAGCAGGCCAGAAATCGCAACGGCTTGTTCTCGACGTGCCGGACGCCCTCCTTTGGTCGCCGGATTCCCCCAGTCAATACCGGCTGGTTGCCCGGCTTATTGATGAAAGAGGTGCCATGTCTGTCATTGAAACCAATTTTGGATTGAGGAAATTTGAGGCCAGAGGGAGTCGGCTGTATCTGAACAATCAGCCGATTTATCTGGATGGCATCCTCTACCAGCCTGGCAATGCGACCTACGATCAGATCAAAAACCATTTGCTCGCCATGAAAGAACTGGGATGCAACCTGGTCAGGATTCATATTGCAGGTGTGGACCCACGCATTTATAAGCTTGCCGATAAAATCGGGATGCTATTGTGGGTTGAGGTGCCCAGTCCACATCAGTCGACGCAAAAAAGCCGTGAAAATCACCAGGCTGAGCTCATGCGCATGCTTGCATTGATTGGTACACACCCTTCTGTAACCATCTGGAGTCTGTATAATGAAGACTGGGGAGCGCAGGATATTGCTTATAATCATGAGACCCGCTCGTATATCATTGACATGTACCATTTCATGCAACTTGCGTATCCTCAGTTCCTTGTTGTCGATAACGATGGCTGGCAGCACATTTCGTTAGAAGGCCGGCTTAAATCCGACCTTTTGACGGCACATTTGTATACGGCAGACCTCGGGCACTGGCAAAAGGTGCTCGATGAGCTGACAAACGGGGACCTGGATACCGTGGCTGCATTTCCGCTGGTAGTGGGCGATCCGTTCTTTTACAGGAAGCAGGTGCCTCTCATCGTGAGTGAATGGGGAGGATTTGGTTTTGAAAATTACGGTGGCCCGGCAGATAATGCCGCACGCGCGGAGCAGATTGCGCTTTTCAAAACGGAACTTAGGAAGCGGTCGGTAGCCGGGGACGTTTACACACAGGCAACTGACATTGAAGACGAGCGAAACGGATTAATTGACACCCAAAGTGCTGAACTTCGGGTGCCTGCAGGCCTGCTCGCTTCAAAGACAGACCAAGCATAGCAGCTTAAAACGGCTATGGGGTCGTCGCAGCATCAAACGATACCAGGCAAACTAGTTGGCTTTGGTTTTTTGCTTTTCGATGGCATCCAGCAATTTCTGAAACGGCTTGTTGAATTTGTCGATACCTTCTTCTTCCAGCTGCTTTGTTACTGCGTCTATGTCAATTCCCGCAGCTTTTATTTGTTCCATGATCGCAGTCGCCGTGTCAAGGTCGTTTTCCAGGCGGCTCGCCGGATCGCCATGGTCACAATAGGCTTCCAGCGTTTCCATCGGGATCGTGTCCACGGTATCCGGTCCGATTAATGCTTCCACGTATTTTGTATCCTTGAAAGCAGGGTTCTTGCTGCTGGTGCTCGCCCATAACAAACGCTGCGGCACCGCGCCTTTGGCTGCCAGCTTTTTCCAGCGGTCGGTACTGAATACGCGTTGATAGATCTCATACGCCTTTTTGGCTGAAGCGATGGCCACTTCTCCTTTGAGATCGCCCAGGCCTTTTTCATCCAGGAGCGGATCAACCAGCACATCTATGCGGCTTAAAAAGAAACTGGCAACGGAAGAGATATGATTGATAGGCAAGCCATCCGCGGCTCTTTCTTCCAGTCCTGAAATGTAGGCTTCAGTAACCGCTTCATAACGGTCGAGGCCAAAAAGCAATGTCACGTTGATGTTGATTCCTTCCCTGATCGCTTTCTGGATTGCGGGAAGTCCAGGTTCTGTGCCCGGAATTTTGATCATTACATTTTCTTTGTCAACGGCTTTCCAAAGTTCACGCGCCTGTGTGATGGTTCCCTCTGTATCAAGCGCCAGAAAAGGGGATACTTCCAGGCTCACGTACCCGTCGGCACCCACTACTTCGGCGTCGTACACAGGTCTCAAGAGATCACAGGCCGTTTTAATATCTGCAATGGCAAGGCCAAAGAATATTTCTTCGTTGGTTTTGTCGCCTTTTGACAATGCGGCGATATCCGCGTCATAATCTGAGCTGCTGCTAATCGCCTTTTCAAAAATGGCGGGATTGGAAGTAACACCTCTCACACCGTCTTCCTCGATCAATTTTTTTAACCCGCCTGAGAAAATGATCTTGCGATCAATAAAATCCAGCCAGATACTTTGACCGAAGTCATGTATTCGTTTTACCTTATTCGACGTCATCTGATTCTATTTAATTGTTTAACTGAAAAATCTATGGATCTTCTGTTTTCACATGGTCCCAATTCCCTAACCATGTTTTTGCTTTTTTAATTACAAATTCCAACCACGTCGCATTGCTGCGCGGATTGGATCTCACGATCCGCCATGGATCAAATATTCAAATTTGCGGCTGTTTTTCTGTCTGGTTTCGCTGATGCGGGCCGCCGCGGTCACCCTGGAACTCTTCGACAAGGAGCCTTTCGAGTGTACGTAAATTCTCAATCGCCGCACCCATCGTATTGTTGAAGTACACATACACAGTTTTTCCCGAGCCCTGCCACTGCGAGATGTATCCGGCGTACTCGTACAACAGCCCCTGGTCGTAACTGCCTTTGTAATCGCCATCGGGCCCGTGAAAACGCAGGTAAACATGTTCCGCTTCCAGCTCTGGCTGGGGCGATTGGCTGGCTGACTTGTCATGGTAGACCATCGCCGCATGATATTCGTTCAGAAGGTCATAGGTTTGCTGCTGGTACCAGGAAGGGCTTCTGAATTCCACAGAAACAGGCCAATTGTCTTCATTTAACGCTTGTAAACGGGCCAAAAGAAATGCGACTTTCCCGAACTGCTGGCTTTTTACAGAGGCAGGGAATTGAACGAGGATGGTGCCTCTCTTGTCGCGGGCTCCTGCAATCACCTGGAAATACTTCTGCAGGTCGGCCTCATTGAAGTCGAGACCCGGGCTGTGTGAAACCTGTTTCCAGAGTTTAAATGTAAACCGGAAATCTTCACCGACAGCCTCGCTCCATTGCGCTATCGTTGAAGGTCTGGGAAGTTTGTAGAAAATGGAATTGACTTCAATGGAATTGAACAAGGTACCGTATACCCTGATCCTGCTGCTGCCTTCGAGGGCCGGAGGGTAGGCTTGTCTGTTTTTATAAGGTAAAACCAAACCACTTAGTCCAAGGTATAATGATCCACACTTATTCATATCCTGCTTAGTATTTTTTTGCTATGCAAAAGGCATAACAAAATCGAGCCTCTTGTTTTCAGTGCGCACGATCAGCCGCCGACTAGGTATTGCCGCCAGATCAATGTGGTATGCGGCGGCAACAGGCGATGGATACCAGCGATGTTTCACAGGGTAGGGCACCGAGGCGTTTCCGGAAGGGGGTAGCGTTACGGTACAGGGGCGATCCATCCTGGCGATGAAATTGCCGTTTGTATTATCCGGCCGGAAGAAACGACTGGGACGTGTAGCTTACTACAGACTTATCATCACATTATAAGCCTTCCCGCCTTCTTGATAAAAAATATTGAAGCGGCTGTCCGAAAGTGATACGACCCTGAATGTGGAAACCTTTGGCGCTCCTTCCAGTTGTGCATCCAGCATGATCAGGCCGTATTGGTTGGTTACTTTATTGATCCTGAAAGGCTTCCTCAAAGGGCTTTCAGTGTAGTTGGCGGCGTTACTGGAAAGCTTCGTCTGCTGGATCGCAGTGAATTCAGTTCTATTGGAAATTGCCTTCTCGAACTCGCCAAAGCCGGGAACCTGGCTGGAGTAAGCGATTCCAAGTAAGTTGGTGGAAGAGGGATAAAAAAGATTGTATCCGATTGCCCGTGGCAAACGGTACCAAGGCACAAAAGCAAAGAGAGGATTTTAACTTTCATATTCCCAACAGTTTGATGATTTCTGAAGATCTAACGGTCCGGCCCGACCAGATAAATGTACAAAAATCCCTTTTTTGCTCAACACCGATGCGATCATGCTCATCAGATTCCGGACGTGATACCAATTCGTGTACAGCGACGCAAAAAGCAGGGATGCGGCACGGTTATTTCTGAGGGCATAAGATCATTTCTTGTTACAAATCATATATCATGGAAAATTTTACAATGCTTCAGTTCTTCGAATGGTACTTTCCCTCCGACGGGACCCTTTGGAAACATTTCAGGGATGAGGCGCCGCGTTTGAAGCAAACTGGCATCGACTCTGTGTGGCTGCCCCCGGCACACAAGGGCATGGAAGGAGGTTCGTCTTCAGGTTATGATTCTTATGATCTATACGATCTTGGGGAGTTCGATCAGAAGGGTTCAGTACGCACAAAATACGGCACCAAACAGGAACTGCTGGATGCGATCAAAGCGGGCAAAGAATCTGGTCTGCAGGTATACTGCGACATTGTCCTCAACCACATGGGGGGTGCGGATGAGGTGGAAACCGTGCCGGTTAAGGAAGTAACGCCGGAAAACCGGACAGAATTTATCAGCGATACCTTTGAAATGGAGGCTTATACCAAATTTACTTTCCCAGGAAGGGGCGGCCGGTATTCGCAGTTCGTATGGGATTACCAGTGCTTTTCGGGTGTGGATTACAATGCTTCCACGCAGCAAAATGCCATTTACAGCATCCAGAACCAATATGGTGAAGGATGGCAGGATGTGCTGGACCTCGAAAACGGGAATTACGACTACCTGATGTTATCCGATATTGAGTTCCGCAACCCGCATGTGCGGCAGGAGCTGAAAAACTGGGGTGAGTGGTTTGTGGAAACGGTGAATTGCGATGGTTTCCGTCTGGATGCGATCAAGCATATGGACCCGACCTTTTTTAACGAGTGGCTTGACCACCTGAGGGGGAAATACCAGCGGGAGTTTTACACGGTTGGGGAATATTGGGCACCTTATGACCTCGCTTCCATGCATGCCTACATCGAAGCGACAGGGGGGAGGATTTCACTCTTCGACGCGCCGTTGCAGGCAAACTTCTTTCGTGCATCCAAAGAAAACGAGCATTACGATCTGCGATTGATCCTGGACGAAACCCTTGTACAAAGCTACCCTTCACTGGCAGTTACCCTGGTTGAGAATCACGATACCCAGCCCTTGCAGTCACTGGAGCAGACCGTAGAAGGCTGGTTCCGGCCTATTGCTTATGCCATTATCCTGCTGAGGGACGCGGGGTACCCTTGCGTCTTTTATACCGACCTTTACGGGTCCAGGTATATCGACACAGGCAACGACGGCCAGGAACACGAAATCACAATGGAAAAATTGAACGGGCTTGAGACCATGCTCAGCGTCCGAAAAAATTACGCATATGGTCCGCAGCACGATTACTTCGACAATCTCAACTGCATTGGCTGGACCCGTGAAGGTGACGAAGAACACGCTGGCTCGGGTTGCGCCGTATTGGTCTCCAATCACGAAGACGCAGAGAAAACCATGTTCATCGGCCCCCGGCACCACGGTCGCGTATTTTCCGACTGCCTTGGGAATGTGACTGAAAAAGTGACCGTCGGGGAAGATGGCAGCGTGGTTTTCAGCGTGAAAAGCCGTTCCGTCAGTATCTGGGTGGCCGACCCAGAAAACCAATGATGAGAATTGATCAAAATATCCGTGAACGGCCAGTCTCGGATATTTTGTTTTAATCTTCATCGGATTTCTCATCAGAAGCCCGCGCTTTACCTTTGGTCCTGTGCACGGTTTTTGATTTTTCCTTTTGCAGGTCATCGGCGGCATCTATAGAATAGGAATCATGGATATCCTGGTCTTTTTCCGACTCGTCGGACAAACGCTGGTAGAACTTGTGCAAAACTTTGAGCTCCTCTTCCGTGAGGTCTTCAATGTCGACCATCCTGTTGCTGGCGCGCTGGCTGGCGGCGATGAGCTCGTTGAGTTTAAGCTGGATGGCCATAGAGTCCTTGTTTTGAGATTTTTGTATGATAAATACCATTAAGAAGGTGATGATCGTCGTGCTGGTATTGATCACGAGCTGCCATGTTTCGGAATAATTGAACAAGGGCCCTGTCGCGCCCCAAACCACTACAAGTGTAAAAGCAGCCAGGAAAGCGGCCGAGCTGCCCGTCCATTGTGTGGCTTTGGTGGCCACAATCTCAAAAAGTGCATTTAGTTTTTTCATTGGGATAGGAAATCAATTCTGGTTATACAATTGCCGGGATTGTACAAAAATCGTGCAAAGGAAATCAGCACAGGTACCCGCCCCAAGTGGGTATTTTGAGTAATACTTGCAACCCGCTTATTCAGGAAAATCGTTGCCTCTGCGGGGATGACAGGACGTCTGCACACCCGCAAATCCAGGGAGAGCGGGGATGAATATATCCGTATCACCTACATTTTAATCTCAAGATTAAAGCAGGATTTAAAAACAATTAAAAGAAGATTAGAAGATAGGCGGGAGCTGCTGACGTAACATTGGCTTAACATCGGTTTCTGGGATTTGC
Organism: Dyadobacter sp. HNCC25DJ185; assembly: GCF_056895195.1. Classification (NCBI taxonomy): domain Bacteria; kingdom Pseudomonadati; phylum Bacteroidota; class Cytophagia; order Cytophagales; family Spirosomataceae; genus Dyadobacter; species Dyadobacter sp. HNCC25DJ185. Next base: position 321,769 of record NZ_JBXHAR010000001.1, read on the forward strand.
CGGACTTTTATGCTGTACAATCAAACAGTTAAGTCTCATGAAGCATTTTGTTTCTACCCTGCTATTACTCTTTTTCATTGCCACCGTTGCTACTGCCCAAATTACCACCAGCGGTATCAGCGGCCTTGTCAGCGATAACAAAAATGCCAGCCTGATCGGCGCGACGGTTCAGGCTACCTACATTCCCACCGGCACCAAATACGCGACGGTTACCGACATTGACGGACGTTTCCGGATCAACAGCATGAACGCCGGCGGACCTTATCGGATCGACGTCACCTACGTAGGTTTTAAAACAGAAACCCTCTCGGATATCGTCCTCCAGCTTGGAGAAACGACCAACCTGAATGTCACTTTAAAGGACGAAGGCCAGACACTGACCGAAGTGACCGTTACAGGGTCGCGGGGCGGCGAGCGGGAGGGCGCCGGGTCGAATGTAAATGCGGAAACCATTCGCCGGTTACCCACCATTTCACGCAGTCTGACGGACATGACAAGGACTTCGCCCCAGGTCAATAACAACAATTCCTTTGCGGGCACCAACTTCCGCTATAACAACGTAACGGTCGACGGTGCCGTGAACAACGACGCGATCGGCTTCAGCCCATCGCTGGGCGGCTCCACGGGATCGACCGGCCAGCCTGGGTCCAGTACCCGTACCAACCCGATCAGCCTGGACGCCATTCAGGATATCCAGATTGCCGTTGCACCATTCGATGTCAGATTGGGCAACTTCCTGGGAGGGTCGGTCAATGCGGTAACGCGGAGCGGTACCAATGAAGTGACGGGCTCGGTGTATGGATTTGGCCGTAACTCGGCACTTGTAACCAAATGGAACGGTGCTTCGGATGCGAAAGAAAAACTGCCCAGTACCTTCTACGAATACCAGACAGGTGCCCGAGTGGGCCTCCCGTTGATCAAAGACAAGCTTTTCTTCTTCACGAACGAGGAAGTGACCCGCCGCCAGGACCCTGTCCAGTTTCAGGCAGGTACTCCGTCCTCTTTGATTAAGGATGCAGCGGTGGCCCAGGAGATCACGGATTTTGTAAAAACCAATTACGGCCTTGATGCCGGCTCTTTCGGCAATTACTCGATCTATTCAAAAAGCACCAAGTTTTTCAACCGTATCGACTGGAACATCAGCCGTAAACACCAGCTGTCGGTCCGCAACAACACGGTATTTTCGGAAGCCACTAACCTGGAACGCGACGCACAGAACTTCCGCTTCGGGAGCATCGATTTCAAGCAACATAACAATCAGACGAGTACGGTTGCGGAGCTGAAAAGCCAGTTTGGAGGTCACTCGTCCAATAGTCTGATCGTGGGTTATTCCTCGATCCACGACTACCGCAATACCCTGGCGAATATCAGGACTTTTCCGCAGGTTGAAATCGGGTACAACGGCGGAACGATCTTCCTGGGCAACGACCGCGAAGCATCGGTTTTTAATCTGAAGCAAAAGACGTTCGAGGTGACCGACAATTATACTTTTTATGTGGGTAAAAACACCTTCACAGTGGGAACGCATAATGAGTTTTATCATATCAATTACGGGTTTGTCAATTCTCCCAACGGGCGTATTTCATATAGCAACCTCGACCAGTTTCTGGGCATCGGCACGCCCAACAACCAGTCTCTGCCCAACCGTGTGCGTGGTTCTTACCCCTTTTCCGATCCGACCAACAACCTGGAAACGCAGTTTAATAATCCCTATGCGCAGTTCAAGGTTAACCTGCTGAGCGCATATATTCAGGACGATATCCAGCTGACCGACCGTCTTAAAATCACCCCGGGCATCCGTCTGGATTATTCAGGATTGCCTAATAAGCCTGCATTAAGCCCTCTGGTTACCGCAGCGGCGACAGATCCGGGCTATGGTACCACCTATTCTTATACCCCGCTCAACCAGATCAACAATAAGTACCTGAACAACGTACAGGTTTCGCCCCGTTTGGGATTCAAATATGATGTGAAAGGGGATAAGAGCGTGATCGTTCGCGGCGGAACGGGACTGTTCACCGGCCGTATTCCTTTTGCGTGGCTGGGTTATGCATTCTATAACAATGGCGTAGGTTATGGGGCTTATGATTTCAACAACAATGCAACAGCCGCAACCAAGCTGGTGGGCGATCCGCTTGTGCCAAACGGTGGCGTGCTCATCAACAACAATCCGGCTAACGGCGGCGTAAAGAGGACCCAGGTAGACCTCATCGACAATCATTTTAAGATGCCGCAAATGTTCAGGAGCAACCTGGCGGTAGATTATACGGTGGCCGGCTATAAGTTCACGGTCGAGGGCTTGTACACCAAGGTGATCCAGGACCTTAAATTTCAGCAGGTCAATACCAAAGACGTGGTCCGCTACTATAGCTACGACACCCAGCACCAGCAGCCGATTTACGTGGCTGCAAACGGATCGGCCGGAGCCCAGCGGATCGACAATAATTTCGCGAACGCTTACATGCTATCCAATACCAAGCAAGGCCACCGTTACAGCTTAACCGGCCAGATCCAGAAGACTTTCCCGATGGGCTTTGGTTTCTCGGCTGCCTACACTTACGGAAAATCCTACGATATCACCAATGGTATCCGCAACTCGATGGAATCGAACTGGCAGCTGAACCAGTCGCTGACCCCCAATAATCCTAAGCTTGGTTATTCGAATTTTGACATCAGGAACCGTATCGTAGGCACTGTCAACTACCGTAAATCATGGAACCCGAAAAATGCGACGACGGTCAGTTTGTTTTACTCGTTCCAGTCGGGCACACCGTTCTCCTGGGGATATGTAAACACCACCATCGACGGAACAGGGCAGGCCAACAGCCTGGCTTACATTCCAAAGGATCTTGCCGAGGCGCAAAAACTTTTGCCGACTGGTACACAAGCTGCTGATTTCATGGCCTTTGTTGATTCAAAATCCTATTTGAAATCAAGGAAAGGAAATTTTACGGAAAGGAATGGGGGCCGTACACCCTGGAATAACACCATGGACCTTCGTTTTATGCATGAGTTCAAGATCAAAGGCCGACAGGCGCTTCAGATTACTTACGACGTGCTTAATTTCCTGAACCTGGTTGATAAAAAATTGGGCTACTCTTATTTCTCGCCCAATACTTTCAACTCAACAGCTTCCATCGGCTTAGCGCGCGCGACCAACCCCACGACGGGCGATCCTACTTTTACCTGGACCAAACCCGGCGCCCCTTATTCGATAGACCCGCTGGCCTCCAGATGTCAGATGCAGCTGGGCGCGAGATACTCATTTTAGTAACAGGTCACGAATGACATAAAGAACTTATAATTGGTGTCAAATTGTGAAAAGGCCGGTAGCGTTTGCTTCCGGTTTTTTTTGTTCCGCCAGTTCAGCGGGTGTCAGCCCGAACAGGTTTTTAAAATCAGATGAAAAATGCAGCATCTCTTCAAAGGCCAGGTCGTCGTTATTGGGCCGGTTTATTCAAACGGAAACTCGCATGGAGCGTGATGTTTCTCGGAAAATTGCGCGCGTGGCGAATCCAATCCGCTCGCTGAGGGCGAGCTTTTTTAGAGAGGAAAGTTTTCTCCCGGCATGGCCAATTTTTCAGGGATAAGTTCTCGGATGTTCACAGCGAGATTAAACGCAACTATCCATTGCTGCTTTCGCCAGTACCGAAAAGTAGGCTGGACAGAATGAAACTTTTGAAAATATCGTCTCCCGGACAAATAGATTATGACTTGTACTTGATTTTGACATTAGCTATTTTTTTCTAATGACGGTCAATCAAAACTACCTCTTAAAGCTCAAAGCGATTTTACCACTGTTCTCGGTAGTTTCCTGGGGCACTTTGCTCGTGCTGGGCTTAATCCGCTGGTTTTTCTTTTTAGGCAAGCACCCGATTTTGGAGATCGATGAGGAAATATGGAACTACTGGATACCTGCCTTCGCTCCCTGGCTGCCCATTTTGCTTTGGCTGAAATTCGATAGGCTTGTTTTTCGGAAGGACCAAAAAGGGGCACAAACGCGTATGCAATTAATTGTCTGGTTCACGATGTGGGCCATGCTGGTATTTTCGCAACATTACGTTACAACTGCCACGGCAAAGGTACTCGATCTTCCGAATGTCAGGGAAATTGGCAAGCACGAGCAAGCCAGGTATTACCGGATCGATACTTTTGCTGTGTATCGGCCGATCGGTGGCGTGCGTTACGCTTTCCGCAAGACCGGGCGGTTTAACGAAAACCTGAACATCGACATTTGCTTTACACACCCGATGCTCACTCATAAGAACCAGGCCATCACCATGACGCCGCTCTATTGGTACGGTGTCAAATTTCATAAGCAGATCAGCAATCGTAGTAGTCAGGCAAAAAAGGAGCAGCGTTTCCGGGATTTTCTCCGAACCTGCGTGGATTCTATGAACACTTACGACTTCTATAAAGTGGACCATTTTGAATGCAAGCCAGCCTCGTACGACCGCGAAAATTTTCGTCAAGCCGTTCAAAACGCGTGGAGGAGGCCAACCAACAATACATTCGTCATCCTGGAACCGAGGTACGACCCCGTGGAAGGGCGCAACGGCCACAAGATCGCATGGATGCTATTGTCCTTCGCGATCGGTATCGGGATAATGATGCTTGCGTTGATCAGGCCGGGGCTGCATGTTGAAAGCAAGTGAATTCCGTAATTCGGCCTGAACCATCTCACCTTTAAACCAATGGCAAAAACAGACTACCGGACGATTGATGAATACCACCAGGCATTTCCAGGGGATATGCAGGAAAGAATGCAGGCCGTTCGTGAACTCGTGCATCAGATAGCACCCGAAGCAGTGGAAGTGATCAGTTACCAGATACCTGCGTTTAAAATCGGCAAAAAGTTTTTAATCTACTACGCGGGGTTTGCAAAACACCTCACCATTTCCAACCCCTGGAGCGACGCCTTTCTGACAGCATTTGCACCGGAACTCAAAGGGCTGAAGGTTTCGAAATCAGCGATCCAGCTGCCTTTGGACAAACCTCTGCCGGTTGATTTCATAGAGCGCGTCCTGAAATTCAGGAAAGAGGAGGTGGGAGCCTGAATAAGTGAGTTTTCCATTCCCCTCTGCAGGAATGGTCACCAAGCCGGTACCGCCTGCGCGACAATAGATAGCACGCCGTCGGCGACGCGGCAATGTGGCATTGTCGAATTGCTATCCGCGATGCCCGGTGAGGATTGTTGGCCTACTGTCCGGATGCTTTCGCCCCGCAAAGTAAGTCAGTGATCATTGCATGCATTTGCCAGCTCATCCCGACCGGTCCGGAAGTTGATAAGCAATAACTTAAGACGCCGGTGCACGGCAGGTTACTTTTCGTCGGGGCCCATCTCCTTCCTGCTTTCAAACAGGCCCCATCCTCATTTCGGCTACGAAAACCCCCGATTAGACTACAAACGCAGCATGGCCGCAGCGGACCTTTGTCGCATTCAAATCAAAAATTAAAATGATGGTACAACAAGATGAAAAATCAGGCGCTCAGCCTGCCCTAGCCCCAGCTTCGGCGGATAAAGTTTGGTTTATTACGGGCGCATCCCGCGGTTTCGGGCGGGTCTGGGCCGAGGCAGCGCTTTCACGGGGCGATAAAGTAGCGGCCACCGCACGCTCCCTTGCAAGTATTGCCGGTCTCCGGGAGAAATACGGCGAAAATGTATTGACATTGCAGCTCGATGTCACCAATGCCGAACAGGTAAAATCGGCCGTGGCGCAGGCGCATACCCATTTCGGAAGGCTGGATATTGTGCTCAACAACGCGGGTTACTCGCTCGTCGGGACGATTGAGGAAGCCAGTGCGGACGACGTGCGTGCGCTTTACGAGACGAACATTTTCGGTCCGATCGCCGTTATCCAGGCGGCGCTTCCCTTGCTGCGGGAACAGGGTTACGGGCATATTCTGGGCACATCCAGCAACCTGGGCCATGTGGTATTGCCGGTGATTGGCTACTATTGTTCTTCCAAATGGGCATTCGAGGCCATTCACGAAAGCCTGGCCGCGGAGGTCAAAGCTTTTGGGATCAGAGTAACGATCGTTGAGCCAGGTGCTTATGCTACCGAGTTCGGGAGTCAGGAATCGTTGAAGTTTGCCTCAGGAATGGACATTTACGAGGACTTTAAAAACCAGTTCATCGGCGGGATCAGAAATCTGGAAAGGGGCGACCCCAATGCGACGCCGGAGGCACTTTTCAAAATCGTAGATTCGGAAAATCCGCCTCTGCGGTTCTTTCTGGGCAGCCACAATCTGCCTTGGGTGCGTAAGGATTACGCCGGGCGTTTGGCACTCTGGGAAGAATGGGAGGAAGTTTCGAACTCCGCTCAAGGGGTGTCAAAACAAGAGGGCTAGAAAAATGTGAACCGGTAGCTGATGTTACCGGTTCACGCAAATCAATTCAAAATGAAAAACGAAGACGCTCCCTACAAATTCGATTCTCTGTCCGACCTGCATCGGGCCTTTGGCTTAGCTAAGCCGCTACACCCGCTGATCAGCCTGATCGATAATGGCAACACGCAGATCGATATGCGCAAGCTGCGGCATTCGCATGCGCTTACTTTTTATAAAATAGCCTTGAAAGGGAGGCTGAGCGGGAAGTTGCGATATGGGCAGGATTACTATGATTTTGACGAGGGCGGGCTTTTGTTTGCTGCCCCAGGCCAGGTGATTGGGCACCAGAGCGACGATGCAGCGATTGCTGAGAGCTGCTCCTTGTTTACTTTGCTGATACACCCGGATTTTCTGCTCCATTATCCTTTGGCAAAAAAAATCCGGCAATATGGTTTCTTCTCCTACTCGGCTAATGAAGCATTGCATTTATCGGACCAGGAAAATGCTGTTATCCTGTCTATTTTTGATATTATGCATGGAGAATTGCAGGGACGTATCGACGAGTTCAGCCAGGATGTGATGATTTCTCAGATTGAACTGCTCCTGAACTATGCCAACCGCTTTTACAAACGGCAATTCATTACCCGTAAAGTTTCGGGCAATAACCTGTTGCAAAAGCTGGAAGAAATCCTGGACGAATATTTCAATCAGGAGAAATCGCTGAATCAGGGCATCCCGACCGTTCAGTTCCTTTCCGACAACCTGAATATCTCGCCCAGCTACCTGAGCGATATGCTCCGTTCCCTGACGGGGCAAAATGCGCAGCAGCATATCCATCAAAAGCTCATTGAAAAGGCAAAGGAAAAATTATCTACAACCAGCCTGACGGTGAGCGAGGTGGCTTATGAGCTCGGCTTTGAGCACCCGCAGTCGTTCAGCAAGTTGTTCAAAACCAAAACCAGCCTGTCGCCATTGGAATTCAGACGGTCATTTAACTGATCCGTCCGGCAAGCGATTCCTGATAGCTGAAAACGAAAAGAGGCACAACCTATGCTGTGCCCCTTTCCGTCTTTAACCAGTTTGATCAGTACCCGGGATTCTGGGTGATTTTTTCTTTATTGATATCGATCTGGCTTTGCGGTATCGGAAAAACGAGGTTTTTCGTGGTCAGCTCGGAAACCAGCCTGATCTGTTCTTTTTTGCTGTTTAAGACTGCTATCGCACGATCGGTGCGTACAAGATCAAACCAGCGGTGCCCTTCGAACGCCAGTTCAACACGTCTTTCCTGTTCTATGGCCAGGCGAAAATCCTGCTGTGTCGGAACCGTCGCAGCCGTTTTCTTAGCTAAGCCAGCCCTTGTCCGGATCATGTTCAGGTAAGAAAACGCATCCCCGTCGGCCTGATAGCCTACTTCGTTCAGTGCTTCCGCGTACATCAGCAGTACGTCGGCATAACGGATCAACGGGATATTGTTGCCGTTGTCATTTTTTGCAACCGGCACATCATAGTATTTTTTGATAAACCTGTCCGGGATAACCTGTCCTGCCGCATTTGTATAGGATGAGGCGACAGATACGTCTTTCCGTAGATCGCCGGGTTCATAAGCATTGATGATATCGAGGGTTGGCTGGTTATTGCCGTCGCCGCCGAAAGCAATCACCGCATTGCCCGAATTTTGGGGCGCAAAGGAATTGGGCCAGGGATTTCCTTCACCGGCACCGCCCGATTTGTATTGGACGTCAAAGACCGACTCCTTGTTATTTTTATTGGCGACTTTGAATACGTCGGCATAAGAAGGCAGCAGCGCATACACACCCAGATCGATCACCTCTTTCAGCTTGGAGACAGCCGGGGCGTATTTTTTTTGTGTCAGGTACACCTTGCCCAGATAGGCTTTGGCGGCACCTTTTGTTGCTCTTCCCAGATCGGCGGCAGGGTAGGAAACGGGCAGGATACCTTCGGCGTCTGTAAGGTCTTTTTCAATTTGTGCGTAAACATCCGCTTTGGGTGTGCGGCCAAATGAATAGCCTTCATCCGGGGTAGCGACGGGTTTGAGTATCAGCGGGACATCCCCGAAGGTCTGCACCAATGTGAAATACACGATCGCGCGAAGGAATTTTGTCTCCCCGATGTACCTGTTTTTCAGTGCTTCGTCCATGGTTACCGCGCCGATCTTGTCCAGAATTGTATTGTACCGGGCTATGGCACTGTATGCGTCATTCCAGCGGCCGGAGATATACGGGTTGGTGGTTTTGATGTAAAACCTGTCGAACTCATCCTGATCGGTAACAGATCCGGAAGCGACGGCAACGGTATTATCCGAAGCAATTTCCCCGAAAATGTAGCTATTCCCCGCAAGTCCTCCGGCCTGGAGTCCTGCATACCCGCCATTGACTGCATTTTTAAAATCGTCGGCGGTCCTGTAAAAATTATCGCTCGTAGCTGTCGAGATTGGCTTCAGGTCCAGAAATTCTTCGCTGCACGAACTGAGCGAGACAAGGAATAAAAGGAATAGATATGGCTTTGAAATGTTCATTGCTTTTTGTTTTTTGAATTTAAACTTCACGCGTCCCATGGCTGGCTTTGACTTATAATCCGATGTTGATACCCAATGTGAATGTTTTGGCCAATGGGTACACGCCATAATCGACACCTCCGGTCAGCGGGCCTTCGTAATTGCTTACCTCTGGATTGAAATTGAGGTATTTGGTGAATGTGAACAGGTTCTGTGCCGACGCGTAAATTCGTACCTGCTGCAATTTCGCCTTGTTGATCAGGGATGCCGGAAGCTGATAACCCAGGCTGACGTTCTGGATACGCAGGTAGGAGCCGTCTTCTACCCAGCGTGTCGAAACAGCATTGTTGTTTCCGGTCGTCCGGGCATTGGCGCGGGGCGTTACTCCGTCGCCAGGATCCGACGGGGAGCGCCATCTGGTCAGAACGGTGGTCAGCTGATTGGCATTTCCTTCGAGGTTTTCAAAAAACCGGCGGCTCAGGTTCAGTATCTCTCCGCCCTGTGTCCCCTGGATGGCAATGTTCAGGTCAAAACCTTTGTAGCTGAACGTATTCGTGATCCCGTAAATGAAGTCGGGCTGGTTGTTACCAATGATCGTACGGTCGTTCGCATCAATTTTCTGATCGCCGTTGACATCTTCATATTTTACATCCCCCGGCCGGGCGGTAGGATCATGCGGGTAACTGTCCAGTTCGGCCTGGTCTTTAAATACGCCCAATTGTTTGTACCCGTAGAAACTGCCGATCGGGGAGCCGATCTGGGTAATGTTCGTTTCGCCGACACCCGTTCCGCTGCGGATCGGGTCGCCTGTTGGCCCCAATGCAATTACTTTATTCCGGTTGAATGATAAATTCAGACTTGTGTTCCAGATCAGCGCTTTGGTAAGATTACGGGTGTTCACCGCAAATTCCCACCCTTTGTTCTGCATTTTGCCGATGTTCTTGACTGCCGAACCAAAGCCGGTCAGCGTGGGCACATTCACCGAAAGCAGCAAGTCCTTGGTGGTGCGCTGATAATAATCCACGATCAGATATATACGGTTGCTGAAGAGTCCTACGTCGATCCCGGCGTCCAGTTGCTGACTGCGTTCCCAGCCAAGTTGCGGGTTGGCCAGGGACGAAGGCGCCAGGCCGTTGACCAGCCCATTGTTAAAGCTGTAATTATCGGACCGAAGTGTGGCTACATAAGGATAGTTGTTGCTGAAAGCGTTGTTTCCTGCTAAACCATAACTTACACGCAGCTTAGCTTCTGACACTGCCCTGACCGGTTTCATAAATGCCTCTTCGCTGATCCGCCAGCCCAGCGATCCCGCAGGGAATGTACCCCAGCGGTTGTCGGGCCCGAAGATCGAGGAGCCGTCGCGGCGTACCGAAACATTGACAAGGTATTTCCCTTTGTAATTGTAATTGGCCCGCGCAAAATACGAAGCCGATGCATTTTCCACCTTGGAAGAAACGGCCGTTGTCGTTGTTCCGCTCGCGCTTCCGTTCAATGTCTCCACCACATCGTTCGGGTAAGAACTGCCTGTTCCCTGGCTGTCCTGGTATTGGAATTTAGTGGATTCCATCCCGATCAGTACGTCAAAATTGTGGACTTCATTGAGCGACTTGCTGTAATTTAAAGTCTGGTTGAAAAGCCAGCTCAGGCTCTGATCCGAATAGGCTGTTCCGGTTGACACCGAAGGCGGCAGGATCTGGTTCAATGGCATTTTGGAAGTACGGTACGCATTGCGGCGGTTGCCCATAAAATTCACGTTTCCCGAAACCCGGTAGGTGAAATCTTTGAACAGGTTCAGCTCTGCATACGTATTGGCAAGCAGGGTGGCTGTCAGGTACTGGCTGTTATACTCGGTGATATTGGCAACCGGGTTGGTAATGCCAGGATAGTTATAAGGGGCGGCAAAAGCGGTTTGCGAAGTATAAGAGCCGTCTGCTGCGTAGATCGGTATCATCGGCATGACCGACAGGGCCGAGTTGATCACGGCATTATCCGCCCAGTGCCCCGCGTCCTTCACTTCCTGCTGGACTTTATACGAAGGGTTGATATTTAAACCGATTTTGAGTTTAGGCAGCACATTCACTTCCACATTTGCCCTCAGCGTATAGCGGTCCAGGGCCGATCTGCGAATGATCCCATCCTGCTTCAGGTATCCGCCGCTGATGCTGTAGCGTGCCTTATCAGATCCCCCGGAAGCGGAAAGCTGGTAACTGCTCATTTTGGCCGTCCTGAAAATTTTATCCTGATAGTCGTAATAGGGCAGTGCGGCAACCTTGGCAGGGTCGTCAAAATTAAACCAGTCGAAAACTTCTCCCCTGGGATAGCGGTACCTGAGATAATCCGTAGGCCTTACGCTATTGGGGTCTGTGATGTTGGCGCCTTTGATATTATCCAGATAGGCATTGTTGGAAGCGTCCTTTCCAAATTCGGCAAATTGCTGTGAATTGATCAGATCGATCTTTTTGCTGATTTGCTGGAAACCGGCGAAAACATCGAGGTTCACGCTCGGCTTCCCGCTTTTCCCTTTTTTTGTAGTGATCAGCATGACGCCGTTGGAACCCTTCGAGCCGTAGATGGCCGTTGAAGAAGCATCCTTCAGAACGTCCATGCTTTCGATGTCATTAGGATTTAATGTGCTGAAAATATTGGCATTAACAATATTTCCATCCACAACAATCAGCGGGGCATTCCCTGCGCTGATAGAGCCAAAACCCCGGACTTTGATCGCCGGCGTACTTCCCGGCGTACCGTTGTTCTGCTGGATGACCACACCCGGGATTTTCCCCTGAAGCGCCGTCGCGAAATTGGAGACGGGCATGTCCTTTACCTCGCTCATGGGGACCGAGGCAATTGCAGCAGTCACGTTGGCCCTTTTTTGCGTACCATAGCCTACCACCACAAGCTCATCCAAAGACTTGGTGTCTGTCTGGAGGGTTATGTTCAGCGTTGTTTCGTTTTCAACTGCTTTTTCCTGGGGCAGATATCCTACGAAGCTAAAAATCAATGTAGAAGGACCGTCGGGCACACTGATCTGGTAGGTTCCGTCGACATTGGTAGATGTGCCGCGCTGTGAACCCTTTACCACGATGCTGACACCCGGCAGCGGTTCCCCTTTTTCGTCCTTGACAGTGCCCGAGATGCTTTTATCGACAGCAGGGGCACCCTTCGCGTTCAAATGTCCGGCTAACGTAAGCCCGTACAATACAGCGACCAGCAAAGATTGTATCAGTCGCATCCGCATGGATTTGACATAAAACAATTCGGTAAATACTTTTTTTTGCATACTTAAAGGTTTAGAATGATGGTAAATAAACATCAGATAAAATCACGTCTGACAGGATGGCGACTACGATTTAGAAGCCATACCCTGACGTGAAGTCACCATTTGTTTACAGCCGTCATCCAAATCACTTTTCCAGGCTGCCTGCAAGCAGTTTTGATTCCGGCCCGGTCAGTTCGTCGACCAGCGCGTATCGGGTTGTCCTTGTGATGGCCATTTCGTCCATGGTATCTACCATGTTCTTGTAGCTCGAACCGGGCGTCGGCTTGATCACCACGGTAAACGGCGCGGAGGTGTTACTTACCTGGCCCGCCATTGCATTGACCCGCCGCTGCGCCGCAAAAATGACATTTCTCAATTCATAGCCGGGACGCGTTGTTTTTAAAGCAGAACCGGCATGGCCGTCGGTGGCCGCCACTCCGTCCAGATAATAGATTTCGTCGTTTTCGCCCAGAAAGATAGTGAGCACGTGTGACGCTTTAACCGGCATGTTACCGTTGGGTTCTTTTTTGGGAAAGGACACGGACATTACCGTTGGGCTGGATAAACTCGTGGTGAGCATGAAAAATGTGATCAGCAAAAAGCCGAGGTCAACCATGGGCGTCATGTCTACGCCTGTTGATAGCCTGCTGCTGCTTGCCTTGCCGTAGCCCGCGCTACGGTCATTAACGGGAATTTCGATTGCTGCCATGATCAGGTGATCTTTGAAAGTGAAACATCTGGCCCAATTTATATATAATTTATTTATATATAAAATTATTTATTTGCCCAGTAACGGTGCATGCTAGAGATGCCTTGGTGCGCGATCTTAGGCCGCAAGGAGGAACAGTGATACCATGCAATGCTCCCTGCTGAAAAGCGTCGGTAAGTAGCTCGTAGATGCTTAAAAATGAATGTTTTATATATTTTTCAAATAAATAATAATATTAAACACATAATTTTTTGTCTTTACAGAGATTTTGAAGGGGCGGTTGCGCGTTAAATGGGCAATGAATTAGCCGTATTTGAATGTCAACAAACCAAACCAGACTGGTCCTGTTTATGGCCGGTCTATTTCTCTTGTCACTGACCGTTTATAGGTGGCAGTTGTTCACACACTTTGTATGGAGCATCGTCCTGTTCAAAATTTTGGTGCCCGTTTCCTTTGTCATGCTTTGTTGCGGATTAGGCAGGATGCTCAGGATACCGTTGCTTTTCTGCCTCGCACTCCCCGTAGTGGCCGAAGGCATTTGCTGGATGTACATGCGGCACGTGATCCGGGTAAATCAAACGGCGGAAATACACCGGATAGGGATTTTGGAACAATGGGTCAATTATCGTGACGTGATCCAGTTCAACAGGCAATTCAGCAGCTATTCCGACGATCTTGGATATACGCTCCGGCCGCGGAGTGTGGGCTACCATGCTTCTCTTGAATATAAAAACAAATTCTCGATCAACAGCCTGGGCGTCAGGGACGACGATCAGTCGCTGGAAAACCCTGAGATCGTATTTCTGGGGGATTCTTTTACAATGGGCTGGGGGATCGACCAGGACCAGACTTTCGCTCACCTCACCGAACGCGAAACCGGCGCCAGGACGATCAATGCGGGTATTTCTTCTTACGGTACTTTTCGTGAGATGTTGTTATTCAAAAAGCTACAACGCGATTCGTGCAAATTGCTGGTGATCCAATACTGTGATAACGACCTGGAAGAGAACATGGCCCGAAACGATCCTAACGGCGGTGGCCAGCTCTTAACGCCCGAAAAGTTCGGAAAGGTAACTGTTTTCAACCGCCTCAATGAGCAGTATTACCCCATGCGCTACACCTACTTTTTTCTCCGCGAAAAAGAGCTTTTCAAACGCACCTTCACAAGCCCTGCCGGGGTATTTCAGGATACTTTCGACGCCCTATCTTTCTGGATATCGGGGAAACCTTTGACGGACGATAAGCCGCTTTCAATCAAGTCGCAGGCTGAAACAAGGTTGCATACTGAACACTTTTTTAAGGTACTGGATAAAATCAGGGCGGTATATGCGGGAAACATCGTGGTGATGCATATAGACGGCCGCTACACAAGACCGGAGCTGATCAATGCTTTTGAGGCGAACGCGAAAAGCCAGGGGGACCCCAAGCTGCATTTCCTCAGAAGCTCAGACCTGCTCCGTGCCGGCGACTACTATCCGGTAGACGGCCACCTGAACACGGCAGGTCACAAAAAAATTGCCGGGAGTCTTTGCAGACTGATCCGGGAAAAGGATTTATTGCGCTGACAACCCGCCAAAGTCAGATGATTTTCAGCCGTTCTTCCTCCAGATCGATCTGGTACAACTGCTGACGAATCATATCTTCATCGATCCTGGGGTCCTTGTTGAGTTCGGTAAGATATTGCCGCTGGGTTTCGAGCAGCTCTACAAAAATCAGCTTGGTCTTTTCATTCATCCAGCTGTCGTCGGTGGCTTTGGCCCGCTCCTCCCATTGTTTCAGGAATTTTTCCATGCCCGCGTGACCATTGAGCTCGGTTTCATATTTGTTTTTCAAAAACTGATACACATGTTGTTTCAGGCCCTGTTTCATTTTTCGCCTGGTCGATTCTTCTGTCTCGTCTTCCGTCAGGCCTGCAAACAATTCCGTACGTGTGATTAAAGAAGGCAAGGTAAGCCCCTGTACCACGAGCGTGAGCAATATCACAATGAAGGTGATAAACAAAATGAGGTTCCTTTGGGGGAAAGCCGTGCCATTGTCCATGGTGATGGGTATGGCCAGTGCCGCCGCCAGCGATACAACACCGCGCATACCGGTCCAGCCGAGCAGCATGGGCATCATCCAGCGTCTTTTGTTGGACCTGGCACGGGGGATTACGCCAGGGCGAAAAATGTAAGTAGCAAGCAGCGCTGCGTAGGAGCTGATGATCCGGGCGGCAATCAGCACGCCCGTGATCAGCACTCCAGACCCGACGGCCGTCCGCAATGGAATGCCTTTTTCGCGCATCCCTTCCACAATTTCGGGAAGCTCCAGGCCGATGATCAGGAATACAATGCCATTCAATATAAACACAAAGCTTTCCCAGACACTAAAGCTCTGTATACGGCTGGTACTATTCAGAAAAACAAGCCGCCTGGCCGACATAAACAGGCCGCCGCTTACCACCGCCAGCACGCCCGAGCAATGGATCTGCTCGGCCAGCCAGTACATGAAATAGGGCTCAATGAGTGTCAATGCAATATTTGACTGCGCATCGAGAGGGAGGCGTTTATGTGCCTCAACAAAAATCCAGGCCAGTAGCAAACCAATGCCCGTGCCGCCTATTATCATCCAGATAAAACTAATGGCCGCTTCCTGCCAGATAAACTGACCAGTACCTACGGCAATCAGCGCAAACCGGAATATAATCAGCGATGAAGCATCGTTGAGCAGGCTTTCACCTTCCAGAATAGCTGAGGTGGCTTTGGGTATTTTAACGAACCTGGTGATGGCTCCGGTACTTACCGCATCGGGCGGCGATACGATCCCTCCCAAGAGAAATCCCAGGGCAATGGTAAAGCCGGGAATGAAATGGTGTGCCACCACCGCTACCGACGACGCTGTGAAAAACACGACGAGAAAGGCAAAACTGCCGATGATCCGCCACCATTTTCTCATTTCCTTAAAGGAGATCGTCCACGAGGCCTCGAAAAGGAGCGGTGGCAGGAAAATGAAAAAGATCAGGTTCGGGTCAATGCGCAACATGGGTAACCCGGGGATAAACCCAATCAGCAGGCCGGCCACGACCAGCAAAATAGGGTAGGCAATCCTGAGTTTGTTGGCCATGGTGTTCAGCAGCACGATGGCCACGATCATGGCAATCAGAAAGGGTAAATGGGTATGCATGAGGCAAAAGTTAGGTAATCGTTACCGTCTTTTAAAGCATCAAAGCAAAGAACGGTCATTTTTATTTTGTTTGAATCGGAACGGGAAAAGTAGCCTCAGTCTTTTCGCCGTTCCGGAACAAGCCAAAGAAGTTAATAACGAACGTTATTGCTTCACGAATTTTCTCGCATACTGGTTTGACCCGCCTTTGATCGTGATAAAGTAAATACCCGGTGAAAGGGATTGTAAATCAATTGATTGGTTTTCAGTTAGAATTCCGGACCGGACGACCCTGCCTGATTGGCTGTAAATGGTCAGGTCGGCGTTTTTCAGGGTATGGTCTGCCTGAACAGTTAACTGGTCGGTCACCGGGTTAGGGAAAATCGTTAACGTTTTGTTGGTCAGTGCTTTCGCTGCTACAATACGGCTGTATTCAAACTGTCCGTCCAGATCGACCTGCTTTAACCGGTAGTATAGGTTTCCCGGGTTTTCAAAAACGTCCTCATATCGATAGCTCAGCACGTGCGTACTCTCTCCCCCCGCCCGGACAGTGTCGACAGAGTCAAAGCCGTACGATGGGTTCAAAGATCTTTCTATTACAAAATAGGCCGAATTTAACTCCGAGGAGGTAGCCCATTCCAGCAGTGTTCCGCTGTGACTTGCTTTGGCTGTGAAAGACAACCAGGTAACCGGCAGGGTCCCGGATGTTTTGGCCTTCCCGGACACCGCTGTGGCGGTCCCGTATACCGGCGCGCTTGTGCCATTGTATTCAAAAATGGCAAAGTAATACTCTGTATCGGGTTTTAATCCGTTAATGGTGACCGCATTCCCGTTGCTGGCATAAACCACATACTCCTCTTCGGCAATCTGGGCGCCGGATTTGAAATTGTTGTTCGCCGGATATACGCTCAGATTTGAAGGTGTGCCGGTCACTGCATTTGCTTCTTTTACGACCACAATTCTTCCGGCCCCATTACCAATCGTCCAGCTCAGGGAAATCGAGGAGGCGGAGCTTACGGACAGGACATTTTTGCTGCCCGTCGTCGGTCCGTAAATCGTGGATCCCGTCGCGGCGAGGAAATCGGTGACCAGATATTTTCTGTTCGTGCCATTGCCATTATATTCAAAAACCGCAAACTGATATCCTGACTCGGGCAGAAGGCCAGTAGCTGTGACGAAGTTCAGGCTGCCGTCGAAAATAGCGAACTGTCCGTTCCCCAAGTCTTGCCCATAACCAAACTGCGGATCTGTGGCATAAACAACGCCATCTGTCGGTTTGAAATCCACGGGGCTGTCCTTCCTGGCGATGACGAGCCTGCCCGATCCATTTCCATTTGTCCAGCCTAGCTTAAACTGATCGCCATCCACTGCGGTAATGCCGGGCTGCGAAGCGGGTACAGTAGGCGCAGTGACCGGGCCTGTGTTTTCCAGGGTAGTAAAGCTGAAAGCAGCTCCCGGGCGCAGATAAACCGGGTTCGAGGAACCGTTGAATTCAAATCCGGTTACGTGATAGAGCGTATTGGGTTTAAGGTTCGAAATTGTAAAGGGGGCCTCCGTTGCGGTTGACTGGACCACGTAATTACCCGTTCCTATGGGCATAGACCCATAGCTGCTATTTGCTTCGTAGCGTTTCAGGTCCTCCGGTTCTGCGTCTACCGGTGAGCCTTCACGGATCACGAAAAGCCTTTTCGCACCGCTTCCGCTTTTAAAGGTCAGGGTGGCCTGGGTTGCTTTTATTTCACTGGTTGCGATGTTATAAACCTGACTTGCAGGCACGGAAACCGTAGTGACCTGCCCTTGCAGATATGGGGATACCAGATAGTCGGGGCCCGCCGGCGAGCCATTGTATTCGAAGATCGCCAGGTAATAGGAAGAAGCCTTTTCCAATCCGCTCAATATAAAATTATTGGCGGTGCCGTCATAAACCACATATTGGCCGGTTTCGATTTCAGTGCCTTTGGTAAATTCGGAGTTTGCGGTGTAGGTCTGGCCATCGGCTGGTTTGGCGGTCACTGCAGTACCCTTCCGCGCAATCACAACCCTTCTTGCCCCGTCCCCGATTTTCCAGGCGGGTTTAACACTGTTGCCCTCCGGAGCCTGCGCTTCCAATAGCGTCGAGGGAACAGCCGGTTCAACGGAAATCGTGAAGCTTGCTTTTGCGCCGGGAACAAGATAAACCGGGCTTTTATTTCCATTTGATTCAAAGACTTCAATATGATAAGTAAAACCCGCTTTCAGGTTCGAGATATTGAGGGTAGTGCCATTCATGTTGGAAGCCATGATGTAGTTTCCCGCGCCCAGCGTCGCACCCAGCCCAAAGGCCACGTTCCCACCGGTATAGTAGGTGAGGTCTGCAGGCGTACCGTCCACTGGAGAGCCTTCCCGCATCACGATCATCCGGTATTTTCCATTTCCGTCCGGAAAGCTCAGCGAGGCCGTGGAGCCGGTAGTGGCCGTTACTTTGACGTTACTGTTTATTGTCGGTTTCTGTTCCGTGCTGCTGCTGCCTGTCCGGTACGAGGAAGTCAGATAGTAGCTGTAACCGCTCAGATCAACATCATATTCGTAAATTCTGATGAAGTAAGCCGTCGCCGGTTCCAGATTGGAGACGATCAGCGAAGCGTCGCCCGAATTGCTGAGCACAAATTCGCCCGGCGATATTTCGAAGCCGGAGCCAAAAACAGGGTTTCCGTTATACACTTGTCCATTTTGAGGAACGGCGGCGGGTGCCTCGCCTTTTTTAGCAATGACCAGCCTCTTCGTGCCGTTTCCCACTGCAAAATAGAGTTTAAAACCATTTCCTTCTTTTTCCGTAAATGTGATCACGCCCGGAATCGTAGTCGGGCCTGCGCTGGTCGTGACGGAGTTGGTTGCGGCTGTTTTGATATAGACCGGTGAATGGTTACTGCTGCCGTTGTACTCAAAACAGGCAAAATGATAGGTTGCATTGGGTTCCAGGTTGGCGATCGTCACTGAAGGGCTGCTTAATCCGCTCCCTACTACAAAGTTATCTCCATTCAGGACCGCGCCGTCGCCGAAATTGTTGTTGTTGATGTAAGGTTTCAAATCCTCCGGCACAGCATTGACGGGGCTGCCCTTTCTGGCCAGAATGATCCGCCTTTCGCCATCACCGGCCGTCATCGACAACTTGACGGAGTTTCCTGTCACGTTGCTGATTGCCAGACCTTTTGTGGGCACAAGGGGTGCCGAGGCAGTAGACATGCTGGCTGTAAAAGCCGTTGCCCCGTATTCGATCGCAGCACCGGAGCCATTGTATTCGAAGATTTTGAGGAAATAGGTGGTGGCCGGTTTGAGTTTGTCAATGGAAAACGAATTTCCGTTCCCGCGGTAAACCACATATTCTCCCGGCCCGGTAAACTCGCTTCCTGCGCTCCCAAACCCGGAATTATAGCTGTACTCAGTTCCATTGACGGGAGATCCCGTTACCTGGCCAGCTTCTTTGAGCACAAGAATACGGGCGTTGCCATTTCCTCTGGTGAAATACCCCGAAAGGCGGGTGCCGTCCACAGGGTTTAAGTTGATATTGCTGGCGGGGACAGTGGGCGCCGACGCATAAGAGAAGCTGCATACGCTCAGCAGAACGTACGTCACAAACATGGAAAGCTTGTTCATTTTAATTTTGAGAAAAGTATGGCTAACAGGACATCGTTGGTTTTGACCGATCGGTGATACAAAATTTGTTGCCGAGACGATGTTAACCCAGACCGAGAAGGGTGAATTGGAAATTCGTATCTATGAAGCGACAGAAATCGGGGATGGCGCGGTCACGATAAACATATTGGCTGCAAAGGGGAGGACTTTTATGTTTCCGGACATGAAATCCTACAAGATCTCAACTCCGTGCCCAATTTCAGATCAGATCATGGCTGGGAAACCAGCTAAGGGTAGGGACAAAAAAATAGAACTATTTACCATGTTCGGCCCGGCTCAGACGTCCGTGACGTTGGCCGGCGGTTTGCTTCGGTCCATCACTTCCGGATAAGCTGCCCGCCCGCCGGGAGTAATGTTGTTGCCGTTGTTGTAAATCTAAACCCTTTAAACGTTATTTGTCTATCGATTTAGTAGATTAATATTCCATCTTGATGGTTTTTGAAAGTGTATTTTTCCGGGTCAAAGCCTGGGCAATCCCTGCCCTCGCTTATGTCTTACTGGCTATCCATTTTTGCCACGCACAGCCGGGCAAAGGCAAGCCCAATATTGTGATCATCATGGCCGATGACCTGGACAGCAGGCAGTTGAGCTGCTATGGTGGTCAGAACCTAAAAACAACCCACATCGACCTCATCGCCTCCAAAGGTCTGAAATTCAATCACATTTATGTCTCGGAGGCCATGTGCGTGCCCACGCGGGCTTCACTTTTTACCGGCTTGTACCCGGTCCGTCACGGATCGTTCCAGAACCATAAACCGGTTTACGATAACCTGCAAAGTGTAGGGCATTACCTGGCAGATCTGGGATACCAGGTCGGACTGACAGGGAAAGATCATGTGACGAAACCAAAGCATGTTTTCCCGTTCGATCTCATCGACGGCTTTGAGCCGGACTGCGTGTCGCCGACAGACGATTACCGCCTGGATGACGTCCGGAAATACATTACTGCCGGCGAAAAGCCATATTGCCTGTTCGTGATGAGCATTAACCCGCATACGCCATGGACAACCGGGGATACAACGGAATTTGATGCGGCCAAACTGAGGTTGCCTGCCGACTGGGTGGATACCCCGGTTACCAGAAGGCAGTACGTCAGGTATCTCGCGGAGGTCAGGCGATTGGATCATCAGGTCGGTGAAATCACGGGTCTGCTGCGAGAAACGGGGCAGGAACAAAATACAGTCGTTATTTTTCTGGGCGAGCAGGGCGCACAATTCCCCGGCGCCAAGTGGAATTTGTGGGACTCGGGCCAGAAAAGCTCCATGCTGGTGAAATGGCCCGGCAAGGTGACCGCTTCAACCGAAACCAATGCCATCGTTCAGTACGAGGATATCACGCCAACCCTGATCGACATTGCGGGTGGAAAGCCGGTTGCCGGCCTGGACGGGAAAAGTTTCCTCCCAGTATTGACAGGTAAAAGCAAGACGGCCCGAACCTATGCTTACGGAATCCATAACAACATTCCCGAGGGCAATGCCTATCCGATCCGCAGCATCCGCGACAACCGTTACAAGCTGATCCTGAATTTAATTCCTGACGTCCCTTATTATAACCGGTTTATGATGAACAGAGAACGTTCCATGGATCGCAATATGGTCTGGTTTTCGTGGCTCGAAAAGGCGGAAGCCGATTCAAATTCCAGAAGACTAACAAACCGGTTTGTAAACCGTCCGCCGGTGGAATTTTACGATACGCAGAAAGATCCTTTTGAACTCAATAACCTGGCTGCCGACCCGGCCTACAGGCAACTGATCGGGAAATTCAGGGCTGAACTGACGGCCTGGATGAAAGAGCAGGGTGACGAGGGGGCCTCCATCGACAAAGCTTACACGAAATGAGAAGGTTACTTTTTTACGCATTGCTGTTTCTATCGCTTACCCGCGGGGCCGAAGCGCAGATCCGGAAGGAAAAACCAAATATCATCATCATCCTGGCCGATGATATGGGTTTTTCGGACCTCGGCAGTTTTGGCTCCGAAATCAGCACGCCCAACCTCGACCGGCTTGCCAAAGAGGGGTTAAGGCTGACGTCGTTCTATAACAGCGGCCGCTGCTGCCCGTCCAGGGCGGCGCTGCTCACGGGGTTGTACCCTCATCAGGCGGGGATCGGGGATATGGTACAGGATAAGGGTTCGCCGGCCTATCAGGGATTTTTGAGTGAAAACAGTGTGACGATTGCGCAGCTTTTGAAAACAAAAGGATACCATACCATTGTTTCCGGAAAATGGCACGTGGGGCTTGTGCCCCCTGCATTTGCCCATCGCCGTGGTTTCGACAAATCCTTTACCATGCAAAATAACGGCAGCAGTTATTTTAACTCTGAGCCGATTTACAATGATGGCCGCAAAGTCACTTTCCTGCTGAACGGGAAGGAAGTCCAAAGGCAGGATACCTCGAAATACCTTACCCAGGCCATCACGGATTTTGCAATCCAATCGCTCAACGAACTGAAAGCAAGTCCCGACCCTTTCTTTTTGTACCTCACTTACACCGCGCCGCACTGGCCTATCCAGGCATTACCCGAAGATATCGCCCGGTATAAAGGAAAATACAGGAAGGGCTGGGAGGCTGTCAGAAAAGCGCGTTTTGAAAGGCAAAAAGCACTCGGTTTGATCCGGAACAATTGGAAGCTGCCCGAACCTTATGCTTCCAAAACCCCCTGGGGATCGCTTTCGGATGCCGAGAAGGACAACTGGGATTTGCGAATGGCAATTTATGCAGCCATGATCGACAGAATGGATCGCGGCATCGGCGAAATACTTGCTAAGCTGAAAGCATTGAAAAAGGATAAAAACACCATTATTTTCTTTGTTTCCGACAATGGCGGCAGCGCCGATACGGCGAAAGACTGGGCGGATGTAATCCAGAAGAATGGGCAGCCGGGCTCCGTAGCTTCTATAGACAGCTACTATCCCGAATGGGGCAATGTGAGTAATACACCGTTCAGTCTTTTCAAAAAGAACACGCATGAAGGCGGTATTGCTTCGCCGTTTATCGCCTGGTATCCCAAAATGATCCGCGGAGGGTCGGTGAGTAACCAGACCAGCCATTTAATAGACCTCTTGCCAACTTGCCTGGATCTCGCGGGGGCAGCATATCCAAAGGAATTCGATGGTAAAAAATTGATCCTCAATGAAGGAAAGAGCCTTTTGGGGACATTTAAAAATACAGCGGAATCTTCGGAAAGAACCTTATTCTGGGAACACGAGGGCAGTCGGGCCGTTCGCAAAGGGTCGTGGAAATTGGTTGCGGAAATTCACAAGCCATGGGAGTTATACAACCTGGAAACCGACCGGACCGAAACCCTGAACCTTGCGAAACAATATCCCGATCGTGTCCGCGAATTGGAAAAGGAATTTCTGCTCTGGGCTGAAAAGGTCGGGGTGGTAGATTGGGATCAGATCAAATGAAAACTGACCGGTTTCGCGGAATGAATGGCGACGACTCAGATCGTCGGCTTACCCTGGATATAACCCAATGATTCCAGGAAAATATCGGCTTGCCGCAGTGTTTGGGTAAAGCTTTCTCCCTTGTTGAAGAAACCGTGAGCCTGGTCCGGATACAGATACAATTCGCAGCGGTTGCCGGCTTCGGTCATTTTAGTTTGATAGGCTTCCGCGGTTTGTACGGACACCAGCTTGTCTTTCGTGCCAAAGAACACGACGGCTGGCGCAGCACCTTTCACAATGTTATGGTAAGGCGAAATTTCCGGATAACGCTCCCTGATCCTGTCGTAACCATATTCGCCGGGACCATTGTTAAAGACAGGGTTAAACAACACCAGCGCATTGGGCCGGGAGCTGATGCGCTGGTCTTCCGAAGGTTCGTCGAGCCTGGTAAGATCAGCAGCCGCGGCAACATGTCCCCCTGCGGAACCGCCGGCTGCGGCTATGCGGTTTGGGTCGATGTTTAATTCGGAACTATGCTGGCGAACATAGCGGATGGCGGACTTACCGTCGGCAACAGATTCAAATGGGGTTGTGTGGTGGCGGGATGCAACGCGGTAGTCGGCCAGGACCGCAACCATTCCTCTGGAGGCAAGGTACAAAGCTTGCTTTTTAAACTGCGCGATGCTGCCATTGATCCAGCCGCCTCCGAAAAAGAACACAATGGCCGGGTATTTTTTGGCGGTATCAAAGCTTGCGGGTTTGAAAATGCTCAGCTGCAGATTGATGGTGTCAACCGTTTTGTAAGTTCTGATCACTGGAATGGTATCAGGCTGAGCGCTTGCCAGATGCGCAATGTACAAAAGCATGGTTGCCAGCAGTGTCTTTCTCAGGGGATAGAGCAGATGAATGTTCATGTGGTAGGGAAATGATGTCCTTGCATTTATTTTAACAAATATGATAAAATGCGCCGCGGTTTTGGCAATTTGAAAACTATTAATGTAATTTGCCCATAGATTTAATAGAGTATATCCTTTTCAGCTAACCACCGGCCGGGATATATGGGTTGCAAATGTTGCAGGACGGTCCTGCAACCTGATTTTACTTCAAAATGGTGGTTCAATTTCTATTTCCTTACAGCCTTTGGAATACTGCGGTCCCGCAGGAGCTATCCCATTTCTTGTACAGAATCCAAATTCAATATTTATAAAACGACTATGAAAAATCTTCGACTACTTGGCATGATGCTGCTTGTACTGGCTTTCAAAACCCCGGTTTTTGCGCAGCAGGAAAAGAAAAGAGACCTGCTATCATTTGAGGCCTTCGAGGCCAAGCTGAAAGCCGCTGGTAAGGATGCCCAGATCCTGGATGCCCGCTTGCCGGAAGAATACGCCCAGAACCACCTCGAAGGAGCCATCAGTTTCAGTGTTGCCGACAAATCGGATTTCGAAAAGCAAAGCGGGAAATTAAACAAAGAGAAACCTGTCTTTATTTATTCGATCGGGAATGGACGAAGCGGCGTCCTGGCTGCCGACCTGCGGAATGCTGGCTTTAAAGATGTTACCGAAATTCCCGGTGGCCTGAGCAAGTGGATAGGATTGGGCCGGCCAGTTATTTCTACAACCGGGAAAGGGCTCTCACTGGACGAATACCAGGCGTCGCTGAAAAGCGATAAGCTGGTCCTGGTTGATTTTGGTTCGCGCTACTGCCCAAGCTGCAAACGGCTCGCGCCAACCGTCGATTCGATTAAAACAGAACAGGCTGCCCATGTAAAGGTGATCAAAATCGAGGCTTATGAAAATAAAGGCCTTGTGAAAGAACTGGGTGTGGTCGGTCTCCCTACTCTGATCCTCTACCGCAACAATCAGGTGGTGTGGGAGAGAAAAGGTGTTGCTTCCAAGGCTGAGATCGAAAAAGCACTGAAAGAACAAACTGTTTTTTAAAGTGAATTTCATGCGATCAGTACATTACAAGAAGCTGGCTGCGGCAACATTCCTTAGCGCAGCGCTTACGGCAGGCCAGGTAAATGCCCAGCACGATCCGGTGCAGCCATTTAAAGGCAAAATCGGGAAGACGATTGAAGAAACCCAGCAATGGTGGCAGGAGCCTGTGAAAGCACCGAAGGGCGCGCCCAATGTCGTCTGGATATTGCTGGACGATGTCGGTTTTGGTGCCACGTCTGCATTTGGAGGATTGATCGACACGCCTCATTTCGAGAAGCTCGCCCGTAACGGTTTGCGTTATACCAATTTCCACACCACGGGGATCTGCAGTCCGACCAGGGCTGCATTGCTTACTGGCCGTAACGCGCACAGTGTCGCGATGGGGCACCATGCTGAGCTGGGGATCGGTACGCCGGGCTACAACGGGAACATTCCTTTCGAAGCCGGAACGGTGGCCGAGATATTTAAGGAAAACGGCTACAACACATTTGCATTGGGCAAGTGGCACGGAAACCAGCCGCGTGACCTGACTATTGCAGGTCCGTATAACCGCTATCCGACCGGTCGGGGCTTCGAACATTTTTACGGATTTCTGGGCGGCGCGACAGACCAGTGGCATCCGCAACTGGTAGAGGAAACTTCGCCGATCGATATCGAACCCAATACGCGGCATTTGAATGAGCTCATGGCCGACAAAGCCATTTCTTACATCGCCAACCAGAAATCAGCCGATCCTGAAAAGCCTTTTTTCGTCTATTTCGCAACCGGCGCAGCCCACGCGCCGCACCACGTAGCTAAACAATGGAGCGATCCATACAAAGGCAAGTTCGACGGAGGGTGGGATAAATACCGCGAGGAGGTGTTCAAAAGGCAATTAGCTGCCGGACTGGTTCCGAAAGGGACGCAGTTGCCGCCGCGCCAGACAGGTATCAAACCCTGGGAGTCGCTTTCGGCAGACGAAAAGAAAATATACGCACGCTTCATGGAGGTGTATGCGGGTTTTCTGACTTATACCGATTATGAGATTGGTAGAGTAACGAAGTATTTAGAAGAAATTGGCCAGCTCGATAACACGTTGATTTTCCTGATCGTGGGGGACAACGGAGGTAGTAAAGAAGGTACTTACACGGGCACCGTGGGTACAGCCGAAAAAGCAGCAGGGGACAATATCAGTTTCCTTTTGTCGCAATATGATAAGATCGGCACCGAATACAGTTACCCGAATTACCCGCTCGGCTGGTCGCAGGCTACGAATACTCCCTTCCGTTACTGGAAAAGCGATGTGAATGCGGAAGGCGCATCGCATACCACGCTGATCGTACATTACCCAAAAGGTATCAAGGAAAAAGGCGGATTGCGTCCCCAGTATGCACACGTGATCGATATCCTGCCCACCACGATCGAATTGGCTGGATTGAAGGTGCCGGAAGTGATCAACGGTTATCCGCAACGGCCATTTCATGGTACTTCGCTCACGTATTCCCTGGACGATGCCAAAGCGCCGACGCGGCATACCCAGCAATATTATGAGTTGCATGGCGGGCGCTCTATTTATAAAGATGGCTGGAAAGCCAGCGTTTATCACCCAAGAAATACATTTGGCGAGAATACGACGGACATTAATTTCATCGCCGATTTCAGCAGGGACAAGTGGGAGTTGTACAACCTGAATGAAGATTACAACGAAATCAACGACCTGGCGGCGAAGTATCCCGACAAGCTGGAAACACTCAAAAAGCTGTTTGACGAAGAAGCCCAAAAGTATGACGTGTACCCTCTGAAAAATTTCCGCGCAGGATTGGCGCCACCGCCGATTAGTCCCAAATCGGTGATCTACGGAGGTGCGAGCATCAAAACCAGGGTTTACATTGGAAAAGGCCCTGTTCAAATTACCGCGACCGTCGATGTGAAAGACAGGAACACGGAAGGCGTAATCTTCGCAAATGGCGGTTTGATCGGCGGGACAAGCCTTTTTGTGAAGGATAACAAGTTGCAATACCTGCTTAATGATGGTTTGAAAGAGATTTTGTTGATTTCTGCCAAAAGCCTTTCGGCCGGAAGGAACGTGATCAAAGTGGAGTTTGCCGATGATAAAAAAGTAACGCTTTATGTCAACAACGAGAAAGCCGGCGAGCAGTTCATCGAAAGTAAAACCAAGTTTCTCAATTCGGCTTCGAGTGACGGGTTTAGCGTGGGGAAAGATTTGAATTCGCCAGTCACGAAGTCGTATGGAGGGACGTTTGCGTTTACCGGCGCAGTCAAAACAGTGGTCATTGAGCAGTCGGAAGGGGACAAGAGCGCGACAGGGAAGTGAAAGCGCGCCCAACCCGCAAGATGGTGGGTCTACTCAGGCAAATACAACACAAAGTCCCCTTGAAGGGATTTGGGTTCAGAGACACAACAACACTAGTCTTCTCATGCACCAGAAAGGGAAGATATGCTCAGGGATTCCTCAATTTTTATTATGGATTTTAGATTAACTAAGGTTTTTTATTGCGTTTGGGCTTATTTGTTGATTGCGCTGCCAGAAGTTAGGGCACAGAGCAATCGGGTCTGGGAGAGACACGCAATCGACCATTCTCTGAAACCCAGGGTTGCCAGCGGAAATCTTGGAATTATAGGGTTTTGGCTCTCATTCCCTTTAGACGTAAATGTATGCTTACTTCTGTAAATAATTTAACTTTTTGAAGATTCAGTTTTGGGGACAATACTTATTTGTTTGTCAGTCTGTGAATTATGCTCTGAACGATTTATAAAAAAATGAAAATTTCAAGAGATGCTTCCGGATTTTCTGGCTTTTGCTTGGATATATAAATTTAAAAACTTTACTTTGTCTATCAAACAAGTAGACTATATTTGTTTGTCTCAATGCTGCTAACCTGCTGAAACGTCAAAATCAAAATAAGACAATGAAAAATGCTTTACACGAGTCACAGCATCCCGCTGTATGCATGGTGGTTTCACGACGCTCTTCAAATGTTTTCTATTGTTGTTGTGGAAACTCATGAAGTGTGGTAAATCAATACCAGAAAAAGTTGCTTCCACACGACGGCCTATCA
Source organism: Dyadobacter sp. HNCC25DJ185 (assembly GCF_056895195.1). Lineage (NCBI taxonomy): Bacteria > Pseudomonadati > Bacteroidota > Cytophagia > Cytophagales > Spirosomataceae > Dyadobacter > Dyadobacter sp. HNCC25DJ185. Next base: position 349,782 of record NZ_JBXHAR010000001.1, read on the forward strand.
ACAACGCCCCCCGACATCCCTAACTGTTTGTGATCTCCAAATTCTCGTGCACGTGAATTTGGCTGCGTATATCTGTGTCCGTTGCTCCCGGGTGAGTGCCGGAAAGTTGCGTGTATGATAAGAGAGTGCCCTCAATTTAATTTACCATTATTCATAGTTTAGAAATGATCAAGAAAAAGTTTTACCTGATCTGGTTATTAGGTGCGTTAATTTTCAGCGCCTCTGCGCTGAAAGCTCAGGACGTTATTAAAGGTATTGTCAAGGATGATACAGGACAGGGCCTCCCCGGCGCAACCATTGTTGAAAAAGGGACATCAAAATACGCCTTATCGGACTTAGAAGGCAAATTCAGCATTAGCGCTGCGAAAAAATTTCCTTTCACGCTGCAAATCAACGTGACTGGATTTCAGCAGCAGGAAATCGAAATTTACGAACTGACCGATGAAGCTGTTGAAGTAGTATTAAAAACCGCCAACCTGCTCAATGAAGTGGTTGTGATCGGGTACGGTGAACAGAAAAGAAAGGACATTACGGGTTCAATTTCTTCTGTTCCGCAAGAGATAAAATCGCAGCCGGTAGTTTCCGTGGAAAGGCTTTTGCAAGGTTCTATTGCCGGGGCAACAGTAACCCAGACGTCCGGACAGCCGGGTGGCGGTGTGAGTGTCCAGATACGGGGAAGCAATTCGATCACCGCAGGAAGTGACCCGCTGTATGTGATCGACGGGTTTCCGATTAACAACGATTACGGGCTAAATGACGCGGGCGTAACCAACGGTTCGAAGATCAACCCGTTGTCTTCGCTGAATACGGCAGACATTGAATCCATCGATGTATTGAAGGATGCATCGGCTACGGCTATTTACGGTTCGAGAGGGGCTAACGGTGTAGTAATTATCACCACCAAAGGCGGATCAAAAAAGAAGTCGTCCATTACATATGAAGCTTATTATGGCAAACAGGAGGTGATCAGGACATTGCCGTTGCTGAATGCGGGTGAATGGTGGCAGTTGCGTAAGGACGCCGCTTACAACTCGGGAAAGACGCCCAATTTGCCAAGTGTGACAGGATACAAGCTTGATACAACAGGAGCAGGGACCGACTGGCAGGCAGCAGCTTTCAGAAAGGCGACGCAGCAAAGTCACAGCATTTCGATTTTATCGGGCGGAGACAAAACCAGGCTTGGGATTTCCGGAAATTATCTGAAACAGGACGGCGTTCTGAAAAACACCGATTTTGAAAGGCTTTCAGCCAGATTCAACATAGACCATGATTACAGTTCCAAACTGAGATTCACATCGAGCATCACGGGCAGTCGTACAAAGGCCAATGTAGCACCGGCAAGCATCGTTTCTGCTTTGGTACTTACTCCCCCTGCATTACCCGTTTACCAGGACGATGGTACTTATGTAAAAAACAGCCCCTTCGAAACGGTTTATGCCAACCCGATCAATTCATTGTATAATCAGCTTAATGAAACCATTACCAACCGGTTTCTGGGGAATCTTTCAGCGGAATATACGATTATCGAAGGCTTGAAGGCGAAAGTGCTGGTGGGTACTGATATCGTGGATAACAAACAGAACAGGTATCTGCCCAAATCTACCTATGAAGGTTCGTCGTTGAACGGTCAGGCGCTCGTCGGCTCTCTTTTTACAACCAACTGGCTGAACGAAAATACCCTGAGCTATGATAAGGAGCTTAATGAAAAAAACAGGATCAATGCCGTCGTTGGTTTCACTGCGCAGCGATCACAATCCAAAGGTGCGGTTGCTGAAGCGGCTGGTTTTTCTTCTGACGCCCTTGGATACAACAACCTTGGAACAGGAATAACCAACAGGACACCATCTTCGTCGTCTTCCGAATTTTCATTGGCGTCTTACCTTGGTCGGGTAAACTACGTTTTCGATAATCGGTACCTGTTAACTTTTACGCTTCGCGCTGACGGGTCTTCGAAGTTTGGGGCGGGAAACAAATGGGGGTATTTCCCATCCGCAGCATTTGGCTGGAATATCGCCAATGAAAAGTTCTTCGAAAAGGTCAAGCACGTGAGTTTGCTCAAACTGAGACTGAGCGCAGGCTCGACTGGTAACCAGTCTATTCCGCCATATCAGTCTCTTGCACAGCTCACTTATTACCCTTACAACTTTTCAGGGAACACCGTTTCGGGTTATGCGCCTAGCACGGTGTCAAACAAAAATCTGGGATGGGAAAAGACATTTCAGGTGGATGCAGGCTTAGATGTGGGGTTGTATAAAGATCGTATCAATATCACGGCGGATTATTATTACAAAAAGACAACAGACATATTGCTGACCAGGACTGTTCCAGGTACCTCCGGTTTATCGGATATCTACAACGGACAAGGTTCTACGGTTTACCAGAACGTGGGCGCTGTTTCAAACCAGGGTTTTGAACTGGCGGTGAATTCTCAGAACCTTACAGGCGCTTTAAAATGGAATACCTTGTTTATTTTTGCCAGAAACACCAACAAGATCCTGGATCTGGGGCCTGGCGTAAGTCAATACATCCCATCCAGTTCCGCACCGTCTATCGCCAAAGTTGGACATCCACTGGGTTCCTTTATTGTCTACAAAACCGATGGCGTGATCCAGGAAGGGGAAACCCCGCTCACGCCGCAGGCGAATAAAGGACCTGGCGGACAACAATTTAAGGATCTGGACGGCGACGGCGTAATAACCCAGGCAGGTGACCGTGAGGTGATCGATAATCAGATCAAATTTACAGCCGGGATCACCAACACGTTGAGCTACAAGGGATTTGACCTTTCCGTATTTTTTCAGGCGTCGGTGGGAGGGAAATTATATAACGTCAATCGGGCCAGTCTGGAACTGGGAACAGGTTATACCAATGCATCCACGGAGCTCTTAAAGAGATACACGCCCACGAATACCAATACCGATGTCAAGGAAGCGTATCAGGATCCGGCCATTACAATTTCCGACAGGTTTATCGAGGATGCGACCTATTACAGGCTGAAAAACATTTCTTTCGGATATACCATTCCCAAGCAAATTCTTGCAAAAGCGAACATTCAAGCCCTCAGGATTTATATATCTGCTCAGAATGCAGCAACCTGGACCAATTACACTGGTTTTGACCCCGAGGTGAGTTCCAACGGACAAAGTTTGATTAATAAGGGTGTGGACGACAGCGTTTATCCAAACAACAAATCCTACCAGGTTGGCTTGTCCCTAACATTCTGATTTTTATCAATAACAACGAGCATTAAAATGAAAAAATACCAATTTATTTTGTTGGCCATGAGCGCTTTGTTTATGGCATCCTGCAAAGAATTTCTTACCGAGGAGCCCGAATCCATTATTTCGGAAGAGCAGTATTACAAAACAGAGTCCGATGCGGTCACAGCGATCAACGCCGTCTATTTCCACCTCAACACGGCACGGGTACAATCGCCCTACAACACCTTGTTCAACACAGGCATGAACATGGGCAGCGACGACGAGGATCCGGGTCCCGGCGCCACCAATCCTGACGTGAGGTCGCTTGCAGTGCAGTCTCATTCGTCAGCCAATCTGAGGGTCTACGAACTCTGGCAGCAGCATTACGCGGCAATACGTAAGGCCAATTTGGTTTTGGCAAAAGTGCCCGGTATCACTTTCAGTGTTCCGGCAACAAAAGACAGAATTTTGGGAGAAGCCAAATTTTTAAGGGCATTATATTACTTTAACCTGGTACGTTTATACGGTGACGTTCCTTTGGTTACGGAGTATCAGAATTACGTTACCGCAGGTGAATATGCCATTGCAAGAACGCCGTCAGCTGATGTTTATGCGCAGATAGAAAAGGATCTCACCGAAGCTGCTGCGGTATTGCCTGCTACATATAGTTCCCCAGAGGTGGGGAGGGCCACAGCCGGCGCGGCAAAGGCGCTGCTTGCCAAAGTGTATCTGATCAAGGCGTCGCTGCCTTTGAAACTGACTGAAAATTACCAGAAGTCGATCGCCAAAGTGGAGGAAGTATTGTCAGCGGCGGATGGCGGCACCGGTAACTATGGGTACGACCTGATTTCGGACTATTCCCGCGTATTCCTTCCAGCTTATAAAAATGGGGCCGAACATATTTTCTCGGCTCAGATGAAAGGCAACTCCTACAGCCAGGGAAACAGTGAAAACCCGCGTGCGATTTATACAGCCATTCCCGGGCTGACGGGCAATTACGCCCACATGGTTCGCTTTTACACGGAGGGTAACGATAAGTCTTTTAGCATTTACAAACTCTACAAGCCTACTGATAAGAGACGTGCGGTAACCTTTGTGAGAAGCTTTACAAGCCCCACCAATGGGAAAAAATACGGCCTGCCAATTGTTAACACGGCTGTTCCAAATGATTCTACGCCTTTCTGGAACAAGTGGTGGGACCCCAATAATACCGCGGTAACTTCAAACTCGGAAGCCAATGTTCCTATTATCCGTTACGCCGAAGTGCTGTTGATCCATGCCGAAGCCGAGAACGAAGTGAACGGTCCGACTGCCAAAGCTTACCGGTCGATCAACCGTGTGCGGACAAGAGCCGGATTGCCCAACCTTACACAGGGATTGACAAAAGACCAGTTCAGAGATTCATTATACTTTGAACGTCGATTGGAATTGTCTTATGAATATCAGCGGTGGTTCGACCTGATCCGTGAAAAGGATGCAAATGGTAACGGAATATTGGAATCCAGCCTGCGTAAGGTGGGCAAGAACAATGTTTCTGCCAAACATTATCTCTATCCGATCCCACAGACAGAGCTGGATAATAACGCGCTTTTGAAGCAAAACCCGCTTTGGCAATAAGAAGAATGTATTTTTCAGTCTGATGTATGTTGGAAATGTAAAATGCCCTCCGTTTTTTGAATGAATATGGGGGGCATTTTACCTTCCGGCAAAGGTCGGGCTACTATTAAATCCATCAGATCTGATATAGAGATGAAACAAGTTTTAATTCCTGTCAAACATTTGCTTGTTGCGATGGTCTTGTTGAGCACAGGCCGGTTTGCAAACGCCCAATACACTCCCGTCCAACCCTACAAGGGCAAGATCGGAAAGACTGTAAAAGAAACCACAGAATCCTGGCCTGAAAAGAAGACGGCCCCGAAAGGCGCGCCAAACGTAGTCTGGATATTGTTGGATGACGTTGGCTATGGAGCGATCAGTACTTTTGGGGGGCTCATCAATACGCCAACGCTTGATAGCCTGGCCAATAATGGTTTGCGTTACACCAATTTTCATACAACCGCCATCTGCGCCCCCACGAGAGCCGCGCTGCTGACCGGTCGGAATGCTCATTCGGCACACATGGGGCTGTTTCCTGAAACCGCCATCGGTACGCCGGGTTATGATGCCCAAATCCCCTTCGAAAAAGCGACTATTGCCGAGATACTCAAAGAAAACGGATATAATACGTTTGCATTGGGAAAATGGCATATCACACCACTTGCCGACCTGACACCCGCCGGGCCGTTTAACCGCTGGCCAACGGGCCGTGGTTTTGAGCAATTTTATGGGTTTCCTTCGAGGGGCAGTATAGATCAGTGGCATCCTGAGCTTTGGGAAGGGACGCAGCGCCAGAAAGATCAGCAGAATGGAAAGCACTTCAACGAATTGATAGCCGACAGAGCGATCAGCTATGTTTCGGGACAAAAGGCGGGGAACCCCGATAAGCCGTTCTTTCTCTACATTGCCACGGGGGCAGGGCACGCGCCTCACCAGGTTGCAAAGGAATGGTCGGACAAGTATAAAGGCAAGTTCGACGGTGGCTGGGACGAATACCGCGAAAAGGTGCTTGCCAATCAGATCAGGCTCGGTGTTGTTCCTAAAAACGCCAAACTGCCCCCCCGAAATCCGGGTGTCAAGGAATGGAGTACGTTGCCTGCGAATGAAAGAAAATTATACGCCCGTTTCTTCGAAAACTATGCGGGTTTTATTGAATATACAGATTATGAGATCGGGCGCGTGATTAAACACTTGAAGGAATCGGGTCAGCTCGAAAATACACTCATTTTTGTCTCAGTTGGCGACAACGGCGCGAGCAAGGAGGGTACTTTTGTGGGAACCGTAAACAATTATGGAGCAGGCATTACCGAGGAACAGCGTTTGAAAAAGAACCTGGAAAATATAGACCTGATCGGTACGGAATTTTCCAAAGTAAACTATCCGCTCGGCTGGGCCGCTGCGACCAATGTCCCGTTCCGCCACTGGAAACAGGACGCCAATGCGGAAGGCGGCACGCACAATCCGCTCATCGTCTTTTATCCGAAAGGAATTAAGGAAAAAGGGGGAATACGTAACCAGTACAGCCACGTCATTGATATTCTGCCCACAACGCTCGAACTGGTCAATGCGAAAATACCAGATCAGATCAACGGCTATAAGCAGGATCCGATTGAAGGCACAAGTCTGGCGTACAGCTTGAATGATCCTACTGCAAAAGACCGTCACACGGTACAGTATTATGAAATCCATGGTTCCCGGGCGATTTATAAGGATGGCTGGAAAGCGGGCTCCCTGCACGTGAAAGGAGAAGATTTCAGTCAGGATAAATGGCAGCTGTACAATCTGAAAGATGATTTCAATGAGATCAATGACCTTGGCGAGCAGCAGCCGGCTAAGTTAAAGGAACTTCGCGCGCTGTTTGATAGTGAAGGCACAAAATACAATGTTTTTCCATTGAAGGATGGGACGCTGGGTTATAATTTGCAGACGGCCTACAAAGATTTGGACCGTGTGGTTTTATATCCCGGTCAGTCGACTATTGTGGATGTAGCAGGGTCTTTTGCGATAAAAAAATCATTCAGTATCGTTGCGGACGTAGCTATTTCGGGGGTAGAAACAGAGGGTGTGCTCTTGTCGCGTGGCGGGTTTGAAGGAGGGCTGAGCTTCTTTGTGCAGAATCAGAAACTGAAATTTGTTTACGCTGTCGGGGACGGCACGAAATACGTGGTCACCTCCGAAAACGCGACTTTGCCCACAGGGAAAGTGCAGCTTAGAGCAGATGTAAAGTACGATCAGGATGGGACGGGCCTGATCAGGCTTTTTGCAAATGATGCGAAGGTTGGCGAATCTAAAATTGAAAAGACAACGGGCTACGTGTATCTGCATGAAGGCGTCAATGTTGGCTTTGATGACCTGACGCCCGTAGCCGACACGTACAAAGTTCCTTTTGCTTTTACGGGAAAAATAGATCGTATCACGATTGATTACAATCCGGGGCAGCAAAGCAGTCTGAAGTAGCAGGTTTAGTTTGAAGCCTGGAAAACTGGACATTCTTCCAGGCTTCCTTTTCGTCTGCGGTGCGTGGAAAGGGTGTCTTCACAGCAGTTGGAATGGGCGGTGCGTTTGGTGTAGCCAATAAGGAGCACACTATGCGAATTTAGAGACGCAGGCTTTCATGGAAACTGGATCCCATGAAAGCCTGCTTTGTTTGTAACAGAAGGTGGACAAAATTTTATTTAATATTGAAAAATTTAAATTTATTGTGTTGACTATTTAGGTTGTATTACTCTTTATGAGGGCTGTAAGCACTTTTTAAATACAACGGATATTAAAAAAGTCACAAATGTTTGATTAAGTATTTTTATTAACTTTACTTTGTCTATAAATTTAGTAGGGTATACTCTGTCGGCCTTCCGCATATATCCTGCGACACTTACGATTTTTCAATTACTGTCTAGCATAATGAAAGCTTTCAAATCCCTATTAATGGCAGCCGGCGTGGCTGTTTTTGCTCATTCGCTCTCCTTTGCGCAGGAATCTTCGCAGGACAAGGTGGTGATTACCGGAGTTCGGTTTGCATATCCACTGGTCGAAAAATGGATCAAGGACTATACGGCAGAGCATCCGAATGCGCAGATTGTCATTGAGTCCAGAACGGTAACTGATCCGGAGAAATACGATCTGCTTATCGAAGCATATGATCAGGAAAGGCTGGTTAAGGAAGGCAGGGAATTCATTTCCATCGGCCGTTACGCGTTGCTTCCTGTTGCGAATGCGAAATCTGCCTTCGCCAAAGTATACGGTGAAAAGGGGCTGGATGAAAAGACGTACAAGCAGGTTTTTTTCCATGACATATATGCGGAAAAAAGCGAGCCGATAACCGTTCCCTTTACTGTTTACACGCGTCTTCAGAAGGCCGGTGCTCCTGTTACATTTGCAAAATTCTTCGGATATGAGCAACAGCAAATTAAAGGCAAATCAATCGCCGGAGCGGATGAACACCTGATTAAAGCACTTTTGAAAGATGAAACCGGCATTACTTATACAGTGCCTGGCCTTGCATTTGACCTGAATTCCAGGAAAGTGGCTGACGGGCTTGCCATCATCCCTGTGGACCTGGACGGAAACGGACGGATTTCCAAAGACGAAAAAGCATTTGAAAACCTGGATCAGGTCATTGGAAAACTCGAAGGCGAAAAAGTGAAAAATGTACCTATCGAATATTTGCACTTCTCAATCGCAAAAAACAACGCAAATCAGGAAGCGAAGAAATTTCTCTTATGGGTGGCGTCTCACGGAGGAGCGGACCTGCATCAGTTTGGTTTTCTGAACGCAGATGCAAAACGTCTTGAAGCTGAAAAGGCGAAACTGGAAAAACTGCTTGCGGTAAAGTAAATCTTCCCGGAAGAATCCTGCCGGGTTTAATGACCGGCAGGATCAAATCGTGCTCAGGTCATCTCTTTTTTTACAGTATAAGACAATTTACGCTCCAATGAAGTTTAAGTTCATGATGATCTTTCTGCTGCTGGGCAGCGTGAAGGTCTCCCTTGCCCAAAAAAAGACAGTACCGGACCAACGTCCCAATATCATCCTGATCATGGTGGACGATCTGGGGTATTCGGATATCGGTGCTTATGGTTCCGAAATCAAGACTCCTAACCTGGACCAACTTGCGGCAGAAGGTATCCGTTTCCGCGAGTTTTATAACAACTCCATTTGCGCCCCCACGCGTGCTTCGCTGATCACCGGCCAGTACCCACACAAAGCCGGGGTTGGTTATTTCAATGTGAACCTGGGCTTGCCGGCTTACCAGGGATATCTCAATAAAGAGTCGCTGACATTTGGCGAAGTGCTGCGCAATGCGGGTTACAGCACGCTTCTGAGCGGAAAATGGCATGTGGGGAATGACAGCCTGGCCTGGCCTAACCAGCGCGGGTTTGACCGGTTTTACGGCTTCATCGATGGCGCCAGCAATTATTATGACATTGGTAAATACGGCAAGGCACCTGCGGTACCGTTGATTGAAAACAACAAAAGGATCACGCTGCCTGCCGACAAATACCTGACCGACGAGATCGCGGACCATGCCATCGGTTTTCTGGATGAGCAGAGCAAAACGGCCAAACCGTTTTTCTTATACCTCGCGTTCAATGCGCCGCACTGGCCATTGCAGGCTCCGGCGGAGGATATTGCTAAATACAAAGGCCGTTACAGCATTGGCTGGGACTCGCTCAGAAAAGAGCGGATTCAGCGGCAGAAGGTCATTGGCATTGCCAGTCCAGGTCAATCCATTGCCGTGAGAGACAGTGAAGTTACGCCCTGGGACAATGTGCCTTTCGACGAAAAACAGCTGTGGCAAACCAAGATGGAGATATACGCGGCTATGGTCGACCGTGTGGACCAGAACATCGGCAAGCTGCGCGAGAAGCTGAAAGCCTTGAAAAAAGACGATAACACGCTCATTATTTTCATTTCTGACAATGGCGCGCAGGGCGGTTATGCCGGCTCCGCACCCCGCAGGCCGCAGCGCAATTCGGGCCCGGCGGGAACGGCTGGCTCTTATGTATACCAGGATCAGCCCTGGGCTTCTGTTTCCAATGTACCGCATGCAAGCTATAAAAACAATATGCACGAGGGAGGCATCAGCGCGCCGTTCATTGCCTGGTTTCCGAAACAGATCAAAGAGGGAAGCATTGTAAAAGGTACGGGCCACCTGATCGATCTTGCGCCTACATTTTACGACTTAGCCAAAGCGACATATCCGGCTTCATTCCAGGGACGTGCGACGAATACGCTTCCGGGTAAAAGCCTTCTGCCGGTGTTGACCGGGACAAAGGAGCAAGTTGAACGCGGAGAGCCTATTTTCTGGGAGCGTGCGGGAAACCGGGCTGTCAGGAAGGGGAATTGGAAGATTGTGTCCACCTATCCTGCTTACAAATGGGAGCTTTACGATCTGGAAAAAGACCGGGGTGAAACGACCGATCTGGCCGCTACGCGGACTGATATTGTCAACGAACTTTCGGCAGACTATTTCCGCTGGGCCGAAAAAACGGGCGTCGTGGATTACGAAAAGATCAAACCTGTCAATCAGATCGGCTCGCCCGCAGCGAGACCCAACAGGCAGGCGGCCAGTTTTTAGCGGATAGCCTTTTTGAAAATGAGGGTTAAACTTATTCCTGAGACAATTAATAAAAGCGAAATGGCACGAAGCTAAAAGCCCATAGGAACCCACACCATGCTGAAAAACATATTGCTCCTGAGCCTCGTCGCTCTTGCAGGTACAGCCCATGCGCAAACAGCGAACAAGGCGTCTCGTCCGAATATCATCTTCATTTACACCGACGACCAGCGCTTTGACGCATTGAGCGTTGTCCAAAAAGAACAGGGAGATAAAGCCAGGTTTCCCTGGTTCACGACGCCGAACATTGACCGGCTGGCCGACGAAGGGGTCAGGTTCAGGAATGCATTTGTGATCAATTCGCTTTGCTCGCCCAGCCGCTCCACCTTGCTCAACAGCCGGTATAACCACCTCAATGGTGTCGCAAACAACCATACCGGACTGGCAGATACGACGGTAACTTACGCTACCGAACTCCGGAAGGCGGGTTATCGGACGGCGTTCTTCGGCAAATGGCATATGGGCAACGAAACCGGCAAGCGGCCGGGGTTTGATTATTCGGCGAGTTTCATCGGACAGGGAAAGTACTTTGACTGCCCCATTGAGGTCAACGGAAAGTCGGAGCCAACCCGGGGCTGGATAGACGACGTTTCGACCACCAATGCGATCGATTATATCCGCGCCAACAAAGACAAGACTTTTTTGGTAGCCCTTGCCTTCAAATCAGGGCATGGGCCGTTTCAGCCGCCGGTACGGCACCAGGATACGTATGCCAAAGTCACTTTAACCGGGCCTGCCAATGAAAGCAACGGTTTTCCATACAAAGGACAGATCGATACCGGCAAGCCCAGCGCGAACGCCGCCAATGCAAGCGGCACGTGGACAGAGAAAAACGAGCAGCGGATCAGGAATTATTTCGGAGCATTGAAAGGCGTTGATGAAAACGTCGGCAGGATACTCAAAACACTTGATTCGCTTCATCTGGATCAGAACACCGTCGTGATTTTTTCCAGCGACAACGGGTTTTTCTTTGGGGAACACGGCCTGGGGGATAAGCGGGCCGCCTATGAGGAGTCGATCAGGATACCTTTGCTGGTCCGTTATCCGGCCCGTTTTCCAAAAGGCAAGAAGATAGACAAGATCGTGCTGAACCTGGATGCGGCGCCCTCTTTTCTGGATCTGGCTGGGATCAAAGCACCGGCCTCATTTCAGGGAAAAAGCTGGGTGCCATTGGTTGAGGATAGAGCGAAGGATTGGCGTACGTCATTTCTGTATGAATATTTTTACGAAAATGGCTATGCGACACCTACCATCAAAGCGATCCGCACGGAAAAGAGCAAGCTGATCCTCTATCCTGGAGAAGAGGGCTGGTCGGAGCTCTACGACCTTGAAAAAGATCCGGGGGAAAGCTCGAATTTATATCATGCCAAAGAGGGTGAAAAGCTGAAGAATCAACTCCAGACAGAACTGACCAAACAGGAAAAAGCAGTGGGGTATGTCAACCCCGATTTCGCTGACCCCAGACCGGTTGATGAAAACGGCAAATATGTTCGTCCCAAGAAGCAGGTGATCCCTTAATGGTCTTAGGATGATGTTTACAAAAAAGATGTCCGGCTACCTGAACCGCATTACAGCGCTTTGTTTCTTGCTTGGCAGCGCGTTCCCTCTTTTCGCAATTGGCAAAAAACCAAATGTGCTTTTCATCATCGTCGATGATTTGCGACCCGCTTTGGGTTGTTACGGCGATCGTCTTGCCTACTCGCCTCATATAGATGCGCTGGCAAAAACCGGTGTGGTTTTCAAACGGGCATATTGCCAGGAAGCGGTATGCTCACCCTCACGTACCTCCATTCTAACCGGGCTTCGCCCCGATCAGACGCGCGTCTGGGGACTGAAAAGCCTGTTTCGGGAGACGATTCCGACGGCAGTTACGCTTCCGCAGTATTTTAGACAGCATGGCTACATCACGGCGCAGGCAGGCAAAATATTTCACGACCCGGCTTCCCACCAGGACAGCGTTTCCTGGTCGGGACCGGTACGATATAATATCACCCAAAATTTGAAAGGCCACAAATACGTACTGGACGAAAACCTGTCAGGCGGGAAAGGCGCATCAACAGAAAGGCAGCCGGTCGCGGACAGTGCTTATATCGACGGAAAAGTGGCAGACGCTTCGATCGAGATACTGCGGCAAATTTCGGCAAAGCCCTTTTTCCTGGCCGTAGGTTTCAGGCGGCCCCACTTACCTTTTACTGCTCCGGAACCATACTGGCAACGATTCGATCAAACAGTGTTCCCGATACCTGAGCGTGTCCGGCCCAAAAACGCCCCACCATTGCATTTCATCGTTCACAGGAATTACGTGGATACGGGGACATTGGCCAGGAATCTATCTCAGAACAAGTTGCCAGAAATCTTTGGCAGGGTTACTATGCGGCAGTCAGTTATACAGACGCGCAAATCGGCAAGGTGCTTGCCGAACTGGACCGTTTAAAGCTTTGCGACAATACGATCATAGTTCTTCTGGCTGACCATGGCTACCATTTGGGAGAGCAGGACCAATGGTCCAAATCTACCAATTTCGAAAACGCAGTACGAGTACCTCTGATCATTTCAGCACCAGGAGTGAGCAAGCCGGCGGCCTGCGACGCCATTGTTGAACTGATAGATCTATACCCAACCCTGGCTGAACTTTGCGGGCTTCCCGGCAGAGAAGGGTTGCAGGGTGAAAGTCTGGTGAAACTTCTTAAAAATCCCAATGCGCCATCCAAAGGCCTTGCGCTCAGTCAGTTTATCCGCCCTTATGAGGCCTTGCAAAATGAAAGCCGGATTCAGAGCATGGGTTATTCCCTGAGGGCCGACCGTTACCGATATACGGAGTGGTACCGTTTCCAAACGGATTCTCTGATTGCCTCCGAACTTTACGATCATTTGAAAGATCCAGCGGAAACCAGGAATGTGTATGCTGAGGCTTCCGCTGGTTTATTGGATTCGCTTCACAGGGAGCTGGGGACTTTGATTGGAGGGAAATAAGCCTGTACGGGCGAGATTGAAAGCAGTCTTATTACCACCAGGAAGCGGAGTACCGATATCCGGCGTTTTCATCCCGACTGGCACCTACACATCGCGAACTTTACGGAAGATCCTTCTGAGTATTTCTGTTGATTCTGTAATTTTTAAATCCCAGTATTTGGTGTGGGTAGTGAAAGGTACTTTGTTCCAAAACGACTTGGGAAGATTCACCTCAAAATCGCGGATACCAGAACCCAATTCGGATGCGAGCGGTCCCCCGATCCAGTCGTTCCCAAAATAGATATTGGTCCATTGTGTTTCAGCAAAGCACGCGGCATGATTGAGGTTCAGAAGATTTCTCGGGGCCTTGGGGCTTCGGTCGTATTGAAAATCGAATGCAAAGTGGTGATCATAGATATCCAGTTGCGGAGGACAGGTGGGCAACTCCCGCTGCGTTTTTTTTAGCTCAAATTCAGCTTCATCTTTGCCAAAAAGCATCATGCCGTGCGTCAGAGGCGAGCCCGCTGTGATAAAATGGCTGACCCTCCACTGATTTCCCAGTTCTTTAAATTCTTCAAATACTTTCTGCTGCAAGTTTTGATAACCATCTTCTTCGTGGTCCGGATGGATTACTTCGCGGAGTTCTTTTAACTGGGGCTGCTCAATGTCGTCGGGAATATTTGCGTATTTCTGATTGTACGAAGAAAACAGGCTGGTCAGCATATCATAAGCCACTATACTGCCAAGGCTGTGACCTACAACAATAATCTCCTTATATCTGCTTTTGCCACTCGGATTCTGCTTTTTATGTAAGTTGTCGAGCAGCAGTATCCCTGCATCCCGGATCTTTGCCCTGCAGGCTATGTTTTCGGGAGAAGCGACTGTATATTTCAGTACATCACCCAGGCTGCCCGTCACAATGCCCACCAGGGTGTTCGATGCAAGCGATAAAAGCGATTTGGCGATATAAAAAATGAACGCAGCAGACACTACGGTGGCTACTGCGTTTTCAATGTCGTGTTTAAAATATTTCATATACACCACGACCAGTGCGATCAGAAGTATGACGACCGCGCCAATGGACAGGCGTACCGGCCAAATGTGTTCAGCCAGTCGCTTGGAGGGCTTTTTAAAAAACAGGAGTTCAAAGGCCCACTTTAAAACCGCCAAGATGCCAGGCTCCTCTACAAGATGCGCCCAATAGTATTCGTAAAAGTCATATCCGCTTGACTTGAAACTTAACCTTCGGGTTTCCCGGTCGTCGGTGATCCGGTTGGGGCTGCTGAATAATGTAGAGTCATCGGGTTGCAGGGCTTTCACAAAACCCCTTAACGTATCCATTGGATATTGGTTGCCCATTCCATGCACGACGACGACGGCAATACGGTCCTGGTTTCTCATTCAGTGGAGAGTTATCATGTCAAATTCTGTTCATCCGTTGCGAATGATTGCAACCAGGGAAAATAACAAAATTTTAGATGACAGGAGCCACAAAAATGAAACAGGTTGCTTGCATTCAATTACTTCCAGCCACCCCCCAGGCTCCTGTACAAATCCACCCTCGCTACCAGCGACTGGCTGCGAATAAATGCCAGGTTCAGCTCGGCCTGCAATGCATTGCCTTGCGCCGTGATCACTTCCAGGTAGTTGGCCATGTCGCTTTTATAGAGCAACTGCGCATTGGTGATGGCCTGTTGCAGGATCGTTACCTGGTTGCCTGCGATTGCCTCCTGTTCTTTTAGCTTTTGGGTTTGGACCAATGTATTGGAAACTTCGCCGATTGCATTCAGTACCGACTGGCGGAATGCGATCACCGATTGTTCGCGCTGGATCTTCGCGACTTCGTAGTTGGTTTTCAGCTGCCGCCTCGCAAAAATCGGTCTGGCAATCGTTCCGGCAGCTATGCCGAATAGGGAGCCCGGAATATTGAACCAGTTGCTCGATTTAAAGGACTCAATACCGCCGCTAGCCGAAATGATCAGCGACGGGTACATGCTCGCGTGGGCTACACCCAACTGTGCATTGGCGATCAGGACCGACATTTCGGCTTGCCGGACGTCGGGGCGGCGGCTCACCAATGCGGCGGGGACGCCGGTAGCGAGGCTGTCGTCCGATTTGAAATCCGCCAAACTAACTTTTCTGGCAATGCTGTCGGGCATCTGGCCGGTCAGTAACTGCAATGCATTTTCCTGAATGGCAATGTCCTGTTCCAACTGCGGGATTAGTAGCGCAATGGATTCCCGCTGTGCTTCGGATTGCTGGATGGAAAGGGAGGTAACCTCGCCCGCGTCTTTCAGCAAACGGGTGATTTTCAATGTATTGTCGCTCAATTCCAGGTTGCCTTTAGCAATTTCCAGTTGTTTGTCGAGCATCAGCAAATTGAAAAACCCTTTGGCAATATCTGCCACGAGCTTGGTTTTCACGGCTTTGCTGGCTTCGTAGGTTTGCAGGTACTGACCAAGTGTCGCTTGCTGCTGCCTCCGGATCTTGCCCCAGATATCGGCTTCCCAGCTCAGGTTCACGCCTGCGATATAGTTCTCGATGTGTTTGGAACCCAGAAAATTACTGGCGCTGATCCCGTTCAAACTATTGCTCGACGGACGGTTATACTGCCCGGCGATCTGTAAATCCAGTCTTGGAAATTGCAAAAACCTCGCCTGCTTTACCTGCTGCTGCGCAATATCAATGCGTTTCAATGCCAATTGGAGGTCGTAATTGTAAGTCATTCCCCGATCGATGAGCCTTTGCAGGGTTGTGTCCGGGAAGAAATTTTTCCACTCTATATCAGCCACCGTCGCGGTATCAGCGAAAGTGGCATTGCGGTATTGGGCGGGCAGGCTTAGTTCGGGGCGCTGGTAATCTTTGGTCACCTTGCAGGACGAAATCACCATCGTCAAAAGCAGGAAACCCAGGAAATGCTGAAAATCTATTTTGTTTTTCATGTATCTGTTTCTTGATTTTTTAAGGAGTCTGTGGTTCAAAGAAGCTGTGACTTCGTCAGCTCTTCATGAGCCCGCAATTCTTTGGACTTACCCACCACTCGTTCCTGTAAATATTGAAATATCACATACAGTACGGGAATAACAAATATCCCGAAGATCACGCCGGTAAGCATGCCGCCCACTGCGCCCGTACCAATGGAACGGTTACCCAGCGCGGAGCCCCCAGTGGCCCTCATCAATGGCACCAGACCAACGATAAAAGCAAACGAGGTCATCAGGATCGGCCTTAGCCGGAGCCGCGAAGCTTCGAGCGCCGACTCCACAATGGACATACCCGCACGCCGGCGCTGCACCGCATATTCGATGATCAGGATTGCGTTTTTGGCCAAAAGACCAATTAACATGATCAGGCCGACCTGTACGTAAATGTTATTTTCAATGCCTGTGAGATTGATAAACAGCATGACCCCGAAAACACCCAGCGGAATGGTGAAAATCACCGCGAAAGGCAGGATATAGCTTTCATATTGGGCTGCCAGCAGGAAGTATACAAACACAAGGCTCAATACAAAAATCAACAGGATCTGTGAACCCGCATTGATCTCTTCCCGGGTCATGCCGGTCCATTCGGTACGGTAGTTATTGGGAAGTACCTCGGCAGCGGTTTCTTTCACAGCCCGGATCGCATCCCCGGTACTGTAGCCTGGCTTGGGTATTCCGTTGATCGCCACGGCATTGTACAGGTTGTTACGGGTAACGGTTTCAGGGCCAAATACCCTTTTTAAAGTGACCAGTGAATTGGCCGGTACCATTTCCCCTTGCGTATTCTTCACATAAATATTGTTCAGAGACGATGGGTTTGCACGGTAGGACGCATCCGCCTGGGCCATTACCCTGTAATATTTACCAAAGCGGTTGAAATCCGAGACAAAACTGCTGCCGTAATAAATCTGTAAAGTTTGAAGCAACTCGTTAACAGGTACATTCAGCTGTTTTGCTTTGGCATTGTCGATTTCCAGCAGGTATTGCGGGTTTGCTGTGGCAAAGGTGGTAAATGCGTAGGCGATCTCTTTTTTCTGCATCAAAGCGCCCAGGAACTTATTGGTAGTCGCGCTCAGCTTTTCCAGCGATCCATTCCCCCGGTCTTGCAGCATGAATTCAAACCCGCTGACATTACCGAATCCGTCTACCGTCGGGAATGTGAAGAAAAATGCATTGGCATCGTTTACGGCCCGCACTTTCTGTGACATCATGCCCACGATCTGATTAAAGTCCTGTACCTCGCCACGTTCTGCCTTGGGTTTCATTCTTATAAAACCCACTCCATAGGGCGATGCATTGGAATTGGAAATGATGTTCATCCCCTCCACAATGTAGCGCTGCTCGGCGATAGGGGAGTTTTTTACGATGCTATCCACCTGCGCCATCGCCTTGTGCGTACGGTCGAGTGAGCTGCCCGGAGGTGTGTTGAGCGCATACAACAGAAAACCCTGGTCTTCTGTCGGGATAAAACCGGTCGGGGTTTTCAAGGTAAGCCAGAGTGTCGACCCTGTGATGACGACCAGGCCCAAAATGGTTACCCATTTGGCGCGGACCAGGAATTGCAGGCTCTTGACATATTTGTTAGTCATGGTCTGAAAGCCCGTATTAAACGCGGCAAAAAACCTTGCTCCGAAACCCTTGCGTACCACATGGCCATTTGCGTCGGTTGTATGCGGGTTTTTCAGGAACAATGCACAGAGTGCCGGGCTGAGTGTCAGGGCGTTCAAGGCCGAAATCAAAATGGCGATGGCGAGCGTGAAGGCGAACTGCCGGTAAAATACCCCCGCCGGTCCCTGCATAAACCCGACCGGTACGAATACTGCGGCCATGACCAAAGTGATGGAAATGATTGCACCGGAAATCTCATTCATGGATTCGATGGTGGCAGGCCTGGCGGCCAGATGCGTCAATTCCATTTTGGAGTGCACGGCCTCGACGACGACAATGGCATCATCGACGACAATCCCGATTGCGAGCACCAATGCAAAGAGCGTCAGGAAGTTGATCGTAAAGCCAAACAACTGCATAAAGAAAAACGTACCAACAATGGCCACAGGCACTGCAATCGCCGGGATAAGCGTGGAGCGGAAATCTTGCAAAAAGATGAAAACCACAATGAAAACCAATACAAAGGCTTCCAGCAAAGTGGTACGCACCTGACCGATGGAGTCGTCCAAAAAGTCTTTGGAGTTGTACATAATGGTCGTTTTCACGCCTTTGGGCAATGATTTTGAAAAATCGTCCAGCAATGCTTCGGCTTGTATCAGGATGTCGTTGGCGTTCGTACCGGCAGTCTGGAAAACGGCGACACCGGACGACGGGTGACCATTGAGTTTACCATTGGAAGAGTAGGTGTAGGACCCGAATTCCACCCGCGCCAGGTCTTTCAGGCGGATTACCGAACCGTCGCTGTTGGCTTTGATAATGATATCCTCATATTCTTTGTTCTGCGTGAGCTTCCCTTTGTATTTCAAAACGTATTCAAAGACTTCCGTGCTGCTTTCTCCCAGACGGCCCGGCGCGGCTTCGAGGCTTTGCTCGCGGATTGCGCTGGTTACTTCCTGGGGGGATAATCCGTATGCTGCAAGGCGGTCAGGTTTCAGCCAGATCCGCATCGAATAGTCGCGCGTCCCGAACGGCTGTGCCTGTCCTACCCCGGGAATACGCTGCAACTGCGGTACGAGGTTGATCTTGATATAGTTCAGCAAAAAAGTTTCGTCATAGGTACTGTCTTCACTCGACAGCGCCACGAACATGATGATACTGTTCTGCTGCTTCTGCGTGGAAATACCGGCCTGCACCACTTCCTGGGGGATCTGGCTTACTGCCTTTGAAACACGGTTCTGGACGTTCACGGCAGCGATATCCGGATCGGTACCCTGTTTGAAATAAACGTTCAAAGCCATGGTGCCGTCATTATTGGACGAAGAGGTCATGTAGGTCATGTTTTCCACGCCATTCACCGCCTCTTCGATCGGCGTGGCTACCGCACGGGCCACCACTTCGGCATTCGCGCCCGGGTACACCGCTGTTACCTGCACGGTAGGTGGGGCGATATCGGGGAATTTGGTAATCGGTAAAGTTGTGAGCGAGATGATCCCCAGCAGCAGTATCAGGATAGAGATCACCGTCGAAAGGACAGGCCTTTCTATGAATTTTTGAAACATACAGGTTGCGTTTTACCCCGCGTAGGGTATGGTGTTGACTTTTTTGTTGGGCAAACGGATAACAGCCATAGCATCATTTCGCAATGCTATGTTGCTGAAATCCTGGTGTATTATCAAATAGCGGGCGTCCCGGTCAAATCGGATTGGCCAGCAGCAGGCTATCCATTGACATCTTCTGCGGGACGATGGACATGCCGTCGCGCAGCCTGTCAAGCCCATTGTATACGATTTTTTCGCCCGGTTTCAGCCCTTTGGATATCAGGTAATAACGTCCGCTTCTGTCGGAAACTGTCACGGGGCGCCCTTCCACTTTGTTGCTGTCGAGGACGGTGTAAACAAACACTTTGTCCTGCAATTCGAACGTCGCTTCCTGCGGGATCAGCACTGATTTCACGAGCTCGCGTGGTATCCGCACTCTACCGGTATTGCCTGAACGCAGCAGTCCGTTCACATTCGGGAAGGTGGCGCGAAAGTGGATGGCGCCCATGGTTTTGTCAAACTGGCCTTCTACAATTTCGACCTTTCCCTTTTGCGGGTACACACTGTTATCGGCCAGCAAAAGTTCCACGGGAGGAATTTGTTTGATCTTCTGCTCCACTGTGTTTCCGGGGAACTGATTTTTGAATTGCAGGAAATCCAGCTCGCTCATGGAAAAATAGACGTGGATATCCTTCGTTTCGGACAGCACTGTCAGCGCCTCCATGGTGCCTTTTCCAACCAGACTGCCGGTTTTAAAAGGGATCGTGCCAATATAACCATCCGCAGGTGCCTTGATAGAGGTGTACCCAATATTGATCCTGGCTGCATCTACAGCAGCCTGAGCCTGGGATACATTGGCTTTGGCAGCATCCTGGGCGGCTTTTGCCGATTTGAGCTGCACATCCGACACGACATTGTTGGCAACAAGCGGAGTAAGTTTATCCACATTGATAGAAGCACTTTCCAAGGCAGCTTTTGCCGAGTTCAGGCTGGCAGTCGCGGTATTCAGTTGTTCGGCATAGGGACGGGCATCGATGTGGAACAAAACCTGTCCCTTGTGGACGTAGGCGCCCTCATCTACGGAAATCTTATCAAGATAACCGTCTACCTGCGGGCGGATCTCGATATCGCGGCTACCCTGGATGGACGCAGTAAACTCTCTGTGTGCAGTCACCTGGTGGTCACTTACCGTGAGCACGGGCAACGATTGCGCAGGCATGGCTGTAGCCGGGGCGTCGGCATTGGAAGATCCGCAGCTGTAGATGGCTGCGGGCACTGTGGCGAGTAAAAAAAACGCAATAAGCCGTCGGAGTGAATTAAAAAGAGCGCTTTTCATGGATGTTGAAGGTACTTTTTGTGGTGAGAAATAGACAATTAAGAATGGATAGCGTGGTTATTATTACTAACGGTGTTAGCTTATTTTTAAAAAAATTATAAGTTTTTAATGAATGCTTCTACGGTATCATCCATTACTTTCTTGTTCATGGTGGTGTCGTCGATGTCGGAGCAGCGCATCATCACAATGGAGATCAGCCCGTGCAGCACCGACCAGAATGCGTAGATTTTAAAGCAGGTTTCGTCATCGGTGGATTGCTTGTTTTTGACGATCCCTTCAATGGCTTCTCCGATATAATCCCGGAAGCAATTGAATTCTGGCTTGATCTTCCCAGCCCCTGAACAAGGCATGCCCAGTCCGTACATCAGCTGATAATACTCGGGATTTTTAAAGGCAAAGTTCCAGTAGGTCTCTGCATGGGCTTTCAGCCGCTCGGCCGGATCAGGGTATTTTCTTTTGTTTTTTTCCAGCGTTCGTTCCAGTAACCTGAAACCATCCAAAGAAAGTTCAAACAGAATGGCTTCTTTATTTTCGAAGTGATCATAAATGACCGGGACGCTGTACTCGATAGCGTCCGCTATCTTCCGAATGGACAGGGATTGCCAGCCTTCATCCTTGACCTGCTGCAATGCAACAGACAGGATGGTGGTCCGCATGTTTTCCTTTTGCCTGATCCTTCTTTCCAGAATACCCATTTGAATCCGATTTTCACCTAACGGTGTTAGCAAAGGTAAGGGCGCTTTTTGATTTTGTCAAGCGGAAATTCTGACTAATCGTCGATAATTCCGACAATGACCAGGCCGAATGCATAATTCCGCGGAAAAAAGAACCCTGAAAGCACCACTTTACCGTTCCCAAAACCGGTTGAGGTACCTGAGGGGAATTGCCCAGAAAATGTTGGCCCCGCATTTGGAACATCTGTGTTTTGCCCTAAGTACGATTTCAATCGAGAGCGCAGACCGTGGGCTGCCGGGTAGCGGTAATGAATATAAAAATATATTTAATCTATTGATTTAGTAGTTTATTTGATGTTCTTTTGTGACCAACATATTTCCCGGCTTTTCTATCTGAACTAATACCTGCATAACGATGATCAGGAAAATTTACCTTGTTCTTACATTCGTAACGATAACCATCTTATCCACTTTCGCACAGGGCGACGGCACGCATCAACTGGCCGCTCCGGAGGCAGCCAAAATCAATGAGGTACTCGACGCTTACCTGAGCACTTTCAATGCGAAAGACCTGAAAGGGTGGGAGAGGACCTATCATTTTCCGCATTACCGGCTGGCCAGCGGCAAAATGTCGGTACTGGAAAGAGCAGGTTTGAGGGACTCTGCTCATGTGTTTGGACCGCTTATCAGGGCGGGTTGGGATTACAGTAAATGGGACCACCGGAACATCATCCAGGCCTCGGACAATAAGGTACATGTGGACACGAAATTTACCCGTTACCGTAAGGATGGTAGTGTGGTGGCTTCTTACGAAAGCCTCTACGTACTTACCAAGGAAGATGGCAGGTGGGCGGTAAAGTTGAGATCCAGTTTTGCAGAATAAAGCTCGGGTATGAACACAAAATTTTACCTGATCGCCGCGCTGACCTTTCTGCTCCGATATACCAGCTCGGGTCAAAATGCGAAGCCCAACATCGTTTTCATTATGGCGGACGATCTGGGTTATACAGATCTTTCCTGCTACGGAAATCCGTACCACAGGACTCCACATATCGATTCGCTGGCGCGGAATGGGCTCAAATTTACCCAGGCATATTCCGCATGCCCGGTGTGCTCACCGTCGCGGGCGGCGATCATGACCGGCAAATACCCGGCACGCCTGCACCTCACTAACTTCATTGCCGGGGACAGAAAAGATCCCGCCTCGCCCGTGCTGCCTGCCAAGTGGACTAAATACCTGCCGTCGTCCGAGACAACTCTTGCCGAGGTGCTTCAAAAACAAGGTTATGCAACCGGCATAGTGGGGAAATGGCATCTGGGAACTGCGGATTCTACTTCTCCTTCAAACCAAGGATTTGATTACGACCGGGTGATTGGCAAGAATGGGCTGGATTACTACAATTATTCGATTACCGCCAAAGGTAAAACTGTTTTCGAGGATCAGGGGCAACATTATCTGACCGACAAGCTCACCGATTACGCGGTGGAATACATTCAGGAAAACAAATCGAAACCTTTTTTCCTGTACCTTACTTACTCGGCGCCGCACGTCATGCTGATCCCGCGTGCCGACAAGCTGAATTATTATTTTTTGAACTACGCAAAGCACCAGGGAAAATTCAACCCTAATTATGGGGCTATGCTCGAAAGTCTGGACGATGGCGTAGGCCGGGTCGTGAAGCAGCTTGCCGAAAGCCATTTGCTTGAAAACACCATCATTGTTTTCACATCCGACAACGGTGGCCTCGGACTTGCCGAACTCGGGCCGGTACCGACGAACCTGGAACCATTGCGAAAATGGAAAGGCCATATTTACGAAGGGGGAATCCGCGTGCCGCTGATTTTTTCCTGGAAGGGAAAGATCCCCGCCAATACCGTCACGGGCAGTTATGTGATCGGTACCGACTACTTGTCCACCTTCGGCGAACTTTTAAAAATAAGCGGCTTCAGAGCACCTGCCGACGGACAAAGCTTTTACAATCTACTGAGGGACCCGACAAAACCACTGGACCGCGGACCTGTTTACTGGCATTATCCGCATTTCAGTAACCAGGAAGGCCGGCCGGCCGGGGCGATCCGTAGCGGCGATTTCAAGCTAGTGGAATCGTATGAAACTGGTAAAACGGAGCTTTTCAATCTAAAAAATGATATCGGCGAAACAACAGACCTGTCTGCTTCCAATCCCGATAAAGCCAGGGAACTGCTTCAAGCGCTGCAGGCCTGGCGCAAGGCAGTAAAAGCCAATATGCCCGAACCCAACCCGGACTTTCGTAAGAAATAATCATTCTCAGAAACCCTCTATCCCTCGTCATGGCCTCCAGAAGAAACCTCAGAAAGCCCATTTTTTTAATCATCTTACTTCTCATTGCCGTAGCTGTCTATGCATTCTGGCCACTCGACAGTGACTGTTTCAGGATCAATCAGGACCAGGAGAAAATTAAAGCCAAAGAAGCATTCCTCTCTGAAAAAGTGCCGGATGACATGGCTGGAAAACCAAATATCATTGTTCTGGTGGCCGACGATCTGGGTAAGACAGACCTGCCTGTTTACGGCAATCAGTTTGTCGATGCGCCACATATCACTGCGCTCTCGAAAGAAGGTGCCTTGTTTAACGAAGCCTATGTGACCGCGCCCATCTGCTCACCTTCCAGGGCGGGGCTGCTGACCGGCCGCTATCAGCAGCGTTTCGGCTATGAGCTGCAGCCTGTGAACCGCTACCTCAGCAACCGTTTCATGAAATGGGCTGTAAACCATACACGCGATCTTCAGGAACTTGAATTTATTGATTACGACCAGGTTCCCGACCAGGAATCCATTGCGCAGCAAGGTCTTCCCGTGCAGGAAATCACCATGGCGGACCTTTTGAAAAAGAACGGATACCAAACCGCGATCATCGGTAAATGGCACCAGGGTTTCAGCGAGCAGTTTTTGCCTTTGCAGCGCGGCTTCGATTACCATTATGGATTTTACGAGGCATTCTCTTATTTTGACGATACGACCAAAACCGTCAACGTACACCACGCTGGCATCATGGACTCGCATATCTGGGAAGCGGGAGATAAAGGTCCGGCTGCGAAAAGACGGAATAATGAAATCATTAAAGTAGAGGAGTTTTACACAGACGCGCTGGCCCGGGAAGCAACGCAGTTCATAGAAAAGAATAAAGACAAGCCCTTTTTTCTATATGTGCCGTTCAATGCACCGCATACGCCTTTTCAGGCATTTCAAAAAGATATAGACCACTACAAGGCCAAAGGTGTGACTGATCTGAACAAAGCAGTGTACTACTCACTGATCACCGGGCTGGACAGGGCGGTTGGGGAGATCAATGAAAAAGTAAAGGCTTTGGGCCTGGAAGACAACACACTGATCATTTTCCTGAGCGACAACGGCGGCGCTACCTATACGCATGCTACGGACAATGCGCCGTTGCGCGGAGGTAAGATGTCCCTTTATGAAGGGGGAATCAACATTCCATTTCTGCTGAAATGGAAAGGAAAAGTGAAACCCGGTACCATTGTGGATGCGCCTGTCAGTTCGCTGGATATTTTCGCCACCGCCGCAGCGGTTTCTGCTTCCACGCTCCCCAAAGACCGGCCATACGACGGCATTGACTTGGTTTCCTACCTGACCGCCCAATCTGCTCATGCGCCCCACCCGGTCTTGTATTGGCGTTCAGGCAACAACAAGGCGGTCCGTAAGGGCGACTGGAAATTGGTCATCAACGACACCGACCATATTACCGCATTATTTGATTTGAAAAACGATAAATCCGAAAAGCACAACCTTGCAGGCACTAATGCCCCCAAAGTTGCTGAATTGAAAAAGGAGCTTGCTCACTGGGAAAGCGGGCTTATTAAGCCACTCTGGCCTGGAAACGGGTACTATAAGAACCCGCTATTCGAAGGCAAGCCAGACCGTTTTTCATTGTAAGCATAAACCTGTCAACCAGAAACATACTCCAACATGAAACAGACGCCCATCGAGAATTTCGTAATCTTCATGCTCCTGTTGCTGTTATTTGTGCAGACTTCCGCTCAGAAATACATGTCGGCAGACAGCTTTAAAGGGGCAGACCTGTATGCGGATGTTGTCCATTATGTGAAGCTCGGCATTCACCGCACGGGCACCGAGGGGGATAACCGTACCTCGGAATGGATCAAAGGTATTTTGGATAAAAATGGCTTTAAAACGGAGTACGTGACGTTTCCGGTGGAGCAGTTTTTTCCCGAAAAGACACAGCTGACTGTAAACGGCAAGATCCTGGAAGTGTTTCCGATATGGCCGGTCACTAATCCAAAAGTGAACCTTACGGGTGAGCTTTCAGATGCGCAAAAAGGAACAGGCGACATTTCGGGAAAGATTGTCTGGATCAATCAGGTATCTAAAGAAAGGTCTTTCAGTTTTCTGGACAAGGATCATGCTTCGGTCATCAAAAAAATGATCGCGGCCGGCGCAAAAGCCATTATCCTGGTCACCGACAATGCCGCTGGCGAAATTGCGGCGATCAACACACTGCCGGGTGATAACTGGCCGGTACCTGTGGTGCAGCTTGCTCCGAAGGACTTGTCGCAGCTTTCGGACGGAGTCAAAGCAACGATGACCATTCAGGGTACTTTGAAAAACATTACTGCCCGTAACATTCAGGGAACGATCGGCGAAGGCGCGAAGACGGTTATCATTTCCACGCCCATCAGCGGGTGGTTTACCTGCGGTGGTGAGCGGGGGCCGGGCATTTCGGTTTTCAATGCGTTGTCTAGATGGGTAGCGGAAAAGAAGCTGCCTTACAAATTCATCTTCACGGGCAATTCCGGTCACGAGCTGGCCCAGCATCAGGGTACCCACATATTCCTGCATGAAAAGGCCCCGAAACCCGACGATGTACGCCTATGGCTCCATTTGGGTGCCAGCTTTGCCACTTATGCATATTCCAAAACGGGCACCGGGGTCGAAAAACTCAGCCGGGCGGACACCAACCGCATTGTCTATTTCTCCGGTAATGTCCGGAATGCTGTGGATGGCGCTTTTGGTAAAGTGAAAATCAACAAAGTCAGCGACAAGGCTTACGGGGAACTGGTTGTCGCGAAGGATCAGGGTTACTCACGCTTTATCGGCCTGGTAGGTACAGCCTCTTTCCCGCTCTTTCACACCCGGTTGGACGATGCTTCCACTACCTCGCCCAAGCTGCTCGAAGAAATGGCCAACGCCGTAAAGGAGGCTATTGAGCTCGAGTTGGAGAAGGATAAGGCGCATGGAGGCCAATAAGGGCATAAATTAGGAATATACCATCTATTTATTACATCTCATACCTATGAAAAAGCTGACTCTTCTGGCGATCCTTTTTTTATTTTCTGTTACCATTGCAAGTGCGCAGCAGGCCGCATCGGCGCCGTCAAATATTGTTAAACCTGATGCATCGGCGCTTAAAAAGATCAAAGCTGGTAAAGCGTATCTGGTCGATGTACGCACGCCCGAAGAGTATTCGGCCGGTCATTTGCAATACGCTTCGAACGTCAACTATAACAGTCCGGATTTTAAAGCGCAGATCGGGAAGCTCAACAAAAAGAAACCGGTTTACCTGTATTGCAGGTCAGGCAACCGAAGCGGAAAAGCTGCGGACACGCTGAAAGCATTGGGATTTAAAACGTTCTATAACATCGGCGGTTTTGAACAACTTATGAGCGATGGATTTCCCGCAGCCATAAACTGAAAATGCTAATCTATAAAATTGGTAGGTTAAATAGTTTGCTTACCTTTGCAAAACAGCCACCACTCTGGTACCGATTGACTTATATCCTATGGATAGCAGGCGGTACGTATCTCACTTAACAAAATTGTGTAATGAAAAAGTACTGCAATCACTTCATCTGGCTGGCTGGAATTTATGTACTCTCAGCGTTTACTTTTAACTATAGCGCATACGAAGAACAGATTCAGCAGTGGCACCAAAAAAGGATCGAAAGTCTGAAAGAGGAATCGGGCTGGCTGAACCTCGCGGGTTTGTTCTGGCTGGAAGAAGGCCGGAATACATTCGGCGCTGACGAGAAAAATGATATTCTATTTCCAAAAGACAAGAGTGATCCGTTCCTTGGAGAGATCGTACTCGATAACGGCAAGATAACCCTTCAAGCGAATCGCGATGCGAAGATTTTTAATGGAGATGCGCCGGTGGACCAACTCGATATCTTCCCGAATGAAAAACCGGTTACCCTCAGACACAAATCTTTGCGATGGTTTATCATCAGGCGCGGCGACAAATACGCAGTGCGCCTGCGCGATCTGGAAAGCCAGTACCTCAAAGAATTTTCGGGTATTGAACGCTATCCGGTGGACGAAAAATGGCGGGTAAAGGCCAGGTTTGAACCAACGACCGGTAAAAAAGTATCGATCACCGACATCACCGGGCGGGTCGCCGATCAGGACTCGCCGGGAACACTGGTATTTTCGGTCGCCGGAAAAGAATACCGTTTGGACGCAGTGGGGACTACCGAAAACCTGTTCATCATTTTTGCAGATCAGACTAATCAAAAGGACACGTACGGCGCTGGCCGTTTTCTCTACTCGGCGGTTGAAGAGGATGGCAGCGCATGGCTGGATTTCAATAAATCCATTAATCCGCCCTGCGCATTTTCTCCTTATGCGACTTGTCCGCTTCCGCCAAAGCAAAATAAGCTTGCACTGGCCGTAGCGGCTGGTGAAAAGCGTTATGGAGCGCATTGATTAAGTCCGAGCTCTACTTATTCACCTTTTTTCAATTTCGAACCCGGAGGCGTCCCTGTTTCCGGGTTCGAAATTTCGTTTCTCATTCGTGCCTCTTACTACCCACTTGACTTATAAGCAACAACACAACGCCGCCCGCGGCTTTGCGTATACCCGCCTGCGTGCATGAATTGCTTTGTGCTTCCTTGCTGAGATTACTGTCCATTGCAGGTCCGGTTGAGATAAAGGGAAGTGGCTGGCCGCAACAGCTGAATATAGCCACGACCCTGCACCTGTAAAGGGGGGCAGCTTGGGAAGGTATGTTTCATTTAGCTTTTCTTCGCAAGGTCATCGGTCTTCGAAGTGATCCTTAACTGGTGTGTATTGAAAACCTGGGAATCGGGCGGGATGCTTTTGGTAAGGAACACGCTCCCCCCGATCACAGTGTTTTTGCCGATGACCGTGTCGCCCCCCAGAATGGTTGTCCGGGCGTAAATGATCACGTTATCTTCCACGGTCGGATGTCTTTTGGTGCTGTGAAGTTCCTTAGCAACCTGCAGTGCACCCAGGGTAACGCCTTGGTAGATACTCACATTGTTACCGATTACCGAGGTTGCCCCGATGACAATCCCGGTCCCGTGATCGATCATAAACGGCACACCGATGGTCGCATCCGGATGGATATCGACACCCGTTTTTCCATGGGCGGATTCGCTCAATATTCTTGGCAATATCGGGATGCCGAGCCTGCTGAGGTGATTGGCGATCCTGTAAACCGTGATGGCGTAAAAACCGGGGTAAGATACGATCACCTCATTTACGCTGGTTGCGGCGGGATCGTAATCGTAAATCTTGCTGGCATCCAGCCTGAGATTACGGTAAATGGTTTCCAGTGCATTGTAGAAAGACCCTACCACACTTTCGACATCAATTTCTTTCGGGTCCAGATAGCTGAGCAGGATATTCTCGAGATCGATCTGGTTCTTCTTCAGGATTCCTTCGTAAGAGGAATTCTTGGGCAAATGATTGCTGGGAAACAGGAATTGGACCAGATCGTTCAGCCACGAAATCGCATCGTGGGATGAGGGGGTCGCTTCCCATTCCGCACGATGCGTTTTTCTGAGCAATTCAACCAAAGACCGCGTATCCGTATGCCTGGTATTTGTTGTTTGTGCCATTAATTTCTTCCTCTCCTTAACCGGTACAATGTATCCACCAGCACATCAATTTCGGAAGTGGTATTATAAAATGCCAGCGATGGCCGGACGGTGGTTTCCTGTCCGAACCTGCGCAAGATCGGCTGCGCACAATGGTGGCCCGAGCGTACCGCTATACCTTCCTGGTTCAATGCGGCGCCTACTTCCTCCGTCCTGAAACCTTCAAATATAAATGACAACACCGATGCTTTTTCTTTTGCGGTACCAATCAATCTGAGGCCTGGAATAACCTGCATGCGGCTGGTGGCGTATTCGAGTAAATAATGTTCGTATTGGTTGATGACATCGATCCCGATTTTGTTCACATAATCAATGGCAGCACCCAAACCCACTGCGTCGGCAATGTTTCCGGTACCGGCTTCAAACCGCGAAGGCGCTTTGTGGTATTGGATATGCTCAAAAGTAACATCGACGATCATATTGCCTCCCCCCTGCCAGGGCTGGGTCGCATTCAGCAGGTCTTCTTTGCCGTACAAAACACCTATTCCGGTAGGTCCAAACACTTTATGTCCTGAAAATACAAACCAGTCGCAATCCAATCCGCGTACATCCGAACGTAAATGGGAGACCGATTGAGCGCCGTCGAGCAATACTTTTGCTCCGGCGGCATGTGCCATCTCTATGATCTGCTTCGCAGGGGTGATCGTTCCGAGCGCATTGGAAACCTGGGTAAAGGAAACTAGTTTGGTGCGGTGGTTCAGCAGTTTTGCATATTCCGAAAGAATGATTTGTCCGTCATGATCAACCGGGATCACGCGGATGGTTAACCCTTTTTTATCGGCCAGCTGTTTCCAGGGAACAATGTTGGCGTGATGTTCCAGATGACTCAGAATGATCTCATCGCCGGTAACCAGATTCTGATCGCCCCAGGTTTTCGCCACGAGGTTAATGGCTTCAGTAGTACCCCGGACAAAAATGATTTCGTTAACAGAACCTGCATTCAGAAACTGCCGCACTTTTTCACGCGCACCTTCGTATGCGTCGGTTGCACGGGCGGCAAGCTCGTGTGCGGCGCGGTGGATATTGGAGTTTTCGTGCTCGTAAAAATAGCTGACGCGGTCAATTACTTGGCGAGGCTTTTGGGTGGTGGCCGCATTATCCAGCCAGATCAGCGGCTTTCCGTTGACGCGCTCATTAAAAACCGGGAAATCTTTCCGGATGGAGTCGACGTCGAAGCCACCCTGCGACTGCGTAACCTGCTGCGGCGTACCGGGTAGAAAATAGTAGGCGGGATTGGAACCCTGATAGGCGTCAGCCGGAATTTGCGGCAGCTTTTCTGACTGGGTAATTGCGGCCAGTATGTGCTTTAACTCAACTTCCTGCCGGTGATCAAACTGGTAAGGCGTGAATTTGGAATCGTTAACCTCGAATGGATGCGCATATCCCTGGACAGCCGGCGTTACTTCCTGCCGGGAAGGCTGGTAACTGTGTGCGACACCGGCAGGAGATACCCCCACACCCGTGGCCGAAGGAGGCACTTTTCCATCAGAAAAATGCGGATCTGCCAAACTCGTCTGCGGGTTGCTCATTTGGAAGCCATCGTGTGCGGCCGGGGCCTTTGAGAAGCCGGGTACCACAATGTTCAGCATTTTTTCCATTCTGGGATGATCCTCCAGGTGCGGGGAAAAAACAGGCTTGGGCGCCTCGTTCGGAAGCGCTGAAAACAGCTCATTAGCCAGCTTCTCGATCCAGGCAGCATCCGGGACGCCCGGAGCGTTTGGGTCAGTATTTATACTCATGGTAATTGCCGATTTCGACGTCTTCCAAAACTGCGATCGCATCGTCTACCAGCACCGCCAGAGAGCAGTACAGCGATACCAGGTAAGATGCAATGGCTTTGTCGTTAATGCCCATAAAGCGAACCGACAATCCCGGGGATTGTTCGCCCGGCAATCCAGGCTGGTACAGGCCGACCACACCCTGACGGCTTTCGCCTGTGCGCAATAGAAGGATTTTTGTTTTGCCATTTTCAATGGGCACCTTATCCGAAGGGATCAGCGGGATGCCGCGCCAGGTGATAAACTGAGAGCCGAAAAGCGAAACCGTTGGCGGCGGGACACCTTTACGTGTACATTCACGACCAAAAGCGGCTATTGCTTTCGGATGCAGCAAAAAGAAACCCGGCTCTTTCCAGACTTTCGCCAGCAGATCGTCGAGATCATCGGGAGTGGGAGGACCCAGGCGGGTAGAAATGCGTTGAGAGGGTGCAATACTGCTGATCAGACCGTATTCGCCGTTGTTGATCAGTTCACTTTCCTGGCGCTCTTTAATGCTTTCGATCGTCAGGCGTAATTGTTCGCTGATCTGGTTATAAGGCTTACTGTAAAGGTCGGAAACCCTGGTATGGACGTCCAAAACCGTATTTACAGCTGTCAGATTATACTCACGCGGATTTTCGACATAATCGATAAACGTGTGCGGCAATTCTCTTTCGTCGCGTCCGGAACAATCTACTTCGGCGGTACTGCCTTCTTTTACTTTGTTCAATCGGTACACCCCGGATTCAACGGGTATCCAGTTGAGTAACCGGGTCAGCCAGCGGGGGGTGATGGCTTCAAACTGAGGGACGGTACGGGTGGCGATGGCCAGTTGCCTCGCGGCAACATCGCCTAATGCGGTTTGGTTTTGATTCTGTTTTGCCATTATGAATTGTGTATTGGTAGGGATCCTGGGGCCGGAAGCAAGGGGCCACAGTTTGTAAACATACAGGAAGTTATCCCCGGAAAAACAGGAAAACCTGATGCATACCACCTGCTCCTGCAGCATGTAGAACCCCTGAAACAGTGAAACGAAATATTCGTTGGAAATGAAGGCTTTATTTTACTTAATGTTAAATAAAGTTTTATAATAGAGCGGAATAGTATACTTATATTCTGCTATTTAATCCATTACTTTAGTCGGAAAGGAAGAATAAAGGATTGGGCACTTTACCACATGAATCTATAAAAATCTATTAAATCGATAGATTTTATATTTTTAATTTTT
The DNA here is from genome assembly GCF_056895195.1 of Dyadobacter sp. HNCC25DJ185. Classification (NCBI taxonomy): domain Bacteria; kingdom Pseudomonadati; phylum Bacteroidota; class Cytophagia; order Cytophagales; family Spirosomataceae; genus Dyadobacter; species Dyadobacter sp. HNCC25DJ185. The sequence goes on from NZ_JBXHAR010000001.1 coordinate 382,188, forward strand.
AACTTTGAAAAAGCGTAATTTTCCTATACACGATGCCAGCAGGTAATTTGATCGATGTCTATAAAAACGAAGAAATCGCCATATTGGCGTTCAGGGACTTCCGGTTAAGAAAAGGGGTAACTTGTAAGAAGTGTGGTGGGACAGATCATTACTGGCTGTCGTCCAAGCAGCAATTTCAGTGCAAGCATTGCAGATTTCGTACCACCTTGCAAAGCGGAACGGTACTGGAAGGCAGCAAGCTGCCGATTTCCTATTTTTTTATTGCCGTTTACCTGATACTTAAAAAGGGCAACGCGTTTACGATCCAGGACCTGCAGCTTCAGACCGGCCATAAATACTATGAACCGCTTTACGATTTCGCGCGAAAGATCAGGGCTTACCTGAGTGAAAGCGAGCAGAGCGGTATCCTGATCGATTTTGTAGAAATATCAAGTCAGCAGCTGATCAGCCGGCAAGCGGAACGGGCAGGAGCCTAGTTGATTGCTTTTTTGGCTTCTATGGCCTCAGGCTTGCCGGTTTCACATCATAAATGTGACAGCAAATCCATACCGCCGGGTTTCATCATAATGAGTGTTTGCTGAATCTTGCAGCATCAAACGGCAACGCTTTTTCCCAGGATCTAAATCCACAATAGTTGGAAGAATAAGAACTAGCGGCCATATATGATGCTGAGATACTGTTTCTGCAAGGTCGAAAAATAGGCGAGGCAGGCAGTGGTCACGGCCGACAGGAAAAGGAAGGTGGTCGGGTGCGGGAAGTAATGGAACGTGATCAGTACAATAAGGGTAGCCCGGATGAACTCGAGATAAAAGACCCATCGGCGCTGTTCCAGAATGGCACCACAGTTGATCAGCGTGACGAAAATAGTCAGTGCGATCATAATCTGGATGTATGCACTGATGTAATGTTCGAAGAGCAAAAGGAAGAACAGCGTTGTAACTGTCAGGGCGAACTGGATTACGGCGTAAAATCGGAACTTTTGCGAACGTACACGTACTTTGTGCCTGGAGAGAAACCGCTTCTCGGCTAAAATCCGGAATTGGGGATCGAAGTCTGCGGGGCGCCCGAATATGATTTTGAGTTTGTGATACATTCCGGGCGTTCTGCGAACCGCGTAACCGAGCTCTACCAGGTAATGAAAGTGCTGCCAAAGGAAGCTATGGCTTTCCAGTTGTTTGGTCAGGCCATATCGCGGAGCCTCTTTTTCTTCCGCAAATGTCCCGAACAACTTATCCCAGATAATGAACATATCCCCGAAATTCTTATCCAGATAAGCCTCGTTGCTGGCGTGGTGGACGCGATGGTGGGAGGGTGTTACGAGAATTTATTCCAGGAACCCGAGCTTGCCGATCACCTGGGTATGCGTGAAAAACGGGTATAGTCCGTGCACAATCAGCATGGTCGTGATCATTGCAGGCGGAAATCCGATTATGGGCAATACCGTCCAAAATGCAGTCCGTACAAACGCCTGAAAAACCGTAATTCTGGTACCTGCAGTGTAATTGAATTCTTCGCTGGTATGGTGAACGACATGAAAACCCCAGAAAATATTGATTTCATGTCCCAGGCGATGGTACCAATACCAGACAAGGTCTGTTGCAAGTATCAGCGCGATCCACATCAGAATACTCGGTTTGAGGTCGAAAATGGCGTAATGCTGGTGCAGGTATTGGTAGAAAAAATAGAAGGACCCGGCCGTAAACATGTCGATCAGGCGCTCGGCCACGCCTACATTCATATTCGTGATGGAACTCGTAAAGTTAAAGACCTGAAGACCAAGCTTTTTAGAGAGTAAATATTCCAGTCCAATCAATAACAGAAACACGGGGACTGCCAATGCCATGTAATTCAGGTCCATATCTGCAAGCTTTTATATCTGGTTCAACTTAATGCCAGGCCCAAAAGTAAAGAAATTTTTAAAACTATATATAATTGATAGAATATATAGGTTTAAAATTGAAATTACAATTTGTAAAGCAAAGTCAGGTAAGCTTAAAATGGGCCTTTGTCGTTTTTTCGATCTGCATCTGCGGCCGTACCTGGCATTTCTCCGCGTGTGCCTTTTGCAGGCAATGCTGTGCCATTTGCGCGGCTATACCAATCAGGCGTGAGTTCTTTGGGCGCTGTGTCGCCGGTTTCTGCCTGCCATTGCCTCATGACTTTCCTTAAAACGGCCACCTGATTTGCGTATGCCGGGCTTTGGATGAGGTTATGTTCCTGCAGGGGGTCTTTCTGATTGTCGAAAAATTCTTCCGCGGGGCGGGGCAAAATAAATATTTCGTCCTGGTAAGCCGTGATGGTCCCGTTGGCTTTTGCCTTTTTGAGTGCCTTGGCGGAAGGACTTTGATTGGCATCGATAGGGCCCTCGTTGGTCAGTAAGGGGCGGCCGTTTGTGAGGTAAAGGAAATCTTTGGTTCGGACAGATCTTTCCAGCGCTTCGTAGTCATGCCAGTTGTGTTCCCCAAAAACGTGGTTGCGGAATGGAGCGGCAGGGTCATGTAATAGTTTTGCAAAACTCACGCCCTGTATGCTTTCGGCTGGTCCCGCGCCTGCGAGTTCCAGAAGGGTGGGGGCGATGTCAATACTGCTCACCAGTCCGGGGACGCTGACGCCCGTTTTGGGCATTCCCTTCGGCCATTTGATCACAAACGGGGCTCGAAGTCCGCGGTCCAGCAGCCGTGTTTTAGCGCCGGGAAAGGGTCGAGCGTTATCGGCTGTGAAGATGATGATGGTATTGTCTGCAATGCCCTGCCTCTCCAGTTCCTTTTCCAGCTCACCAATGTAATGGTCTATGCGTGAGATTTCATTATAATAGTAGGCAAGGTCCTGCCGCGTTTCCCGTGTATCGACCAGTGAGGGCGGCACGATCACTTCTTCCGGCCGGTAGGGTTTATCAAACTGGTCGTTCGAAGACCATTCCCGGTGCGCATCATAGGGGGCAAGCCAGAAGAAAAAAGGTTTTCCTGCCGGTCTCGCTTTCAGCAAGCCGACCCATTGGTTTTCACCACCCTCCCCATTGATTTTCTTGTCGGACAGAAGCGTGTCGTAGGCGCGGCGTGAATTTTCTCCCTCATGCCATTTTCCGGCCAGTAAGGAATAATATCCGCTTTGTTTAAGTAACTCGGGGAAATACGACAAATGCTTCGGAAGCGGGTATGCAGCTCCGCCGCGCCGGTGTTGTGCGGGTAACGGCCTGTAAGAATACTGGTCCGGCTTGGACTGCACGAACTTGCAGTCAGAAAAAAATGGTCAAATTTCAGCCCTTTTTTTGCCAGCCCATCCATATTTGGCGTGCGGATTGCCCTGTTACCGTAAATACCGATGTCGTCGGCGCTGATGTCGTCACCCACAATAAAGATGATATTCGGTCGCTGATCTTCGCTTTTCTTCCGACATGCGGTCAGGCCGGCGAGCGAGAGCAAAAGGAGCAAAAGGTAGTATCTCATGTTTTAATTTTATAAGCGGCTCGAACATTCCATTTACCCGATCATGCCGACAAGTCGCCGGAATGTTTTCATGGCTAAGCCGCCTGCTATTTTTATTTTATCGAATGCATAGCAATTCGCGACGTTAGGAGATCCCTTGCCGTCGGTTCAGGGAGGTTTCCGGGGCATCAGAAATCGGGTCCCGACACCTCCATGATAGTGCCGGCGTCTGGGGCCATGCATTCCACAAAATGAGGCGCGACATGGGATAATGATCCTCTAAATATTGAAACCGCTTGCCGATTCTGCTGGTACGGATATTGTTCGGGAGGCACCACCATGTAACATCTCAACTTCATCATGGACTAAACTTGAAAAAAATGGAGAATGAACAAATGAATAAGCCGGAGCAGCCGGAAAATGAGAAAACCAGGTCACTGGAACAGCATTCCGAGCATCCTTCCGGTCAGATGATGACCACGAATACCGGACTGAAGGTCAATGACGATCAAAATTCGCTGAAAGCTGGCGAGAGGGGGGCTTCGCTGCTCGAAGATTTTATTCTAAGGGAAAAGATCACCCATTTTGACCACGAACGGATTCCCGAACGCGTGGTGCACGCCCGCGGGGCGGGAGCGCATGGTGTCTTTAAGGTCTACGAGTCTATGGCCTCGGTGACCAGGGCGGAGTTCCTGTCTGATCCTTCTCTGGAAACGCCTGTTTTCGTGAGGTTTTCGACGGTTGCCGGATCACGCGGCTCGTCTGATCTGGCCCGGGATGTGCGCGGCTTTGCTACCCGTTTTTATACTCGTGAGGGGAATTTCGACTTGGTTGGCAATAACATGCCTGTCTTTTTTATCCAGGACGCGATCAAATTTCCCGATCTGATCCACGCGGTGAAGCCAGAGCCTGACAATGAGATTCCGCAGGCTGCATCGGCGCATGATACGTTCTGGGACTTTATCTCGATCATGCCCGAATCAGCCCATATGATCATGTGGGCAATGAGCGACCGTGCCATTCCGCGTAGTTACCGCATGATGGAAGGTTTTGGCGTGCATACGTTCCGTTTTGTAAATGCGGAGGGTGTGGCGAATTTTGTCAAATTCCATTGGAAACCTTTACTGGGTGTTCATTCGGTTGCCTGGGACGAAGCGCAGAAAATTTCGGGCAAGGACCCCGATTTTCACAGACGCGATTTGTGGGATGCGATCGAGGCCGGAAATTACCCGGAATGGGAACTGGGTGTGCAAATTGTGCCCGAAGCCGACGAATTTAAATTCGAGTTCGACCTCCTCGACCCGACCAAGATTATTCCGGAGGAACTGGTTCCGGTACAACGCATCGGTAAGCTGACACTGAACAGGAACCCATCCAATTTCTTTGCAGAAACAGAGCAGATCGCTTTCCACCTGGGGCACATTGTCCCCGGAATCGACTTCACAAATGATCCGTTGCTGCAAGGAAGGCTGTTTTCATATACCGATACACAACTTACCAGACTTGGCGGCCCCAATTTTCAGGAAATACCGATCAATCGCCCGATTGTTCCCGTACATAACAACCAGCGCGATGGTTTTATGCGGCAGCAGATCAATAAAGGAAAAACCAGCTATGGGCCGAATACGATCGGGGCCAATGATCCTGCGCAGGCAAAGGCGTCGGAAGGAGGCTTTACGAGTTATCCGGAGCGTGTAGATGCCAGAAAGGTGCGGGCGAGAAGTAAAAGTTTCTTCGACCATTTTAGTCAGGCACGGCTGTTTTTCAACAGCCAGTCGGACCCCGAAAAGAGCCATATGATCGATGCTTTCAGCTTCGAGCTGGGCAAGGTGAATGACAGGACGATCCGCGAACGTATGCTGGGTATCCTGTCGCTGGTCGACAAGGACCTTGCTGCCGCTGTAGGCTACGCGCTGCGGATGCCCGTTCCTCCGGATCCTGCATTACCTGTTAACCACAGTATGCCAGCCGACGCCGATCCTGCGGATTACGATTCGGCAATGGTAGAGAGCTCGCTTTTGCGTTCTGAAGCGCTCAGCATGGCCAATACGATCAAGGATACGATCAAAACCCGCAAAATCGCTTTCCTGGCGGCTGACGGTGTCGACGAACAATCGTTGAAAGTAGTGCGCAAGGCATTGGAAGATGCCGGTGCCGTTGTGGAAATCGTGGCGCCGAGGCAGAACTTTATCCAGGCTGAAAATGATGTGGAAATTCCGGTAGACCACAGTCTGCTGACTGCCGCGTCGGTACTTTACGATGCAGTGTATGTGCCGTCTGGCGTTACCAGTGCGGCCACTATCGCGGCGGAACCCGATGCGATCCATTTTCTGAACGAGGCATTCCGGCATTGTAAGGCCATTGCGGCAGATGCAGGTGCTATTCAGGTGTTGGAGGCAACCAACTTTGCAGGTAAGCTTCCGGCCGATTCATCAGATGAAAGCGTCCTGACAGAAGGGGTTGTGATCGGCTCTGACCTCCAAAAGCTGGCCACCCAGTTCATTAAGGCGATCGGTATGCACCGTTTCTGGGAAAGAGAGAAACCGAGAAAAGTCCCTGCATAAGTAAAACAGGAATGTATCTATTGCAAAACTACCCGCACCAACTGTGCGGGTAGTTTTTTGTATCAGGATTGCAGCATGGTCACCGCGCTTTCATTTCCCTGCTGCAGTGCATGTTCGGTTGCCGAAAAGCCGCGTTGATCGACAATGTGCCTGTCTGCGCCGTGAGCGAGCAGAAGCTTTAAAATATCATTTCGGCCGAACATCGCCGCGAACATCAGGGCAGTTCCCCCGTTGCCATGCTGCTGGTCGAGGTTTGCGCCATGCGCTATGAGCAGCGTTGCGATGTCGGTGTACCCTTTAAAGCAAACCCCCATGAGCGCAGTATTTCCTCCAGAATCGCTTCCATTTACATCTGCCCCTGCGCGGAGCAGCATCTCTGCCGCCTCCAGGCGGTTATTGTAGCAGGCCACGATGAGTGGGGTATATCCTTTTTCATCTCTGGCATTCAGGTCTGCATTTCGGGCAATGAGCTCTTGCAGCACCTCCACATTCCCAAGCCGTGCAGCGTGGATCGTCACGGGGTCAAGGTTATTTATTTCTGTCATAGGTTCTAAAATGTTGCGAATCAATTTTTAAAATATTGTGCCGCAATCTATTAGGCTATGCCAGGAAGATCAGTTTCTACAACTATGGAGTGGGCATCGGGCTTTTGGAACAGTTTTTAACGGCATTTAAACGACCATCAACATTTGAAAAGATATGAAACCTGAAATCAAAAGCCTCGCAGGCGGACTGGCCGGTGCAGTGGTACTCAACCTTATTCATGAAACTGCAAAAAGATTTTCGCATAAAGCGCCGCGGATCGACCTGATCGGCGAAGAAGCGCTGACTAAGTCATTGAACGCTGTTGGCGTGCCGGCGCCCAAGGGAAATGCATTGTTCGGCACAACCCTGGCGGCCGATATTGCAAGCAACACCATGTATTACGCCATGATCGGGAAAGGCCCGAAAGAGCATTTGATGCTACGCGGGGCCGGTTACGGGCTTTTTGCCGGACTGGGGGCAGTGGGGCTTACCCAAAAACTTGGTCTTAGCGACAAGCCGGTTACCAAAACGACCGAAACCAAGCTGATGACCGTTGCCTGGTATCTCCTCGGCGGGCTGGCTGCCGCTTTTGTTATGCAGAAGGTAAGTGAGCTGGAAGTGCCATCCCTATCGGCATGAACCTCGGGGATGTCACTTTAAAGGAGTGTTTTCAGGGAAGCGAGCACAAAATCAAAACCGGGATTTTTCGTCCAGTCGATGGTTTTGTGAAGGGTTGTATCCAAAGGTCCCCAGCGTTCGGGCTCGCCGTCCATACTGATCACAATGCTTGGGGTTCGCGTGGCGGCCGCAATGTGGGAAACACCGGTGCAGTTACTGATGAGCAGCGCTGAGTCTTTGATCAGCTGCCCCATTTCCCCGAGGCCTGTCTGGCCGGTGAGGTCAAGAGCGGGAGAGCTCATCAGTTCAACGACTTGCGAGGTGATGCCGGCTTCGTCTTTTGTTCCCGTGACAATCACCTCGTAACCGTTTTCTGTGCATGTATCGGCAAGGCTGGCGAAATGGGAGGGCGGCCACTGCCGCCAGGCCCCCCGACTACCCGGATGTACACATACATAACGTTCCGTTGGCAACATCGGGATCGACGAACGCAGATTCCGCACTTCCGATTCGCTGACCGGGAACTCCAGGGCGGTTCCCTGAGACGGGATACCCAGGTTTCCGAGCATGCGCAAATGCCGCTCGATCTCAGAAATACCAGTCGGATATTCCAGAAAATAATTACCACCCCTGTGATTTCCGGCGCTGTGAAAACCAGCTACCCGACCAGCTTGCAGATTTTCCAGCATGTCGTTGACAATGTTGCCGTTTCCCTGCATCTGGAGGATGAGGTCAAATCGTTCTGCCTGCATCTGAGCTTCGAAATCTTTCCAGGCAGCTTCGTTAAAGGGCTGTTCGGGCAGACCTGCGAACCCCGGGAAATGTATGAAACGGTCGATATACTTTGAAAACCTTTCAGAAAATGAAGCTGCCCAGGGTAAACCCAGCAACGTGATTTCTGCTTCCGGATAGCTATACCGCAATGCCCGCAGGGCAGGTACGGCACAAAGCATATCCCCGAGTTGCAATGCCCTGAAAACGGCAATTTTTTTTGTGGAAGCGGCTGGAAATTTCATAGGAAAAATACCTTATAACGCATTGCCCCGCGCAGGGTCCAGTAGATTGAAAGATAGGGTATCAGCACAGATGTGACCGCCATTTCCAGGCGGTGTGAAAATGAGCGATTGGTGCCTCGTAAACGTCTGATCGTAAAACCGGCAACGGCCCAAAGCCAGCCCGCCGAAGCAATCCCTCCCAGGAGCGGGATTTGAAAGACAAATGCAAGTATTGCCATGATGCTTGCCAATAGGATCGCATAGTAATTCCAAACCGGGCCGTTTGCAATGTGTTTCCGATATAGATGAGGGTGTTTTTTGAACAGCAGCGCATTGAACATGCTCTTCTGCTGGTCACGGATACTGGAGCCCCAGGATGTCGTTCGCACCGGGTGGCATACCAATGCTTTGGGAACCCGGACAATCCGCACCATTTTTTCGAGCAGCTGGAATTGCAGATCGGAATCTTCCCGCCAGGCGACCGGGAAATCCTCATCAAACCCGTTCACTTTTTCCAATGCTTCCCGAGTTGCAGCGCAATTGGCGGTAATGAATTCGGCGGTAGAAAGGTGGGCAATGTTTTTTTCGTAGTCGGTTGGTCGTGCGGGGATGGGAACATCTACAGGTCCGGTGAAAGCGACCAGAGGCAGTCCCACTGCCTGATAACCGCGCCAATACGCTTCCAGCCAGCCAGGGGACGGGAGACAATCGTCGTCTGTAAACACGATCAGCTCTCCGTTGCTTTGCTTCCACCCATAATTTCTGGCGGTGGCCGGCCCGCGTTTTTCTCCCAGGGTATGGAAACAAATGGCGAAGCCGGGATTAGCTTCTCGCAGCCGGTCAATCAGCGAACTGGTGGCAGGATCAGGACCGTCGGACACCACAATCACTTCAAATGAGCAGGCGGAGCTGTTTTGCCGGATCAGCGCATCCAGGCATTTTTGCAAAAGCGCAGGGCGACGGTAGGTCGGAATGACTACGCTGATATTCGTGACCATTATTTTTCCAGGATAAATGAGTTGATGATCAGGGCATCGAAAGGAGAAGTCCAGAAACATTCGATGGCATCGCGCGGGGTGCACACAATGGGTTCGCCGCGCGTGTTGAAGGAGGTATTCACCAGCACCGGCACGCCAGTAAGTGCCTTGAATTCACGGATGAGCTCATAATAGAGGGGGTGCTGCTGCGGATTGATGGTTTGAACGCGGGCAGTCCCGTCTGTATGCCTCACAGCGGGGATGCTGTCGGCCTTATCGCCTTTTACCGGATACACAAAAAGCATAAAAGGAGAAACAGTGGCGTCTACGAACCATTCGGGCGCATCTTCTTCCAGCACAACCGGTGCCACCGGCCTGAAATCTTCCCGGTCTTTAATGTCATTGAGCCTGGCCTGCATATCCGGGTGGATCGGCGAGGCGAGTATAGAACGGCTTCCCAGGGAACGCGGGCCAAACTCCATCCTGCCCTGGTACCAGGCAATCACCTTGTCCTGAGCCAGTATGGATGCTGTTTCTTTGGCAATGTTGTCCAGCCGTCTATAAGGCGTTTTGGCCCAGATCATAAACTGCTCGATCTCTTCGTCGGAGTACTCCGGCCCCCAATACACATGGTTCATTTCGGAAGTATACCGGGTATCCTTTTGAGCATTCAACGCCACATCGAGCCACTGCGCCGCACCGAGCGCAGTCCCCGCATCGCCAGCGGCTGGCTGAACCCAAACGTTTTTGAAAGGGCCTTGGTCGCGAATCACCGCGTTCATCACACAGTTGAGGGCGACACCTCCGGCCATGCACAGATTCTCGGTGTTGGTCTGATCATAAAGCCAGGTTACCAGTTTTAAAACCGTCTCTTCCAAAGCTTTCTGAAGGGAATGGGCAATGTCGTGGTGCAACTGTTCAAACGGGTCTTCTTTTTTCCGCCCGGGCCCCCACCAATGTTCGGGGTCGAACTCGTCGATCGTATAATGGCCATCCTCGCCGACCTGGATCACAGACAGGAAGTCTTCCAGGTACACAGGCTTGCCATAAGAAGCCAGCGCCATGACTTTATATTCATCGGAGGAATGCAAAAAGCCCAGGTACGTCGTCATTTTTTCATACAGCATGCCGAGAGAGTGGGGCATGTCGACGGTTGTTAACGGGACGAGCGCATTGCCATGGCCAATAAAATAACCTGTCGTTGCTTTTCGCCCCTTCCGTCGAGTGTAAGTACCGCGGCATGTTCGAACGGTGAAGGGAAAAATGCACTTGCGGCATGGGCGATATGGTGATTTACGAAAGTCCATTTCCGATTTAAGTCGCCCGGATCGGCGAAGCGTTTTTGCAGGTGGTGCGGGTAACCGTCGCGAAGTTGCTCGGGGGCTTTCCGGATATAATTCAAAAATAAAGTATCCCAGCCATTATAAACATCGGCCACTTCCTGCACGCCGGTGCCCGAAAGCAGGTCGTCTTCGTATACGGAAGCTTCGCAGACACCATCCGGATCAAACGAATAGGCGATACGGTCGACCTCCTTCAACGTGATGCCCGCCGTTTTGAGGCAATAGTCGATGGCGTGAAAAGGCAGTTCCCAGGTAGAAAACGGCACCGGACGTTTGCCGTGCTTGATATGGGTAAACCGTTCTTCTTCGGCGGCTGCAATGATCCTCCCGTCTTTTACGAGTGCCGCAGCGGTGTCGTGAAATGCTGCATTGATTCCCAGAATATACATAAGCGATGTGTCGTGTTTAAAATGCAGGCTTTGTTGCACAAGGATAGTGCCAGAGAGAAGTGGGGATATTATTGCATGTACCGCTGTCAGTTGACAAAAGGTTTATACGTCGCGTTTTGAACAGTTCCGCGCATTCTATTGGCTCTTCTCCTAACTCTTTGATAATTAGGGAAGCGTTTTGTGTGGAGTGGCACTGTTTTTTACAAGCGGCGTTCTGTTCAAAGCGAAAACGCAGTCATTATGAATGAAATCAATATCGAGAACCGACGGCTTAAAATCTTCACATGGCATATTCACGGAAGTTATCTGTATTACCTCTCACAAGGTGCCTATGATATTTTTATCCCGGTCAATCATCAAAAAACAGAAGGCTACTACGGTAGGGGAGAGACCTTCCCGTTTGGGCCCAATGTGATCGAAGTTCCTGCGGGAGAAATCAGGAACATGCAATTTGACTGCATCCTGTTTCAATCGGAGCGAAATTTCCTGACCGATCAGCATGAATTGCTGGCCGACTGGCAAAAGCAGCTCCCCAGGATATACGTAGAGCACAACACGCCCGAAAAACATCCGACCAATACCCGTCACGTGATGACCGACCCGAACGTAACCATGGTGCATGTAACGCATTTCAACAAGCTGATGTGGGACAATGGCGGAATCCCAAGAGTGCGTGTCATCGAACATGGCGTTTGCATACCTCCCGTCGTGTACCAGGGCGACATCCCGCGCGGTATTGTAGTGATCAATCACATCGAACAGCGTGGCCGGATTACCGGCTGGGATGTTTTCGAGCAAGTGAGAAAGCACGTGCCGCTGGACCTGATCGGCATGGGGACTTCGGAGTCGGGAGGGTTGGGAGAGGTACTGAACCCGCAACTGCCCGGATTCATCAGCCATTACCGGTTTTTCTTTAATCCAATCCGGTACACCAGTTTCGGCCTCGCTGTCTGCGAGGCGATGATGGCCGGCATGCCGATCGTTGCGCTGGCGACTACCGAGTATGTCACAGTCATCAAAGACGGTGAGTCGGGCTTTATTGACACAGATATCGGGAAGCTGATTGCAAACATGAATACCTTGATCGCCGACCCTGCCAAGGCGGCGCGTGTGGGTGAAAACGCAAGGCAGCTAGCATTGGAAAAGTTTGGTATCGAGCGCTTTACCCACGATTGGGAAACTATTTTCAGAGAAACGGTCCAACTAAACTTCCCTAAGCATGAAACGGAGAATAGCATTTATCAGTGAGCACGCATCGCCTCTGGCGGTCCTGGGTGGAGTGGATAGTGGAGGTCAGAACGTATATGTGGCCGAAATATGTAAATCGCTGTCGAAACTGGGCTATGTGATCGATATTTTCACAAGACGCGATGATGCAAACCTGCCGCAGGTGGTTGGCTGGTTGCCCGATATTCGGGTCATCCATGTAGACGCCGGTCCGGCGAGTGAAGTTCCGAAGGAGGCATTGCTGGGCTACATGGATGATTTTACCGCAGGCATGATCCGTTTTATAGAAACAAACAAACCGGGATATGAACTGGTCCACGCCAATTTTTTTATGTCGGGACTGGTCGCATCGCGGATAAAAAGGCGATTGGGCATTCCTTACGTGATCACATTTCACGCATTGGGCAGGATCCGCATGATCCATCAGAAAGAAAGGGACGCGTTTCCTTCAGAGCGGTTGGACATTGAACAAATGCTCGTGCATGATGCCGACTACATCGTGGCTGAATGTCCGCAGGACAAGCAGGATCTTGTCGATCATTACCAGGCCATACCCTCGCGTATTACGATTATCCCGTGCGGGTTCAGCCCGGAAGAGTTTTACCCTTACTCCAAGGCAAAAGCCAGACAAAGGCTTGGATTGAAAACGGATGAGGTGGTATTATTACAGTTGGGCAGGGTGGTGCCCAGAAAGGGTATTGACAATGTGATCCGTGCGATGGGTCTCCTCAAAAATATTCCGAAGATTAAGCTTTTGATTGTAGGCGGACCCGACGAAAAGCCCGATTTTACAAAGGATGCCGAACTCCGGCGCCTGAAAGAAGTAGCTGAAATGGAAGACGTATCTGCCGCCGTAGCTTTTACGGGTCGCAAAAACCGGCAGCAGCTAAGGTATTACTATCAGGCGGCGGATTTCTTTATTTCGACACCCTGGTACGAACCATTTGGTATCACCCCCCTGGAAGCGATGGCCTGCGGCACTCCAGTGATTGGCTCCGACGTGGGAGGAATTAAGTACACGGTCCAGCATGGAAAAACAGGCTTTCTGGTGCCGCCTAATGATCCGCAGGCACTTGCGGACGCATTGAGGGAAGGCGTTTCGTGCCCGGATACGTATCGTCGTTTGTGCCAGAATGCATTAAAGCGCGTCAACGAAAACTTCACCTGGGGATATGTTGCCCAGAAAGCGCATCAGCTGTATGCGAAGATCGCGGGTCGCGGCCGGACACAGCCGGTGTACCTGCTGCACATTAAAAAGTCGGAACAGAAGTTATTCAAACAACCCGGTCTAAATGCGATCACCTATGCTGTATCCTGAGTACCCGACTACCAAAGCCGTATTTCTGGACAAGGACGGCACACTCATCAAAGATGTACCCTATAATGTTGATCCCAGGCAAGTTGTATTTGAAGATGACATTTTTGAGGGGCTCAGGACATTGCAGGCAGACGGTTACAAGCTGGTGATCATTTCCAATCAGCCCGGTCTGGAAATGGGCAAGTTTTCCCAGGATGAATTCGATCGGCTTATTGCCTATTTCATTGAAATGTTTCGGGAAAACGACCTGGAACTCTCGGGATTCTATTACTGTCCGCATGCACCGCCCGACGGTATCGTTTCCTGCGGGTGCCGGAAACCGGAGCCTGGGCTCCTCGTCTGTGCTGCCCGGGAGCTGCATATTGATCTCGCCCAATCCTGGATGATAGGTGACATCCTGAACGACGTGGAAGCCGGAAACCGTGCCGGATGCAGCACCGTCCTGATCGACAACGGGAACGAAACGGAATGGGTGAAGGGCCTGCACCGTGAACCGGAATATACAACACGCGATTTTCGGGACGCAGCAGATTATATAACCACTAAGACCGTAATCGCCGATGCCTGACCAGCCTTTTAAAAATGTGTTATGCGTACGGGCAGACAATATGGGGGATGTGATCATGGCATCTCCAGCCATCCGCGCTATCAAGGAATCGTTTGGAAGCCGTATTACCCTGCTCACTTCCAAGGCAGGCTCACTGGTCGCGCCTTATCTCGATCAAATCGACGATACGGTTCCGTTCAATGCGCCATGGGTTCAGAGTGTGGGATCTGACAAGGAGGCTTTGCTGTCGCTGGTGGATGAAATTAAGGACCGAAAATTCGATGCGGCGGTTATTTTTACCGTTTACAGCCAGAGCTCACTTCCTGCGGCCATGCTCGCATACCTGGCGGGGATTCCCGTGCGGGTGGCCTATGCGCGGGAAAACCCCTATCAACTGCTCACCGATTGGATACCCGACTCCGAGCCTTACGAACGTATATTGCACCAAGTTCGGCGTGATCTGGACCTTGTTGGCCATCTCGGGGCAAACGTCATGGACGACCGTCTGTTACTTCATATTGGCGTTGCCGAACGGGCGTCATGCCAACAGAAACTTTCGGCCTTCGTGACAGATACCGGCCGGCCCCGCATTATTTTTCATCCCGGCGTCTCGGAGGCGAAAAGAGAGTATCCCGTAGATTATTGGATCAGGGCCGGCAGGCTGGTTGCAGAAAAATACCAAATGGATATACTGGTCACCGGATCTGAGCCAGAAAGAGAACTGGCGGAAACAATTGCCCGGGGGATCGGAGCGCATGCGGTTTCTGTCGCGGGAATGTTTTCGGTCGGTGAGTTCGCCGCCCTGATTGACAAAGCGTGTTGTGTCGTCTCGGTCAATACGGCGACGATCCATATTGCCGCAGCCATGCAAACGCCTGTGGTGGTGGTATATGCGCAAACAAATCCACAGCATACGCCCTGGAAATCGGCTCACAGGATTTTACCCTTCTCGGTGCCTGCTCATTTGAAAAGCCGTAACAGTATCATCAGACATGTCGATGGGCGATTGTACGATGAACACATACCCTATCCTATTGCCGAGGAAGTAGTATCTGCATTGGATAGCCTTATGCCTAAATTCAATGCAGGTGTTTGATGACACTTCCAACCCAGTCATAGGGGTGTTTGCGTCGAAGAGATACACGGTAACTACCGAACGTCCGACGTCTTATTGGGCTGAAACTATGAGTCCGACTGAAAGTCCGTTCCGGTGCCTGCCATGGCAGAGTGGTCGACCAACCTGTTATAATCGATCCAGTAGCGGCAGATGGTTTCGAGCAGTTCCCGCAAAGCATCCGATTCCACTGGCTTGATGATGAAGGAGTTGGCGCCGGCTTCATAGCATTGTTCGATATCCGCCGGCGCCGAACTGTGGGTAAGGATCAGTACAGGAAGGGTACTCCATTTTGTGACATGATTATCCGGGGTTTTCCTGATCAGCTTCAGTAATTCCAAACCATCTATCGCGGGCATTTTGAGGTCCATCATGATCAGGGCAGGCCTGTTGCCGCTGAACTCAGGCGATGACTGGAGAATCAGGAACTGATAAAGTTCGCTGCCTCCCTGAAAGGACCTCACATGGTAATCGGGCAGGAACTGCCTAAAAATAGTTCTGACCAGAAGCCGTTGGTCGGCCGAGTCATCCACCAGATATATTTCCTTTTGATCCATATTGAAAGATAGGCGATAAGTACGACCGCACGAATGCCAAAATTATGCCAGACGGAAGGTCCGGCATAGGCCACACAAATCCCACAGGGTACCGATCATAGGAACAGCCTGAACCGCCGCCTACTTCTTGGAGCGGATGTCCAGGTTATGAAATACAAAAACGCGCAGGATATTATTGCTGTTAAAATGGTTACCGGAAGGCAGTTGCTGAAACTGGTTCATATAGCCCACCTGGACATTCAGCTCTTTTGTGAATTGGTATCCGAGTCCGACAAAAAGCCGGTTCTGATCAAAAACGTTATAGGTGATTTCCTTGCCTGCGTTGATATGGATTTCGTCGTTAAATGCGAAAAATAACGTATTGGGCTCGATGAAATCACGGTTCAGCGGCACCATCAGGTTTAGAAGGTATCGGAAGCGAAAATTGAAATTGTAACCGTCCTGAAGCTGGTCATTGGCAATTTTCCGGTTAAATCGTTCTTCAACCCTGATCCATTGCTGCGTCTGGAGCCGTTTTTGCTGGCTTGTCCAAAGCACTTGTTGCCATAACCTGTTTTCGGGCCTTACCGTGTGCAGGCCGGGTGCAGGAAAGCTTCTTGCAAATGCATAGCCTGCCGTGAGACGAACGCGTTCGTTCCAATAGTAGGTAACACCCGGCCTGATGATCTGGGTGGACCATCGGTCCAGAAAGTCCGTTCTCCGTGCGTGCAGGTCCAGCCATACGCCCCATTTATCGGAAAACCTGGTTTGGTTAAAGTATCCCAGCCAGGCACCGCTTTGCTTATTGACTTGTTTTTGACCTAGTGTGGTAAGGGGTAAAATGAAAGCTAACAAAAACAGGTGGTATTTTTTCATAACATAAATTGAGTACTTGCGATAGGCGTTACAATATTAGCTGGCAAGGCATCCCAAAAATAGAATGAAAATGATTATTTGTATCAGCTTTACTTTTTGAGCAAATTTTTCCTGTAATCGGAGGGATTTTGACCCGTATGTGCCTTGAAAATCCGGTTGAAGTGGCTCTGATCCGAAAAACCGGTCAGGTAGGCAATTTCAGACAGGGATTGCTCAGGATTGGATAGCAGATCAATGGCCTTTTCTATTCTCAATTTGCGGATGTATTCCCCGAAGGACAGGTTGCTGAAATACTTGGAAAACTCCCTGGACACGTAGCTGGGATGTATCTGCAATCCTTCCGCGATTTCCTTGAGGCTCAGGCTCAGGTTGGTATCAATCTGGTCCTGGATTATCTCTTTCAATTCCTTTGCCCATTTTGGCATCTTGGCTTGCCCGGTTTGCTTTTTGTCCAGGTAATTGTTGAAAACCTGCAAGAGAAGCTTTTCAGCCGGGCTCTGCGTGTGCTTTTGCGTCTGCAAATGTTTGGCCCAGCTGTACAACCCATCGTATATCAGCAACCCCGTTTCCAGGAGCTGCTGATCGTCCGTCAGGTTGTATGCAAGACCAGCCGAGATAGCCCACAGGCCTGCCGACTGGCCGGCCAGCGAATGATTGTCCGTATCAGCGCCGCGGATAATAACCGCCATATCTTTTAAGGCCGGGTCCCGTAAATCATATTTTTCAAGAAAATAATCGAAGGTACATCTGTCCTCGTAGTGCGTAAATTCCACATCAGGTATGTCGAAAGGCGTCGCGTTTAGTTCCAGTGCCTTTTGCCTGACCTGCTCAAAAGGGACATAGAAGATCTGTGCGTCCGGATCGATGAAGCGTTTAATCAGCCAGGGGCAGGCGATGCGGTCTATCTTTGGTTTCTCCCTTGTAATCCAGTTCATTGCTCAATTGAATACGGATGGTTTCCATGCAGCTGGGCCGTGTGCTCATTTGCCCGTCGCATCATGCAAAACTAACTCCAATTTCTTCACCAGATTCTCAGGCTGCTCGCGCATGGAATAATGGCCGCCTTCCAAGGTGTAAATTTTCCAGTTTCTTACCCTTGCCCTGGCGACTCCCATTTTGTCGGTACCGCTGTCGCTCTTGCCGTTTTTGGTCATGAGAATAAAAGCGGTCGGGATTTTTTTGACCAACGGGTTACTGATCCTGAGTGGCTCGGTAAAGGTTTTCAGAGGTTGCGCCACATCGGTGGGCGGCGTTGATTTTGCGGTGCCGAACGGGTACTCCACCAGACCGTCCCTGATTTTGGGTTTCATCAGTACATCCCAGATATCGCCGCAAACCGCCTGGGCGCTTTCGCCGTCGTTGGGCACCATGGCGTCCAGATAAATGAGGTTGCCGATCCGGCCGGGTATCTGCTCTGCCACACCGGAAATGACCATGCCGCCATAGCTATGGCCCACCAGGACGACGTTATGCAGATTTTCAAATAGGATTACGTTTACGATATCCGTGATGTAGGTGGTGAGGTTGATATCTGGATGAGACAAATGCACCCGTTCTCCCAGCCCGGTGAGGGTAGGTCGGTAAACCTGGTCGCCCTGGGCACTTAAAATAGAATCTACTCTGGCATAGTCCCAGCCGCCATCCCAGGCACCATGCACAAACAGGAAAGTACGTGGCCGGTGCGATTGCCCGAAGCAGGCCGTAGTAAAAAGGAGGGCAAAAATCAAAAATGGTTTTTTCATGATGTGTTCTGGATTGTTGGTTAGAGGCACAAAATTAGGCGCAATTAGTTACCAAAAGATAGTTGTTACCTATTGGTAAGTAGTTACCTTTGGGTAAGGAAACTTCTTTAAAAAAAGATATGGAAAGCAAAGAACCGGTCTGCCAGTACGAATTGATGGCTGCAAGAGACGCATTGGAAGTGGTCCAGGGCAAATGGCGTATCCCGATCATCATTTCCCTTACTTATGGCAAGAAGCGATTTGGCGAAATTCAAAGGGATATCTCGGATATATCGCCTAAAATGTTGTCGCAGGAATTAAAGGCGCTGGAAGAAAACAAGATCATCACGCGCACGCTCTACGATAGCATGCCTGTTACGGTGGAATACGACCTAACGCCGCTGGGCCAGTCGATGAAAAATCTTTTGTTCGAATTGCGGAGCTGGGGTAAGCATTTCAGGAATGAGATTGTCGGGAAGCAGCCGGATGCAACGGACTGACTGAGAGACAGGGGGATAAATACTATTTGGAATTAATATAATATTAGGAAAAAATTAAAATATGCGAAGTTTTGGTCAGACACTATTTCGTAAATCGGGCAGTATTTATCTTTGGACAAAACCCCCTAACAACAAAGAATAAATGAAGTCCCTTTTTCGATTTTTTTCTCAGGAAAAAATGATACTTGCTGTGTACGCTTTGCTCAGCATTGTCATTGCCCTCCAGCATTACAGGGGCGGGCCCGACCGCTACAACAATTTCAGGATTTTCAGGGCGGCATTGTGGCATCTGCTCGAACAGAAGAACCTCCATCTGGAGTACCCCTCCGAATACTGGGACCTGTTTCTCTACAACCCCACGTTTTGTATTTTTTTTACTCCTTTTGCAGTACTGCCGGTTGGTGTCAGCATGGTTTGCTGGGCGGTTTTCTGTGCGCTGGTACTTTTTTTTGCCATCAGTTCCATGCCCCTGAAAGCAGATCAGAAAGTTTTCTTCTGGTGGTTTATCTTGCTTGAGCTGGTTACTTCGCTCCACAGCCAGCAAACCAATCCACTCATCGCGGCGTTCGGGTTGTTCACTTTTTCGTTTCTCGAAAAGGACAGGCCCAGGTGGGCGGCGTTATTTCCGGTTCTCGCATTTTGCATCAAGGGATATGGCCTCATTTTCGCCGGACTTTTTCTGTTTTATCCCCGAAAGGGACAGTATATTCTTTTTTCGGTCCTTTGGGCAGTGGTTCTCGCCTTGCTCCCGCTACCGGTGACGGGCCCCGCCTATTTTGTCCAGATCTATAAAGACTGGCTTGCGGTACTGGTACAGGACCACCAGGTCAACTATGGATTTTCCGTCATGGGATTGCTGAAAATCTGGTTCCCTTACTTCACTCCCGAAGGTGTTACCAGGATACAGCTCGCTGGGTTGGCCCTGTTGGGGCTGACTTTGGTTGTCAGTCTTGTCAAAAAGGCTTATTCCGACGGAAAGCAGCGGGTCTTGATACTGGCTTACCTGTTTTTGTGGGTGATTTTGTTCAACCACGCAGCAGAGTCCCCCACTTATGTGATCGCGATTCCGGGCGTGGTGCTGTTTCACCTGATCAACCGGGACAGGCTGCGTCCCTGGTCGACCGTCCTGATCATTTGCGTATTTGTTTTCTGCGTGCTTGCCCCGACGGATCTCTACCCGCTTTCCTGGCGAAAGCATTTTTTTCAGCCCTATCTGATTAAAGTGATTCCCTGCCTGCTGGTCTGGTCAGTGCTTCAGATTCAATTACTCCTTCATCATGAAAACTAAGAACGAAAGTCAATTGCCGGGTATCAGCATTGTGCTGCCCTGCTACAACCCTTCGCCGGGTTGGTGCGAAATATTACAAACGTGTATCTGTGAACTTCATGAAAAGCTGCCGGATGTCGTTATTCAGTATATTATCTCCAACGACGGTTCTACGCGCCTGGATCCCGAGCAGGTGGCCGCGCTGCTGACCATGCCGGGTGTGCTGTTTCTGGATAACCCCGTGAATGAAGGTAAAGGCTCCGCAATCCGGAAAGGAACGCTCAGGTCCACCGGGGAGATCATTATCTATACCGACATTGATTTTCCTTTTGGCACAGACCCCGTCGTGGAAATGGTAACTTTGTTTCAGAATAATCCGCGATGCTGGTTTGTATACGGAAACCGGAATGCCGAATACTTCAAAAAGCTACCCTGGAAGAGAAAGCTGTTTTCCAAATGTCTTCAGATCATGAACCGGGTCATTTTGAGCAAGCGTATAACGGATACCCAGGCCGGGATCAAAGGACTGAGAAGGGAGATATTGCCGGAGATCCTGCAGACGAGGACCAATACCTTTGTCTTTGAGGTGGAATTAATGCGTAAGCTGCTAAGAAAAGGAATTGGCATTGAAAAAGTCGACGTTTGTGCCAAATCGTCCATTGTTTTCACCGATTTCAGCATCAAGGTACTTTTCAGAGAGGCAGTCAATTTTGCAAAAATCACAATCATGAACAGACAATGGACCGATCTTTCATAATGCTGACCTTCGACCTGGAGGAGTTTGATATTCCAGAAGAATATGGACAACCGGTACCCGAAAGGGACCAGATTCAGGTAACACTCACCGGCATGGAACGCCTGCTGGCCGTCTTGGATGCGCATCAGATCCGTGCCACTTTTTTTACAACCGGTAATTTTGCAGACAAAAATCCTAAACTGATACGCCATCTGGCCCAAAAGCACGAGATCGCGTCGCACGCGCTCTACCATGCGCACACGCACGAATTCCGGGAATCAGATATGGTGCATTCGAAAAGAATCCTGGAGGCTATTACAGGCAAAGAAGTAACTGGCTTCCGTATGCCGCGGCTCAAACCGTTTGACGTGCATGCACTGGCCAAATGGGGTTATCATTATGACTCATCCATTAACCCAACCTGGCTACCTGGCAGGTATAACCTGCTGAACAGAAACCCGTTGCCAGAAATCATCGACAGCCTCGTCGAAATACCGTGTTCCACGACACCCTGGCTCAGGTTCCCGCTTTTCTGGCTGTCGTTCAAGAACCTTCCGCTCAGCTGGTACCTCGCATTATGCAGGCTGACACTCAAAAAGCGGAAAAACCTCATGCTTTACTTTCATCCTTGGGAGTTTGCCGATCTGGCCGCCTACCCGTTGCCGGGGTATCTCAAGAGCCCCGACGGCGACCAACTGACGGAGAAATTGGACCAACTGATCACCGGATTAAAAAAAGGGCAGGGCCGTTTTGTGACCTGCCAGACTTTTTACAAGGATTTCATGCATGGCATTGCAGAGAGCAAAAACTCACTGCCTGCTCACTGAAACCGCCGGTCACCGGGAAGATATTCTGATCATTGGCTTTTGCCATATTAGAAGGACGGGCTGGCTGTGTTTAGGTCTGTTTGCACCAGATTGTACAGCCCCTGTCTTTTCACTTTTTTTGCCAATCTCCGCCTAATTTTTACCGACAGCGGCGTGCAGGTCCCACGGACCGGTGGTTCCTTGTGCCAGGACGTATACGTCCGAACGTCAAAGCTTTGTAAGACAATTATTTACCGGCTCATTATTTACTTCCTTTCCTTCTATTTTAGCACAAATACATCAGTGCTACGCCGTCCTCCGACTTTAATCCAACCCGAAAAGCTATGATCAGCCCCCAATTTGCGATCCTTGAATTTGATCCCGCCAAGCAATCAATCACTCCAAAGAAACAGCTTCGGGACGGCTTATCCGTTTCTGTGCTGGTAGGAGACTGCCTCTGGGTTGCCAATGATGAAACCGTCAGTCTGGAGCGTCTGACGCTAAAACGCAAAGACCCGGATGGCTACCTGTTCGGTGATCATGAACAATTTCCTTTGGCGAAATTTTTGAACCTTCCGGTCCCGTCTCCCCCGAATGATATTGAAGAGGTTGACCTGGAAGGGCTGGATTGTGACGGAGGTTATCTCTGGTTGGTAGGCTCGCACAGCCTGAAACGCGCCAAGTCGGATCCTTTTGATCAGGAAAGCAAGCACGACCGGCTTAAAAAGTTACATCAAGTGAAACGGGAAGGTAATCGGTTTCTGCTTGCCCGGATACCCATTTCAGGCAATGAATTGGAGCCAACGTCCGGAACACTTACAGCAGCTCAATTACCGGGTAACAGCATTGGCAACGAACTGACCGAAAAATTAAGGGGTGGTAAGTTGAAATTTGTCGATCATGAAAAAGAGAAAGTAAGGGTAAAAGTCGATGGTGATTTGGTCAGATTATGCGATGAGGCACTCAATGGCGACGAGCATCTTGCACCGTTCCTGGATATTCCGAGCAAGGACAATGGCTTTGATATCGAAGGGATGGCTGTGAGAGGCGATCGGGTTTTTCTGGGTTTGAGAGGACCGGTATTGCGCGGATGGGCCTTTATCATTGAGTTGAAAGTGGGTGAGCACGAGGAGGACGGGCGGACTGTCCTGCATATTGCAGATCTGAAAAAACATATCCTACATTTGGGTGGCCTGGGAATCAGGGATTTATTCATTCGGGGCCAGGATATTTTCGTTTTGGCAGGTCCAACCATGGATCTCGATGGACCGGTTTCCATTTTCCGTTGGATAGGAGGCTTCGATTCCGCAAATGACCATCCGGTGCTGGTCAAAGTGCGGGATATCCCATTTGGACAAGGTGAGGATCATGCAGAGGGGATGTGTTTATTGCCGGCGGAGTTTGGCGGGGATGGCGATGCTGTTCTGGTTGTATACGATTCTGCTTCACGCGGCAGAAAAGTAGGGGCGGCGGCAGCCGTGGCGGATATTTTTCCATTGTTTGGATAGAAGCATTTGTTTTCCAGTTGCCAGTAAAATCAATCAACCTCCTCTTAACTATTTAAATGATGCGTATCCTAGCCACGATTCCCCCATTACTGCTGATCCTGCTCATCTCTTTTGCCGTGTATCTGATCGGGAAGGCAGGAATTATTTCCAGGTGTTATCACAAGATCATTGGGTTTCTTCAGGGAGTTTTTGCTCTGCCTGTCGTCTCGAGGCAGAGGTTGTTCACCGCTTTCTGGACAGTCGTACGGCATAACTGGTACAGCTTGCTGATGATAACGCTGCTTTGGTACCTGCTTTTCAAACAGGACGTTGGCGAGGACACCATAGAGAGTTACATGAGCAACCTGACTGATTTTTCCTGGCTTGAAAAATACCTTTCCATTTTATCTCTTTTTGCCTGTGCATTCACGCTCACGCTTTGCGTATGGATCATTCCGTTCTTTTTGTTTTCGGAAATACGGGTACATGAGTTAAAGAAAGATGTTGTGGCGTTTTACACCCGTTCGAAGATCTTGTCACTCTTTGCGATACTCCCGTTTTACATTCTCGCCAATGCATTTCTTTTGCACGGTTATCCGAAGACTTTAACCAAACCCTGGCATTTCCTGGTTATTAATCTTTTGATCATTGTCGTATTCTCCGCCATTGAGTTTCTGATATCAATGGTACGGCCGAAACAAACCCATCAATCGGCAGAAAACCGGAGGAAGAAGATTAAATCGGACAAACGATACCTTCGCACCATTGCGTCCATTCTTCTGGTTGAGCTGATATGCATTGCCTTTGTCGCTTTTCTGACCGGGATAGAGGCTATCAAATCTGACGTGGTCGTCAGTGTATTCTTGTTTATCAGCAGCGGAATGGTATTTCGGTTCCTCTTTTTTACAGATGAATCCGAGAAAAGTAAGGAAGAAGTAGAAGAACTATTTCTGATTTATACGGACACAGCTCATAAAAAAGAAAATAAGATCGTGTACCAGTCCCTGTTTTTCCTGATCGGTCTCTGGAATTTATATTACTATTTGATCCCGTCGCTTACAGAGACGAATACGCTATATGTCCTGTTCTCCTGTTTTAGTTTGATTGTCATCTATCTCGATTATTTCCGAAACCGTTTTCAAATGGGCGGATGGAAAAACAAGGCCATTTCCATGACCGCGCTTTTGATATTTTTAATAGCCCCTGTCCTCACACCTGACAACCAGTTTAGAGTTGCGTTGCTACCGGTACAGGTTAACGAAAAATCGCCGTCATACAATGATTTTACCCTTGAGAGTGCGCTTGCGGAGCGGATCAGACAAATCGACAGTCGCCAAAAAGGGGCTCCCGTTTATATTGTGTGTGGAATGGGCGGCGGTAGCCGGGCAGGGTTTTTTACCTCATCTGTGTTAACAAAGATAGATTCCCTTTATCCGAACTTTTGGGACCATACATTATGCTACAGCACCATTTCGGGTAGCTCGGGAGGTATTTATCACTACATCAAAGCGCGGGAAGCCAAACCGGACGGCCGACAAAATATCCTCCGGAGAATCTATCAAAGAAATTATAACACGAGCGGCGGGTACGGGCTGTTGTTAGTCGACCCGATTGAAGCACTTTTTGGGAAGATCCTCACGGTACCCAAGAAGTGGCTGTTGGATACAATTCCTCCCACGGGCTTTTACGACCGGAACGTGCGGCTCAGGATGGAGTACGAAGTCGCTATGCAACAAGCGCTTGCGGATAAAAGCAAAAATGACGATCAAAAAAAATGGTTTCATAACTATTGGGACTATACTTTTTCAACCGGAACATCTGCTCCGGACGGGTTTAAGACTTTCTTCGCCGGAAAGCTGGATAGATTACCCATTCACCTCGTCAACTCCTTTGAAGTAAATTCAGGACAGCGGACCATTCTCTCACCATTTTGTGTAAGTGACACGAGTTTTTTTTCAAATGTTATTCTGCCTATGCAGGATCCCGTTTTTGATGTAGATATCGCGAAAAAGGATATCCGATATCGCGACGCGGTGCATCTGTCGGAGCTTTTTCCTTTTGTGAGCGCGGTGTCGACCATTGGAGAAAGCCCACAGCAATTTGCCGATGGCGGAAATTTTGAGAATTATGGATTGGCAACCGCTCTGGATATCGTAAACTATCTGATCAGCCATCAGTTAATTGAGCGGGACAGGATTAAAGTTCTGTTATTAAAGAACAGTGCACAGTTACCTAAAATCCCCACAAGCAAAGGTCAACTGGTTGCTCCGTTGATTGGTGCTCTGAATGCGCCTTTTACGGGGCATGCCAATCATTTTTTGCAGGAGGCGACCAAATTGCTTCAGGGGAATTTTAGCATCATCCCGTACCCTGCCGAACAAGTGGGCTTCGAGGTCCCGCTTACCCGAGCATTAACTGGCCATCACATTGCAAATATGACGCAGAATATCAATGAGCGGCGCAGCATTCCTATGATTGATTCTGCCGAAGCCAGGGTTCCGGCTGTCCGGTAAAACCTGCGAGATGCAAGCTTCAACTGTATTTGCTTTCCATGAAAACGGAAGGGACCCCGACAGGGAATATTCTAAAATATTAATCCATTAAATTGGTAGGATAAATAGTTTAATTAAATTTATGCCGCTTATCTTACACGATGAAGAAATATTTACTGATCCTGTTACTTTCCATATCGGGCAAAGAGGGTGTCAATGCCCAGAAAACGGCGCGCCCCAATATCGTGCTGATCATGACCGACGACCAGGGTTATGGTGACTTTGGGTTCACGGGCAATCCGTATGTAAAAACACCGAACATCGACCAGCTCGCGGCCCGTTCTACGAGGCTGACCAATTACCATAATGCTCCCGTATGCGCGCCGACACGTGCCAGCCTCCTCACCGGGCGTTACCACCAGCGCACAGGTGTTCACGATACCTATAATGCAGGGGCGATCATGGCCTCCGAGGAAATCACTCTGGCGGAAATCCTTGGTAAGAATGGCTATAAAACCGGGATTGTAGGTAAATGGCATCTCGGCGATAATTATCCTTTCCGGCCCTCGGACCAGGGTTTTCAGTATAGCCTCGTGCATGGCGGCGGCGGGGTAGGACAGCCGGGCGACCTGATCGAGAATTTTGTGAGGACCGACAGTTGTTACTTCAATCCTGTTTTGATCGAAAATAACCGCAAAGTGGAAAGCAAGGGTTATTGTACCGACGTTTTTACCGATTATGCCCTGCGGTTTTTGAAGGAAAACAAAAGCGCGCCTTTTTTTCTTTACATATCCTATAATGCCCCGCACACCCCGCTGCAGCTGCCCCGGAAATACGAGGATATGTACCGGGACGTGCAGTTCGACTCAGATTTTGACAGACGGAGAGATCAGCCCTGGTCGGCCATGACCGACCGGGACAAGGAAGATGCGCGAAAAGTGTACGGCATGGCCACCCACATTGACGACAATGTGGGCAGGATCCTGCAGGAATTAAAGAACCAGAAATTGGATGAAAATACCATCGTGATCTTCCTGACCGACAACGGAAACCAGCAATTGCGCTTCAACACTGGTTTTCGCGGATTAAAAGGGACGGTTTACGAGGGAGGGACCAGGGTGCCGTTCCTGATTTCAGGGGCCGGACTTTTTCAGGCTGACAAAGAAGTGCATGCATTGCTTGCGCACGTGGACCTGTTACCAACGCTATTGGAAGCGGTCAAAATCACATTGCCCAAAAACGTTGAAACCGACGGGCTACCGGCGTTGCGTATTCTGCAGGGGAAGACGGATCCCAAAGAGCGGATTTTATACAATTCCTGGAACCGCGGCTGGCCCGAGCCTTACCGGAATGCAGCTTTTTACAAAGGCAGGTACAAGCTGACAGCCGTTAATGCCCGGGAAGGTGATTTCCATTCATTCGGCCTGTTTGATCTTGATAAGGACCCTTACGAAAAGTCGAACCTGGTAGACAGCGCGCCTGAAATTGCAAAAGACCTTAAAAAGGGGATGGACAGCGTTTTTGCCGCTATTTCGGCCAGTCCAAACCTGAGTCCGAGGCGGATGATCGTAGGGTCACCTCAAGAGCCGGTTTCAATCCTCACACGCCAGGATATGGGAGGCACCGCAATGAACAACTGGCTTTCGGACAAAGCGACGGGCTATTGGAATATTTCTGTCTCTAAAGATGGCTTTTATGACTTTAAGGCGATCCACACCAAGCCTTTGCCGCCTGGCACACGTGCCTTGGTGCGCGTCGGAAACGTACAGAGAAGTGTCGTTTCAAAAAATGAGAAGAGCTCTGTTGATCTCAATCAAATATTCCTTAAAAAAGGCGATTACCAGGTCGAATCCTGGTTTGAAGGCCGCGACGGCGTGACAGGCCCATACTATCTGGAAGTCGCAGAGAGCAAATGATCGGCATAAGCATTTGATCATGGGACAAATGCCGACCTTAAACTATATAAATCGAAATGAGCGTGAAGACAAAACTTACATTCCTGTACATCCTTTGCCTAGTTACCGCAACCGGCCAGGCGCAGCAAAAAAGTAAGCCCAACATCGTGGTTATTCTGGCCGACGACCTCGGTTATGGCGATATAGGCGCATTCGGTGCGACAGACATCCGCACGCCAAACATTGACAAGCTGGCCGCTAATGGTCTGAAAATGATATCTTTTTACTCAACGTCACCGGTGTGCAGCCCTACCCGGGCTGCGCTGATCACCGGCCGTTATCCCAAGAGACTGGGGATCGAGCACGTGTTTTTCCCAGAAAGCTTTACCGGGATCCCATCTGAGGAAGTTACCATTGCAGAAACACTGAAGGGCAATGGCTACAGGACCGCAATCTTTGGGAAATGGCATCTGGGACATCACAGGCAATTTTTGCCGCTGCAAAACGGTTTTGACGAATATTATGGCATTCCCTACAGCAACGATATGCAGGGTGTGGTTTACCTGCGCGGGAATGATGTGGATAGCATAAAGGTAAACCAGAAATACATCACCAGAACTTACACCAACGAAGCGACGCGGTTTATCGGACAGAACAAAAACAGGCCGTTTTTCTTGTATGTGACGCACAATATGCCGCACGTGCCCTTGTACGCTTCGCCCGGATTCGAAGG
This sequence comes from Dyadobacter sp. HNCC25DJ185, assembly GCF_056895195.1. Lineage (NCBI taxonomy): Bacteria > Pseudomonadati > Bacteroidota > Cytophagia > Cytophagales > Spirosomataceae > Dyadobacter > Dyadobacter sp. HNCC25DJ185. The sequence goes on from NZ_JBXHAR010000001.1 coordinate 410,279, forward strand.
AAAGTCAAAAAGGGGGCTTTACGGGGATGTGATCGAGGAGATCGACTGGAGCGTGGGCGAAATCGTAAAATCCCTGAAGAGTAACGGGTTGGAAGACAATACCCTGGTCGTTTTCACCAGCGATAACGGCCCCTGGCTGATCTTTGATGTAGAAGGCGGTTCGGCCGGGCCATTGCGGCAGGGAAAGGGCACTACTTTCGAGGGTGGGCAGCGCGTTCCGGCGGTGGCTTACTGGCCCGGTAAAATCAAGCCCGGAAGCGTTTACGACGACCTGGCCACGCAGCTTGATCTTTACCCAACCATTGTGAACCTGACCGGCAGCCAGAAAACGCAAACCAAAAAGCCGCTGGACGGGGAGGATATCAGTGCGGTTCTGTTTGGTACCGGAAAGCGGAAAGGGACCGAATTCGCCTATTATTCCAATGGCATCATCGAAGCTTTCCGGAAAGGTGACTGGAAACTCCGTTTACCGCAGGCAGAGGTTAAGGCAGGCGAGGCCGTCGTAGTGCCTGCTACTGATACGCTTCTTTTTAACCTCAGGGCCGATGTGGGCGAAAAGAACAACCTGGTAAAAACCAATCCTGAAAAAGTGAGGGAATTGCTTGCGGCCTGGAAAGCATACGAAAAAAACCTGGGCGAAATGCCCCCTGCACTGGTGCAGCGGATGCCCGCCGACAATAGCCACATCATCAAACGGGCGGAAAGGGCGAAGAAAAGCGCAAAGTGATGACCCGTACTTGGCCGGCCCAATGCGGATTGTTCATGTAAGAGGTTGTTGCTTTACCGCGTTAAACGTCGCAGGTACGGTCCGCCGCTTTTTTGAAAAGCGCCACTTTTTGATGCAGCTCAATGATATTGGAAACACCCAGTTTACCGAAGATTCTTGATTTGTAAGTGCTTACAGAGCTTTCGCTGACGTGCAATCTGAACGCGACCTCTTTAATCCAAAAACCTGCTATCAGCATATCCATCACTTCAAGCTCCCTGGCAGACAAGTCCATGATCGGGTTGTTGGTATTTCTTCTGGGGTCGTTCAGATTGGCAATCATCTGGTTTCTGATGGATGCGCTCAGGTAATTTCCGATTTCGAGAACAGAAGTAATCGCATGTTCGATTTCCTTTTTTTCTGCGTTCTTCGACAGGAAGCCGTTTGCCCCGGCTTTTAAATAAAATACGGCGTAGATATTTTCATTGATGGATGAAAAGACGAGGATCTTTACCCGGGGAAATAATTTTCTGATCCGTTCAATGACATTGAAGCCAGCTTCTTCCAACCTTGCAATATCCACGATCACAAGGTCCGCCGCATGTTCCGAGAGTTTGTAAAACATCTCACTGCCTGAGATAGCCTCATTGACAGAAGCATGATAGGGCATGCCTTCGATAATCGCTGCCAGGGCAGCGCGAACAATGTAATGGTCATCAACAATCAAGACTTCTTTCATACCTTCCAATTCAGTTCCTTGGGCCGCATATAACAATAGCGGAATCAACAGGTGCCGACAGTTCATGCTGACGGGTGCCCTGAGCGGTTTCTGTTTTTAAGGTGGATTGTAAGGTAAGTCGGTATTTGAAATGACTTCCAGATGACTTCCGGATATGGGCAAAAATAGTTAAGAGCCATTAAATACAAATATTTCTCAGATTCTTTTTCGGGTAGAATTTATACATAAGGCACCCGCTAAAAATTGGGGAGGAACTCTCCTTTTTTATTGGGGGGCAATTGTGGCTGTTGCGGCACCAGGATGGTAATAATTTGCATCTTAAGAATTGTAAGGCCAGTTTCTGATCCTTTTGAAAATTCAATATCAAAGCAATCAAAGGTACAGTCCGCTTGTTTGTATGCAGATAACGGATGAGAGCCTGGTGCTTAGCTGCGCTGACTGTTTTAACTTTCTGCATTACACATTCCTCTTGCTGATGACGACCTCTGCTGGTATAGCGATCTGGTAAACGCAATGGCCATCCCTGGAATACGGGTAGAGGCGGTCCCGGCACCGGAACAAATCGGGCTAGATTATTGATATCAGGCTCTTCTTTTTTTATTGGAAGTGCGCCTTTACTTTTATGGTTATTTTTCAAACTGATTCATGAGGCCCTTTCCGACCAGCTTGCTTTTTGCACTCTTCCTGATTATCTCTCACCGCGAATCCTTAGCGCAAACCAATCGTAACCCGCACCCGCTGGTGTTGTGGTATGACAGCCCTGCCAGGGAATGGATGACCCAGGCGCTGCCCATCGGCAATGGGTATGTGGGGGCTATGTTTTTCGGCGGCGTCGACGAGGAGCGGCTGCAATTTTCGGAGGGAAGCCTTTGGGCGGGGGGTAAAAATGCCAACGCCTCGTACAACTTCGGGCTGAAAAAAGGAGCAAGCCAATATTTACCGAAAGTCCGCGAATTACTCGCCGCCGGAAAGCTGAAAGAAGCCCACGAGCTCGCCAATAAGGAACTCACCGGGGTAATTCATGAAAAGAAGGAAAATACGCCCTCCAGCGACTTCGGGGCACAGCAAACAGTGGGGGACCTTTACGTAGGCATATCCCACCAGGGCGATATCCGGAACTACCGAAGGGAATTGAATATTGCGGATGCGGTGGGGAAGGTTAGCTATGATGCAGGCAGCAGCCATTTTGAGAGAACATTCCTGGGGAATTATCCATCGAAAGTGATGGTCTACAGATTCCAATCGTCCACACCGGAAACCTACGCGATAAGGTTCGTGTCCCCCCATCAAAAGGAATATGAGCAGTTTGCGAAAAACCAATACACTTTCGGAGGAAGTCTGAAAGACAATCACCAGGAATTTGAAACAGTTTACCGTATCGATACGGACGGCAAAACGGCATTCAAAGACGGGGTTTTAACAGTGACCAACGCCAGGTCGGTGGTGCTCGTCCATACGGTTGCCACGGATTACGTGATGCAGTTTCCGTCCTACAAAGGCAATGATTATAAAAAAGCCAACCGCGCCATCATGGGAAAAGCGGCTGCTAAACGCTTCGAGGCCTTATATGCGGAGCAGCAGAAGGACTATCACGGCCTTTTTGATCGCGTATCGCTGCGGCTAGGCAAAGGACAGCCTCAAAATATGCCTACAAACGAGAGGCAAAAAGCGTATGCGGCCGGCGGGTCCGACAATGGCTTGGAGGAATTGTATTTCCAGTACGGCCGCTACCTGATGATTTCTTCGACCCGCCCGGGTACGATGCCCATGAGCCTACAGGGCAAATGGAACGATAGCACCAATCCGCCCTGGGCCAACGATTACCATACCAATATCAATGTGCAAATGCTGTACTGGCCCGCGGAGGTCACCAACCTGTCGGAATGCCACCTGCCACTGATGGATTTTACCCAATCCATTGTTGAGCCGGGCAGGCTGGCAGCGAAGGAGTTTTTCAATGCCAGGGGCTGGATTGTGAATACCATGCTCAATGCTTATGGCTACACTTCGCCGGGCTGGGATTTTCCCTGGGGGTTCTTTCCGGGAGGGGCGGCCTGGCTGTCACAGCATTTAGGGGAGCATTACGCATTTACCCATGATCAAGCATTTCTGGAAAATACGGCCTATCCGGTAATGAAAGAAGCGGCCCTTTTCTGGATGGACTACCTGACCGACGATGGCAAAGGGCATCTGGTATCCTCACCGTCGTATTCGCCCGAGCAGGGTGGCATTTCCACCGGTGCTACCATGGACCACGAAATTGCGTGGGATATCCTCAACAATACAGCGGAAGCGGCCGCAGTGCTCGGCGTGGACAAAGACTTTGCGGAAAAAGCGGCAAAGACCCGCGACAAGATCCTGCCTTTGCAAATCGGAAAGTGGAAACAATTACAGGAATGGCGCGAAGATGTGGACGATTCGACCAACCATCACCGGCACGTATCACACCTTTTTGCATTGCATCCCGGAAAGCAAATCTCGATAGGTGAAACACCAGCCGAAGCACAGGCCGCCAAAATAAGCCTCAATGCCCGCGGCGACGATGGAACGGGGTGGTCATTGGCTTGGAAAGTGAATTTTTGGGCGCGTTTGCAGGATGGTAACCGTGCGCACAAATTATTCAAAAGTGTTTTAAGGCCTGTGAACGACCAGGGTACCAATATGGCCGACGGCGGGGGATCTTACTCCAACCTGCTGTGCGCGCATCCGCCGTTCCAGCTGGACGGTAACATGGGCTCTACCGCCGGCGTAGCCGAAATGCTTTTGCAATCCCAGACCGGCGCCATCGAACTCCTGCCCGCTTTGCCCGATGTATGGCCCGCCGGCGCTGTAAAGGGGCTGAAAGCCAGAGGAAATGTGACTGTGGATGAAGCCTGGGAAAATGGGAAGCTGACCTCGGTTTCAATCATTTCGCCCGAGCCGCAGACACGAACGCTGAAATATGCCGGAAAGACGATAAAAGTAACCTTGGCCGCCAATACGCCCAAAATGTTGCATTTGCGTGATTTCGGTTTCAAATAGAGGGCCCCGGGCATTAATTGCTTCGATAACCCACATATTCGTTGGAAAAGGACCCGTCGTCGAAAAGGTCGATAATGGCGTAACCGGGCCTGGTTTCTTTATATTTTCCCATCCAGTAGTTACCGCAAACCGCACCATTGCAGCAATAGGTCACCTGGTTATATTCCACACGGTCCTGTAAATGAATGTGCCCGCTGACCGCGAGTCTGACATTTTGATGTTTGTGGAAAAGTTTGACGAGCTGCGCCGAATCCATGTGCATCCAGCTGCCGGGAACTACCCAGTTTCCGTCCCTTAAATTGTCGCCGTCGAAAAATACACTGGCGGATAAAATGGGAATGTGCGAAGCAATCATAACCGGCACGCGGTCCGGCGTACTTTTCAGATCTTCCGCCAACCAATGCATTTGCGCTTCATCCAGGCTGGCCAGGTAACCAGTGTCGCCAATCCGGGGGTGTACGCTGTCGAGCAGGATGAAATGCCATCCATTGAGGTCAAAGCTGTGATAAGGCTTTGCCATTTTTGTTTCGTCCATGGCCCATTTTTTACCGTCCTGGAAGCCGTTTTCGGACAACGACGGATACCAAATGTCATGATTGCCAATACAGGAAACCATGGGCAGACTGTTTTCGGAGGATAAGACCCGATTGTAAAGCCTCCATTCTTTGGAAGCCTTTTCTCTGGAACTGCCGTGGGAGCCCATCACCGAATCGCCCGTGTTGAGTATTAAATCAGGTTTAATGTCCAGATTTTGGAGATGATGCAGGCATTTTTCAAATCCCTTGGCCGCCCACAAATGAGGCTGAACATGGATGTCGGTAATGTGGGCGATACGCAAAACCCGTTTAGGCGAAGGGCTGGCGTATTGAATCCCTTCTGGAGCAGGCCATCCGCCGACCATTATTCCAAGCGTTTTCAGAAGATCTCGTCTTTGCATCTTGCTCAGGCATGTTTCGCGAAGATGCCTCTTCTGTTTAAACCCTGTGTTATTGGGAGGTTACCTGATTATTAATCTTTCCTGGCAGGCACTTGCATCGCATTACCAACACGATGACCACTTTCGTAGTAGGGCGCGGCCAGGCGGGACCGGTATGAGAAACCACTTTACATGGAAAGAAAGTGAAGCTACATAGTCTCTTTCTCACGGTGTTTCTTATCCATATCGACTTTCGAGATAAAATAACCCCGACCCCCACGCGCCTCCATTTCGCTGGAAGGGGAGCTCTGGCGCAGAAAGATCCGATGGATTTAGCAGCGTGGTCGGTAGTAGCAGCCGGCGTCCCGGTATAGCTCGTTATCCTGATATGTAGATGAACTACTTTGGCAGAAATTGTATAAAATTTGTCATTTATGCCAAAATCATAATTGGTTAAATTTGTATGTTGATTCAGGTCCGGAAAAGTGAGGCCTGGACGTACCTAAATTACCCAGATATGAAAATTGCAATTAATGGTTTCGGAAGAATAGGCCGCATGGCTTTGCGCGCCTTACAGAATAAGGAAAATGTTGAAATTGTAGCAATCAACGATTTAACCGATATTAAAACGCTGACGCATTTGCTCAAATACGATTCGTCCCACGGCCATTTTCCCGGCCAGGTTTCTGAGGACGGGACCCACATCCGCGTCAATGGAAAGGATATTATCCTGCTCAGCGAAAAGGCTCCTGAGAAATTACCCTGGAAAGATTTTGGAATTGATGTCGTCATTGAATCCACAGGCCGTTTTACGGAAAGGGACAAAGCACAACTGCATATCAATGCGGGTGCCAAAAAAGTGCTGATCACGGCCCCGGCTACGGGTGGTGTCAAAACCATCGTCAGTGGTGTCAACAATGATATCATCACCGCGGATGACGATATTTATTCAACGGCGTCCTGTACGACCAATGCTATTGCGCCGGTTCTGCATGTGCTGGATAAGGAATTTGGAATTGAATCGGGTTATATGAGTACCGTGCATGCTTTCACGGCAGATCAGGTATTGCAGGATGCTCCACACCGTGACCTGCGCAGGGCGAGGGCTGCGAGCCAATCCATCATACCCACTACCACCGGTGCGGCAAAGGCAATCGGCGACGTACTGCCTAACCTGAAAGGCAAACTGGACGGCTTCTCCTACCGTGTGCCTGTCGTGGACGGTTCCATCGTGGATCTTTCACTTAATCTGCTCAAAGAGGCTTCGTCACAGGAAATTAATGATGTATTGAAATCCTATGCTGTAAACCAGCTGAATGGCGTGCTGGAATATACCGAAGAACAATTCGTGTCGGTCGATATCCTGGGCAATACCCATTCTTCGATTGTCGACGGTACGCTGACCAGAAGTATCGGAAAGATTGTGCAGGTTGTTGCGTGGTATGATAATGAAGTGGGTATTTCAAACCGTATTTCCGAACTAGTTTCCGAACTTGCGGGTAAGACCCGATAAAAGCAAACTGAATGGAAGTAGCGGAGCATTCAAAACTGGTTGTTATTGTCGCATTCCCGGACCTGCCCTTACTGGAAATAGCAGGTCCGGGAGATGTGTTTTTTCAGGCATCCAAAGCGGTGTACGAAAAGACAGGAATTGAAAATGCCTACCGGGTGACGGTTGTAGCCGCAGACCGCTCCGAACAAGTCGTGACCCGGTCGGGAATCACCATCAGTACACCAGTTAAAAGGGACGAAATCAAGCAACCCATTGATACGCTGATTATTGCAGGTTACAATTTCGAGAACCCAGCTATTGAGGAGTCGGATTTTTACCAATGGGTTTCAGGGATTTATCCAAAAGTCCGGCGGATCGGATCGATATGCGTCGGCACATTTGCCCTGGCCAAAGCCGGGCTTTTAACGAATAGAAACGTAACAACCCATTGGAAAAGGGCCTCCAGGCTCCATCATGATTTCCCTGACATCCATGTCGATTCTTCACAGCTTTTCATCCGTGACGGCAATGTGTATACTTCGGGCGGCGTATCCTCGGCGACGGACCTCTCCCTGGCATTGGTGGAAGAAGATTACGGACGTGAGATTGCCGTCTCTGTCGCCCGGCACCTGGTTCTCTATCTGAAACGTCCTGGCTACCAATCGCAATTCGGCGACTTGCTGCCGGAGCCGGAAACGGAAAACGGTGTGTTCGCGCGGATCCAGGAGTGGATGATCGCGAACCTGGACAAAGACCTGAGCGTGGAGCAGCTTGCGGTGCACAGTAACATGAGCCCGAGGAATTTTGCCCGGGTTTTTTTAAAAGAGACCGGCCTGACTCCTGCGAAGTTTGTAGAAAAACTCCGTGTGGAAATGGCCCGGAAACTACTGGAAGAAAGCGACCTGAATATGGAACAGATTGCGGCCAGGACCGGACTCGTCAGCCTGGTGTCCATGCGGAGAATATTCCTGCGCAATCTCATGATCACGCCCAGTGACTACAAACGCATGTTCAGAACTACCAACAGGGAAGTTGAATTTGCATAGCGCCTGCGGCCAGTTCAGCGACCAAATTTCGTGTAAGCGATTCGTCACGTTGGAAATTCTGTATATTCCACTTTCCAATACGACTTCCTATGAAATGTTCGCTCTTCTCCCTGCTGATCCTCACGATTGCTTTATCCTGCTCTAAAAAGGCAAAATACGATTCTATCATTCGCAATGGGGTTATTTATGACGGCAGTGGCCGAAAGCCTTATACCGCCGATATTGCGATCAATGCCGACACCATTGCCTTTATTGGCGATCTCAGGGAAGCCACCGCAGCAAATGAAACTGATGCCAAAGGCATGGCCGTCTCGCCTGGCTTTATCAATATGCTGAGCTGGGCCGGGGAATCGTTGATAGAAGATGGCCGGAGCCAAAGCGACATTCGCCAGGGAGTTACCTTAGAGGTCATGGGCGAGGGAACCAGCGCGGGACCACTAAGTGAGAAGATGAAACAGGAATGGCAGGCCGGAGAGGGAGATATTCAGTACAAAGTAGCGTGGAGTACATTGGGGGAATACCTTCGTTTCCTGGAAAAAAAAGGGGTCAGCTGCAATATTGCCTCGTTTATCGGGGCGGGTACCGTAAGAACTTATGTGATTGGGGAAGACAACCGGCAAGCTACGCCGGCCGAGCTGGACAGTATGCGGGTCCTGGTGAGGGAGGCTATGCAGGAGGGTGCCATGGGGGTGGGCTCCTCCCTCATTTATCCTCCTCACTTTTTCGCAAATACAAACGAGCTCATTGCCCTCTGCAAGGAAGCGTCAAAGTACGGGGGAATGTACATTTCGCATATCCGAAGTGAAGGTAATAAACTGGATGAAGCTGTGGATGAGCTGATTACCATTGCCAGGGAGGCGCATATTCCGGCGGAGATCTATCACATCAAGGCGGTGGGCAAGGATAACTGGCACAAAATGGATGGCGTCATCAGCCGGATCGAGAAGGCGAGGGCGGAGGGATTGCAGATTACCGCTGATATGTACACTTACCTGGCCGGCGCCACGGGGCTCACTTCGGCTTTTCCTCCGTCCTTACAGGATGGCGGATTTGGCAAGTTGTGGCAACGCCTGCAAAATCCGAAGATTCGTTCTGAAATGAAGCGGGTCATGAACTCGAACCCGAAGGAGTGGGAAAACCTGTATTATGGTGCCGGATCTCCTGAAAATGTATTGCTGCTGGGTTTTAGGCAGGATTCGCTCAAGAAGTTTACCGGGAAATCGCTGGCTGCGGTGGCCCAGCTCAGAGGTACTTCTCCGGAAGAGACCGCCATGGACCTGATTGTGCAGGATAGCACCCGTATCGACGTCGCTTATTTCTTCATGACCGAAAGTAACCTGAAAAAAGAGATCGCTTTGCCATGGGTCAGTTTTGGTTCGGATGCCGGAAGTTATAGTCCCGAGGGCGTCTTCCTCAAATCGCAGCCACATCCGAGAGCGTATGGGAACTTCGCGAGGGTGATCGGGCACTATGTAAGGGAGGCCAAAATTATACCGCTCGAAAAAGCCATCTACAAGCTGGCCAAGCTGCCCGCAACCAATCTGAAACTCCAAAAACGTGGTGAGCTGAAAGTGGGCAACTACGCAGACGTGGTCATTTTCGATCCTGAAAAAGTGCAGGACCACGCTACTTACGACAAGCCGCAGCAGTTTGCCACCGGTGTTTCCGACGTCTTTGTCAATGGGATACCCGTCCTGAAAAACGGGGAACATACCCATGCGAAACCTGGCAGGTTTGTGAAAGGGCCTGGGTTTGTCGGGAAATGATGCTTGTTATTTACGATCCCAAATATTGTTGGAGCTGTCTATATCGGGAAATATTCCTTTGGGGTTGATGACCACTTTGATAACCGCGCCCACGGCGTCTGGGGCAAATTGGTAAACTGGACCTTGCTGCCAAATCTCCACCGGGAAGGTGTGGGTTTCTTTGACGCCGTTTTCAAAAGTGACTTCAACCGATAAAGGCATTGCTGCTTTCTCCCTGTTCTCCACAACAATCAACGCTTTGCCTGACTGTCCTTTCGGAGGATTGGTAACCCCCGATAGCCTTTGGTCCAGCTTGTCATTTTCAATAAACATGGATTTCCAGAACCAGTCGAGGTCCTCGCCCGTCGAGCTCCCGATACTTCTGAAAAAATCCCATGGAGTAGGATGCTTGTAGGCCCAGTCCTGGATATACTTGCGGAACGCGGGATCGAATTGGTCTTTTCCCAGAATATGTTCCCTAAGTAGCGTGAGCAGGTAGGCCACTTTCTGGTATTGTACGGTGTACACTTCCGTGCCAGGGATCACGTCGGGCCTGGTCATGATCGGGACCAATGAATCCGCAAAAAGCCCTTGCACCGGGATATCGATCTCGGGATAGCCGATAAATTCGCCTCCATTAAAATCCTTCGTAGCCATATTGTCCATGAAAGCATTCAAACCCTCGTCCATCCAGGCGTATCTCCTTTCGTTGCTTCCCACAATCATCGGGAACCAGGTATGCCCGAGCTCATGGTTGACCACCGCCCAATACATATTCCCTTTGTCCTTGGCCGAACAGAAAACGAGGCCGGGATATTCCATGCCGTCCAGGTTGGATGCTACATTAACAGCCTTGTTATAAGGATATTCGTACCATTGCTGGGAGAAATATTGCAGGGTGAAACGGATGTATTCACTGGATCTTTCCCAGCTTTCGGGCAGTTTGGCTTCGGCTGGGTAGAGCGAGCTTCCGAGCACTTTCCTTCCGCTGGGAAGCGCAATACCAATTCCCTCCCAGATGAACGATTTCGACGCAGTCCATGCGAAATCCCTTGCTGAGTTTAATTTGAATTTCCAGGTACAGTGTGGTTTGGACGGGCGCGAGGCAGGGTCGGTTACTTCCTCAGATGTCCGGATCAAAACTTTTTCGTTGGACGACCTGGCTCTTTTCCAGCGTTCCGATTGGACGGGCGTCAGTACTTCCTCAGGGTTGAGGAGATCGCCCGACGCCTCTACAATGTAGGCAGAGGGGAGGGTGATGTTAACTTCAAAATTTCCATATTCCAGATAGAATTCCCCGTTTCCCAGGTAAGGCAACGTGTTCCACCCATTGATGTCGTCGAGTACGCAAAGCCTTGGGTACCATTGTGCTACGGAATAAATGTCGCCGTTTTTGGTAGGCAGGATATCCGTCCTGTTCACGTTGAAATCGGCATTCCTGAAATTTCTCGGGAATTGGTAGCTGTATTTGATCTCAAATGAAATCCTTTGCCCCGGGAGCAGCGGCTCGGTCAGCTGGACCTTCATTCTCGTATCGCTTATGGTAAAGCCGGCCTGTCTGGAAACTCCTTTGATGCTTTTCAAGGTCACCGACGAAATTGTGAACCCGCCTTCGAAAGCCGGATCGGCACCGGTGTTGGTCAGGAATAATTTGCTGTCCAGCCCTTTCGAATGCTTTTTATAAACATTCTGATCCAATTGTAACCATAATAATGTAAGTGTTTTGGGGCTGTTGTTAGCGTAAGTAATGGTTTCGATACCTGCGATGATTTCGTTTTTATCGTCCAGGCTTACGTCAATTCGATAATCTGCCTGGTTTTGCCAGTAAGCTGGGCCTGGCTCGCCGGTTGCCAGACGGAACGAATTGCCCGCAGGCAAAATGGACGTGGCCGGAAACAGCTCCTTTGCGTCATATTTTGATTTTTCCAGATCCTGGGACCAGCCTGAAAGGGCATTTAATAGAAAAAAGTGAAGACAAAAAACGGTGAAACCGCGGTTCATAGTCATTTTTAAGAAGATGAGCGTTATGGAGCCAAGATAACGATTTCGGCCCAAAGACCGATAGTCCTGGATGTCCGCCATTGAACGACGATTGTCCGCTTACGGACAGCTTCTCGCGTTGAAAACCCGCTATGCTGGGCAAAATTGCCATTTTAAGGCTTGGCAACCTATTTGCTATACAAATGAGTAGGATAAAATCCGTATACCGATGAAAGGCTCTCAACTAGGGGAATTTGAGGAAATAGTGCTTCTGACCATCGCGCTGCTCTACGACGACGCATACAGCGTGGCTGTTATGGAAGAACTCAGCCAGCGGCTGGATCGTCCCATGAGCCTCGGGGCCGTCCACCGGACGATGCAGCGGCTGGAAGAAAAAGGGTTTGTCGATTCCCGGTTTGGCGATGCCACGGCAGAGCGGGGCGGGCGTCGTAAAAGGCTGTTTACTGTGACCACGGCGGGTGAACAGGTTTTGAAGGAAGCCCGTAAGATCAGGAACGAGTTGTGGGCGGATATCCCTCATACAGCTTTTGGAGGAAGCATGGCATGAACCCTGGGAAAACAAAGCAAAATAGAAGCGACCCGCACCGCCCACCCCGCTGGGCCCGCGCACTGATGGAGCGTATCACGGCCCCTCATCTCCGCGAAGAACTCGCAGGTGACCTCAACGAACTGTTCCACAAACGCGGCCGGCGCGACGGCTATGGCAAGGCAAGACGCATGTACGTGTGGGACCTGCTGTTGCTCATCCATCCCCGGCTCTGGCGGCGGGAACGCGTAATTCGTAGTAAAACAAAGCATCAAATACATAGAGAACTCCCCCAACCTTCATCTTTCCGTCCCGACATGATCCGCAACTATTTAACAATCGCCTTTCGTAACCTGGTCAAAAGTAAATCGTATTCCGCCATTAACATTGGCGGCCTCGCCGTGGGGATGGCCGTAGCCATGCTGATCGGTATCTGGATCAACGATGAAGTATCTGCCAACAAGCACCATAAGAACTACAACACGCTCTATGAGGTGAAACTGAACCAAACCTTTGATGGTACCAGGGGTACCCAGGACGCGGTCCCATTTCCCGTTGGAGACGAACTAAGGTCCAAATTTCCCGATTTCAAGGCAGTGGCCAGTTATGACAGGGGTGAGGGAACCCGTTCCCTGATAGCCGGTAACCAAAAATTCCTTAAGAAAGGGATTTTTATAGGCGAGGATGCCATTGATATGTTTTCACTGCGCATCCTGAACGGAGGAAAGGATCCGTTAAAAGAGCCTTATTCGATCGTGTTGACGGATGAAACCGCCGAGGCTTTCTTCGGTAGCCAGGACCCTGTTGGTAAGAGCATCAACCTGGAAAACAATGTGAATTTGAAAGTAACGGCCGTAGTGGCCAAACAACCGGATAATGCAACACTTCAATTTGATTACCTGCTGCCCTGGCATTTACAGGAGCGGATGTATGACTGGGTCGAGAAATATGCAAAAACGGATTGGCGGAATAACGACTGGGGTGTTTTTGTCCAGCTCAATGAAGGCGCCGACCCGGTACAAACGAATGCCAAAATTAAGGACGTGGTGCTAGTCCATCAAGCAGGTGACGCCAATGTAAGAAATCTGATTAAGCCCGAAATTTTCCTGCACCCCATGTCAAAATGGCGGCTTTATTCCGAGTTTACCGAGGGCAAAAACACGGGAGGTTTTATCAGGTATGTGCGGCTGTTTGCTATTTTCGGCCTCTTTATTTTGGTCATTGCCTGTATCAATTTTATGAACCTCTCCACCGCCCGGTTGGAGAAACGGGCGAAAGAAGTGGGGGTCCGAAAAGCCGTAGGCTCTGGCCGTCGGCAGCTCATAGGTCAGTTTTTAAGCGAATCGACCCTGATTACGGGCATTGCCCTGGTGCTGGCACTTGCGATGGTGGTGTTGTCGCTGCCTTACTTCAATACCCTGACTACTAAAAAGATGTCCGTCGACTTCGGGAATCCGATTTACTGGGTTGTTATCGTGGTTTTTACGTTGTTGACAGGTTTACTGGCAGGCAGTTATCCTGCGCTTTACTTGTCGTCGTTCAACCCCGTAAAGATCCTGAAAGGAAGCGTCCATGTCGGGAAAGGAGCGTCGCTGCCTCGGAAAATCCTGGTGGTGATCCAGTTTACTTTTTCCGTGGCACTGATGATTGGTACCATCCTTATTTATCAGCAGATCCAGCACGGTAAAAACCGTCCGCTTGGTTTTACGAAGCAGGGCCTCATTTCGGTCAATTCGTCGAAAGACCTGTTGGACCATTTCGAAGTGCTACGGGCCGAATTATTGGCTACTGGTGTGATTGCGTCTGTTTGCAAGACCAATTCGCCTCCCACGCAATGGTGGAGCAGCAACAGCGGCTGGAAATGGAAAGGCGCAAAACCCGGGGACGAATCCGTCATCTTCACAACCCTCGCTACCAGCTACGATTACATCAAAACAATGGGCATTAAACTCAAAGAAGGGCGGGACTTTTCGAGGGACTTTGCAAGCGATTCTACCGGAGTTATTCTGAATGAAGCGGCTGTTGCGCGCATGGGATTAAAACATCCCGTTGGTGAGATCCTGAGATGGGGCGGGAAAGACCGGACGGTTGTAGGCGTTATCCCCGATATCGTCGTGGAATGGTCGGCCTACCGCGCGGTGGCACCGATGACTATTATTTTCGACAAAAACTGGGTGGGTTTTATCGACATGCGGATCAATCCGACTGTGTCGCCTTCCGTAGCGATCAAAAAAATCGCCCCGATTTTTGATAAATTCAACCCTGCCTATCCATTCGATTACAAGTTTGCCGATGCCGAATATGCCAAGAAATTCTATTACGAGGAACTCATTGGCAACCTCTCCGCCGTTGTTTGCCTTTTGGCCATATTCATTTCCTGCCTGGGCTTATACGGATTGGCGTCTTTTATGGCAGAGCAGCGGACCAAGGAAATCGGGATCCGCAAAGTACTGGGCGCAAGTGTCAGTAATGTCTGGGGGTTATTGTCCAAAGACTTCGTGCTGCTGGTGGTTATTTCCTGCCTGGTGGCATCGCCCATCGCCTGGTTTGCCATGCAGAAATGGCTGGAAGACTACACTTACCGGATCGATATCAGCGCTTGGGTATTTCTGCTGGTACTGGGCGTCGCCTTGCTTATTACGCTGTGGACGGTCAGCTATCAGGCGATCAAGGCAGCTTTGCTGAACCCGGTGAAGAGTTTGCGGAGCGAGTAGGGATGAATACCAAGGTCAGCCAGTTACCTGTTATGCTCAGTGTCTCGTCAGGGTGCCGCGGAAACAGCTGTTTCAGAACGTTATTCGCCCCGCGTTCGGCTGCCAAATTCCTGCGCTGCTGTACTTTATCTTTTTTCTTTCCGGAAGTCTTGGTTGTTTTGTTTCAGGCAAAATCATTTTGGGAAACAGAGCTATCATATCACTTTACTGGAAATGCCAGCTGATCGGCTGGACAGTCGCTTCGTTGTACTGGACTTTTCAGGGCTGGACTGGCGACGGGTTCAGCTGGGGCTTGGCCCTGGTACAGCTGGTGTCGGATGTGGGTATGTACATTCTGATCACGCATCTTTACCGGATTTTTGCATTAAAAAACCATTGGCAGGATCTTTCGCTCGACCATTTATTGTGGCGCATGCTGGCCGCGATACCGGTGATGGGTGTATTCTATTCTGTTGTTACACTCGCCAAACTTTACTTTATCCAGGTCTTTTTTCTGACGAAGAGCCCACAGCAGTTTGGTGACTTTTTTGAATTGACCGGATTGAGCATTTTCATTGCGGGTGTCCGCCTGATGGCGATCTGGCTGCTGGCTTATCATTTATACCATTATGCCAAAAGGGAAATAAGGCTCTCGGGCGAAAACGCGCGGCTTGAACTCAATTTCAAGCAGGCGCAGCTGGATAACCTTTTTGCGCAGCTCAATCCACATTTTTTGTTCAATTCGCTTAATACCATCAAATCGCTCATTTACACCAATCCCGCTTCCGCCGGCAGGGGCATCGACCTGTTGAGCGAATTGCTCAGAAGCGGATTGTACAGCGGCTCCTCCATGCTGATCAGCCTGGGCGAAGAAATGGAGCTGGTGAAGGATTACCTCGAATTGGAGCAGTTGCGCATGGAAGAGCGGCTGACTTACCGTCTCGATATCGATAAATCCTTTTTAAACTTCCTGGTGCCTCGTCTGAGCGTTCAGGCCTTAGTCGAAAATGCCGTAAAGCATGGGGTTGCGCTGCGAAAGGAAGGCGGACGGATTAATGTCTCGGCATTGGAAAAAGGGGGATTTTTATATCTCAGGGTTGCGAATCCGGGCAATCTGAAGCGGGATATCAGTCCGGAGGGCATCGGTCTCCGCAACCTGAGGGAGCGACTGGCGATCAGTTACCAGGGTCGGGCTGCCTTGCATTTGTTTCAGGAAGGTGAAAATGTACGTGCTGAAATCAAGATGCCGGTCCCATGAAAACAATAAAGGTGCTGATCATTGACGATGAGCGCGGCGCGAGGCTGGAATTGCTTCGGATGCTGACCAGTTATCCCCAGATAACGGTTTTGGGCGAAGCAGCCAATGCCGATGAGGCAGAATCGCTGATCCGGTCTTTGCGGCCAAACCTTATTTTTCTGGATATCCAGATGCCGGGGCGGTCGGGTTTCGACCTCCTGGAAACGCTCGACCACCTGCCGCAGGTGATCTTTGTTACCGCGTTTGACCAATATGCCATCAAAGCTTTTGAAGTAAGCGCCCTGGATTACCTCATGAAGCCGGTGCGGGAAGAACGTTTCGCGCGGGCAATGGACCAGGCTATGGAAAGGATCGGCGGGCGCGAAGAGCCCTCGGTTTTTGTGAGGGACAGGGGCAGGTACCATCTCATCAAATGGAAAGACATCCAGCTGATCGAATCGGTGGAAAATTATGCGAGGCTCTGGTTTGGAAAGAACCAGGTGCTCCTCAAAACTTCGCTCAACAAGCTGGAAGAAAACCCGGATTGCAGGATGTTTTTCAGGGCCGGAAGAGGGCAGCTATTCAATATGGAGTTTATCAAATCGATACGGAAAGAAGATAACGCAATGACGGTTGAGCTCACCACGGGAGAACTGGTCCATATTTCGGAGCGGCAGGCCGTCAAATTCAGGAACCTCAAAAAACAATAGAACAAAACTTAATGATGTATATGAAACCGAAAAATTTCGGTATGGCTTTGCTATGCCTCTTACTCAGCTTTCGCAGCTTCGGTCAGCAAAAAGCCGACTTGCCGGATACAGCCGGCTACGTGATCCAGGACAGTGTGATGATCAAAACCAAATATGGCATTACGCTCTCGGCGGTGGTGGTAAGGAAGAAAGGGGTGAAGGCCAAACTACCCGCGGCGCTTTTTTATTTCATTTATTCCAATACAAACAGAAGCCTGGCGGAGGCGAAATATGCCGCGGATCATGGATATGCAGGCATCGTTGCGGATGCGCACGGAAAACGGCTGAGCCCCGACAAGCCTGAACCTTACGAGCATGAGGCTAAGGATGTGAATGCTGTCATCGATTGGATCATCGCCCAGCCGTGGAGCGACGGCAGGGTAGGGATGTACGGGGGAAGTTATTCGGGTTTTGCGCAGTGGGCGGCCACCAAAAACCTGCATCCTGCCCTGAAAACGATCGTGCCTTATGTGGCGGCAATCCCTGGCCTCGGGCTTCCGATGGAGAACAATGTATTTCTTGCGGCCAACTACCAGTGGGCGTTTTACGTGACCAATAACAAATACACGGATGACGCCGTGAACAACGACAATGCCCGCTGGCGGAGGATGAGGAACAACTGGTGGGAGAGCGGCGCAGCCTACAACCGGATCGATAGTATAGACGGAACGCCCAATCTCTGGCTCCAGAAGTGGCTGTCGCATCCGGACTACGATGCCTATTGGCAGTCGATGGTGCCATATCAGGAGGATTTTAAAAAAATCAACATACCCGTGCTGACCATTACGGGTTATTACGACGACGGACAAGTTTCTGCCCTGGAATATCTGCGGGAGCATTACAAATACAACCCGGCGGCCGAACATTACCTAATCATCGGGCCTTACGATCATTTTGGTGCCCAACGCGGAGGTGTCGCCGAATTAAGGGGTTACAAAGTAGATTCACTTGCTTTGATCAATACCCGGGAAGTCACCTTTCAATGGCTGGATTACGTACTCAAAGGCGGGAAGAAGCCAGCGTTGCTGAAGGACAAAATCAATTTTGAAGTAATGGGCGCCAATACCTGGAAGCACGCCGCTGCACTGGAAAAGATGGAGGACCGTAAAGTCAGGTTTTACCTCGACAGCATTCCCGGAGGAGCTCCCGTACTTTCGGAGAACAGACCTTCGAAACCAGGTTTTGTGTTCCAAAAAGTGGACCTGGCCGAGAGGGAGACATCCAACAATGATTACTATCCCGACCCAATCATCAAAAAGGATCTCGACAGAAGTAACGGGTTGTTTTTTATGACCAGGCCATTTAAAAATGCAGTTTCAATCAGCGGCGCTTTGCAGGGCGAACTAAAAGCGATCATCAATAAGAAGGATATGGACGTAGGCCTGGTGCTGTACGAGGTGACGCCGGAAGGTACTTACTTTCAGCTCTCCTATTACCTGGGCAGGGCAAGCTATGCGGAGGATATGAGCAGGAGGAAATTGCTTGTTCCGGGCAAATTAGAAACTATCCCTTTTTACCGGTCGCGGCTGTTCAGCAAGCAATTGCAAAAAGGAAGCAGGTTGCTTTTGGTACTGAATGTTGATAAAAACCCTTTTGCGCAGATCAACTACGGATCAGGCAAAGACGTGAGTTTCGAGACCGTAAAGGATGCGGGCGACCCGCTTGAAATCAGGTGGTCGACGGAGAGTTTTATTGAGCTCGGGGTTTCGGGCCTCCCATAAAGACCGCCGCGAAGTCGCCGCATTTGGAAATCCTTCTTACGTAAGCCAAAGCCAAATTGAGTCGGGCGAAAATGATGAAACGGTCTTGAATGCCATTCATCAGGTACGGGCACGGGCTTGTAGCGTGGCGGCAGAGCAAACAACCTCTTATCCGCCCTAGAAAGCAGGTTAATACCGGTGTCACATAGAATTTGGGTTAAAACGGATAAACCGTGTAAAGCAACGGCTTAGACGAACTACGCATCATGGTGTAAAATTTGAAAATCAACGTCTTTCGTTGTAAATCCCGAACTCGGCAACGGAAGGCGCTTCCTTGAAATCCGTGAATTTGATCCTTACTTTCTGGCCGGTTACGCGGTCGAAACGGATCGCTTTGATACGCTTTTCCTGCATGCCTTCGGCCAACGGGTACCATTTGTTGTTGGCAAAATATTCGAGATTGTAATGTAAGGGATTGGCTTTTGCAGCGGTTACCACCACGGTGTTGAAGCCGGTCTCTCTCTCCAGATCAACCTCGAACCAGGGTTGTTTAACGGAAGGATTGGAGTTCCAGCTCGTTTTGAAGTTGTCGTCATTGGCAAAATCCATGATCATCATATCGTCGCCCCAGCTGGAATCGGCAGGACGGTTCTTGGCCAGATTGGAGGAAATAACCGGCCCGTCATTGGCAGGTAATGTGGGAGAACTGGCGGGTTTTTTGTACAATTTTCCAATCTCTTTCAGTTCCGCAATCACATTGTCGTCAATCAGCCCGTCACGGTTTGGGGCGACGTTCAGGATGAAGTTGCAATAGACCTGATTGAAGGGGATCAGGTTTTTGTTGACCAGGTCGTCTGCCTTCTTCACGGGCGTGGTCGGGAATGAGGGTTTCCAGAACCAGTATGAGTTGATCGGCAGGCAGGATAACGCGGGAAGCTGGTTGCTTTCTTTGGAAATATGCTGACCCGCACCTTGTTCGTAGGATTTGATATCGGTATAAAACAATGCTTCCGCTGGATACTTAGCCGCATTCAGGTCCATGAGCAGGCATTGCGGCTGTATGGATTTGACCAGGTTGTATATTTCTTCAAAGGGCACGTCGTCATAAGAAATCCGCGACCAGGGCGCATCCCAGCCATCGATGATCAAAGCGGAAATTTCGCCGTAGTTGGTCAGCAGCTCGGTAAGCTGATCTTTGATCATCTGAATGTGTGCGGGGGTAATGTGGCCGGGGCGCAGCTTGTGGTGCGTGTCCAGGATCGAATAGTACAGCATCACTTTCAATCCCTGCTTACGAAATGATCGGGCATATTCGGCGACGATATCTTTTTTGTAAGGACTGTTCATGACATTGTAATTGGTGGTTTTGGTATCCCAGATCGCGAACCCGCTGTGGTGCTTGGTCGTGAGGCAGCCATAAGCCATATTTGCCGATTTCGCCGCTTCGGCCCATTGATCGGTATTGAGTTTTTTGGGATTAAAAACAGCAGGCGAAGCGTCGGGATCGGCCCAGTCGTCGTCCCCGTAAGTAGGGATGTTATAGTGGATGAACATGCCGAACCCCAGGTCGACGAACTGCTGCTGCAGGGCAACCAGCGATTTTCCTGTACCTGCCTTTTGAGGGAAAGCCAGCTCCGGGCAACCCCAGAGGCACAGAAAAAGGAGAATTAAGGATATTAATCGTTTCATTATGAGGTGTTTATTTTTTACTTTATGCTAAAAACTTTTCTGCCCCTCCCATTGGTATCAAAAAGGGTTATGGTCTCGGTTGCTTCGGAAATGCCGATGGTACGTTCCTGCTGCGACAGGTATCCGGCACCGTAATAAAATTCCTGTTTTCGCTTCGTGCCATTTTTGAGCGTAACGACCGCATACACATCATCGGCCCCAGCTTTCACTGTTTTTACAAGGGGATGATACCTGTTCGATAATAGGTTCAGGCTATCCGCATTGGCAACGGCGAGGATCAATTCGCGCCCTTTGCTGTCGTGCAGTAAACCAATGCCCCTGGTTGCGCCGATCAAAAACAAACCGCTCTTTTCTGCTGTTTCTGCTTTGAAATTTCCTTTCCCGTCGCCTTTTAACAAAACTCCGAGAGATGCGTCCATGAAACCGTAAACCACCTCGTTGGAATGCGAGTTGCCGGTGATGAGCAGGTCGAGGTTGCCGTCTTCATCCACGTCCGTAGCCAGAATCCCGAAGATGCAGGAAAGCTGTGCTTCTGCCGGCAATATTTTCACTTCAAGTTTTCCGTTGCCTTTATTGATCAGGACACAGCTCTGGAATGTGTCGGCATTGTAATGCTTTGCCTGGGCGATGATGTCTTTATTAAAAATATCGCCCAACTGTGCCTTGCTGAACGGTTCGTAAGTCCCAAAGGTCTTTTTGAGGATCGGCATGGAGCGGAACAGGTCGTCGCGGTAGGTGAGGGGAAAGCTCTTTTTCTCGCCGTCGTTATTGGCAATGTAATGGGTAACAAGGGGTTTGGGCCTTCCATTTCCGGCGAAATCGGCATAGAAAAGTTCCAGTGGCTGGCCTGGCGAAGGCCGGTAGTCGATGTTATTGCCCATGTTGCCCAGGACGTAATCGGTATCGCCGTCATTGTCCAGATCAGCCGGGTAAATGCTGTTCCACCAGCCGCTCATATGGGTCAGGCCTGTTTGCGCAGTGACGTTTACCAGTTTCCCTTTCTGGTTTTTCATAAAAACAGGGGTCATCCATTCCCCGGCCACGATGAGATCTGTCCAGCCGTCATTGTCAAAATCAGTCCAGACGGCTGCATGGATCATACCTGCCTGCATCAAATCCGGCGCGAGCTGCAGGGTGGCGTCTGTGAACGTTCCGTCCTCATTTTCTAGAAGGTAACTTCTCGGGGGCTCGGGGTAGGCACCCGGTGAAACCGCGCCGGCCCGGAACAAATCGAGGTCTCCGTCCTTGTCAAAATCGGCCGCAACCACGCAGCTGCCGCTCGAGACCGTCGGCGGCAATGCTTGGGCGTTGCGGGTAAAATTGCCTTTGCCGTCATTGATATAAAGCCGGTCATGATAGGCGCCTGGTTCCGTTTTGAATTCGCTGCCGCCGCTTACCACATACAAGTCCATGTCGCGGTCATTGTCGGCATCAAAGAAAATCGAGCCCATATCTTCGTACCTGGCATCTGCTTCATGGAGGGGCTTTTGCTCGAAAGAACCCTTGGCCGACTGCCGGAAAAGCGTGCCCGGGATACCAGCCGCGCCGCCAATATAAAAATCTGTCCCGTTTTGATTATCCGCTTCGCCCACCGCAATGCCCGGCCCTTTTTTCGAATACATTGCCAGGAGCAGCGATTCGTCGATAAAGTCGTTGTATTCGTTTTCCACGTGTTTCCAATGCAAATGGTATTGGTCATTCACATTCGTAAAAGCCGGACCGGGCGTATCTAAAACGGGATTGGGGTTTTTCGAAGCATTTTTGTAATCCAGCATAAGCCGCTGATTGGGTTTAACCGACCTGATCACCTGCGACTTCCCGTCCGGCCAGATCACGGCCAAAGAATCGATAACTGCATTTTTGCCCAGCCCGGTATGCAGGGGGCCGTTCATGCTGGACAGATAGCCCTTAACAGGCGAAAAGTAGTTGTAAAATTTTTCCTGACCACAGTACAAAGTAACTGTGGTGCCAATTCCGTTGGGGTTTTTGTCTGTTCCCTTTAAAACCATCTGCAGGTAATTTTCTTTCGCCCCCGGTTTCATGGCCCTGTTTTCAAATACAAAGGCTTCTTCATTGATATTGTTGACCACCAGATCGAGGTCGCCGTCGTTATCCAGATCCGTATATGCTGCCCCGTTGGAGTAGGAATCGTATTTCAGTCCCCAGTTTTTCGTTTCGTTTTCGAATGTCAGTCCGCCGGTATTCCGGTACATGTAATTGGAAAGTTTCACGCCTTTCAGCAGGCTCAGCAGGTTTTTGGTACGGTTGGCTTTTACTTCGTTGGTACCAAACATACTGTTGTCGGTATTGTAGGCCAGGAAATCCAGGTCGGTAATGTCTTTGACGAAACCGTTGGTAATGTAAGCGTCGCGCCGGCCGTCGTTGTCGTAATCCGCGAGCAGCACGCCCCAGCTCCAGTCGGTTGCCTGCATGCCAGTCAGCTGAGCAATGTCCGAGAAATACGTAACGCCGCCAGCATTGGTACCCTGGTTCAGCTGCACGGTATTGCGCATGTACTGATCCACATATCCCGCTTTTTGACGCATGAAAAATTTCTCGTAATCCGCCTTGGCGATCATGGTTTTGCGCCGCTCGTTATTTTCCGGCAGCATGTCCATGACCATGATATCCGGTTTGGCGTCATTATTAATGTCTTCGATATCCACACCCATCCCGTTGTAAGTCTGGTGACGCATGCTCTCTTTCGCCGATTCCCTGAAGGTTTTGTTTTTCTGATTGATCAGCAATTGGTCGTTGGGCATGAAGTCGTTGGCGGCATAAATATCCGGCCAGCC
Source organism: Dyadobacter sp. HNCC25DJ185 (assembly GCF_056895195.1). Taxonomy (NCBI): domain Bacteria; kingdom Pseudomonadati; phylum Bacteroidota; class Cytophagia; order Cytophagales; family Spirosomataceae; genus Dyadobacter; species Dyadobacter sp. HNCC25DJ185. The sequence continues at coordinate 433,334 of NZ_JBXHAR010000001.1, forward strand.
GTCCCGGTTCAGGTCGGCTACTGCCAGGCCCAGCCCATAGCCTTCCTGCGTGATGCCTGCCTTTACAGACACGTTTTTGTAAAGCGGATGGCCCAGCGTATCGCCCACGTTTTCGTATAGCTTGTCGCATGTTTTGCCCCTGGTGACAGGGAAGCTGGAGGGCATAATCAGCGTTTTTTCTACTTCATCGACGTCGTTGGTCAGCAGGTACATGTCCAGGTCGCCGTCCCGGTCGTAGTCCAGGAAAGCCGATTGCACGCAGAAGGTGCTGTCATTGAGCCCGTAGCCCGCAGCTTCCTCTTTAAAAGTCAGATCTTTTTGATTGATGTATAGCAGGTTATGATGCTTCTTGTTGAAGCGGGGGCCGGCTACACTGAGGTAAATGTCCATGAATCCATCATGATTGATATCGACGACCGACACGCCCATGACCCAGTCTGAAGTGGTTACGCCAGCCGGAACGGTGATGTCTTCAAACTGCATATTTCCCTTGTTGAGATACAGTTTGGAAGACACCATGTTGCCGGTAAAGAAAATGTCAGGCAGCTGGTCATTATTAAAATCGCCAATACCGACACCGCCGCCATTGTAGCAATAGTAGTAAGTGAAGGTGTTGATGGTATCGCCTTCGGTAATGGTATTCGCGAAATGGATCCCTGTTTTATTCGGGGATAGTTTGCTGAACAACTCGCCGCCGTTTCGGTTGCAGGCGATGGCGGCTAGCAGCAGGAAAACAAATACTGTTTTGTTCCCCATAACCCAAGGATTAGTCCTTGGGTTATGGGGAACTGGTCGCAGCAAGCTTTTTTTCATATTTTGGTAACAAGGTCTTTTGTTTGGCATGCTTCACAAGAGCCTCTGGCTCTGTCTTACGGCTTTGTTGCCGGTACCCCAGGTTGAAACCCGGGGTTAAGATATCGGTCGAGCCTCTGGCACTGTCTCACGGCTTTGCTGCCGGTACCCCAGGTTGAAACCCGGGGTTAAGATATCGGTCGAGCCTCTGGCTCTGTCTTACGGCTTTGTTGCCGGTACCCCAGGTTGAAACCCGGGGTTAAGATATCGGTCGAGCCTTTGGCTCTGTCTTACGGCTTTGTTGCCGGTACCCCAGGTTGAAACCCGGGGTTAAGATATCGGTCGAGCCTTTGGCTCTGTCTTACGGCTTTGTTGCCGGTACCCAGGGTTGAAACCCGGGGTTAAGATATCGGTCGAGCCTCTGGCTCTATTAACTGATACACTGATGTTGTTGGTGACAACACCGGCACCTAACGCCTAATTGATATACCCCGGGTTCTGCTTGATCTTTGGATTGGCACTTACGTCGTTGAAAGGAATCGGCAGATACTCATGCTTGCCTGCTATGAACTTACCGCCGCTGTTGGAGCGGTATTCGGGATGTTTTGTGAACACATCCGCCATGGTTCCCCAGCGCAGCAGATCGAAAATCCGGTCGCCTTCGAGTGACAATTCCAGTACCCTTTCGTCGCGCACGGCGGTGCGGAACGCGTCTTTGCTTAGTCCCGGTGTAATATCGGGCATGTTGGCCCGCGCCCTTACGGCGTTGATCGCGGCATAAGCGGTTGCATCCGGCCCAATGGCTTCGTTTTGCGCTTCGGCATACATCAGCAGCACATCAGCGAGGCGGATCATCCTCCGGTTGTTGGAAGCATACCACCATGAGCCTGGTACCAATGAGCTCTCACGGTCGAAGTTCAGGTATTTGCGGTCCCAGATCCGGTTCGTATCGGCGCCGGTCATCTTGGTTTTGAAACTGTCCTGGTAGATTTTGGCTCCCGGATAATTCCAGATCATGGTCGCATAAGCCCGCGGGTCTATCTTGCCGTCTTTGGTTTTTTGTTTCATAAAAGCATCAAAGACCCATTTGTTCACAGAAATACTGCCCTGGCTGGAATAGGCTGGCGGGGCAATATCGGGTTCGTAAGCCTGGCCGCGTCCCACATTGGGCGTGCCGCTGGTACCCCAGCTCGCATTCACGTTGCTTTCATACTGCAATTCCCAGATCGATTCCGCATTGTTGTTGGTGGCCGTCAGGAAGTTATCCTGATAATTAGCCACCAGGCGGTACAAGTTGGGTTTGTCTATGATTTTCTTGAACTCGGCCGCTGCATTCGTCCAATCCTTTGTAAACAAATAGGCCTTGCCAAGCAGCGCAGTGGCTGCTCCCCAGGTTGCCCTGCCGACGTTTGCTGCATCTACTGTTTCGGGTAACGAGCTTTGCGCCAACTTGCTATCGCTGATGATCGAAGCCCAAACCGCTTCCTGGGTCGCCTGTTCTACAAAAAGATCGTTCACTTCTTCCACCGGTTGGAGGATCAGCGGAATGTTGCCCCACATGTTCAGCAGATAGAAATGGGCCAGCGCACGCAGGAACGACGCTTCGCCCAGGATCCTTTTCTTCTGCGCCTCGTCCATATCGATTTTAGGCACAAAAAACAGTACCGAGTTAGCCCTGGCGACGATCGCGTTCAATTCTCCCCAGCCTTCGCCAACACGTCCGTCGGTGGGCACCACGGTGAAAGTGCCGGGATCATTTACAGCTGGCCAAGAGAACGCATTGGCGTCGTCCCCGCGCTGAATGGTGAGGATACCGCCGAGCATCCTTCCCCAGCCCTGTGTGGTAGTGAGCGGCCCGTAAACGGCCACCAGCCCTTTTTCGGCATCGTCTGCCGTTTTCCAGAAGCTGGAAGTACTCAGCGCATTGGGGTTGGTCAGGTTCAGGTCGTCCTTACTGCAGTTTACGGTCATCATGACCACCATCATGAAAACCATAGGAAGTATAAAAAACCTCCTTTTATTACGAGTGATGATTATCTTTTTCATGTTTGTGAATTAAAAATTTAAGTCAAGACCGACACTCATGATTCTCGCGTTGGGATAAGCCGTCTGGTCCACGCCATTGTTGAGCAGGTTGCCGATGTTGTTCGGGTTACTGCCGCCGTTACTGTTACGTCCCACCTCCGGGTCATACCCTTTGTACTTGGTGAAAGTCAGCAGGTTTTGTCCGCTCACGTAAAACCGAGCACCGCTGATCTTGGCCTTGTTGAGAACTGCCTGTGGCAGACTGTACCCGATGGTCAGGTTTTTAAGTCGGAGGTAAGATCCGTCTTCGATATAAAATGACGACGAGCGTTTGTTGTTCGCGGGATCCAGCTGGGTCGCTCTCGGAATGTCGGTATCCGTATTGGTTGGCGTCCAGGCTTTCAGTACTTCCGGGCTTTTGTTGCTTCCATAATCCAGGATGTACTGGAAGCGCCCTTTTGCGTTCCAGATCTTGTTGCCGTTAACGCCCTGGAAAAACAGGCCGAAATCGAAATTCTTGTACGATGCATTGAAGTTGGCGCCGTAATTGAATTTCGGGAACGGGCTGCCCAGCCAGGTAGGGTCTTTGCTGAATTTGAAATCGCCGGCCCCGGCATCGGTGCGTCCGTCTTCGGTGGCTTCCTGCTTGGTTTGGTAAATACCTAGTACCTGATATCCCCAGAAACTGCCGATCGGCTGGCCGACATCGGTGCGTGTCGCTTGCAGTGATTGCTGGGTGAACCCTCCCGCAATAATCGGGCTGACCCCGTCCCCGAGGCTGATAACCTTGTTTTTCACTGTGCTGAAAGTACCGGTAACGCTGTAATTAAAGTCCTTTCCGGCCGGTTTTGCATAAGTGACAGCCATTTCAAACCCTTTGTTGTTGATGGAGGCTGCGTTCTTGGTCAAAGAGCTGCCGCCGCCGCCGTAGGCCGGGATTGGGATGTTGGCCAACACATTGGATGAGGTTTTATCAAAATAATCCGCTGAAATGGTAATCGCGTTCCGCAGCATGCTCAGGTCGAAGCCAATGTCGCTCGTTTTGGTGGATTCCCATTTCAAGGCAGGGTTAACATATTGGGTCACTGCGATACCCGGCTGCGCTCCACCAGCAAAATAGTAATCCGAAGTCAGGTTAAAAGTAGGGGACGTCAGATAGTTTCCAATGTTCTGAGAGCCCAACGTTCCGTAACTTCCCCTTAGTTTTAAGTCGTTGAACAGGTCATTTTTCGGGAAAAACGATTCTTCGCTCACGCGCCATCCCAATGAGAAAGATGGGAAAGTAGCGAATGTGTTGGACGGATAAAGGAATTTGGAAGATCCGTCCCGGCGGATCGTGGCAGTGAGCAGGTACTTGGATTTATAGTTGTAATTGATCCTTGCCAATGCAGATTGCAATACAAATTGCTGTAAGTCGCCGCTGGTATTGACCGTCCTGTTGATAGCCGCATTGATCACTTTCAGGTCATTGGAAGGAAAGTTCGCAGCCGTGGCGCCGAGGCTCCTTGCCGTACCGTTCTGGGAAGTATAACCGATCAGAACTTCAAAATTGTGGTCCCCGAACGATTTGTTATAGGTAAGGGTATTTTCAACCAGCGTGGTAAGCGATTGGGTATAGGAATCGTTCAGAGTAGCTTGCTGCTGGAACGCTTCCTGCGAATTGCTCATGAAAAACGCCGGGGTGAAATCGTACTGGTGGTAAACCGAGTAATCCAGACCGACATTGAGCTTGTATTTCAGCCCGTCGATGATCTCATATTCCAGCCCAATGTTGCCCAGCGCCTGGTCTGTCGTGTACCGGTTGTCGTCCATATGCGCCAGCCCATACCAGTTTACGACCCGCGCAACGCCCGCAAAAGCGGGGTCCAGACCGGCATAACCGCCCAGGTTTTTCGGATTGTACACGGGCATGGTAGGCAGCGGGCCTGTTTCCCGGCCTACATAAGTATTGGGATTGTTGACGCCCCTCGACAAACTCAGCGATTCCGTAAACTTGAACCTGCCTTTCGTGAACTGTGAGTTGGCACGGAGGTTATATCGCTTGAACCAGGAGTCGGTGGCGATCCCTTTTTGGTCAAAATACTGGCCAGAGATAAAGTATTTGGCATTGTTGCTCCCACCGGATAAGCTGAGGTTGTAATCCGTCATTGGCGCGGAGCCCAATTCCAGATTTTGCCAGTCGGTATCGATGGTCGGATCGAATTTGGAATCGTTGCCGGGCGCACGTTCCAGGCCGTCGTTGTCATGGGCCTGGTTGTTCCAGTCGGCGTATTGGCGCGCATTCAGGAATTTCAGTTTTTTGCTGGGTGTCTGGATACCTCCTTTCACGTTCAGGCTGATTTTTACATCGCCTGCTTTGCCCGCCTTGGTTGTAACCAGCACCACGCCGTTGGCGGCGCGGCTACCGTAAATGGCAGCAGCGGAAGCATCTTTCAGTACTTCCATAGACTCAATGTCATTGGGGTTGATGTAGGCCATAGACGCGGCGATCATGCCGTCGATGACGTACAGCGGCTGATCGTTTCCGAAGGTTCCTGTTCCCCGGATCACCACTGCAGGGGCCTGGCCCGGCGCGCTCCCTCCGTTCTGAACCGTTACCCCGGCGAGTCTTCCCTGCAATAAGGCCGACGCATCTGCGGCGATGACGCTTTTGACGTCACTCCCTTTCACGCTGCCCACAGCGCCGGTCACGTCCCTTTTTTTCTGGGTACCATAGCCGACCACCACCACCTCATCCAATGCCCTGTCTTCATGCACAAGCTCGACGGTGATTTCAGTCCGGTTGCCGATTGTCTCTTCAACGGTTTTGTAGCCTACAAAGCTGAATACCAGGATGGCATCCCCGGGTTGGATTTCCAGGCTGAACTCGCCGTTTCCGTTCGATACCGTTCCCCGCTGTGTCCCCTTCACCACGACATTCACACCGGGCAAACCTTCGCCCTGGCCATCTTTTACTTTGCCATGAATGGCCTCGACAACCCCCGCAGGCAAAGCGGGAAGGCGCGTGCGGCCGCCCTCCGCCAATGATGCCCCCGAAAAGGCAACAGCGATCATTAATTGATAAAATAGTTTTCTCATAGGTTTAGGAACAGTTAGTGTAGATTTATTTGTATTTTCATAATTTTTAATTGATTAATTCAATTTAAAAATGAGCCCAGGTATCCTTGTACAACAGGCCAAAGAAGCATGCTGCGGATGGAGCCTATCCGGCCATTGGCCCGATCGGGCCTGAAAAGTGATTTGGTAACACGGTTTTTATTTTTTCATAGGCGACTGACGATCAATTTGAAGTTTGTTCAATGGGCTTACCGTTTCGGGAAACTTCGTCATTCAGTTTTGTGAGTAGTCATTTTACGGGAATGGTTGCCAGCGTTTCCGTTTCAGCATTGGTTTCCAGCGCAATCACATAGGGCAGTTTGCCCTCGGGACTGAGGCTGATTTTCAGTGCACCGTTTTCAACTTTGACCGGAATGCCTTGGCTGCCGGCCAGATAGCTGGCTTTGGTTACTTTCAATGGTGAGGGAACCGGGATGGTTAAATTGGTGAGGGATTTATTTAAAATATGGAGGTAAATGATTTTTCCTTTTCTGGTGGAAACGAAATCCGGTGTGGGTTCATAGGGCCCGCCTTTTGTGCCGTAGATGGCTGTGCCATTCTGTTTCATCCAGGCACCCATTTGTAATAACATGTCGGTCTGGCGCTGCTCGAAACGGCCGTCGGGCATGGGACCGACGTTGTAGAGCAGGTTACCGCCTCCGCCAGCCGTCCGGATCAACGTTTCCAGGCTGGTTTCCAGGGGTTTCATTTTATCATTGGGTTTCCATGCCCACTGCTCGCAGATCGTCATGCAGGTTTCCCAGGGCTCTTCCACCATGTAAGCGCCTATCCGCTGTTCCGGTGTAGCGTAATCACCTGCGTACTTTTCCTGATTGGCATTGTTCCTTACTTCCACACCCTGGAAACCTTTATCGATACGGTCGTTGATGATCACATCGGGTTTCAGCTTGTGCAGATACGCATACAAGTCCATACCCATTTCGTGGGTCAGGCATTCTTCCCAGCTGCCGTCAAACCATAATACCTTTGGGTCGTAGTTGACGATAATTTCTTTCAGCTGGTCTTTCATATACTGGACATACCGGGGCATCACCGATTCGGAAACCGGCCGGGGATCGCCGCCGTAACGGGTTGCATAATCGGGATGGTGCCAGTCGGCGAGGGAATAATAGATGCCGAAATCGATGCCATATTTTTTGCAGGCTTCCGCCAGGGCTTTCACAATGTCCTTTTTATACGGCGTGGACATGATGTCGTAATCGGTGTATTTGGAATTGAAAAGACAAAAGCCGTCGTGGTGCTTGGCAGTAATGATGAAATATTTCATACCGGCGTCCTTTGCTGTTTTGATCCACTGATCGGCGTCGAAAAGCACCGGGTTGAATTCCTTGTAGAGGTTATCATAATCCGCGATCGGCACGATTTTACCCCTCGACCAGCCAATCTCCGTTCCACGGAGTGTAACTGGGCCCCAGTGCAGGAACATGCCGAACTTGTTGGCCCGGAAACGTGCCATCGCCTCCTTGTCGGGATGCAGGTTGGGGTAAGCCTCGCCCCCGCCCCGCAATTGGGCCATGCCGGCGAATGAAACCAGTGAAAAGAGGACAGCTGTGGTTATGACTTTTGGGAGGTTCATTGTGTGATCATTTAAATGGGATTAAAACCGTTTTTTAAAAGCCGCTCACTGGCCGGGTGGGAACAGTTCGAACTCGTTCACACCGAAATACCGATGGTAATCGCTGATCACCAGCCTGAACTTCTGCGCAGTGACCGGTTTGATTTCTTTGTCCCAATCGCCCATTTTGTCGCCTTCTGCCAGACTTACCCAGTTGCGGCCGGAGAGATACTCCACCTTGAATTTCTTGATCTCCGAATCATTGTATTTCGATTCCCCCAGCTTGATTTTGCCCACCAGCTGCGGCTTTCCGAGGTCCACTTCCAGCCAGCCGGAAGGTTCGTAAAGCGCCAGCACATCTTCGGACAGGTAATGGATATTTTTACCGTAGATCTTGTCCACATCAATGTCCTTCCTCCGCCCGATCTTCCAGCTTGTTCTGGGATTATCATCAAATGCCGCCGCCGGATCGTGGTAAAACTGCCCGACCGAGCTGGACGCCGTGGCTTTTTTTCCGTACGCCATTGAACCGGAAGTGGAGAATGGTATGATGGGCGCGAGTCCGGAAACAGGCCTATCTATGGTCAAAACCGCGATGGTCGCAATGGAATCGATCTGATCCCTGGGGAAGTTGATTTTCAGCTCTTTACTGGTTTGGGAGAAGCTGACCTTTCCCCCGTTCAACAGCGCTGCGCTTTTTACCCTGGCAGAAACAACGGGCAGGGTAAGTTCGGTTTTTGAGCCATTTAACAGGTGAACGTACACTTTGTTGCCCCGGAAAGAACTCACGTAATCCTGGGCTGGCGTGTAGATCCCGCCCCGGGTATTGTAAATCGCCTGCTCGTTTTTTGCAATCCAGCTACCCATTTCGCGCGCCCTGGCCGCAAAGTCCGCAGGGAAAACACCAGAACTGTCGGGGCCGATGTTGAAGAGTAAATTGCCGTTCCCGCCGACGCAGCGAAGCAAAGTGTGCACGGATTCTTTGAGGCTGCGCGGGTGGTCGTTGAATTTCCAGGCCCATTGGTGGCCCATATTCGTACAGGTTTCCCATGCGGTTTGTCCGTAACCCGCTACAAACCCTTCGGGCGTGGCGTAATCGGCGTATTGCCCTACATAGCCGTGCGATTCGTCCGGGGTGAATGGTTCGAGCCGGTTGTTGATAATGATTTCAGGCTGCAAGCCGCGGGCGAGGTCAAATACGCTTTTGGGCGCAACCGGGCTGGGCCAGCCTTCAAAGTCAATCCACAGCAGACTGATCTTGCCGTAGTTGGTCAATAGTTCCTTTACCTGCTCCAACACCCTGTCGGCGAAAACACCGTTCGTTTTGGGATCGCGGCAGTCGGGGTCTTTCCAGTCGGCAACCGAGAAATACCAGCAGATCGGCATGTTGGCTTCGTGTGCGGCCTGGGCCAGTTCTTTGCACACATCACGCCCGAACGGCGTGTGCATGATGTTGTAATCCGTCGTTTTGGTTTCAAACAAACAAAAGCCGTCGTGGTGTTTGGCGGTAAGTACCATGTATTTCATGCCCGAAGCTTTCGCCAGTGCCACCCATTCCTTTGCATCGAACTGTTTGGGGTTAAACCGTCTGTAGAGGGAGTCGTATTTTGCCGCCCCATAATCCTTGCGCGACCAGCTGATTTCTTTTCCGATCAAAGAAACCGGCCCCCAATGTATGAATAAGCCCATTTTAGCATCCTGCCACCATTTCAGCCTGTCAGCCAGCGGCATTCCATGCGGCATTCCATGCGGCATTTCCTTTTGCGGGAAAGCACGAAAAAAGGAGACGATAAGAAGCAAAGTGAGGATAAACCTTTTCATAAAACTGGGCTGTTGAAATTGATATTTTCCGATTGTAAACCGGTCTCTTCACGGGTAACCTTATGGCCTGTCCCGGCGTAATATACCAGGTATGCATAGCAGATTACCGGAACGGCAAAGGCGGGTTTGATCCCATAAGAATCCGAAAGCAGGCCCATCAGCGGCGGTATCACAGCCCCGCCTACAATGCTCATGATGATCAGGGACGAGCCTGTTTTGGTATAAATGCCAAGATCTTTGATACTGAGCGTAAAAAGGATCGGATACATGACAGAAGTGAAAAGACCAATGAACGACAGCGCGTAAATGGAGATATAGCCGGTGCTCAGTATGGAGACAAAGATCAGGCCCATTGCCGCAAGCGCACACGCCGCCAGCATTTTAGAAGGGTTCAGGCTGCGCAGCCAATAAGCTCCCGCAAGCCTGCCGATCAGTACCAGCGCCATATAAAACGTGATAAACAAAGCGGCATGCTGCTCCGTAAGCCCGGCAATGCCCGAGGATTTGGCATAGCGGATCATAAAGCTCACAATACCCACTTCGGCACCGAGATAACAAAACACGCCCAAAGCGCCCAGTACGGTATGCCTGAATTTGAGCACAGACCTCAGGTTACGAGCGGATCCACCGTCTTCCTGAATTTTCGGGAGTTTAATCAAATACAACAGCAAGCCAATCACTACAAAAAGGCCACCCAGGCTCAGATAAGGTATTTTCACAAGCTGGGCTTCTGCATTGAGGTATTGATCCATTTCTGGGGCATTGAAATGTGCTACCGTTGAAGCAGATACCTCTGTGGCATGGAGCAAAAACCGGCTGCCGATCAACGGCCCGATGGTCGCCCCCAGTGACCCCACAGCCGATGCCAGGCTGAGTCTGCTCGAGGCACGGTCAGGATCGCCCAGTACCGATATGTAAGGTGTCGCAGTCACTTCCAGGAATGTAAAGCCGGCGGCCATGATAAAAAGTGCCGCCAGAAACAACGGATAATAACGTGTATTGGCTGCCGGAAAGAACAAAAATGCACCTGCGGCCGCGGTCAGCAGCCCGGTTACCATTCCCGCTTTGTAACCATATCTGCTGATAAACTGCCCGACTGGCAACGCCAGCAAAAAGTAGCCGCCAAAGAACGCCGACTGCACCAGAGACGATTGGAAATCAGTTAACTGGCACGCCCTTTTCAAATGCGGGATCAGGATATCATTGATATTCCGGCTGAGGTTCCAAATGAACATCAGGCTCATCACGACCAGTAACGGTACCACCACTGCCTTGCTGTTTTTCATTGGATATGGTCGTTTAGTAAAAACACCGGTTCCATCTCTGCCCAATGCTCCCCGGGCCTGGCTTCGGGCAATTTTTTCTGGAATTCAGCCATGAGTAATGCCCATTCAGATTGCCGGGGCATCGTGCCCATTTTTTCGAAGGCTTCTTTCAGGCTTGTCGTTTCAGCATAATCGACGATCATAAAAAGCCGGGTCCCAACGCGGTAGATCTGCATGTCAACAATCCCGGCCTCTCTGATCCCCACCGGAATTTCGGGCCAGATACCTTGCGGGCTGTGGTAATGTTCGTATTCCGAGATGAGGTTTGGCTCGTCCGTCAGGTCCAGGGCCATGCAGGTTCTTTTTACCGCCATTGTCGTATCATTTTTTATATCCTAGTTCCGCGCCACCACTTACGGGCATGACGCACCCCGTTACGAACCGCGCCGCGTCGGAAATCAGGAATACGGCCACATCGGCAATCACATCGCCCTCCGGACAGTAACCCAATGCATGGATGTGGTCGAGGTATTGCTCGATTTCTCCTGTATTCGGCTGCTCGGCAGACCATTTTCTGAGCATCGGCGTCCAAACGCCCGCCGGGCAAACGGCATTGACGCGGATGCCGAACGGCGCATAATCGAGGGCCATTGCTTTGGTAAGCGCGCTCATTCCTCCCTTTGTCGCGACGTACGCCGCGTGGTTATCCTGGCCTATTTCGCCCACCATGCTACTGGTATTGAGGATGCAGCCTTTGGTTTGTTTCAAATATGCAATGCCGTACCTGGTGGTCCAGAACACGCTTTTGAGGTTGACGGCAAACAGGTTGTCCCATTCTTCTTCCGAGGTTTGGTCCAATGGCCTGGATGGGTTTGCAATGCCAGCATTGTTGTGGATGACGTCTATTTTGCCAAATGCTTCGATCGTCTTCTCGAAAGCTTCTTTTACCTTGTTTTCCGAGCGTACGTCCCCGGCGAAAATGAAAAGTTCTTCGCCGCTGAATTCACGGAACAGATCCTTCAGCGCATTTTCGTCAGCGTCCATCACCACCACTTTGGCCCCGGCCTTGATGTAAGCCTTCGCGCAGGCTTTACCAATGCCGGCGGCACCGCCTGTCAGGAAGATGATTTTATTTGCCAACACGCTCATATGCTCAAAAAGGTATTTGTTATCAAGCCTTAATCCTTCAGGTCACTGCTGCTTCCGGGTATTTGGGGTACCTGGTAGTAAGCGTCAACGATCTCTGCCGGATTTACAAAATATTGTTTCAAATGTGGTATATGTTCTAAAAACAAATGTTCGTGACCTATGCCGATGTGATTGAACAACACCAGGTGCTGGTGGATCTGTCCCATATCGCCCACATGCGGGACGACGGGAATACCCATGCTTTTGGAAAGCAGGCTGATGGTCAGAAACTCGGAAACGCCGCCAACCCTCACTGCGTCGACCTGGCAAAAATCCATGGCCTTGGCTTGGAGAAAATTTTTGAAAATCACTTTGTTAGGGATATGCTCGCCTGTCGCGATTTTGAGCGGTGCAATCGCGCGGGCAATGGTCTGATGGCCGAACACATCGTCGGGATGCGTCGGTTCTTCGATCCAGAACGGGTTGATTTCGCCCAGCCGCTTACAGATGTCCAATGCCTCAGGGACGTTCCACTTCTGGTTTGCGTCGACCATGATCGTCGCGTCGTCCCCGGCTGTGCTCCTGATCAGGCCTGCCCGGCGAATATCGCGTAGCGGGTCGTCGGAGCCTACTTTCAATTTCAATGCGGTGAATCCGCTGTCCATTGCCTTTTTGGTATTGGCTACTATTTTCTCATCCGAGAAGTTGAACCAGCCTACCGAGGTGTCATATCCTTTGTAACCGGTCGACAAAACGACTTTCCGTGCCTCCCTGGTCGCTAAGTGTTCTGTCAGCAATGCAATTGCCTGGTCCCGTGTAAGTACTTCTTCCAGATAGCTCAGGTCCAGGGTGTTCACCAGTTGCTCCGGGGTAAGGTCCAGGAGCAATTTCCATAAGGGGACCTGGCGTGATTTTGCCCAGAGGTCATAACAGGCATTCACAATCGCCGCCAATGCCAGGTGAACGACGCCCTTGTGTGGTCCGAGCCATCTGAATGAAGGCGAATCGACCATCTTACGGTACACGGTCCCGAAATCGCTCATCAGTTCCCCGATCTCCCGGCCAATCAATGGCCCGGAGAGATATTCAATGGCTTTGCATACCAGGTCGGTACCGACACCGAGCGTGAAGGCCAGGCCGGTGCCGGTCACCGATGTGCCGGTTTTCAGGCAGCAGACAGCATAGGCATATTGAGGTGTGGTATGTGTCGCGTCTGAACCGACCCCGTTTGAGAGGTCGAACCGTTTGTCCTTTATTTCAATCGATGTGATCTGCATTCGCTCTATTAATGTCAATATGCTATTAGTGTGGCCAACGGTCAGGTCTGGCCCGGTCTCCTTACTTCTATTTTATTTTAATCGAATTATAATGTGCATTAAACCAAGTATATGCACCCATTTGATCTCTTTTACCGCAAAAGTCGCTCCTCGTAGGTCTCCACGACTGTAAGGCTGTTAGAGATATTGTACAAATTTATTGCTGGTAAATCCAGTAAGTTGATTTCAGGTTGATATTTTATAGTACTATGTTTGCACGTGCATTTCCGTTCTACGCCAGGCCCATTCCATCATGAAAGCCACCTATACGTTGTTGCCCGACTTCGCCCAGGCCCGCAAGCCGTTTCTGGTCAAGAAGATCATACGGCCTTACTTTTCGAAGGATTTTCATTTTCATACAGAGTGCCAGCTGGTTTATGTGCTTTCGGGCTCAGGGACACGCATCATTGGCGACTCCATCGAGCATTTTGAAGAGGGCGACCTGACGTTCGTAGGCCCCAACGTGCCGCACGTCTGGTATAGCAAATCCGACCCGGATTACAGGGGTAAAGACGCGGTTTCGGTGGCGCTGTATATCAATCCCGAGGCTGTAAGCGAAAACCTGGACGGGTTGATCGATACCAAGGAATTGCGGCATTTTTTTAAGGAATCGGAGCGGGGGATCAGCATCTGCGGTGCAAAAAAGGCATTGATCACGGACATTTTACAGCAGATGCCCAGCCAGAAAAACATCACTTTGCTGGCTTCTTTCACGCAAATCCTGCATCATCTGCTGGACCCTCAGGACCTCGTCTGGCTGAATGTCCCTAATCCGCTTTCGGTGTATGCGGGGCAGGCACCGGGACGGGTACACAAGCTGATGCATTATATCCAGCAGAATTTCAAAGAAGAAATTACATTACAGCAAGCAGCCTCCGTAGCGGGCCTTCAGATCCATTCCTTTTGCCGGTTTTTTAAGACGCTCACCAATCGCACTTTCTCGGACTTCCTGAACGAAGTCCGCGTTGGCTTTGCCAGTAAGCTCCTGCAGCAGTCGGACCTGCCGGTGACCCAGATCGCCCTCGAAAGCGGTTATGCCAACATATCGTATTTCAACCGCTGTTTTAAGAAAATTAATAAAATGTCACCCAAGGAGTACCGGGCACTAAGTGCGCCGAAGGGGGAGGACAAGGGCTAGGGGGGCACACTAACAAGCCACTACTTCGCCATCTGCCGGAATGGTGATCCTGGACAGCAGGTTTTTTTCTTTGATCGCTTCCCGGAGCAGCGTTCTGGTTATGAGACAATGGTTCACGGTGTCCATATGCACGGCAATTACCCTGGTTTCGGGAGCGGCATTGCACACTTCTTTCACATCGTCAGGCGTCATGGTGATCGGGCCGCCCGTCAGGAAGCGGGCGCCGCCTGCATTTACCACCGTGTGTTTTGGCTTGTATTTCAGAAGCGCCGTTCGAACTTCGTCACACCAAATGGTATCACCGGCGATGTAAATGGTATGCTCGCCGTATTGCAGTACAAATCCAGAAACGTGTCCCATTGCTTTGCCAATCTCGCCCGTGCCGTGTTGTCCCTCGGTCCGGTAAATCGTTAGCCCTTCCCAATTGTGCCTGTTCGCGACCGGGGTAACCTTTTCGAAACCTTGCTGAAGGATCAGTTCCTCGTCCTGCGGCTGACAGAAAACGGGTTTATCCTTATCGATCAGCCTGATCGCTTCCTGATCCCAATGGTCACGGTGTGTGTGGGTGACCAATACGGCATCCACTTTTTTCAAAAGACTGGCAAGTTCAGCCCCATTTAATGGCAGGCCCACCATGGGGATCCGAAAAGCATTTTCGGCATTTCCGACCGGATCCATCGCTTCCTTTGGAGAAAGCATCGGATCAACCAATAGTTTCAGACCATTGATCTCTACCCATAGCGTCGCGTGTCGGATCAGCCGTATGCTGGCCTGTTCTTTCAAAGAAATTTCGGAGGATAGGTGAACAGAAGGTAAGCTCATTGTGATAAGACCCAGGTGATTGATCAATTCCGCTCTTTTCATTCTGACTGTCTTTTTTGAATTGGCGTCAAATGAAGAAGAAGAGGAACAATGCCCCTCTCCTTACCAAAACTACAATGAAATGTCGTTTGCCGGTAGTTACCGTGGTGCGGCCTTCCGTTTTTTATTGGCGCAGAACTTACCGGGGTGCTTTTCTTTCAAACCTGACGACGCGGTGATCAATGGGTTTTACGCTATTCAGGTAGGCGAAAATGGCTTCGAGGTCTTTCTCTTTCATACCTCCGTACATTGTCCAGGGCATAGGTGTGTTGTAAGCACCAGCAGGTACTTTGGGAGAAACATAGGCGCTGTCGGTGTAAATTTTGAAACGGCGCACGAACGCTTCTTTAGTCCAGCTGCCGATCCCGGTTTCCTGGTGCATCGTGATGTTGGGGGAACGTAAAATACCGTTGGGGCCGCTGAACTCCATACCTCCGCCCAATTCTGTTCCGGGTATCACGCTTCCTTTTTCGGTCCTGCTGTGGCAATCCACGCAGCCTGTGGCGGTAACCAGGTATTTGCCATAGGCTATCTGGTCTGCTTCCGAGGGGATTTTGGTGAAAGCAGCGTCGCGGGGCATGGTATTGATGATTAAGTTGACTGGAAAATCGGGCTCCGATGCAGGGATATCCTTCCTCACCGGCGGGAGCTCCCGGATGTAGGAAATGATTGCGTAGATATCTTCCTGGTCCATCTGGCCAAAACGGTGGTAACCCATCACCGGGAACAGGGCTTTCCCGTCTTTGCTGACCCCCGTGGTGACCGCGCGGAAAATTTCACCGTCGGTCCAGTCGGCCAGCTTATAAGGTGTGATATTGGGGGCGAAAAATTTGCCTGGAAAACCCATTTCCTGGTTAAAGGTCTCGCCGCCAGCACCAAATCCCCCCGCGATCGGTCCTGCGTATTTCGACCAGTCGCGAGTGCTGTGGCAGTCCATACATACAGTTACATGGTTGGCCAGGTATTTTCCGCGCTCGATCCTGGCGGCTGTCCTTTCAATTTTGATGTCGGGGGCAGGTCCGGTGTCCGGAAGGGCTGTTTTTACGTAAACCATCGCCGCTCCAATCAGGATCAAGAGCCCGGCCAGGATTGTGCCGATCAATTTCAGTGCTTTCACTTTCTTCTTTTTTGTCTAAAAAATAGGTAAACAGTTTGCTCATCCCGACTTGTCAATGTCGTGCGGGAATGGTCACAAAACTGGTTTAAAGCGCCCTATTGGGCAATCCTGATTGGGTTAAACTGTTATTACGGGCGTATGAACCGGTAAAATCGGCGTTTTGGGATGAAAACGGTTTGATCTTCGTTAACACGAAATATACCTGAGCGCATGCTTGACGGCGGTGAGCAACTGAGGATGGCCCGGGAAAGGATAAGCCGATATTTTTTACAATACAATGAAAAAAAATGAATGTCAGGGCAAAGTGCAAACCGCGCTTTGCTTATCGAAGATCTTATTGTTTTGCGCTGTATCAGGGATGGCGCTCAATTCCTGCAAAGTTAGTGTGCAGGAGCAGCACGATGGCAAAGCGGCTTACGCCAGTCTCGCAGGCCGCGTAGATACCTCGTTGCTGCCCAAAAGGCACATCGATTTCAAAAGGGCCGCTAATTTCAGGGACTTGGGCGGGGTGAAAACTAAAGATGGCAGGACGGTTCGGCTGGGTATGATCTACCGGTCGGACAACCTGTCCAGGCTGGGCACTAACGAGTTCGGCGAATTCAATGGTCTGCACATTGCCACTGTGTACGACCTGCGCACGGATCATGAGATCAAGGGTAAGGAAGACCACCTGCCTCCGAACGTGACGTATCTGCATACGCCGACCGTTCAGGATCAGGAAGGTGAAATTGCCAAATTGCGGGAGAAGGTGCTGCGCGGCGAAATATCTGAACAGCAGGCCAGGGAGAAGACAATTCAATTTTATGAAGACGCCGTAACCGTCAACGTAGGCTCTCTGAAAGGCATTATCCGGCAGATCATGGAATCAAAAGAGCCTGTGCTTTACCATTGCTCGGCAGGAAAAGACCGTACGGGTATTGTTTCAGCTTTGATTTTGTCGATCCTGGATGTCGACAGGGCTACCATCGAGAACGAGTACCTGTTATCGAATTATTATCGCAGGCCCCGCACCGAGAAAATGCTGGGTAAGGCCAGGCTCGCCAAAGTGATCAAACCGAAGATGGACCTGAAAGCGATCGAGGTTTTTATGACGGTCGATGAAAGCTTTATCGATGCCACTTTCGCCGCCATTGATCAAAAATATGGCAGTATGGACTCATTTATTAAGGATGAACTTGGCATCGGCCGGCAGCAGCGGGAAAACCTGATCCGGAAATTGACTTATTGAGCCAACCCGCCTGTTCCTTCCGATTTTTTCCAACGCTTGCCCGTGAAGGGGAAGCGTTTTTGGTTGCTTTTGATAGTAGGTTTCAGGCAGAATGAACTTAGATCATTTTGCAGTGGGGCCTCTCTGGTGCATCGTTCCCGGTTTTGCGGTAAACAATCCTGAACCAGGCAGATGGGGTAACCGCGGAGGTATCAGAGTTTGTGGTCCAAATCATCAAAACATTGAATTTATGCAAAACCGCAGGGATTTCATCAAAGCAACAGCCGTAGCCGGCGCAGGCTTGCTGACCACTTCCAACCTCTATGCTTTTCGGGGAAAACCGAATGAAAAGGTGGTACTCGGCATTATGGGAACGAATAGCCGGGGTGCCTTTCTGGCCAAAACCTTCGCGAATATACCCCATGTAGAAATTGCATATATCTGCGATCCCGACTCGAAAGTCCTGGAACGGACCATCGCCGATATTGAAAAAATCTCGGGGAAACGGCCGCAAGGTTTCAGCGATGTCCGCAGGATGCTGGAAAAAAAGGATTTCGACGGAATGGCAATCGCTGCCCCCGACCACTGGCATGCGCCCGCGGCTATTATGGCTTTGCAGGCCGGAAAGAACGTATACGTGGAGAAACCCTGCAGCCACAATCCGAGAGAAGGCGAATTGCTGGTTGAGGCGGCTGACAAATATAAAAAGCTGGTGCAGATGGGCAGCCAGCGCCGGACTTTCAGTCATGTCAAGGGCATGATCGCCAAGCTCCACGGCGGGGAGATAGGGAGGGTTTATTTTGCCAGAGGGTGGTATGTCAACAGCCGTAAGTCCATTGGCAAGGGCTCGGTGGCAGCAGTGCCACAAAACCTTGACTTCGATCTCTGGCAAGGACCAGCGCCCCGGCGCGACTACCGGGATAACCTGGTGCATTACAACTGGCACTGGTTCTGGAACTGGGGTACCGGGGAGGCACTCAACAACGGCACCCACGAACTCGACGTGATCCGCTGGGGACTGGGCGTGGACTATCCTACGCAGGTAGTCTCGGCAGGGGGAAGGTTTCACTTCCAGGACGATTGGGAAACGCCTGATACGCAAACCATTACCTATAATTTTGGAAACAACACAGCGTGCACCTGGGAAGGCCGGAGCTGCAATGGCTATAACTCCGAAGGCAGCGGCCGGGGCGTGATTTTCTATGGCGACAAAGGCACTATCGTGTATCCTGGCGCCAATAGTTACCAGGTTTTTGATCCGGCCAATAAGCTGATCTCGGAAGTAAAGGACGACACACCTTTTGACGCCACCAATACCGTCAGCCCGCTCGAAAAGCTGGATGGCCTACACCTGATCAACTTTTGCGAGGCGATCAGGGGAAGGGAAAAAATCAATGCGCCGATTTTAGAAGGCCATAAATCGACTTTGCTTCCGCAATTGGGCAACATCGCTTACCGCGTGGGACGCGCCCTGAAGTGCGATCCGTCCAATGGGCATATCCTGGACGATAAAGAAGCCATGAAACTGTGGTCCAGGGAATATGCAAAGGGCTGGGAGGTAGTGGTTTAGGGTATGTTTAGGCGGGATTGCAGGAATTTAAATGCAGTTATGTTGTCCGAAGTTGCGGCCGAAAGGGTTATATTGCTTTAAACGAGCATCATGACAAATTTTTTAAAGGCAAAGTGGGAGAACCTGATCATGGCCAATTATGTCATTGAGCCGGAAGTACTTTTGCCCTACCTCCCGAAAGGTACCGAGCTGGATTTTCACGACGGCAAAACCTTTGTCAGCCTGGTTGGTTTCTTGTTCCGGGATACACGGATTTTCGGGGTGCCCGTTCCTGTTCTGGGGACTTTTGAAGAAATCAACCTGCGCTTTTATGTGATCCGGAAAGTGGGCGGCGAAGTGCGGCGCGGCGTCGTGTTTGTCAACGAAACCGTTCCCAACCGTTTTGTTGCCTGGGTCGCCAATTTTCTGTATAAGGAACATTATGTTGCGGTGCCCACAACCCACCAATGGGCCGTGGAGGAAAAGACCAAGCGGGTGAAATACCAGTGGAGCAACGATCGGGAATGGAA
Source organism: Dyadobacter sp. HNCC25DJ185 (assembly GCF_056895195.1). Taxonomy (NCBI): domain Bacteria; kingdom Pseudomonadati; phylum Bacteroidota; class Cytophagia; order Cytophagales; family Spirosomataceae; genus Dyadobacter; species Dyadobacter sp. HNCC25DJ185. The sequence continues at coordinate 452,755 of NZ_JBXHAR010000001.1, forward strand.
AAGTATTTATGTCGAAGCAGGCCTGGAAAAAAGACCGATGAACTCGGGGACCATCGAAGAATTTATCTTCGAGCATTATTATGGCTATACCCGGGTCGACGGGAATACCTCCGAAGAATATCAGGTACAACATCCGCGGTGGGACGTGAACCAGGTAAGCAGTTACGAGATCAACTGCAATTTTGAAACAATGTATGGTAAGGATTTCGCCTTTTTAAACGGCGTTGAACCGCATTCGGTGCTGCTGGCGGAAGGGTCTGCGGTAACTGTGAAGTGGAAGCGGGACCGTTTCTGACAGACGGTCAATGCATATCTGTCCCTTTGTTTTTGCGGTAGCTGACAGGGGAAATGCCCATCTGCTGCTTGAACAACCTTGAAAAATAAAAAGGGTCGTCGATCCCGATCCGTGAAGCCACTTCATTGATCCGAAGATCGCTGAAATGGAGCAGCTGGCAGGCTTTCTGTATCCGGAGATGGTTGAAATATTCGATAGGGGCGTAACCGGTATCCTGTTTGAATTTTCTTGAGAAAAAGGATACCGACAAATGTGCCGAACGGGCAATATTGTCCAGTGTGACCGTATGTGACAAATTCTCCTGCATAAACCGGACCGCCCTGTCCGTGGCGTTTTCCTGGTGTATGACGCTGTTGCCGCGATTGAAATTCTCAGGTGCAATAAAGGTAGCCAGGTAATAGGGCAGCGACAGGTTTGCCGTCAAAAGATTGGCGGCGCTATAACCTTTCAGGAGCGTCGTCGCGATCTGTTTGAACAGAGCGTTGCGTTCTTCCGAAAACCCTGCCTGGGCAGCACGCCAGGTATCATGTTCGTGGTGAATGATCGAATACGCGGCATCATCGGCATGATTTCCGTTGATATGCAGCCAGTAGATACTCCATGGGTTTTTGGCATCGGCCCCATAGGCATGCGGAATACCGGTGGGAATAAGGAATATCTCCCCGGCGTGTATCTGGATATTTTCCTCCCGGAGCCGGATCCAGCCTTTGCCATCCGTGCAGTAGAGCAGTATCACCTGGTTGATTCCAGAAGGGCGCTGGTAGTAATGATGCAATGCCTTGGGATAAAAGCCCATACGGGAAAGATAAAGCGACCGTATCAATGGCAGCTCTTCACTGTGGGCGATCGCCATTTTGGGTATTTCAATGATCAATTCTCCTTCGAAACCTCTGCTTTTCCTCATGGGATGATGGGCTGGGCTAAAACTGGCTGAGAATTTCAAAGGTAAAATAATCCATGTTTACAATAAAATTGTTCAGTTGATATTTCACGGAATAGCTGAATTTTGAATTGTTAAAGTACAACTCGATCCAAAGTTGTATGACTATATCCTAAACCTTTAATTTTTAAAACATGTCTAAAAAGATCTTAAGCCCTGAACAGATCAGGCGGTACCACGAGGATGGTTACCTGATCGTCAGCGGTTTTTACGATGCGGATGAAGTAGCCAGGCTATATGCCATTGCGATGGATGACATCGCCGTTAGCAAACATGCGATCAACGTGAACGACAGTACCGGAAAGCGCAGCAAACTGTCGCTGTGGTATAAGCCGGGCAATGATGTGTACGGCCTGCTTACACGCGGCGAAACGCTGGTAGCCTCCGTTGATCAGCTGCTCGAACGCCAGCCAGGCGATGTAGAGCATTCTGTTTGTCACTACCATTCCAAGCTTATGCAAAAAGAACCGAAGGTAGGAGGCGCCTGGGAATGGCATCAGGACTATGGTTATTGGTATAAAAATGAATTCCTGCTGCCAGACCAGATGATGTCGGTGATGTTCGCGATCACCGATGCCAATGAAGAAAATGGTTGTCTCCAGGTCATTAAGGGGTCTCACAAAATGGGCCGTGTCGAACACGGGTTCTCCGGTGAACAGGTAGGCGCGTCGCAGCGCTATGTGGATCTGGCGCTGAAAACCATGGAGCGTGTTTATGTGGAGCTGAAAGCAGGCGACGTCCTGTTCTTTCACAGCAATATCCTGCACCGTTCGGAGGCGAACTTGTCGGAGCGTCCGCGTTGGTCGATGATCTCCTGCTACAACCGCTCGACCAATGTGGGCTATAACGAATCGTCGTCATCCTCCGCAAGTGTTACCCCCATCGACGTGGTTCCAGATGAAGCACTGCTAACCTGGGATGCTGCAGGGCTTGCCGAAGAAGCTGCCGATTTCCTGAGCAAGGAGGCGGATGTGTCGCTGAAATGAACAAAGGTTACGTATATCTGATCAGCACCATTGCGGCGCTGGGAGGTGTTTTGTTTGGCTTCGACCTGGTCATCATCTCCGGGACGGTTTCTTTTTTTGCCGATCATTTTCAACTGAATGAATTCGAAACGGGCTGGGCTGTGGGCTGTATTAACCTGGGCGCTGCGATCGGTGCGGTTATCGGGGGCAGCCTCAGCGAAACGCTCGGGCGTAAAAAGTTGCTGATGCTTTGCGCCGTATTGTTTGCACTGACCGGCGCTGGCACGGGCTGGGCGGGTTCGTTTCCTTTGTTTGTCGTTTTCAGAATGCTCAGTGGCGTCGCGGTCGGCGCTGCCGCGCTGGTTTGTCCGATGTATGTAGCTGAAATTTCCCCGGCAGCGATGCGGGGAAGAATGGTATCTTTTTACCAGCTATCCATTGTAACCGGGATTTTGCTTGCCTATTTGTCCAATTACCTGCTGCTGGATACCGGCGAAAATAACTGGCGCTGGATGTTTTCTTCGCAATCGGTGCCATCTCTGCTCTTCTTTTTGGGTTTGTTCTTTGTGTCCGAAAGCCCCCGCTGGCTCATTGGCAAAGGCCGGGGCAGCGAAGCAAACGGGATTCTCGAACGGATCGGGGGCTCCGGTTATGCCGCCGCCGAGGCTGCCCAGATCGAGTTGAGCTTTTTACAAAAAAACACTGTCGCCGTTTCCGATCTGTTCAAAAGGGACGTCTGGCATATTGTATTCATTGGTATCATGATCGCCGTTTTTTCGCAGGCGGTGGGGCAGAACTCACTCTTCTCTTATGCTCCGGAATTGTTTAAAAAAGCAGGCATGGCGCAGGATTCGGCATTTTTGCAGTCTATTATCATCGGGGTGATCAATTTCATTTTCACCTTTATAGCAATTGGGAGCATCGATCGCTTAGGCAGAAAGAAACTGCTTCTGTACGGTGCTTTCCTGCTTTTTGCAGACGCACTTGCTTTGTCGGCGGCATTTTACCTGGAACTGCCCGGTATTTGGGTATTGATCTTTGTCCTGGTCTTTATAGCCGTTTACTCGGCGACGCTGGGGCCTGTAACCTGGGTAGCGTTATCCGAGATTTTCCCCAACCGCATCCGGGGCCATGCCCTGGCGATCGCTACGCTGGCGTTATGGACTGCCAATTTCTTTACTACATCCTTATTCCCTGTCATGAACCAGTATTTCGGCTTGTCGGTCACCTTTTTGATCCATGCCGTGATCTGTCTGGCGTATTTTCTCTTTGTGAGGGCGAAGGTGCCGGAAACGAAGGGCAGGTCGCTGGAAGAGATTGAGAGGTTGTTAAGTAAAGAATAAGTGTCCCGGTCGTCATGAAAATTAAATTCTACGCCCCCGAGTGGGGAAATACCCTTCCGTTCGATACGTTTTGCGAAAATGTGAAAGCTGCCGGCTACGACGGCGTTGAAATGGCCCTGCCTTTTGAACAGAAAGAAAAAGAGGCGATACTGGGAGCATTGCAGAAACATCACCTGGAACTGATCGGGCAATACTGGCAATCATTCGAAAAAGACATGGATGAGCATGCGGCCAGCTACGAAAAGTACCTGCGTCATTTGATCGCCGCAAACCCTGTTTTTATCAATTGCCAGACCGGGAAGGACTATTTCAGTTTTGATAAAAATAAAAGGCTTTTTGAGGTGGCGGCCGGTCTCGCAAAAGAATCGGGTATTCCGATCATCCATGAAACACACCGTGGGAAAAGCCTGTATGCTGCAAACATTACCGCAGATTATCTGACGCGCATCCCTGACCTGCGGATTACCCTGGATATTTCGCATTGGTGCAATGTGCACGAGTCGCTACTCGCCGACCAGGATGAAGAAGTGCGCCTTGCGATCCGGCATACCAGTCATATACACAGCAGGGTAGGCCACCCGGAGGGGCCGCAGGTTAATGATCCGCGAGCACCTGAATGGGGTGAAACGCTGGAAACGCATTTGAAATGGTGGGACCAGGTGGCGGACCTGCACAGGGGCAATGGTACCACGCTGACGGTTACGACAGAATTTGGTCCAGCCACTTACATGCCCCTTATGCCTTATACCCAGATGCCGCTTGGCAATCAATGGGAGATCAATGTGTTTATGATGGACCTGCTGAGAAACAGGTATGAGGTAGGTGTCCACTAGATTGATCACAGCGAACGCCGGAAACGATGGCGGGGCTTCATTTGAATTTATAAATATATTTTATGAATAAATCAATTGAAAACTTCATGACAGATCAAGCCCACAAGCTTCGGGAAATCTGATCAGCACCAGGATTGCTTTCGACAATCCCGTAGCAAGGCTCGTGTTATTTACAAGCCGTCGTGAATAAGTTCACGAAAAATTGCACTAAAGTTCCTTAAAAAGTGAAATGATTGTTTTCAGGTTTTTGGCTAGTTTTGGATTATGAAGTCTCCATACTCAACGATACCGTGAAAACTTACAGAAGAAATTACCCCCCTACATCAGTCAAAAGTCGTTTTCCGCAATGCCTGGCCACTCTTCGCCAGAAATATTTCATGATACGGTTCCAGTTGTAGGATACCAGCATGTCGCGACTATCTAAGTCCGGCTATTCACGCACTTACAATTCAGCAATTATCAAATCAAATTGGGACACAAACCGTATCACGATGGATCAGCAAGATTACAATCCCGGGCCCGGCCCTTCAATCACCGGTACATTTAAAGGAATAAGGCTTTTAATGGTGGAAGATGAACAGATCAATGCGATGATCTGCTCAAAATATCTCGACCGGCTGCAGATCTCCTACACCTGGGCCGAAAATGGCCAGGTGGCTTTGGAGGCTTTTTTGAGTGCAGACTACGATGTGATCCTGCTGGATCTGCAAATGCCGGTGATGGACGGCTATGCCACAGCGGCTGCGATCCGGGAATTGTCGGCTGAAAACAAGCGGAATGTGCCCATTATTGCCATGACAGCCTCCATAGTGACCCATGATCGCGATAAGGTTTTTGCTGCGGGAATGAATGAATATATCCCTAAGCCTGTCAGCATCGAGTCCCTCACGGAAAAAATCACTGCCCTGCTGATCGTCTGACGGACCGCACTGATATGCGAGGCCGGGCAGGGTAAAGGACCGTCTGATCGGCGTCGCATATAGGGTACCGTTATGTCGAAAAGTATCACTCGTATATCGACCTGCTACTACATGCAGGAGAATATAGCCGGTATGAAAAGCGGCAGCTTGGAACTGGACGCCCGAATCATTCTGGAAACAGGCCGGAGGCAGCCCCCATGGGCTTTCTCCGGTATCGCCCATGGACGGTTTTCCTGCTCTTTTTAAACGGGGGCGGTCAGGGTAATGCGAAAGCTACATACTTGTCGCCGGACCGGCCGTTGAGCTTCCCGCCGCCGCAGGCAATGACCACATATTGTTTGCCGCCCACTGCATAGGTGCTTGGAGAAGCAAATCCCCCCGCCGGCAGCTGTGCCTGCCAGAGGATAGCGCCGGTCCGTTTGTCGATAGCGCGGATCTGCTCGTCCTTGCTGGCGGCAATAAATAGCAGCCCGCTGCCTGTGACGAGCGGCCCACCGTAATTATCCGTGCCGGTAGGAGGGACTCCTTTTGCGGTCAGTTCCTTGTATTCTCCCAACGGCACCTGCCAGAGGTGGTCGCCGGTGTTAAGATCAATGGCTGTCAGCGTGCCCCAAGGCGGCGCGCTGACGGGGTAACCTTTGCTGTCGTACCAGCGGTTATAGCCGGTATGCTGGTAAGGAATTTCCGTTTTTTTGCCGGCTATGGTAACTTTTTCTGTCGATCCACCCTTATTGGTCAGGAAATCAATAATCGCTTTGGCCTCTTTTTCGGGAAGGTGCGAAAAGGAAGGCATCATACCGCGGCCTTTTTGGAGTACCTGCCGGATTGCAGGGTCGGAGAGCCGTTGTTCGATCCCCAGCAGGGAGGGGTAGGACCCGTCGTGGTTGCCCTGCCGGTCTTTTCCGTGGCAGGCCGCGCAGTTAAGGTTATACAATTGGGCGCCGGTTACAGATGCATTGGCGGTTGGCTGCTCTCTGAGCACAAGCGAAGAAAAACAGGGATTTTGTTTGGCAGGAATATAGACAATCCCCTCAGGATCCACTGCGGACCCGCCCCATTGCGCGCCGCCGTCGGTGCCCGGAAAGAAGATCGTCATCGTGGAAGTCAGAGGCGTGAAAGGGCTTCCCGTGCGCGCATTGCGCAGCAGTATTTTGATAGAATCCTTGTTAGACGCCCAGGGGTTGATGTCCTTTTCGGTGAATGTCTGCCTTGTAAATGGCGCCGGTTTCGTGGGGATCGGCTGGGTCATGCTTACTTCTTCGCCTTCTACGGCGTCGGTCGGAAAGGATTTTTCTTGGATCGGGAAAAGCGGTTTGCCGGTCACGCGGTCGAAAACAAAGATGTGCCCCTGCTTCGTCGTTTGCGCTACTGCATCAATCCGTTTTCCGTTTTGACGAACGGTAAGCAGGTTGGGCGGGGAGGGAGGGTCGCGGTCCCAGATATCGTGGTGGACGAACTGAAAATGCCAGAGCAGTTTCCCGGTTGCCGCATTTAATGCCAATAAACAATTGGCGTACAGGTTATTGCCTTTGCGGTTGCCACCGTAAAAATCGTAAGCCGCAGAGCCTGTAGGGATGTATACAATACCCCGCTGGCGGTCTATCGCCATGCCGGCCCATGCATTGGCGCCACCCAGCCGCTGCCGGGGATTTCCGGGAGACCAGGTGCTGTAACCCGGCTCGCCGGGTGCCGGTATGGTGTGGAATGTCCATGTTTTTCTGCCCGTTTTTACGTCGTAACACCTGATATCGCCCAGCAATGCGGTTTCGCCTTCAGAAACACGTACGCCCACGATGATGGAATTTTTATAGATCACGTTCGGGGTGTTGGGCAGCACATAATTGTCAGCGCCCGGCCGTTCAATACCGGCTTTGAGATCGATACGGCCTGCTTCGCCGAAGCTGGGAATGGATTTACCCGTTCGAGCGTCCAATGCATAAAGCCACTTGCCCGCACCGAAAAGGATTCTTTTGTCATCTCCTTCAGCCCAATACGTTAAGCCCCGGCTGGTTGTACCGCCATTATCGGTCAGGTTTGTTTTCCAGATCTGTTTCCCGGTAGCGGCTTCCAGGGCGAACGCCTGCGTCCCCGCTGACACCCCGTACAATATGCCATTAATGATGATGGGATTGCATTGGATCTGGGTTCGGTTGCCTACCGTATCCGCCCCGCCTGAGGCATATGTCCAGGCAACTTTCAGCTGACCGACATTTTCACGGTTAATCTGGGTTAAAGGCGAAAAGTGGCTTCGGGCGCCGTCGCCATTGTATTCTGCCCAATCCGTATCGGGCATGAGCGGCGCAGAGGCAGCACCGGCGAATAAGAGAAAAATCAGTCCTTTAAGATAACGCATAAGAAACCGGATTGGCTACTTTTTCAGATTTGTGAACACATATGTAAATGTATCCTTTGCAGCCAACATTTGGTTGGTCAGAACGACGCGGGTTATATTTTTTTTAAACCATTTTTCACGAAAAACCTGATCGTCGGGATTGTTCAGCGGAAGTGTCTCTTGGGTAGCCTTCCATTTTTTTGGGTCGTAAGTCATCATCACTTTCTCCCCACCGGGTTGTGTGAAGATCATCTTTCCGGGCTGGTCCAGATCGACGTTGCAAACGGTCATGAAAATCTGCGAAAGGCTTTTAAGCCTGCCGGTTGCCTCGAATTTGTCGGTTACGCTGACCGTCATCCTGTGATCGCTTTGCACAGTGCGCGTCCATTTTTTCAATGTCGTTTCGGCGGGATACGCTTTCTCAATGCCCATTTTCAGAGAGGTGATATTGTCTTTATCCTCATAAAAGACATCGGTGGCTTCGAACTTCCTTCCCGCCGATTGCTGGATGCCATTGATCATCGGCAGGTTATGGTAGGCGGAGGTATTGTACCAAAAATTGTAACGCTCCGATGAAAAGGTTTTGGCGGTGTAGGTGCCTGACCCGGCGTCGATGATCACCGGATAGCCATTGGCATACACGATCAAATCGCCCACATCATTGTGGTTATGGCTTTCGGCATTATGCCCTGCGTGTGAGGCCACAAACAAACCGTCATCTGTACGCGCGGACATTAGCTGGATATCGCCGATCCAGACACTCGGGAGTACGGGCGCAGCAACTTTTGCCGCGTTTGCCTCTTTTGTGATAGCGGGCAGCGTCAGCCAGTCAGAGAGCATGCGCGGCTTGGTATTGGTCTCGCTGAAAGCCAGCCCGGGAGTGCTCTGGAAGCTGGAAACGGCCAATTGTACCAGCAAAGGATCTTCAATTGTCTTCCCCACCCTGAACAGAAAAGGCGCGTCTATGCGGATCGTGGGGCTGGCGTCGGCCGTATTGATAAAATAATTACCCGAGATATGGGTTTTGTAGATGTAAGCGGCCATGTTCCTGACCAGCGGCTCTTTGTACACGTCCACTTTTCCCCCGGTTGCGCTTTTGAGGATTTCCAGTGCATCAAACATGCTGCCGCCTGCTACAAACCAGTACGACGGTCCTTCGTCGCAACCGCCGTCGTCGCCCAGGCTGTCGAAATAATGGTCTATCAGCTGCATGGAATAATGCAGGTTTTTTGCCCTTTTTACCTCATCTTTTTCTATGATGAGGTTCACGAACTGCCAATTGGAAATAATCCAGGGATTCCAGTTGTTCACTGGCTTGTCGCCGGTGATCCCGAGGTAGGCATATCGGGCGGTTTGCATAGGAATGAGCATCCGCCTGTTCAGTTCATATTGGATTCGGGGGCGTAGCAATTTCGATTTGTTGTCGAGACCTTCGGCCAGAAAATAATCCGCCAGTGCCAGCATGACGGCCGTTTCAGCAGAAACCAGGTCCACGGTGGGCTCTTCTGCATCTGGTAATCCCAATCCCTTTTTTTGTAAATAAAGATGGACGGGGATGCCCCAGTACGTTTCCTCGCAGGTAGACCATATACCGTTCATGATATCTTCGAGGAACCGTCCCTTTCCTTCCATCGTTTCAGCAAAGATCAGCGCCATCAGATTAGCTCTTTTTTTGGCCTGGTAGTTGGAATATTCGGTACGATCGCCGGTACGGGTAGAGGTAAGGAGCAATGAGGCGGAAATAGCAGGCCAGGTAACGCCCAGTAACCCTTCACCTCTTTTGATCACACTTTTGGTGATCGAATCCGGTAAGGATGCCTGCCATTCAGCGGCAGTCTTGGGGTAGGGCTTCCATTGTTCACGGGGAATCAGCGAGCCTGAAATGTCTTCGAGGGAGAATTTGCCCAATATATGGCGGTCTTTTCGTTGCGCAGATACACTTTGGGCAAACGCGACGGCCAGCCAGAAAAACAGCCATGTTCTCATCACCATCCGGGGTTATTGTTTCCAAGGTTTGGATTAAGGCCTAACTCGTTGACCGGCAAAGGCCACAGATAATCCCTTCCCGATTTAAAAGTGCGTTTGGCCGCGGCTTCAATGAGTACATAGCCATCCTGAAGGGCAGGGGCGGCGGTACCGGTTGAATATTCGGCAGGAAAATATTTTGGCCCGATCAGGGGTTTCAATAATTCCGTTTCGGCTGTTTTCCAGCGGATCAGGTCCCAGTAACGAAAGCCCTCGAAGGCCAGCTCGACTGTACGTTCCCGGCGAAGTTCGGTCCGCATGTCCAGCCCATTCGCGGCCAGAAAGGCGTTGGTCATGGGTGGCAGCAAATCAGGCTGGTTGTTGGTCGAGCGGTTGCGCAACAGGTTGACTGTTTTGTCAAGGTCGGCATCGCTTATTTTTCCGGTAAGCTCAAAGGTTGCTTCTGCGTAATTGAGCAGGACTTCGGCGTAGCGGAGTACCATAAAATCCACAAAGCTCTGGTTTTGGACCCAGTCCGCGGGGATGTAGTATTTTTTGATCCGGTAAGCGGTGGTAGGCACGAAATAGGGTGCAAAGGTGGAGCCGAAATAGTCGCCTTTTTTGAAAATGGTCTGCACCAGTCTCGGATCGCGGTTGCGGTATTCGGTTAATGTTCCCGTTTGCATTGCCGTAGAGTCGAATCGGGATTTACCGGCGGGTAGCCCGTCTTTGAACAAAACCATATCCATGTAGGCGCGCGTGGCGACCATTTGCCCTCCTTCCAGAACACTCCTGCCATATGAATGATAGGAAATGTTATTGGTAATGTTCTGCCCGTATAACCTGGCCAGGATCACTTCCTTGTTGGCCGAATAATTTTCCCCCGGGTATTGAAACAGGTAAAAAAAGCTGCTGTCTTTCTTGGCGGGATAGGTATACAAAGCGTGTTTGCTTTCGGTCATGACGATGTTGCAGGCGTCGAGGGCAAGCTGCAAGTGTTTGACTGGCGTGCCGGTGGCAAAGTATTTCTGGCGGGTACCTTCAAAAAGCGCGACCCTGGATTTGAAAGCCAATGCGGCAGAACGGGTGATCCGGCCGTCTTCGTTTCCGCTTGTGGTGGTCAGCTTGTCGGGTTGCGGGCAACTGGCAGCGGCGTAATCCAGGTCGGCATAAACACTGTCGATCACCGTTTCCCTGGCTGTCCGTGTCCCGAATAGCAGCGGATCGTCGGTCGTCAGCGTTTTGAGGATCAGTGGTACATCGCCAAATCGTTTGGTCAGCTCGAAATAGGCGAAAGCCCTGAAAAACCTGGCTTCCCCGATATAGCGGCTGATCACCGCAGCGTCCCCCGTTACCCCGGCCGATTTCTCGATAATGTTGTTTGCCGCGCGTATCAGTTTGTAAAAGTTATTCCATTCGGTAGAAGTGGAGGGTGCCGTGGTCCGGGACCCGTTACTGATCTCGTTCAATGCGCCGGTAGCCACACTGGCCATATCGGAATAATCGTCCTGCACGGGCGTGGCGACGCCGCTCGGGTCACCCGCAGAAAGTCCCGGCAGAAAGGTGTAAAGATAGTTGCAGCCGAGTGCCAGGTCACTGGTTGTTTTCCAGAATGTCTGATCGGTAATGGCTGTTTGCGCAACCTGGTCGAGGTTTTTCTCGCATCCCCAGACCCCACCGGATACCGCAGCCGCGATCAGATAAATTTTAAGCTTTTTGAAATAGTTCATTTGAATAAGGGTTTAGGATCTTATTGGAATGTAACGTTCAGGCCAAGTGAGAACGAGCGGAACAATGGATACTGGAAGCTCGCATTGCTGGGATTTTCGGCATCGTAGTACTTGTACCACATTTTGTTCTTTTCCCAGATATCCTGGCCGGTGAAAAAGATCCTTGCTTTGGCCATATGGATTTTTTGTGTCAGCAGTGCCGGCAGCGTGTAACCTACCTGCAGGTTTTTCAGGCGGATATAAGCCGCATTCTGCACCCAATGGCTCGAAACGTTGGTGTTCCAGGTCGCGCCATTGTAGAGGCGGGGGAAACGTGCGTCCTGGTTCTCGGGTGTCCAATAGTCTTCGTGTATCGCCCAGGGCATCCGCCAGCCGTCCACAAACGGGATCACCGCTTTGGCAAACAATAACATTTTGCGTTGACCTACCCCTTGCAGCAGTGCCGATACATCGAAACCTTTCCAGGATGCGCCGAGATTCGCCCCGAAAATGTAGCGCGGGCTGGTGTTGCCCAGGTTGACCAGGTCGCCGTGGTCGTCGGCACGTCCCAATCCGGCATTGATCTTACCGTCGCCATTGATATCCTGCAATTTGATATCCCCGACACCGGTTTTGGAATTCTGGAAAGCGTGGGCTTTGAGTTCTTCGTCGTTGTTGAAATAACCTTCTGATTTGTACCCGTAAATCGTGTTGAGCGATTGTCCGGGCAGGTAAGGGTTGAGACCTTCGAGATAGGCGACCGGCCCATCGTAGCGGGTTACCTTATTGGTGTTGTCGCTCACGTTGACGTTGATAAAGTAGTTTCCCTTTTTGAAAGTATCCCGCCATCCCAGTGAAGCGTCCCACCCCTTCACCTGCAGTGAAGCGGCATTGGTGGAACTCGGCGACACGCCCAGCGTGGCGGGCAGATTTAGCCTGATAAAAACATTGTTGTTGTTACGGACGTAATAGTCAAAGCTTCCGGTCAGGCGGTTTTTGAACAAACCAAAATCCAGTCCCAGATCGACGGTTTCGATGATCTCCCATCCTTTGCCGGGAGAAGGCAGTGCCGATTGGTAAATATAGGGCGTGTTGGCGTTGTTGAACGGATAGTTGGACCCACTGATCAGCAATGCCTGGTAATCATAATTATAGAGGTTCAGATTGGAGGATTGTGCGCCGCCCAAACGTCCCCACGAACCACGGAGTTTGAATTCCGTAAACATCGGCAATGCCGCGCTGAACCAGTTTTCCATACTCAACCGCCATGCTGCGGACGCCGAAGGGAAAAATGCGCTTCGGTATCCCGGCGCCAGGCGTGAGCTGGCGTCATTGCGAAGGTTGGCTTCGAGGAAGTATTTTTCGGCATAATTGTAAGTGACCCTTCCGAAATAGGATACCCACGTATTGACCTGGATGTTGTCACTGACATTGGCGGGCGAGGATGCGGCCAATGTAGAGAAATTCAGCGTCGGGACATCGTTGGACAGCAGCGCGGTCTGTTTGGCTGAAGTAGAATTGTAATTGTAGCTCTTGTATTCAAACCCTCCCAAAACGTGGAAATTGTGTTTGCCTGCCAGTTGCAGGTCATAGTCGGCCAGTGCCTGTACGTTCTGCCAGAGCTGCGTCGACCTCACTTTTTGCAAAGAATTGGTAGGGTTGATGCTTCCTCCCGATACAGGATCCGGCGAGGTGAGCACATATCTTGGGACAGTTCTCAGGAAAATGTCCTGGTTGTATTGTTGCAAACGTGGGCTGTACACCAGCCGCATTCCAAATCCTTTGGCCAGGTTATCGGCCCTCCATGTAAAAACGCCTTCCACGGTATGCTGGCCGGAATTGTTGAAGCCGCCGTCTTTTAAAATAGGGTAGGCAGCCGACGTGGTCCCCACATAGGCATACTTGCTGTCATTACTTCCGGGCAGGAAAATGGGTTGTCGCGAAGAGCGTACCTGGTACACGTTGTACATGAGGCCGCCATCGCCGGCGGCGGTCACCGAGGGCGATTGTATGCGGGCCTGGGTGTAAGAGGTGCGGGAATCTATACTAAAAATCCTGCTGATCCTGCTCGTCAGGTTCAACCGTGCATTGTACCGTTGCGTGGCGTCGGGGCCGAATTTGAAGACACCTTTCTGATCAAAATAACCAAATGAAAAGAGGTATTGGGTTTTGTCGCTGCCGCCGCTCACTGTCACATTGTGGTTTTGAACGGGGCTTACCTTGCGCATCAGGACGTCGGCCTGGTTGATGTCGTAATAGTAGTCGTACCCGCCGCTGCCGTTCTTGACCTCATTGGTGTCAGGGTCCATCAGCCAGCGGATCTGCTGGTCGGAATATGCTTTGCTGCCATTGGTATTGAACTGTGCCACGTTGTTCAGCTCGGCCTGTTCCCACGAATGGAGCAGTTTGGGCCGGTTATAGGGTTTGTTCAGCGTAAAGAGACCGGTATAATCGACTTTCACTTTTTGGGCAGAGCCTTTTTTGGTCGTTACCAGAATAACACCCCCTCCCGCTTTGGCACCGTAAATGGAGGCAGCTGCGGCATCTTTGAGCACAGAAATGGATGCGATATCATTGGGGTTCAGTAGCGAAAGATCGCCCTCTACGCCATCGACAATCACCAACGGATTGTTACCCGCGTCGGCATTGATCGACGTCGCCCCCCTGATCTGTGCAGACCAGCCCTCCATACCCGGCTGCCCGCTGCTTCTTGTAATAATTAATCCCGGCGCTGTTCCCTGTAATGCGGAAACCGAGTTGGTTACCGGCCTGTTTTCAATCGTCTTGCTGTCGACCGTGGATACCGCGCCGGTGAGGTTCACTTTCTTTTCGCTTCCGTAGCCCACAACGACAATTTCTTCCAGCGAATTCAATCCCGGTTTTAACTGGACGTTCAGCGTTGTTTCACTGGTAAGCAGTATTTCCTGCGAATCGTAGCCGATAAAAGAGAACACCAGGATGCCTTTGCTTTGTTCGTCGGGTATGCTGAGGCTGTAAAGTCCCTTGATATCCGTAACCGTACCGGTGGACGTCCCTTTGAGCACAATACTGACCCCCGGGAGCTCTTCTCCTGTTTCGCTGGTTACTTTTCCTGTGACGGTATGTTGTGGCGCGGGCTTCGAAATGGTTTGCAGCGGAGGTCTGTCAGCAGTTTCCGCCCCTGGCGTAACGGGTGCTGGGAGCTCGGTTACTGCCACCGCAGATTCGGTGTTACGGATTAAGTTATCCGCGCTGACGAGGTAGGATTTGCCTCTTTTACGATAGGTAAGCTGAAACTTTTTGAGCAGTTCGTCCAGGCGGTTGTCCACTGTGCCTGTTTCCTGTACTTCGTCCAAGGGCACGCTCAGATCTTTGATCGTTGCGTCCTCGTAAAGGATATTGATCTTGAAAGTCTTCGCCCATTGGTTGAGTATTTCTTTTACCGGGCGCGTTGCGGACTGCTGAACGGGACTGTGGCTTACCGGATGAGCGGAAGCTACATATTGGGCCTGGACAGGAAATATGTGTAAAACGGCAATCAATATGAATGCAATCTCGAAACGATCATTGCGTAAAACTGTCTTCATAGAGGCTTGGATTATTTTGATTTAGGTAGTTTTCCGGGGATGATTGTTGGTTGGGAAAGCTCGACGCCTTCGGGAGTTGTGACCGCATTGAGGTGCAGCAGGTCGGCGAGCGCTTCTACGAGCTCGCTGGACTTCTGGGCTTCAAATACACCCGAAACCTTCCGTTGGGCCAGATTGGGATCGTTGATGATGATGGTCAGCCCGAAATGTTCACGGATTTGCTGGCCGATCTCTGCCAGGCTCGTCTGGTCGAATGTGAAACGATGCTGTTTCCAGCTGGAAAATTTGGTTGGCTTGTCGGTGGTTTTACGCATCAGCCTGCCTGAATCGCCCAGATCTACCCAGTCCCCGGGCTTCATCAAAAGCGCTTTTCCCGGCTGGTAAGTGACCTTCACCTTTCCTTCGCTTAAAATGACCTTGCGGCGGCGCTCCCTTGCATACAGCAGGAACGAAGTTCCCAGCACTTCCACAGCAAAGTCCGTGCTGGTCTTTACCACGAATTTCTGGTGATTGGGTAAATGGGATACTTTGAATTCTGCTTCGCCGTCCAGCAGGACTTTGCGGTCGGATGCGCCAAACCCCCATCGCGGCACCTGCAGCCGGGAGTTGGCATTCAGCGCTACTACCGTTCCGTCACTCAATTTCAAAGACGACGTTTGCCCGTAACCGGTGCTGTATGTGACGTACCTGACCAGGTTTCGTCCGAAGTAACCACCCACGGCCAGCAATAAAAGGAAAGAGGCCGCCAGATAGCGGGTTGATCGGATATCCCATCGCTTTCTGGTTACAAATTGCGCTGTGGCACTGCCCTCTTCATGGGTATGAAGCCGGGTCGACCTGCGAAAGTTTTCGATCGCTCCCGTTACGTCGGCCTGATACTGCGGATGCTGGCTTTCCCATTCGTTGAGATATTGGTAATAAATAACCTGATTGGCAGGGTCTTTCAGCCAGTCGGCAATCCACTGCTTTTGCAGGGAGGTACTCTTTCCCGCAAAATAGTCGAAAAGGAGCTGTTGATGAGGAAATTCGGGCATGGCTTGATGTTGTTATTTCCGGTAAGACAAAAAACTTGAAATGCACCCCACGCTGACGGGCGAAATACGGTTATTGTGATAAGATGTGGGTTAATCGAGATTGAGATGGGTTCTCAGCCGTCTTAACGCGCGGCTGATGAGATGCTCAACTGCTTTTTGGCTGATGTGAAGCTCTTCGGCTATGTCGTGGTACTTTTTTCCTTCGTACCGGTTGATCATAAAGGCCCGGCGGCATTGCGTCGGAAGGGCCTGGATTTCAGCATCGAGACGGTGGGTGAGGTCCTGGAAATGCATGATCGCTTCAGGCGTGTCGTGGTCGACCAGTCTCTCGTCCGAGGTTTTGTCGAGAGACTGGTTTTCGCTTAACTCTTTGCGGAGATGATTATAAGTGCGGTTGCGAACGGAGCGATACAGATAGGCTCCATAAGAGATGTTGACCTGTTCGTGTGTCGCGTTTTTCCAGAAATTCAGAAAAATGTCGGACACAATATCCTCCGCCACCTGTTTTGAAATCACGTACCGTGTAGCATAACTGCATAAATTCTGATAGTACCGATGGTAAAGCAGCTCACAGCCAATGAGCGGGTCCTGCAGAAAGCCGCGCCGGATAAAAAATTCGGGATCATCGGGCTTCATGGGGTTATCCCCTGTTTCATGTCCTGTGTCCGGGATAAATTGATTTGCCTTGGAAGGATCAAAAGAGGGCAAAGGGTTTTCCATCAGCATAAGGTTTATTATAGTATAACCTTAAGACATAATTAGACTCTGGCACCCCACGCGGATAATTGAATATTTTTATAATGATATTTTTGAAGCTTTCCCTGCATTGCATCACCGGCCTGGCATTTTATATCCATTGTGATATTCCTTGGAAATTAACTTATTGGCTGCCGCTTCGTCGAACTTTCCTTTGTCCGCGTCCCAGTAAATTTTTTTACCTGTCCTGTAAGCGATGTTTCCCATCTGGGACAGGATCGCAACGTCTGCACCCACCTGGATCGGGGCGTGCAGGTCGACCAATTTTCGGGAGCGGATTACTTCGACAAAGTTTTTCGCGTGCATGTCGAGTCCGTTGTCCGACGATTTCTGAAATGGGACAGCTTCCATTTTCTGTCCCTGCGGTACCACTTCCCAGCCACCTCGGTCCAGGATCAGGGTACCATTGCCACCGAGGAACGCAATGCCGTGCTCGCGGTTGTAGATGCCCGGACCATACCCGATCACATGCTCCCATTGGATATTGAAACCATCGAATTCATAGAGGGTTGTGAGGGTATCAGGCGCATCGACACCAAAATTGAGCACCATGCTGCCCGCAGCAGACACACACTTTGGCGACCCGGCTTTCATCCCCAGCAATGCATAATCCAGCAGATGCACCCCCCAGTCGGTCATGATGCCGCCTGCATAATCCCAGTACCAGCGAAAACGGCCGTGAAAGCGGTTGGGGTTGAAAGGCCGTTTGGGGGCGGGTCCAAGCCACATATCATAGTCCACGCCAGCCGGTGCTGCGCTGTCGGGCAGGCTCACCATCGGGGTGCCGTAATTGAAATACCCCCAGACTTTCACAAGGCCGATTTTGCCAAGCTTTCCCGAATGCACGAATTCAATCGCATCCCGGAAATGTTTCTGGCTGCGCTGCCATTGTCCCACCTGTACCACGCGGTTGTAGCGCTGCTGCGCCGCCACCATACTCCTGCATTCCGCAATCGAATTGCCGATCGGCTTTTCCACATACACGTCTTTTCCTGCCTCGCAGGCTTCCGCCATCATCAGGCAATGCCAATGGTCGGGCGATCCGATCACGACGGCGTCAATGCTTTTGTCTTCCAGCATTTTACGGTAATCGCCGTAGGTTTTTACGTTAATACCCCTGGCAGCGAGCTCGGCTGCCCGCTTGTCGAGGACGTTTTTGTCGACATCGCACAGAGCCACACATGCAACGCCCGGGACCTTCATCACCGCGCTGATATCCGCCCAGCCCATGCTGTTGATTCCGATGGCACCGACACGAATGGTATCTGCAACCGGGAAAATCTTGGGAAAGGCGGATAGCGAAGAGGGGATCGCCGATGAAAGCCCCGCAGCCACAGCGGAAGCCGATCGTATAAATTGTCTTCTGGAAGTTGTCATAGGGGAAAGCAGAAAATAGCCGGTTGTGGGTAACAGAATATTATAAACTTAAAGGAGTATAATGCCATCTGTTTACTTGTGTCCGGCGGGAGAAGCAGACCGGCGTGCCGGTCTACGGCATTGATACTTTACACATCATCATTTAAAAGCATCAACCAGGAAATGGAAGAATTCCGAAGCTTCGGACTAAACAAATGCTGCCTTTTTGTTATGATATCCAAATCAACAAAAGATATTTTATAGATGAAATTATCCCTAGACATATCAATCATTTTATGATTGGCCCTAAGAGTTGAAAAGATAAATCAGGAAATTTACCCGCATGTGTATGGCAATGGCAGTTATAAAGTCGCATTTGATTTTAGATGCACGTTTTATTAAATGTGATGAAATTTTTGAAATATTCTAATGGCACATTTCATTCGTTATGGTAAATATGATCATCGTAAAACGGGATCCGAAGATGTTTGTTTCTTACACGAAATACTTTAATTTGCTATGTAAACAAAACAACCTCCAATATGAAAAAGTATACCTTGTTCCAATGGATTACAGGAAATGGTCTGACACAAAAGGACATTGACAGAAGATTTGAATGGATAGAGCTCATTGTTGCAAGTTCGATTAATTTAGTGGGCATAGCGCTTACGGGGGTAGTGCTTTTTTTTGTCACAGTTAGCACATCCCGTGAGAATAAGAGATTTGAGAACAGGGTTGTTGCCTATGGAAAGATCATGAAGCATAAAAGAACATGGCCAACAGCAGTTGAGAATTACGCAAAGACTTTCTTATTGGTTGACTATTGTAGTTTGCATAATGAGATCAAAAAAGATAGCGTATATGCGGCGGAGGCCGCTTTTCACAAGGAAAAGGCCTATGACCTCTTTGACAGGGTAACCAAACAACAGAGTGAGATTTTCGAATCATTAGGAACGATTGAAGTGAGCTATGAGATAGATGCGAATTTAAGATCCGCTATTGACGCGATCTACGATTATAAGCCGGTTCCCATAAACAGGTTAGGAGAGCAACAACATTTACTCAAAACGATTACATCACTAGATTCAGTTAATTCAATTATCGAGAAAGAGATAGAATATTTTGTATCAAAAGAATATGCTGAAAAAATTAATAGATTAAGTAATCTGTTAAAAAGAGAATTAGATAAAGAAAACGACTAACGAAAATATTAGGCGTCCTGCCCCTTTCGACAGTAGTAAAATCTCAATAATAATAATGATGATTTTGTTTTTACTAATTATGGAATGCTGACAGGCTGGTTTGAAAAAGTTGAGCCAAGGGAATTCGAATCTTTGGGTGGAAAAGTGAAATTATACATGACAGATTTGCTTGTCAATCATAGTGTATTTTATCAATGGCTCATCATTGACTTTGCCGGATTTTTATCCGGCAAAGTACCAGCCCTAAACCTCAGCCATAATCAATTGCCCCGGCTTTCTCGCCGGAGCAATTGATTTGATTGAAAATCAAAAGAATGCTATACCCTCCCTGTGATCAGCGCTCCGGCATCCGCATCGAGTAAAATCTCGCAGTTCGGGTGCATCTGTACAATGGAGGCCGGGATATCCGTTGTGACGGGGCCCAGGATCGCTTTGGCGACCATTTCGGCTTTGTGGGAGCCTTTGGCGATGAGGATAAGCTTGCGGGTATGCATGATGTTTTTGATGCCGCGCGTCAGCCCGCCGAGTTCGGTGCCTTCCGGTACCTGTGTTTCGCGGCGTACGCGGGCTTCGAAATCGGGATCCATGGGCGAAACCCAGGTTTCGCTTTCGAATGGTGTTCCCGGCTGGTTGATGCCGATGTGGCCGTTGGAACCCAGCCCAAGCATTTGCAGGTCTGCGCCGCCGCGCTCGGCCAGCCGTTCTTCAAACAATTTTGCTTCCCTCTCAAAATCGTCGGACATCGTAGGCGGCATGATGAAGTTTTCGTCAGGGATACCAAGCGGGCCGGCGATCTGGTTGAGGATCATCGTATAGCAGCTACCGGCATATTCGCGGGGCAGGTTGGTGAGCTCGTCGACGTTGAAGAGCGTGATCCGGGAAACATCAAAGGGGTATTGGGTATAAATATGGGAAACAATCGCGTGCATGTCGATGGTGGTCTGGCCGGTGGAAAGGCCGATCACGGCGTCGGGTTTTTCCAGCATCTGGGCAATGATCCGCCATGCAGCGGTAATGTTGAATTCCTGCTCGTTCCTGCAAATCGTGATTTTCATAAAGTACTGAGTTGTTCGTTAAAAAAGACATCTACCGCCGAAGCGGCTTCCACTTCGTCTTCGCCGTCGATCATAACCGAAACTACATCGCCGCCCTTCGTCGACAAGGCCAGGATATTCAGCATGCTGTTGAGCTGGATCGTTTTGTCATCCTTTTTCAGGCTTATCCCGGATTTGAATTTCTTAACCAGCCTGACGAGCGCCGTCGCAGGTCGGGCATGGATGCCTTCCGGGGCGAGAATGGTGTATTCTTTTGAGATCATATCCAATGATTCGGTTTGGGTTAATAAGGGACAAAAGACGGATTTCTTACTTTTTAGGCGCCGGCTTGGAAGCGGGCATACCCAGCACCGGATTGGCCGACATAAAGCCCATGGGCATCAGATGCACCGCCACGCTGTGCTGGTTCATGATCGGCCACTCTTCGGGCCGCACAATATGCGTCACGCCGCCGACATACCAAACCACCACATCCGTGTTGTCGATGTTCCGGTTTTGTTTGGTCCATTCCGGCAAACCCTGGCCTTTTTGTTTCGTGGTAGGGTAATCCCCGGCCGGGTACATTTCGTCGGGATTGTAGGGGGTTGCCCAGAAATGGTGGTACAATACTTCCGCTCGGTTGAACAAAGACGAGTTCTTGTCGGGCAGAGGCGTAATGCCCGCGCTGGGCATGAGCATGTAGGACGAATGATGCCCGTATTTATTCATTACCTGGTGGTTCATGACCATCCAGCTCCGGTTGGTCGCAATGTTGGCATCGCGCTGCGCTTCCTTTTCTTTCTCGAACATGGTTGTTTTCGCAACCAGCGTGTTACCCAGGGGATTGGACGGCCCTCTTGGCACAGCCACGGTATTCATCTCGCCGACACTGTTCAGCTGCCCGTCCACGTCGAGGTCAAACCGGTATACAAACCAGTGCTGGTGGTTATTGGCTTCCACGTGTGGTTCCACAATGGTCCCGTAAAAATTGCCGAGGTAAGATTCATCCGCCTTGTCCCCCAGGGCCGCAGCAGCATGGTCTTGAGTCCGGTTTACGGCGCGCACGTGCGGATATCCGTTCAACTCGGTCTCTACCACAATCACGCCGTCTTCTTTGAAGATCCATTTAAAGCCATAGTCGTAGTTACCGGCTGTAATGTAGTATTTGATGGCCAGGTTGGTAGCCCTCCGCGAGTGGTTTTCATGCCGCCAGAGCACGCCGCCATATTCTTCAAAAACAGCCACCGAACTGTCGGATTTCAGCGGGGAACCCCATTCATTGTGTAAGGTCGAAGGAAGATAGGTAGCATTTTCGGGTGCGTCGGCCCCGTAAGTAAGTGGTCGGGCCACATTTTGGAACAACCGGTAAACACCCACATCGAAATAATTATTGGCTGCATTCAGCAAATCCGGCGAACCATAATTCACGATCATTTCGGCCAGGCCACCCCGGTACATCACATACCGCCATTGTTTCTGGGCGTGGTCGAAATACTGGACATCCGAAATGACCAGTCCTTCCCGGTTGTGTATGCCAAAGCGGAATTTCCAGAAGGGCGAGATGATCTGGTTCCCTTCGATCCGGTAATTGGTGCCCTCGGGCTGAGTGATGACGATCGGTTTGGGGGCCTGCAGGTCCGGGACGATTTTCTTGCCGTCAAAATAGTTTACTGCTGTCGGCTTATCATAGCCCCTGCCCGTATCGATCACTTTGAGCACTTTTTTGTCGGTAATATCAATATAGGCATAAATTCCGGCGATGGGCATTTCGTAAAAAGCCTTGTTTTTGTAAGCCGGGGCAACAATCCGCTCGCGGTGACCAACCGGCGCCAGGCCCAGGTCCGCCGCAAAGGTGCCACGGTGCGATTTGACCGAATCCGGGTTAATGCCCCTTTTTCGCAAAGCATTATTCCATTCTTCATTGTCTTTCACAATCTCGGACACGATGGTATCGCCCTTGAACGAACCGACCGGCTGCTTATCGGGGATCACGTCAAAAGACAGAAGCTTCCCGGCTTTGAGGTCCACGACTGCCTTGGCCAATGTATTGGACGGGAAATCATACACCATCGCATAACCCTCCCGCCTGAACGTTTCGCCTGGCTTGTAAGCCAGTACCTCGGCCTTGGGCGGTTCTTTGAGGTTGATGATGCTGAACAAGCTGCTGCTGTCGCTGCGGATCTTGTTTTCCTGTAATAGAACCTGTTTGATCAGTTTGATTTCGATGGAATCCAATGGGTCCAGCGGGTGACGGTATTGCATAACCGTCTGCTGACCGTAGCCGCGGGCATAACCCAGGAGCGCGAGTGCAAGCAGGAAAAATGTAGTAGCATTTTTTTTCATATTCAATTCAAGCAGGAGTGATATGGTTGGTTAAACAGGCAATAAAGTTTTCAGATAGATTTTGATCTCATCAGAATCGCTCATTTCGCTTACTTTCAGAAATACCTCTTTTGCTTCTGAAAACGAGCTGCTGATGATCGTGTTTTTGACAAAAGGAATGGAAACTGCGCTCATCGAAAATTCTTTCAGGCCCATCCCAATCAATAGCAGTGTCGCCAGCGGATCGGCCGCCAGCTCGCCGCACATAGCCACATGAATGTTGTGTTTGTGGCCTTGCTCGATCACGTTGGCGATCAATCTCAAAACACCCGGATTGTACGGATCGTAAAGCGCAGACACCTTTTCATTCATCCGGTCCACAGCCAGCGTATATTGCACCAGGTCATTGGTCCCGATGCTGAAAAAATCGACCTCTTTGGCAAGCATATCCGCCATAACCGCCGCAGAAGGAATTTCGATCATGATGCCCACCTGGATATCCGGATTGAATGCAATGCCTTCGTTTGCCAGTATGGCTTTTGCATTTTCCAATACCTTTTTGGCTTCCCTGATTTCCTGCACATTGCTGATCATGGGAAACATAACCCTCAGATTTCCAAATGCATTGGCCCGCAGGATTGCTTTTAGTTGTACCCTAAAAAGGTCTTTCCTGTCCAGCGAGATCCTGATCGCGCGATAGCCGAGAAAGGGGTTCTGCTCTTGGGGCAGGCCGAAGTAATGCAGTTGCTTATCCCCGCCAATGTCGATCGTGCGAACGGTAACTGGCTTACCTCTGGCCTTTAAGGCCACTTTTTTATAAAAATCAAACTGTTCCTCTTCGCCTGGAAAGGCATCGCGGCCCATAAAAAGCAGTTCGCTCCGCAACAGCCCGACTCCCTCTCCACCGTTTTCAAAAACCTGTTCCATATCCGCAGCCTCTGAAATATTGGCAACCAATGCGATCCGGCGGCCATCGACCGTTTTGGCCTGCACATCTTTCAGCGAATTCATGATGCCCGATTGGCGCAGGTAAGCTTCTTTTTTTGAGGTATATAACGCAATGATATCCTCGTCAGGATTAGCCATAATTTCACCGGTTGACCCATCCAAAATCAGCCGATCGCCGGTTTTAATGGTAGACAAATCCGTTCCGCAGCCCACTGCCGCAGGTATCCCCCTCGCTTTCGCAACAATGGCCGCGTGGGAAGTCGCGCCACCGGTTTGGGTGGCAAAACCCGCGACGTTTTTAATGTCCATCGCGATGGTATCGGAAGGGGAAATATCCTCCGCAATCAGGATTGAGC
Organism: Dyadobacter sp. HNCC25DJ185; assembly: GCF_056895195.1. Taxonomy (NCBI): domain Bacteria; kingdom Pseudomonadati; phylum Bacteroidota; class Cytophagia; order Cytophagales; family Spirosomataceae; genus Dyadobacter; species Dyadobacter sp. HNCC25DJ185. The sequence continues at coordinate 476,631 of NZ_JBXHAR010000001.1, forward strand.
CTGGCACAATGACCTGTTGATCAGCGGAAATGGCCGATCCCAGGTTCTTCAGAATCCGCTCGCCAATATCCTGCACATCGGCCGAGCGTGCCCGCATATACTCGTCCGTCATCGCCTGGAACATCGCCACAAGCGTCGAAATGACTTCGATCAGCGCATCGCCGACCGTTTTTCGTTCGGTACTGATTTTTTCCAAAACATCAACGCGGATCTGCGGGTCGCTCAGGAATTCAATATGGGTTTCCAGGATTTCCAGGCTTTCGTCCGTAAGGTCTGCCTGCGCGATGAGCATTTCCACTTCTGCAATGGATCTGCCGACAGCCGCGTCATATTTTCCCATTTCAACGAGGACCGCATCCTCATTATCAATCAACAATCCGGATAAAACTGCCTGCTGTTTCCGAATGACGTGCGCTTTTCCAATAGCGATCCCCGGCGAAACGCCAGTGCCTTTGATCGTAAGGGTTGTTTTCAAGTCCATGCCTTCTCAGATGAATATGCCCAGCACGCTTCCCGCGAAACCCAAAACCAGCAAACCGAGCAGCAGATAGGTTGTTTTTATATTTCTTTTTACAAAATAGAAAACCAGGAACGTCAATGCCAGCGGCAGCATATTCGGGACGATCTGGTCCAGAATGCCTTGTACCGATACCGCAGCATCGGAAGATCCGATTTTCAAAGGCGTTTTGATCGCCATTAAAGTGGCGGGCATCGCCCCCACGACCATCAACCCCAAAATGGCCGAGCCGGATTTCAGCTTGTCCATCACATTGCTTTTGGACAGATCCTGTAAAAACCGCGTACCTGTCTGGTAACCGATGAAAGTGAGCTTATAACGCAGCCACAAATGCGGGACATTAAAGATCAGCAGGAACAAAACCGGCCCAAGCAGGCTTCCCTGCAATGCCAGCGAAGTACCAACACCGGCTGCAATGACCTTCACCGTCCCCCAGAACAAAGAATCGAAAACACCTGCCAGCGGCCCCATCAAGCCTAATTTGACAGCGTTAATGGATTCTTCGTCGAAATCCGCTTCTCTCGCATTCTGCTCTTCCATGGCTGCTGCAATGCCGATGATGAGCGTCGAGCCATGCGGGGCTGTGTTGAAGAACTGCAAATGTCGTTTCAAAGCCTGCGCCATTGCTTCTTTGGTCGTATAAAGTCTTTTCAGGACCGGAATGATCGAGAATGCAAAGCCGGTATTCTGCCAGGTTTCGAAATTGAAGTTAGCTTCCAATGCCATTGACCTGAGGAAGAGGTTACGTATGTCTTTTTTGGTCAAAACGGAAATTACTGTGGTTGGTGCAGGTACCGTTTGTTCTGTGGAGAAATCGTCAAAATCATCATCAAAATCACTGTCTGTACTTGCTACCGGCGCTTCTTTGCGCGTCATGCCCGTAACGATCAGCGCAATGATCACGCCCAGTCCGCCGAGCGCAATCATGGGCAATTTCAAGTAACTGGTCAGGATAAAGCCCAGGAAAAAGTAGGGAGCGACCGTTTGATTGAACATCAGGTTCATCAGCAAAGCGAAACCCAGCGCGGGCAGCATGTTGCCCGCGACCTGCAAACCCGAATGCACCCTGGGCGGAATGGTATCCACAAAAGTCCTGATTACGTCGGAGCCCGATACCAAAGCGAGCAGGGTTACCGCGCCCATCAGCAAGGGTTTCAGCAAACCGGAGAGGATATGCAGCCGCTGAACGCCTTTGAAGTCTCCGTTTTCGGCATATATGGCAAATCTTTTATTCAAAACCGGCCTGAAAACAAATAGTCCGCTGACGACCATTTCGGCGAGAATAGAAATGGGCACGGCCAGAGCCAAGGCCACAGCCGCGCCTTTCCCGGACATGATCGCGAACGCAGTACCCAATACGCCGCCGGTGATCACATCGGGCGGTATGGCGGCTCCGACTTTGATGTTGCCCATGAAAATCAGTTCCAAAGTAGCGCCAATCGTGATCCCCTGCTGCAAATCGCCGAGCACCAGGCCTACGAGCGGCCCTAAAACCAGCGGCCTGCTCAATAAAGTAGTACCCAGGAAGTCTTCCGAATGGCCAAACATGGCGATCAGGGTTAGGAGGAGGTGGTTCAGTAGCATTTTTAAAGGGTTAAAAGCCGGGCGGTTAAGGGTCAGATCAGCGTTTCGACCAGTTGTGCTTTGTCGGTTGGGACTTGCCTGATTTCCAGTTCGATATCTTTTGCAAGCAAATCTTTAATGATCGCGATATCGGCCTCATTTACTGCAACCGCTTTTGAAATTAGCTTTGAGCCCTCTTTTCCCCGGATCCCGCCGAAGTTGATCGACTTGATTTCCGGCATCGCGCCTGCCAATGCCGCCGCATCCTGCACGGAATTGACGAGGACCAGGATTTTCATGTTCCGGCTTCGCTCGTCAGAAAGAAACCTGACGGTATCTTCCACGGATTTGATCAGCAGTTTTGCCGACGCTGGCTTGGCCAGGTTCATTGTCATTTTGAGGAATTCGTCTTTGGCGGCTTTGTCGTTGGCGACCACCAGGCAATCGGCCCCGAGCGAGGGCGTCCAGGTAAGCGCAACCTGCCCGTGAACCAGCCGGTCGTCTATGCGTACTAGTTTAATCATCGAAATCGGATTCTTCTTGGGGTGTTAATAACTGGTTTACATACACGATCTGCTCTTTGGCAGCGGCAATCGCGTTGGCAATGATTGTTGTTACCGGCTCTTCGGGGTCCGCAAGCAGAATTTCCACCAGCAACGGCAGGTTAAAACCGGAAACAACGTGCACATTGGGCTTGAGGGCATGCCTCAAAACCTGATTGGTGACACTGCCGCCCATTAAATCGGTGAAAACCACCAGTTCGTCTTCGTCGGCCACATTTTCCATGACCATAGCGAGCTCATCCTCAATGCCCTTGTTTGCTTCTACATAGGCCTGGATCAGAAAAACATTTTCCATGGGACCAATGATGATATCCAGCGACGATTGGGCGCCCTTTGCCAAAGTGCCGTGTGTGGCGATCAGGAATTTTCGCATTGCATTTGAACGAATCTTGTTTATTTTGTCCCTGGTAATACCTGTTACTTAAAATTCGGTGAAACAGGCTAGCAAGTTAGTATTTAACCGGATGATTTTCCAAATAGCCCAAATCTTGTTCTGGGCAGTATAAGTTAGGCCACAGCCGTTTTTGATAAGCAATAACCGTCGCGCATTTCATGAAACCACGCAGCTTTCTACTTTCTTTTTTTCTTACACTCCTCATTTTTTCGCATCAGGCGCATTCCGGTGTCATTATTCATGTCAATCAGGTAGGGTTCGACAGCCAGGGAGCCAAAACGGCTGTGATTTCCGCAGGTCCCGGAGAGCTGGATACTGTAAAAGAATTCGAGCTGATAAGCCCCGCCAGTACGAAAAAGGAATTTTCGGGCCCGGTTTCGGGAGCCATGAAAATAGAAGAATGGTTTCCCGGAAAGGTGTATTACCGGATTGATTTTTCATCCTTCAACAAGCCGGGCAGGTACAAGATCAGGGTTTCTGCAAAAGGTATGACTTATGTTTCTGATGAATTTCAGATCGCCGACAAAGCGCTGGCGAAGCTGCTGGTGCCATCTATTATCCATTATTTCAATAAACAAAGGGCCGATAAGCCGGAGGAACTGATTGCTGATAAGGCGGTTACACTATTTGGAAGTAATAAAACCGTCGATTTGCGCGGTGGCTGGGACGACGCTTCGGGTGATATCAGCAAGTATTTTTCGCACCTGGCTTATGCCAATTTCATGTCGCAGCAGCAAATCCCGCTATGTACCTGGTCGATGGAAAATGCGGCTGAAAGCATTCCGAAACTGCTTACCGGGTTGAATGTGCTGGATTCGATGAAGCGGGAAGCATTGTATGGGGCCGATTACATTGTGCGCTCGCTTTCGGAGGAAGGCTACTTCTACATGACGATTTTCAGCTACTTCAATCCCGATCCCAAAGCGCGGCGGGTAGTGGGTTTGAATGCCAACAGCGTTACGACCGACAAATACCAATCCGCCTACCGCGAGGGCGGCGGCATGGGTATCGCAGCCCTCGCCCGGATTTCGCGCTGGAAAATGAACGGCGATTTTACTTCCGAACAATACCTGGCCGCTGCAAAAAAGGCATTTGCCCATTTGCAGGTTAATAATCTCAAATACTGCGACGACGGGAAGGAGAATGTGCTCGATGATTATTGTGCATTGCTGGGAGCCACCGAACTCTGGATGGCGACAGGCGAAAATGAATACCGCGACGAGGCGAGGAAGCGTGCGAAAAATCTAGGAAACCGGTTAGCACCCGCTGGTTATTTCATTGCCAATGACGCCGACCGCCCTTTCTGGCATGCATCGGACGCTGGCTTGCCGATTGTTGCATTGTGCCGTTACCTGAAAATCGAATCCGATCCGGCGTTAAGAACTGTTGCGTTGAGTACCGTCAAAAAAGCATTGGATTACAATCTGAAAGTGACGGGCGAGGTAAGCAACCCGTTCGGATATGCGCGGCAATCGTTTTTATTTAAAGGAGATGTCAAAAACGGCTTTTTTATCCCGCACGAAAATGAAAGCGGCTGGTGGTGGCAGGGCGAAAATGCCAGGCTGGGTTCGCTGGCCACAGCGGCGATCATGGGCGGAAAGCTGGTGTATCCCGGAAAAGGAAACTGGGGGACTAATGAAGCACTGGCGGGTTATGCTTCCCGGCAGATTTCCTGGATATTGGGCGGTAACCCTTACGAGGCGTGTTTTATGTACAAATTCGGCCGAAATAACATGCCTTATATGAAGTCGATGTACGGCCACGGCTCGGAGCGCGGCGGGATTTCCAATGGTGTCACGGGCAAAGACGGCAACGCAGATGGCAGCGGGATCGATTACAAACCGCATGACAACGGCAACGAATGGCGCTGGACCGAGCAATGGATCCCGCATGCGGGATGGTTTTTGCTGGCATTGACAGCGATGGCGGCGGAGTGATTCTCCAACAGTAAAAGAGCCAAAGGCGCGACCGATATCATGGCGCCGGGTTTCAACCCGGCGTCCGGGCATGTGATATGCGTGATCTTGCGTTGGATGTCAACGGATTGAAATCCGTTGTCTCAGGTTTGGCTTCAACGGATTGAAATCCGTTGTTAGGATATCGGTCGAGCCTCTGGCTCTGTTCGCGTAGCATAACAGTTTAAATGTGTTGATTTTCAATATGATGAGAAATTTTTTTGTCAGGTTTGAGATGCTTCGGCAGCTACTATTAGCTGTCTTCTTCGCCGTAACTTCTTACGCCCAAAAGCCAGCTTTCAAAGTCATCGCCTTCTACAATACCACCGTAGAAATGGACCATGTTTTGTTTGCCAATGATGCATTGTATTTCCTACGGCTGATTTCTCAGCAAAACAACTTTTCTTTCGACGCGACTACCGATTGGACGAACCTCAATGAGACCTATCTCAGCAATTATCAGGTGGTAGTTTGGCTCAACGATTCCCCGCACACGGCCGAACAGAAAGCGGCTTTTGAGAAGTATATCCGTCATGGAGGTGCCTGGCTGGGTTTTCATGTGGCGGGGTATAATGATAAGAGTTCAAACTGGCCGTGGTTCCTGGAATTCCTGGGAGGGCCGGTTTTTCATAGCAATAACTGGCCGCCGATGGCTGCGAAGGTAAATGTGGAAACGCAGGAACATCCGGTTACGAAGCGGATGCCGAAAACCTATGATTCGCCAGTGACGGAATGGTACCAGTGGAAGCCAAGCCCGCGATTGGACAAGGATGTGAAGGTACTGGTTTCGCTGGCGCCCGAAGTGTACCCGCTGGGTGTGAAAACCTACCTTTCCGCTGGCGACACACCGGTGGTTTGGACCAATACGCGGTATAAAATGCTCTATATGAATTTCGGTCACGGCAATAAAGTGCTTTCCAATTCGGACCAGAACAGGATGATCACCGATGGAATTTTGTGGCTGGGAGGACAATCAGGCAAATGACCAGACCACTCATGAAGACATTTCTCCGCTTCTCACTTTTCATTAAAACTGCTCTTCCGGCAATGTTTTTGGCCGGATGTCAGGCGTTCGGGCAAAAGCCTGATTTTAAAGTCATTGCTTTTTATTCCAACCGGGTTGAGCCCGATCATGTCGACTTTTCCAATGATGCGCGGGCGTTTTTCAAAAACCTGGCTGCGGAAAACAATTTCACTTTCGATGTAACTTCCGAATGGACCAATTGTAACGACGCCTTTCTAAGCAATTACCATATTGTGATGTGGCTCAACGATTTCCCGCACGACGAGTCGCAACGCGAAGCATTCCGGAAATACATGGAAAAGGGAGGGGGATGGTTCGGCTTTCATGTGGCCGGCTATAACGATAAAGATACCAAATGGCCGTGGTTTGTGGATTTTCTGGGAGGAGGCATATTTTACAGTAACTCCTGGCCGCCTGTTCAGGCGAGGTTATTGGTGGATGATCACCAACATGCCGTTACCCAAAACCTGCCCGACGCCTATGCAGCCCCTGTAAACGAGTGGTACCACTGGCGACCCAGCCCACGTGCAAGTAAGGACGTAAAAGTGTTGGTGACCCTGGATCCCGCCAACTACCCGCTGGGTATCAAGGATATACTGGAAGGTGGCGACACGCCCGTCGTCTGGACCAACACCAGGTACAACATGATCTACATGAACATGGGCCATGGCGACAAGGTGATGTCCGACTATATGCAGAACAATATGATCGCCGATGCCCTGTTCTGGCTTGGCAAAACCAAACGGAAACCATTGGCCGGGACGTTGCCGGAATTGCCTGCCAGGTATTATCCGGAACTTGTGAATGTCCGGGGCGGTATGTTCACGATGGGCGACGAGACCGGCAAAGGCGGGGCGGACGAACTGCCTGCGCATCAGACTATTGTTAAAGATTTCAAAATCGCAAAGACCGAAACGACCGTCGCCCAGTGGCGGGTTTTCTGCACTGCCACCAAACGCAATATGCCCGACCTGCCTGGCTGGGGCTGGCACGAGGATCACCCGGTGATCAATGTGAGCTGGGACGATGCGGTGGCGTATTGTAGTTGGCTCAGCGGGCAAAAAGGGACCCGGTACCGCCTGCCTACCGAGGCCGAATGGGAATTTGCTGCGAAAGGGGGCAGCAAGGGCAGGAGCAGGAGCTTCAGCGGCGGTGGCGACATTGATTCTTTGGGCTGGTACGCCGCAACCGGGTACGGAACCAAACCCGTCGCTACCAAAAGGGCTAACGAGCTGGGCCTGTTCGATATGACTGGTAACGTATGGGAATGGGTGAGCGACTGGTATGATGCCGGGTATTATGCCGCCAGCCCGATAAACAATCCAACCGGGCCCGTAACCGGTGTTTACAAGATTTACAGGGGCGGCGCCTGGTCGGTGCCGGCTGGGAATTGCCGGGTCAGTTATCGCAATGTGGTCCCTCCTTCCAGCAGCAATTTCAACCGGGGTTTCAGGGTGGCGGCAGACTGACCGTTTTGTGAAATGGAATAAAATTTTAAAATAATATTATTTTTAGTAATTATTCAAAATTTTGTTTTATATTTGTATCCTAATCTAATATAAAATAATGCAAGAAGGAACGGTTAAATTTTTTAATGAAACTAAAGGTTTTGGTTTCATTTCTCCCGCAAATGGTGGAGACGACATTTTTGTACATTCATCTGGTTTGAATACCAACATCCAGGAAAATGACAATGTCAGTTACGAAGTGGAAAATGGAAGGAAGGGATTGAACGCAGTGAACGTGAACGTGATCTGATTTTTTTCATATAGTCATCAATGTAGGAACCTCCCCCAAACAGGGGAGGTTTTTTTGTGCGGTCGTGTGTCGAGAAACGGGCTTTTGCGGGTTAGAATCCCTTGTTTTTAGCGCCATTTGTCTTAACTATGTAGTATTGCACCATCCAATAACTCAACCCTGCGATAGCTATAGCCCATGTTTAGCAAGAGACGAAGCACTTTTCTATTGGTCCTATTAATGGCGCGAACTATCTACGCAAACGCCCAACAGCTCTATTACCCGGATTCCATTTGGCAAACCAAATCCCCGGCAGAGCTGAAAATGAACAGGCAATGGCTGGACAGCGCCGTAAATATTGCTTTACACAATGAAAATGACGTGGACCGTGACCTTCGGATCGCAAACCTGAAATCCTACCAGCGCGAGCCGAACTACCAGCTGCTCGGGCCCACTAAAAAGCGCGGCGGACCGGCCGGACTGATCATTAAGAACGGCTATATTGTGGCCAAATGGGGCGATGTGGAGCGGGTGGACATGACTTTCAGCGTTACAAAAAGTTATTTATCGACCATTGCCGGGCTGGCGATTGACGATGGACTGATCCGGAACGTGCAGGACCGGGTAAACAAATACGTATGGGATGATACGTTTGAAGGCGAACACAATGCTAAAATCACCTGGGACCATCTGCTGACACAGAGTTCGGACTGGTCGGGCACCCTGTTTACACAGCACGACTGGGCCGACCGGCCTCCCCAGGAAGGCGGTATCGACGACTGGAAAAACCGCAAACTGCTCGAGCCAGGCACCCATTTTGAATACAACGACGTACGGGTAAACCTATTGGCTTATTCGCTCCTTCAGGTTTGGCGGAAACCTTTGCCGGTAGTCCTGAAAGAAAAAATCCAGGACCCGATCGGCGCCTCCACCACCTGGCGCTGGTATGGTTACGACAATTCATTTGTGAACGTGGATGGCGTCATGACTCAGTCGGTAAGCGGCGGCGGACATTTCGGCGGCGGGCTGTTCATCAGTACCCTCGACCAGGCCCGTTATGGCCTTCTGTTTCTCCGGAAAGGCAAATGGAAGGGCAAGCAGATACTCTCCGAAAAATGGGTGGATGCAGTGCACCAGCCCTCGGCCGCCAACAAGGCTTATGGCTATTTATGGTGGATCAATTCCGACAACGCGATACAAGGCGCACCATCCAATCTTTATTATGCCAACGGTTTCGGCGGCAATTACATCGTGGTCGACAATGCGCACAACCTGGTGATTGTTGCCCGCTGGCTGGATAGTAAGAAGCTGGGGGATCTGGTGAACGCGGCGATTAAGGCGGGCGGGGAGTAGGGGGTGGGATGTTGTCTGGGGGCCTTGGGTCCTTGCCGCCAGGGTTGAAACCCTGGCGGGGCCACCCTGGCTTAGGAGATCGGTCATGCCTCCGGCATTTGGTACAATGCAAGTGACGGAGGCACGGTCGATCTTTTTGCACCGGGATTTATCCTGGTGGCAATTGATGACAAAGGATCCAAACTAAACTTTCCATGTTGTTTGCCACCATGGTTGAAACCCTTGCGGGGCCACCCTGGCTTAGGAAATCGGTCATGCCTCCGGCATTTCAGCATAATGCAAGTGCCGGAGGTGCGGTCGATATTTTTGCACCGGATTTATCCCGGTGGCACTAAACCTTGCCTGTTGTTTGTCGCCAGGGTTGAAACCCTTGCGGGGCCACCCTGGCTTAGGAGATTGGTCATGCCTCCGGCATTTGGCACAATGCAAGTGCCGGAGGCACGGTCGATCTTTTTGCACCGGGATTTATCCTGGTGGCAATTGATGACAAAGGATCCAAACTAAACTTTCCCTGTTGTTTGTCGCCAGGGTTGAAACCCTGGCGGGGCCACCCTGGCTTAGGATATCGGTTATGCCTCCGGCATTTGGTACAATGCAAGTGCCGGAGGCACGGTCGATCTTTTTGCACCGGGATTTATCCTGGTGGCAACTGATGACAAAGGATCCAAACTAAACTTTCCCTGTTGTTTGCCGCCATGGTTGAAACCCTGGCGGGGCCACCCTGGCTTAGGGGATTGGTCATGCCTCTGGCATTTGGTACAAGGCAAGTGCCGGAGGCACGGTCGATCTTTTTGCACCGGGATTTATGCCGGTGGCAGATGATGACAAAGGATGTAAACTAAACCTTCCCTGTTGTTTGCCGCCATGGTTGAAACCCTTGCGGGGCCACCTTGGCTTAGGAGATCGGTCATGCCTCTGGCATTTGGTACAATGCAAGTGCCAGAGGCACGACCCATCTCCTTGCCTTGGGATTAATCCCAGGGCAACCGATAGCAAAGAACCTCCAAAAGTGCCAGCGGCACGGCCGATCTCTTTCAAGTAGATAATCTAAAATCAAGGTTATATCTGGAAAGAACTCAACCTCGACCATGACCGCCCAAAACCTCAACTCCCAACTCCTCGAACTCTACCAAACCTACACCCAATCCATCTACTCCCAAACATGGGAAGACAATGTTTCTGCGCCTTTGCTGATGCATGTTTTCGATGAGTACTGCGCGATGGAAAATAAGATACTTTTTGTCGGGCAGGAGACGCATAGTTGGGGGCAAATGAATTTAAAGTCGACTCCCGAGGCGCTTTTGACGAGTTATCGCGAGTTTAATCTTGGTAAGTCTGCCGATTACGGCGATGGGAAGCCGCGTCGCTACTTGCGAAGTCCGTTCTGGAATTTTCTGCGGGCTTGTTTTTATCAGGGGAATTGGCGGAATAGCGAGGTAACCAACAAAACAAACGGATTTCTCTGGACAAACATTTCCAAATTCGATTGCAACAGTACCACGCCGTCGCACGATCTGCAAGACCGGAATAAGGAAGGTTTTGAATTGCTGAAAGCCGAAATCGCCATTTTGAAACCCGATGTGGTGGTGTTCCTCACCGGTTCCAAATACGACGATCGCATTAACACGGTGTTCAATCCTGTCCGGGAAACCATTTTGCCCGACGGATATTTGTATCAGCTAACCACCAGCGACGGTTCTCTGCCGCCCCGCACCTTCCAAACCAAGCATCTCAGAACATTACTGGGCTCTCGCCGGAATAAGATGGAGAATCGGTATCGGGAAGTTTTGGGGAAGGTTGTTGAATGTGCGTTTTGTTGATAGGGCAAATATGAATATAATGTTCACTAGTGGGTGAACTGACGACAACCGCTAGTGAATGAAATAGTTCTACGATTTTAGCAGGGGAAAGTCGATGTAAGGGTTTTGGGTCAGCTCATATGGCTTATTCAGGCCTCTATAGAGAAGCTGTGGGCTGAATTGTCTGAATTTTATATTATGTTTAACGACGGGATCTTCAAAAAGCCCCTTGGAGATTTAAAGACATATCGTTTCAAATGGAAAGAATAGAGATTAGAGGCTATAAGTCAATCCGGGAGCTTGACCTCGGACTTAGAAATATAAACATTCTCATAGGCGCAAATGGAAGTGGAAAAACTAATTTTTTGAGTTTTTTTGAATTGCTGCGGAATATTTACAATGGTAATCTTCAGCAATATGCTGCGCTTAAAGGGGTTGAGAAATTTCTTTTTAACGGAGAAAAAGTAACTGAACAAATTAGTGCTAGGATTTCATTTCAAAGTACGAATAGATATTCATTTACATTAAGGAAAGGGGAGGATCGATTCATTTTTGTTGAGGAAGGGCTTTGGTATGATAACAATCCCGTTTACGCGAATCCAATTAGTATAGCTTCGTTTGGGCCGGAATCTCGTCTTAGATATGCTACTCAACCTCGAGCTGATTTTATTAGAACTTATTTGGGATCGTTGGAAAAGTATCATTTTCATGACACCGGAGAAAGATCACCTTTTAACAGAGAGTCCAATATCCAAAATGATAAATTTATATTATATGATAAGGGCGAAAATCTCGCAGCCTTTTTATATAACATTTTTGTAGAGAATAGGATAGTCTATAATATAATTGTTAAAACTATTCAGTCAATTGCACCGTATTTTCTTGATTTTGTCCTTCGTCCGGAAAGTACCGGAAATATCAGATTACGTTGGCAAAGCCGTAATAGCTCTACAATTTATGGGGTGAATGATTTGTCCGACGGAACGGTTCGGTTCATCGCCCTGACAACTCTATTTCTTCAACCATCTCTTCCTGACACAATTATAATTGACGAACCTGAACTTGGCCTCCATCCATCGGCAATAGCTAAATTGGCTGGAATGATTAAGGTTGTGGCAGCTAAGCGGAAACAGGTTATTGTTGCTACTCAATCCACAGACTTGATTAGTCATTTTGAACCAGAGGATATTGTCACGGTAGATCAGATAAATGGGGAAAGTATTTTTAAGAGGTTGGAAAGTAGCACTCTAACCCGGTGGTTAGAGGACTATACGATTGATGACTTATGGAAAAGAAATATTATCAGCAGCGGTCAGCCAAATTACTGAATAACCAATGAAGAGAATTATTGTCATTTGTGAGGGGCCAACAGAACAGGTATTTTGCGAAAGAACCCTTTATCCTTATTTCATTCGAAAGGAATATCACATACAAGCTCCAACAATTAAGCATAGCAAAGGGGGAATTGTAAGTTGGCCAATATTAAAAAAGCAAATTGAGACACATCTCCTGTCTGAGTCAGATGTATTTGTAACGACATTCATAGATTATTATGGCTTGTACCAAAAGCATAGTTTTCCAGGTTGGGAACTAGCGGAACGTAACACTGACAAAAATGCGCGGATGATTGCGTTGGAACTTGGAATGTATCAGGATTTGCCAGATCAACTAAAACACCGTTTTATTCCATATTTACAACTTCATGAATTTGAAGGTCTCTTATTTAACAACATTGATGTTTTTCATGAACAAATACCCAGGGCTGACCTGGTTGGATTGGCGGAATTGGAAACAATTTTTCAACAATATGAAAATCCAGAAATGATTAATAGTAATGTGCTTACTTCACCATCGCACAGATTACAAAGAATTATATCTGGATACAACAAGATTGTTTATGGCGACATATTAGCCGAAGCGATTGGGCTAGAAAGGATTATGCAAAAGAGCCCTCGCTTTAGTCAATGGATTCAAAAATTGTCTGCCCTTTAAAACGACAAACTGAGATTGCTTTATACAGATCATACAATTCTGACTTTCCTGCATTTGATCGATGCGTTGATCACATTACTATTAATGCAACCAAAGTTGGCCCGCAATGTTATTGCACAGGGTCTTGCTACCGTTAAAAAATTCCCCCGCCCTCTATTTGCATCCCACCAATTTTCTCCCGAATATGCGACCTCCAAAAAAATAGTCTTATGAAAAATATTGAAAGTTTTGCCCTGTTATGGTGTGAGGACCGCGAAAGCACCTCGAGCGATGACTACTTCGCTTGGACACCTTAGGCAGGGCATTTTATATCCATCCAAAAAAGTAGTTGTAATGTCAAACAAACCAAACTCCCCCGAGTCTGCGGACTCCACGTGCATGGCCTACGGTGAAAAGGTCAAGGAACTGCTAAGCGCCAGTTCACCCGAAGCGTGGTGCGACTACCTCTGGGCCATGTACGGCGGGTACGTCATCGCCCAGAAGGAATTGGGTTACGGTCCCGAAGCACCGAATGTTTTTTGGTCTTTCCGCGATCTGCTGTTTTTCTTTGAAGGAATGAAGGAGAAGAAGAATGTTAATGATTAAGCATTGTCACCCTGAGCGCAGTCGAAGGGTAGGAGCACAATGCAAAAAAAGCGTAATGCCTGGCCAGTAGCGTCCTTCGACCGCCGGGCGGCCCCGTCCGCTCAGGATGACAACTCGGATGACAAGTTAACTCACGTTGTTCTATTACTTTTTACACTTCTCAACCCATGAAAAAACCCACCTTACTCACACTTCTGATTTTCATTTTTTTCGCTTCGCCGGTTCTGGCGGGCGGCATAGTTGCGGATAGCGGCGTATTCATTTTGCATAAGTTTCAGCAGCGCATTGGGCGGGAGGTTTATCGGGTTTCGGGCGGGGATGGGGCGGTGCGGTATGATGTTGATTTTAAGTTTGTGGATCGCGGGAGTCCGGTGCCGCTTACGGCTATGATCCGTTTGAATGCGGCTTTCGAGCCGGTGGATTTTAAGGCAGAGGGCAAAACTTCGCGGTTTTCGCAGATCAAAGATTCCATTCACATTGAAAATGGTACCGCATTTGTCTCGGCGACGGACACGGTTTTTAATCAGAAAATAGATAAAAATACATTTCCGATCGACGGTTATTCCCCGGCCACAGTGCAGGAATTGTTGTTGAAATTCTGGAAAAAGAGAGGGCAACCTGCCCATATAACCACTTTGCCGGCTGGCGATTTGCAGATCCAAAAAGACGGTACCGACCAATTTACCCTCGCCGGAAAATCGGTTACATTGACGAGATATATGGTCAGCGGGCTAATTTGGGGCAATGAAATGCTTTGGGCCGATGGCGACGACAACCTCGCGTGTATCCTGACGATCGATGCCGAGGGCGACAAAACCGAGATGGTCCGGGAGGCTTACGAACCTTTGCTTGATGAATTCATCAGTCGCGGCGCTGCTTACGGCATGGCCACTTTTGCCAAAACGATGACCAAAACCGAAAGCGCCAATGTGCCGCTTTTGATCCGGGGAGGCCAGGTGATCGACGTAGTCAATGGCGTGGCTGCGCAAAAAGATGTGCTGATCGAAAACCGGCGCATCAGCAAAATCGGTAAAAACCTGACGGCCCCGAAAAACGCGAAGGTGATCGACGCGACCGGCAAAACGGTGCTGCCGGGACTTTGGGATATGCACGCGCATTTCGAGCAGACGGAATGGGGACCGGCGTACCTCGCCGCCGGCGTGACGACCGTGCGCGACTGCGGCAACGAAATCGGCTTCATCACCGCCACGCAAAAGGCGATCGACACCGGCAAAGGTGTGGGGCCGAAGATTTTGATGGCGGGGATTATCGACGGAAAAGGGCCAATCGCATTGGGCGTGATCCAGGCCGATACGCCCGAGGAGGCCGTGAAAGCGGTGCGGACTTACAAGGAAAACGGTTTCGACCAGATCAAAATTTACAGCTCCATCAAGCCCGAAATCCTGAAAGTGATCAGCGACGAATCGCACCGTCTCGGCCTGACCGTCACCGGCCATGTACCGCAAGGCATGAACCTACGGCAGGCTGCCGCGCTGGGGATGGATATGGTTAACCACCTGCCTTACGTTAGCCAGCTGATGAAGCGCGACTCGTTGCGCAAGATTGATTTCTCAGATACCGCCAGCATTTCGGCGATCGAATTTGTAAAACAAAAACACCTCGTCGTGGACCCAACGGTAGGCGTGTACGCCCTATCAGCCCGGAACCTGAGCGAAGATATCACCAAGTCTGAACCCAATTTTTACACACTGCCAATGCCTTTGCAGGCGCAATTCAAAAGCACTGGCGTAGATTCAGCGACGGCACGGCGATACAAACCAGCATTGGTAAGCTTAGGGATACTGGTCAAAAAGTTATATGACCAGGGCGTCCCGATCGTGGCCGGAACCGACATGGGTTTCCCCGGATACAGCCTGCCCCGCGAGCTGGAACTCTACGTCGAAGCCGGCCTAACCCCAGCCCAGGCCCTGAAAACCGCCACAATCATTCCCGCCCAGGTCATGGGAAAAAACAAACAAACCGGCTCAATTGCGGAAGGGAAAGATGCTGATTTGATTATTGTTGACGGGAATCCGCTTGTGAATATGAGGGATGTGAGAAAGGTGAAAGTGGTCGTGAAGGGTGGGGTGGTTTATGATCCGGGGGTGTTGCATCGGATGGTTGGGTTTAATGTCAAATAAGTGTATATGCACTTTGTCAATCTGAGCGCAGTCGAAGCACGCCACTGGGAAGCACAATGCAAAAAAAGCATAGTGCCGAGCCAGAAGCGTGCTTCGACTCCGCTCAGATTGACAAGGTAAACCTACGTTTCGACCACCCGGCGGCCCGGTCCGCTCAGCATGACAAGTTTTTAGAAGGCTTAGCCCTCCCTCACTGCGCCCCATCAATCCCCGACTTCGAAGTCTTCTTCTCCTCTGCCACTTTAAACTTCGCTCCCGAAATCTTCAAAACCACCGCATTAGGCCAGGTCCGGTTCGTATAAAATCGCTGCCCATTCACAGCACTCACTGCCAACCCCAGCGGCGTAGGCGCAGCGCGGATGGAGGCGTCGAAATTGTTGACGTATTCTACCAGTTCGCTTTTGTAGCCGAGGACTTCCACTTTCGTTTGGGCGTTGCCTTCGATCATGGGGAAGAGGAATTCGCGGCGTTGGCCATATTTCCAATCGTCGTCGCGTTTCTTGGTGATGAAGGCGTAAATGGACTTTTCGTCATTGGATTGAGTGAACCAAATGTCTTTGTCGCGGATCACCGGCAGCGGTTTCACTGCGTAAATGGATTCTCCGTTGGCGAAATTCCAAAGCGCGATCTCCCGCAGCAATGCTTCCTGCTCGATCTGGATCTCTCCATTGGGTTTCGGGCCGACGTTCAATAAAAAGTTGCCGCCTTTTGCACGGATTTCGATGAGCATGTTGATGATCTCGGTACCGGATTTGTGCGGGTCGTTGGTGGGCTTGTACTGCCAGTCGGTGCCCATGGTGTAGCAGGCTTCCCAGGGGCGGGGCGACGCTTTGTCGGGGATGTTTTGCTCGGGCGTGTTCATGGCGTCGCGGGTGATGACCAGCTCGGGTTGCAGGCTCCATGCGTATTCGCGGAGACCGTCGCCGGGGCCGTCGAAGAACATAATGTCGATTTTTCCGTAGTTGGTCAGCAGCTCTTTGATCTGCGCTTTGTCGTATTCCATCAGCTTCGGATTGTTGGTCGGATATTGCCTTTTATCCTGTAACCGGCCGAGCGGAATGTTGTTTTGGTGAAAAAACAGAAAATCTTCCGGTGAAAAATACAGCCCGATCGCAATGCCCTGCTTGCGGAAAGCCTCAATGATCTCCTTCGTCACGTCCCGCTTGAAGGGCGTGTTCATGACATTGAAAGTCGTCGTTTTGGTATCAAACATGCAGAAACCGGCGTGATGCTTGGTCGTAAAAACCACATATTTCATCCCCGCCAGCCGCGCCGCCGTCGCCCATTCGTCGGGATCGAATTTCTTTGGGTTGAAAAAAGTAGGGAGTTCCTTGATGTAGCGATCGACATATTCGTCGGATGCGCCGGCCAGCGAGTGGCTGATTACGGTGCCTAGCGAGACATCGACATTCCAGTGGATGAACATGCCGAAGCCGAGGTCCTGGAACCATTTAACACGGTCGGGGTTGTTGGTGGTTTGCTGGGCGGTTACGAGGCTTGAAGTTGTGAGGAGTAGTACGAGGGTAAGGAGTTTTTTCAGGCGCATAAGAGTGAAATGTTTTTAAGAAAGATAGATTTTTGGGAGGGGCGATACTCGGTTTTGTTCGTATTTTTTGAAAATACTTGCAGGGTTCGTGGTTAGATCGAAGTTTTCGGGAATTTTGTTAGTAAAATCAACACTTCGTCGAAATGCGCGCCCATAAAATCACCTTACTACTTCTGCTTATCACATTGACCCGGGTTTTTGGTCAAAAGGAGGAAATTTATCGGCTGACATTCAGTGATCCCACGAACTTTAACATTATGAACAGCCTATCACACAAGCAGCCTAAAACGATACTTATCGCTGACAGCATCGATGCCTGGGATTATACTGTTTTCTGGAATGGATTTGTGGGAGGTGAAACACAGGATCAAATCGATATAGAAACGAAAACGACGCGTCATGAGTCTTACGACCCGGAATATCTCTTCCGTGATCCGCAAATGTTGAAAGCCATCAGTACGGCTGAGCGTAAGTCACTTAGAAAACGCACGCTTTCGTGGACGGCCAAAAAAAATTCGTTGAAAGGCACAAATTACCGCACGATATCATCCATAAAGAATGTAAAAGGCTTTTGCGTTTCGACTACGGAACCGATTTTTACCTCCGACAATCGCTATGCATTTATTGACATTGCCATCTATTGGGGCGGGCACCATCAGGTCGATGGGGCCTGGTACGGTGATTTTGGTTCAGTCACTCTTGTGTTCCAAAAACAGGAGAATGGTAATTGGAAGCGATTCAAAAAGTTTGATCATTTGATTTTGTAGATTACATATCACGGAACTATTTCAGATTGCGATTGAAGAAATCTTAGGACCAGATCATCCCAATTTTATGAATCGGGAAATAGCAATGTTCAAACAGCGGGTTGGTATGAAAGCTGTGGATGATTTGCATCACTGGCTTAGCAAAACGCCGCAGGAGCGTATTGCGGCGGTGACTTTCCTTGTCCATCAGACATTGAAACCACATTGGTGTTCTTTCATCTACCATCAGTTATCCGCAAACCGTAACTCTACCCGCCGGTTCCCAACCCTATTCTCTTCCCACGGGGTTTTGGTAGCTGACAGAAATGAGCATATCCTAATTTTAAGTTTTGATTTAAATTAGCAAACAATTACCGCTGCAAAAAACAGGTAAGACCCGCCAACCATGCGTGCCGAAATTTTATCTACGAATAAGACATTAACAAAAACAGCACAATATGCGAAAGCTCGTTCTTTACATCGCCACAAGCCTCGACGGCTACATCGCCGCTCCGGGCGACGACCTTAGTTTCCTGAGTAAAGTAGAAAAACCTGGTGAGGATTACGGCTACGCCGGGTTCATGGCGCAGGTCGATACGGTGATTTTAGGTCGTCGGACGTATGAGTGGGTATTGCAACATGCGCCGGATTACGCACATGACGGGAGAGAAACTTACATTATCACACGGACGCCGCAGGAGAGTGTTGGCAATCGGCATTTCTACACGGGAGATCTGGACGAGCTTGTTTCTGACCTTAAGTCAAGGGAAGGCAAAATCATTTTCTGCGACGGCGGCGCAGAAGTCGTGCATCAACTCCTGACGAGGCATTTGATCGATGAATTTGTCATTTCGATCATTCCCACATTCATCGGTGACGGTATCCGGCTTTTTAAGGACGGTCGGCCTGGTGCGGATTTGGTGTTGGTGGAGGCTAAAAGTTTTGATACTGGTTTGGTGCAGCTGCATTATAAACGGGCTTGATAGACTCTCCGGTTATCTTAACTCCTTATCCGCGAGCTTCGTGAGCCAGGGAAGCTGATCCATGCTGTCGATAATAGTACTGGAAACGATCAACCGTCCGGTTTTGTCGAAAATCATGGCGCGGGGGATGAATGTCAGGTTTTGCTGCTTTAAAAATTGGGAGGAGTCCTGATTTGTGATCAGGTAGTTTTCTGCGTAGCCGGTTAATTTTTCCTGTTCGCTGGCCTTCTTCCATTTGCTTGAATCTTTGTCAATAGACAGGTAAATAATTGCAATATCTTTCCCTTTCATTGCCTCGATCAGCTTTTTCGACTCCGGCATGGCTTCGCGACAAGGCCCGCACCAACTTGCCCAAAAGTCAGCCACGATGATCTTCCCGGCGTGCCGCTTTTTGATATCATCAAAAGTTAGTTTTTTTCCAGCAAGATCGGCTAGAAGAATTGAATTGGTGTCTGGTTTTGGGAGATTGGTAGTTGGGTTTACTTCTTTTTGAAATGGGTGACCATTCCTCATTTGATACATACCAGTCAGTATCGTTGTCAAAATTATCAGTTGGTATTTCATGCTCATGTTTGATACTGAAAGTGTCTACAGAAAAACAAAATGGGTAGGGCGACTATGTTCTAATTTCAAGTTTTGATTTAAATTAACAAACAAATCAACGACCATAAAACTAATCTGAAAGCAAATATGCTGGCAACCATCAAAAACAATCTATGGACCCAATTCGGAGCGAGCATCGACATGCTCAAAAACGCCATAGAACTGTGGCCGGATGAATATTGGGAGACCGACAGGAAATTCTTTTACATGTCGTATCACACATTGGTTTTCCTGGACTATTATCTCACCATCCCGCCGCCAAAGGTTTTTTCGTCGCCGCTGCCTTTCACATTTACAGAGCCCAAAGATGCGCCTGAAGAGGCCATAGACGACATTGTTCCCAATCGTATTTACAGTAAGGTGCTATTACTTGATTATCTCCAATCGTGCCGGGAAAAGTGTTTTGAAGTCATTGAAAGCCTCACGCCCGAAAAGCTCGAAGAACGCTGGATTGAGGAAGACGGCGATATGGATTATGCGGTTTTGGAGATATTGCTTTACAGTATGCGTCACGTCCAGCACCATGCGGCGCAATTGAATTTACTTTTGAGACAAAAGATTGATGATGCGCCCGGTTGGGTTTCGAGGGCAGGATAGCTTTTTGGAGATCGTATTTCCATAAACATTATTTCTTTGCAGGTATTCACTGTAAACAGACAAGAACTAACCAATGCCAACCCTTTCGACCTATTCCCTCGCCATCATGCCCAGCCCCACCATCCTGGAACAGGTGGCAGCAATGAAACAACAATACCGCACGGCAGTTGGCAGAAGTTATGGCAGCGCCAATGCGGAGGCGCACATTTCGCTGGATGGTTTCGAGGCCAATGAGGATGACTATCCTTACGTATTGGCTGAATACCAGCGCATTGTGTCGGAGTTAACGCCTTTTGAAATATATTTCTCAGGTTTTGGTGATTTCGACCGTGCTCATTTTTCTGCATTTTACATTAAACTTCTGGATGAGTCTGCTGATGCGATCAGAACGCGCAGCCAGGTGGTGATTAAGAATTTTGATAAAAAGCTCAAAAAGCAATACATCAGAAAATGGTCGGACGAATCGAAAAACCCGCACATGTCTATCGGGCGGCGACTAACGCGCGAGTGGATTGCGCTAGCCTATTCATTGTTTACAGATTATGAGGCCAGCTTTCACTGCGACACATTTGTGATCCGAAAGTTCAATGAGAAGCGTCGGCAGTATGATGTAGTGGACGTGCTTTCGTTGGCAGGCGCACCGGCGGTTCAGCTGGATTTGTTTCAGCCGTGAGTGTAAAGGTTTCGAGGTGAATAGGTGAAGTTTTCGGGTCGGGAGGAAATTTTCTGGTGTGTGAATCTTAACCCACTTTCAGCCACCCCGTAATGCTAAGCCTCGCCTTATTGGTTACCAAAACTTCATGTTCCAGTTCGCTGCTTTTGAAGAAGATACTTTTACCATTCATCGGGGAAATATCCTGTTCGTGGTCTGCGTGATAGATCCTTAATTGGCCGCCGTCGGCCTCTACCCAGTCTGCGTTCAGGTACATGATCATGGAATACTGTCGGCTTGGGTTGTTTCGGAACTGGTCGAGGTGCTTTTTGTAAAAGCTGCCTTCCGGGTACAAGGCATAATGAAATTCGTAGCCGGTGATGCCCGTATAGCAGGTACGGTTCAAATGCAGGACAAAACGGTCCATTAGGTCGAAGAAATCATTTTCGTGAGGATTGTTATGCTTACGGTCGAGCCAGTAGATCATGTCGCTGCGGTACAGTTTGTCGTGCAAAATGATCTTTTCATTCCCTGTCCCGGCCGGTTGAAACTGGTCATTTGCAAACAAGGCATACAGATTGCTCTTGAGCTGTGAAGCGAGCAGGTCGCTTAAAAAATGATTGGCTATCCCCACTTTGTCATCAATGTAGCTGTCGATGAGGGTATTAAAGATCGTTTGCAAGCGGTGAAGGTAGCTCTATTAAATTTCATTTATACAAAACCTGACAGCTCTCGCAGAAATAACTCCGTCGTTTGGTTTTTCCAAGGTATGCTTTATGAAAAGGGATATTACACCGCGGACAGATCTTTTTGGTATGTGCCAGCCAGTGCTTTTTCAGGGTAAACTCCTTTTTCCATTCGAGGAAGTCGAAAGCATAGTCACGCGTTTCTTTCACCATTTCTTTGAGCTTCTTGTCAGGGATTTTCCCAACTTCGCTCAGAGGGTGCATTTTCGTACGGAAAAGGACTTCATTTTTGATGATGTTCCCGCTTCCTGCGAATATGTTTTGATCTAGTAACGCATCACAGGCCAGCATGCCGGGGTTGGCTTTCAGCTTTTTCAACGCGGCGGCAGGCTGCCAGGAGCTGGCCATGATATCGGCGGTCCAATCATATATTTCGTCCACCGGCTGGTCGAAGATTTTGATTGCGCAAGCGTAGAAATTGAGTTCGTCCTGATCGAAGGTCAGACTGAGCCTGGGCTGCGTTTTCTTCTTTTCATTGATCAGATAACTTCCAAAAAGCATAAAATGGATCCGAAGCGTGAAGTCTTCAAAGCAGATCAGGAAATGTTTTCCCCAGGACCTGAAATTCGCGACTTTCTGGTTGATCAGGCGGTCCTTATCGATCTTCGAATTGCCATCTGCGTGCCTGATAGGCTTTCCTTCCAGATGAAGTACATCAATAGCCTCTCTTAAAATCACAATAGACGGTCCTTCGGGCATGGCATACTTATTATATCGTGTTGCGTACCGGCTTCCTAAAAAATGCGGGCCATCCACGAAAAGTAAGTCCTTATTTTAACCTGACACAATCGTATGGGAATTTTCTCCACCAAACCTAAAGAAACAAAAACGCCCGGCTCTATTGGCCTTTCCACGGAACAGGAATATCCGTTTTACATCAAGGCGCCCATGACCCTGATCGGTTTGTACCTGTTTTTTTATTTTCTCTACCTTTTGCAGGATATCATCGTCCCGTTTGCATTTGCAGGACTTATTTCGATACTGCTGAACCCGGTTTACAATCGTTTCCAAAGATGGAATTTTAATAAAATAGTTGCGATTGTGTGTACCATTTTGCTGGCCGTGCTGGTGGTGGCGGGTATTATGTTCTTTCTCTCTTCTCAAATCGTGCAGTTTGGCGAAATGCTGCCCCAGTTGAAAACCAAGACGGTGTCGTTGGTTCACGATCTGCAATCCTGGCTTTCGGTCAAATTTAATGTTTCCGACGAGAAGCAGACAAGTATGGTCAACGACGCTTTAAACGAAGCCATGAACAGCGGAAAAACTTATGTCGGCAAAACGTTAAATACGGTCTTCGGCATTGTCAGCTTTTTCGTCCTGATCCCACTTTATATCTTTCTCTTACTGTTCTACAAGCCGCTGATCCTGAACTTTATATTCGAAGTCTTTGATGAGCATAACTCGGATCGTGTAGCCGAAATCCTGCAGGAAACGAAAGGAGCGGTGCAGAGCTACATCGTGGGCCTGATGATCGAAACAACCATCATAGCGGCGCTCAATTCTACGGCACTATTAATTCTGGGGGTCAAATACGCGTTGCTGCTCGGCGTCATCGGTGCGATTTTGAACCTGATACCTTATATTGGCGGACTGATAGCCATCATTTTACCCGTATTGATTTCTTTCATTACCAAAGATGGTTTTACCACGCCGCTGCTCATTATAGGAGCCTACACTTTGATCCAGTTTGCAGATAACAACATCATTGTCCCAAGGATCGTATCGTCTAAGGTGTCCGTCAATGCATTGATATCTATTTTGATCGTGTTGCTCGGCGGTACCCTTTGGGGTGTGAGCGGAATGTTTTTGTCGATCCCGTTTGCGGCTGTGATGAAAATCATTTTCGACCGGATCGATGAATTAAAGCCGTGGGGTAAATTATTGGGTGATAAAATGCCCGACAATCCGCCGCCCATGGTTGTCAATCCCGAAGAGGCGGAGGGTCGTGGAAGGCGGCCCTTTTGACGTGGACCGCATGAAAAAAGCGCCATCCCTGTCTCGGAATGGCGCTTTTTTATGATTGTGAGGACTTAGTAGGTCAATTTTTGGACAGTTCCCAATGCGTAGCTCTGAACATAGAATGTCTTGTTGCCACTGCGTTTGATGTCTGTCGGCATCATCAGCCCACCTATTAAAACAGCGCCATCTTCATTTAATACAGAGCCCGTAAACGGTGTAAAGCCGCCAGGAAGTGCGAAATCGCCGAAATGAAGCAATAATGGCTTTTTATTTGCAGTCAGTGTTAAATGGGTAAGTGTGGTGAAGCCGGTTTTGTAGTCGCTTACCGTACCATCCAGGGCAACCTGGAGTACTTTTGCAGACCCCGGAGCGAATGGGAAGCCTGTTAGCTGGCTTACCAGAAACTTCGTTCCATCGAACACGATACCAGTAGGTACCCCGTCCACCATCGCCGAGGGGCCGGGGATTTTGGCAAACAGGCTCAACGCATGTGTGTCTTTATCACGCTTGATAATGGCATTGGCACCGGCGTCTGCAATGTAAAGATGGCCATCCGGGCCCTTAGCAAGGCTATAGGGGTCGGAATTCAGTGGGTCGGTGAGGTTCAGGGATTTTACATAAATACCTATATCCTGTTTTGGAATAAGATTAAGGGCCATCTCAGGATCACCCGATTTGAAATTAGATACGTTGATCGTGTAAAGTGTAGCTTCCACGCCATGCAGCAGATAAAGCGTCCCTTTGTCATAGTACATGTGAGCCAGCCCCTCAGGTCCGCCCTCCGGGCTAACAGAGGACGAAAATCCGCTTAGCACGGTGGTTTTAACGCCGGCTGGCGTAATCATCACCAGTGCGCCATCGTTTTGCCCTGTACCGGCTTCGGTAATCCATAGCTGTCCCCAATCATCGACAACCATGCCGATTGGAGCGCGTAAGCCGCCTGCAAAGGGAGTTGCAACAAGAGCAGTGGGTTCGGGGATCGGTTCCTCAGGAATTTCGTGGTCGGTACAGGCGAGAACGCCAAAGAGGAGCAGCAGGTAAGCGGAAACGGATTGTAGAAAATTCTTTTTCATCATGATGTGTATTGGACGTTGGTAGGATATGACATGCGGTACGTGTTATATACCGTTCCAAATTTAATTATTTTGAGGATACCTTGCATTGGATAGGGACAAAGTAGCTAAGTCCTATTTATTAATCGGTAAATCCGCTGCCCTTGCTTGTCGTCTGATGCGCAGGTACTATGTTTACAAATTCTGACCCCACCACCATTACGAACATATCAGCCGTATTCCATGACACAAGACATCAACCAACCGTTACCGAAGGCTTACCGGGCGATCGACGAAGCAACCAGAGAGTCGGGCTTTACGATGGCGTCGGATATTTACACTTGTTCTTTATTAAAAACCCTGGCTGCTTCCAAACCTGGCGGCCGTTTTCTGGAGCTTGGTACAGGCACAGGTCTTTCCACTGCATGGATACTCGACGGGATGGATCAAAACTCCAGCCTGGTTTCAATAGACTTTGATGAGGCTTTTTTGAAAATAGCGGATTACTATCTGGGAGGTGATTCCCGGTTATCGCTGGTGCACAGCGACGGTGCCGATTGGGTTGAGCGTAACATCGGGCAGAAATTCGACTACATATTTGCCGATACCTGGCATGGGAAATATTTGTTACTGGACGAAGTGCTGGATATGGTCAAACCCGGCGGTTTTTACATTATCGACGATATGCTGCCTCAGCCCAATTGGCCGGAAGGTCACGATATCAAAGCCCGCAATCTCATTGATTACCTCGAAAGCCGGAATGACCTGGTTTTGACGAAACAGGTTTGGGCGACCGGAATTATTCTGGGGGTGAAGGTTTGACCCCCAACTCCCTGGGAGGGGCGTTTCTCGACCGAAAATTGTAAGGTTTCTTTCTGGGATTTAGATGGTAATACCGTGAAACATTGAATTTTTTAAAGACAAATTAGAGTAAAATTGAGTATTGGTGTACTTCGATCTATACTAATCCCTTAAATTTTACAGATATGTGTCAAAATCATGGAGTAGCTTACATCAAGCCAGGCGAAGTGGAAGTGCAGGAAATCGAATATCCGAAACTTGCCCTGGGCAACCGAAAGTGCGAACACGGCGTGATCCTGAAAATCGTTTCTACCAACATTTGCGGCAGTGACCAGCACATGGTACGCGGACGTACAACCGCCCCGGCTGGCTTAGTTCTGGGTCATGAGATTACCGGTATTGTGCTCGAGGCGGGCCGCGATGTGGAATTCATCAAGGTGGGCGATTTGGTATCCGTACCTTTCAATATCGCCTGCGGCAGATGCCGGAATTGTAAGGAGGGCCGCACCGGTATTTGCTTGAATGTGAATCCATCACGCCCGGGGGCCGCGTATGGCTACGTGGATATGGGCGGATGGGTAGGAGGGCAGGCAGAGTATGTAATGGTGCCGTATGCCGATTTTAATCTGCTCAAATTCCCCGACAAAGATCAGGGAATGGCTTATATCAAAGACCTCACTTTATTATCTGATATTTTCCCTACTGGTTATCACGGCGCAGTAACTGCCGGGGTGGGCCCTGGTTCTATTGTGTATGTGGCAGGTGCCGGTCCGGTTGGGTTGGCCTGCGCGGCTTCCTGCCACTTATTAGGGGCGGCGGTAGTGATTGTGGGCGACATGATTCAGGAAAGGCTCGACCAGGCAAAAAGCTTTGGCTGTGAGGTGATTGACCTGGCCAAGGATACACCATTGGAGCAGGCCATTGAAGCCATCATTGGCGTCCCCGAAGTAGATTGCTTTGTGGATTGTGTAGGTTTTGAGGCAAGGGGGCATGGCGCACATGCTACAGAAGAAAGACCAGCTACAGTATTGAATACGGCCATGGCGGTAACCCGGGCTGGTGGCGCTATTGGTATACCCGGCCTCTATGTAACCGGAGATCCCGGCGCAAAAGACAAGGCAGCCCAGGAAGGCAGCCTGAGCATCCGCATAGGATTGGGCTGGGCCAAGTCGCATTCATTTTATACAGGACAATGCCCTGTGATGAAATATCACCGGCAATTGATGAATGCTATTTTATATGACAAGATCAAAATCGCAAAAGCCGTTAACGTGGAAGTGATCACCTTGCAGGATGCACCGCGGGGCTATCAAGATTTTGACAAAGGCGCTGCCAAGAAGTTCGTGATTGACCCGCATGGTATGATTGCGTAAAGATCACACTGAGCGGACGAGGCGTAGGGCGGTTGAGGTGTGTGAACAGTCTACTGGATGCCGTTGCCGGTGTTGTCACCGGCAACCTTTTATCTTGATACCTGATGGTGCTTGTTGTCGGTGACAACACCAACAATGGTATCAGAGCCACTTAAAAGGATCCCCGGACGCAATGTGGGTAACCTTCAGGTCGGGGATCTTTGGTTGTAGCCAGCCCGCGAAATAATCCATCCCCGGTTCCTCGCTGACCGAGTGCCCCAGGATGATCAATGCCGTTTTTGCGCCCAATATTCGGCCGTCACGAATATATTCGGCCGTTTCCCATTCCGATACTTCGCCCACGATCAGGACATCCGGCTTTTCGGCTTCAACTACCGACACATGCGAAACCCCGCCGGAGGCGCCCGGCAGCAATGCAATCCGCTCACATTTTTGATCCAGATCCCCGATTACCCGCAATTGCCTAATGCCCAGCGAGGTTTTGAGATGCTTGACCAGATCACCAAGTCCAATAGAGGGAATCGTCAGTATCCTTGACCCGGTTTTATAATAGGGCGCCCAGTTTGCCTTTTTCGCGACACCATAGCTGACTGCGTCGGGTTTCAAAGAATGGCAGTAATCGTGAAAACGCCAGACTGCAATCTTATGCTTTTCGAGCAGGTCTTGCTTCTTCTTGACGATCTGATTGTTTTTGACCCAATCCGGATCATCCCTGTGATTGTAAAATGTGGGTTCATGCGCTATCATAAAATTGGCATTGCGCTTGACTGCTTCTTCAATTACGGCAACTGTCGCAAACATCGTGGTGACGATGCCGGTTACGTTCTGCCCAGCGCTTCCGGACTTTAAAGTATCGACTGTATTGGGGATAGGCGAAAGGTTGCCCTCCTTCATGACAAGGTCCATAATCTGCTGTACCGTCCAGGACTTGACGGGAGCATATGTGTTTTTGCCGATGACCAGCTCCGGCAGCAATGTAAGCATGGCGGATGCTTTTAGCGAACCGGCCAGGAAGTTTCTTCTGGGAAGTGTTTTTACAAACTGATATTTCGAATTGGTCATGACAGGCACAGTTAAGATCATTAGCACAATGATTTGAAAAGGCAGATGCGGTGCCTTGTTTACTGGCAGAACTATTCACTTAACACTTCCCGTCGGTTAAAACCTACGGCAAGTGTGATACTCAATTCCCGTCGGTTTTAGCCGATGGATAACAATAACACTTCATTACTCAGACTTTAACGATTTCGCGGGATTCGTCAGCGCCGCTTTCATCGCTTGTGAACTTACCGTTGCAAATGCAATGATCACTGCCAGAAGCCCCGCGACCACGAACATCCACCATTCGATATCAATTTTATAAGCAAAATCGTCCAGCCACTGACGTACGCCATACCAGGCAATAGGTGAGCCGATTACAATAGCGATTAGCACCAGCTTCAGAAAGTCTTGTGAAAGTAGGGCTACAATACTGCCTACCGTTGCGCCGAGCACTTTTCTCACACCGATCTCCTTGGTACGCTGCGCAATGGTGTAGGAGGAAAGCCCGAAAATACCCAGCGAAGCGATCATTACAGCCAGTAGCGAGAAGAAACTGGATATCTGCCCGAAAATACGGTCGTCTTTATATTGTTCATTAAAATGCTCGTCCATAAAAAAATAGTCAAAATCGTTTCCAGGGAAGAAGTCAAGGTATTTTTGCTTGACGAGCTGAACCGTTTTTTCGACATCCGGCGTAGCTATTTTTAATGAATAAAACCCTCCAAGCGTATAAAATGGTGCGAAAACGATTGGTTCTATCGCATGTTTCAGCGATTGCTGGTGGAAATCACTGACTATACCAATGATCTCCCATTCTTTTTGATAATGCGAAAATTTCTGGCCTACGGCGGATTCAGCGTCTTTGAAGCCTAGCAATTTCGCAGCAGAAAGGTTCAGAACCACATTTTTAACTTTGTTGCCGTCCGGGTCCGAATCCGTTGGGATGAAATTACGCCCTGCCAGCATTTTGATCTGATAGGTGTCAAAAAAGTCAAGGTCGACCGGCATACGGCTAAACGTAACACCTTTTTCCTCGTTGGAACCCAGTCTTTTGATGTTGAAACTCCTCGAAAGGCGGTTGCCAAAAAGATTACTGGAAGAGCTTGCGGCCTTGATCTGCGGATACCGTTTTAGTTCGGCTTTAAAGCTATTGATGCGGTCGATGGAAGTGGAGTCCCAGCGGGTAAGCTCCGGCCCGCGCAGTACCAGCATTTGCTCCATATTAAAGCCGAGGTTTTCATTCCGCATAAATTCCAGTTGTTTGAAAACAATGAACGTACCTACTATCAAAACCATCGACGCCGTGTACTGAAAGACAACCAGGGACTGACGGACCCAAATACCCTTTGCAGATCTTTTGAAACTTCCTTTCAAAACACTGATCGCCTTAAAAGCAGACAAAGCGAATGCCGGATAAAATCCCGACAAAAGAATGCCGAGTACAAATGTGGTAGCCAAAACCAGGGCCATTGTGGCGCCGCCATACCCCTGTCCGGTCAATAGTGAAAATGACAAGGGTTTTTCAATCAGCTTATTAAGTACTGGTTGCAATATTCTTGTCAAACCCAGCGACAATACCAATGCCATTAAATTCAAAAGGATCGATTCGGAGAGAAACTGCCAGATCAACTGTCGCGAAGTCGCTCCCGCTACCTTTCTGACACCTACTTCTTTGGCACGTTCCAGCGAGCGCGCAGTAGAAAGATTGATGTAATTGATCCAGGCAATGACAAGAATAAATGCGGCGATGATCAGCATGGTCCATACCGCCTTACCATTGTTCACTTTCCCGATTTCATACTCATAATCCGAGAAAAGGTGCGCCTTATTGAGCGGCTGCAAATAGAATTTCTCAACGCTTCCGGATACTTTGTCGCCTTTGAAATACCGCTGGCTAAATGCGGGAAATTTCTTTTCCAGGCTGGCCGCCTGCACACCGGGCTTTAGTTTGAGGTAATGCCACATATCAGATCCGTCCCAACTGGTTTTCACCCAATCCCCCCAGATACGCACCAATGTTTCATAGGACATCAGCACGCTGTATTGCAGGTGCGAAGTCGCGGGGAAATCCTTCATGATACCCGTAATCTGATAGGGTTCCGTGTCCAGATCGATCAGGATGGTCTGCCCGATCAGGGCCGGATAATCTCTGGGCTGAGCGTTGAAAATCTTTTTGGCGTCCGATTCGGAGAGTACAATGGAATTGGGTGCTTTTAATGCGGTTTGCGCGTTTCCTGCTAGCAACGGAAACGTGAAAAAAGATAAGAAATGATCATCGGCATACAATCCCTTGGCTTCATAGATCTTCTTGTCTTTTTGCAGCTTGAAAGTCCCGGCATTGGATACGGTTGTGTAGGCTTCGACTTCACTGAAATCCTTTGCCATCGTGGTGCCAATGGTTGGGTAGGTGATGGTACCGTGCTGGATGAGCTTTCCCTGCTGGAACCGGTCGTTGGTAACCCTGTAGATCCTGTCGGCATCCTGATGAAACTGGTCGAAACTCAGCTCGAAACTTACATATTGCAAAATCAGCAGACAGGCCGTGATGCCAACCACGAGGCCGGTCAAATTAACGAAGGAAAAAGCTTTGTTTTTCCACATGTTGCGCAAGGCAATTTTGAAATAATTCTGGATCATTGATGGTTGAAAAATAGAAGGTTGGGGATACTTGCTCATTTCTTTTTTAAATGCAAACGGGCGGATCATGCTCAGTACGTCGATTACATAGCGGATCCGGGCCTTGCCGACATCTCCTGATGCAACACGCTGATCATACAATTCTTCCAGATCCCCCTCGAGCTCCTCCACTAAATGTGGGGCACAGAAGAGTCGCAAAAGGCGATTGGGCCATTTTGGCGGATTGATATAACGGTTATTTTTCATAGTTATTCGCTTCTCAGGCTTGTACCGGGTTCATGAGCGCGGCGATTGCAAATACCCACCATCCGATATCGTGTCACCGTCCATGTCCTTCACGGATTGGAAAGCGCATAAGAAATGCAGCACCCGGCTGGCCCACATAGGGGGTGTTAGACGTTTTTTTTGTTTCATGATCAGGCTGGTTTTGGAATGGCGTCCCACATCTTATTACGTATTTCCCGGATGCTGTCCAACGCCCTGGTACCAGCCATCGTAACAGTAAAAAGCCGTTTGCTCCTGCCGCCCCTTTCCGCGGTAGCCCCGCCCATGCGCGAATTGAGCAGTCCCTTTTCCTCCAACCGGTGCAAAGAGGCGTGCACTGCTCCGAGGTTGACCGACCTGCCCATCTGTTGTTCTATTTCATTCGTGATTGCTGCTCCATAAGCGTCCCCTGCGAGAATCGCGACGGCCAGTAAAACGATCTCCTCAAACTCGCCTAGATAGGTGCCTTTCATTGCTTAGCTGTTAGCTTTTTTGGCAGTTAGCTTTTGATTTCAAACGCATGAATAACCTGATGCCAACAGGTATCGGACTAAAAGCTGACCGTTATCCATTATTTCTGTAAATGTATAACAAATAGAATGCCAGTATTAGAAAACGTTGTTTCCAGGGAATGAGGAAGGATTTTGCTGAGATGAACTGTTCGAATGCGGACAAAATGTTCAGGGGCCGGACAATCCCGGAGTCGTAAAAAATGGATGCAGTTTACTGTTGCTGACGAAAAATAGTGGCCGTTTGGGCCAAATTAGAGTAGTTATCACTTATTTTCCAGTTTAAATATCCGAGTACCTTTATCCACTGCGCCGATTATATCGGTTTTGACTGTATCTACTAATTATGTTAAAAATCACGCTCAGCCTCTTTTCAGCCTTTCTGCTTGTTTTTTGGAATGGTATGAACCTGGGACGTCCTGAAAAACCCGCAGGCAAGACCATTGTCTCCAGGCCCGACTCTTTGCCTAATGCTTCTGGCTGGCCGCCAGAGTTAAGTGTCACTCCTTTTGCAGGCCCCTCCCTTACTCCAAGTCCTGCCTGCCTTGCGGTGGCGGCAACCGGGGAAGTGTATGTGGGTGTTGATATGATCGGTTCGCTTGGAAAAGATCCCGGAAAGGGAAGCATTGTGAGGCTGGTTGACACGGACAATGACGGGAAAGTAGATCAAAACACCACATTTGCGATGGTGGATGATCCGCGCGGCATCATTTCAATGGGCGATCAGCTTTTTGTGCTGCATACCACATTTTCCAAGGAAACCGGTAAAGCCTCCGGTATGGACCTGGTAGTTTTCGAAGATAAAAACCATGACGGTGTAGCTGACGGCCCTTCGAAACCTTTGATCGTAGGAGTGAGTAACCCCGTGTTCCTGCAAAGCCGTGGTACAGATCATGCTACCAACGGGATACGCATGGGTATCGACGGCTGGATTTACATTGCGGTCGGGGACTTCGGGTTCCACGAGGCGGTAGACCGTTCAGGAAAAAAGCTGACCCAACTCGGTGGCGGGATTGTGAGGGTAAGGCCAGATGGCACCGAAATGGAGGTTTATACCCACGGTATGCGTAATATTTATGATGTTGCCATTGATCCCTACATGAACATTTTTACGCGCGATAATACCAATGACGGCGGTGGCTGGAACATCCGTTTTAGCAACCAGATCCAATCTGGCGAGTACGGCTATCCTGTTTTGTTCAAAAACTTTACCGAAGAAATTATCCCTGCGTTGATCGATCTGGGTGGCGGTTCCGGTACTGGTTCATTGTTTATGGACGACCCTACCTGGCCTGCCAAATACAACAGAGTACCCATGATGGCCGATTGGGGCAGAAGCCAGGTATATATACACCGCGTAACACCTGACGGCCCTACATTTACCCAAAAAGAAGAAGAATTTATCAAGCTCGCGCAGGTGACCGATCTGGACGTCGATGCGTCTGGCCGGATGTATCTGGCAGCCTGGGACGGCGCAGGATATTCTGGCAACCCCAATAAGGGTTTTGTCGTACGTGCAGTGCCCAAAACCTGGCAGTATAAGGCATTTAAAGACACAAAAAAGTCTTCTGACAAAGATTTGGCCAACCTTCTGAAATCTGAGAGCGCTGTTCAGCGGCTGGCTGCACAGCAGGAAATGCTTGCGCGCTCGGCAAAGAACGCAGCAAAGGCTTCCTGGGCAATCGCATCGGATAACAGTCTTCCATTGTACGTAAGGGCTGCCGGTATTTTCACTTACGGACAGGCAGCAGGAAAAGACGGAATTTCCAATCTGGTAAAATTGACGGACGACAACGACGTGCGGGAGTTTGCACTGCGTGCATTAGCCGACAGAATGCCTAATCTGGATAAAGTGCCGATCGAGCCATTTCTCAGGGGAATGAAAGATGCAAACCCCCGCGTACAGACCGTTGCGACTGTGGGCTTGGGAAGACTAGGGCGTATGGAAGCCGCGCCTGCATTACTTGCGGTAAAGGTCCCATCGTCGTTTGTATCTCCCGCGAAAGGGACCGAGGGCCCGCACGCAACGCCGAATTCGGCCATTGTCCCGCCGCATTTGGCAGTACGCGCATTGGTGGCTATCCATGCCGTGGACGCTTGTGTGCAAGCTGTGGGTACCGAAAATTCCACCATCGCACTTTGGGCTTTGCGTTATATGCATGACCCAAGAGCCGTTTCGGGACTGATCGCGGCTTATGGGAATGCAAAGGACGAAGAATTAAAAAAACGGATTTTGACAACGTTGGGAAGGCTTTACAAGGAAGAAGCACCCTATGACGGCTCCTGGTGGTGGAGCACCCGGCCAGATACGCACGGGCCCTATTATAAAGCCATTACCTGGAAGTCGTCCGACGCAATCAAAAGTCTGCTGATGCAGGAATGGAGTAAAGCCGACGAGAACGGCAAGAAATTTTTCGCAGAACTCAACGGTCGTCAGCGTATGGGAATCGACGAATTTGGTGGAGAAGAAATTGTCATTGAAAAAACGGAACAGAAAATCGACCTGACTAAGATACAGAACAAGAAGGGGCAGGTTGGCGATAATTCTATCGAAGACGTGATGCTTGCGATAGCAAAAATAGAGGGCGATCCCGCGTTGGGCAAAACACTTTTTACCAGGCAAGGATGCGTGGCCTGTCATAGCATCACCAAAAGTGGTCCGCTAAAAGGCCCTTATATGGGACAAATTGGTTCGATCATGAACCGCGAGCAGATTGCGGAATCGATACTTAAACCAAGTGCGTCTATCTCGCAGGGATTTGCTTCGGTTTTGATCACAACTAAAGACAAGCAGAGCTATATAGGCTTTGTTTCGGAAGAGTCGGCTGAAAAATTAGTTCTAAGAGATATTACTGGCGCTGTGTATACTTTTAAGATGTCGGACATCACTTCCAGGCAGGAAATGGAGAATTCAATGATGCCCCCGGGACTGGCCAACGAGCTGTCGTATCAGGAATTTGCTTCCCTGGTTACTTTTTTATCACAACAAAAAAAATAACAAGTGTCAGTATATCAGAAAGTTGAAAGATATTTTTAGAAATACGAGGAAAAATCTGAAAAAAATCTGAATTTTCGATAGTCGTAAATGATACTAGCGTAGTAATACTTGGTACATACAGTAAACCCGCCTATCAGAAATTCGATTTACTCAACGTTAACCTAACCTTAATCCCGCCCTACGCTCAGGGCGGGATTTTTTTGAATAATCTGTAAGCATATTCCTATGGCTTTTTATGATTTATCCAAACAAGGCAGGCTGGAACTCGTTGAGACTATCAAAGCAGACCTTCGTAAAGAGCTAGAAAGCTCTTTCCCGCTGAGGACGGCCTCCCATTTTGGTGACGACGATACTTATATCAGAAAAGCGGGATACTTGTCTATGGGGCGTCTTTATGCATCAGATGAGAATCTCCGGGAGCCTATTCTCGGTATGCTCAGCGGACTGATCGCCTCGCCGGATTTTAAGGTCAGACAAACTGTGATCAATGCGGCTGGTGAAATTGGCAAAACGCATTTTGAAGTGGTCAGGCGATTTTTTGACCAGGGACTTTTTGACGAACACCATTCGCCACGTAACGCTGTAATTGGGTCCGTTAAGAAGATGGGCGAATCAAATCCGAAGCCGGTCCTGGCCTGGGCGCGGGAATATTTGCATCATCCAGACAAGGAAATCAGAAGGGAAATCTGTCATGGGATCGAGCTGCGCGGCCGGAAATATCCTCAGGATATCCTGCCCTTACTGAAGGAATTTCAATATGACAAAACCGCAAGGGTCAGAAACACATTGGTCCACGTGATAGGCCAAATCAGTTACAAAAAAGGTTGCCTGCAAACGGTAGTAGCTTATTTGAAACACTGGGACAACAGACAACTGGTAGCTGCGGCTATGGAGGAAATCATTGCTGTGCATGAACGTTACCGTAATTTTTCGGCTATGACGCAGGATGAGGCCAGGCATTACATTCTGGGAAATAGCTGACTTAACCTCATTGATCCAACCGAATATGAAGTATCTCCCATCATTGCTGCTTATGACCTTTTGGATGAGCGAAACAGATCATTTCGCACTCGATTCGCTTCCGAATAACAAGATCGGAATCACAGGAGGGCCAACACAGGATTTTTCACAAATTGTCAGGGGACGGTTTATATTGAAAAAGACGAGTTGCGCCGGATTCGAGTTTTTCAGCGATAAGGAGATCGTCTGGAGGAATGAAATTACCTGTTCCAGCCCGGACACTTTAATGCTTTACTGGCTGGATCAGAAGTCTTTTCTCGTCAAAGACAAACGACGGATCGATGGCAATAGCGACTGCCCGCCGCGAAACTGGTATTATAGAGTCAGTCGGTATGATGGCAAGAACCTGGACCTGGAACAAATATGGACGGGCTGGGGTGATTATAAAACAGAAAATCTGAAATTTTCAAAAATGCTTTCGGAGAAATGACATAGAACCTTTGGAAGGCACCAACTTAAAAACCTCTGAAATACGGTCTGGCCGAAAGAGGGGAGAAGGGCCAGGGAATGGCTATCAGGATGATCAATGCTGCGATCACGTAGAAAATGGTCATCGTTCTGAACTTGGCGAGGTCGCCCTCTTTTCGTTTTGCCGCTGAAGACCCAATTGTGATCAGAATGACCGCAACGGTCATCAGCGAAATATGGATGATCCCAAAGAACATGAAATCAAACTGCTTGGCCGCCTCCTTAAAATGCGAAAGAAAGTAGGCGATAAACGGACTGTTAAAATACAGTAAGTACCCGATCGTCAATTGAATGTGTGAGAAGGTTGCGGTAATGTGCCTGATCGCATCGTCCCGCTTTGAGAAGTGCCTGTTGCCGAACCAGCCCCAGGCGCCCTGGTAGATTGCAAGAAAAAGAGAAGTTACCACAAGCCACCTGATAATGGAATGCGAAAAGATCAGGAAAGGGTACATATGTTGTTAATCAGGGCTTTTTGCGTTTTTGGGTCGTGCCCGCTTTGGGGGCCTCACCGGGATTTACGGTTCTGATGGTTTTTTTAACAGTGTATGTTGTGGCGGTATCTGCATCCGGCCGGCCGGTACTACTTCTGCTTCCATCTACCGTACCAGTTGAAGTTACTGTGCCATTGTCGTTCAAAATAGGCCCGGTTTCGGCATTGGACGAATCTTTCAGAATGGCTGTAACATCGGAAGTATCGGTCGTGGCCTTGCGAATGGACATTTTTTTCTCGTAAACCCGCTCGCTGGATTTTCCTTTTTGGGCAAAAGTGAACGCGGGTGCAAGGAGCAGCCCTATTACAATAAGAGATTGAAACGCTTTCATGATTTACTGGTTTTAGTTGTTGATGACGGACTTGTCCTGATTTTACTTTAAATCAACAAATATTATTCCAGGCGGTTAGACTTTGGTCGTGATTCTGTGATTTCGGCGAAATGCTCCCAGGCTCACTCCCTTACTTTTCTTGAAAAACCGGTTCAAGTGGCTTTCGTCGGTAAAAGAGAGTTCGCTCGCAATTTCATTGATCCGCATATCGCTGTGCAGCAATCGTGTTTCGATTAGTTTGAGGCGCGAGTTCACGATATATTCCTGCATCGTCTCATTCGTATGTTTCTTAAAATAGCGGCCGAGGTAAGATTCGGATATCCCGAAATGTCTGCTGATACAGCCAGCTTTAATTTTCTCAGGATGGTAAATATGCTGCTGGATGTATTGCAGGATATCCAGCGCCTTCTCCTCGGTACACGCGTTGATCTGCGCAGGGAGATACATAGCTATGTTCCTGGCTACCAGGATAATCATTGTATTCACGTATTGCTGGATCAGCTCTCGGTTGTAAAGGTCACGGTTTATATATTCCCTAATGATCGCTTCGACCAGTGGTCGGATAATGCTTTTATCGGCTTGGTTTTTCAGAATGCAGCCGGGCTGGTGGTTGGCATTCTGCAGGATAAATTCCAGTCTTTGCAAAAAGTCTTTCCTTTGGGAATCGCTGATCAATGCGTTGTTTTTTTTGAGATAAACGTCGTTGAAGCGAATGAAGAAAAAATGGGTCGTCGTTTCAATATCAAAGGAATGGGTATCTTCCGGGGTGATCAGGAACATGTGCCCCGGCTTATATTGAAAAGCATTGTGATTGATCACCTGAGTACCCGTTCCCCCCATGATGTAAACCAGCTCGAAGAAATGATGCTGATGGTGTGACTTGGGGCATTCGTCCAGTTCTTTATAGACAATCTCGAACGGCTCGTGAAGATTTTCTTTCATATTGCAATTAATTTACCGGAAGAAGGAAAAATTGTACAGCGAAAGTAGCCATTTTCCAGTACAACTTTGCAATGTTCAATCATTCATCAGAAATCATGAAAGCAGCATTCTTAACAGGCACCGACGAACCGCTCGTCATCAAAGAAGTAAGTAAACCCATCCCCGGTCCAGATCAGGTTCTCATCAGGCTAGCTTATTCCGCATTGAACCATCGGGATGTGTGGATACAAAAAGGCAAATATGCCGGTCCTAAGTCCGGGCTTATACTCGGATCGGACGGATTTGGTACGGTTGCTGAAACCGGACCGAATGTTGATCCAAACTGGGCAGGAAAAGAAGTGATCATTAACCCCAGCCATGATTGGGGCAATAATCCCGCCGCCTTCGGCGACAATTTCAAAATTCTGGGCAATCCCGAACAAGGCACTTTTGCTGAATACATTGCGGTGGATGCCAGATACGTGCACCTAAAGCCGGCTCACTTGACCGACGTTGAAGCGGCAGCATTGCCACTCGCCGGGGTGACCACTTACAGGGCCCTTTTTACAAGAGCTGGATTGCAATCCGGTGAAAAAGTCCTGGTAACAGGTATTGGGGCCGGCACTGCTTTACTTGCATTACAATACGCCATTGCGGCCGGGGCGGAAGTATATGTCACTTCAGGCTCGCGGGAAAAGATCGAGAAGGCTAAACAGCTCGGCGCCAGGGAGGGATTTAGCTACAAAGCCGACTCCTGGTTCAAAAAGGCAAAGGAAGTCTCCGGCGGTTTTGATGTGATCATCGACAGTGCTTCGGGAAATGGATTTGGTAGTTTGATTGAAGTCGCTAGGCCTGGTGGGCGGATCGTATTTTTCGGCGGAACAGACGGTGCGATCGGCAATATTGTTCCCAATAAAGTGTATTGGAGAAACCTGTCGATCCTCGGTACGACAATGGGGACCTTGGCGGATTTCGCGGCTATGCTAGCCTTTACCGAAAAACACAAGGTCAGGCCCGTGATTGACAAGGTTTATCCTGGTTTGGAATATGCCCAGGAAGCGCTCGATTATATGCATGAAGGAAAGCAATTTGGCAAAATCGTTTTGACAAACGCATAATCGGTACAGGCAATAAGTACTATTATGTCTTTTAATACATATAATACGGGTGATACTTTTAATGATAAGCGGTGGTTTGTGCAGGTACCACCCGTTTTTTCTATTTCTGTTTAAACCCTGCAAATCCGCGATCCCATTGGCACAAAGCTGAATAAACAGTTTATTTTTTTGCATGTTTGCAATTAGTTTAATGCTTAAAATGAGGATTTTGGAAAAATAATGGCTTCTGATTTAAGTGAATTGCAGCGATGCAAAGGAATAATTGAGAAAAACCTCGATTGGGGCTCCAGCGAAAGCTGGCAAACCGCTGATTTTGAAAATCTGAGCCAGCTGATCCTCGAAAGAACAGGCGTTTCGCTTAGTTTGAGCACGCTTCGCAGGATATGGGGCAGGGTAGAGTATAACCACTTGCCAAGTGGTACCACTTTGAGTACGCTGGCCAAATTTGCCGGTTACCAGGATTGGCGTTCTTTTGTAAAGCAGCAGCAGTCCCATCCTGAAGCCATTCCTGCGCAACCGGCACAGATTTTCAGTCGTGACCACGACGGTCAGGCGGCAAAACTCATCTGGCCACTATTACTAATTTTGGCAGTGGCTTTTTTTTGCATACTCGCTTTCAAAAAAGTCCAGTCTTTTAATCGCAAAGCCTATTCATTCGGGAGCAGGCCGGTTACAAGAGGGATTCCCAATTCGGTGATATTCACTTACGACGCTTCGGCTTCTCCCACTGATTCGGTTTTTATTCAGCAGTCCTGGGATATGCGTACCCGGACTCGGGTCGATAAAAATCTGCATAGCCATACAGCGGTTTATTATGAACCCGGTGTGTATACTGCCAAACTGTTTGTCGGCGAACAAGTGGTGAAAGAACATCAGCTTGTGGTGCCATCGAATGGATGGATGGCGGCTGTTGGGGGGGCAAAGATTCCGGTTTATATCAAGAAGGAACAGTTTATGGAGGATCACATGCTCCGCATACCGATAGACCTGATCAGAAAGAACAACATTGATCTGCAGCCGCAGCCGCCCTTCACCCGGTATTTCAACGTGGGTAATTTCGATCCGGTAGCGCTTGACAATTTTGCGTTTAGTGCAGAGGTGAAAAATGAATTTGATGAAGGTGCCGGCGCCTGTCAGTTTTCCTACGTCGCGCTTTTCACGGACGACATTCCCATCATGATCCCTCTTTCGATCAAGGGCTGTGTGTCGGAGTTGAACATTCGAAGTGTCGATGATTTTGTTTCTGGCAAAAAGTCGGACCTCTCGGTTTTGGGGGTTGATTTTTCAGATTGGGTGCGCGTTTCCTGTCGAAGTTCGGGACATAAAATCCGATACTATATCAATGAAAAGCTGGCCTTTGAATTCCCTTTACCCAAAAGGAAAATCAGGATTCTGGGGATTTCCTTTGGTTTCCAGGGAACGGGGTCTGTTAAAAATATCAATCTTACTTCGGGGAATAAAGTCGTCTTTAAAGCCTTTTAACTTTCGAGGCTTGGAAAAACCAGATTAATAACCGGAGTCGGACATCAATGAGCGATAAAACGGCATGTTTTGGCAACATAGGTATCCTGTTCGAAATGGATATTACATGCCGCTGGGATATTATTTCAGGTTAATGATCAAGTAGGATACGCCGCAAAAAGCAAAATATACCGCGTAATAGATTATCTGGTCGTTACAGTCTCGTTCATGATGGACGGCACCGTCCGTTTATGCCTTTTATAAGTTGCGGAACGTGTAAACAGCATTAAAGTTTTTGCAGTTTCACTAACTTGGCTGCTGATTAAACAAAAGATCAAATGAGATTGAAGATTTCCCCTCTTCGGAATGTCAATGTGACAAGGTACCTGACGCCACTTCGGGAAGGCGGGTCTTTGCCGGCGATTGTAGAGGCCGACGACGATTTTTTGTATGTTTTGAAATTTCGGGGCGCTGGGCAAGGGCAGAAGGCGCTGATTGCCGAATTGATAGGAGGGGAGCTCGCCAGGTTTCTCGGACTGCGGGTCCCGGAAATTGTATTCGGCGAATTAGACGAAGCTTTTGGAAGGACCGAACCGGATGAAGAAATTCAGGATCTGCTAAAGGCAAGTACCGGACTTAATCTGGCAGTACATTATCTGTCCGGTTCCGTGACCTTTGACCCGCTGGTCACCCGGTTGGAAAGTCGGCTAGCTTCTCAGATCGTGTGGCTGGACAGTTTGCTGACCAATGTGGATCGTACCGCCAGAAATACGAATATGCTGATGTGGCATAAAGAGCTCTGGCTCATAGACCATGGCGCATCTCTCTATTTTCACCACTCGTGGGATCATTGGCTTGAACAGGCGAAAAAATCCTTTGTGCAGGTCAAAGACCACGTTCTGTTGTGGCAGGCCGATCATATGGAAGAAATCAACAGCGAATTCAGGACAGCGCTTACTCCCGAGGTGATCAGGGAAATAGTGAACCTGATACCGGATGAATGGTTGCTGAAAGATTCTCCCTTCGAATCTTTTGAAGACCACCGCAATGCGTACGCCGAATTTTTGGAGACCCGTCTCTCAGTATCGGAAATATTTGTAAAAGGAGCCAGGGATGCAAGGGAAGCACTTATTTGAGTACGCGATCGTTCGCGTTGTGCCCAGGGTGGAGCGCGAAGAGTTTATGAATATCGGGGTGATTTTGTACTGCCCCGGACAGAACTTTCTACAGGTCCTGTTTGAGGAAGATAAAACCCGGTTATGTGCATTTTCTGACGGCATTGATCATGCGGAAATGATGGTTTACTTAAATGCGCTGGAAAGGGTTTGCAAGGGACGCAAAGAGGGTGGCATAATCGGAGCTTTGCCACTTTCTTCGCGTTTTCGTTGGCTTACGGCAACCCGCAGCACGGTGATTCAGACCTCGAAAGTGCATTCAGGTTTTTGTGGAGACCCGATGGAAGCACTTGCGAGGATATTCAAACAGCAGGTCGGGTAGTTTTGATGATTAACTACCTCATGTTCAGGTATTGTTGCACCACATCCTTCTTGCGTCTTGAAATCTCGATCTGGGACCCGTCAGAGAGCAGTATGTATTGGTTATTGTGACTGACCTGCTTGATGTGCCGGGGATTAACCAGGTGTGATTTATGTGTGCGGATGAAATTAAATTCGGTCAGCATGTCATCAAAATGTTTAAGTGTTTTGCTTGAGAGAAAGGGCCTCTTTCCGATCAGATGAATGGAAGTATAATTTTTGTCCGCTTCCAGACGCAAAATATCATCCAGATTAAAGAAGTAGACCCCTGCACTGGAGGGGACTGCCAGCCTGAAATCCTTGACATCCTTTTTTTCAATGTTCTTAATGAGGTTCTCGTAAAGCTGTCTTTGATTGTCCTGGGAAGATTTCTGTTTAAATTTTTCGATATGACGGTCAACAGCGCAACGCAGCTCGTCTGGATCAACAGGTTTGAGCAGGTAATCTAATGCACTGAACCGAATTGCCTGGATCGCATATTTGTTGTAAGCCGTGATGAATACAATGTCATAGGAAGGATTGTCACGGGCGATCAGGAAGTCGAAGCCATTCTGATGCGGCATTTCCACGTCGAGAAACACGATATCGGGCGTGTAGTTTTCAAGAATGAGCAGCGCCTCGCTCACCGAGTCGGCCTGCCTGACAAAAATTTCCTCCGAAATAAAATTGGTTAAGTAATGGTTCAGTACGTTGCGAGCCTTCTGTTCATCATCGATTATTAGGGCCTTTATCATAACGTTTGTAGAGTAATATGTGAGAAAGTTGAAAGTTCTGTTAATGCTGTGCACCTTTTTGTTCGTGCCATTCGTATCAAAATGCTGTTTATGTTAAAGAAATCTTTTTGCTAAGTGGTCCTTTTTCGTACTCTCATTCGAATTAAGTTACGTGGCCTTCCACATTTTTTAGTGGTAGTAACAAACTAATCGTATTACAGTATTTGCATTTTTTGAACATATACCACAATAAGAAATGGCTTTCCAGAGCCAAGATCGCGCCATTTGACTGGCCAATTGAGGTATCATTTTTCAGGTATCGCAGAAAATCGGTGCCTTCAGCCAGTCACCGGGCAACAGGATACTCGAAGCTTGGAAAACGGGCATTGAATTCAATATAAAGTCGGCCATTTTCATTGTTACCAAAAACTAGGCAGTCCTTGAAGAGATTTTGGAAGAAACTTTTTTTTCGGCGGGAATGAATTTTCAAACGGTAACAGATCGCCGTTTAAAGGTATTTTTTAGCAGCAAGTTAAAAACCAAAAGCGCCTCGTTATTTTATAGTTTTCATTAACGTATATACATTATCGTTCACTTCATATTAGCCTGCTTGGCTGGGGTATTTGGCAGGCAGGCTCTCGCTGATCGCAATAGTCCAATGGCATGACAAATTAGTTCGCAAAACTATACCGAGTTAGTGTATGATTACTACTCAGTAGCGGATTCGCTATACCGATGAATAATTGGTTTCCAACGATGGTTCATCGGATTGTCCGAAGTAAGGCTTGGAAGGCCACATTTGTCGCAAATCAAAAAATCAGTCTTTACTCTAAAACATGAGGAACTATGGAAACGACAACGCGACGACAAACGACATTCAAAATGCACGACAACTTTACCAAATGCTTCTAAACAAGATGAACATCTACCTTCTTCCAACTATGAAAATGTCAACTTTTAAACGCACTAATTATGAAAAAGATATTTCTATTCATAGCATCATTTATCTTCATATTTTGTAGTTTCCTTCAAGCTCAAAGTATTTCCCCAACGGGAGGAGGGAGTACTTGCGCTGTTTGCGCCCCTCCTGGGTGGACGAAGGTCACCGGAATCACAAGTGTATCCTCAACGCAGCTTATGGCGGGGACTGATAACTGGGTTCCTTCCGTTCCTACTCCTCCCTCTGTTCAAGGTGCTTCTTCCGGAACGTTTTTAACTGCTTACAAAGTCAACGATGCTTCTGATCAAGGAACCGCATCCACGACAATCACCGGCCTAGTTTCGGGAAAAAAATATAAGTTGAAATATTCCGTCATATCAGCAAAAACTAACCTAGCAACCTATGGCGATTTGCTGACTATTGAACTGTCAAATGGAGCAACGGCAACACAGTCAACTAGTTTTTCAGCTGCTCAAAGTAATCTTGGCAAATGGATTACAAATACCATTGAGTTTACAGCCACCGCGTCGTCAGCGAAATTGACATTTAGAGGTAGCACTGCAAATAATTCTCTTGTCGGTATTGATATCGGCTCGGATGCAATAAAGGCATGTAACGCTGGTATAAATCAGGTGAGCCTATTCAGCACATTTCTTACAAACAACTGCCCCTCAAAAACTATAAACCTTAATTATGCCTTCAATGGTAATGGTGCCAGCGCCCCAGCGGGGACTACGCTTGTGTGGTACGATAATCCGACTCATTCTGGCTCAGCGGTTTCATCTCCATCAGCCGTCAGTTCTGGAACTATTTACTATGCCTTTTTCTATGATAAGGTAAACAATTGTTTTAATACGGACAACTCATCTGCCTTGGTCACCGTTTTTTTCAAAGATTGTTGTAATGCTGGTACTGATCAGGTCGTCCTGAACGCACATAAGCTTAAAAATGTCTGCCCATCCCTGACCGTAGACCTCAAACAACTATTCAGTGGAGTGGCCCCTTCCGGCTCAAGCTTGGTATTTTATAGTACTCCCGATCATCAACCAGGTACATTAATTGCTGAAAATGGGGTAACCGGTATGATTAGTGTAAACACCTCGGGTACTTATTATGCTTTTTTTTATGATGCGGTCAATGAATGTTTCAATACTAATAATTCAACTGCCTATGTGGATGTGATTGTTACAACCTGTCCTCCACAGTGCAATGCAGGGAGCCAGCAGGTATTGCTCAATACGTCAACTCTTAAAGCGGTTTGCCCCACGACTACTGTTAATCTGAACAATGCCTTTGTCGGTAATGAACCGATAGGAACTGTTTTGAGGTGGTTCAGTAATCCGTCTCATTCCGGTATCCCGGTTTTTAGTTCTGCCGTTGGGGAAGGATCATATTATGCCTTTTACTATGATTACAATAACGACTGCTATAATACTGATAACTCGACTGCGGTGGTTACTGTTACGATAACAGCCTGTCCGCCATGTAACGCAGGAACGAGTCAGGTTACTCTGACCACTAATAAACTTAAGAACATCTGTCCATCAAAAATAGTAGATCTTAAGCCGTTATTTCAGGGAGTTGTTCCCGCTGGGTCTACACTTGTATTTTACAGTACAGCTAG
The DNA here is from genome assembly GCF_056895195.1 of Dyadobacter sp. HNCC25DJ185. Classification (NCBI taxonomy): domain Bacteria; kingdom Pseudomonadati; phylum Bacteroidota; class Cytophagia; order Cytophagales; family Spirosomataceae; genus Dyadobacter; species Dyadobacter sp. HNCC25DJ185. The sequence goes on from NZ_JBXHAR010000001.1 coordinate 521,383, forward strand.
CCACGACCCTGGAACGCTCATTGCAGAATCTGGTGTCAATGGACAGACTAAAATTAATGTAGACAAATCGGGAACATACTATGCCTTTTTCTATGACCCAGTCAACAATTGCTTCAATACCGGACATTCGACGGCTTTTGTTGTTGTTACGATTGGTAGCTGTTGTGTTGCAGGAACGGATCAGGTTGTTTTAGCAGGAAATACGCAGCCTATATTAAACTGCCCTTCTTCAACCGTTAACTTGATTAAAATTTTCAAGGGAATCGTCCCCAGCGGAACCACCTTGGTATGGTTTACAGACGAGTCGCATACCCCTGGTAACCAGGTTGCTAATCCAGCATCTGTGCCCGCTGGAACTTATTATGCATTCTTTTATGACGCTGCAGCTGACTGCTATAATACTGATTTTTCAACCGCAAAAGTGGTTGTCAGTCCACCTCCGGCGGTTACGTTGAGCGGAGAAACACTGATAGATTTAAAATGTACCAATTCTACTTTTAATCTGAATTCTGCCTTCGCTGGCTCGTTACCCGCGGGAATGTCTTTGGTTTGGTTTAATAATCCCACACATACACTTCCCACAGTGGCCGATCCGACGTCAGTATCTGTTGGGACTTATTATGCATTTTTCTATGATGCACTTAACAACTGTTATAATACCGATAACTCTGACGCAAAAATTACCATCTATGCGCCAATACAAGTTGGGCTGAGTGTGACAAATGCGAATGCAACTTGCCCAGGTAATACAATTAACCTGAATACGTTGTTTATGGGTTTTCAACCTGTTGGGTCTATCATAAGGTGGTATACCAATGCGAATCACGCGAACGCGCCGGTGGCGAACCCGGCAATGGCGCCTCCTGGAACTTATTATGCATTTTTCTACTTTGCCGGAAGCGATTGCTATAATACGGATAACTCACAATCAAAGGTAGTTGTGAATACAGCAAATTGCTGTACTGCCGGCACAAATCAGGTTGTACTTGTCGGGCCTGGCGAAATCAATATTGGTTGTGGCGGAGGACCAACTGTAAATCTGAATAATTCGAGCCCAGGCATACCACCAGCTGGCTCTTTTCTAGAATGGTTTACTGATCCCATACACTCAGCAGCCAACAAGGTTAATGATCCAACCGCTGTGGGTGTAGGAGTATATTATGCTTTTTATTACGACCCGACATACGGTTGCTATAATACGGACAATTCTATTGCGAAAATCACTGTTGTGAATAAAGCTTGTGTGGATTGTAATGCCGGCACAACAGAGGTCACATTGGTCAATCAGGAATCACAGCGTTTCTGCACCAACCCAGTTTGGAATCTTACACAGGTCTTTGTCCAGGGACAAGCACCTGCTGGGGCAACTGTGGTCTGGTATACCGACCCAGCACATACGCCGGCCAATAAGGTGATCACTCCCGAATCTGTGGGGCCAGGTGTATATTACGCATTTTTCTATGACGAGGTGAATCAGTGCTTTAACACCGATGATTCCAAAAGTAAAGTGACCACGGCCAAGTATACGATTCAAACTGCGCTTGCTACTAACGCATTGACAAACACCTGCCCGGCGACAACTGTCGACTTGAACAACGCATTGGCCTTACCGCCTACCGAATACGCGGGAATAATAGTTTGGTATGACAACCCAAATCATACTGGATCACCCATACCTAATCCTCCTATTGTCCAGCAAGGTAAAACTTACTACGTGTTCCAGAAGGGTGATGAAGATAACTGCTTTAATACCGATAATTCTCCCGATTTAGTTAACGTCACCATCAACCCTTGCGGGGTACAGCTGGGAATAAAAGTTGCCTTGCAGGGTTCTATGCCCACTGTTGGCACTACGATGCGTAATGATTTGCAAAACTATTTTGGAGAATTCCTAGGATTGTTACCTGCGAATGATCCTTACAATGGCGGAGCTGTTTATCCTAATATTGGCAATAAAACTGGGGTAGCCGGTTCTATTGTTGACTGGGTCCAAGTTGAAATACGGAGTGCAGCAAATCCCTCAATCATCCTGGAAGCGAAAAGTTTGCTTCTTAAAACGGATGGCAGTTTGGTAGATGTTAACGGCGCAGTTCCTTCATTTGCGCCACAGGCTGGCAATGTGCAAGTGGCTGTAAAACATCGCAATCACATAGGAATCATGAGTAATCCTTTTGCATTTGCGGCCGGCTCCATAAGCTATGATTTTACAAATGGTTTAAACAAAGCGTTCAATGACGGTTCGGTACCCGATCAGATGATCCAACAAAATGGAATCTGGACGATGATCGCCGGGGATAGTTTCAGCGATCAGGTCGTAGACAATACTGACGTCACTGTGCTAAGAATTGCCTTCAACAAGGGTGACTTTGATATCTACACAAATAAAGATCTAAATCTCGATGGAGTTGTAGACAATACCGATGTAGCAATTCAAAGAAATGGATTTAACGCTGGATACTTTTCAATTTTAACCAACTATTAATAATCAATCATGAAAAAATTTTTAGAATTATTAACCCTGCTACTGTTTTTTACAGCCATATTTCAACAGGTCAAATCTCAAGCGATCATATTGGACTTCACAAATCGCAAAGTAGCCGCTGATGGTTTGAGCTGGTCGTTTGATCTTGAGGCTAAAGGAGATGTAGGAGATGCACAAAATTTACCTTACGGCGGTACTGAAAATGGATCGTGGACTGCGTATAACATTCGACTGGATCTCAAATTACCAGCGGGAGTGACGATCACTGGCGGATCGGGTGTAGGTGTGCCAAATTACACAAATGGTGTTGCCGCTGTTCAGACTAACGTTCCGGGTAATCCACCAGCGGGACAGACGGAAGTGGGACTTACGCTCGAGAGGTCGGATTTTGGAACAGACTTGAACAATATCACTTTCGTCAAACTAGCCAGCTTTACTATCAATTTTTCGGGTCCAGTTGATCAAAGCGATCCAGCAACTCCAAGACCAAATGCAAATTCGGCTGGCAGTTCATGGACTAATACCGCTGCACCGTTGTTAAAAAGACCTTTTAAAATGGCGAAAAACACCTTTCCGTTACCCGTGAAGTTAATCTCTTTCACTGCGACAAAAGAAGGCAAGGTAGCACAACTCACCTGGAAAACATCGGAAGAGATCAATAGCGACAGATTCGATGTCGAGAGAAGCGCTGATGGCAAAGCATGGGAAACGATCGATAAAGTATCGGCGAAGGGACAGAGCTTGAACTTAGTTGAATACAATTCAAGTGACAGTAACCCCTTGGAAGGTAGCAATCTGTACCGCTTGCGTATGATCGATTTGGATGGAAGCAGCGCATTTAGCCAAATTCAGGCTTTGAATTTTGGAGCCAGGTCCAAATTTACTTTATATCCTAATCCTGTATCGGACAAGTTGATGATAAAATCGGCCGATTTTGACAAAATTGCTGAAATACAGATTTTCGACGCAAAAGGGGTAAGTGTATACAAATCTGGAAAAACGCCTGAAAGCTCTGTTGATTTGAAAAGTTTGATATCTGGTATGTATGTCATTCGTATAGAAGAAAAAACGGGCGCATTCAGCAGTCATAAGATATTGGTGACTAAATAATGGCGTAATTTCTCAATTAAGATGTCATTCTTCTAAGACATCTTAATTGAGAATTTTGTCAGTTGTTGGATACGGTTTAAACGTAGCGTATATGCTTAAAAGCACTGCAGTTAATCTACTGCTACTCCTGATAACCATTTCTTGCACTAAGCATGCCAAGGAATGCGTCCCACCAATATTTAGTGAAAATCTCGTGGGGACATGGTCAGCGTCTTGGGCTTCAAGTTCGGATGAGGTGGGTACCGTTGAGTTTAAACCTGGCGGCATTTATACCGAAAATAAAGATGTGCTGCTGGGTATTTATAATAACCCCACGGCAAGCTGGAAAGCGAGCAAAGATTCGCTTAACGTCGTTGCCAAATTCACAAATTCCAGTACCTCCTCCTACACTTTTTCTGTTTTGATAAACAGTTGCAATGAAATTGTCCTGGATTTAGAAGGTTTAGAAAAATTGAAATTGGTAAGAAAGTAGTTTCATGAAATAAGGCGAATCATACTCGCATTGTTGGCGAAATGCGTGTGGCCCTCTCTCTGCGATGAGCGGTGTTTAGTGTGTGTAAAGTTGTTCCCGAATAGATATTTTCTATTCGGGACTTTTATTTATGCTGGCTAAGTAGGATGTTAGCATCACCTATAACCACTCAAACTCCCCCTCATACTTCAAAACCACAATTCCCAGGGGTGGCAATATAAGCGGCAGTGAATGCCCTCTCCCGTGCTTTGGGATCGGATAGCTCTCTATGGCGCCTGTTTGCAGCAAGTCTGACCCTCCGTACTTCAAATTGTCTGTATTGAAGATTTCCCGATAATGACCCGGCCTTGAAACGCCGACCCTATAGTTTTCTCTCACAATGGGTGTGAAATTGGCAACGAAAATCAAGTGGTCCTTTTCATCATTTCCTTTTCGCGTCCAGCTCAGCACGCTGTTGGTGGAATCCTGGTTATCAATCCATTCGAATCCCTCGACTGAGAAGTTTTTTTCGTACAGTGCAGGCTCACTTTGATATAATTCATTGAGGTCTTTCAGCAGCCTCTGAATTCCTGTATGAGCAGGATTTAAATTCTCGTCCCAATCCAGGCTGAAATCATGACGCCATTCATGTCGCTGCGCAAATTCGGCCCCCATGAAAAGTAGTTTGGCTCCCGGGTGTCCAAACATATAGCCATATAAAAGCCGCAGATTGGCAAATTGCTGCCAGCTGTCCCCAGGCATTTTGTTGATCATCGAGTTTTTTCCATAAACTACCTCATCGTGAGAGAGTGGCAAGGTGAACTTCTCCGAGAATGCATAGTGAATGCTGAATGCCAGCTGGCCCTGGTGGTAAGAACGATAAATAGAGTCTTTCTGAAAATAGGATAAGGTATCGTGCATCCAGCCCATCATCCATTTCATATCAAACCCAAGTCCGCCATGGTCGACGGGTTGTGTAACGCCCGGCCAGGCTGTTGATTCCTCGGCTACTGTAAAAACATCCGGGAAATAACGGTGTACTGCAGAATTGAATGCTTTCAGAAAATCGATTGCTTCCAGATTTTCACGGCAGCCATACTGATTCGGAATCCATTCCCCATCATTTCTTGAATAATCCAGATAGAGCATAGAGGCGACCGCATCGACACGAAGTGCGTCGATATGAAATTTGTCGAGCCAGTAAATGGCATTGGAGATCAGGAATGCCCTTACTTCGTTTCGGCCGTAATTGAAAATGAAACTTTTCCAGTCGGGATGAAACCCTTGTTTGGGATCGGCATGCTCGTATAGATGAGTGCCATCAAAATATCCCAATCCGTGTTCATCGCTTGGAAAATGGGAAGGTACCCAGTCCAGGATAACGCCAATGCCAGCCTGATGCAGTGAGTCAACCAAAAACATGAAATCCTGGGGAGTGCCAAAGCGGCTGGATGGCGCGAAGTAGCCGGTCAACTGATATCCCCAGGACCCGTAAAACGGATGTTCCATGACCGGCATCAATTCCACATGGGTAAAACCCATAAATGCGCAATAGGAGGGTAGATCGGCAGCCAATTCCCGGTATGTCATCAACCGCCCCGCTTCCTCATGGATCCTCCTCCATGAGCCAATGTGCATCTCATAAATCGAAATTGGTTTTTCCAGAGCAGGCGTTTCCCTGCGTGACTCCAGCCATGAGTGGTCGTTCCATTGAAAATCGAGATCCCAGACTATAGTAGCGGTGTGCGGGGGCGTTTCCCAATGAACCGCGTAGGGGTCGCCTTTTTCGATCTCATGCCCATTGTGCGAGCGGATGAAATATTTGTAATATTCTCCCTTTCCTACGTCAGGGATAAAGCCTTCCCAGATTCCTGAGTGATCCGCCCGAGGCTGTAACGGATGGGTTTCCCTCATCCACGCATTGAAATTGCCTGTTACCGAGACATATTTTGCATTCGGGGCCCAGACGGCGAAAAAGACACCCTTTTCGCCGTCCAGTTCTACGATATGAGAGCCTAGCTTGTTATATACATGGCAGTGCGTACCCGACCTGAATAATTCTATATCAAACTCAGTTATTGGCGATACGGAGCCGTTATTGATATCAGTCATAATTTATTTTTAAACGGTCAGTACTTCCTGTTGTTTCAGGATGGACTTGATCCCCCTGAGTGGTACCATGACCCATGACGGCCGGTTGTTGACTTCGTAATTCAACTCATAAATGGCCTTTTGCAAAAGGAAAGTCCGGATGAGGATTTCCAAATCCTCTTTTTTCTGAGGAATAATCGGGTTGTCTCCGACCGTTTCGAGGTAAGCCTTCATGAAAAAACCGCTCATATAGTGATACCATTGCTCCACGTAAGGCAGTAGCTTGCTGATATCCTCCTTCCTGATCTGGTTATCCAGATAGAGACTTCCATAAGCGGCATAATGAAATGAACGTAACATGCCGGCCACATCCCTCAGCGCAGATCGTTTCAGCCTTCTTTCGCTGTAACTCCTTGCTGGTTCGCCTTCAAAATCGAGGATAATAAAGTCTTTGCCGGTAAACAGCACCTGGCCTAGGTGATAATCACCATGGATACGGATTTTGGAAGTATCTATCTTATGGCTGTATATCTTTTTAAGCTCCGAAAGAATTTCATCCTTCCTGTGCAGAATCTCATCTGCCTCTTCTTTCACGTCGGGCGCAAGTTTTTTCATATTCCTGTTCAGGCTCTGAAATGCAACCCGCACCAGCGACTGCAGTGAAGAATAAACCGATCGCTGATAATGAAGCGAAAATTCCTCTGGTTTGAAATCTGGTCCGTCTTCGGTCGAAGCCAGTGCCAGATGCATTTCGGCTGTGCGAACGCCCAGCAAAGCAACCTGCTCGGCTATCGGAACGTCCAGCAGTTCTTTTAAAACATCCGGGATGTCTTCGTAACCAGCAGGTTCTGTGATCGTTCCAATTAGCTCCGACGGTAACTCAATACCATGCCCGGAAAGGATTTTTTCATTAAAGCTGTCAAGACGGTCCAGCATATTGGCCCAGGCATCGGTGCTGTTATTGACCATTTCCTGCATCATACCCAGCACCATGGAATCTTTCTTATACTTCCATTCGACTGCGCCGACAAAGGCCGGGATGTTTTTGAACTTCGCCTTCTGGCTCAGGAAATGTGTGATTTCCATATCAGGATTGATCGCCCTGTCGACTTTCCGGTATAATTTGAAAAAGTACTTACTATCGTATGTAATGGAGGTGTTGCTCTGTTCGCCGGATAGGACCCGCGGCCTGATTTTATCCGTTTCCCTCACATGTTTTTCCAGTTCTATATTTCCTGAAAAATGGATTTCACTGTCCTTGGCATGTAATTTCTCGCTCCCGGCCATATTCAGCAGCAGGGCCTGCTGTAATTCCAGACCATAAATAGCGTCAAACAAAACACCCTCTTCCTCGCCCTTGATCTTGATGCGCGCAATGACAGCCTGTGGGCAATTTTCTTTCACTTTATAAGAAAAAGGCTCTTTGCCGAAGGCGACCGGCAACTGGTACATTTCGGGAAGATCGTTTTGATAAGTTGCTTCCAGCAGGAAAATGTAGCACGGGGGATTACCTCCCAATGGAATAGCGGCGTGGGAAATAATCCGGATGCTGTCCAGCCCTTTTCCTTTTCCGCCAAACCAGCGCATCTTCATCAGGTAATTGGGCAGAAAATTGTTTTCCAGTTTTTCCAGCGTCTCCGGCTCAATTAAGTCTTTCCATTTCTCCAGTTTCATGAGTGGAAGCTCCGCATTTTCGTCTATTTCAGGATGGACTTTCTTTAACGCAAAACATTGACAAGCATAGGCTTCCAATGTAAAGAAGTAGGGTGTGTTATCCTTTACAGAGGGAAACTTGTTTTTGCTGTAAATTTCAACTGGCTGAAAACCCTTGTATTGATCCAGATCTAGTTCTACCGGCTGTGGAAACCTCGAAAGGTTTGCAATTACAAGCATGGTTTCATCTTCAAAAGTGCGTGTAAAAGCGAGCACCTTTGAATTCTCGGAATTGAGGAACTGGATATTCCCACGACTGAAAGCTTTGTATTTTTTACGTGTACTGATGGCCCGTTTCATCCACCATAGTAAGGACGACGAGTTGCGCGATTGCAATTCCACATTCACCGACTCATAGTGATACTGGGGATCCAATATCAGCGGAAGGTAAAGCCGCTGTGGGTTAGCCTGCGAAAATCCAGCGTTTCTGTCGGGATTCCATTGCATTGGCGTTCTCACGCCGTCCCTGTCGCCGAGGTAGAAATTGTCCCCCATTCCGATTTCGTCGCCGTAATAAATGATTGGGGTCCCGGGAAATGTAAACAGCAAGGAATTGAGCAGCTCGATTTTTTTGCGGTTGTTTTCCATCAATGGTGCCAGCCTGTGCCTGATACCCAGGTTAATCCTTGCTTTGGGATCCTTTACATACACTTTATACATATAATCTCTTTCCTCGTCGGTCACCATTTCAAGTGTCAGCTCGTCATGGTTTCGTAAGAAGATACCCCATTGACAATTGTCAGGAATAGCTGGTGTCTGCTCAAAAATATCGGTAAGCGGGTAGCGGTCTTCCATTTGCAACGACATGAACATGCGCGGCATGATTGGGAAATGGTAATTCATCTGGCATTCGTCGCCGTCGCCAAAATAGGCCGCCGAATCCTCAGGCCACATATTGGCTTCAGCGAGGAGTAAAGTGCCTGGATATCTTTCGTCGACGTATTTCCGGAGCTTTTTGAGATAAGCGTGTGTTTCTGGCAGGTTTTCACAGTTGGTACCATCCTGTTCAAACAAATAAGGCACGGCATCCAGGCGGAAGCCATCGACACCCATTTTGCACCAGAAGTTGATGATCTTGAAAATCTCATCCTGAACGAGCTGACTTTCATAGTTGAGATCAGGCTGATGGTGAAAGAAGCGGTGCCAGTAGTATTGTTCCGCTTCGCTATCCCAGGTCCAATTTGATTTTTCGTAATCCTGGAAGATGATCCTCGCATCTTTGAATTGCTTCGGGTCGTCAGTCCAGACATAAAAATTACGGTGATCGGATCCCTTAGGAGCTTTCCTGGCACGCTGGAACCAGGGATGCTGGTCGGAAGTGTGGTTGATTACCAACTCGGTAATTACTTTGAGTCCGCGTTTATGTGCTTCCTTCAGAAACAGCTTGAATTCGTGAATGTCTCCGTAAGAAGGGTTAATAGAATAATAGTCCGCGATGTCGTACCCATCATCCCGCAAAGGCGAAGGATAAAACGGCAACAGCCAGATCGCAGTGACACCAAGATCCTGGAGATAGTCAAGTTGCTCCATTAGTCCTTTAAAATCGCCAATCCCATCACAGTTGCCGTCTTTGAAAGCCTTGATATGCAATTCATAGATAATGGCATCCTTGTACCAGAGCAAATTCTTTTCGAGCATTCCTTTTCTGTAATCCATACGATCTCGGTGTTCAGTGGTTTTCAATTTTTAAGATGTGTGCGGGCATTTCGTAAGGGTTCATTTGTACATAATTATATTCTCCCCTCCAGTGGTACCGTTCCCCGCTCAGCATGTCGCGGACGGTATACGGCTGGTCGGGATACATACCGAATTTGTGGACAGGTACTTTGATGTGGGCCCCTTGGGTATTGAAATGATCCAGGTTAACGGCAATGATCAATGCATTGCCCGCCCGCTCATCGGCTTTTGTATAGCAAATGACCATATCGTTGTCCGTTTCGGTGAAATCAACATTCCAGGTGGTTTGCAGCGCCGGATTTTCACGTCTGATCCTGTTCACCCGCGTGATGATCTCCCTCGTCCTGCTGTACCGGTCCCAATCCCACTGCTTTATCTCATATTTTTCATTGTCGGTATACTCCTCTTTGCCAGGATGGGGTGTATTGACGCCGTATTCATATACCGGTCCATACATGCCATAATTGGACGACAGCGTCGCCGCGAGAATAAAGCGGGTAATATGTGCGTTTTCGCCTCCCTCAACCAGGTGGTGGGGCAGAATATCCGGCGTGTTAGGCCAGAAATTGGGGCGGAAATAATATTGCTGATCTGTTTTTGTCAGTTCGTAGAGATATTGTTCAATGTCCCATTTGCTATTTCGCCAGGTGAAATAGGTATAGGATTGGTTGAAACCGATCTTAGCGAGCCTTTCCATCACTCTGGGCCGTGTGAACGCTTCCGCCAGGAACAAAACTTCCGGATGTGTTTTCCTTACTCCGCCGATCATCCATTCCCAGAAAGCAAAAGCTTTTGTGTGCGGATTGTCGATCCTGAAAACGGATACTCCCTTTTCAATCCAGAATTCTATGACGCTCTTGAGTTCGTTCCAAAGGTTTTGCCAATCCTTCGTCTCGAAGTCGAAAGGGAGGATATCCTCGTATTTTTTGGGAGGATTTTCGGCATACTGAACGGTCCCGTCCGGCCGCCACTTGAACCACTGCGGATGTTCTGTTACGTAGGGATGGTCCGGTGCGCATTGGTAGGCAATGTCCATGGCTATCTCAATCCCATATGTCCCCGCTTCTTTGACCAGATTTTCGAAATCTTCGATCGTGCCCAGTTCCGGGTGAACCGACTTATGGCCTCCTAGCCGGTTACCAATCGCCCACGGAGATCCGGGATCCGTATCGGACGGGTTCAGGGAATTATTTTTTCCTTTCCTTTTCATTGTCCCGATGGGATGAATGGGCGGGAAGTAAAGAATATCAAAACCCATTTTGGCTACTTTCGGCAAAAGGCGCTGGACGTCCTTAAAAGTGCCATGCGTATCGGGAAATGCCGAAGCTGACCTTGGGAAGAGCTCATACCAGGTACTGAAACCTGCCTTTTTTCGCTCTATTTCCAGGCGGAAGGTCTGGTCAAAAACGGTGATCCTGTCGGTATACCTGATTTGGGACATGGCATCGCCCAGTTCATCGCTGATCGCCAGGTTAACAGCCGATTCTGCATCACTGGTGTGTTGCAATCCGTCGATCCATTTTTCAAAAGACGGCCTGGCTTCGGCATTGGCCAGCAAAATCGCCTCGCCCAACAGCTCAGCCCCGATCAGTATCTCGACGGATATGTCCTGGCCTGCTTCAAACTTTTTTAACAACCCCTTTTTCCAGGTTGTAAAGTGGTCTACCCAGCCGGTGAAACGGTATTCGTAAACTCCAGGTTTCCCAGGTGTCCAGTCTGCTTCCCACCGATCGTTGATCACGTACTGCATTGGGATATCTCCCCACCATATCTCCTTATCATGTTTATAGATCACGCTGGCAGCTATCGAATCATGGCCGTCGCCAAATATGTCTGCCGAGAAATGGACGCTTTCATCAATTGCGCGTCTGGCCGGAAATCTGCCTGCTTCAACCTGGGGGGCGACGTTGGTAATGACCACTCGTTTTCTTCCATCCTGAATATCCATCGGACCGTCCATTTTGTTTTCGATTATTGAATGGCAGCCTACCAATCAAAATCATGCCTGCAGGGCGGAGCAGAAGCGGTTTTGCTGAATTTTTCCCGTGAAAGAGCAATGGAAATAAAGCTCCAACATCTTGAAATAGTGGAGCGCAAAGGCTAAGTTGGCGGAGCTGAGGGGCGGGTTAAACGACCTGCTTGAAGCTGAATGCCCTTTGAAGGGAGGTTTTTATTTCTTCGTACCTGATTGGTTTTGCGAGATAATCGTCCATTCCTGCCTGTATACAAATTTCCCTGTCTTCCGGCATTGCATTGGCAGTTACTGCAATAATAAGGGGTTGCTGGCCGGGTAATTTCCGGATCAGGCCGGTTGCTTCAAGTCCGTCCATCTCAGGCATTTGAACGTCCATAAAAATGATGTCATATGACTCCTCACGTGCCTCACAGAGCGCTTCTTTCCCATTTCTGGCTACTTTTGCGTCATAACCCAATTTCGAGAGCAATGCCAGGAACAGTTTTTCATTGACTGCATTGTCTTCTGCAATCAGGATCTTAAGCGGAAACTCTTCGGCGAAAGATACCGACAATAAATTCTGTGAACCGGTGGTCTTTGGTTCAACTGCGACGGCCTGACGAGAGAGTTCTTTTCGTATCACATGCCCAAGCTTCTGATGTTTGACAGGTTTGGTTAAAATAGCGCAGAAAATTCCTGGGTAGTTCTTTCTCGTTTCGTCCCCCACGGAGCTTAACAGAACGATTGGGAGGTCAGGGTACCTACTTTTGATTTTTTCGGCCAATTGAGTGCCAGTCATTTCCGGCATGTTCTGGTCGGTAATGACCATGTCGATTTTGCGCTTGCTGGTCAGTACCTGAAGGGCCTGGCTACCCGAAGATGCAAGGATGGGAAGGAGCTTCCAGTATTTCAGCTGCATCTCAATGATCCGAAGGTTTGTTTTGTTGTCGTCGACCACCAATACCGATTTTCCTTCGTCTTCAAAAGCATTCTGGCCCAGGATGTTTTGCCTGGTATCTTCGCCTGCACTGGTGATGATTGTAAAATGGAAGCTGGCGCCCTGCCCTTCGGTACTTTCTGCATAAATACCTCCTCCCATTAGCTGGATCAGCCGCTGGCTGATCACCAGGCCCAAGCCAGTCCCCCCGTATCTTCTTGTGTGAGAGGAATCGACCTGCGAAAAAGCCTTGAAAAGTAAGTCCAACTTGTCAGCTGCAATGCCTATCCCGGTGTCCTGAACCGTGAATTTGAGCTCTATTTCCCCCTGGTTACTTTTCTGTATGCATTGCACACTGACCAGGATCTCTCCTTCGTGCGTGAACTTCACTGCATTGCTGACAAGGTTGATCAGTATTTGTCGCAAGCGCATATTGTCGCCAATGATCTGGGAAGGTACTTCCGGGTCGATCTGATACACCAGGTCCAGACCAAGATCTGCCGTTTTCCTGGAAAATAGGCCCAAAACCTCTTCAATGCATTCATGCAGATCAAAGGGTTTGTGTTCCAGCTCCATGTTTCCTGACTCGATCTTGGAAAAGTCCAGGATATCGTTGATTACCGTCAGTAATCCATCTCCACATCCGATGATCGTTTCGGTGTATTCTGCCTGCTCTTCCGTCATTTCGGTCTGTGACAACAGCATGGCCATTCCCAGGATTCCGTTCATTGGAGTACGGATCTCATGACTCATGGTTGCAAGAAAGACACTTTTGGCCTGGTTGGCCTTTTCCGCTTCTTCCCGGGCCTGCTGTTCCTCAATGTGCTTGATTTGCAAGTCGTAGTTTAGTTTGTGTAGGTGGAGTGCCTGCTGCTCAAGCTCCTGCTTTTGCTCAATCACTTCACGTGTCCGTTCGAATACTTGATTTTGCAAAACCTCTTTCTGACTTTTAATAGTCCGCACTCTCCGCTGGTACCATAAATAGATGACAAGAAGGACGAGCGCAATAAATAAGAGGCGGAACCAGTATGTCTGCCAGAAGGGGGGGATCACATGAAGCCTTACAAATGTGCCGGTTTCGTTCCAAATCCCGTCGTTGTTGGATGCTTTGACGCGGAACACATAATCGCCAGGGTCCAGGTTGGTGTAGGTAGCCCTGCGGGTGGGGCCGGAATAGATCCAATCCTTATCGAATCCTTCCAGTTTGTATGCATATTGGTTTTTCCGTGAGATGGTGTAATTAAGTGCCGTAAACTCGAAGGAAAGCATCAGGTCTTCGTAAGATACAGTAATGTCCTGCGATTCGGTGATATGATAGGTCAGGGGTGAGTTTTCAGTGTGTGGCGTAACAGATTGGTTAAAGATCTGAAAATCGGTGATGTATACCGGTGGAATAAAGCGGTTATAACGGATGCTGTCCGGATGAAATACATTTAGGCCATTTTGACCGCCAAAAAACAAAGTACCCTTTGCGTTTTTAAAAGCCGATCCCCTGTTGAAGGACGCGCCCTGAAGACCGTCGCTGGTGTCGAAATTCCGAAAGGTTCTGGTGGACGGGTTGAAGTTGGATAATCCGTTATTGGTGCTGAGCCATAACGTCCCATGGGAATCTTCTTCAATGGCCCATACCACGTCATTGGGAAGCCCGTCCTTCTGACGATAATGTGTGAAAGTATTCTTTTTCCGGTCGTACAGGTTGACACCGGCGTTGGTACCTATCCATAGATTGTTTTTGCTGTCTTCAAAAATGCAGTTAATCAGGTTGTTACTAATGGTGGCAGGATTATTTTTATCGCGGGTGAAATGCCTGAATGTCTGGGTTTTTTCATCCAGCAGGTTCAATCCTCCCCCTTCGGTTCCTACCCAGATATTGCCCCTTTTATCCTTATAGACGGCCAGAATGATATTGCTGCTGATACTTCCCGGGACACTGGGATCGTGTATATAAGTCTTAAAGGTATTGTTATTTGTATTGTAACGTAGCAGGCCCTCAGATCCCCCGATCCAGATACATCCATTGTGGTCCCTGGCAAAGCAATAGATGTTATTGGGGATAAGGGACTTAATGTTCCGGTTTTTGTTGAGATTGTTAAAGTTGTCCGTCTTGGGATTGAAAAGGCTTAACCCTCCTTTGAAATTTCCCGCCCATATTTGTCCTTTCTGATCCTGAAGCAGCGCGGTAATGAAGTTACTGGCAATACTGGAAGGGTCGCCCGGGTTATGGGGATAGTGTTTGAAATCCCCTGTTTTCTGATCCCATACATTCACCCCCCCACCATCCGTGCCAAGCCAAAGTTTTCCGTCAACAGCCTCTATCACAGATAGAATGTTATCGTTGTTAAGACCGTTACGGATACTGGGATTGCTTCGATATCGGGTGAATTTCAGCGGGGCTCTATCCAGTACATTCACTCCTCCGCTGAACGTGCCAACCCACATATTGCCAATTTTGTCGCAAAAAAGGGAGTAAATAGAGCCATTATTCAGACCCTCCGAATTGGCTTTATTGAAATCGTGTTTTGTGAATTTTCCATCTTCTTCCAGGATATTGATCCCCCCATTTCTGGTACCGATCCACAGGCGGCCACTCTCGTCCTCCGTCAGCGAGATCACATCATTATGTGAAATGCTGGCCGGATCGCCCGCAACATGCCGATAGGCGGAGAATGTACCCCGGGCGCGGTCCATCTTGTTTAACCCGCCGCCTTCGGTGGCAACCCATAAAATGCCTTTTTTGTCCTCATAAATTGTATTCACCTCGTTTTTTGTCAGCGACATGGGTGCGGCCGGATTATGGAGATACCGGGTAAAAATGCCTGCCGGGGTTTCCAGCTTGTTGAGGCCTCCCTCTCGGGTACCGACCCATACCACCCCTTCTCGGTCGACAAAAACCTTTTTGACGAAGTCATTGCTAAGACTTCTGGGATCGCCGGGGTGATGTTGGAAGCGTTGAAAAGTTTGTTTGCTTATATCAAAATAGTTCAGCCCTCCTCCTCCCGTACCTATCCAAAGATTTCCGCGATGGTCCTGCGCGATAGACATCACCTTATTGTGACTAATGCTTAACGGATTGGCGGGTTCATTGCCATAATTGGTAAAGCGATCATTTTTAAAATCGTACATGCTGAGCCCGCCTTCATCGGTACCAATCCACAACCTTCCTTCCTTGTCCTCGAAAAGTGTATTGATATAACTATAACTAATACTCTGGGAGTTTTGAGGGTCATTGCGGTAGACGGTGAATTTATATCCGTCGTACATGTTGAGGCCATCTTGGGTGCCGAACCACATAAACCCCCTTTTGTCCATGAGAATACAGGTCACATTATTTTGTGAAAGCCCCTGATTAGTAGTGAGATGGCGAAAAATATATTTTTTTTGCTGCGCCTTTAATGGAGAAACAGAAAGAAGAAGAATTAAACCATAATATAGAAATACTTTCATTTTTATTTTAGGATCGAAATAAAGTATTACTAAACATTTGCTTTTTTATGATTTAGTTTGCGAAATGAGTATTTGAATTATTTCTACAATCGTGTTTTAAATGTATAAAAAAAAATTATTTTTCTACATTTAATCATGAATAGGTTAGCAGTTGTTTCAATGTAAAATTATTTTTCCTTGCCTGCATGGAATTTATAATAATTGACGATAGTCCATTTGATTTGTTCACGCAGGAAAAGCTGCTTTTGAAAAGTGGTTTGGCAACAAAAGTCCAGACTTTTCTCTCGCCGCAGCATGCATTGGATTACCTCAACCAGCATCTCGAGTTTATCTCGGATGTAGTTATTTTACTGGATCTGCAGATGCCCGGTTTAAATGGTTTCGAATTCACCGAACAATATTCCCTGCTTCCCGAGAATGTAAAAAACCGGATTCGTTTATTTATGATTTCCTCTACTGTGGATACTTCGGATATGAAGGAGGCGGACTCTAACCCCTACATCATCAAACTATTGTCTAAGCCTTTGGAGGTTGCCGTGCTGAGAGCTCTTCTCGATAGCTGACGTGATCTGGCGACCTATCTCGCGGGTTGCTGGCATAATATTTAGAGGCCAGGATTTATATCATTTAATTTAAACATGAATAATCCTGTTTCTACCTACCGAATACAATTTAATCGGCAATTTACATTTAAGGATTTTGAAAAATTGATCTCCTATTTTCAAAAACTAGGAGTTGGAACCATATATGCGTCCCCTATTCTGGAATCTGTTCCCGGCAGTACGCACGGTTATGATGGCGTCAATCCCGAAAAAATTGACCCGGAGTTGGGAAATCTGGAAGATCTTCGACACCTGAGCAGAAATTTAAAGGAACATGGAATGGGCTGGTTGCAGGATATTGTGCCCAACCACATGGCTTTTCATTCCGAAAATCCATGGCTTATGGATGTTCTGGAAAAGGGGACCCGATCAGCTTATGCTTCCTTTTTTGATATCGCATGGAACAGCCGGCTCTTCCATGGCAAAATCATGGTGCCCTTTTTAGCCCATGACCTGGATGATGTGATTCAAAACGGCGCGCTGAAACTGGCATATCGGGACAATAGGCTGGTGATGGATTATGAGGGTTCGGTTTTCCCGCTGAACCTGAGATCCTATGTCACTTTGTTGTCCTTAGGGCAGGAGAACCACCCACAGTCGGTGCACCAGCTGATCACGCAGCTCCGGGAAATGAATGAAGTAGAAGACGCGAGGGCTTTCTCTGAAAGGTGGAGTGAACTTTTGCTGCAACTAGCCTCACTCAGTAAAAATGAACAGGTGGGCAGGTTCGTGCAGGATACGCTCGATCACTATAACAGCGACGAGGGGTTGTTGAGGCAGATCGTTGATCAACAGGCCTATGTCCTTTGCCACTGGCAGCGGACTGAGGAAAAGATCAATTTCCGTCGTTTCTTTACTGTTAATGGTTTGATCTGTCTCAATATGCAGGATGAGGAGGTTTTTGACCAATACCACAGGTTGGTAAAAGAGCTTACCACGGAAGGTGTTTTCCAGGGACTTCGGATCGACCATATCGATGGTCTGTTCAA
The DNA here is from genome assembly GCF_056895195.1 of Dyadobacter sp. HNCC25DJ185. Taxonomy (NCBI): domain Bacteria; kingdom Pseudomonadati; phylum Bacteroidota; class Cytophagia; order Cytophagales; family Spirosomataceae; genus Dyadobacter; species Dyadobacter sp. HNCC25DJ185. The sequence goes on from NZ_JBXHAR010000001.1 coordinate 538,833, forward strand.
CCCGGTTGGCTATCTTGATCAACTTCGGGAGTTGGTGGGAGAGGAAACCTATATCGTCGCGGAGAAGATCCTTGAAAAAAATGAAAAACTGCCAACAGACTGGCCAATCCAGGGAACCACAGGCTACGAGTTTTTGGCAATGGTGAACAACCTTTTTACCAATAGCGCGGCAGAACAGGTATTCACCAGCTTCTACGAACAACTGATACAAGAGGGTAAGCCTGTCCACGACCAGCTCATCAGCAAGAAATCGGAAATTCTTTACAACCATATGGGCGGGGAGCTCGAAAATCTCACACAGCTTTTTATAGAACTGAGGTTGGCAGAGCCTTCGGAAATGGAACATTTGGAAGAAGGGGAGCTGAAAAAGGTAATAGGTGAATTTCTGATCCATTGCCCGGTATACCGGTATTATTCCAATAAAATCCCGCTGCCGGATTCGGAGGTTGTGGCCATTCAATCAATTTTTAGTGAAATCGTACGATACCATCCCGGTCTGGTAAACGGATCCGCGTTACTTGAAGCGTGTTTGGTCGGCAAACCAGTTGACGCCGATGACGACTACAGGGAACGAGTATTGGAATTTTACCTGAGGTGCATGCAGTTTACCGGTCCATTGATGGCGAAGGGTGGCGAGGATACGCTCATGTACACCAACAACCGGTTCATCGGGCACAACGATGTAGGGGATTTTCCCGACCGGTTTGGCGTGACGTCGAAGGCGTTCCATACCTTCATGCAGGAGCGACAAAAGGAATGGCCCCTGGCTTTGAATGCTACGTCTACCCATGATACCAAAAGGGGAGAGGATGTGCGGGCCCGCCTCAATGTATTGACTGATCTCGGTGAAAAGTGGATAGATAGAGTCAGACGGTGGCAGGAACTGAGCGAGAGAACCGACGAAAAACCTTTGGCAAATGATGAATACCTCATCTACCAGACCCTCGCAGGAGCTCATCCCATGCCCGGTGAAGACAATGACCATTTTGCTGAAAGGCTAAGTCAATATTTGCAGAAGGCCCTCCGGGAAGCAAAGACAAATACGACCTGGGCGGAGCCCAATGAACCTTATGAAGAAAAGGTGAAACGTTTTGCCGCCAGCCTTTTGGATCCAGCACAGCCTTTTTTTGAAGACTTTAAAAATTTCCAAAACGAAATTGCGGATTTCGGGATCATCAATTCCCTTGCTCAATTGGTTTTAAAGTTTACCTGTCCGGGTATACCCGACGTATACCAGGGATGCGAACTCTGGGATTTCAGCCTGGTTGATCCTGACAACAGGCGCCCCGTCGATTTTGCAAAACGCGAACGATCGTTACTGGAATTTTCGGAATATGAACCCGAGCGGCTGGTAGAAAAGCTTTGGAAAGAAAGGAACAATGCCAATATCAAGCTTTGGCTGACCCAGAAGCTGTTTCATCTGAGAAAAGCACACCCTCTGCTGTTTACGAAGGGTGACTACCTTCCTCTCAAAATCCGCGGGGAGCATAAAGCACATTTGCTCGCCTTTGCCAGAAAGCACAAGAAGGATTTTTACATCGTCGTGATACCTCTCCATGCAGCGGTAATGTGCCAGGAGCAGGGGAGGGATTTTTTCTCATTGGACTGGTCAGACACTACAATTGTATTGCCCGACAACCTTTCGCCTGAATGGGAATCGGTATTAACGGGTGAAAAAAACGAATTCCAGGGTAAACTGACGCCCGATGTAGTCTTCAAAGGGTTGCCTTTGGCCATACTGAAAGGAACTAAGCCCGACAACGAACGACGGGCTGGCGTGCTGCTTCACATCACCTCCCTGGCGTCGCCATTTGGAATAGGTGATCTTGGGCCGGAAGCCTACGCTTTTGCCGATTTTCTGGAAAAGGCAGGACAGAAAATATGGCAGATCCTGCCACTGAACCCGACTGAAGCATCACAGTTGAACTCACCTTATAGCGCTTTATCCAGCAGGGCAGGAAACCCCTTATTGATCAGTCCGGAACTATTGGCCCAGGAAGGGTTGCTCTCTTCGGACATGCTTGCCGATTACCACGTCCCACCGAATGCCGCGACAGACTTTGAAAAAGCTGGTATCATTAAATCCGATCTTTTGAAAACGGCTTTCAAAAACCGCAGGGATACGTCGGAAAACAGTATAGACTTTGAAGCTTTCTGTACCAATAACTCCGAATGGCTAGACGATTTTGCGCTATACGTTATCCTCAAAGCACAACATGGTGGTTCACCCTGGTATGAGTGGCCGGAGGAATTCAGGCTGCGCGATGGCATTGCCCTGCAGAGAATCCAAGAATCAGAGAAGGAGGAGATTGAGTATGTGCGCTGGCAGCAGTTTGTGTTTGATAAGCAGTGGAAAGCTCTGAGGGAATATTGTAAGGATTTGGATATCAAAATGCTGGGTGATATTCCATTTTATGTGAGTTATGATTCCGCCGATGTCTGGGCCAACAAGGAATTTTTTCGAGTGGATGAAACTGGCAAAATAACCGGCATGGCAGGCGTTCCTCCCGATGCTTTTTCCGATGATGGCCAGCTATGGGGGATGCCGGTCTTTAATTGGAGCGCATTAAAAGCAGACGGTTATCAATGGTGGATCAATCGCCTGGCGAAAAATATCGAATTATTCGACCTGGTCAGGCTGGACCATTTCCGGGCGTTCGCGGATTATTGGGAGGTTCCCGGCGGTGAGAAGACAGCGGTAAACGGCAAGTGGCAGACAGGCCCCGACGAGGACTTCTTCAAAAAAGTAGAGGCTGCTTTTGGATATCTGCCATTCATCGCTGAAGATCTGGGCGAGATCAGTCCGGAGGTTTACAGGCTGCGCGATCAATTTTCTCTGCCGGGGATGAAGGTATTACAATTTGCATTCGATGAAAATATGCCGCAATCGGATCATATACCTCATCATTTTTCACCCAATTTCGTGGCATATACCGGTACGCACGACAATAATACCGTGAAAGGCTGGTTCAGGCAAATGGAAAAAGAGGGTGTCCGGGAACGTCTCGAGCGGTACATCGGGAAAGCAGTTTCAGAAGATAATGTATATGCTGAAATGGCAAAGCTGGTATACGCGTCGGTAGCCAAAATCGCCATATTGCCGATGCAGGATGTGCTTAACCTGGATGAAACTGCTAAAATGAACCTGCCCGGTTCGAACGGGAACAATTGGGTATGGCGGCTGTTGCCCGGGCAAATTACAAATGAGCATGAGCAATTCCTGGCGGGTCTGTCTGCTTTGTTTAACCGGGATTAGCATTCCTTTTTCAACAAAATGCAACCCTTTATATTTGCGTTTCACCAACTTGCTCTAAAATGTCCGTTCTAAGAACCCGTATCTGGCTTTTGCTTTTTTTCGTGACTTTATGCCTGCAGTCGTGCGATCAATCTGCCGGCAGTGCCCAGGAAGCGGCTGGTTTTCTTACAGCTTCTCCCAGATGGGTGATTGATGAGATTTCAGTTAATGACGCTGTTACCTATAAGGACGGGAAAATGTCAAGACAGTTCGGAGGGATTGATTTTGAAAGATATATGGAAACGGTCGAGATCAAAAAGGATGGGACCTTCGCTGGTCATTTTAAAGGGGAATCAAAACCGTTTGTTTTGCATTGGAAGGCTAATCCCAAAGACATCACGGTAGGTCTGCCGAACAGTACATCCCAGGGCAGCGACTGGACTATCGCTCCCCAGGATGTTACCAAAGCGTCATTCATCATGAAAACCAAGAGTACGGCCTACGATTATCCGAGCGTAACTTCGATTGCTTTAAAGTTCAAAGCTGGTTTGTAGAAACCCAGCGATGCTATTTTCCAACCTCCGCCTTTGATCCATCCAGGGATTGGGCAGTTTTTGCCAGGCGGACGAATTCGGAACGGTAACCTTCTTCGTCTTTGCCAAAAGCACTTTTTGCGAGACTGATTACGTGGCCATAGGATGCATTGCCCTTGTATTCAGAATTGCGGAGCAACAGCCCGAATTCAGCGACCGCGGTGGCGAACTGCAAGTTCTGGGAACAAGCACCCAGCGTTTTAGAGGTGTTTTTCACTGGGATATCGAATAAAATGCTTTTATCGCTGTCAGGATTTTTGTAGCGGATTTTTACGGTAAGCATTTCATCTGTTTTGCCAGCCTCGGAGGCACCGGTCTTTTGATATTTCAATGCGTCCATTTGAGAGAGGTAGCTGCTTTTTGTTCCCGTTGGGACAATTTCATAGATCGCCGTCACCGTATGCCCCGAACCCATATCTCCCGCATCTTTCTTGTCGTCATTGAACTCTTCATTTTTCAACGCGCGGTTTTCATACCCAATCAGGCGATAGGCCTGTACATGAACGGGATTGAATTCGATCTGAATTTTGACATCTTTCGCAACGGTAAATAATGTTCCGCCAAATTCCTGGACGAAAACCTTTCTGGCTTCCTGGATATTATCAATGTAAGCGTAATTGCCGTTCCCTTTGTCCGCCAATGTCTCCACATGACTGTCTTTGTAATTTCCCATTCCAAAACCAGCGATACTTAAGAAAATCCCATCTTTCCTTTTTTGTTCGATCAGCCGCTGCAGTTCACCTTCACTGGAAACGCCAACGTTAAAGTCTCCGTCTGTTGCGAGAATAACCCTGTTATTGCCTTTTGGCATCAGATTTTCCCTGGCGAGTTTGTAAGCCATTTCAATTCCTTCCCCACCTGCAGTCGAGCCCCCGGCTTCCAGGTTATCCAATGCTTCTTTGATCTTCATTTTTTCGGCACCCGAGGTAGGCGGGAGCACCACACCCGCAGCACCTGCGTACGCCACAATGGAAATTTTATCTTCCGGGCGCAACTGGTCCACAAGCAGCTTGAATGCCTGTTTCAACAATGGAAGTTTATTGTCATCCATCATCGAACCGGAAACATCAACCAGGAATACCAGATTGGAAGCAGGTAAGTTTCTGGCCGATAAGGTTTTAGCCTGTAAGCCGATATGTAATAATTTTAATCCGCTATTCCAGGGCGAATCTGTATACTCGGTGCTCACAGTCAAGGGTCGATCGCCAGTCGGCTGGGGGTAGCTGTAATCGAAATAATTGATCATCTCCTCAATTCTGACCGCATCTATGGGCGGCATCTGACCGGAATTCAGAAACCGGCGGACATTACTGTAAGCGGCACGGTCGACATCCACTGAAAACGTAGTAACCGGGTCATGCCCGGTGAATCGGAAACCGTTTTCGTTGATCGGGTTATAGTTTTCTGTATTGGGGCGCGGACTTACGCGGTAGGCCTGGGCGGCGGATACAGGTGCTTCGGCCAGCTTAGCAAATGAGGGCGATACGAAATCTTTCGTCACCATGTCTGCTTTGGGATCGGGTTCTTCTTTTTCTGATATGCCAGTCTGCAATGTGACATGGACAGTGGATGCAGCAGATAATTTTACCTCGGCGATTTTGAATCCCACATGGCTGAAAACCAAGCTTTTCGAATACACGGGAACAGGGACAGAAAATCTTCCGAGCGAGTCGGTTGTTGTCTTTGTCCGGCTTCCTTTAACCGAGACTACCACATTGGCAACAGGTACCCGGTTACTATCCTGAACAGTTCCGGTGATCATTCTGTCGGGCACAAGGGCGAACGCGCTGAAAAACAGTGCGAGGAGTACTACAATTTTTCCTTTCATGGTCAATCAAGTTTTGGTTTTATCGACTGGATGCGGCTCTCGCGATAATTCCATAAACTTTTCTAAACTTTTTTATGGAATTTTGATCGGACGGCATCTACTGGCTACCTGGCAGATGGAATTGGGGCTTTAAGCATCAACAAGTGAAGTTTTTGAAAGTATTCGCGGAGAAAAATCAAGGCGCGTTGACGGAAGGTGAAAAGCTCGGACTTTATCGCCGGACGGGCGACGTCGCACTTCTCGGCACATTGTATGAGCCTTACATGGAAATGATTTACGCGATCTGCTATAAATACCTGAGAGCAGAAGATGAGAGTAAGGATGCGGTTATGCAGATATTCGAGCAGTTGGTACATGATTTAAGGCACCATGAAATAACCCGTTTTCAAAGCTGGCTCCATAGCGTTGCCCGCAACTATTGCCTCATGCAAATCCGATCCCGCCCCGCATTTGTTGCTTTTGAGGAGTTGTTGGAAAATACCGAAAGTGGGGTATTTGAACCGGGAGCCAACGAACATTTGGCAATAGACCGCCAGCTTACAGGCCTTGAAAAATGTCTTGAAACGCTCGTCGGCGAACAACGTTTAACGTTGGAGATGTTCTATAAGCAGGAAAAATGTTACAAAGAAATTTCACAGGAAACGGGTTTTGACCTGAGTAAAGTCAAAAGTTATATCCAGAACGGAAAGCGGAACCTGAAAATTTGTATGAAAAAGTATGAAAGCCAATAGCTCAAATCCACCGGTAAGCTTCGAAATATTTCGCCGCTATCAAAACGGGGAAATGTCGGCAGAGGAACAGCACAAACTGGAACAGCGTATGCTGGATGACCCGATGGTTGCAGAGGCATATGAGGGCTTTTTATTGATGGGTTCGGACCAAGACGGCTTGAAAAGGATTAGCATGGAGCTCTCGCAAAGGTTGGAGCAAAATGCGTGGCCGAATACAAGGAAGCGTTTCCCTTTCTGGGGATATGCAGCAGCGGCGTCGGTGCTGATGGTTCTGGGTGCTTGCTGGCTAGTGCTTTTATCAGATAAAAAGGAGTTGCAGAGCGACCAGCTGACAGCAACCCGCCCTGCAATTGCTCCCCATCAAAAGTCCGATGGAGCCAATGGCCCTGAGTTTCGGCCGTCAAAGCCACAGGTTGGCCGACAGCAGGTCCCTCAGATTAAACCAGGGATTGCAGCACCGCCGGAAATAGCGGAAGAGCAAAAACCCGAGGTGGATAACCTGGAAAAGGCGGTTGCTGCTGACGAGGTAGAAGAAAAAGTTGCCGCCGCTGAGCCTATCCCGGCAGCAGCGCCAGCCCAGCCGCTGTCAGAAGCATTGGCAAGTCGGCCGGCTGCAAAGGTCGCTGCGAACAATGGCAATGCAGATTTTGTTACGGCCAAATCTGTTGCTCAGGGCAGTGCCTTTCTGAACGATTCGCTGCCTTTTCCCAAGGTCGGGTGGGGTGCCTATCGGGCTTATCTTTTAAAAAATGCGATTTCTGGCTTACCCGACCAGGATATCACAGTCTTTTTCGTAGTAAACGCCGATGGCACGCTGACCGATTTCAGGGCAGTGGGAGAGGAGGCATTACACAGTAAAGCGATTCAGGTGATACAGGAAGGCCCAGCCTGGCAGCCGGTCGTTCAGGGCGGCAAACGAGTAAATGTGGCCATGCAAGTCAAACTGCGCTTTCGCCACTCTAATTGAAAAAAAGATAAAATCGGTTACAAAATAGGGTGTAGAACTAATTTTAAAAAAAACCGAATTTAGAACTGGATATTTTTTGTGTTATAGCTTCCAGTACTTAATTTTACTTTCAATTACCCGACCTCACCCCCACAGGAATTAAAAACATTGAGCCTTTTCAGATATTAAAACATAGCCTATCGGGTTAATTGGCGGTTTTTTGAAAAAATTCACTATGTCGTCAAGAAGAAAGTTCGCGATTTTTGAGAGCAAATTTTGTTATCGTAAGTATTATTACTAAATCTACCAAATAATTTGCTGTACCGGATAGAGGGGGGCAGGGGATGCTGCAGCGGGAAATCATATTAACTAATCACCATCACCAAGTTCCAGTAGCAAGCATTTGATTTTTACGCTCAACCATGGATAGTAAAAAAAGTCTGTTGATTATAGACGATGAACCCAGTATTACCAAAATACTGGAACATTTCCTTAAGAAGGATTTCAATGTAATTATCAAGAATGACGGCTCTGAAGGCATGCTTTGGCTTGAACAGGGCAACCAGGCAGATCTCATTATTGCCGATTTAAATATGCCGAACCTGAACGGAAAGGAGTTCCTGAAGGTCGCAAGGGCAAGCAACCTGTATTCCGAAATACCCATTATTATACTTTCTGGATCCGACGAGAGCAGTGAACGAATTCAATGTTTGAACCTGGGTGCTGATGATTTCATGGTCAAGCCGTTTAATCCGATGGAAGTGCATGCGAAGATCAACGCGATCTTGCGCAGAAGCAAAAGATACTCCTAATCAGTTATACCATGGAATTGACAATGAGTTCCCCTGCAAGAACTGTCGAGGCAAAATCATACAATGCGCAGTTTAGGGTTATTTACCTGAACTCCGATTTTGAACACTACCTCAGCTTTTCCGAAAAATTTACGGAGTCTTTGCAGGTAGAATATTTTGCGACCAAAGAGGCCGTTCTGGAGGCACTTCAGGAGAATTATCCAGCAGATGTGATCATTGCGCATACCTCAAGCGGGGGCCTCGAATTGCTTGACATCATCCGCAGCAGCGCAGGATTTGGCAACATCCCGTTCGTGTTGATGGTCGACACGCTTACCAGGGAAGCTGTCAATATCGCCCGTGAGAAGCATGCAGACGATATATTTTCTGTCAAATTTGACGAAGGTGATCTCCTGACCAGGGTCAAGTATTTTAAGAAAAGGCAATGGTACGTCGCAAATAAGGCTTCCAAAATCATTGGGTCGCAAAGCACACACACACCACTTTGGAAGCGTTCGATCGATATAATTACCACAGGAACAGCGGTTTTGCTTCTGCTCCCGGTTTTTATTCTGGTTGCTATCCTGATCCGCCTGGACTCAAAGGGACCAGTATTTTACAAATCAAAAAGGGTAGGTAGCGGCTACAAGATTTTTGATTTGTACAAGTTTCGAACGATGCGTACGGATGCCGATCAGCTTATCCGGAAAATGGCTGCCTTGAGCATGTATAATAAGACCGCCGAGCCGGTTCACCAAATCGAAAACAATGGCCTGTGCGAGGAGTGCCAGGCCGGTAACAAATGCAAGAGCCTGCTTTTCCACGACGGAAAGGAGATTTGCGAAAAACTTTACCAATTTCAAAAAGAGCAGAAAGCCGCTTTTATGAAATTCCAGAATGATCCCCGAATCACCCGCTTTGGTCAATTCCTGCGAAATTCGAGTTTGGACGAATTGCCTCAGCTCATCAACATCCTGAAGGGCGACATGTCCCTCGTGGGGAACCGCCCGCTTCCGCTTTATGAGGCCGAAAAGTTGACGACAGATGACAAAATTTTCCGCTTTGCGGGACCAGCTGGTTTGACTGGCTTATGGCAGGTTACGAAGCGTGGAAAAGGGAAGGCTGATATGTCCGAAGAAGAGCGTACACAGCTGGATATCACCTACGCAAAAGAATTTTCCTTTAAAATGGACATGCTCATCATACTTAAAACGTTTCCCGCTCTCCTGCAGTCCGAGAACGTTTGATGACCTTCCTAACACCGCCTTCAACCCCATTTTTGTAACTTCATAACCCCACTAGATGAGATATATCTACGCACTACTGTTCTTCTTCATCATTTCTATCTCTCCTTTAAGATCCCAGGATATACTATCCCAGGAAATTTCTTATCCTTATCTCGAAAAGTTGATCGAGGTGGCTAAAAAGAATTATCCCAGGCTGAAACAGTACCAGGCCCGTGTTGAGGCCGGCGGTTACGCAGAGAAGAAAGCGAGGCTCTCTTATTTCGAGATTCTTTCTTTCTCGTACTTGTTCAGTCCCGACCGCCTGGCCAGCAGTATCAACCCCAATTTTCTAAATGGATACCAGTTTGGCTTCTTCGTTAATATTGGATCGCTTCTCCAGAAACCTTCCCTGATCAAACAAGCTAAGAGTGAGCTGAAAGCCCTGGAATACGACAGGGATAGTTACCAGCTGAACCTTGAAGCAGATGTGAAGCGCAGGTATTTTACCTATGTTCAGTTTAAAATGCTTCTTCAGATTAAAGCAAATGCCCTGCAGGATGTAACAGAAATGGCAGAGGAGCTTAAAATTAAATTCGAAAAAGGCGAAAGCACTTTTGAAGAATATAACCGGGCTCAGGTGGTGATATCGGACAGGCTCCAAAGCAAGATATCGGCAGAGACAGACCTGCTCATCTCCAAAAGCAATTTAGAAGAATTATTAGGCCAAAAACTGGAAGACATCCAATGACAGAACTTTCCATATTCCTCAAACTATTATACAGAAATAAGTTCATCCTGATTTTTGTCCCATTAATTACTGTAGTAGCTGCTTATTTTCTGGTCAAAGCCCTGCCAGACCAGTACAAATCACGCGGAAGCATTGCGACAGGACTCGTCGATAAGACAGAGCAGGGACTGATGAGCAGCGGAACTGAACAGGACTTTGAAATTTCCAGAAAATTTGACAACATCATCCAGATGATGTCTCTCAAAAAAGTAATGGATCAGGTATCCTATCAGTTGTTGTTGCATGACTTGAAGGAGAGCGAGCGAAATGATTTTGCCAAGCCTTCCAAACTGTTGAGCGAAATGAGCCAGCAGGAACGTCAGCAGGTTGTTTCGGTTATCACGCAAAAATATAAGGCCCAGCAGGAACTGTCGTCCGAAAAACCTATTGAAAAGAAGCTGCAGACTATCCTGTCAGACATGGAGTTTGATGCAGGAAGCCTACAGAAGAAGCTCTTGATATTCAGGGCTTCCAACAGCGACTACATCAATATCGAATTTGAGTCCAAGAACCCGGTCATGGCTGCTTTTGTGATCAATACATTGAGCAGCGAATTTATCAGTATTTATTCGTCACGCCTGGCGACCAACAACAACCGCACCATCAGCTTCCTGGCCGATTTATTGGAACAGAAAAGACTGGCCCTGCGGGTTCAGATGAATGGCCTGAGGGATTACAAAATCCGCAACAGGGTACTCAATCTGGATGAACAGGCCAAAAGCCTTTACGGGCAGATCGCCGAATTTGAGCTAAGACGTGAAGTGGCAAAAAAAGACATCATTGCTTACGGCGTGGCTATCAAGAATATTGAAAACAAGTTCAGCAGCAACGATCGAAAGTATTTTGAAAGTACAGTTTCTACAATTAACCAGAACATCGTCGCGACCAAGCAAAGACTGCGCGCTGCGAATGAGGCTTATGTGAAAAGCAATTTCGACCCCAAATACAAATCGTCGCTCGACTCAATTCAAGCAAAACTATCGGCACAAATAAACGAATCGACAGACCGGTACTTGTACAATCCATTGACAGTCAAGGAAAACCTTGTTACCGAAAAGTTAACCATGGAGGTGTCGAGGGACCTTGCATTGAACAGTGTTTCGACCATTGAAGCTGAATTAGCGCGGTTAAATACCAAGTTTGACGGTCTGGTTCCCAATGAAGCGAGGGTGCAGGAATTTGAGACAGCGATCGACATTGCGGGCAGAGAATATATAGAGGCCCTGCAAAAGTACAACGACGCGAGGTTGCTTTCCAGCTTTCCCGCTAAGCTTAAAGTGGCGGAAAAAGCATTGCCCGGTATCATTCAGCCGTCCAAGAAAATTGTGCTGATCATACTTTCCGGGGTGATTAGTCTTGCATTCTGCTTATTCGTTCTGTTCATCCTCTATTTCTTCGATAACTCCATCAGATATCCGCAACAACTTGCCAATGCGACGGACAGGCCGGTACTGGGCTTTGTAAACCAGGTAAGCGGCGGATTTAACCTGACCCAATTACAGAATGAAGCCACAAACGAACGAAAGGTGGAATTGTTCCGGAACCTCATCAGATCAATCCGCTTCGAGCTTGATAATGAGTACCCTGATCCCAAGGTGGTCTCCGTGACAAGCCTGTCGCAAGGTAGCGGAAAAACGCTGCTGACGATCAGCCTGGCCTGGGCCTACTCGAAGATCAATAAACGCGTGCTGATCATTGACGGAAATTTCAGCGACTCAGATATCACCAAATTAAACAGCGGGTCGAAGCACCTGGAAGATTATTTCACCAAGCCTGACTCCGTTGCACTCGACAATCAGTACGGCTCCATTTGTCTGTTGGGAAACAAAGGGGGAGATGTATCCCTGTATGAAATTACCAATGAAGCACAGATCCGAGCGGCGTTCGACAGGCTGAAAACGATGTTTGATGTGATATTGATTGAAGCCGACTCACTGATTTCCATGAACAAAGCCAAGGAGTGGATCACCTTCTCCGACACGGTGGTTTCTGTTTTTGAGAGCGGCCGCAGTATTTCGTACGCCGACAGGTCTAAAATCGAATACCTCAAAAGCCTGAATGGCAAAATGGCGGGCTGGGTACTGACTGGTGCCCAGGACATTCTTAAGCAAACTGGAAAAGTTTCTAAACTTGTGACTGAATGAAAATCATTTGGTTTTTATGGTGGCTGGTTCAGACGGCAATCGGATTTTATCTCGTTTTTCCGATCCTTTTGCTGGTGATACATTTGTTTGTCCGTAAACCTGCCAGGGTTGCTCCCGGGATCCGTCCGTTAGCCGAACCTGACTATGCGCTGATTGTTGCCACCTATGAGCAGGTGCAGCAGCTTCCGGATGTGGTAGCGTCCATTTTGCGGATGAATTATTCTAATTACCTTGTTTATATCGTTGCCGATAATTGCGATACTTCGAACCTGCATTTTCAGGATGACAGGGTGTTTGTTCTCAAACCCGATACTATTCTCGCAAGCAATACCAAATCCCATTTTTTTGCGATAGACCGTTTTCAGCGTGCACATGAGCGTTTGGCGATCATTGACAGCGATAACCTGGTCGACAGCGAGTTTCTAAATGAACTGAACCTGCTTTTCGCCGAGGGGTACACCGCTGTCCAGGGTGTCAGGAAAGCGAAAAACCTAGACTCGGTGTATGCCTGTTTGGATGCTGCCCGCGATATCTATTACCACTATTATGATGGCAGAATGCTGTTTGAAGACGGTTCTTCTGCAACGCTTTCGGGCTCGGGAATGGCTTTCACAGTTGATCTTTATAAACAAACGCTCGGCGGGCTCACGATCAGCGGCGCCGGATTTGACAAGATTCTCCAGAACGCCATTGTCACCCGCGGTGATCGCATTGCATTTAACGAGCATGCCGTGGTTTACGATGAGAAAACTTCGGAGTCTGAACAGCTTGTGAAGCAGCGGTCGAGATGGATTAATACCTGGTTCAGGTATTTCAAGTTTGGCTTTTCACTCGTTTTCAAGGGCGCGATCCATTTCAACTGGAACCAGTTTCTATTCGGATTCGTGCTGTTGCGGCCACCATTGTTTATTTTTCTGATCATATCAGTGTTTTTCATGCTGCTGAATATCTGGATTAGCCCGGTTGTAAGTTTGCTTTGGTTTGGGGGGCTTTGTCTTTTTGTAGCAGGATTTCTGGTCCCGCTTTTCAACTCGTCTGTTGATAAGCGCATTATCAAATCACTGTCGTCTATTCCTGTTTTTATGTATTACCAGGTAATATCCTTGCTCAAGGCGAAAAAGGCGAACAAAATGTCAGTGGCCACGAAGCACAATTACAGAAAGGCACCATAAATTCAATGATATGAAAGTCCTCCCTTCTCGAAAAACCAGGAAAAAGCTGCGTGAACCTGAGTTAACCCGATTGCAAACGATCACGAGGACCATTGCGTTGATACTGGCGTTTATCAGTGTATTTGTGTTCTTTTTTAAGATATTATTTTTCTAGAACCACGAACCGGTGAAATATTCATTACCAGGAGACTCACTTCAAAGCAAAATGCCGATTCCTCTTACAGATCGGCTAAATGGTCCCGGCTGGATCATCCTGTTATCGGTGGTGGCTATTTTATTGGGAGTCGGGTCGGTGTACGGAGGTATGGTGTCGGGTTTGCTGATGCTGATCGCCATGGTGGCCATTCCGGCCGTGTATGCCATCATCGTTTATCCTATTTTCGGTATCGTCGTGTTGATGACGATGGCGTTTTTCCTGTTCTTCATTTCCCGTATGGGCGTCAACTTTCCTTTGGGTACGATGATGGACGGATTGCAGGCATTGCTCATTTTGGGTTTTTTGATCAAGCAGAAGGGGCAGTGGGATTTTAGTATCTATAAAAATCCGGTATCAGTGATGATATGGGTCTGGATCGGTTACAATGTATTGCAGGTTGGCAATCCCTGGGCTGAGTCGCGGCTGGCGTGGGTTTACACAGTGCGGACTGTGGCGATTGTTACCCTCATGTATTTTGTTTTCATTTACCATTTGAGGTCAGCCAAAGCGATACGTGTAGTTGTGATTACCTGGATCTTGTTGGCGGCATGCGGAGCTATTTACGGTTTCAAGCAGGAGTATTTCGGATTTGCTCCTTCCGAATTACAGGATTTACTTAATAATCCCCTGATGGTAAGCCTTTTGTATATCAATGGGAGCTGGCGGAAATATTCTTTGTTTTCAGACCCTGTGTCGTTTTCTTACACAATGGTGGGTGCTAGTCTGCTTTGCATTGCGCTATTATCGGGGAAAACCACCCTTAAAATGAAAATAACCTTGGGGAGCCTTATCGCTGTATTTTTGATTGCCATGTTATATTCGGGTACCAGAGGTGCTTACGTGCTGGTACCAGCTGCGATGGTTCCCTTTGCATTATTGAATTTCAGCAAAAAGATCATGTTCGTTTCGTGTGTGGGGGCCGTATTTATCGCAATCCTGATCGTGATTCCGACAGGAAATCCCACTTTGGCGCGGTTTCAAACCGCATTTCGTCCTTCTGATGATCCATCTTTCAATGTCAGAAAATACAACCAGAAGCGTATTCAACCCTTTATTATATCGCATCCGTTCGGCGGAGGGCTGGGTTCTACCGGAGCCTGGGGCGCTCGTTTCTCGCCTAACAGCTTTTTGGCGAGCTTTCCGCCTGACAGCGGATACATGCGGGTGGCTGTAGAAACGGGGTGGGTCGGGCTACTGATATTTTGTATGCTGATGTTTACCGTATTGAAAATGGGGATCAACAACTTCTACCGTATTCGGAATAGTGAGCTTAAGACTTATTCCCTGGCGATGATACTGATTGTATTTGCATTAAATGTGGGGAATTTTCCGCAGGAAGCAATTGTGCAATTTCCTAATAACATTCTTTTTTATGTCGCGGCGGCGATACTGCACACTACTTACCTTGCTGATAAAAAGGAGAGTGAAGTAACCTCTCCTCTTATCACGGAATCTTAGAGGCCTTTCAGGATTTTCAAGCCATATCTTGATTCGCTTTCAAGATCTTCAAGGACCTTGCCAAGGTTGTCAATGATTTCGCCTCTTTTGAGGACTGTCTCGATTTCCTTGTATTTGGCAGCTGTTTTGAGTAAACCAACAGAAAACAAAGAGGACCTGTATTTGTGAATAGCTTGTTTCAGGCCTTCAAAATTTGATTGTTTATTGGATGCCGAAATATTTGAGAGTTGAACATTTGTTTCGTCTTCAAACATATTGATCAATTCACCTTTTAATTCTTCGTCTCCACCAGTGATTTCATTGAGATAAGCATGATCTATCATGGACTCATTATTATCCTGGTCATTAGTTGAGTCAATTATTTCTATGTTCATGGTTTTTTGTTTAATTATGAAAAGGGTACATGTAACAAATCTAATCAATACTGTTAATTCAACAAAATACTTTAAGGAGTATTTGAGAGCCGGAATGGCAGGTTTTGATTGCTCATCTGAGCCGCCTGAACCGATTATGCTGGTATATCTTATATGCCCCTATTTCCTTTACCAAATAATAATTCTTATTTTTTATTTCTGGTAAATCCGGGATAATGCGAAAGTTAAAAGGTGTGGAAGATTCAATAATGTACTTTGTTCTGCCTGATGTTAATGTGTCCCTGAAATTAGAATAACCCAATACCCCTGATTTTACATTTGAAGACTTAAAGATATCCAGCTGCGGAATCAGGCAATTTTCAAATAGCATATTATTGATTCCCCGCCTTCCATAGGAATTTTCAATAATTGACTCGTCATTCAGATTGGCAAATACATAATCCTCAGACGTTAATTGCTTTTTCACATACTCAGCCACGTCAAATGCTAATTGTTCCCTTGTCTGGACCTGACTCTTATAATCAAATTCAAGCTTTTTTACCTCCGAATATTGGTGAATTACGTTCAAAACGCATACACCCGAAAAATATATCGCAAATAAAGGATGCAGATAAAATTGGGGAATTGATTTGTTATTAACTGATCTTAATTTCCAGGAGAAAAGTAGTAATGAAATAATAAAAAATGGAGAAAAATACGCAACGTTTGAGCCGCTTTTGAGTACGGTGATCCCTGCAAATGCGAACATAGCGCATGCGCAAAAACATAAAAAACGGGTGATGATATCATCTCTGAATATATTCCAATGATAAAATGTTACCGCCAGGACAATGAGTGCAGGTATCAGAATTTTAACCTTGAATCCCGGTCCAAAGACATAAAGAAAAAACCAGCTGGTATCGATGCCGTTGGCTACACCGCCGATCACATTCTTGAAAAAGACACCTTTGTAGAGTAAAAGCATTGTAACAGTGAAGGCCGCAAAGGAGCAAGCCATTGTCAACATGCTTATTTTCAGCCCCTTCCAATCATTTACAAAAACAAGAAAGCTCAAAATGATGACGGGCATCTGGATGCCGCTTTGTTTGACAAAGATCGCCAGGACTGCCAGAAACGACCCCATGGCCAGGTTACCTCGTCCCGAATGCCTGTCTTTAAGGTAACCTAAAAAAAAGTATACGGACAGTATGATCACGAAATCCATCAGTGAATCGGGGCGTACTGTAAATCCCTGCCGGAAAACGCAAACGAAGCACCCCAATCCCAGTGCAGCAGAAAGGGAAGCTGATAAATCTAATTTCCTGAAAGCAATGCGATAAACGGTGAGCGCAAGAAATAGATTGATCAGTATGTTAGCTCCTCGCCCGATTAAATATAGCTGATAGATATTTTTCTCCGGATCCTGTCCGGTTAGCCAGGCTACAAACGCACATATGTAGTGATAAATCGGCGTGTATTGAGTTATTGTAAACGGGGCGTTCTGGGGGTCTGTATAAAGCTTGCCATCGAAAAGTAATTTCTGAATACTATATATCACATTTTGCTCAACGCCGCCCAGGTCGGAATGATGACTCTTGGCGAGAATAACACGCAAAATGATTGTTGGGATAAAGCAAAGGGTAATCAGAAAAGCGGAAAAAAAGTAGATTTTTTTTGTAGAAGGCAGGTTAGCAAACAATTTCATTGACGAAACTACGGAACGGGGTGGGTTGAGTAATTTATGAGTGCATCGTGAGGCAAATATCGTGATTATATTACAAATGTAATTTTATTTGTTAAAATTTAGGCAGCATCAAACGATGATGCTGACCAGCTCTGGCGACGCCAAGCTGGCAGCAGGTATTAACGGCCAACCGTATGTAAAGCACCTTGGACAAGATGAGGTGGAAATCGCTGATTTTGAAAAAAAAATGGTGGCCAGACGGGATATGTGGCTAAATATTGCGATTTTTAATGTCTGTTTATTGATGCTGAACAGATTGAATAGCCGACATTCCTGGCTTAAACGTCCACGAGTAACAGGATAAATGTTTATGAGAGAGGGATAATCACTAAAACATGCTAAACAAATTACTTAGTTTTATAGTCCTTGTTAAATATGGACAATTACCGGTTAACATCAGATATTTTTACAGGCATACCTATTATTGTCAACTTGTTCAGCTGAAATATTTTTTTCGGGATTATCTATTCAAAAGGAAATATAAGGATATTGATTTTCATGGTGAGTTTGCGCCGGAACTCCAGTTTGTCCTGCCTTTCGCATATTGGCATCACAAAAACGGCACATTAAAAAGGACAGAAGGCTGCAAATTCACCAGGGAGCTGTATTTTTTTTCTCCTGAGCATTCGGAGTCTTACGATATCAGGACGGAGGATGGGAACTACAATTTTGAAATGCCCAGAATCTTGTACAGCCAGAATTATAACATGAAAAAGTGGCTGCCGGTACCATTGAAAGCGCATTACCAGAACCAAATCTATAAGTATGACAGACCTATACTAATTATTGCAAACCGTTATAATATGGAGTGGGGGGGACCTCCGATCAGTTTTTATAGTATCGAAATCCTGGCATACATACTCGAAAGGGTCAAGGAGAACTATACGGTCATCTATAACAGGCCTCGTCCACACCATATTACAATGGATAACAGTGATATTTATGACATGAAGGAACATGAATGGCTCGAAAACGAGCATCCCGACGTGTTGCTTATGGAGAACCTTTATAAGGAAAATAAAGGCGGGGCGAATAATTTCAACCACCTTCAGCTCATGGTGTACGCCAATGCGGAAAAGTTCATTTCCATCCATGGAGGGACTGCCACCCTGGCCAGTTACTTTGGCGGGACCAATCTGATCCTTTCCAAAGAAGGTCCGGAGCACCATTTCCACTGTTATCAGAAACTGTACCCCAAGCTTTCGGGTGCTAAAATTATCCACGCCAAAACCGAGGATGAAGTAAAGTACTATATAGACGAACTTTTTACCAAGGATATCGTTCCAAGCGATTAACATACCAGGCAATCAAAACATGCTTAATAAGTTACTGAGTTTTATTGTCTTGATTAAGTATGGAAAGCTCCCTATTGGGATACGGTATTTTTATAGGGATACTTTTTACTGTCAGCTTGTTCAGTTGAAGTACTTTTTTAAAGATTATGTCATACGGGGGAAATATAAAACCTTGATTTTTGACGGTGAATTCGGCCAGGAGCTACTTTTTGTATTGCCGTTTGCCTACTGGCATTTCAAGAATGGGACACTACGGAAAACTGTTGGCAGCAAGCATACCAGTGAGTTTTATTTCTTTTCTCCTGAACATGTGGAGGAATTCGATATTCGAAGAGAATCGGGTAATTACAACTTTGAAATTCCCAGGATTCTTTTCAGCCAGAATTATAATATCAGAAAGTGGCGGCAGGTACCGCTTAAGGACCGGTACAAGAATGACTGGTACGTTTTTGAAAAGCCAATATTGATTATTGCAAACCGGTATAATGAGGAGTGGAACGGGCCGCCTGTCAGCTATTTTGACATAGAAATGCTTTCGTTTATGATCGAGAAACTCAAGAGCAAGTACACGATCATCTATAACCGCCCGAGGCCACAGCATATCACGATGGATAATAGTGATATCTATGATCTTCACGAGTATGACTGGCTGCAAAAGGAATATCCCGAGGTTTTACTCATGGAGAATCTTTACAGGGAGAACATTGCCAATGTGCACAATTTCAATCATTTGCAACTGATGGTTTATGCCAATGCGGAGCGCTTTGTGTCCGTTCATGGCGGCACTGCCACACTGGCCAGTTATTTCGGCGGCGTAAACGTGATTTTATCAAAAAAGGGGTTAGAACACCATTTCGGCTGTTTTTACAAGCTTTACCCGCGTCTTTCCGGAGCGAACATTGTTCATGCCAAGACGGACGACGAGCTGAAAGAGTTTATAGGCCGATATTTTTTATAGTATGAGACTGAAAGGACAACAAATCATTGTTTTTGGCCTGCCGCGGTTCGACTCCAAAATTGAATCAACCAACTATACCGTTGCGAAAATGCTGGCGCGGGAAAACAAGGTTTACTATCTGGAGCATCCGTTTACAATCAAAGATTATTTGCGTCTGAGGAATTCGCCGGAGAACGAAAGAAGAAAGGGTTATTTTTCAGTATGGAATGATGATGTCCTCGACACGGATATCCCGGATTTCAAGGTGATTATTCCTCCGGTATTGTTGTCGATCAATTTCCTGACCGAGGGACCTGTGTTCCGGCTGGCTCTTAAATTCAATGAATTCCTTATCAGGACCAAGCTCAGGCGGATTATCAGGAGATACCAGATCAAAGATTTCATTTTCATTAACTCCTTTAATTTCCATTATCCCGACGTGGCGGACGGTCTTGCGCCAAAGCTTACGGCATACCACTGCGTAGACCCGATCATTGTGCCTTTCGATGCGCGGCATGGAGTGGTTTCTGAGAAAAAGTTGCTGAAAAACAGCGATCTTGTTTTTTGTACAAGCCGGCAGCTTTATAATCAAAGCAAGGTAGTGAACCCGGCCACATTCTTCGTACCCAATGCTGCCGATATCAGACATAGCCAAAAGGCATTGGATGAAAACCTGCCTGTTGCATCTGTTTTACAACAAATTCCCAAACCGGTCATCGGTTACTTTGGCAATATTGAAAGGCGGATGGACTACACTATGCTGCATGAAGTCGTGAAAATGAACCCCGATAAAAGCTTCGTTTTCGTAGGCCCGCAAGAAAGAAACTACATACCCGACTGGTTTTTCAACACTGCCAACGTGTATTCGACTGGCAGCGTACCCTACAGCGAGATGCCCGCCGTAATAAAAGGCTTTGACGTGGCGCTGCTGCCTTTCAAGCGGGACGAGGTCAGCGCTACTATTTTTCCCTTGAAACTTTTTGAATACCTGGGAGCAGGCAAGCCGCTGGTTGCCATTAACTTTAACGATGATCTGAAAGAATTTACAGGGAATACGGTAACGTATTGTGATAATCCGGTTTCATTTTCGGAAGCAATTGCTGATGCATTATCCAATGACACCGCCGAGAAGAAGGAGAGGAGAATTCGGGTCGCCGCTGACAACACATGGGAAAAAAGAGTTGATCAGATCTCGGACCTGCTTGCAGATGCAATGCTTGCAAAGGGCCAGGCGATGTAAATTACAATTTCTCGATCTCTTTCGGCGCCTTGGAATGCAGATTGAAAAGCAAGCCTTTGAATTCTTTGATGACCCTCTTGGTAAAGAGGCTGAAAAAACTTCCATCCCTTTTCAGGGTCCTGGCGCCTGTCCAGGCGCGAGCGTTATTATTCTTTACTTGTCTGATCTTGCCATAATTCATTAAGGCATAGGCCATTCTCCCGTCTTCTCCCCGCACGTTTTTCATCACAAAGCCTATTTTAAGCGCTGGCTCCCTGAGAAACCCCATACTGATCCCGTAAGTATTGAGGTAGGGCCGGTTGAGGTGGCGGTATTCTGCTATGATGTCTTTGGCTTTTTCCAAAAGCGACAACTGCCAGCGCGAATAGCCTTCTTCGCTGATGAAGGAATATCGTCCGTATACACAAACGACCTCTGGCTGGGTAAGTACTTTCATCATTTCTTCCAGCCAGCAATCGGGATAAAAGCAATCTGCATCAGCTAAAAGAATATATTTCCCCGATGCATTTTCGAGACCCAGCTGTCGCGCGGGGCCTGGCCCCTGAATTTCCTGGAACACAGTCCTCACATGCAATGCATCGATGGTCTGCTGGGTTTTGTCGGTAGAATTGTTATTGACGACCAGGATTTCAAACGGCTTGGAGGTGGCCATGGCAGACAAAGTAGCGACGCACCGAAGCAGGTTGACTTCCTCGTTCCAGGCTGCGATCATGATGGTGATCAGCGGATCGGAGGTTTTTCTGGCGTCGAGCCTTCTATTTATTTCATTAAAAACGCGCTCCGGGATTTGGTCATAGGAGGTATAGGGATAATGGTATTGATCGAGCCAGTCCGGGTTCTTAAAGAATGACATTGGGAAAGGTGTCTTAAATAAGTGAGCAAATGATGTTGAGGGTCAGGTAAAACGGGGCTTTATATATTTCGAGAAAAATTCAGGATAAAACTTATATGCGTAGATGAAGGTATTGAACGTATTGACGTGGAGAATCCGGTTCAGGATTGTCTGCGCGATCGTGAAACTGATGATGTTCGAGATCAGCGTTGCATATGCCGCCCCCATTACGCCAATCCGGCTGATCAGAATGTAGTTCAGGCCCAGGTTTACTGTTGCGTTCAGTACGACGAGCATAAAATTGATCTTTGGCCTCCCGATAGAATCCAGAATCGTGCCGCATTGACGCCCAAAGGGAATTAACATACAATATAACACCGTGACTTTCAGGATCGGAACCGTTTCTTCATACTTATTCCCGGCAATAAAACTGACGACAAAATCGGGAAAAAGGAACAGGAAAAGCAATGCAGGTATCAGCACCGCAAGTATGGTACCTACTGATTTTTCGTAAAGATATTTGATTGCGCCTTCCCCATCGGTAGCCAGCCTTCGCGCACTTTGCGGAAAGACAATGACTGCAATGGCATTGGTGGGGATATCGACGAGGTTCATGATCCTGACCGCAATGTTGAATGCCCCGGAAGCGGCAGGGGAGAGCAGTGAACCCAGCATCATCTGGTCGATTGTACTGGAAAGTATGGAGCCGATAGACGTCCCGAATGCATATTTCCCGTAATTCAAAAGTTTTTTTACCCATTCCCCGGTTACCCGGAAAGTGAAGTGAAGCAGGTCCCTGACGAAA
The DNA here is from genome assembly GCF_056895195.1 of Dyadobacter sp. HNCC25DJ185. NCBI lineage: Bacteria > Pseudomonadati > Bacteroidota > Cytophagia > Cytophagales > Spirosomataceae > Dyadobacter > Dyadobacter sp. HNCC25DJ185. Next base: position 561,146 of record NZ_JBXHAR010000001.1, read on the forward strand.
AAATACTCAAGAATGATACTAAGAAGTAATGCAAGTGCCTGGATGTAAACGAGCTCTATGAGGTGTACCTTGATTTTAAAAAAAAAGCAGATAACCAGATAAGTGAAGAAAACGCCCTGCTTGACGAAATTAGTCACGAAAATACCATTGAAACGGAAATTGGCCTGCTCCATCCAGTGAAACTGCGACAATATGCCTGAAAACAAGTATACTACGCTGTACATCATAAACAACGGAACGATTTCCTCCGATTTCCAGATCTGTCCCAGATAATGAGCGATGATGAGGTTGACCAGAATACAAAGCGCTGTGAGCCCGCCGCACAAGGCGAAGGAGGCGGAAAGAATTTTGTGATGTTCTTCCGGCTCAGAAAACGAAAGGTATTTGATTAATGCATTTTGTATGAGACCGCTTCTGACCATTTCGAAAATGGTAGTGGTTGCCACAAAAAGCGTCCACACACCAAAGGAATGTTTGTCGAGCATACGAACCATCAGGTAAAACCCGCCAAAGCCAAACAGGACACTGGTGAAATTCTGCATCACATTGATAATCCCCGACTTTAACCAATAATGGTCGTTACTTGATTTTTCACTTGCCATAAATGCAGATCCTAAATTTTAATGCAAACTCCATTCAATCATTTTCTTAGAGGAATAGCTATTTGCCAATCAGGTAGTCGTAATTGAATTTTAAATGTCGATACAGATGACGCGACAGGGATATCAGGGGATTTTCAGTTTCCCGCCAAAAATTTCTCCTTACCGTACTGGGTTCAGCAGAGGAGTTGATCTGATCAAATAGCCCGGTGTAATCTTCGTAAAACAAAGCCTTTCCCTTGTTTTTCAACACGGACATCATCATGCGGTATTCGGTAACTTCCACTTTTAAACCCTCCGGGTAGCGTCCAAACCGATCGAAGAAATTGCTGCGCCTTAAATGCGGGTGGTCGCTGTAATAGTAAAACTTTTTATAGCCTGGATTCCAGATGCTGAACAGCATGTCTGAAAATCCGTTTTTGTAGGGTTTGAGATAAGGATATTTGAAATAGGCATAGAAGCGGACGAAATCAAGTTCTGTCCTTTCGTTCATAAAGCCTATGGCATGTACCAGGTTTGCGGGAAAAATGGCTTGAGGCACAAAATCCTCCTGTACGTAGAGCGTGTATGGGGTTTTGACCGCGTCCTGCCCCTTGTTGATGTTATTACCTAGTCCTTTGTTTTTCGGTGTTGTTACCAATGTAAAGGTATAAGTGCTTTTAAGACCATTGATGTAGTCAATGTGTTCCTGCTTGCTTCCGTCATCGGACACCACGATATCGCCGAAACTCAAACCCAGGTCACTGAAATTTTTCAACAACCTTTCAAGGGAAGTGCTTCTGTTATAATGTGTTACAAGTAAAGTTATATCATCGAAACGCTGCATATCCGTGAGGACCTATTTAAGATAACCTGAAATAATTTTTCTCAATTTGTTGTAAGCCTTCCTGCTAAGCCGCACCCAGTCTGGCACCGGTTTGTGGTCTTTCCAGGGCGTCATCCTGAGGTATTTGTAAAATTCGTCCTTATAGGCCACGTTGCAATTATAGGATTGAAAGATGGGTTTGATATCCAGATAGTGGATCAGCCAGGGGTCTTTAATGTCCAGGATGGCGAATGTATTCCAGCGCTGGTCGAGGATCACCCATCGGTTAGCCAGGGTCACATTCAAACCGTACTGGTCAGGGAAGCTGGCTGATGCGAGGTTATCAAAAATACACTTGATTACTTTATTGGAAAGGTCGTCTGCCCGCCATTTAATAGGGTCAACCAGCAGCATACCGGCATTAAAATAGGGCGTGTCCGGTGCAAAACCCAATTCTTTATAGTTGGGCACGCCGCCCCAGTCGCTGGCGAAAATTTTTGCTAAGTCCGGTACAGCAGCAAATAATTGATCGCCAAGATCCGTATGCCACAGTTTAGAGATATCTTCGATCAGGATCATGTCCACATCCAGGTACAGGAACCTTTCCGTTTCTTTTGGAATGATGTATGGCGCAAAAAGACGGAGATAGGTAGTGATCGGAAATGCCGACTTATCCACCGGGATCTTTACGTTCGGTGGTATCACATCATTGGTTTTGAACCAATACATCGTTGTTACATCCGGGTTGCTGGACCCCTTTATCTTTTTCTTGCTCGACTCTGAAATCCCGTCGTCTATGATATAAAGGTCGATCTTCTCGGGGGTTTTGTGGTTTACCTCAATGGATTTGATCAGCGCGCCCAGCAGGATGGCATAGTGATTGTCCGTAGCAACGACGATCGTAATTTTGTCTTTAATGCTCATATAAAGAAAGTTATAACTAAATAGACTGTTTCGGAGTTTTCAGTTCAGCTGGCCGGCTTGTTAATGGTGGCGATGTCCGGGATTTGGATTTATAAGCAAATTGCATTTCGATGTATTTATAGGTCCAGGTTGAAAAGAGATAAATGAGCAGAAAATTGGGGATAAACAGATAGGAGTAGGCCGTTTCCGGAAATTTCAATATTCTGATAAAAGCTACATTGAACAAGCTGATCATCAAAGCATGGCTCATGTAAATAGAGTAAGAATACTTCCCAAGGTTATGAAGCAATCTGACCTTTCTGATAGCATTGGAAAATGCCCCTTTTTCGAATGCGAAAATGTAAATGCATAAAAAGAATAACAGCTCATACACAAAGCCGAAAGGTTTGAGTAAATGGCCCGAGCTGATCATCACGATAATCGCTGCAACAGCCAGTATTTCGAGCAGCGTGAACCAGGTAGAAGAAACCGTAGAAAAGGAGGGGTAAGTCAGCCTGAAAATGTTCACGCAAATGGCCCCCAGAAAAAAACCGATGATCCCCCTCAGAAACCCATAGTCAAATGTGAAATCAATTTTGAAGCCATTCTGGATAGATATCAAGGCCCCTGAGGCCACCAGCACCAACAGCAGGTATATCCAGTTTTTAACCTTGTCTGCATGCACCATGAAGATGGTCAGTGTAAGTAGCGCAAAAATGATATATGCCACCATTTCTGCGCTGATAGACCAGCTTGGAATGTTCCAGCTTACGTCTTTCGGATCAAAAATAGGAGTAGAGTTTAACAGGAACAGGGACGAGAGGAAAGTGAAAATGTTGTTGTCGGGGTCGTTTGGGTTGTTTACTTTGACATACGCGGTAAGCATCTTCTTGCCGAATTCAACTATGACAAACAGGATCAGCATGAATAAATGTAATGGATAAATCCTCAAAAAACGCTTCTTCAGAAAGAGCTTCACTTCTCTTACCGAAGATATCGCCTGGTAGCTATACGCAATAACGAACCCGCTGAGCACAAAAAAGAAATCCACGAACATATCCGCGTTCTCTATGAAGCGGTTGTTGATGATCGCTGTCTTTGCAAACGGGCTGAGGTGGAACAAAAATACCAGCGACGCAAACAAGCCACGGAAAATATCCAATACTTCAAACCGGTGTTTCATATCAGCTGTCGTGCAGGTTGAAAGTGCTTAAAAACCTGTTTTCTCCAGATGTGGGCTCATGTTCGTATTCGAAGGCGTCAGAGGCTTTTGTCAAAATCAGCAAACCAAAATGCTCACTCGTGTTAAACAGCAGCGCCGGCATTTGCTGGTCTCCAATTTCCTCAACGGAGAAAACCACCCTGTGCGGATTCTCGGCGTAGGCCGAAAGCGATTCTGTTCCGTTGTGATATACCTGGAAGCTCCTGGGGTACGAGTCTTGTGTCAGCGGCCATGTTATTTTTGCCCCGCTTGTACACTCGTTGAGAGCCAGGGGTTTACCTGTATCCTTTTTTTCGAAAAAAAGCTGGTCATCGTTAATTACGATGCTCAGAAAACACTCCTCTACATCCGAATGCTTGATTGCGTTTGTGAGCATCTCTGTAATGACCCATTTGATCCTGGTGGCCAGACCAAAAGCGATATCGGCCCCACCGATGTTATTTTGGACATGTGCTATACAAAGATTCACTGTATCTGAAATCGCTTCCAGGTCACATTTAAATACTGTTTCAAACCTATTACCGCTGAGCTTCATGCGTTATTTTAATGTCCCCATCGCCTCTGTATAGTCTTTATAAATTTTAAAGACTTTATCCATTCTGATCAGTGTCAGAAGGTTTTGAACATCGGGCTTTAAGGAGACCAGATAGATGTCTATATTTCTGGGCAGCGCATACTTCAACGCGACCACCAGGCTTCCCAGGAATGAACTGTCGATATAATTGACATTTTCAAAACTGACGATAATCAGCTTGGCACCATCCACCATCAGACTGATCATTTCTTCTTTAAATGCTTCTGAATTAGCCAGGCTTGCTTCGTTGGGCAAGATGGTTGCCCGTACAACCTGATTAGTTTCTTCTACTTTTAATACCATTAGGGTTAAGTTTTTTCAATAAAAATGATACTTGCATCATCCATTTGATTGCTGTCATTGATGCGTTCCAATACCCTGGTCCTGATTAATCCGAAACTATCAGGCAAACCAAGGTACGGGCTGATTTTTTCGACAAAGAAGGGATAGTCGCTTTTTTTTGAGCCGTTTGTGGGAATATCAATCATTCCATCGGTAAATATGGCGAGGTTGTCTCCTACCTCCATTTGGATTGTCTGTTTGTCATAAAAACCGTCCTCGAGAAGACCGAGTAACAAACCCGAAGATTGGACGGTTGAAATGCTTCCGTCCCTAGATTTATATTGGATCAGTGGCAGATCGCCAGCCCCGGTATAGTGGACCTCGCCGGTCTTGCTGTCCAGCAGAAGAAGTGATAGGCTCGACAGGATGTTCTGCAGGCTGTCATCTAAATAGATGAGCTTGTTGATCTTCTGGAGGATTGTATCCAGTCTGAAATCATTGTCGAGTACGCAAAAACGGATTGCAGCGCGGATATAACTGAGAAAACCAAAGGTAAAAAACCAGGCTTGCCATTTCTTTCCCATAATATCACCCAAAAAAGCGAAGCAAAAGCGTTCGTCGGCCTGCACAAAATCCAGGAAGTCGCCGCCGGGGTAACCTCTGAAACCTTGGTTCCAAAAGTGCAGCCTGAATCCCGGAACATCGGGGGATTTTACCGGTATGGATTTTACATTCAGTGTTTCCGCTGCGATTTTTAATTCCCGCACAGATCTGGAATGCTCGTTTTGCAGGGATTTAATGATATTGTTCAGCTTGGATATGATGACAGGAATGGGGGTCTCCTTATTAATAAAATCCAGGGCATACATGCTCAGACCTTCGAGAACTAGGGAATTGTCTGTGAAGGAAGTCAGGAATACAAAAGGAATATCTCTTATCTTGGGATTCATCAATACTGCCTGCCGGAAGTCGAACCCATTCATTTTTGGCATATCATAGTCCGACAAGATCAGGTCTGGAGTCTCTGTCAACAGCAACTCAAGCGCTTCGGTTGCCGATTCGCATAGCACGCATTGATAACCAGCGCGTACCAATGCTGATTCCACCACTTTACTAAAAAGCCTGTTGTCCTCCACCAGGAGGATTCTTTTTACTGCAGCCGGCGTTTCAGCAAATGCGATCATTTCCTATTGAAGTTTAATACCAGCAATAGGACTCCACCAAAAATGATCAGCAGCGAAATCAGGTCCATGACCGTGACGCCATCATTGATATTGAAATAGTATATCGTAAAAATCTCGAAGCTCGGGGGCGCTGGCATAATGATCATCGACAATCCGGTGACAATCAGCAACACCGCCAGAATCAGCATCACGATTTTTTGCAGTGTATTACGTTTGAGATAGTTACTGCTTATTTTGCTGTCAATTGGATTTTCCGCGAGTAACTTTTCCAGGCCATCCAGAAGTTCTTCCCTGGAGAGGTTGTTCTCTTTGTCGAGGGTCTGAAAGGGGGCGATTTTCTTTTGGGCGGCCGCCGATTTCTTAAATGCTTCTTCTATTTGTTGCTGGTACGACCGCGACACGTTGTTGTCCACGACCGACCGTCCTATTATTTCAACAAGCTCCTGGACCTTGTCGGCCAGTATGTTTTTTTCAAGATCATTTTGTGAGATTTGATTTCCGGAATTTTCCGAAACCCTGTTTATGTCCAGAGATGATATTTTCACTTGATCAATTTTTTGTTGAATTTTGACGGATTATAGTGAGATTTTTGGCATCTCAGGACAATATCTGGCACTTCAAGCTACATTTTTCTTAAAGCTATATTTTTATTATTAATTTTGAAATAGTTCTACAAATCAACAAAAATATTCCCTCAATCAGAACGGTTTTAAGAAGTCATTTTCAAGAATGAGAAAAGTTTCCATTGTGACCGTCAATTTCAACCAGCCTCAGGTTACCGAGGATTTGTTGAAATCTTTGAAAGAGGTAAATGTCTATCCAAACCTTGAAATCATCGTCGTTGACAATGGAAGTAAGGTGAATCCGGTTACAAACTGGAGGTCGAAATATCCGGGCGTAACATTCATCAGGTCAGACAAGAACACTGGTTTTGCTGGAGGAAATAACCTGGGAATTGTACACGCTACGGGTGAATATTTGTTTTTGATCAACAATGATACAGAAGTAACTCCCGAACTAATTGGCAAGCTCGCTGCCACACTTGACGCCAATCCTAAAATAGGGATTGTCTCCCCCAAAATCCACTATTTTGATCATCCGGGTATGCTCCAATACACAGGCTACACCCCTATGAATTATTACACCGCAAGAAATGCTTGTATCGGGCAGTTCGAGGAGGACAAAGGCCAGTACGACTCATTGAGTGGCAGGACAGGCTATGCCCATGGCGCCGCCATGATGATCCGCCGGGAAGCACTTGAAAAGGCTGGACTGATGGCAGAAAATTATTTTCTCTATTATGAGGAGCTCGACTGGTGCGAACGAATACGGAAAGCAGGTTACGAGATCCATACGGACTTGTCGGCGCTGATTTATCACAAAGAGTCAGTTTCGGTGGGGAAAAGATCAGCTCTGAAGGAATATTTCATGAACCGCAACAGGATATTGTTTATCCGGAAAAATGCGCCGCCCATGACCTTTGTGCTTTTTTGCTGCTACTTTCTGGCTGTGGTTGTTCCGAGAAATCTTATCCAATACATAAAAAATAAAGAGTTTCGCTTTATTCCTGTTTTTTTCAGATCAATCGCCTGGCATTTCACAAACAAAACGGATAGCGGGAACCTGGGCTATCCATTGACCCGCTAATATGGAAATATTCTTTTGGCTCAGCTTATTTATCGTTTTTTACACTTTTTTGGGGTATGCAGTTGTTTTGTACGTGCTGGTACGCATTCGAAGGGCCATTAAAGGCAAAAGGACCATTCCGGGGTTAGATCAGGAATTCCCCACCCTTACACTGATCGTCGCAGCGTATAATGAGGAAAGTATCATTGAGGAGAAAATCAAAAACACCCTCGAATTGTCGTATCCTGCAGGCAAACTCACCCTGATCTTTGTAACCGACGGCTCATCAGACCGTACTCCCGAATTGGTAAGTGCTTATGACCAGATCAAGCTGATGCACACGCCGGCACGTAGCGGAAAAATCCTGGCCGTACATCGGGCGATGCACGAAGTTACAAGCGATGTGGTGGTTTATACGGATGCCAATACTTTCCTGAACAAAGATGCCCTGGTACTGATCGCCAGGCATTATGCCGACCCGACGGTGGGCGCAGTTTCCGGGGAAAAGAGGGTTATGCAGGCTGCAGTATCCGACGCAACAGCAGGAGAAGGTTTTTACTGGAAATACGAATCGACACTTAAAAAATGGGATTCCGAGCTGTACTCGGTCGTGGGTGCGGCAGGAGAATTGTTCAGTGTTCGCAGGGCATTGTACAAGGAGGTGGAGCCCGACACAATCCTGGATGATTTTATGATATCCATGCGCATTGCGTTGCAGGGATACCGGATTATTTATGAGCCGGAAGCGTATGCCTCTGAGTTGTCTTCGGAAAATATCAAGGAAGAGCTGAAAAGGAAGGTCAGAATTGCTGCGGGGGGAATTCAGTCCATTCTGCGTCTTGAGAAATTATTGAACCCGTTCAACTATCCGGTTTTGTCGTTCCAATACATTAGTCACCGGGTGCTGAGGTGGACGATCACACCCTTTTTGATGATCCTTGCATTTGTCCTGAATATTTTGATTGTGTGGCAAAGAGGAGGCTGGTTTTACGATCTGTTATTGGCAGGCCAAATTGTTTTCTACGGACTCGCACTGGCAGGCTGGGTCATGGAAAGGAGAGAAATCAAGGTGAAGGCGCTATTCGTTCCCTACTATTTCTGTATGATGAATTATGCAGTGATAGCAGGGATCCGAAGGTATTTCAAAGGGTCGCAGAGTGCTGCCTGGGACAAGGCCAAAAGAAAAAGCGCATAGAGTAAGCTATACTCCGCCAACTCGCAGTCTAAACTCATTCAGATCAGTTTCAATCGTTCCGATTCTTGTTCCAGGATGGGAATGACGGAATTCAGCTCTCCAGATATTTTGCGGTACATCTCCATTAATTCGGAAGTATCCGCATTATTCTTGATCGCCCGTTCCAGTTCGTCGACTTTGGGACGTAGTTTCGTAAGGCCAGTCATGGTAAACGAAGGTTTAAGGCCGTGTACAATGCTGGCAGATTCTTTTTTGTCGTCTGTCTTTAGGGCATTGTCAAGTGCATGCCATCTGGGGAGCGAGTCACTCAGGAAAGCGTCAAAAATCATGTGTAAAATGACGGGGTCTTCGCCATAAGCCTGATCGATATAGTCAGAATCCAGTACAGGGTTCAATTGTAAGGCCATCAGTGTTTAATTAAAAAGTATCTCAGACGCTAAAAAGAAATCAATGTAGTAATAGTCAGTAGAACTACTGTAATTACTACGGGCCAGGCTATGCTGCAAAACTATACATTTATTGGTTAACCTGCTCCTTCACTTCCTGATTTGCCGACTGCTTTGCTTCTTCCTTCGCTTTCTTTTTGAAATAACGACGGAAAAGGAAATTGGATCTTAAGGCCTGCATATTCTCGTCCAGTTTGCCGGTACTGGTTTCAAGATTTTTTAATGTTCCTTTCAAATTAGCTGCAGTAGCCTCGTCGTGTAGCAAAACGCCGATGGGACTGGTTGTATTGGAATTGAGATCTGCACTCGCGGTCTTAAGGTTATTTACCATAACGTTGGCAGAAGAAACGGTTTCGTTCAGCCTGGCAATGGTACCTCTCAGATCCTTCATAATCACGGTATCTGTGGCAAAATCATTGGCCAGACCACCTTTCTCATTTAATTTCGCAGAATAACCCGAGAGAGATGCTGTCAGTGTCTGCGCATTGACCGAAGCTTTTTTCAATGCAGCCAGTGTTTGCTCAACGTCATTGTAAAGTCGCTCGTCATTCAACAGCATTCCAACAGTACCCTTTCCCTCTAGTATATTTTTACTGATTGTCTTGAATGCACTGGTGATGCCCAATAAGTTCTTATTATTTTCAGATAAAACGGCAAGCATTTCATCGGTACTTTCCATTTTCTCGACGACGAGCTCATCCCCGTCCTCTATCGAAGGCACTTTCTGGGTCCCTCCGTAAATGACAATGATTTTGTTTCCGATTAATCCGTCGGTACTGACTTTCGCCTTGGCATTTTTACGGACGAATTCCTGTGATTTTTCTTCGATATGCAGCATGACCTCCACCTTCGAATTTTCCAGGAAACGAATGGACTTGACGGTCCCAATCTTCACACCGGAGTACCAGATGTTGTTTCCTTGTTTAAGGCCGTTGACGTCGTCAAATATAGTCTTCACTGTAATCGTCGATGAAAAGACCTTTTTCATACTACCAATGGTAAGTATGCCTGCAACGAGTATTACAATACCTATCAGCACAAATAGGCCTACGGTTATGGAGCGTTTTCTTGTTGATGTTTCCATTATTTACTGAATAAAATTATAATCGTAAAAACTCTTGATTCTCGGCTCTTCCGAGTCAAATACTTCCTCGAAAGTGCCTTGCCTGAGGAACTTTCCATCCAAAAGCATGGCGATCCGGTCCCCGGTGGCTCTGGCGCAGGTAAGATCGTGGGTAATGATGATGGAACTGGTGTGGTATTTTTCTTTTACCTCATTGATCAGCTGATTGATCTCCAGACAGGTGATTGGGTCAAGGCCGGCTGTAGGCTCATCATAGAGCATGATCTCCGGTTTCAATATCAGCGTCCTGGCAATACCGATCCGCTTGCGTTGCCCGCCCGAAAGTTCCGACGGAACCTGGTTGATGGTCTGCAACAGGCCAACGGCGTCGAGTACTGATTCGACCTGCTCGTTAATGTTGGCGCGAGTGAGGTTTTTCACATTGCGTACCAGAGGGAATTCGAGGTTTTCGCGTACAGTCATACTATCGTACAACGCACTGTTCTGGAATGAAAAGCCAATTTTAAGGCGCAGATCGCGTAATTCCTTTTCGTTTAGTTTGGATACTTCCTTACCTAGCACAAGACATTGTCCGCGGTCCTGGCGAAGCAAGCCGGCAATGATCTTGATAAGAACGGATTTGCCGGTTCCCGAACGCCCAAGAACCACCACGTTTTCGCCTCTGTTCAATTTCAAATCCACGCCCCGCAACACATGCAGATCTCCAAATGACTTGTGAAGGTCCCGGATATCTATGACGGTTTCCTCGGATTTGGCAAAATCTTCCATTTCTATATTCTAAAATAATTGGATACCTGAACAATGATCACTTCTTCAATGAAAATGAGGAACATGGAAATAACGACCGCTGAATTTGCAGCCTTACCTACGCCCTCAGTACCCTTGTTGGCATTATATCCCTGGTAGCAGCCCACAATCCCGATCGTGAAACCGTATGCGACAGCCTTTGCAAGGGAAGTAAATATGTCCAGAAAAGTGATCTGTTCGAATGCATTCTCAAAAAACGCAATAAAGCTGGTTCCTTCGTTCAATGCGACGTTCAGGTATGCCCCCAAAAGGCCTACCAGCGTACAATAAAACATCAGGATCGGGATCGTTATTGTCGATGCCAGGACGCGGGTTACAACCAGGAATTTGAAAGGATTGACCGCAGAAACCTCCATGGCGTCTATTTGCTCGGTGACCCTCATCGACCCTAGTTCCGCGCCAATGCTTGAACCGATTTTACCAGCGCTGATCAGCGCGGTTACCAATGCAGCAAGTGCACGCACAATCGCAATGGCGACCAGTGAAGGAAGCCACGACACCGCCCCGAATTCAGCTAATGAAGGCCGCGACTGTTTTGTGAATACCATACCGGTGATAAACCCTGTCAAACTGATGAGAAGCAGCGACTTATTTCCAATCGCGTAGCATTGTTTCACTATTTCCTGGAATTCCATTCTTCCACGGAAAACCTCGCGGAAAAAACGTATAAAAAAAACATATCCGTTATAAATTGCCAGAAGGGCGGAATCTATTCCTTTGGTATAAACTTGTTCCTTTCTCTTAGCGCTCATTCAATTTTGGTGCAAAGTGGGTCCTCGATACTTTTCGATATTTAATAATTCAAAGGCAGGCTGGCCTGCGGTCTGATTTCCTGAAGCGTACGGTCTTCCAGCCAACGCATCCGGTATGCGTTCATCGCTGTTTTCCCGAGCTTGTCTAGCAGCCTGTAATTGACGATCAAGCCAACTGCCGCCCCGATGCCCGGAATGAGCTGGGCCATTTTTGCAAGGTCGATGTAATCCCGGTATTCCTGCTGGAACGATTTCCAGTCAAATTGGTGTATGTCGTCAGGCAGGCTGCTGCTTTTCACGTTCCAATTGCTCATTTGTTCAAAAACTTTCTGTCTTTGTTTTTGGCTTGAAAATGCGAGTTGGAAAATATGAAGGATGAAGAGCCTTTCTTTGTAGTCATTGATAGGTCGTCCATACAGTGCAGCAATCTCAAAAAGCAGCTTCAATTTGATCCCGATCAGTATGGGAAATTCTGCTAGAGCGAGTAAGAACCCCCCCGCGCCTGTTATTCCGCCCTCTGCGGCCCCTGCCTTTTTGTATACAGCAATCTTTTTTCCGACCAATGCTTCTATTTCTTCCAAACTTTCTTTTCGAGGCTGGCTGGGCGTCGTGAACTCCGCGCCTGTCAGTACCGCTCGGGTCATTTGCTTGATCGTCGTCGTGATTACCTGATGAACTTTGTCTGGAATGATGTCATTGATTTTATCCTGAACAGCCTTGGAAGTCCTATCCACCAGATTAGGCCGCTTCTGCATTTTTTGCTGCCACTTGAGCAAATCCTGCGTTACTTTTTCCTCATAAGTCGATAAATGCATGTCGGATCAGAATAAATTCAGATAGGGTAGAAACCGCGAATAAGTTAGTTCTGCCTTAGATTAGCAAAAATCATTCCAATGTGTTCATGACATGGCGCAACGCTGCACTCGCTATACAATTTCTTACGACGAAACGCTCATACCTATATGTAAATCAGCGGACGACTATTTTTTTGCTCCATTCTCGATCTCCCGATTTAAATTTGACAACGTGAAGCCCGGGCGCCAGTTCCGGCAGCATTATGGTTGTATTCCGATTGACTTGAACAGCGCGCTGGGACGTGTATTGCCCTTTGCTGTTTAAGACAGACACTACGCCTTTCATTGGCTCTGCAAAACGTACTTGAACGGGCTGATCTCTGGCAGCAGGGTTAGGGAAGACGGAAATTAAGGCATTTTTTTCTTTTTCAACACCCAGGACGACCGGGAATTCGTAATCAGCATAGGCATATTCGGCGGACTCGGAATTGGTACCAACGGCCTTTAACCGATATTGAATCGTTCCAGCAACCTGGTCCGGCTTGTCGACAAACTTTAATACCTGCCCCTTAACACTTGCGAGATGCACAAATGAGCCGCTTCCCGGTAGTTTCCTTTCCAGCACATATTCAATGGCGTCCGCGACGGCGTCCCAATTTAGAGCAACATTTTTGTCCACATCGTCTGTCACTGTCAGCAAAGGTGTTTTTAATCCAACAGAAAGCGGGACATTGTAAAAAGTGAATGCCCGCATTCCGAGCTTGTTCTTGATATAGGGACCTGTGAAAGGATAATAGGGTCCTCCCTGCTCCAGGTACATCGGCAGATAATCCAATGTTGTCGCCCTCTGAGGCCCGTTTAGTTCAAGTATAACCTTGTTGGCTTCGACCTTTCCAGAGACAATTCCGCCCTGATTTCCACCCAGGTAAAAAAAATCTTTGATATCCAGCGTCACGTTAGCATTGGGCTTGTAAGGTTCTGGATATACTAATTCTTGTCCTTCGTCAAATACGAGTGTGAGCTGCTTTCTGTCGCTATTGGTGTAGAATGCCTTTTTCAGGGAAGGGGAATTGATGTTCAGGGTATCTTTCAGCCCGTAAAAATCCCTCTCTATCAAGCGGGAAACTTCCTGGCCGCTTTGCACATTGCCTGAATGTCCGTAATGCAGCCCGTCGAATTCCGTTGTTCCGACCGTGGCCAGCGATCGTATATCCGGGTAAATCTCCGGAAGACGCCTCTGATAATCCCTCAGAACGGCCCCTACTGACGATGGGTAGTAAATAATGTCGATCTGGAACACATAAAATTTCTGAAGGTTTGGAAGGTCGGCTTTCAGGTAATTCCTCAGCCTATCAAAATTCTCCTCCCAGTTAAACCCCTCGTTGTATGCCTCAGTTTCTCCCTGCCGAAAAATATAAGCCTTCACCGAATTCACCAGACCGGCTTTCTGGATCCGGTAGAGCATTCTTCCATAGCCGGTATTGAAGTCTGTCGGGTTGCTTTCTGTTCTTATGGCATGGCTATAGGCGGAGGACCAGTGAAACCCGGCATTGATGAGACAATTAGGGATCCCTGACACCTGCATCAATTGTTTTTGAATTTCAAAACCCATGGTTCCAACACCGGTCTCGTAGGAGTTCATATTGGAAAATGCCCATAAGGTATCCGCGGCATTGTACGTATCTGTGTTCAGGTTCTGGGTGATTTTGCCAAAAGTCCGGCAAAAACGATTGGTATCCGCCTCCGTAAAGAAACCCGTCGAATTGGACTGGCCTGAAAGGATGTAGACGTCCCCGCTCACAATTTGCTGCCGGGTTACTACCAGAACAGAATCGGCATCCTTGCACGCGTAAACTTTGAATTCGTACCCCGCCAGTTCGGCTTTTATTTTTGTCTCGCCCGAAAACACCCCGTTGCCATTATTCTGATATGTAATTGGAGCCCGGAAGTATTTGTAGGGGGCATTGTTGCGCGTAACCTGAACAGACATGTATTTCCAGCCAGCTACTTCTACTATCCCGGCGACGGGGACTACGCCTTCATTTGTAATGTTCCGTGGGTAGAGCTGATAATCCTGTGGAAGCTTACTAAAAACAACAGAATAAAACCGTTGGGCCGGGCTCACCGCAATGGTTAGCAGATAAACGCCGACGGCGATCATTGAATTTTTAAAAGTCATGTTGATATGTTGAGTAATCTGCCTGATTGATTAGTCAGAAGGTTTATTTCAAATGCACAGCCTTCACTCCCTCGCGTGTAATTTTTACAGGATTAATCGTCCCGTTTTGATCAAAGGTCATGACGTCGATACAAGTTTCACGGTGGTTTCCGTCCGTTTCAGTTAAAGGACGGCGGTGGTATACGATATACCACTCGTCTTTTCCGGGAACCTGAATTACTGAATGATGGCCTGCGCCCGTAGCAACTTTGGGATCTTGCTGAAGAATTTTCCCGACGCGTTTGAAGGGCCCGAAAGGTGAATCGGCTATGGCGTAGGCAACGGAATAATTGGGCCCTGTCCAGCCGCCTTCGGACCACATAAAATAATACTTACCATTGCGGATAAACATAAAGGGCCCTTCTACGTAACCCTCGGGGGTTATTTCATGAAATGTTTTGCCATCTTCAAACGGGATAAAGCCGGTAAAGTCCGGCTTGAGTTTTGCGACATTGCAATGCTTCCAACCTCCGTAAAAGAGATAATGCTGGCCGTCTTTGTCCTTAAAAACAAACTGGTCGATTGGTTGGGCCCCATTGTAGAATTTGTCGATCAACGGTTTGCCCAGATAGTCTTTGAAAGGCCCCGCAGGATTGTCGGCTACGGCAATACCAATACCGCCGTACTCATTGTCACTTTGTATGTCGTTTGCGCCAAAGAAGAAGTAATATTTTTTGTCTTTTTCGATGATCGAGGGTGCCCACATGGCACGTTTTGCCCATTTAATGGCCGAAGAATCAAGGACATTACTGTGTTTCTGCCAGGTAATGAGGTCTTTTGATGAAAAAGCATCAAAATGGACCTGCTCGTTATAAGGTGCGGAAAAAGTAGGGTAAATCCAGAAGGTTTTGTTGAAAATAATCCCCTCTGGATCTGCATACCAGCCTGGAAAAACAGGGTTCTTTGATGTTTTTCCGGCGATTCTGTCGTCGGACTCTTGCGATTGGGAGGCGAAACTATATAAGCAAGGAAGTAACAGCAGGACAAGTCTTTTCATATGGAAATTTGAGCGTAGTTAAGTAACCTGGGTAAAGTTCTTAATTTTTTGCTCAAATTAATATACTTCGCCGGCACCGCCTCCGCCAAAATTACCTCCTCCAAACTCCATTCCGTTTTCATGGGGTGTTTGCCCCAGATTTTGCGCCACCAATATGGCTTCCAGATTCCCTAGCTTACGACGCCCTTCCTGTTCGTCCGACAACCGGTGCTTGGGTGTGTGGAGGTATTTCATGACAAGCATGGCAACCGCGATCATGCCAGTTCCTGCTGCTATAAGTTCTTGTGCAGGAGTAAGTTGGCTAAAATAGTTGCGATAGGTGTAAATAGAAAAAGCGAACGTGATCAGTCCGATGATCAGTAAAATCCGGTCGTGTTTTTTCAGACTTATGAAAATGTATGAAATGGGGATAACAGTTGTAAAGAGATAAAATAACGGCGCAAAGGCGATCTGAGGAGCAACTGGAAAGTTCAGATCATTGAGCCTTGCGTTACTTTCTCTCACAATAAAATAATTACCTCCAAGGTAGCAAGTGATCAAGGCCAAAGCCTGAATCAGTTTTTTACAATCCTGATAGTAGACATCGTGGATTCTGACTGAACCGAAATAAATGATGGAGGATAGCATCATGACGAAAAACGGAAGCAGCGCTTTTCCAAGTGGAAATTTCATCATTAAGTCTGCCAACAATGTAAATAGGACAAGAAAGCAGGCCAGAGTGGTTAATAAGTCGGCATAACGCAAAGTAGCAATGGAAAATATTATCAGGGAGATGACGCAGTAAAACCATAGGTCGGCATTTTCAAAGAGTAGGAACACCGGTACCAGGGCCGCAGTAATCGCCGAATAGAGTAGGGCATTGTCGACTCCCGAGTGATAAAGTTTTCTGTTTTTGATCAGATATTCAAGAAAAAACAGAAAAAAGCCGCTTGCTATCAGGCTCATAAAGGAAAATGCGTCGTCCCCATCCGCATTCGCGAAGAAAATGGCCAGAAAGCCGACGAAAAAGGAACAGGCAATTACGCCAAAAATGAATAGCCCGATCTTTACAAAAATTCCTGGGTGATAAAATTCTTCTGGAAATAAGTCTTTTACCTGGCTTTCCTGCTCAGCAGTCAGGAGATTTTTGGATGTCCACCGGGCAGCAGCCTGCTTGATGTACAGATTTTCAACCCATCTCAAATTGTAAGCCTTTTTCATTTTTTGATCCCCAGGAAAACTTTAAATTTTAATAAGAAAATAATCACTCCGGCGCTGGAAAGCATAAAATAAATTGAGCCCAGTGCCAAAGCGGCGTCGCTTCCAATCGTACTGAATATGGAGTAGGTGATGATAATGTATCCATAGACAACTCCCATCAGCAGAAAAATCAGCGACTGGGCGAATCTTGAACGTAGAATAAAGAAGACGGATAATGACATTCCTACAAAGAAATACAGGATTTTGAACGAATGCGCAAACAACCCAACAAGACTTCCGACCGATGCAAGTTGCCCACCCATGAAAATGTATGTGAAGGAAAAATGTGGTTTCAACTCTTTTTCCTGTGAAACCCAGCCTGCAACCACGAGGATAACGCCAAGCACAATTGCAGAAACAAGCAGTTTCTCATCAGTAAAATCATTTTCTGAAAGAATAGAAAGTGGGGCTATTGTGAGGCCGAGCCATGAAGCCATGCCTGTCACCCCCATAGAAAGGATCCCCTTGTGATCAAAACGATAGGCGGAGATCAAGAACACAACAGTCGGGATAAGCACCGCAATCCCGTAGCGCGTGCCGAAAAACTTATATTGATATTGCAGATATCCTTCCAACGCCAGAAATGTGGTACAACCTAATAAGAGTGCGTAGTCGGCAAACTTATCTGGATTCTCCCCTTCCAGCCATTGGAAGGGGAGACTATGTTTAAAAGTGTATAAGAAACATGCGATGGTGAGACATGCGATGGCGGCGATGATGGCCTGATGGCCAATGGTATCTATATTTTCATAGATAATGATCCCAATGCCTGTGGTAAGCAAGGCAATTCCCAGATAAAGTATAGACCTTAGCTCCCAGTAAAGTGAAAATGGTTTCGATTTTTCGTAAGAGGAAATGATGGAGGATTGTTGGTCAGACAAGATTCCTTTTTCGGACAAAGACCTCAGGATGGCCTGGATATTCATGATAGATTAGAACGGGAGAGATCAATAAAGTTACAACTTTACCAAAAGAAAGTGCTAATCGGTAGACTCAGTTATCCAGCGGGAAAATATTATTATTTAATGGCAAATGGTTAGAACCGAAGTATAAAATCCTCTTTGACCTGTTCGGTTCTGAAGAAGACCAGGCCGACCCAAAACAAGTCAACCGTTAAAGTCACCCGCGGATGGACTTTGATATATTGCCAGGCCTGAGTCATTTCTTTCGACCAATAGATGTCGTCGAATATAAAAACAGAGTCGTTTTTAATGTGAGGTAGGCATTGCTCAAAATACCGAACAGTAGGTTCGAAACGATGATTTGCGTCGAAGTAAGCGAAGTCGATCGTAGCGTTTAATCCCCGCATGCTTTCTGGCAGCGTATTGTCAATATTGCCGACGATTACCTGAATATTTCTGGCGTTTTGCTCGGCAAAGTGCTGCTCGGCCTGCCTGGCGGTTTCGGGGCAACCTTCAAAGGTTAATACCTTCGCATCCGGCTTGGCCTTTGATAAATATAAGGTGGTCAACCCCAGCGAAGTACCTAGTTCGACGATGGTCTGGGGCTGGAACTTTCGGATTAGCCGATAGAAGAGTTTGCCGAATTTCTCGGGTTTCTCAGCATTTTTGGCGATCGTGCTGATCTTCCGCCGACTGGACTTGTTGATTCTGGAACCAGCTCCAAGGTCCAGGATTTCAATCTCTGCACTGGACTGCAGAAGTTCCTTGCGAAGAGACTTGATCTGATTATAGTCGGTATTGTCGTCTCTTTTTACAGCGATTACTTGAGTATATAGATCAAATAAGAATGGGGAATGAATGGAATGTTCGTTTCCGGAACGGAGGAGATACTTGAGATAGGCGGCAATCAAAATAATCAATTCAGACGGTAAGGTGCTACAAGAGAAAATGCCGGAATAATAACCCTGAACTGCCTTCCATCCAACACGCGTTCCATCAGATAAGTCCCGGCCATCTTGCCTAAATCAGTACGCAAATTACAGCCCGAAACATAATCATGGACGTCGCCAGGTTCCAGAATAGGCTGAAGGCCTACGATACCAGCACCTTCCACTTCCCTGACCGTGCCATTAGCATCATATATATGCCAATGCCTTCTCAACAGTTTGACAGTATGTTCACTATGATTTTCAATCAAGATCTTATAGGTAAAAACATAGTGGTCTTGACCAGGATTGGAATAGTCCGGTTGAAATTCCGTCAATACGGTGACTTTTACACCATCGGTCACTTTGGAAACCATAAGAATTGAGGGTGTTGGTGGGTTTGGGTATGGCCGCTGCTACTTTGTAAACTCGGTAACACTTCCTTTTAAACGAAAATAGTCATCAATCGGTGATAAAACCAAATCAAAATGACATAATTTGGTTTCATAAACTAAAACCTGGTATATGGATGTACGGATTGAGCAGTCATGGAAAGAGAAGTTGGCTGCCGAGTTTGAAAAAGATTACTTTGCGACACTTGTGTCATTTGTAAAAGAGGAATACGCGTCGAAGCAGATTTTCCCGCCCAAAAGGCAGATATTTAACGCGTTTGATTTTTGTAGCTTCCCGGATTGCAAAGTGGTTATTCTCGGTCAGGACCCCTATCACGGCCCGGGACAGGCCAATGGTCTTTGCTTTTCAGTCAATGATGGAGTGAGGATGCCTCCCTCGCTCATCAATATATTTAAGGAAATTCAGGAAGACCTGGGAAAACCATTTCCGAAAACAGGAAATCTTGAAAGATGGGCGAAACAGGGTGTACTGCTGCTGAATGCAACCTTGACGGTTCAGAGCGGTGCTGCAGGTTCACATCAGAACAAGGGCTGGGAAAGATTTACAGATGCGGTGATCAAGTGCGTGTCGGATAAAAAGGAACATGTCGTTTTTATGCTTTGGGGTAGGTATGCGCAGGATAAAGGCATGATCATCGACGCCAAGAGGCATGAAGTTCTCAAGGCTAAACATCCTTCTCCCATGTCTGCTAACAACGGCGGCTGGTTCGGGACACATCATTTCAGCAAGGCCAACAAATACCTCGAAAGCAAGGGCCTAGATCCGATCAATTGGTGAAACAAAAAAAGAGTCGGGATGCCCGACTCTTTTTAAAATTTTCACTCCTATTACTATTGTTTGATTTTATTTCTCAATGTCGGAATTCATTTCCAGCACCTTGTCCCAATGAGCCTCATTGACTTTGACAAATTCTTTACGATCTGCATTAGCAGCATATTTTTCTGCGGCTTCCTTGGTGCGGAAAGTAAGGTAGTGAACGACGTCAAACTCATTTTGATCCGGTTCTGACTCCTGTACATGCCCAGCTGAATAAGCAACTATGTCCTTCACGGCATTCTTCATCGAAGCAAAGTCGCGCATGTGTTTTTCTACTTCTTCAGGAGTAGTACCTGCCTTGAATTTGATGCAAACTATCCGTTGAATCTCGGCAGGCTTGTGAGGTACATATGCGCCATAGATGACAAGCATAAAAACGCAAAGCGCAAAAATCGGTACCAAATATCCCAGTGTTTTATTTCTCGTTTTCATTATTATAATTCGATAAAATACATTTTTAAAACTTCTTGTGACAAAGGTAAAACATTTGTCAATAATTGCATTATTTATATATAAAATATAACTAATTTCGTCAAATTGTGTCAATATGAAAGAAATAATAGGTTTTATTTAATTTGGCGGAATTTAATTCGGAAGCCCTGCCCAGGTGATAAAGTGTCTTTTATATAAAAAATAGGGTTTCGAAAGACGCTAACGTGCCGAAATTTTTGTCGGATTTGAAAAATTCAACTGATAGTTTTGGCAAAATCCGTTACTTTTTTTCCAAATGCCGTCATAGAAGGTATAGGCGTGAGAATTTGCCTTATCCAAATTTTGTATGGCATCCCGGAACCAACCTCCACGAAAAAAAAGATTAAAAAATCAATTTTTTCTAAGCTTTTGCTTGAATGTCAGCTGGATAGTTGGCCTGTTGGGCGCGTCCTCGGCACAATTACCTCATTGGGGGTTCTGGGCACACAAACGGATCAATCGGTTAGCAGTGTTTAGGTTACCTCCGGAAATGCAGATCTTCTACAAGCTCAATATTGATTACCTCACGGAAAACGCTGTCAATCCGGATAAGAGAAGATACTCGGTAGTCGGAGAGGCAGAAAGACATTTCATAGATCTGGATGTTTATGGAGACAGCGCCTTATCGATTTTGCCAAGATACTGGGAGAGGGCTGTTGCGAAAATGGGCGAGGATAGCTTGCGCAGGCACGGGATTGTCCCATGGCACATTCAGCTGTCTTGTTACCAGTTGACAGAAGCTTTCAAGGCCCTTGACAGGAAGCGGATCCTTCGTATTTCGGCCGATCTTGGTCACTACATTGCTGATGCGCACGTGCCACTGCACACAACCAGAAATTACAATGGGCAGTTAACCAATCAGGAAGGAATTCATGGTTTTTGGGAATCAAGATTACCGGAATTATTTGCAGAGGACTATGACCTCTGGATTGGCGCTGCCGTTTACAGGAATAAGATGCAGGACGATATCTGGAATGTTGTGGCAATCTCCCATCTGGCTTCTGACTCTGTGTTTCTTTTGGAAAAAGAGCTCACCAAAGAATTTAGGCCTGAAAAGAAGTATAGTTATGAATTGCGGAATAATATTTTAACAAGGACGTATTCGCGTGATTTTTCAGCCAGGTATCATCAATTGCTTGACCATCAGGTTGAAAGAAGAATGAAGGCGTCTGTGCAAATGGTGGGGGATATGTGGTATACCTGCTGGGTAAATGCCGGGCAGCCAGACCTTGGTAAACTCGTAGAGCCCGATGCTAACGAAGAATACAGAAAACAAGAGGTCCTCGAACGGCAAAGTTGGTTAATTCGTCTCCTGCGCGTAAGGCCCGAATCGGATGAATAGCAACAGGCGGGCTATTCCATACTTTGCATTAAGATTCTGGCTGTAACGAGTAGCTGACCAACATGACGTTGCGTGTGCTCTGCCGCGTGGAATAAGAGTCCTATGTGAGTGGACGGGATCATTGCACGGCCCACGTATCTTATTTCGGTGAGAGTAGCTTCATTAGTACCCTTTATTTGAGTGATCGCCACCTGAATTTGTGATTTTAACTGACCAAACAGGTAATGATAGGAACATTCGGGAAATGGGCTTGTTCCCTCAGCTTTCAGATATGCCAATTGTGTTTCGCTAAGGGATTCACCTCTAGCATAAGTGAGTAAACGATCCAAAACGCCAGTCAGGTGTTGGAGATGAAAGCCGACGGAGGCGACTCCAGCAGGTTTCTCCCAAAGATATTTTGTCGGGAACCCATAGTCAAACAGAGCCATTTCCTCTTCTGCCTGTAACAAGGCATGGGCGATCGGCTGCAATAAGGGCGGTATGCCTGCCAGGGGTCCGCGCAACCAGACCTCTGGTTTCTCCATATTTTTCATGTTGAAAAGTAATAAAAAAAGGGACCTTTTTACAAGTCCCTTTCTTAGGCAATTTTGCGCTACAATTATTTCGCAATATCAATCTGAACCGGCTTACCCTTGATGGTATTTCCGTCCATTGCACGCAATACGGCACGAGCGTCACGTTCCGGAACATCTACAAAAGTGAACTTGTCATAAATATCAATAGCTCCAATCGTTTTTCCAGGGATGTTAGCTTCGCCAGCAATTGCTCCAACAATGTCTTTAGGCATGATATGATCTTTACGCCCAAGACTTAGGAATAAACGGGTCATTCCAGCCTCCGGGATTGACGGGCGACGCTCTCCGTCACGAGTACCACCCTCGGTGCGTCTTGATTCCCCTCTTGCAGCGGGGGCATAACGGTCAGTTCCCCGACGGTCTCCTTCTCTGCGGTCACCACCTCTTTCAAACCTGCTGCTGCCACCTGGCGATCTGCGCTCAAATCTGTCACCACCTTCACGACGGCCACCGTCGCGGTCACTACGTCTTTCTTCCCACGCCAGATTGCCGTCTGAGTATTCATTTTTCTGAACACCCATAATCTGCTTGGCCATTGCGCCCACAATCTGCTCGGTTGAGAAGCCTGCGTGGTGCAACATTTCCAGCACGTCTATGTACAAATCCTGATCGTCAACATCTTTAATGGACGCAGAAATGTTTTCAACAAAACGGGCTTTCCGAACGCCAACGATATCTTCGTACGATGGAATAACCCCTTTCTCAATTTTTACCTTGGTATAGCCTTCAATCGATTTCAATCGGTATTTCTCATCACGGGCGACCAGCGAAAACGCTTTTCCGGACATACCTGCACGACCTGTACGGCCAATACGGTGTACGTAATATTCTTCGTCCAATGGAATATCGTAATTGATCACTCCATCAAGCCCGCTTACATCGATTCCGCGTGCCGCAACATCAGTAGCTACAAGAATCGTAGTGACACCAGCCTTAAACTTGCTCATAACGTTACTTCTCTGCTGCTGGCGTAAATCACCATGGATACCTTCGGAAGCGTAACCTCTCAATTGCAGGTCTTCGACGATCTCATCCACTTTTCTTTTCGTATTACAAAAAACCAGCAGCGATTTCAGGTGGTGCATATCGATCAGGCGCGTCATTACTTCAACTTTGGCCTGGGGTTTCACTTCGAAATATACCTGTTCGATATTTACATTGGTCAATTCATTGCGAACGACTTTAATAAGTACCGGATCTGTCTGGAAACGTTTGGTGATAGACATGATCGGCTTAGACATGGTCGCAGAAAACAGGATTGTCTGACGATCAGCGGGCATGTCTGCCAGAATGCTTTCAATGTCCTCACGGAATCCCATATCAAGCATTTCATCTGCTTCATCGAGGACCATCATACGAACTTCGTCAAATTTAAGCGTTCTGCGCTCCATATGGTCCATTACACGGCCTGGCGTTCCAACTACAATATGGACACCTTTTTTTAGTGAACGGATTTGACGGTCAATAGAATCGCCGCCGTAAATCGCTTCAATTCTAATCCCTCTCATGTATTTAGCAAGACGGCCTATTTCCTCGGAAACCTGTACTGCTAATTCACGAGTTGGGCAAAGTACAAGTGCTTGTACCGAATTACTGGAAAGGTCAATTTTTTCCAGTACAGGAATACCAAATGCTGCAGTTTTACCAGTTCCGGTTTGAGCCTGTCCTATTACGTCGGCCCCTTGCATAACTGCCGGGATTCCTTGTGCTTGTATCGGGGAGGGTTTTTCAAAACCCATTTCGGTTAAGGCTTTGAGGATGTTTTCGTTGAGACCAAGCTCTGCGAAAGTTTCGAAAGTTTCAGTTGTCATTATATTTATTTTTGTATTAATTCTTTGAAAAAACGCGGATGACTTATTCCTTTTTATTGACGTTCATTCCAGGCAAAGCTCAGAAATGATAAGCCAGAATTATGCTGATAGTCCCAATAGAACCGGGCTATGTAATCAGTAAAACGTGGAACAAACAAATTAGTTAAAAGGGGATTTCGCAAAGCCCGCCACAACCATCCGTGGGGCTCTGCATGCGGAAACGGGAAATCCAACCGGACGAAAAATGGCTGGTAGCTTATTCAAATAGCTGAACCGTATAAGAAGCAGAGAAGCGAACGGATGTTCGTTAAATTTTATGCAAAAGTAAGAATAAAGTTGAAATAAGCAACGCATTGATGAAAATAATTGTAATATTTCCAGAAAAGCAAAAAACCTGACAGGTATATCCCTGCCAGGCTCATTTATTAGGTTTGTTGATTCAGAATAATTCTTTTACATCGGTATAAGGCAGGTTCCAGGCATCTGAAACTCCCTTGAAAACGATTTTTCCATTTACTACATTCAATCCTTTGCGCAGTTCCTCGTTTTTCGAGCAAGCTTGTTTCCAGCCTTGATTCGCAAGCTGCAAGGCATAGGGCAGGGTGGCGTTGGTTAGGGCCAGCGTAGAGGTGTAAGGAACCGCTCCGGGCATATTGGCCACACAATAATGTACGACACCATCCACTTCATATATTGGGTCCTCATGCGTAGTTGCTTTGGAAGTTTCAAAACACCCTCCCTGGTCGATCGCTACATCCACCATCACTGTTCCAGGTTTCATTAACTTAAGCATATCACGCGTAATCAAAGAAGGTGCTTTCGCTCCAGGTATCAGTACACCACCAATGATCAGGTTTGCACTTTTTACCAGTTCGCGGATATTATATTCATTTGACATGACTGTGTCGACGTTGGCAGGCATAATGTCTTCCAGGTAACGCAGCCTCGCAAGGCTGATATCCACAATGGTTACGTTTGCACCAAGGCCAGAAGCCATTTTGGCCGATTGGGTTCCCACTATCCCGCCTCCCAGAACCAGGACATTCGCAGGCTTCACACCTGCTACTCCTCCCAGTAAAATTCCGAATCCACCCATGGGTTTTTCCAGATATTTTGCACCCTCCTGAACGGCCATCCTGCCTGCTACTTCGCTCATCGGGACGAGCAAAGGAAGAGTTCTGTCTGTTTTTTCAACGGTTTCGTAAGCTAGGCAGACCGCCTTGCGATCGATCATCGCATGCGTGAGGGGTTCTGATGAAGCGAAGTGGAAATAGGTAAATAGTAGTTGATCTTCTTTAATAAGCGGATATTCGCTTTCAATTGGTTCTTTCACTTTAATGATCATTTCAGCAATGCTATACACCTCTTCAATGCTAGCGAGGATGACCGCACCCGCTTCAGTGTATAGTTCGTCCGTAAAACCGCTTCCTTTGCCGGCTTCTGTCTGGATGTAGACGGTATGCCCTTGTTTACGGAATTCGGTCACGCCCGCAGGGGTTAAAGCAACGCGGTTTTCGTTATTCTTAATTTCTTTGGGGACGCCAATAACCATTGTGCTGAAATAAATAGTGTTGATAGTTTTAAACAGTACAAAACTACTTTCCCATGGAAAAAGATTCTATCCTTCACCTGTAAGACGGAAAAGAAAACTATTTTTGGGTTACCTGATAAGAAAAAATTCTGCCAGCTATTGGTAAAACGGACATTCGCAATAAAAAAAACTGATGCAGCCAGACCCTACCGACCGTAAAATCCTCGAACTCCTGCAACAGAATGCGCAGATGACGATTAAAGAGATTGCCAGTCGCATTAATTTGTCAGTTACCCCCGTGCATGAGAGAATCCGGAAGCTTGAAAAAGAGGGCTTTATCGATAAATATGTCTGTCTGCTGAACAGACGCAAGCTGGGAAAAACATTGCTTGTTTATTGCAACGTTACCCTGGATAAGCAGCGCAAGGAGAGCTTCGAAGATTTCAACCAGGCCATTGTGAAAATGACCGAAGTGCTGGAATGTTCTGTTGTTTCGGGCAATTTTGATTATATGCTAAAAGTTGTAGTTGAGGATGCGGAAGCTTACAACCAATTCTACCAGCATAAACTTTCTGCCCTAAAAAGTGTGTTACACATCAGCAGTTATTTCGTAATTTCCGAGATCAAGTACACCACTGGAATTGCTGTGGTTTGATTTGTGCCGTATCTTAAATCAAATCACTACCACTCATCATAGTAGGCTTATAGCTAGAAGCTGGCCGCTAAAAGCAACCGATCATGAATAAAAATTTAAAGGATGGCCTGAACCTGATGTCCAAAGTGACACCCAAAAGGGCCTGGAATGCCGTTCGGATACTGAGCAGTTATTTTTATTCGAAGGCAACAGGCAATCCGGTACACTGGGGAATGCCGATCGCCATTTCCTTCGAACCTACTACTTCCTGCAATCTCCGCTGTCCCGAATGTCCAAGCGGGCTGCGCTCTTTTACGAGGCCGACCGGCATGATGGAAGAGAAGCTTTACAAAAGGACTATTGACGAGTTAGCGGACACCCTGCTTTACCTCATCTTCTATTTTCAGGGCGAACCTTACCTGCACCCAAAGTTTTTCGAACTAGTGCAGTATGCGCACGATAAAGGAATTTATACCGCTACTTCCACAAATGCGCATTATCTGACAGACGAAAAAGCCAGAAAAACAGTCGAATCGGGTTTAGACAGGCTGATTATTTCCATTGACGGTACCACTCAGGATGTGTATCAGCAGTACCGGATCGGGGGAAACCTGGAAAAGGTATTGGAGGGGACCAGGAACATCATCAAATGGAAGAAAGAACTGAAATCCAGCACACCACATGTAATATTTCAGTTTTTGGTTGTAAAACCGAATGAGCATCAGATTGAAGATGTCAAGCTTCTGGCGGAGGAAATGGGAGTAGATGAGGTTGGCCTGAAGACTGCCCAGATATATGACTACGAGGAGGGTTCAGATTTAATCCCTACGATCGAAAAATATGCGAGGTACGAAAAGCAGGAAAATGGGCGCTATTCTATAAAAAATAAGTTTGTTGATCATTGCTGGAAAATGTGGCATTCCTGCGTAATCACCTGGGACGGTGCGGTTGTTCCCTGTTGTTTCGACAAGGATGCAGAGTATCAGTTGGGTGATATGAAAAGAGAGACTTTCCGTCAATTATGGAAGGGAAAAAAATACAAGGATTTTCGGGCTTCATTAATTAGGTCCCGGTCTGAAATTGAAATGTGCAAGAACTGTACCGAAGGCACACAGGTCTGGGCGTGAAACACCACGCAAATTTTGCCTAAAATTAATTTTAATTAAATAATAATATTAGGTAACTTATTGATATTTAATTAGTTGTTGGTTGAATTTAAAACTGCGTGGAACATTTTTTGGTGAATTGCCCCGAATAACAGAAATTTGACGTGGGTAACACAAATGAATACATGGGCAAAGTAATTGCTATTGCAAACCAAAAAGGAGGAGTAGGTAAGACCACCACTGCTATTAACCTGGCTGCCAGTTTGGCCGCACTTGAGTTCAGGACACTGATCATTGATGCTGATCCCCAGGCGAATTCTACTTCCGGTCTGGGCTTCAACCCGCAGGAGATGGAGAATAGCATTTATGAATGTATGGTGGAGCAGGCTAAAACGTCAGATATCATTCTGGAAACCGACTTTCCAAATCTTCATTTACTGCCGTCACATATTGACCTGGTTGGGGCAGAGATAGAGATGATTAATCTCAAAAACCGCGAACACAGGATGAAGGACGCCATTACGGAAATTCGTGACGACTATGACTTTATCATTATAGACTGCTCTCCGTCACTAGGTCTGATAACCATTAATAGTCTTACAGCCGCTGATTCCGTCATTATCCCGGTGCAATGCGAGTATTTTGCATTAGAGGGGCTGGGCAAGCTGCTGAATACCATCACTATTATTCAGTCCCGGCTAAATACGGCACTGATTATTGAAGGTATCCTGCTTACGATGTACGATTTACGCCTGCGCTTGTCAAACCAGGTTGTAACGGAGGTTACCAATCATTTCGAATCACTGGTTTTTAACACGATCATCCCACGCAATGTCCGTATCAGCGAGGCACCTAGTTTCGGCATTCCCGTCATGGCCCAGGATTCGGATAGTAAAGGTGCAGTTAGCTATCTAAATCTGGCAAGAGAAATTCTCAGTAAAAATGGTTTGCTATCATCGGACAAGCCGATGGGCGTGAACTGATCATAGTTGAATAGCACTAACTGACACAAATGGAGAATAGCAGTAAGACAAAAAAGATGACGGGGCTTGGCAGGGGATTGGGGGCGCTTCTGCAGGATTCGGAAAAGATAAATACGCCAAGGACTAATTCCCGCATGTCCGCTGCCGAGATCGTCGGTTCGATGAATGAGATCGAAGTGGACCAGATAGAGGCTAATCCATATCAGCCCAGAACAAAATTTGATCAGGAAGCTCTTCAGGAACTAGCGGATTCTATCCGCGTTCAGGGGATCATCCAGCCCATCACCGTTCGCCAGCTTTCTGAGAACTCCTTCCAGCTCATATCAGGGGAAAGACGCCTTCAGGCGTCCAGGTCAATCGGCATGACCAGCATTCCCGCTTATGTCAGGACAGCCAATGACCAGCAAATGCTGGAAATGGCGTTGATCGAAAACATTCAGCGCGAGAACCTCAATTCGATTGAAATTGCGTTGAGCTACCAGAGGCTCATATTGGAATGTAACCTAAAACAGGAAGAACTGGGTGTCCGGGTCGGAAAAAACCGCACTACCGTAAATAACTACATACGCCTATTGAAATTACCGCCGGTCATTCAGGCCGCGTTGCGTGATAATCAAATCAGTATGGGTCATGCAAGAGCAATCATTACTATCAACAGTGACCAGAGCCAGCTTACGATTTTTAATAAAATAATTGAGGAAGGATGGTCTGTGAGAAAGGTGGAGGACGAAGTAAGGAAGTTGGGCATGATGACCAATGTGTCCTTTCCCGCGAAAAAGCAGCCAACAATTAATCAGGAAATTAAGTCGTTACAATTCCAATTATCTTCTTTTTTCGGGGCAAAAGTCTCTGTCAAAAGCAACGAAGACCATAAGGGCGAGATTAAGATCCCTTTTACGTCCCAGGATGAGCTAAATAAGATATTGGAAACACTGAAATTCAAATAAGACTTGAAAAACTGGTTTTGGCTGGGAGTTACCTTGCTGTTTTGCAATAGCATTACAGCGCAAACAATGAATCATAAGGACAGTCTGAATATCAAAAATGTTCCAGCAGTGGTGGCAGATAGTGCCGTTTTGCTGACAGTCGATTCGTTAAAAAAAGTTAAAGTTGATACGGCGAGATTTATGCCCGTTCCGAGGACAGCGACCAAAATGGCGCTGATTCCAGGACTTGGTCAAATATATAACAGGGACTATTGGAAAGCTCCTTTCGTGTACCTTGCGGTAGGGGGTGGGCTTTACGCCTATTATCTGAATTCCCTGAAGTACCACGATTATCTGAATGCTTACAAGGAGTTTTTTATATTGGATAAAAATAATGCCGACTACGGAGACGTCAAGCCGGAGCTGGTAGATTCCACGGTGATAGTCAGGGTGAGAAATTTACTGAATACGAGCAGCCAATATCTTCCGGCGACAAAAGACCAGGCTGCGCGCGGTAAAAATTACTGGAGGCGCAACAGGGGTTTTGCGTTGATCGTGACGGGGTTGTTTTATACACTATCCATCATCGAAGCAAACGTAGCAGCACATTTGAAGACATTTGATTTGTCGGATGACCTGACACTACGGATAGAACCCAAGTTGCAGCAGCCTTTGATGCGTACGCCCGCGCCGGGACTCAGGCTGGTTTTTAATTTAAAATGAAGGAAATAGTTACCAATCAAATTGTTTGTTAATGAGAATATTATTACTGGGGTATGGTAAGATGGGGAAGGCAATTGAGAGGATTGCGTTGGAAAGAGGTCATACGATTGTCGGGAAAATAGATTTGCAAAATCGGTCGGAGATGGATCGGCTTGCTATGGCTGATGTGGACGTCGCAATAGAGTTCAGTTCGCCGGAAGCCGCTTTTGAGAATATTAGATATTGTCTGAAAAAGGGTTGGCCCGTCGTAAGCGGCACGACCGGCTGGCTCGAACACCGTAGCGAAATTGAAGTACTTTGCAAGGAGCAGGCAGGCGCTTTCTTTTATGCTTCGAATTACAGCATTGGAGTGAATCTTTTCTTTCGTTTAAGCCGCCAGCTGGCCAGGCTCATGAATGGCCAGGCTTATCAGCGTTCCATGACGGAGATACACCACATTCATAAATTGGACGCCCCTAGTGGGACTGCTATTACGCTAGCGGAAGGAATACTGGAAGAAACAAATGATCTGAAAGGATGGAAGCTGGTTCCGGATGAAGAGGAAGGATATCTGCCAATCGTCGCCAAGCGGATAGGGGAGGTGCCAGGCACTCACATTGTTCGGTATGAGTCCGAGGTCGATACCATCGAAATATCACATACCGCTCATAACAGGGCCGGGTTTGCGCTTGGGGCAGTAGTTTCCGCAGAATGGCTGCCCGGCAGGAACGGCGTTTTTGGAATGAATGACCTCCTCAAAAATTTAGAATAAATACTGTTAACTACCCAACAACCGCTTATAATGGCTATTAATAAGGAATTGACTTCCAATCCAGTTCAGAATAAAAAAAAGAAATCGCCGCTTAGGGAATGGTTTGATTCAATCTTATTTGCGGTCGTAGCCGCCACTCTCATTCGCTGGCTGTTTTTCGAAGCATTTACAATTCCCACGCCTTCGATGGAGAACAGCTTGCTGGTAGGTGACTTCCTTTTTGTGAGTAAGCTGCATTATGGGACGCGGACCCCAAAAACGCCGTTGCAGGTACCTCTTACGCATCAAACGATCTGGGGCACCGATATCCCCTCCTATACCGATGCCATTCAATTGCCTCAATACCGTCTCCCCGGCTTCAGTGAAGTAAAAAGAGGTGATGTTGTGGTGTTCAATTATCCACCCGAGCTGCAACATCCTGTCGACCTTAAAACAAATTATATAAAGCGCTGCGTGGGATTGCCCGGGGATAAACTGGAAGTGCGGGATTTGCAGGTGTACGCCAATGGAACTGCCGAAGAGAACCCCGTCAGGATGGAAAACGAGTATTTTGTCGCAACCACCACCACAGTTAATGAAGCGAAGGTTTTCAAAGAAAATGGCGTTTCTGAGTATAATGCTTACACGGAAAGTTATAACGATACAATTCCAGGCAATGATCAGACAGGCTACCTGGTTTTTACCACTGTTGAAATCGCGGCCAAACTGAAAAGTTATGACTTTGTGAAAAGCATAACCTTGGTTAAGTCTTCAAAGGATATCAGCGAACCGATGTTATACCCCAATTCATCTTTGTTTAAGTGGAACAGGGATAATTACGGGCCGGTGATCGTTCCAAAAGGAGGAGTTACTGTTCAGCTAACACCTGAGAACATAGCATTATATGGACCAGTTATCAAAAACTATGAGGAGAATGAAGATGTCGTGCTGGAAGAAAAAGCAATTAAAATCGCAGGAAAGCCTATCACAAGCTACACATTCAAACAGGATTACTTTTTCATGATGGGTGATAACCGCCACAATTCTGCCGACTCGCGTTATTGGGGATTTGTGCCGAAAGATCATATTGTGGGAAAAGCTGTTTTTGTCTGGATGTCAATAGATCCAAATCCAACAAGCTTTTTTAATAAGATCAGATGGAACCGGTTATTTCGTGTTATTAATTAAACTGGCTTAAATGCGAAAAGGAAGGCACTCTCGGGACTGCCTTCCTTTCTTGTTTATATGTAAATAAATTTAATATACCTGTTTATTTGCTATTTTGATTTAGCCTATATTGCATAGGCAAATATCTTTATCCAATGGACACTACCGAGATAATCAAAAAATCAAAAAAGCAGAAGGCGAAGAAATCGCCGTTCAGGGAATGGCTTGATTCTATTTTGTTTGCAGTAATCGCAGCAACGATCATAAGATGGCTGTTTTTTAGTGCGTTTGTCATTCCCACTCCCTCGATGGAAAATAGTCTGCTGGTAGGAGATTATCTTTTTGTCAGCCGGTTACACTACGGAACTACAACTCCAATAACCCCTTTGCAGGTCCCTCTAACACATCAGACAATCTGGGGAACAAAAATCCCCTCATATCTCGATTGGATCCAGCTTCCCCAGTTTCGGCTTCCGGGTTTTACAGAGGTTAAAAATGGTGACGTTGTTGTTTTTAATCTACCGGTAGAACACCCTGACGCTTTTTCAAAATATAGCAATGTATTGCCCGATTTGCACCCTCATCCAACTGATTTGCGTTCCAATTATATCAAAAGGTGCGTTGGGATTGCCGGCGACCATCTGGAAATACGTAGCGGACAGGTGTATGTTAACGGAAAGCAGCAGCCTAATCCGGTGCGTATGCAAAGTGAATACTTTGTTTCGGTCACCACAGCAGTGAACGAAGAAAACGTCTTCCACAAAAATGGGATTACGGATTATGCCCAGTTTACGGAAACATTTGACGATAGCATTTCGTCTAATGACGAATTTGGTTATATCGTCAAAACAACCTCTGATCTGGCCGAGAAGCTCAAATCTTATGATTTTGTAAAGCGTATTGAACCCATACTACTGAGTAAGGGTTTGAAAGAGCCTTTTCTCTTTCCTTCAACCGATCTGCTGAATTGGAATAAGGACAACTACGGCCCAATACGAGTACCAAAGAAAGGAATGACGGTTCGTTTGGAAGGAGCTGATGTAGCCCTTTACAGCGAAATTATTAAGAATTACGAAGGTAATGAGGGGATCGTTTTTGAAAAGGGTACGATCACCCAAAACGGAAAGCCTTTGACCAGTTATACCTTCAAGCAGGATTATTATTTTATGATGGGTGATAATCGGCACGATTCT
Organism: Dyadobacter sp. HNCC25DJ185; assembly: GCF_056895195.1. NCBI lineage: Bacteria > Pseudomonadati > Bacteroidota > Cytophagia > Cytophagales > Spirosomataceae > Dyadobacter > Dyadobacter sp. HNCC25DJ185. The sequence goes on from NZ_JBXHAR010000001.1 coordinate 594,123, forward strand.
GCGGATTCCCGTTACTGGGGTTTTGTGCCGAAAGATCATATTGTGGGGAAAGCTGTTTTTGTCTGGATGTCAATTGATCCTAATCCGACCAGTTTCGCGAATAAAATACGTTGGGACAGGATATTCAGAATAATTGATTAAATAAGAGAGACGGAATCCCCGCCTCTCTTATTTAATCAATTATTCTTCCTGAGAGAAGACCAGTGCAGTATAAGGAGGCATGTGCAATACCCCCGAAACAGGCTTACCATCAAACTCTCCATCAATCGTTTCGATGTCGAAAACACCCAGGTTGGAGAATTCAGCATCGTAATTCTCGTTGTCACTATTGAAACGTAGATGCCATTTGCCTGCCCTAGGAAATCCTACCCGATAATCGGAAAAAGTCTCGGTTGAAAAGTTGAAAGCAACCACCACACTGTCTTTTGGTCCACCTTCCGCCCATCGGTGCATCACAATTACCTTTTTCTCGTTGTCAACCCGGATTATTTCAGCGTTCTGGCCCTGCAAACCTTTTGTGACACCAAACCAATTTCTTCTGAGGTGGATCATATCCTTGTGCAACGTAGCAAATCCACTGAATTTTTCCAGTCGCGACCAATCGATCGGATCGTCGTCCGAAAACCATTTGTCTTCCAGCAACGGCTGCCCTTGAAAGATCATTGGGATACCAGGTGAGGTAAGGACTAATGCAACCCCGAGGGCAGCCCTCTTCTTGGAATACCAATTATTTACGTCTCCATTGGCGATTTCCTCGGCTACCCTGGCCTGACCGTTTGCTACTTCATCGTGGGATTCGGTGTAAATAATGCGCTGAAATGAATCGGTATTGTAGCGGTTCATGATAGCTTCGACTATTTTATTCATATCCCGGTCCTGGTCATTGGCAGTAATGATCACATCCCTGACACCATGAACGAATTCTGCGTCCCATTGGGAGCCATAACCCATCCCTCCATTTTCGACAGAATTGGTAATGAAGTCCAGCGAATGCATATCCTCGGCAATGGTGATGCAGTTGGGGCAATTGTCGCGGATATCCTTATTAATCCATTGGATAAGCGAGATGCCTTCCTGTAAGTCATTGCCTGGGTTTCCATCGGCTTTTACATTTCGGATATAAGGGACCATATCCATACGAAGACCATCCACTCTGAATTCTTTCAGCCACATCAACGCATTATCATGGATATACTGGCGTACTTCGTTGCGTCCGTAATCGGGTCTTGTATTTCCCCAGGGCGTCTCCGCCTTCCAGTCGTTGTAGAAATAAATTCCTCCTCCATCATTTTCCTGCCACCCGTCAAATTGCCATAAATCCAGATCGGAAGGGCCGAAATGGTTATATACCACATCCAGAATAACAGCAATACCGATCTCATGGGCTGCTTTAACAAATGCTTTAAGTCCATCAGGGCCACCGTAATCCGACTCAATCGCGAAAGGATTTGCGGGATTATATCCCCATGACCGTGATCCTGGAAACTCAGAACATGGCATTAATTCAACAACATTAAAACCCATGTCCTTTAGATAACCCAGCTTTTCGATGGCGGTATACAGCGTACCAACCTGATCTTTTTCTGTAACGTTAAAGGTGCCTACGTGTAGTTCGTATATGACCAGTTCCTGCCAGCTGGGGATTTGAAATGAAACATTCTGCCAATCAAAACTCGAGTGATTATAAACCACACAGTTACCTGCCGAATTAGTCATTTTCAAGGCGTACGGATCATTCCTGTGCAAGTTGCCGGAAGGCGTTTTTAACAAGAATTTATACTCGTCCCCTTCCTTGGAATTTTCCACTAATCCTCCCCAAACGCCATTTTCTTCTGGTTGAAGTGGATTTGAAGACTCATCCCAGTCGTTAAAACTGCCAATTACTGAAACACTTTCTGCATGTGGCGCCCAAACTCTGTAAAATACTCCTTCAGGGTAACATATTGCCCCCATGCCCTCATAATGTTGAATGGTAGTCATTTCTTCAGTTTGTAAATTTTCCATACCCTTTGAGTATTATTATTTATTTTTGAGCTGAAACTTTTTGACGTATAGTGGCAAAATGTGTGCCATTACCTTTCGCGCCAGATCTTTTTAATATTCAATCAAAAAACACACTATGTTAACTTCCACCGAGACAGATAAAATCTGTATCCTTGCACTAATCCAGACCCCTGGCGTTGGTTCGGTGACAATCCGTCAACTGATTAGTTACTGTGGAGGGGCCTCCAACGTATTTACCGCCGACTATAAAAAGCTAATCAGAATTCCGGGAATAGGCGAGAAGGTCGTGAAGGCTGTTCTGGCTAAGGGCACTTTGCGCAAGGCTGAAAAGGAATTTCAAAATTGTACTGATGCGGGAGTCCAGCTCCACTTTTACACCGACCCTACTTACCCTGCCAGGTTAAGGCAGCTATACGACGCGCCTACTGTCCTATATTCACAGGGGCGAATGGACTTTAATGTTCACAGCACGATCGGTATCGTCGGCACAAGGCAAATCAGTGATTATGGAAAAGCCGTCACCGAAACGGTGATCAAAGATTTGATCCCATATCAATCGACGGTCGTTAGCGGATTGGCATATGGAGTAGATATTACAGCCCATCGTGCATGTCTGAAGAATGAGCTCGCTACGATTGGGGTAATGGCCAGCGGACTGGATGTGATTTATCCGGCATCCCACAAACGGACTGCCCTGGAAATGCAGGATAAAGGTGGCATTGTAACTGAAAACCCTATGGGTACTAAACCAGATTTTATGAGATTTCCGGCTCGAAACCGAATTATTGCAGGGTTGAGCGATGTTACACTCGTGATAGAATCCGGAAAAAAGGGAGGAAGTCTAATTACCGTGGAATTTGCACAAAACTATCACAGGGACGTTTATGCGGTGCCTGGTATGATTGGCAGCGGGCCATCAGAAGGATGCAACTATCTGATCCGTGACCATAAGGCATCCATTTTTACATCAGTTGAAGATATGGCAAAAGCGTTGGGCTGGAATCAGAATTGTAAGTCGGAGAGCTTGCAAAAAACTTTGTCGGAACCAATCAGTTTCGAAGGTTTCACCCAGGATGAAGGTCAGGTTTTGTCTATTTTAAAGCAAAACGGGGTCTTGCAAATTGATGAGTTGGCGTGGCGGTCAGGGATGCATTTGAACAAGCTGGCAACTTTGCTTCTCAATCTCGAATTTCAAGGTATGGTACGTGCGTTGCCGGGAAAAAAATATGGGTTGATATAATTTATGAGTAAAAGCATCAATCAAACGGTCCGGCAGGGAGAAGGACTAACTATCGAATTTAAGCAGACGATTGACAGTCCTTTCAAAATTGCCAAAACAATTGTTTCGTTCGCCAATACTTCAGGTGGCACGCTGGTGGTTGGAGTTGCCGATAACGGAAGCTTTAAGGGTGTGGTATCAGAGTTGAAGGAACTGCAAAAGTTGGAAAAGGCGATCACCGAGTTGGTGGAGCCGCAGATCGCCTTGCGAATAAAGTCAGAGCTGCTGGATGGGAAAAAGCTATTGTTGATTGAGGTGGAAGAAAGTCTTACCAAACCGCACTACGCGATCAATGAAAAAGGTGAACGCATTATTTATATCCGGGTTAAAGACAAAAGCATTCCTATTCCAAGGCTGTTGCTTTACGGGGATGGAGATTTGGAAACGGATAAGCTGCTAGCCAGCAAGCATGTAAAAACGCTTATATCTTACCTAAAAGAGACAGACTGGGTTACAGCTAAGGTCTTCGCCAGAATGATCAATGTTTCTGAAAAACGGGCTGAACGGATGTTACACGACCTGGCTGCGAAACAAATTCTCTTTAAAATAAGTAGCGCCAAGCCGGAGGCATTCAGCCTTAAGTGGGCGAAGTAGCATTTGGATGAAGACAGTCGACACCCAAATGCCTCTACTGATTAATTTATTCCAACAAGCTCCAATTCAAAAATAAGATCCTGACCAGCCAATGGGTGATTAGCATCCAGAATAACGTACTCAGTTGTCACCTCCCGCACGACGACAGGGATTACCTGCCCGTTTCCATCTTGGTGCATATTAAGCGTAGCGCCTATTTCAAGTGGAATATCTGCGGGAATCTGGTTCCGCTCGAAATTGATGATCATGTCCTCGTTCACCGGTCCATAAGCCTCCGCGTTTGGGATGTGCACCGTTTTTTTATCACCGATCTCCATACCGGTAACGCCATCGTCGAACCCTTTGATCACCTGGCCGCTGCCCAGTGTAAAACTCAACGGTTCCCGTCCCTCAGACGAATCAAAAAGTTGTCCGTCCGGCAAAGTTCCTTTGTAGTGAACCTGCACCTGATCACCTGCCTGCGCCTGCTTCATTGTTATTTGCTTAAATGGTTAAAAAAATTTCGGTCCCTGGTATTCGGGAGACCGGATAGATAAAAAATTAATATGCCCGGGCAAATACGACCCTGCCAGCTGAAGGTTTACCCGAATAAATGCAGACTCCCTCTTCCTTTTCCTGATTGAGAGGTACACAACGTATAGTCGCTTTAGTTTCCTCTTTAATTTTCTCCTCAGTTTCTGTTGTTCCATCCCAGTGTGCGAGAATAAATCCGCCTTTTGTATCCAGGATTTGGTTAAACTCTTCAAAACTGTCGGCGCGGAAGGTGTTGTTCTCCCTGAACGCAAGGGCCTTATTGTAAATAGATTCCTGAATGTTGTCAAGCAAAGCCTGAATATGAGCTGCGATTCCTTCCAATGAAACCGTTTCCTTAGTTTTAGTATCACGGCGGGCAACCTCAACGGTCCCGTTTTCCAAGTCCCTGCCCCCCATCGCAAGGCGCACAGGCACGCCTTTCAACTCATATTCAGCAAACTTATAGCCAGGCTTATATGCGTCGTTGTTGTCATATTTAACGCTGATTCCCAATTTCTTCAGCTGTTTAACAATTTCCCCAACTTTCTCAGAAATCTGGCCGAGCTGTTCTTCATTTTTATAAATAGGAACAATCACAACCTGGATTGGTGCGAGCTTTGGGGGAAGGACTAGCCCGTTATCGTCAGAATGGGCCATAATGAGCGCTCCCATTAAGCGCGTACTTACACCCCAGGAAGTTCCCCATACGTATTCCAGTTTCCCGTCTTTGTCCTGGAATTTCACATCAAATGCCGTGGCAAAATTCTGTCCTAAGAAATGGGAAGTTCCGGCTTGTAATGCTTTGCCGTCCTGCATGAGTGCCTCAATGCAATAAGTGTCCTCCGCCCCGGCAAAACGTTCGTTGGGGGTTTTTACGCCTTTCAGGACAGGAAGTGCCATCCACTCTTCCGCAAACTGCGCATATACCTCCAGCATTTGTTTTGTTTCGGCAACTGCTTCTGCCGAGGTAGCGTGGGCAGTATGGCCTTCCTGCCATAAGAACTCAGCCGTTCGCAAAAACAGGCGTGTCCTCATTTCCCAGCGCACCACATTAGCCCACTGGTTGATGAGGAGCGGAAGGTCACGATAAGATTGGATCCAGTTCTTATAGGTACTCCAGATTACAGTCTCAGACGTTGGCCTGACAATCAACTCTTCTTCCAATTTTGCATCGGGATCAACGATGACACCCTTGCCGTTCGGATCATTTTTGAGACGATAATGCGTAACGACTGCACATTCCTTCGCAAAGCCCTCCACATGCGAAGCTTCTTTGCTTAAATATGATTTTGGAATAAACAGAGGGAAATAGGCGTTGGTATGGCCCGTTTCTTTAAACATATCATCCAATGCGCGCTGCATTTTTTCCCAGATAGAATATCCGTATGGTTTGATCACCATGCAGCCCCGTACAGCTGAATTTTCGGCCAGGTCGGCCCTTTTTACTAACTCATTATACCATTCGGAGTAGTTTTCACTTCGGGTTGGCAATGCTTTACTCATTATTTGGATTATTTTGTAATGGAAATGGAGAATATCATTATATCGAGCCCCGGTATTCTGGGCTTGCAAAGATAGTTTTTTATGTTAACTTTGGAATTAATGTGTTGTAGCGGGCGTTTACAAACTAGTTTGGTATGAAAATTTTATATATTAGCAACAAACTTTTAATCCTTTGAAGCCATGAGTACGATCAATAAGGCAAAATATTTTTCTTTGCTAGTGTTGCTGGGAGCTTGGGGATGTACCACAAATCAATATGTATCACGTTCGGCAGGCGGATATGACGACCTTTACGGTGGAAATCCAAATTCCGGGGTCGTATCGAGAAACAGAGGTGCAGATCAAGAAATTTCCCGTTCTGATAACCCGGATTATTCTTATACCGGTAACTATACCGAGTCCGGCACCAGTGATTATTATGATGAATCCTATCTGTCTTCACGCAGCGTAAAGCGTGCAATATCCAATGATGTAGGGTACAATGCCGGTTTTGTGGATGGTTACAATCAGGCCAGCACTTACGCCAATCCTTATTCTTATTATGGCGGTCTTGGATCTTACTGGCCAGGAAGTTCCGTCGGGTTCCAGTTAAGCTTTGGCAATGCTTTCAGGATGAGGCCTTATCTTGGTTTCGGGATGAGTTCCATGATGCTAGGCTACGGCTCTTATTCTCCCTGGGGATTCGGAGGTATGATGGGTTACGGATATGATCCATTTGGGTATAATTCATGGGGATATAATCCCTGGGGTTATAATAGTTTTGGTTACGGCTACGGCGGATATGGTTATTATGACAGCTTTTATGGAGGGTATGGTTATTCCCCATATGCTTACAGCCGCCCAGTTATCGTCGTAAACAACTCCTACGACAGAGGTATTTCCAGAACTTACGGGCCGAGGGTCGCTTCTAGTGGAAGAAGTGCTCGTAGCGCAGACAGATATAATTCAAATTTTGTTAATTCACCGAGAACAGCATCGGGATCTACTTCCGGAGACCGTAGCGGCAGGAGGTCGGCCAGTACCATATCAGGCACGGATACATATGCTTCTCCAAGATCATCAAGATCGTATGGCAGAGGAAGCGTGACAGACGCTGGCGGAAGAGTTGGAGGGGATACTTACAGTTCTCGGGGAACGAGCGAAGGAAATAATGTTTACTACTCTCGTCCTCGCTCGGCTGGCTCTAGCACTTATTCTACGGACGGCGGAAGTTATGCCTCACCAAGGTCTTCTCGGGGTGGAAGTTCTTACAGTGCACCTTCTTATAGCGCACCGTCAAGAAGTCAATCTGATTATAGTGCTCCTACACGCAGTTACTCATCTCCAAGCAGATCGGATTCTTACAGTGCTCCAAGCAGGTCTTACAGTGCACCGAGTTATAGTGCCCCATCAAGAAGTTACAGCGCACCTTCTAGTGGATCGTCGGGCGGAGGAGGTGGTGCAACACGTTCTTCATCCAGAGGCCCAAGATAATTTTAACTTGATTTTGAAAGTATAGATATTGATTTACAAACCCTGCAAGATGTCATAATTTTGCAGGGTTTTCGTTTAAACGGTGTTTAACAAACAAAGCCATCTACCTGAATGAATATAAAATATACCGGGGCTCCATTCTTGTTTGCCCTATTAGCCCCCCTCTTTTCCCAGGCCCAATATGCCGCTGATGCATTCAGATATTCCGAAATGGACCAGTCGGGTTCGGCCCGTTTTCAGGCGCTTGGAGGGAATCACGCCTCATTGGGCGGCGACCCCAGTACCATTCATGGAAATCCCGCTGGACTGGGATTTTATAACAGGTCGGAGTTGACCATTAGCCCTGGGGTAACGAGTCTGGGAACAAAAAGTAGTTACCTGGGTCAAAGCAGCACAGATAACAAGACACTTGGCAATGTCACTCAGGCTTCGCTGGTGATAGCCAGCCAGCCAGGTTTTCAAAGAAGATGGAAGCGGTCTTCGCTTGGGATTTCTTTTTCCCGTCAGCAGACGTTCCAGAGCGCTTATAATTATTCCGGTTTAAACAACCGAAGTGCTTATCTGGATAAGGTAGTGGAAGATGTGAACGGACGGAATACCTCGGTTGCACAGCTGGAGACTGATTTTGAAGCCAATGGTTCGGTAGTTGGGGGCCCGGTTGCCTATTCCGTTCCCGCAGCGTACTATCAGATGTACCTGATTAATCCCACCAGCACTGTCGGGCCGCCTTACAATGCTGTCGATAAAAACAGCGTCGTGAATCAATACGGGACTTATAGTGCGACTGGGGCGAATTCCCAGTGGACATTGGCATATGCCGGAAACCTGAACGACAAATTTTACATAGGGGGTAACTTGGGTTTCAGCAGATTAAGGTATAAGTATACCAGAACTTTCCAGGACAATTATGTCAACAGCCCTGAGCTTATTTCCATTACTCAAGGTGAAGATCTCAATGTGACCGGCAGCGGGGTGAACCTCTCAGTTGGCGTTATTTATAAAGTTAACCCCATTTTTCAATTGGGCGGTGTTATCATAAGTCCGACTTTTTCTTCGATTAAGGAAACGTTTAACCAAAATGTTGTGGCCGAATATGTTGATGGAAAGGTTACAGGCCCGGACGGAACGCTGATTACTCCGCCATATACAGCCATACCTATTGCACCAAATGATTTTGAATACTCTTTGACCAGCCCAATAAGGGGTAATATCGGAGGAACTGTATTTTTGAAAGATAAGGGATTTATAACCGGAACAATTGAGTATGTGGGTTATAGTGGCATGCGCGTGAGAACCAGCTATTTAAGTAGCGCCGACAACCAGGCATTTAAAGACGATACCAGGTCGGAAATAACGGATACTTACCGCAATACGGTGAATCTTAGGCTTGGAGCCGAATACCGCGCCAATATGTTTAGGGCCAGGATTGGAGGGGCCTATCTGGCAGACCCTTATCTAAACAATGATGGCATTAAACGCGATAAAATGCTGTTTTCTGCGGGACTAGGCGTTCGCGGTAACAGATTTTTCGCTGACCTGACAGGTACATTCTCTACCTACAAATCGGCATATACCCCGTATGCATTGAATAATGTTCAGGATTACTCTTCGGTGCAGATTACAAATAAGCCGGTTAATGTCATGATGACACTGGGAATGTTATTCTGAGTTTGACATCTGATAACGGAAAAACCTGCCACCACGGCAGGTTTTTCCGTTTATTGCGGGGCCTGAAGAACTTCCAGTAAGTGAGGAAGATCAATCTCGCCTTTTAGGGTAAAGTGGGCCTTCGAATAGTATGGCGTTCTTTCCCGTATTTTGCTTTGCAAAGTTTCCCGTAGAGAAGTCGAGCCGGAAAGGATGGGACGATCGTCCTTACCATGATTTTCAATTCGCTTTGCCAAATCCGCCGCCGGGACATCAAGGTAGATACTGATACCCATTTGATTAATCACTTCCATATTATCGAAAAAGCAAGGGGTGCCGCCGCCAGAGGCCAGCACAATGCCCTGCTGGTTTGCAATTTCCCTCAGGACTTTGCTTTCAATCATGCGGAAGTAAGCCTCGCCCTTTTCGGCAAATATATTTGAGATGGTTGTATCCTGATCTTTTTCGATCAATTTATCCAGATCCACAAACCTGTAATTTAAGGCGCGGGCAAGTTTTTTCCCAAGGGTAGTTTTGCCAGAAGACATCATTCCGACGAGTACGATATTCTTCATTTATTTCACCAAATCGATAACTTCTTCCGGCGAAGGAGTGTCATTGTAATGCCATTTACCTTTTACGATACCGTCTTTAAGAAGCCATAGCCCAGGGTTGGACCTGAGGATTGTTTTAAGAACAGTCGAATCTACATAATAATAAGGCACCGTCAGTTGATGTGCGGCCAGGAATCTAACAATTTCGTCGCTGTTACCCGAAGTCAAAATGATGGGTTCTACGCCCTTGCTCTTCACATTGGCGATGAGTTTGTTGATGTCGGGAAGGGCGGCTGTATTAATGTCGTCAAGACTTTTAATGATCAAGAAAAGTTTTTTTCCCTGAAATGTCTGCGCTGTGAAATCGCCTTCGTCATTCCAGACCTTGTAATCTGTAATTTTTGGTTTCGCGTCCTCATTCAGCACAACCATTTCTTTGAACACCAGAGTGGTATCGCTAGGGTATTTCTCATACTCCAAAGTTTTACCGTCTTTTTCAAATACATACTGATATCTCAGCGGCTCGGAAGGCTTCATCTGTGCCGGGATGCTTGCTCCTTTGCGATAGGGCAGAAGATCGATAATCGGTAAGTGCCGTAGAGAGTAGACCGCAATGGCGAGCGAGGCCACAGTTGAAAGGACTACGACAATGCCAGTTGAAAATGCTTTGAACTTCTTTCTATACCAAACGATAATAAGTATCAGGATGAGCAGGAATAAGTCTTTTCCAAATGAGGTCCAAGGCGTAAGTTTTATCGCGGCCCCAAAACATCCGCAGTCTGTAACTTTATTGAAATATGCGGAATAGAACGTGAGGAACGTGAAAAAAACGATGATTGCAAGCAGGAGCCAGGATATCGTACGCGGCTTATAGCCGACTATCAAAGCAATTCCCAGGACTACCTCCGCAGTGCATAGAAAGACAGAAAAGTACAGCGCCAGAGGAACGAGCGACATGAAAAAATCATGCGCCGCGGGGAGATCAGCCGCAAAAACCTCGAAGTATTCTTCCAGCTTGTACTGCGTACCGATCGGATCGTTTAATTTGATTGCCCCGGAAAAAATAAACAGCAATCCAACAATAGCACGCGAAATCTGAGCAGCAATTTTCATTTCGAAATATTTATTGGGAGTTTAGCAGCGAGGGTTTTAGTCAATTGGTTTGCAGAGCGTTGGATTTGATAAGGCAAAAAACAGAATAATTAATTATGTCCTGGTATCCAGCCTTCACTCCTTCTGAAACCAGTGTAAGGCCCCTGTTATCCTCAATCTGTTTGATACGCAGCAACTTCATGAGTATGATATCTGTCATTGAACTGACCCTCATGTCACGCCAGGCTTCGCCGTAATCATGGTTTTTATTAAACAAAAGCTCTTTCACTTCGTTCACCTGGATGTTATAAAGTTTGGGCAGGTCGTTATCGTCTATTCCTGCGTTACCTTCTGTGGCACTTATTTGTATAAGTGCCATCACACAATAGTTGATAATTCCGATAAATTCTGATGATATGTCCTCGTTTACCCTTTGTACTCCCTTTTCCTGAATGGTGCGAATGCGCTGGGCCTTGATAAAAATCTGATCGGTAATGGAGGGAAGCCGGAGAATACGCCAGGATGTTCCGTAGTCCTCATTTTTTTTGGTAAAAAGATCTTGGCAATACTGAATGATTTCCTGATATTCCGATTCTGTGGATTTCACCGTTTAATAAAAGTTTATTGCTTCCAGAGTAATGAAGACAAGATTATTGACATTTTCAGTCGTGCAAATTGACTAAATCGATGGCGCAAGTTAACAAAAAAACGCTCAACATCCGGGGCCGGCTACTCGATCTGTCAGCCCCTGTTGTGATGGGAATTCTAAATGTTACCCCGGATTCCTTTTATTCAGGTAGCAGGGTTAAGTCTGACCAGGAGGTGGCAGACAGGGCCGGGATCATGTTGGATGAGGGTGCAACGATCATTGATATCGGCGGTTATTCAACACGGCCAGGGGCGGAAGATATTGAGGTAGAGGAAGAATCGGAAAGGGTAGAGTCGGCTATTGGTCCACTCACTAAATATTTCCCCGATATTATTATTTCTGTGGATACATTCCGTTCGCAAGTTGCAAAGCGGGCAATCAAAAAAGGGGCATCGATTATCAATGATGTATCAGGTGGTACGCTCGATGGTAATATGTACGGGGTCGCCGCAGAACTAAGGGTGCCGTACATTCTAATGCACATGCGAGGCAAGCCGCAAACCATGAATCAACTGACAGGATATGATCATCTGATTGCTGATATCCTGAAAGATTTGCGCGAAAAAATTTTAGCATTGAGCGTTCTGGGAGTATCTGATCTGATCATCGACCCAGGATTTGGATTTGCAAAAACAATTGAACAAAATTTCGATTTGATGCGGTCGTTGTCCCAATTTAAGCTATTGGGTTATCCGGTGTTGGCTGGCATATCCAGGAAAGCGACAATTTATAAAACGCTTAACATTACCTCCGGTGAAGCATTGAATGGAACGACTGTGATGAATACCCTGGCATTACAGCAGGGGGCCAACATCCTGAGGGTTCATGATGTGAAGCCTGCCATAGAAGCCATAAAACTATGGATGGCGGCTGGCAGTTGTATGAATTAATATAGTAATTTAGTCGCGAAATAATATTGATTTTCTTATGCGTGTGGGTTTCCTGAACATCAATTGGGCTGACGTCCTGGATGTTTTTTTAGTTTCAGTTCTTCTGTATCAGGTATATACACTTGTTCGGGGCAGCATCGCCAGCCGGGTTTTTCTCGGGTACTTATTTGTATACGTGTTTTATCTGGTGGTCAAAGGACTTGGATTAGGCCTTTTGACGGCGATCTTACAATATTTTATGGGAGTGGGCGCAGTAGCGCTGATTGTGATTTTTCAGCAGGAAATCCGGCGTTTTCTTCTGATTATAGGAAAATCGACGGTTTATACAAATAATGGTCTCCTAAAGAAAGTGATGGGAAGTTCGGCTTTGGACCTTAAAGTAAAAAACCTCAGAGAAATTGTAGATGCTAGCAAAACCATTGCCTCCAATTTCACAGGTGCTTTGATCGTCGTCAATAAACGGGATGACCTTACTAAATTTGTGGAGACCGGAGAGCTGCTGGATGCCCGCGTTTCGAAGCCATTGCTGGTATCTTTATTTAATCAATATAGCGAATTGCATGATGGTGCGGTTGTGATTGTAGACGGCGTTCTGAAGGCGGCCAGATGTGTGTTGCCAGTTGCCGACGGCGTGGATGTTCCATCCTCATTGGGTTTCAGGCACCGGGCAGCCATGGGCATGAGCGAAGCTACCGACGCAATTGTGATTGTGATTTCGGAGCAGACCGGTAAGATTTCCCTTGCTGTTGAAGGAGAATTACACAGCAATATTCCGTACAATGAGCTGGAAAGCCGTATCGAAGAATATTTGTCATCGGATGTTCAGAGAATGCGGAAATGAGGTTTATTAAATATATTTCAGGCTAAGTTTGGGTTTTCACCGAGCAATTTCTATTTTTGCAGACCGAAATGAAAAATAGAAAAATATTCATACAAAATGGCAAATCATAAATCAGCTTTAAAAAGAATCCGCGCGAACGAAACCAAACGTTTGCGTAACCGTTACCAGCACAAAACTACACGTTCATACATCAAGAAATTGCGTGAAACGACTGACAAGACAGTAGCAGTGGAAGTTTATAAAACTGTGTCTTCCATGTTGGATCGTTTGGCAAAGAAAAATATTATCCATAAGAAAAAAGCTTCTAACCAGAAATCGAAATTAGCCAAATTGGTGAATTCGCTGGCAGCGGCATAATTTTTCTACTAGGAGTTTTGGCCCCGTGAGCATTGCTTTCGGGGTTTTCTTTTTTTATTGTATATTGCCATTTATGTCTGAAACCTTGTACCGCACTTTCGCAGTACAAGGTTTCCTTTAATATTCAGTTCATTTTTCAAACCACCTAAAACTTAAAATTCTTTTCTATGAAAAAAGTTGCATTATTCGCTGGTTTGGCGGTCTTGGGATGCGTTTCTTCCTACGCCCAATCACCTATCATGTTCAATGCCCGCGGCCTCGTTGTTATTTCCGACGGCGATATGTCGTCTTCGGCACTTGTTGATGGGAAGCTATTAAGGGACAACACATCAAAAGATCAGCTTACCACTATCAAATTTCCTGTTGAAAGAGGCAGCAAAGGATTGGGGACCGCCTTGGTGTCCAATTCAGCACTGGGCTTCTCTAAAACTCTGGCCGTGCCTGTAAATGGTGGACTGGCTTATGTTTTGGAGAACCGTATTAAGCCGGAGGACGGTGTGGCTGAATATAAAGACATTCAAAAGGAATTCCCTGCAGGCGAGAAACTGTTTGTGGTTGACATCACAAACCTCGCCGCTCCAAAAGCCAAATTCGGTTTTCCGGTTGGAAAGAAACCCACTTCTATCGACGTAAACAAAAATGAATTGATCTTGTCGACCACAGAGACGGGTAAAGAATTGGTATTCATTGAGGCTGGCCCGGATGGTAAGCCTGCCCGCTTTCTGAATTTGCCTGCCGCACTGGATACCGCCAATAAGATCATAGACATTACCTGGCATCCTTCGGGCGATTTTATTGCTTTCACCCTGGATAAGTCGAACGAAGTGGGCTTGTACAAAGTAATCCGTGAAGCGGGGAAACTTAAAAATGTGGAAATGGTCGGCAAGCCGGTGAAAGTAGGGGCGGAGCCTGCTTTTGGGGAATTTTCAAATGACGGTAAGCATTATTTTGTATTGGATACAAAGGGTACCCAGGGAAAAGGGGCCGGTGACGGTGAAATATTGGTCGTTGATTTTTCAATGGATGGTTCGGCAGAACACAAAGTGGTAAGTCAGGTGCCAGTCGGCACGAACACCGGGTCTTTTGCCATCAGCCCGGATGGCTCTACCCTGGTGACCGTTAATGCGGCAAAAAGCGGTTCGCCATGGACCGAGCCAGGTGCCGGGTCAGGAGCGTCGCTATCTTTATATAAAATAGCGCCAACCGGTGCGTTGACCAAAGTTTCGGACTATCCTTTCGAAGGTATCTATCCTCAAAGTGTAGCTTTCGATAAAGATGGCTCGAATCTGGCGGTAGCGGTGTTTGAATATCTGGAATACGGTTTGGGAAATGGTGGGGTTGAATTCTGGACCGTCACAAAAGGAGAGGCGCCGACGCTAAAAAAACAAGGAGCAAAAATAAGTGTTGGAAAAGGCGCACATACATTGCGTGTTATTCCTTGATACTTTGAGGGACAATCAAGCAGCAAAGCAGGCCCACGTAAGGTCTGCTTTGCTGCTTTTAAGTTTAATCAGATATGCTAAATCAGCCCGATTTTTGTAATTTCGCGCTCTCATTCATTAATAATCAATTAGTAAGATGATTACGGTTCAGAACGTATCGCTGAGATACGGCAAAAGGGTATTATTCGACGAAGTAAATATAAAATTTGTCCCAGGGAATTGTTATGGTGTGATTGGTGCCAACGGCGCGGGGAAATCTACTTTTCTTAAAATACTTTCCGGGGAACTCGAGCCCCAAACTGGAAACGTCAGCATGAACCCTGGCGAGCGGATGACGTTTTTGAAGCAGGACCAGTTCGAATTCGATGCTTTTACTGTAATGGATACCGTTTTTCTTGGCCATGAACGCCTTTACAAGATCATGAAGGAGCGTGAAGCCATCTATGAAAAGGAGGACTTTACGGATGCAGACGGAGAAAGGGCAGCAGAGCTGGAAGCTGAATTTGCTGACCTGAATGGTTGGGAAGCAGAAACAGAAGCAGCACAATTGCTTAGTGGACTGGGCCTGACTGAGGATCAGCATTACACGGTGATGGGGGACCTTAATTCCAACGATAAAGTTCGCGTCTTGCTGGCGCAAGCGCTTTTTGGTAACCCCGATGTGCTTTTATTGGATGAACCTACTAATAACCTTGATGTAGAGACTGTATTATGGCTGGAAAATTTCCTGGCTGATTTCAAAAATACGGTCATCGTCGTTTCCCACGACAGACATTTCCTCGATGAAGTGTGTACGCATGTGGTAGATATCGATTTCAGCAAAGTTCAGATGTTTTCGGGTAACTATTCGTTCTGGTACCAATCCAGCCAGCTGGCACTGAAGCAACGGCAGGATGCCAACAGGAAGTCTGAAGACAAGCGCAAGGAATTGGAAGAATTTATCCGCCGGTTTAGTGCAAATGCTTCCAAATCCAAACAGGCAACCTCCCGCGCCAAACTTCTGGAGAAACTGACCATTGACGATATCAAGCCATCTTCCCGCAAGTACCCTTACATCGCCTTTAAATCCGACAGGGAAGTAGGTGACCAGCTGCTGCGCATAGAAGGGTTGGCCAAAACCGCTGAAGATGGTACCAAACTTTTTGATAACCTAAGCTTTAATATCAACAAAGGGGATAAAATTGCTTTCGTGAGCCGGAATGTCAATGCCATCAGCAGCTTCTTTGATATTATCAATGAGATTCAGAAACCTGACAAAGGTTCTTATACCTGGGGCGTGACGATTACAAAGTCTTATTTCCCCAAAGACCCTACACCATTTTTTGACGTTGACCTTAATCTGGTAGATTGGCTCAGGCAGTACTCCGAAGAGAAGGACGAAAGTTTTATTCGTGGATTTTTGGGCCGGATGCTTTTTTCCGGTGAAGAATCACTTAAGAAAGCGAAAGTCCTTTCGGGAGGGGAAAAAGTGCGTTGTATGCTATCCAGAACGATGTTATCGGGTGCTAATGCCCTGGTGCTCGACGACCCAACCAACCACCTCGACCTGGAATCGATCACCGCATTGAACAACGGGCTGATCGACTTTACGGGATGCTTATTGTTCTATTCCCATGATCACCAGTTTGTGCATACCATTGCAAACAGAATCATAGAGATCGGACCAAAAGGTATTTTGGACAAACTGATGAGTTACGATGAGTTCCTGACCGACGAGACTGTCAAACAGCAACGTCAGAAACTCTATTAAAACAAAAAACCGGCTCCCGTGCCGGTTTTTTGTTTTATAACTGGTTTTTATTCAATCATAACTTAATCCATATTGTTTTAATACGTCCGCAGGAACACCTTCCCATACGTTGGGCGTATTGCCCATATAGCCCAGATCGGCAATGCCGATTTTGGAGGTGTAAAAACCCGATGCGGTCAGGTTACGCATTAAATTAAAAAAAGCAACACCCTGGCTGTAAATGGGCTTGGCTTTTTCAGGATAAGCAATATCGTCAATGATCTGGATCTGCTGTGCCTTCGTTGCCAGCGTAAATATCTTACCGAACCTTTTATTGGATTCCCTGTCCAGCCACGTCAAACCGCCGCGAAGTGGCGTCTGATTTTGCGGCATGTCTTTGGCAATAAATTCGATAAAGTCGGGCACACCGGCCTGCGAGGCACTTCCTGATTTTTCGTCTGCCGGGATAATGATATCAACAAGCACTTTTACCGTGGCGAGTTCCGCCGCGGTAAAAAACTTCTCTTTCATCAATTTGGCATCACGAATAGCTTCCTCTTTTGTCCGTCCTCCCGGGATTTTAAGGGGAGTCTCTGGCGGCGACTGCATTTCAAGGTCCCGTTGTTCGGCCAGGGCAACCTGCGGGCTAAGCGCCGTAATGCCCAGAGAACTTAGGGTTAATGCTTTGAGTGAATCTCTACGTTTCATATAGTGATGATTTGAAACAATGTTCAAACGTTAAATATTCTTTTGTTTAACCTCATTAATTATGTACTCCGACGCTCTCATGGACAAGGCAAGAATCGTCCATGTAGGGTTTTTATCTGCCTGGGAAACAAATGACCCTCCGTCTACAACAAATACGTTCTTCGCGTCATGCGCTTGTGAGAACTTGTTGAGGGCAGAAGTTTTCGGATCGTCGCCCATCCGTACGGTGCCAACCTCGTGGATAATACGACCCGGAGCTGCAATACCATAATTGGTATCTGCGCCAGGTTTTACACCATTTGGAATGCCGCCTAAGGCATGAATGATTTCTTCGAAAGTATCATGCATGTGCTTGGCCTGTTTGATCTCGTAGTCAGACCATTTGTAATGGAAACGTAACACGGGGATGCCATACTTGTCGACCACGTTAGGGTCAATTTCCGCATAGTTATTGAAATCCGGCACAGCCTCGCCGCGACCGGCCATACCGATATTGGCACCATAAAAACGACGGTAATCTTCTTTCAGCGACGCACCATATCCACCGGCGGGTTTCGTAACCCCGGCCTTGGTTGGGTATTTGCCATTGAGATTTTCGATGCCAGAACCAAAACCGTAGCTTGGCATTCCCATTCCGCCACCGTATTCAATATGGTAACCACGTGGGAAATCAAGTTTTTTGTTATCCAGCCACCAAGGGGTATACACGTGCATACCGCCGACACCATCTTCATTATACCGTTTGCGGTCCATTAAATGCGGGAGGAAAGCCCCACGGGAAGCGCCTGTTGAGTCGTGCAGATAGTGACCCACCACCCCGCTCGAATTCGCCATTCCATTGGGATGACGTTCTGATTTCGAATTCAGCAAAAGTCTTGCCGATTCGGCAGCACTGGCTGCCAGTACAACAACTTTGCCTTTGATGGTATGTTCCGTCAGTTTCTCACGGTCAATATACGACACGCCGGTAGCGAGACCTGTCACCGGGTCGGCCACTACTTCACGGCACATCGCGTTGTTGATCAATGTGACGTTCCCCGTTTTGATTGCCGGGATACATAGTACCGAAGAAGCTGAGAAATCGGCATAAGCCTGGCATGCGCGGGAGCATTGGCTGCAATAAAAGCAAACACCGCGTTCGTTATTGATCGGTTTTGTCAAAATGGACAGCCTCGACGGGATAACCGGGATATTGGTTTTTTTACCGGCCTGTTTAATAAAGAGCTCATGCAAACGCGGTTTTGGAGGAGGAAGAAAAATACCATCAGGCTCATTGTCCATACCCTCGACCGTTCCGAACACGCCGATCAGCTTATCGACTTTATCATAATATGGTTTTACATCGTCGTAACCGATCGGCCAGTCGTCACCAAGGCCGTCGATGCTTTTTCTTTTGAAATCTTTGGGGCCGAAACGCAGGGAGATCCTTCCCCAGTGGTTGGTACGTCCACCGAGCATCCTAGATCTGAACCAGTCAAATTGCGTACCGTTTTTGCGGGTATAGGGTTCTCCTTCAATTTCCCAACCTCCCCATGCCGCATCAAAATCCCCAAATGGGCGATGATTGCCCGCGCCGCGTCTTGGCGACTCATAGGGCCACTTCAACTGTGTAATATATTTAGGATCAGCCGGATCAAAGTATCCGCCGGCTTCCAAAAGTGCAACCTTGGCACCCGCTTTCGCAAGTTGGTAAGCCGCCATTCCGCCTCCCGCTCCTGAGCCGACGATCACGACATCAAAAACGGCAGGTTGTTCTTTGATTTGAAACATATTTAAAGGGTTTTTGAGATGGTATTATTTGATCAATAAATATAAACAGGGATTGTGTAACCGGCGTCTTTGAAACCGACTTTCCAGGTTATTTAAAAACAATCTAAAAAAGAATATGCGTGATTTAATGTCCGCGAGCGTATTTTTGCATTTTATCATTTACAGACGGTTTTGGCTAAAATAGACTGCGATATCCATATTGCAAAAGAGTTTCTGATCAAGGGTGAACTGGTAGCTATACCGACGGAAACGGTTTATGGGCTAGCCGGAAATGCATTAAATGAAAAATCGGTGCTGTCTATTTTTGAGGTAAAGAACAGGCCCGCATTTGATCCGCTCATTATCCATACTGACTCCATCGAAAAGGTGATGCAGTATGTCTCTGAATTTCCCGAGAAAGCACAGAAATTGGCCGACAAATTTTGGCCTGGTCCGCTTACGCTGCTTTTGCCCAAAATACAAGTCATTCCGGACCTGGTTACGTCGGGATTGGATACCGTTGCCGTGAGAATTCCCAAGCATCCGCTTCTAATTGATTTACTGTGCCAGCTCGATTTCCCTTTGGCTGCGCCGAGCGCTAACCCATTCGGCTACATTAGCCCAACAAATGCAGGGCATGTCAATACACAGCTGGGCGACAAGATTCCTTATATACTGGACGGTGGCGAATGCGAAGTGGGCCTCGAGTCAACAATTGTAGGTTTCGAAAATCATGAAGCTACTATTTACAGGCTTGGCGGATTGGAAGTCGATCAGATTCGGCAAGTGATCGGCGAGGTCATTCTGATGCCACATTCTTCATCAGACCCCAAGGCACCAGGTATGCTGAAAAGCCATTATGCGCCGCGAAAGCCATTGTTTTTGAAGAGAACCGGTTCTATAGCGAGCCATCCGAGTGGAACTTCCGGATACCTTTTATTTGATAAGTATCTTGATCATATCGATAAAAAATACCAGCGGGTTTTAAGCCCTTCAGGTAATCTGCGGGAGGCTGCTCATAATCTGTTCTCGTATCTCCGAGAATTGGATAGCCTGCATATCGACGTGATCTACGCGGAATGGGTACCCATGACGGGCCTTGGCCTCGCGATTAATGACCGGCTTCAAAGGGCTTCCGTGTCGGAAGCGTCGCTATAATAGGTTGGCCACTCAATGGGTTATTTGAAGAAGTGAGGATGGAAATTCATCAGGAAAACTTCGTCGGTTGCGCGGGTGATTGCCGTATACAGCCATCTGATGAATTCTGTATTGATTTGTTCCTCAGGTAGATAGCCCTGATCGATGAAAACAGAGCTCCATTGGCCGCCTTGCGCTTTATGAACAGTTAAGGCATACGCAAACTTGACCTGCAATGCATTTAAAAACGGGTCTTTTCGAAGAGCCTCAATCCGCTCTTTTTTTGATTTGATATCAAGATAATCTTCTAAAACACTTTCGTATAATTTCTTGTTGTCCTCCGATGACATGGACGGAGAAGCCGAGTGGAGTGTGTCCAGGAAGATTTTCGCATCAAATTCCGGCTGTTTCTCATAATCGCTCAATCTCAGCGTCACATCTGCGAAACGGAAGCCGTGTATCTCCTGCGTCTTTCTGATTTTTAATAATTCAACGAAATCACCATTTGCAATAAAGCCTGCCGGCGAATCCTCGTCCAGAATATTGTAGTTGTTACGTACTACCATAAGCCTGTCGCCAGCGTCCAGCTCCTCTTCCGAGAAATGAATGATCCGACGGATGTACTCGTTGTACTGGACGGCCGATTTGTTGGAACGCGTCAGAATAATCGCATTTTCCTGTCCATATTTCTCATATGCATAGCGAAGGCCTTCTTCTAGTCTTTCGCCTGTCATTTTAAACACATCCCTATAGCTTCGCGTGGTGATTTGAACTTCAGGCTTCTCGGCCACGAGCTGGTTTCTGAGCAGGGTAGCATTGAACAAAATCCCGGATTGTTCATCCTGGCGCATGACTTCCCGCAATTCCTCCTGAAAAACTGACATGTAATAGGTCTTTTCAAGATATTCCCTATCCAGCGCGGGGCTGAGCTCTCTGCCCACGGGCGGTAACTGGGCGACATCCCCGACAAGCATGAGCTTGTTGCCAGGATTTTCAAAAACAAATTCGATGAGGTCATTGAGTAAGCTGCGACTTCCGAAATCGGCTTCGTCGGTGATCATCGAAGCCTCATCTACAATGAACAACGTATTGTCATGATAGTTTTTTTGTCTTTGAAATGTCAAAGTGCCTGAAAAAGAGTCGGCCGTTTGCTTGTAAATTTTCTTGTGTATGGTCAATGCAATTTTATCAGAATAACCAGACATCACCTTCGCTGCGCGCCCGGTTGGCGCGAGCAACACAGACCTGTAACCGAAATTGGGGAGGATTTTAATTAAGGTGCTGATAATGGTTGTCTTGCCCGTACCTGCATAACCTTTCAGAAGAAAGCAATCCCTATATCGTTCCAGCCCCTTTTCTTCGATTAGAAAATCATTTGCCTGTTCGAAAAACCGAAACTGGCCTTCTGTTGGTTTGAAAGGGAATTTTTTGCGAAGTAGTTGAGAAGGCAGAATTTTATCGGTATCCATGGTAACGAATCTAGCGTAACGAATACTAAAATCAAAACCAGGGCCTAAACACAAAAATATACTCAGAATTAATTGGACTTTTATGCGTCAATTCACTATATTAGGATTCATATATCTTACAACTCCCAACCTTTGACATCTATGCTGGTACAACATGTAATGGGCAATAAGCCTTTCAACGCGATTTGGTCCGTCACGCAGGACAACACAGTCTTTGAAGCCCTCGAGCTCATGGCTGAAAAAAATATAGGTGCGGTTCTGGTACTGGAAGATGACGAATTGATTGGCATCTTTTCCGAAAGGGATTATGCCCGCAAAGTGATCCTGCAGGGCAGAGGGTCTCGGGATACATTGATCAGAGAAGTGATGACCAGCAATGTCATCACTGTCGAAACGGACCAGAAAATTGAAGAATGTATGCAGATTATGTCAGATAAGCACATTCGTCACTTGCCGGTTAACCGTGAGGGCACCCTGGTTGGCATCATATCCATCAACGATATCGTTTCCGCTATTATTCATGAGCAGAAGGAGCATATCAGCACGCTTGAAAGCTATATCTCAGGAAGCCCTTATTTCTGAGACTGTTCATTTCCGCTGTTTTTCCCAGGGCTTGTGAGGCGATTTGAAACCTCACAGGCCCTTGCACTTTTAAGAGGTGCTTGCCAATTATGTCGGGATGGTTATCTTTGCCTCTTAAAAAATCCGTGCTTGCAAATTGTAAATGATGAAATAGGGAACTTGTACGGGGGTAGCTTACGCTTGCGCGTTTGCGGGATTTGCGTTGAAAACGACCGCATCCTCCTGGTCAATCATTCTCTTTATGGCAAGGACCGGTATTTCTGGAGCCCTCCGGGCGGCGGCGTTACTTTCGGCGAAACAGCAGTGGAGGCGTTGGAGCGGGAGTTTAAGGAAGAAACTGGACTGGAGGTAAAAGTCGGCAGATTGCTTTTCGTACATGAACATATCCATTCCCCTTTGCATGCGGTTGAAATGTTTTTTAATATAGATTCCTATGCAGGAACATTAACCAAAGGCAGGGACCCGGAGATTTCAGATGAAGGCCAGCTTATCGAAGAGGTCTGTTTCATGAAGTGGGAAGATATGGGCAGGTTCGGGAAAGACCAGCTTCACAGGATATTTTCACTAGCCAATTCCTTTCCGGACATTTTTAATATGGATCATTACATTTCGGCCCAAAAGTCGCAATTTGGTCAATAAAGCAATTTTAATTCTTAACTGTGGCAAATTCTGAGAATCACGTCATTGAAATCATCCCCACGTTGTTGGTTGGGGACAGTTCTTTTGACTCGGGCAGCATCCCATTTTGTACATTATGTATCGAGGTCGATGAGCGACGGATACGGCTGTGCATCGTCCGGGATGAAAACATGGAGTGTATCTGGCTGGAAGATTACGGATTTGAAACTGCGTTGGGTGCGGATGAGGTTTTTGAAAAACTGAAAAGGATTTTTGCCGGGCATATGCTTTGGTCCTCAGCCAATTGGAAAAACGTGAGGATCGCTGTCAACTCACATGCTTTCAGCCTTGTACCGGATCTTATTTTTGACAGCGAATCTACTCAGGATTATTTGTCTTTTGCGCTGGGAATGCCTGTGCCGAAAAATGAGAAAGTCCTTTTCCACGATTTGCCACTGATCCATGCCCATAATATTTTCAGTGTTCCGGAAATATGGTACGATTGGATCATCAATCATTTCGGTTCTTCAAGTATCACTTTTTACCACCTGACCGGCCCATTAATCATTGGCGCGCTGGTTAGCCACGTGGAGCACCAGGAACTTCGGATTGGTTCACTCTACTTTGAGAAAGACCATTTTACGTTGGTTGTAACCGAAAGCCAGCAACTGATCCTTTGTAACCGTTTCAGATACGGCCAGGTACAGGAGCTCGCATATATTATTCTTTTTACACTGAGTCAGCTGAACTTCTCACCTGAGGAGATGAAAATTCTTTGTTATGGGGAAATCACCCCTTCATCCGAACCCTATCAGGAGCTTTCAAGATTTTTTCCCAATTTGCAGGTAGGCAACAGACCAAGCACGCTGAAATACAGCAGTCAATGCGCCGAAGTACCTGGCCACCGCTATTTTGGCCTGTTCAATACATATCTTGTATCATCATAGCGTACCTATATATGACGCGCGTAGCATTATTTCCGGGGTCTTTTGATCCTTTTACCAAAGGGCATGAAGACATCGTGTTGAGAGGGCTGCGGCTTTTCGACCAAGTGGTCATCGGCATTGGCAACAACGCAACCAAAAGGCGGTATTTTCCTTTGAATGTGATGAAGGAAATGATTGAGAAAACATTTTCTGAGAAAAAGAATGTGAAAGTAATTACCTATGAAGACCTTACAGCCCACACTGCCAGGGAACTGGGCGCAACCTTCCTGCTGAGAGGCCTCCGGAATACCACCGACTTTGAATACGAGAATGGCATTTCACAGGTTAACAGGTACTTGTATGAAGAGATAGAGACGGTTTTCCTGATCACTTCGCCGAATCTAGCACCCATCAGTTCCAGTATTATCCGCGATCTGCATAGGTATGGACAAAGAGTCGACGACTTTCTGCCTTACTCTCTTTCAGAATTGGACAAGCTAAATCAGGAGATTTAAATCAGGATTCTTTGATATTGTGCAGCTTATTCAGGCTGTCGACGACATATCTGATAGAGCTATATGAATTGATAAGAAGCGATTTAGCTTCTGCCGGGGCATACCATTCCAGCTTTTCAATTTGTTCCTCAGCCTGTGGCTGCATTTTTGAATCATCCATACAATCAAAAAGATACCACTTGGTCCGTTTCAGAATGCGGTTGTTATTTAAGGTGTAGGTGTGCCAGGTAGTGCATATTTTCCCCCGTATCGCTGCTTTTACCCCGGTCTCCTCCTCGATTTCCCTGACAGCGGCAGCTTTGGAATTTTCTCCTTTGTCCAGCTTTCCCTTTGGAAGGTCCCACTTTTTGCGCCGGAACATGAAGAGCCATTTACCTTCTTTAACCACGATACCACCGGCAGCTTTGATTACCTTGTAATATCCTTTGATCTTAGCTTCAATTTCTGATTTCTCTTTTGTTGCCATCGTGATCGACAACATTTCTGTAGGTATTTGTTTTTCCAGAAGCTGAATTACCTGGAAAGCTGTAGTAACCGTCGAGTTGAGAAATAACGTATGCCCTTGAAGCATGCTCTTTTGCAGCTTTTCCAGTCTCAGATCGACAATATGATCGAAATGTGCCGTAGCTGCAGTGAGCTGATTGGTCCGTACAATTTTGAATGGACGGTCGTCAAAAAAAATGGTCATTTTTCAAATGGTACGTGAATCGATGCCAAAATTAAGTAAAGAGTTTAGTTTAGACAGAGATTATTATTGATAAATTTGTATTAGTATCAAATAAAAAGTTCTTGGAACTCCTGATCATTCTACTTCTTGTGCTTCTCAATGGTATTTTCTCCATGTCCGAGATTGCACTCGTTTCCTCCCGAAAATCGCGTCTTGAAGCAGCTGCAAAAAATGGAGATTCAAGTGCCAAGGCAGCATTAAATCTGGCCAACTCGCCGACAAGGTTTTTATCCACTGTACAGATTGGAATTACACTGATAGGGCTTTTGACAGGTATGTACAGTGGTGACAATATCACTGCTGATTTTGAACAATTGATTGCGAAAATTGCCATTCTGACGCCATATAGCCATTCTTTGGCTGTTGGGACTGTATTGGTTTTCATCACTTACCTGTCGCTGGTATTGGGAGAGTTGGTGCCCAAGCGGATTGGGATGGCAAACCCGGAAACGATTTCGAAAGTAATGGCAACGCCAATGAACCTGCTTTCCAAGATAACCGCACCTTTTATCAGCCTTTTGGGCTTTTCGAGTGATCTCATCATTAAGATACTGAATATCAGGCAAAGTGAGAATTCTGTTACCGAGGAAGAAATCAAGAGTTTAATCCAGGAAGGTACTTCAGGAGGTGTGTTTGAAGAAATTGAACAGGAGATCGTACACAATGTCTTTCAGCTCGGAGATCGCAAGGTTACCTCATTGATGACCAACCGTCAGGAGATTGTGTGGCTTGACCTGGAAGATTCTGTCGAAGAAAATAAATCCAAGATCTTTGACTCCAGGCATTCGATATATCCTGTATGCAGAGGAACTGTGGACGATGTGGTCGGCCTGGTGTATGTAAAAGACCTTATTGCAACAGATATAGAGGCGCAAATGGCCAATCTGAATGCAATAGTTCGTGACCCTGTGTACTTGCCCGAAAGCAACAGGGCCTACCAGGCGCTTGAAAAGTTCAAGGAACAGCGGGTCTATTTTGGGATTATCGTAGATGAATATGGTGGTCTTTTAGGCGTATTGACAATGCATGATATCATGGATGCATTGGTAGGGGACATTTCTGAGGATATCGAAGAAGCATCAGAAATTGTGAGGCGGGAAGATGGCAGCTACCTGGTCGACGCGCAACTACCTTTTGATGACTTTTCGCAATATTTTAGTATCAACATCCAGGATACCGAACGACGTGAACTGGTGGGTTTCAACACTTTGGGCGGATTTGTATTGCATATCCTCGAAAATATTCCAAAGGTGGGGGAACAGTTCAAATGGAAGAATTTTGAATTTGAGGTAGTCGATATGGACCGTAGCAGAATTGACAAATTATTAGTTACTAATCACAATAAAAAAGAAGAATCCGAAGCATAACGATGTTGAATAACCAGGATATTACCAAACGAATTGCGGAACTGCTCCTCGAAGCGCAGGCGATCAAACTAAGTCCCGATAAGCCTTTCCAATGGAGCTCCGGCTGGCTTTCACCGATTTACTGCGACAATAGGGTAGCCCTGTCATATCCTGATACCAGGACTTTTATCAAGAAGGCGCTTGCCGACCTCATCAAAAAGGAATACCCACATATCCAGGCAGTGGTGGGCGTGGCTACCGGTGGTATAGCCCAGGGGGCCCTGGTTGCCGACCTGCTCGAACTTCCATTCGCCTACGTAAGACCCGAGCCAAAGAAACACGGAATGGGTAACCAGATCGAGGGCCGTCTCGAAAAAGGACAATCGGTGATCATCCTGGAAGATCTGATTTCGACCGGAGGGAGTTCCCTGAAAGTGGTCGACGTATTGCGCGAAGCAGGTGTAGAGGTGGCAGGAATGGTAGCGATTTTTACTTATGGATTTGAGGTCGCTGAGAATAATTTTAAGGCGAAAAATGTCAGGCTTAGTACAATCAGCAATTACAATGCATTGATTGAAACGGCATTGGAGCATCATTACGTAAGCGAATCACAGGTGGAAAGCCTGAGTGCATGGAGGCTTGCACCGGACGTTTGGGGCAAGTAAAATTTCGGCGGTCGGTTCACTGAGCACCGACCGCCGAAATTCAATTTCTGTGATTATCCAATTTTTCGAATAGCCCACCGAAGGCTTCCTCCTTCACGCCGTCGGATTTCAGAAATTCATGGGGAAAGCCAAGCTCGATCTGGCTCACAGCGTTCAGCTTGTCCATGGCTTCCTGAGGGATTTTGAAATTAAGACAGCCAAGAGAATCCAACAATTGCTTTTCCTTGGACGCCCCGATGATTGGTATCATCACCTGGTCGCGATGCCGTGTCCAGTTGATGGCAACCTGGGCAGGCGTTACACCCAGATCGCTGGCGACATCCACCACAGTTTGTGCAATAATGCTACTGTGCTCATTTCTTCGGATGCTGTTTTCGGGCACACGGCCTTTTTCTCCCCTCAGATATTTTCCAGTCAGTGCACCTCCTCCGATTGCACCCCATGGGGTAACGGCCAGATCAAGGGCTTTGGCCATCGGTATCAAATCCCTTTCCGGTGTTCTTTGCAACAGCGAATATTCAAACTGAATGGCCGCAAAAGCATTCCAGCCTCTGAAATCAGCGATGGTATTTGCCTGGGAGACGATCCATGCCGGCGTATCAGAAATACCAACGTAGTGAACTAATCCTCTGGAAATCAGGTCGTCAAGCCCTCGCATTACCTCCTCCGCAGGTGTGGTATTATCCCACATATGAACCCAAAGCAGATCAATGTATTCGGTATTCAATCTTTTTAAACTGGATGTAACCGAACGCATCATATTCTTCCGATGGTTACCAGCAAAATTGAGATCATCATTACGGTCTTTCAGCGTGAATTTGGTGGCCAGCACCCAATGGTCACGATCACTTTCGATAAACTCCCCTACAAACTTTTCGGAAGAACCTTCTGTATACCGGTTGGCTGTGTCGATGAAATTTCCGCCTGCCCCGGCAAATGTTTCGAATATTTTAAAACTTTCATGTTTATCCGCCCCCCATCCCCATTCTTTTCCGAAGGTCATAGTACCGAGACAAACTTCGGATACCCTCAAACCTGACCGGCCCAATAATTGATAACGCATAGCAATGAAATTAAGATTTTGATTGCCAATATAACGTCGGACGGCAATCGCACAATGTTATTTTTTTGTGATGTAAAGTTATATTCTTACCCATCAAATGTATTTATATTGTAGCAAATTTCGAATCTTTTTCAACACGCTATGATCGATGTAGCCTATCCTTACTTTGATACAAATCTGAGTTGGCTGTCCAATAATTACAGATTATTGCTGGAAGCAAATGATGAAACGGTACCGGTGAGGGAGCGCCTGCGTTTTCTTGGGATCTACGCTTATCAGACAGAGGAATTCTTTCGAGTTCGAATTCCGAATCTTCTGGCAATGGGCGAGGTGAGCAACGATATTCGGACCAAGCTGAATATTTTTCCGGAATCTTTGCTGGAACACATTTACGAAACGGTTGAAAATCAGCTTACTGAGTTTAATGATATCCTGGTATCCGGTATTTTACCTTCTTTGCTGGAGCAAGGAGTTCATCTGTATTACCGAGAGCCCTTCGCCGCGGATCACTTGTCATTCGTCCGGAAATTCTTTGTCGATAAGCTGTTCCGCTATCTGCAGCCTGTTTTTCTGGACACAAGAAGAGTTTCCAAAACACCAGTTTTTGAGTCTAGGCAATTGTATCTTGCAGTAAGGCTACAACATCGCGAAGACTCGGAAGAAGACTGGTATGCCTCTGTAAACGTCCCTTTTGAGCCTTTCGGCAGATTTCTGGAGTTGCCTGACCTTGAAGGTAAGCGGCATGTTGCATTTATGGAAGATGTGATCCGGGAGAACCTGCCTTTGTTATTCCCCGGCTATACCATCCTGGAAAGTTATACCATACGGGTGGAACGTGAAACGGAACTTTCGATTGAGGACGATTATCCAATGCAGATTGCGCAGCGGATATTGAAGCAGTTGGAGAAAAGAAACTTTGTGCAGCCATTTCAATATTTTTATGAATCGGGGATGCCGCTTTATATGCGTGAATATCTTGGGAACAAGGTGGCTATTCCCATGCATGAGTTTCACGAGCGGGGTGACTACATCTTCATGCAGGACCTGGCAAGATTCCCGCAGGTAAGCAGAAAATTGGATTATCCTTATCAGCGGCCCATTCAAAATACTGGCTTCGACGAAAGTACTTCTGTATTTGACTCTATTCAGAAAGCAGACCAGTTGCTGCATTTGCCTTATCAGTCATACGAACCTATCGTCAGGTTTTTCAATGAAGCTGCCGTGGATCCGCATGTTAGGGAAATCCATGTTTCGTTGTATAAAATTAGCCCCAACTCATTTATTCTCAACTCGTTGATCAGCGCGTCAAGAAATGGGAAAAGGGTGACCACCTATGTAGAGCTGAATACCAAATTGGATGTCCAGGAGAACCTGCAATGGTCCAGAAAAATGCGGGATGCAGGCGTTAAGATTGTTCTGAGTTTACCAGGGCTGAAAGTGCATGCTAAGATGGCGCTGGTTAAAAGAAAAGTGCAGAAGGGGTGGGAGCGATACGCTTTTTTGGGAACTGGCGGTTTCTACCGGCTTACCAGCAGAGAAATCGTCGATCATGCCTTACTCACCAGCCATAGAGAACTTACCAACGAACTTGAACTCTTATTTGGGTATTTATCTACACAAGACGAACCGAAAAAATACAAGTACCTGCCATTTAACTTCTTGCAGGTTACTCAATTTAACCTTCAAAAAAGGTTGCTCGACCTGATAGACAGGGAAATCGCCAATTGTAATGCCGGATTAAAGTCATTTATAACGATTAAAATCAATCAGTTGCAAGATCACATTTTGATTGATAAATTATACCAGGCCGGGCAAGCCGGAGTCCCTGTACATGTAATTGTCAGTGAAAGCTGCGGCCTTATTTCGGGCCTGCCCTCGCTTAGCGACAACATCCTGGTAAGCCGTCATGTCGATCGCTATATTGAAAACACGAGGATTTTTCATTTTGGGAACCGAGGAAGTGATGAGATCTTTCTTACATCCTGCGACTGGACGCACCGTAACCTGCACCGCAGAATCGATATTTGCTTCCCCATACTCGACGAAAACCTGAAAAACCAGATGCGGCTTGTGCTCAGGAACTACGCAAACGACAACCAGAAATCGGTCAGATTAGATCTTTATCAGAATAATTTAAGGATCGCAGAAGATGCGAAGGGGAAAGTGAGAGCCCAGGAGTCAAATTACAGATTGGTGGAGAAGATAGAAAAAAGTGCACCTGCCCGTAAAAACGATTAGCCATTTTTTGGCTGGGAAAAAAGTTTTTTCGGAACAAAATTTTTGAATCTGTGCCTGTATATGACTGGTGCCATTTGTAGTACAGGAATAGTTGGACTTAGAAGACTTTTTACAAATTAGCGGTCGTATGTTCTTGAGACATAAGCACTATATCATTATATTTGGAAACATATCTACTGAATCAATCATAACATACATTGTAGCATGGGAATAGTTGAACGAAGAGAACGACTTAAAATCCAGGTACGTTCGGATATCGTTAAAACAGCCAAAGACATTGCCCGCGAGGACGGGTGGACGGCTGTCTCGATTCGCAAAATTGCTGAAGTGATTGAATATAGCCCGCCTATTATTTACGAATATTTCGATAGTAAAGACAAGCTTCTGGAAGCGATCCGAATAGAAGGTTTCGATTATCTTCAGGCAGAATTTGTTAAAATAAAAGGACATTTCAGCAATCCTCAGAAGCAACTGGTAGAGGTTGCTCAAAGCATATGGCATTTTGCGGTGGAGAATCCCGAGGTTTTCCAGGTCATGTTTAACCTCGACGGCGCCTATTGCGACTCCAAAAAGGCTTATTCCCAGGCCATGAGTATCAAAGGAAATCCGGTTTGGGAGATGATAGCAAGCCTTCGGCCTAAGTCGGGCGAGGCGGTTACTAAAACTTATTATGAATGGTGGTGCCTCACTTATGGCTTTGTGAGCATTACGATGACGACCCAGCCGCGTTATGCTTTTTCTCAGGCTGAGCCTGTTTACATGGAAGGTATCCGGAGGTTTATCCGGAGCATTATGTAACAGGTGTTGCGCCTGAGTGCTGGCGTATCTCTATTTTGCTTTGGTGATAAACCTGCGAAAATGGAGGTACGCTTCTCACCAGCCAGGCATTCCCTCCAATAATCGAGTCGTGACCAATCACGGTTTCACCCCCCAAAATCGTTGCATTGGCATATACCACCACATTATCTTCAATGGTTGGATGGCGTTTACGGGAAGCAAGGGATTTAGAAACGTGTGTTGCCCCCAGTGTTACCCCCTGATACAGTTTCACATTGTTTCCTATGTGCGTTGTTTCGCCAATCACTACGCCAGTCCCGTGATCAATAAAAAATGAATGTCCAATCACTGCGTTGGGGTGGATATCGATTCCCGTCTGACTGTGCGCAAACTCGGTTAACATACGTGGCAGGAGGGGAATCCCGCTCTTTGCAAATGAATGTGCAAATCGATAAGTGGCAATTGCCATGAATCCAGGGTAAACCGATATCACTTCCTCAATGCTAACAGATGCGGGGTCATTATCAGTAATTGATTTGGCGTCCATCAGTAATTCTTCGTAAATGGACGGGACCTGGGTAAAAATCTCGTCAAGTATCACCTCTTTGTCCCGCTTTATTTGTGGTAATAGTGGCTGTAGCATGCAACTGAGATCATTTCTGAGGACTGCATACTGCATGGCAAGATCTTTGGTAGGACAATTGGGACAATCCTGGCTTATCGGAAACAAGAAGTTGATCAGGTTCTGAATAAACTTCCCGGCATCCTGCCTGGAAGGAAGTTTATAACGATACATTTCGTTTTGCCCGGTCAGGCGTTGAAAAAACAGATCTTGGTGGTCAGCTGTCATGAAGAGTAGTGTTAGACTATAAAGTCAAATTGTAGCTAATGGTGTTTTTTAGAGGCAACAAAGAATCGATGGGAAAAATTTGGTTTGGGTACTTTCTTCGAAAAAACTACAAAAGTTTTACCTTTTTGCCTGATAAAATCGTATATTGAAATATACTGTGAATTTATAAAATAGAGTGACATTCTCTGAGATGTATGTTAAGTTTTAAGTTCGTCCGGTCCGCATTCCTGCTTTTGCTCCTTTCAGCCTCTCTGAGTTCCTGCTTCTCAAGATATATTATTTCCGCCAAGCAAGTAAGAAAGCATTATGCTGAAAGGAAAGTAAAACCAACCGAACAGATCATCAGGAATGACACGCTTTCGCTGTGTGTTGCCAGTACAGGCGCCGACACGCTCCCCATGCTGCTCCTCATACATGGTGCCCCGGGGTCGCTATGGGGTTACATGAATTTAATGGATGATGAAGACTTACAGAAGCAGTTTCACATTGTATCTGTCGACAGGGTAGGCTATGGCAAGTCGAGATTGAAAAAGAAAAGATTTGTTACTTCTATCGAAACACAGGCCAATGCATTGCTCCCCATTTTTGCGCTCAATAAAAGCGACGAAAAGGTAACGGTTCTGGGAAGGTCTTACGGGGCACCCATTGCTGCGAAGCTGGCGTCCATGGTTCCCGAGCAGGTGAAAGAACTGATTATGGTATCGCCGGTGATTGACCCCGACAAGGAGAAGTTCTACTGGTTCTCGAAATGGGGCAGGAATGCATTTATTCAGTTATTTCTGCCCGGAGAGTTCAACACCGCAACTGCGGAAAAGTACAGTCATTCCGACGAGCTGAAAAAGCTGATTCCAGTCTGGCACAACCTTGAAGTTCCGACAACGGTAATTCAAGGCGGCAATGACTGGATCGCTGACCCAACCAATATTGATTTTGCTAAAAAACACATTAAAAGTAAACGGGCCCAGTACATTTTTCTGTACAATGCGGGGCATATGATCACTTATACGCATTTAGCGATGATCAAGGAAATGCTTTTGAAAAACAGGCTCTTCCAGGATAAAATTTCGGCCCTGGACACCCATGTCAAGGGAGGTCAGTTGGGAAATTGAAAATGGGAGCAAAAGAAAACGGCTGGTCGCGAGATCAGCCGTTTCTCTATGATTATAATTAACCTATGGATGGTCTGCGAGGCGAATCTCCCGTAAAACCATACATTCATAAGACGACAAGTTCAGGTTTATACCATCACAACCGGGACACTATCAGCATGTTAATTTTTGAGAAGCCGAGCCGAAGGAATTGCTGGCTTTGATCAGACAAAATTCGCTTTGGCAGGTTACGAACATCAAACTCCTCGGCAATCATTTCCGGTGAACTGGTGGCAGTCTCTCGGATCACACGCCCATTAGGATCGATCAATGGCAACCTGATAACATTCCGTTTTTTGTTGTAGGCTTTTATCCTTACAAAGTCCCATCCCCTCAAACTCCTCATAGCAGGGCTCCGAAAGCTAGTTTCGTACGTCAGCGGATCAATTTCTGAGTTACCCTGTCGACCGCATTACTGGCTTTGATGATGTATATACCATTGGAAAGATTGCGCATATCAAACTGCTGCTGCACGGCTATTTCCGGGCTGCCACTAGAGGTTTCGCGAATAATCCGGCCACTCATATCGATCAGCTGGAGTGTGATCACCGCGCGGGTTTTACTATATGCTTTCACCGTCACAAAATCCTGGGTAGGAACGGGATAAGCTTCGATGGCCATCGATAATTCGGGCGATTCTACATCGGGAACGGATGTGATGGGGTTGCCGGTTTCGGCAGATTCGTATGGGGGAATTTCGACTGTCGGGCCGGGCTTGTCCGTCACCGTGATTGTTCCCTCGCGGTAACTTTCAGATATCTTGATACCGTCCCTCCACTCTTCGACAACCATTGCAAACGAGTAGCTGCCAACTATTTCCGGGGCCTTCCAAATCAACTTTTTAGAGGCATCGTCCACTTTAAAAGTGCCCGTACTGCTGATTTCATTAGGAAAAAGATAAGTATGGTCAGGCATTCTGACACCGCAAGTTCCCGGAGATCCCTTGCTAAGTCTATAGGCTCTAACTTTCACGCTGTCAGCATCTGCGACGGTTGGTTTCAGATCAACCGAAAATACCTGGCGCACACCTGCTTCAAAGGACAGGTAGGGCATTACCGGAGTTGAATTTCCGAACTGTGTCTCAACCACTGTCCATAAAAACATGGATGTCAGTGCTGAATTGGGTAAATTAAGTATGTTGGCGGAGCGGTTGTCTATCGCGGCAGAAATCTGAAATATTCCGGCGGACGCAAAAGTATACTGTGCATCATAGTCCGAAACGACTAAACCCTCACTGCCAGTAAGCGGCGTTAGGGAAGTCCTGGGTATATTCAGCGTATTGCCGTCACCCGTACAGACCGAGACTTCGGTCATTGCAGCAACTGCTGATTCTCCGTTTTTCTTGTCCAGATATAGCCGGACCTTGATATGATAAGTCTGCCCGGAAACGTAGGATGCCATAATCTCACCGCCTTTCAAATGGGTAGCAAGGCATAACTGTGGGAGAAGCGTTATCAACAGAAGGATTCTGTAAACTGATTTCATAGTATCGAAAAGGAAAGTCGTTGACCTGAGATCAGAACGTCCGGAGCATCAGAATTTGTATTAAGTAACCGGTCACAGATAGATAAAAAATGGAAATTTGCACGGTGACTTCTCATGTGACGAATAATCGCTCAGTCTTTATAAATCAACACCTCGCTTTTGCCGTCACTTTTGATGTAACCACGGTACATTCCTTCGCTGTTGAATGGCATGGCGATGTTGCCGTTTCTGTCCAAAGCGATTACGCCGCCTTCGCCTCCACGTTGCACCAGTTTTTTCATAACCACTTCATCGGAAGCGTCTTTTACAGTCAAGCCCTTGTATTCCATCAAGGCAGCAATGTCGTGTGCTACAACCGAACGAATGAAAAACTCACCATGTCCGGTGGCTGATACCGCGCAACTGGCATTGTTGGCATAAGTACCGGCGCCGATAATTGGGGCATCGCCAATGCGGCCATACCTTTTATTGGTCATCCCTCCGGTTGAAGTTCCTGCGGCCAGATTTCCAAACTGGTCCAATGCTACACAACCTACAGTACCGAATTTTTTACCCTCAGTAAAAATAGGGTCCTCGAGATTTAGCGCACCGGTTTTCGGGCCTTTTTTAACTTCCTTTTCTTGTTTTGCATCGTGATCCAGTTCTATCTTCTCCTCTTCTTTTGCTTTTTGCAGCGTTTTGTAACGGGCTTCTGTATAGAAGTAGGAGGGATCAACTATTTCAAGTCCCTGCTCTTTTGCGAACTTTTCAGCTCCTGGTCCGGCCATCATGACGTGCGGCGATTTTTCCATCACTGCAATAGCAGCACTGATCGGGTTCTTAATGTTGGTTACACCCGCAACCGCCCCGGCCTTCAAAGTATTTCCTTCCATGATCGCCGCATCCATTTCATTTTTCCCGTCGTGTGTAAAAACGGCGCCTTTTCCTGCATTGAAAAGCGGGGAATCCTCCATCACATGGATCGTCGCTTCCACCGCCTGTACACTTGTACCACCTCTTTTGAGCACTTCGTAACCCTTTTGTAAGGCCAGATTTAACGCCTCTTTGTAAGCTTTTTCCTTTTCCGGGGTCATGTTGGCCCGCGTAATGGTTCCGGCACCGCCATGAATGACCAAGGTGATTTTGCCGGGATCCTGGGCAATGGAGGCAGAGTGAAACAATGTGAACAACAGCAACAGGCAGACAATCTTCATCTTGGTAGGTTTTGAGTGACGGACCAAATCTAGAAACTAAAAGACAAATTACTATGTCAAAACCGCATCGAACGAGGTATATATCGGTGATATCACAGTATAGGTATTTCCGCCCGTACTTTTTAGAATGAACAGTTCAAATTTTCAGTAACCAAAAACTTGATGAAAAAAATAATCCTCTTATTAGGAGTTTTAGCAGCGGGCCTCAGCGGATTTTCACAAGCTCCAAATCAGGGTGTGTGGAAGGTCAAAGAAGGCAAAATTGTCACACCCTGGGCCGATAAGGTAGTTGCGCAGAACCCCCATCCTGAATATCCCAGGCCGCAGCTGGTAAGGCAGAACTGGCAGAACATCAATGGGCTCTGGAGTTACTCGATCGTTCCCAAAAGTACCGGCGATACTAAACCGGCGACATTTGACGGCCAGATACTGGTGCCATTTGCAGTGGAATCGGCGCTTTCGGGAGTGGGCCGCACAGTAGGTAAGGATAGTATCCTGTGGTATCAACGACTTATTGATTTTTCTCCAAAGCTTAAAGACCAGCGGGTATTAATCCATTTTGGGGCAGTGGATTGGAAGTGCGAAGTGTTTGTCAATGGAAAGCCTGCGGGCTCGCATCAAGGCGGTTACGACCCTTTCACATTTGATATTACAGATTTACTGGTCAAAAAGAAGCAGCAAGAGATCAGTGTGAAAGTTTGGGACCCGAGCAGCGACGGTCCTCAACCCAGGGGCAAGCAGATCAAAAATCCGCATGGTATATGGTACACGCCGGTAACGGGAATTTGGCAGACTGTCTGGCTCGAAACTGTAGCGACGAGTTATATTTCCAATTTGACGCCGAGAGCCGACATTGACAAGCAGACATTAAGTGTTCAAACTGAAATTAAAAACCCGGGAGCGAGTGATAAAATAAAGGTAGTAGCCTGGGACGGGACAAACAAAGTGGCGGAGCAGGAAGCAGCGCCTGGAACCGATGTGGAGCTTACCATTAATAACGCAAAACTCTGGTCACCTTCTACTCCTTTTCTATACGACCTGACGGTGACTATTACCAGAAACGGCAAGGTGGTCGACGAGGCGAAAAGCTACTTTGCAATGCGTAAGATCGCTATGCAGCCCGATATGAATGGTGTCCAGAGGATGACTCTGAATAACAAGTTTTTGTTCCAATATGGCCCGCTTGACCAGGGCTGGTGGCCCGACGGGCTGTATACCGCACCAACCGACGAAGCATTGAAATTTGACATATTGAAAACAAAGGAAATGGGCTTCAATATGATTAGGAAACATGTAAAGGTGGAGCCCGCCAGATGGTACCGTTATTGCGATGAGCTCGGAATGCTGGTGTGGCAGGATATGCCGAGCGGCGATATGGGTAACAACTGGGAACAACGCCCAGGCATTACGGGCGCCGAAACGGAAAGGGACCGTACTCCCGAGTCAGAAGCCATTTACAGGACAGAGTGGAAGGCAATCATCGATGCGAACCGCTTTTTTCCTTCAATCGTAGTCTGGGTTCCTTTCAATGAAGCCTGGGGGCAGTTTAAAACGGAGGAGATTACCAATTGGACGATGCAATATGATCCGACAAGGCTGGTCAACAGTGCGAGCGGCGGCAATTTTTACCCTGTGGGTCATATTATCGATATGCATAATTATCCTGCACCGGTAATGCCGCGCCCGGACATTTTCGGCGCTAAGCAGATTATTGTTTTGGGCGAATTCGGTGGATTAGGCTTGCCCGTAGATCAGCACACCTGGCAACAAAAAGACAACTGGGGATATCAAAGTTTCAAGAATCAGGAAGAGCTCTATGCTCGTTATGCATCGTTTATTGCCAGATTGGAGCCGCTGATTAAGAAGGGTTTATCTGCCGCAGTCTATACGCAGACAACCGACGTAGAGGTCGAGATCAATGGGTTAATGACTTATGACAGGAAAGTGGTGAAGTTTCCGGAGAGTAAACTGAAAGAGATCCATGCGCCGCTTTATAACGCGGCTTTGGTCAATTTCAAACCTTGATTCTTTGCCTCTTTTCTACCCTAATCGCTGAGCGTACGTAGCACTGCCAACAAAGAAAAATCCCCGTCTGGGGCCTGCGGGGAGGAGAAAATCCAATCGCCGGCTTCGGCAGACCGGAAAGCGTTGCAACAGAAATCCGGCTTTGGTTATAAAAAGAAGTACCATAACCAAAGCCGGAAAATCTATTTTTGAACATCATTTCAGCATTTGTGCCTCCACAACGGCAATCGCCACCATATTTACAATCTCGCGCACAGAGCTGCCCAGCTGCAACACATGGACCGGCTTTTTCAAACCCAATAAGATCGGCCCGATCGTTTCGAGTTCAGCAGCTTCTTTTAATAGATTGTACGCAATATTGCTGGCCGAGAGGTTTGGGAAGATAAGCGTGTTTGCTCCGCCATCTGCCAGATCACTGAACGGATGATTTTCTTTTAACAAAGCCGTGTTGAATGCAAGATGCGCCTGCATTTCACCTTCAACGATCATGGAAGGATTTCTCTTCTTCAATATGGCTGTCGCTTCTCTCATTTTTTCGGCGTCGTTTCCGCCTGCACTGCCATAATTGGCATAAGTCACCAACGCAATGCGGGGCTGAATGTTAAACCTCTCCACCGCTTTGGCAGTCAGTTCTGTAATTTCGACGATTTCGTCAACGGTAGGGTCGAGGTTAACGGTGGTATCTGAGAAAAAAAGCGGACCCTTCGGGGTGAGCAGAATGTACATACCCGCCACCTTATTAACGTCCTCCTGTTTCCCAATCACATGCAGAGCGGGCCTGATGGTATCGGGATAAGTGCGTGTCAAACCGGATATAAATGCGTCTGCCTCACCATTTTCGACCATCATCGATCCGAAATAGCTCTTGAAATAGATGGTCCGCCGGGCTTCAATCGGGGTCAGGCCCTTTCTTTTTCTTTTATCATATAATTTAGAAGCATACACGTCAATGATATGCTCATTTTCCTCGGCTCTAGGGTCTACAATTGCAACATCCCCCAAGTCGAGCTTGCTTTCCCTGATCAAGTGCTGGATGGTTTCTTTGCTGCCAAGAAGGATGGGTACCGCAATACCTTCATCCCGGACTTGCTGCGCTGCCCTCAGAACCTGAATATTTTCTGCATCGGCAAATACCACACGTTTTGGTGACAGTTTTGCCTTATTCAGGATGACCCGTGAAATTTGTTCATTGCGGCCCAGGCGGCTTGAAAGTTCCTGCTCGTAAGCGTCCCAGTCTGTGATAACTCTGCGCGCTACCCCTGTCGCTATGGCCGCCTTAGCTACTGCGGGAGCGACGGTGGTTAAAAGCCGTGGATCTACGGGTTTTGGGATGATATACTTGTTCCCAAAAACGATATTAGTCTCATTGTAAGCGAGGTTAACAATATCGGGAACAGGCTTTTTGGCAAGGTCTGCCAATGCGCGTACAGCCGCCAGTTTCATTTCTTCGTTGATTTCGGTGGCCCTTACATCCAATGCGCCACGGAATATATAAGGGAAGCCGAGCACGTTATTAACTTGGTTGGGATAATCGGACCGGCCTGTCGCCATGATGACATCTTCGCGTGCTTCGACGGCATCAGGATAAGGGATTTCGGGATTAGGGTTTGCCATGGCGAGCACTATAGGGTCCTTCGCCATGGATTTTACCATTTCTTTCGAAACAATGTCCGCCGTTGAAAGTCCCAGAAACAAGTCGGCGCCTTTCATGGCATGCGCGAGCGAATCGAAAACTACTTCTGTTGCGAATTGTTTTTTCATTTCGTTCAAATCCGCCCTGCCATGATGGATGTGTCCCTTTGTATCGAACATGGCTACATTTTTCGGATCGACACCGAGCGATATATAAAGTTTTGTGCAGGATACCGCTGAGGCCCCAGCGCCGGAAACAACTACTCTGATGTCCTTAATATCTTTCTTGACGAGGACCAGCGCATTGAGCATCGCAGCTGCACTGATGATCGCCGTTCCATGCTGATCGTCATGCATGACCGGAATGTTCAGTTCCTTTTTGAGGCGGGATTCGATTTCGAAGCACTCCGGTGCCTTGATATCTTCCAGGTTGACACCCCCAAAAGTAGGCTCCAGAATTTTAACGGTCCTTACAAACTCGTCTACGTTTTTGGTATTGAGCTCAATGTCGAAAACATCAATATCAGCATAGATTTTGAAGAGCAGGCCTTTGCCTTCCATAACGGGTTTGGAGGCTTCCGGTCCAATATCCCCAAGACCTAAAACGGCCGTTCCATTGCTGATAACAGCTACCAGATTGCCTTTCGCGGTGTACAAATATGCATTTTCTACATTGTCAGCGATCTCGAGACAAGGCTCTGCTACGCCCGGAGAATATGCCAGCGAAAGGTCGCGCTGGGTGCTGGTTTCTTTGGTTGGGATGACCTGGATTTTCCCGGGACGGCCTTTGGAATGGTAGTATAAAGCGTCTTCTTTTCTAATGTTCTTGTTCATACCTATTCGACAAGTTGTTTTCCGCGAAGGTACAACATTCGAACAAAGTCACTGAATTATAAAGGGATGCCCGGCCAGGCAGGAACCATATTATTTAAGATCCCGCAGGGTATTGCCGGAAGAATGCAGGTCATTTTTATTGAAGGAGGGACTATTTACCAATTTTTTTTTCTCCCTCACAACGATCACGCGTCTCTTGAGCAGGTATGCGAAAAGCATGTAAACGCCGAACATGGCAATGTAAATATAAAGAGAGGCCGTGTTGGTAATATCTCCATGGAACGTGAAAAACAACGCCGTGTTGACGACGGTAACCATCCACAATGAGAACGATGCCCAGAAGTGGTTCAGCCCGTTATCGATCAGGATATGGTGCATGTGGTTACGGTCTGCGACAAAGGGTGACCCGCCTTTGAATATTCTGACAATAAATACCCGCAGGGTGTCAAAAATGGGAACGATCAACAAAACCATCACAATGATAGGCGCATTGAAATAGGCGCTAGGATCATGCAGGTAACCAACATTCAGAGACAAAAACTCTACGGAAAAAATAGATAGCAGGTAACCGACTATCAGGGATCCCGTGTCGCCCATAAAGATCTTGCTGGTTTTGGAAAAATTGAAGCGCAGAAATCCGAGCAGCGATCCCGACATGGCAAACGCCAGACAACCGAATGAAAAATGATCGTTCAATATAAACCAGATACCAAAACCGAGACCAGCAATAAGACTAATGCCTCCGGCTAAGCCATCAATGCCGTCAATGAGGTTGATCGCATTGATAATTGCAATGAAAATGAATACAGTAAGCGGTATGCTGATGAAATCCGAAACCCCATGAATGCCAAAAATCCCATAAAAATTATCCACCTTGAAATTCCCCATTGCCACAAGAATCAGGGATGCAAAGATCTGTATGATTAGCTTTTTGGTTGGATCAACGGCAAGGATATCGTCTTTGATACCCAGGAAAAATAAAATGATCACCCCGGTCATTGCCAGACTGATCAAATTGGAATCCAGGATGTTCTCTGAATGCGGCCAAAGGAAATAGGCAATCAGAGTGGCTGCAAAAATGGCAATACCGCCGAGTGTAGGTGTTTCAGTTTCGTGTGAGCTTCGGAAACCTGGCTTGGCAGTAAGGTGAAGCAGATTAGAAAGATTGATGATAATGGGGATGGAAATGATCGACAAGAAGCAGGCGATCAGGAAGGAGAGGAGGCATTGGTACACATCATGATGCATAATATTACTGAAGTCTCCTTCGCTTAAGATCTGTAGGGGTAATTTTAATTCCATAGTGTCTGCAAGATGTTAAGAAGTGCGTTAAGTGGATGAATGCAAAATTTAATTCAAATGACGTAAAATAATTCAATATTTAAAATGTGCAAATGACTGATAATCAAAATATTTATTATCTGGTTTAGAGCTAATTTTACGAAAAGTGTTTCTAAATAAACTGTAAAATCTTTCTCAACGGTTTAACCCATAAGGTATAAAATCTCGGTCTAAGACCATTGATTTTCCATGCTTTCAGATCGTTACGGTTAGCGGCGATCCTGTTCTTCAGTGTGCTGTTACTTACTCCCCCTATCCTCATTTTAACCAGTACCTTAGGAACGTACGCAATTCCAATCTGCGCTTTATGTACAAACCTAAGCATGAGCTCATAGTCGGCAGCGCTACCCAGGTCCAGGCGAAACCTGCCGTTGTTTTCATAAACCTCCTTTTTTACAAAAAAAGTAGGATGGGGAGGCATCCAGCCATTAACAAACGAACCCTTTTTATAAATTCCCGAAATCCATTTTCTTTTAACAATTGTTTCATCCGAGGAATCGACATATTCCAGATCTCCGTATACCGCCTGAACGTCTGCGGAACTCATTAACCGGGAGACATCACTGATTACGCCGGGATACGCATAAAAATCGTCCGAGTTGAGGATTCCGATCACGTTACCCGTTGCTAATTGTATGCCTTTATTCATTGCGTCGTAGATTCCGGCGTCAGGTTCGCTCACGAACTGGGCGATCTGATCTCCGTAAGACACCACAATTTCCTGCGTACCATCTGTAGACCCGCCATCGACCACAATGTATTCTATATCCGGATAGTCCTGTTTCAGGACCGACTCAATGCTCTGACGGATCGTTTTCGCGCCATTATACACAACTGTCAGAATACTTACTTTCAACGGCTTATTTCTCTTGTTTTAACGTATTTTGCAGGATTGCCCTGGTAAATGCTGTATGCATCCAGCTTGCCGGTCGCTATTGAACCGACCGTGAGCACTGCATGAGAACCGGCCGATACGCCCGGGCATACAATCGCTTTCGCCCCGATCCAGACACCGTCTTCCAACGTAATAGGTTTGACCGAAAGATCAAATGTGCTTTTGGTGTAATCGTGATTGCCTGTCAGCAGCATGCAGCCTTGCGAAAGGCAAACGTTTGATCCAATTGTCACCAAAGTGAGGTTGTCGATCCACACATTTTCTCCTATCCAGGTAAAATCTCCAATTTTCAGCATCCAGGGGTACTTGATACTCACCTTCGGCTTGATCACAACCCCCTGGCCTATCCTGGCCCCGAACATTTTTAATAACCCAATTTTGAAAGCGGAGGGGTAGGGTAAATAAGTATTGACGAACAATCTGTTTGCAACATACCAAAGAAGCTGCTTTGCAAAGCTTCCCGGTTGGTACCAGTCGTTGTTATACCCGGACAGATTGGTTTGGGTTCTTAAGGTCTTTTCCATATTCTGTCCTGAAATGCGAAATTATCTCGTCTTTATTCTTGCCCACCCGATGGTAAACCTCGTATATTTTGGCGTCGACCAGAAACCGGTACCAAAATCCCTGTAAAACGTGCCAGATCAAACCTTTGGTCCCGTCCAGGAAACCTCCCTTAAAAAAATACCGGTAACCGAAATAAATGAATGGCCTGGTAAAAAGTGGAAGGCCTGCATATTTAACCTTCAAAAACCGTGTTCGCTGCTCCTGACTGCCCCAAAAACTGGGGTCTACAGTTTCCTTGCTATCAAAATTATATTTAATATTCAATAAATCAATTACCTCGCGTATTGCATAATTATTATGCTTTTGGGTCCACCAGGTCAGGTTATTCAGGTTATGATCGACGATATCGTGCTGTAACTGAGCGGTGTTTCCGCTGCTTAGCTTGATATGTTCATCCATCCAGAGTTCCTCACAGACACCCAGCCCGCTGCGCCATATTCTGAGCAGCCAAATCGGATAATATCCGCCTCGCCTGATCCATTGTTCCATGAAAATGACCCTTCTTTTGACATACAACCCTGAAATGTCCTGCTGAAAACTCCTCATTGACATGTTCAGCTCGTTAGCAAGCTCAGTGGTAATATATTCGTCGGCATCCATCCGCATCAACCATTCAGTTTTGAACGGATTGTTTTGAATGCCGAAATTGAACTGAAATGCGTAAGACACCCAGGAATTTTGAATGACCGCCGCACCCAGGGTTCGG
Source organism: Dyadobacter sp. HNCC25DJ185 (assembly GCF_056895195.1). Lineage (NCBI taxonomy): Bacteria > Pseudomonadati > Bacteroidota > Cytophagia > Cytophagales > Spirosomataceae > Dyadobacter > Dyadobacter sp. HNCC25DJ185. Next base: position 637,883 of record NZ_JBXHAR010000001.1, read on the forward strand.
GCTATGGCAACTGTATTGTCAGTGGAGTAGGAGTCGACAATGAAAATCTTGTCGGTGATCTGAAGCAGGCTTTTAATACAACGCTCAATGTGCTTGGATTCATTGTGTGTCAAAATGATGACAGATAAATCAATCATATCCAGTGTGAAACGGAAAAAAAGTTGCTTTTGGCAGTGATTACAATGTTCAAAGATAGTTGATTTTCCTAACTTTCTTGTATTCTTCCAATAACTGATTGGCGACTACTTTGATGTCAAAATTTTCAGTTACCATGCGGTAGGCCTGATTTGCGATCTTCCGGGCGAAGGACTTATCTTGCAATATTTTAAGAATGCCCGCCGCAACGCCTTCACTCGTCAGAGGTGTCAGATAGGACGCCTCATATTTTCGGATATAGTCCCCGAAGCCAACGCGGTCCGAAACAAGTGTCGGGATTTTGCATGTCATTGCTTCCAGGACTGCAATCGAAAACCCTTCAGAATAGGAGGGAAGCACAAAAAGGTCAGCATCTGCAAAAGCCTCTTTCTTGATGGTATCCGTAAGCATTCCCACCAGTTTGATACGGTTCCCCAGGTTATTTTTTTGGATAAAAGTTTCATTTTCAGCCTGATAGCCGTCATCTGGACCAGCCAATACAAGAATGGCGTCCGGCAACTGTGCACAAATCTGTTGAAAGGCCGGAAGCAACAGATCGAGCCCCTTCTTAATGTTCAGGCGTCCCATGAAGAGGATCATCTGCTGATCTTCGCGGATTTGATATTTTGCCCTGAAAACCCCTTTGGCAGGAAGATTGGAATAATCCGAGAGCTTCATTCCATTGGGCACAATCGCCATGTTCTTTGGCCGGTAACCCAGATACCGGATCACGTCTTCCTCTTCGTCGGTATTATTGATCTGGATCAGGTCCGCTTTACCTAGCAATTTCCTCTGATAAAGCAAGGTTACCAAATCCTTCTTCCATTTGCTGTGGGCTATGGCCCATTTGTCCAGCAGTCCGTGAATGGTGATCACTTTAACCGCCGTATTCGGGATCAGAAAAGGAGCGAGGCTACCAAAATGCCAGATCCCGTGCATATGCACCACATCGTACTCGTGGATATGCTTTTTGAGATATCGGTACATATCCACGGAAAACTCCCGGTAGAAATGGCTGATGGGAGTCGTCCGCGCGCATTCGATCAGGCGTGCGCCTTTGGGCACTGTATACATTTTCTCGCCGGGGGTCATGGGACTGAGTATGTCTACATCGTGACCTTGTGCCAGGACTTCCGTCGTGTGGTCGTAAATGATCCTCGCCGGTCCGCCGATGGCCCAGGTATAAGCGCAGATGTTCAGAATTCGCATGTGTTGATATGATGAATGGGTAAATGCTTTCGCATATCCCGTTAAGCCAGTTCCAGTTTTTTATAACAATCCACCATTTCTGCCGCTACTGACGCGGATGAAAAAGGGGCGATCAACTTCATCGATTCCGCCCCCATGGCAGCAATTTTTTCAGGATGTTTTCCAAAAAACTGCATGGCGGCAACCAGTTCGAATTGTTTTCCAGGTGCAAAAGTAAAGCCGTTCCTCCCGGTTTTGACCAAATCTGGGACGCAACCGCATTTTTCGGAAACAATTACCGGCATGCCGCAAATCATGGCCTCGTTTACGACCAACCCCCAGGGTTCCGATTTGCTTGGCAGAACGAGTACATCGCTTTTCGCAAGCCAGCCGGGGATCTGATACCATGGAAAGCCGCCGGTAAAAGTGATCATGCTGGTTAAGTTCAATACCTCTGTAAGTTTTTCAAGCGATGGGCGCGAATCGCCGTCCCCAACCATTACCAACTTCCAGGATAAGGCATTTTGACCGGATTTTAAAAACTGGTCAAATGCCCGGATGAGCATTTCCAGGTTTTTTTCGGGGGCCAGGCGACCTACGTAGATAAATTTTCTGGCGAGGTCGCTCCCCGCTGTGAGGTCGTCCCGCTGAGCCGCTTCATATCTCTCGCGGATCAGCTCTTCATCCACCACTGCTGCATTACGGACAGATATATCGGATGGTTTCACCCCAAGGCTTTCGAGATATTCGGCGGATGACTGTCCAAAACAGAAAAATGACTGAGCCCTGCCAAGAATAAACTTCTTGATAGCCTCGCGCCAGCCGGAACGTTCGTGGTCTGCCGGCGACGACTCGGAGGACACAACCACTTTAATACCTTTGATCCTTGCGTAGAACATCAAAAGGACCTGAGCGAAATCAGAATAGCCCGTGATGTTTAACACCGTGGGTTTGTAGTCATTAAAGACCTTGAGCAGCGCAGTCAGCCTTTCCATGAAGCCAATGTCATCAAGGCTGCGGTCGAAGAGGAGGCGGTAAGGATATTGGTATTGGATGGTATCGTCGGGCTGCATTGATTTCCTGCTTGCTTCGTTCAGGGCGATCTGGGCAACCAGAAAATCGCTGTCCGGCTCCTTTTCCTTCAAGACACGGTTGATTTCACTGAAAAGCCTCGACTTATAATGTGCCCATAACTGATTGTGAACAACAAGTATGCGCATTAGCGATGGAGTTTTAGATATTCCTGAAACAAAGGATACAGGTTATTCGAAAGGAATATTTGTCCCTGGTCGTTATAATGGACCACATCGCTCTTCCTGTACAGGTTCTTGGATATACCGAATTTGAATTCGTTGATCAGCCGGATGTTTTTTTCCCTGGCGAAATCGATGATCTCTTCGCCCTGGTCGTTGAAATGGCCCAGATCGATTTCTGAGATTTCAGGATGTAAATAGATAAACAGCGGAATGTCATTGGCTCGGGCCATTTCATAAAGCTGCTCATAGCCGGGATTGAAACCGATACCGGGCTTCCGGATACCGGCATCATTCAGTTTTTCTTCTTTTACGGACTGCTCGTGGGCAGGCAGCTTTTTTATGGAGTCATTTTTTGAGGTAGCCGGGGTATTTTTTTCCGGCACTTCCGAAGTGAAGAAAAAGGTGTCCAGATAGTAGAAGAAGATCCAGCGATAACGCTCCCACAACTCTACCAGAGCCACTTTATATTGCTTATTGGGCATCTGCGGATCAATGCCCACAGGGCTTTGGTGCGACATGATATCGTGGGCGTCGTGGCTACTGGTTACAAGGCACATGAGCTTCGCTTTGAAGAGCCCGAATTTTTTAAGGTAAGCCGCCATATTGTCCGGCCCCCACGATCCTGCTGAGATGTTCAACACCCTGACCCGCTTTCCAAAATCTTTCTGAAATCGTTTTTCGAGGATCGTTGAAGCAATGTTTTCCTGATCGGTGAGGCTACCCCCATTGACCACCGAGTCGCCGATCAACAGAATGACGAGGCTGTCCGTTGGCAGGATCTCGTCGTTGCGCATAGAAAACCGGTTGGTGCGAAGTGTGGACCCGAAGCGCTTCACGTCCTGATTGGGTGCATATATGTATTCGAAATCAGGGTCTGAAACGTAAAGAGGGGAGTTGCAAAAGCCAAATGCCAGTCTCAGGACAACTTCGGTAATTGCGGCAAGAATGACAATGAAAATCAAAAACCCGTATATGTATTTTAACATCAAATGAAGTTCAGTTCTGCAACGGTTGAGTCTGCAAATTTAGGATTACTTTTTCCAAATACGATTTTTTGCGATTTCATTCAATAAATAATGCTCCGCCACTCGAGCGGCCCGGTTGCCGACCGTCTTGCACGGTTTCCACGGTTTTGTTTAACTATCTGCGCCGTATATGGTATACCATCATGCCTTTTAGCGCTGGAACGATAATTTGCAAAGGTGATGCGCACACTCATCAATGTTACACGAATGGATGAGGAGTTTAATTCAAAGTCTATTCTTAAAACAGCATGTTATGAAGTTGATCGAATCAAAAACAGGAAGTACAGGTGAACCGGTAAAGTTGTTTGTTCACGAAGTTGGACAGGGAAAACCGGTCGTTTTCATTTCAGGATGGCCTTTGAGCCACGAAATGTGGGAATATCAGTTCAATGTGCTGCCCAAGCATGGCATCAGGTGCATTGCTTATGACAGGCGGGGGTTCGGAAAATCGGATAAACCATGGAACGGATATGATTATGATACCCTGGCGGCGGACCTGAAAGCGGTTATCGACGAGCTCGACTTAAACGAGGTAACGCTTGTCGGTTTTTCGATGGGAGGCGGGGAGGTCGTCAGGTATTTGAGCAGGTATGGCAGCGAACGTGTTTCCAAGGTCGTGCTGATCAGTTCGGTAGTACCTTATATGTTAAAAACGGATGACAATCCGGAGGGGCTGCCTCAGGAGATGTTTGATGAGTTTGTGGAGCAGATAGAAGAAGACCGTCCTAAATTTTTGGCGGGCTTTGCAAAATCGTTTTACGGTAATTCATTGCTAAACAATGCGGTAAGTGACGAAATATTGCAGTGGCACAGCATATTGTCGCTGCAGGCGTCGGGAAGGGCAACCACTCAGTGCATCCGCAGCTTCAGCGCGATCGATTTTAGAAATGAAGTATCGCTATTGGATGTCCCTGTTCTGATCATCCACGGAGAATCGGACAAAACTGTTCCTATTGAGGCCAGCAGCGACCGTACTTCAGAAATGCTGCCGGGTGCCGAATACATTGTCTATGAAGGTGCCCCGCACGGTCTGTTTATCACCCACAAAGAAAGGCTGAATGAGAACCTGGTACAGTTTATCAACCAGGAAGTGGTGACGATAAGCAATCCTTACACGGATATTGTCACCTAGCCTGCGTGTAGTCAGGAAAAAAAGCGGGGCTGAAAACCATTTTCAGTCCCGCTTTTCTTTTGCGATCATTTCAATGAACTCAATCCGGTTACCAAACGGGTCTCTGAAAGAAAACCGGGTCCGGTCCGGAATTATGCTCTCGTTAGAAACACGAATCCCATGTTCCTCCAAAACCGCGCGTGCCGCTTCTAGGCTTTTTACTTCAAACGCCGGATGTCTGGAAGATAGGTCCTGCGCTTTTTCCGACCGGATATGCAATTGAATATCACCCATTTGAAACCAGATTGCGCCATTGGGCAGCGGATATCCGAGATCTGATAATTCGGGGAGGCCCAGCACGCCGCTGTAGAAATCCCTGGCTTCCTGTTCTTTTCCCTCCGGAATGCAGAGCATGATGTGATCGAGTCTTTTGAATTCTATTCCCATTGAACTGACTAGTTTGATAAAAAGGTTAAGCCCACAATTTAACCAATCCCTCGTTTGCGCCGGTCAACGGATCAAATGCGGGTTTAGGTACTTGTGAAATATTCCGGTCTGCTTTGGGCCTGTCGCCTGGCTCGCCACGAAGAATGTCATAATCACGCCCATCGGGATAAGCGCCTACCACGCCAAAGTCGGCGGATGACTCGAGCTTTTTGTGGCCCACACCCGCAGGTATCACCAGAATATCGCCGGCCTGCACTTTTATTTTCTCTCCCTGCTCTCCGCCCATATGCAGCAAGGCATTGCCCGCATAAACGCCGAGTACTTCGTGCGAAATGCTGTGATAATGGTGATAAGTAAATACGCCATTACGCCAGGAGTTCGTCCAGTTATTTTTTACAAACCAGCCTTCCAACCACGATGCGCCCTTTAAACCCCTTTCCGGAAAAGCATTTTTATATACCAGAAGAGGGAATTGACTATTAGGAATTTTACCGTCATCCTTGAATAAGAATGTCTCAGGCTGAATTGGGGGTGTCATGAATTAGCTGGTTGATGTTGCAGTATAAATCTTAACTATTTGGCTGAAAGCTACCCTACTAAAATCCACGTGCCAAAGTACGACTTCGGATAGATTCGGACGGTCCGCCATCAATTCTTTCACAAGACATTATTTCCTTAAAGGCCCATTACTCACTTCAATGCCGTCCTTCCAAACCGCTTCAATGCTTCTTGAATGCCTGATGTCTTTTTCCGGATTGGAAGTGAGGATGATCAGATCAGCCTTCTTGCCTTTTTCCAATGTACCATATTCGTCATCGACTTTCAAAGCCTTAGCAGCATTACGGGTACTGATGGTAATCGCTTGCAGTGGCGTTAACCCTGCCTGTACCATCAATTCCATTTCCAAATGTTCGGTAAAACCTTGCGTACGAATTGGAAATGCACCGGAGTCTGTTCCGAGCGCCACTGCGATACCAGCGTCATGAATTTTCTTAAGGTTCGTCATGCCAATTTGATGCGCAGCGATATTGCGCTGATAGTCTGGTGAATTACGGATCTTTTCGGCATAATTCTTATCTGTGATCATTTCATAAACACCTGGTTCCAAGGACGCCTTAAAAAAATCGTCCTGCACCCAATTGACATTTCCAGCATAGACAAACTGATATTCATCCAAAGAAAGAGTAGGAATGTAGATTACCTTTTTGGCTTTCATTTTCTTGAGGAGGTCGGCATCCACCACTTGGTCCCTGATACTGTGTGCGATGATATCAAGCCCGGCCTCAATCAATGCCCGGGCGTCTTCGGCATAAAACAAATGTGCTGCAACACGGATATTTCTTTGGTGTGCCTCCCTGATGATGGCCTTATAAATCTCGGGCTTCATTTTCTGTGCGCCACCATGATCGTCCACCCACATTTTAACGACCGTAGGCTTGACAGCCGCCAGTTTATCCATCATAGCCGGGACGTCCTCGGGCGTAGCCGGCCGGAGCAAAAGATTCATCCAGGAACCCGGATTCGGATCCGGTACATTGAAGCCAAAGCCTGCCGAGAATAGCCTTGCTCCCGGGAGCTGCCCTGCAACGGTTGAATCCCTCAACCCATCGAAGATCAGCGGCCGGTCGGTACCCATCGCCAATACTGAACTTACGCCATAATCCTGATACTTCTTGAGCTGGCGCATGATGTTCTCCCGGGTGTAATTTCCGGCCGACGAGGAATTTCCCTTCAACGTACCCACATGGGCGTGTGCGCAGATCAGGGAGGGGATGATGGTTTTGCCGGTAAGGTCAATCTCTTTCGCACCATTTGCTTTCAGGCCCCTTCCGATTGAGGCGATCCGCCCACCCGCAATCAGGATATCAATGTTCTGCTTCGGAACAGAGCCTGTCCCGTCTATTAAGGTGCTGTTTTTCAACAGTACTGTTGCGGGCTGTGTAAAGGCCCGCAGTGGTGCGGACCAAAGGAATATCAGGCAAAAGAGAATATTTAATCGCTTCATAATACAGATTTTACGGGACGTGACACGGAACAGAAAGGCCATTCCGATGGTATGAATTTTGTACTGATCAAACGCATTTTTGAAATAGGATACAAAAAGTAAGTTAAGTAATCAACCCTGTAAATTTTCCAGTCATGGCTAAATATTCAAAAAAAGCGGGAGAAAAGGTTGAGAAAACCTTGCACGAACAAAAAGAAGGCAAACTCAAATCGGGTTCTGGTAAAAAGGTCACTTCCCGGAAGCAGGCAATCGCAATTGGACTGTCTGAGGCGAGAAAAGAGGGTGCGAAAGTGCCGGAAAAGAAAGCTTAGTGCTGCCAGATTTATTTTCAAATCCTTTTTACGGATCGTTCTGTAGAAAGGATTTGTTCTTTCTGGACGGTGAAAGTGGCGACCGTTTTTCAATGTAGTATTTATTTGCGTTTTTGGGTAAGCGGCGTAGCTAAACATTTACAATCATAATATAACTAATCAAAAGACCTATATTGTGGAGGTATCCAATCCCCTTCTGACGCCTTTAATCAGTGAGCAATTAAATCCATGAATATCCTTAGGAAAGCGTTAATTAGATTTTTACAGAAGGATGAGCGAATTTTTGATTTTGTCCAGGATTCGGCGATAGATGGCCTGCTGATTTGGGATCTGTCGGATCGGGAACTGTACTGGGCCGACAGGAAGTTGGCCAAAACGGTTTCGGGTCACCAAAAAACTGAAAACGAAGACCTGTATACCGGTTTGCTTCTGAATCATGCCTTCCAGAGTTATCGGGACCAGGCAGCGGATCATTTCCGGCATGACACTTCGGTTTGTAGAGGCCAGGTTACTTTCATCGAAAATCTGGACAGACCAATCAGTCTGATCGTTCATTCCATTGCCGTTTTTGACACAGAGTTAAAAAAGCGGGTAGTCATATCCGGATTTCAAAAAAATGATGCGGAGGAAGAAATTCCCGGAGGCCTGACGAACACCCAGCTTTACACTACCTTCCTGAATAGTAAGTCCCTGTACGTAATCGGCATCAGCGCGGAGGGGAACTACATTTACGTGAACGACTATTTTTGCGAATTTTATGGATTGAGACGTGAAGATATCCTGGGCAGATCTTCGCTAATCGGGATTATTCCGGAGGATGTCGAAAAATGCCTGAGTGCTGGAAATCTGTGCTTTACAAATGCAGGCACGCCCAATCCGGTCAGGTTGAGAAAGCAATCGCCGGACGACGGCATCAAAACCACGATGTGGGAATTTACGGGCATAGCCAATAGCGAAGGGGTTGTGACGGAGCTGTTCTGCATTGGCTACGATATTACCAAAAAACTGAAGGTAGAGGAGGATTTGTCTGTACTGGTAACCAATATGCAGGATGTCCTTTTCATTATCAGTGCGGACGGGATCTTTACTTATGTGTCCCCAAGCTGGACCAAGATGTATGGCTACACGGTCGAAGAAACGGTAGGGCAGTCATTTACACAATTTATCCATCCAGACGACTTTCAGGTTTGCTACGAGGCTCTGAAAGCAACCGTAGCAACCGGCAAACCCATCGCCGGGGGCGTCGAACACCGGATCAGGAATAAGAACGGGGAGTGGACATGGAGCAACACCTGCGCAAATGTTGATCCGGGCAGCGGGAATATTATCCTGACCAGCCACGACATCACGGAGCTGCGCAATTCGAGGGAAAGATTGAAAGAACTGGCCATCGTTGCTTCCAATACCACAGACTACATTGTGATTACGGATGACAAGGGCAACATCACCTGGGTAAATAAAGCGTATGAACAAAAGACCGGCTATAACCGGAAAGATATTAAGGGCATGAGCCCGTTGGAGTTACTAAAAGGTCCCGAAACGGACTATGATGCGATAGAACGAATTTACCAGGGCTGCGCGCAGAAGAAGATCGTCCAGGAGGAGGTTTTGTGTTACAGCAAAACGGGCGAACAGTATTGGGTGGATATAAAGATAACACCGTCATTTGACGATCATGGGACCTGCACGCACTTTATTGCAGTGGAGCGCGACATTACCGCCCGAAAGCGGTCCGAAGGTGAACTGAAAAGGTTCAAAGATATGCTGGAACAGACCAATAGGGTGGCGAGTATCGGCGGCTGGGAATTGGATCTGAGGACGGGAAAGCTTTACTGGTCATCGATTACGAAGGAATTGCACGAGGTAGACGAGGATTTCGAGCCTGACCTGGACCGGGCCATCGCTTTTTATAAAGAAGGCTCAAGCAGGGAAATGATCACCGAGGCTGTCAATGAGGGCATCGCGAAAGGAAGTTCGTGGGATATTGAATTACAGCTTGTTACTGCAAAAGGAAATGAAGTTTGGGTGAGAACGATAGGGCAGGCTGAAATGAAGGAAGGAACTTGCTTGCGAATTTACGGGGCATTTCAGGACATAACGTCAAAAAAGCGGGCTCAGGAAGAAATACTGAATTCCGAGGCCAAGTTTCGGAGCTTATATGATTCGACGAGCGATGCAGTAATCCTTTTCAACACAGAAAGATACCTGGACTGTAACCAGGCAGCTTTAAAAATGTTCGGTCTGGATTCCGCCGAAGCCCTTTTGCAAATGCCGCTTGGTAATTTGTCGGGCCTGAATGATCCGGGCCAGGACGAGCGGAAGAAAATATATGGCGATCATCTCAGATTACTCTATGCAAATGGCAGTCATAGCTTCGAATGGAATTTCAAAAGGTTTGGCGAAAACAGGGATCCATTCATTGGAGAATTACTGCTTACCATCATCAATGTCAATGACGAGCAGATCATTCAGTCTGTTGTAAGGGACATTACGATCAGGAAGAAGGCTGAGGCAGAGCTGCTGGAAGCCCGGGAGCATGCGGAGGCAGCTAATAATATGAAATCGGAGTTTTTAGCCAATATGAGCCATGAAATCCGGACCCCGCTCAATGGCGTGGTTGGATTTACGGATCTTTTGATGAAGACAAAACTGGACGAAACCCAGCAACAGTATATGTCGATGGTTTTTCAGTCGGCCAACTCCCTGCTGGATATCATCAACGATATTCTGGACTTTTCGAAAATAGAGGCCGGGAAACTGGAGTTATCCTTTGAGAAGACAGACCTTCTTGAAGTTTGTGGCCAGGTCGCCGACATGGTGACCTATCAGGCCCAGCAAAAACACCTCGAAATGCTGCTGAATATCCCCGCCGATATTCCCCACTTTGTTTGGGCGGACTCGATCAGACTGAGGCAGATTCTTGTCAATCTGCTCAGTAATGCGGTAAAATTTACGGTGACGGGGGAGATTGAGCTCAAAATCGAGCTTTTTATGAAAGTCAGTGAAAGCGACTATACATTCCGCTTTTCGGTACGTGATACCGGTATCGGCATTGACCCTCTCAACCAGAAGCGGATTTTTGAAGCATTTGCTCAGGAAGATTCTTCGACAACCAAGAGATTCGGAGGGACAGGACTTGGACTTACCATATCAAATAACCTTTTGGGGCTCATGAACAGCAAGTTACAGCTGATCAGCACACCCGATCTTGGGAGTACGTTTTTCTTTGATGTCACTTTCTCGATGGTGGAGGGCAAAGACCAGTTCGAATGGGAAAATGTGGATGATATACGGAGGATACTGATCGTGGACGACAGTGAAAACAATGGCCGTATCCTGGGGGATATGCTCGGCAACAAGAACATCGCATCAGACTTTGTCCAAAGCGGGGAACAGGCCGTTGAAATCCTCAGGAATGGGCCGCACTATGATGTAATACTGATGGATTGCCAAATGCCGGGTTGGGATGGTGTCGAGACGATCAGGCAGATTAGAAAGCTGGATGGAGATCAATTTGAATTGAAGCCTATTATTTTGCTGAATGATTCATTTGAAGAGGATATGCTCGTTTCCGTGCGCGAAGAGCTTGATATTCAACATTTTCTGGTCAAGCCTGTCAAGATACAGCAATTGTTTTCTACCTTGTCCGGCCTGGGTATCAAAAAACAGGCCGAAGTACATTCTTTGAATGAAAACGGAGGTCCGAAAGAAAACCGATATGGTTCGAAAAGAATTACCGTGCTGATTGCAGAAGATCACAAGATTAATATGCTTTTAGTAAAATCCATGCTCGGTAAAATCCTGCCCAACGTGAGTATTGTGGAGGCTTCCAACGGTTCGGAGGCGGTGGACGCCTATCAAAGAACAAAGCCGGATATCGTTTTTATGGATATCCAGATGCCGGAAATGAATGGTTACGAGGCAGCAGAAAGCATCAGAAAGCTTGAAAACAACCGCTACGCCCCTATCATTGCACTTACCGCCGGGACGGTCGTAGGAGAAAGAGAAAAATGCCTGGAAGCAGGGATGGACGATTACCTCACCAAGCCGGTACTGAAAGACACACTTGAAAAGGCAATTCAAAAGTGGCTGTTTAATGCGTAATCAACCGGATGTTTAAAAACTATCTGCTCTTACTCTTGTCATTCATTGCGGTATCCCTGGGTTGGATATCGGGTTGTAAGCCCGAAAAAACAAAAGCTGTTTCTGGGAAAAGGGAGGCAACGGTGAATCTGCCCCATTTGTATGAGAAGGCGGAGGACTATATTTCGTCCTGGCCCGACTCCCTTCTTACCGTCGCGGGGCTGATCAAAAAGGAGGGTATCAGGAGCGGTAACAAAGTGGCGATCATAAGGGGCGAAAGGTATGAGGCGCAGGCTCAATGGCGGCTTGGCAGCCACAAAGAAGCGATGAGGCTTGCGATACAGGCGTTGTCGGATGCCGAAAAATGGAAAATGTCCTCGGAAATCCCCAATATTTATGCAGTCATTGGCAATCTTCATAAGGAGAAGGCCAATTATGAAATGGCATTCGCGTCGGTCGACAAGGGGATGCATGCCGCACGTTCCAACCGGGATACAGTTGCGATGCTGTTAATGGCCCGCTTGAAAGCCATGTTCACGCAGGGACTAGGATCGCAGGAGCAGGACTCAGCCATGATCCACCGTTCGCTTGACATGCATCTGGAAGCACTTAAGATCGCGGAATCGTCCCCGCGTTTCGAGCGTCACAGGATCGGCTACTATAACAACATTGCACAAGCCTACGTGAAAAGGAATGAAATGGATAAGGCGCTTTTTTTCGTCAGAAAGGCAATTGTACTTGCGACAAAATACAATCAACCCCTATCCCTCACTTACAGCTACACCTGGCTGTCTCAGGTTTGCTTTGCCAGGAATGAACCTGAGAAAGGAAAGGGATATCTTTTGGAAGCATTGCAAATTTGCCGGGAATTGAAAAATCCATTCCGTGAAATGGAGATTAACCGCTATCTATACCAAGCGTTGAAGCCTACCAGGGACTATGAGCATGCCTTGGATGCATATACAAGATATATCCAGATCAGGGATTCCCTGCGTGTTTTGGAAAATGTGCGGCAGGTGAGCGAGTTGGAAGTGCAGTATGAGGCCGACAAAAAAGACCAGCAGATCAGGACGCTGGCTACCATCAACAAAGTGAAATCCAGAGAGATGGTACTGGCACTAGTCGGGTTCGGCGTGTTGCTGCTATTGGCTATTTTCATGTTTGCACAATATCAGACGATTGCGCGCAACAACCGGATACTGGAGCTGAACAACCAGAAGATCAATGAGCAGTCGGAGAAGCTTAAAACCCTGATGAAGGAACTTCACCACCGGGTTAAAAACAACCTGCAGACGGTTTCCAATTTGCTGAGTCTCCAGTCGGGCAGGCTTGTGGACGAGGATGCACGTGAAAGTATGAAAGCCGGCCAGCAGCGAATTGAAGCGATGTCGTTGGTGCACAAGAGCCTTTACAGTCACGAAAACCTGGATATGGTGGATATGCAGGAATATGTCACCAGCCTGGCAGAGAGCATCATGCAAAGCTTCGGGATGTATGAGGATAAGCTTGAGATGAATATCAGGGTATCAGTACAAAAACTGAACATCGACTCGGCAATACCCATCGGACTTATTATCAATGAGTGGATTACGAATTCATTCAAACATGCCTACATGGGCGTGGAACATCCGGAATTATCATTAATATTGGAAAAAAAGGACAAACTGCGCCTTGAAATTGTCGACAATGGGCATGGCATCGATCTACAAAAGTGGGAGCGACCGGCAAATTCATTTGGCATCAAGCTCGTAAAAGTTTTGTCCCGACAACTCAACGGGGTATGTAAAGTGTCTGTCCATGGCGGTACCAGGTTCACACTTGAAGTTCCATTATCAGAAGAAGGCTGACCGTCCAGTGAGCGGCAGCGCATGTTATGAAAGAGACAAAAGCGAGTATTTTAATTGTTGAAGACGAAGGTATCCAGGCTATGGGCCTTGAAGAAACACTGGAACAGGCTGGATATATTGTTGCCGGTATAGCAGACAACGGTATGGATGTCCTGGAATTTCTCAGTAAAGAAAATATTGATTTGATTCTCATGGATATCCACATCAAAGGCGATCTGGACGGCATAGACACTACCTGGAAATTAAAGGAAATAAGGCCGGACATCCCGGTAATTTACCTCACCGCCTATGTTGACCAGGAGACTGCGCGCAGGGCGGAGGAAACCTTGCCGGCTGCCTATATTGCGAAACCATACCGGCAGGTCACCCTCCTTAATTGTATACAAAGCGCACTCTCAGGCGTAAAAAAACCACGTTAGCCGTTTACAACCTGGCCTCCGTTGGGGTGTAACACCTGGCCGCTGATGTAAGACGCATCTTCACAGGCCAGAAACACATAACACGTCGCCACCTCGCAAGGCTGACCGGCCCGTTTGAACGGCGTATCCTTTCCGAACTTCGCGACTCTTTCCGAATCAAAAGTAGAAGGTATCAAAGGGGTCCAGATAGGGCCGGGCGCCACAGCGTTAACCCTGATCCCTTTTTCGGCCAGCGCGCCGGCCAGCGAACGGGTATAGGCCACAATGGCCCCTTTGGTAGAGGAATAATCCAGGAGTGCCGGACTGCCGTGATAGGCGGTGACCGAGGTCGTATTGATAATTGTATCGCCCTCAACCATGTGCGGCAGCACAGCCTGGGTGAAATAGAAAAATGAGAATATGTTTGTGGAGAAAGTGTCGGAAAGCTGCTGGGCCGATATATCGCGGATATCGTCCTGAGGATGTTGTTCGGCGGCATTGTTGACCAGGATGTTGATCGTGCCAAATTCCTCTGCCGTCTTTTTCACAGCTTCCCTGCAAAACGATTCGTCCCGGATATCTCCCGAAATTAACAGGCAGGATTTACCTTCCGCTTCTATCATCGATTTGGTTTCGCGGGCATCCCCGGTTTCATCCAGGTATACGATCGCTACGTCGGCCCCTTCACGGGCAAAATGTACGGCAACCGCTCTCCCAATCCCACTGTCGCCGCCAGTGATCAGGGCTGTTTTTCCATGTAACTTGCCGCTTCCCCGGTAATTTTCTCGGATCACAATCGGTGCGGGATCCATGATGTCCTCAATTCCCGGTTGGGTATGTTGCGTTTGGCCTTTTGTGTCTATTTGATACTCCATGATCGGTTTCGTTTATGTTGAAAGAATGGTGCTCATTTAGCAAAGCGCGTGCCAGCAAGCGCCACAATATTGGAAAGACTTCGGATCACGCCGTCCAATGCCGTTGAATAGGCGGATGAGCGAACATTTCACAAAAGCAAGACAGCAAAAAAGCAGATACCTGGCCGACCAAGTGGCATCAGGCATAATTATAATATCGATAGGACGGGTTGTTACCGGTACAAAATCGTTTTAAACATGGATTACAAAAAAGTAGTAATTGTCGGTGGAGGCTTCGCGGGTATGAACCTGGCCCAGAAACTTTCCGGAAACAAGCAGTTTCAGATTACGCTGGTCGATAAAAATAATTACAACTTTTTTCCCCCATTGCTCTACCAGGTCGCAACGGGGTTTCTCGAAGCTTCCAATATCAGCTATCCTTTCCGGAAGTTCTTTCAGGACAAAAGCAATATGCGTTTCAGCCTCGGCGCTTTTAAGGAGGTTTTTCCAAACGAAAAGAGGATAGCGACGGAGAGCGGCGACATTGATTACGATTGCCTCGTATTCGCGACCGGCACCGAAAGCAATTATTTCGGCATGGAGAATTTGAAAAAGAATGCAGTACCTATGAAGACTGTGCAGGATGCCCTTGCGTTGCGCAACCATATTCTCTGGAATAAGGAAAAGGCCACAAAAATGACTGATCCGGGAGAGCGCAGGAAAGTATTGTCGATTGTTGTTGCTGGCGCAGGCCCCACCGGTGTGGAGGTCTCGGGAATGCTGGCCGAAATGCACAAGAAAATTTTCAAGAAAGACTATCCCGAACTCAAACGGGAAGAAGTACAAATATACCTGGTAGATGCGCTGCCCGTGGTACTGAACCCGATGAGCAAGAAATCGCAGGAAGAAACGCTGGAAGAATTGAAAGGGCTGGGGATCAATGTCCTGCTGGACCATGCAGTAAGTGACTATAGCGACGGCGTGGTTACCTTTAAAAACGGAAAGACCATTGAAACGGAGACGTTGATCTGGACCTCGGGGGTTACTGCGACGGATTTGCCCGGTTTGCCGAAAGAGGCATTCGGTAAAGGGAAAAGGGTATTGGTAGATGCCTACAACAAGGTGATGGGTTTCGACGACATTTACGCGCTCGGTGATATTTGCCTGATGAAATCGGACCCGAAATTCCCCGAAGGGCATCCGCAACTCGCACAGGTGGCGATACAGCAAGGTAAAAACCTGGCAGAAAATCTCGAAAAAATGCTGGAGGGTAAGTCGCCTGATGAATTTCATTACAAAGACAAAGGCACCATGGCGATCATAGGTATCAACAAGGCAGTGGCCGATTTGCCGGGCTTGCATTTCAAGGGTTTTATCGCTTATTTTCTGTGGCTGGTCGTGCACCTGTTCTCTTTGATCCGGTACCGCAACCAGATCAAGACATTTTACAACTGGATGGTGCTGTTTTTTACCAGGGACCAGTCGCTCCGTTTTATCCTTGACGCTAAACCTGAAAATAAGGTCACCGATTGATTTATGATCCAGACTATTACGGACCGCTCCCAGTACCCTTTTGAATGGCTGGATATCCTTGATCCCAGTCAGGAGGAACTCAAAGAAATTGCAGAAAAATACGCACTGCACCCGTCTTCAATCAAAGACTGGCTACAGACCGACCACCTTCCCAAATATGAGAATGTAGGCAGCTATGCGCTGATCATTTTCAGGATACATTGCGAAACAGTACCGGAAGAGGCTGATACGGTTCCTGAACTGACGGACAAGGTGGTGATCTTCATGAGTGACGAGCGTGTCATTACCCTGCATAAGAAGGAATGGAAAGCGCCGGAGCTGATCAAGGCCAATCAGATCCAGCAGCATGACTGCAAAAATACCCACGACCTGGTGAACGAAATCGTCAAAAGCTGCCTGGCTACGTATGAAGCGCCTTCCGTTAAGCTTACCGAGGACATTGAATATTACGAGCAGAATATGTTCTTGAAAAACCGGAAGCCGACCTTGCTGAAAGGGCTCTACTATCTGAGAAGGCGGACGGAGGTCACACGCAGGGTGATTATGTTATCGCACGAGATCATTGACAAAATGGATGTCACAGCCCATTCCAATACGCACACCCGCGACACCCGCGATTTATATGTGAAACTTCATAACATTTACGACACCCTTTTCGAGAACATGAACCAGCTGGTCATGATCTATTTCTCAATTTCTTCACAACGGACCAATGAAATTGTCCGCGTTTTAACCTTGTTTTCAGTATTTTTCATGCCGTTAACCTTCATTGTAGGAATTTACGGGATGAATTTCGACTATATGCCGGAGCTCCGGATGAAAATGGGTTATCCGGGCGTGATGATCCTGATGGGCCTGATCACGGTCGGGATTTACACATGGTTCAAAAGAAGGGGCTGGCTGTAAATCAATAAAGCGAAGGTAACGCACTCTTTTTGTTTGTATTGAACTATGAAGCATCGTTTTACAGATTACATGGCCCGGTTTGTTTTTCTACTGGTCTTCTTTCTGTTGTCCGGCATTTTACATGCAGGAAATTTTGCCATTCCACTTGCACCGCTCAACCTGACGGCGCTTTCTGTGTCGCCATCCCAGATTACCCTCACTTGGCAGGATGCCTCGGCAGATGAAACCGGGTTTGAAGTGGAAGCGTCGAATGATAACAAGACATTTATCAAAATCGCGGATTTACCTGCAAATTCAGTTACTTACGCGAGTATCGGGCTCACAGCTTCAAGTCAGTTCTGGTACAGGGTACGCGCCAAAAATGCCTCCGGGTTCTCCGTTTATTCCAACATTGCAACTGCCGTTACCAAAGCACCGGTGATCACCATTCCCAAGCCACCTACTAATCTGGTTGCGACGGCGGTATCGGGCTCACAAATCAATTTGGCGTGGACAGACAATGCCACTGACGAGACCGGATTTGAACTGGAAAGATCATTGGACGGTGTGAGTTTCACCAAACTGACGGATCCGGCCATGAATGTTGTCATGTTTCAGGATACGGGTTTGAAGCCCGTAACCAGATATTGGTACAGGCTTCTTGCTAAAAATACAGCTGGCAAATCGTCCTATTCCAATGTGGCCACCACGACGACATTGGACGTGTTGCCCCATGCGCCGGAAAGTCTAACGGCCGTGGCCGTTTCGCCCAATCAGATCAACGTTTCCTGGAGCGACAAGTCGAATAATGAGACCGGCTTTCAATTGGAACGATCGTTGGACGGGGCTGTGTTCACCAAGGTTGCGGATTTGGCTGCGAATGCGGTTGCATACCAGAACGAAGGATTAGCACCTGCGACCCAATACGATTACAGGGTCCGTGCATTCAACGCAATTGGTTTTTCGGCGTATAGTAATGTCGTTTCAATAAGAACGCTGAATATCCCTGTGCCCGGGATGCCGGAGGGTTTTACTGCAGTTCCTGTTGCACCGGAATTGATCCAGCTGCGCTGGGCGCCTCTGAGCAGTAACGCAGTAGAGACGGTGATCGAGCGCTCAAAAAATTCGGACGACGCTTTTGTGCAGATCGGCAAAGTTGCAGCCAGTGTGCTGCAATTTGAAGATAAGGGTAAGCCGGAAACCGCTGATTACTACTACCGTATCAAGGCAAACAATGCAGGCGGCAGTTCGCCTTACAGCCTCATTTCTATTGTTCGGGCATCTACGATCATTACCGGCGTAGAGCCTGGCGGGGGTGGGAACCTGATTTATGCTTTTGGAAAAACATTGGTTGCCGAGCTGAAAAACCAGGCGCCGGCTCAACTCGCTGTGTACGACGCAACAGGCGTTCGGCGTGCGCAATTCACAGTAGAACAGTCCTTCAGAACGGATCTGACGATGCTGCCTTTGGGTATCTATATTGTTGTTGTTCAAGCCGATAGAGAAGTAATATCCCGCAAAATCCTGCTTTATTAATCAAAATACTGAACCATGAAACATCTATCCTTCCTTTTGCTTTCAGTTTTTGTTCTTGCCGTTGCTCATCCCGGCACAAGCTTCGCCCAGAAAAAGAAAAAATACGTGGTCAATGCCTATGTCGGCGGTTTTCGCGGATTGGTTAAAACCGAGGATATCGACGCCGATAAGCTGACGCATATCAACTATGCTTTCGTCAATGTACAGGACAGTATGGCCGTGCTGACCAACCTCGCGACGGATTCGATCAATTTCAGAAAACTGAATGCATTGAAGCTGATCAACCCGGACCTAAAAATTGTGATTTCAATAGGCGGCTGGTCGTGGAGCGAGAATTTTTCCGATGCCGTTTTGACCGAATCTTCGAGGATCAAATTTGCCAAATCCAGCGTGGATATCGTGAGGCAATTTGACCTGGACGGCGTAGATATCGACTGGGAATACCCTGCCATGCGCGGCGAGGAAGGAAACATTTTCCGCCCTGAGGACAAGCACAATTTTACATTGATGTTCAAGGCGATCAGGGACGAGTTAAATATCCTGGAAAAAGAAAAAGGAAAAAAATACTTGCTGACTACGGCGGTAGGCGGCTCCAAATCTTTTGTCGATAATACCGAAATGGGTCTCGCACAGCAGTATTTGGATTACGTGTTCATTATGACTTATGATTACGGTGGCAAAAACGGCACGGTAGGGCACCATACCAATTTGTATGCTTACGGCGACGCCGAGGATGTTTCCTCTGCGGATCGGTCTGTCAAAAACTTTATGGCGGCGGGGGTACCCGCCGGCAAGATCGGGTTAGGTGCCGCCTTCTACGGAAAAGGCTGGGAAGCAGCTTCCGGTAATAACAATGGCCTGGGCGAAAAACGGGTGAAGGCAGTCCAGGGTGGTGGTTATACCAAACTGAAAGACACGCTGATTGATCAGAATGGCTACAAAAAATATTACGATAAAAAGGCACGTGCCCCTTACCTGTTCAATGATTCCACCAAAGTGCTGATCACCTACGAAGACGAAAAGTCGATCAAGGACAAGTGTAAGTATATCAAAAAGAATAAGTTGGCCGGTATCTTCTTCTGGGAATATTTCAGCGATCCGAAGGAATATCTGCTGACGGAGATCAGTAAAGACCTGGACTAGCAACCAGCCCCAGCAAGTCCTTTTTCGTGAGGCTTTTCAAAACGGAGGTATCTGTTTTCACGAGGTCATTGGCAAGGTCTTTTTTGGATTCCTGCAATTCCATGATCTTTTCTTCGATGGTATCCGGGCAGATGAGCCTTACCGCAATCACGTTCTTCTTCTGCCCTATGCGGTAGCTCCGGTCGATGGCTTGATTTTCAACGGCCGGGTTCCACCATGGATCGATCAGGTAAACATAGTCTGCCTCGGTGAGGTTGAGCCCGGTACCGCCTGCTTTCATGCTGATCAGGAATACACGGATATCCGCGTTGTTTTGGAAATTGTCTACTCTGGATGCTCTGTCGCGGGTTTGCCCGGTTAGGTATTCAAAGCCGATGCCGCGCTTTTCCAGTTCCGGCCTGATCAGGTCGAGCATGGTCACAAATTGCGAAAAAACCAGGATCTTATGCTGTGGCGATTTGGTTTCGATCTGTTCCATCAACGTATCGATTTTGGAGGAAGCATTGCCATAAAACGCATCGTCGTTTAAAAGGGCAGGGGAATTGCAGATCTGACGCAGTTTGGTGAGTCCCTGTAAAACATGGAGCGTTTCGCGCTGGATATCCACTTCATTGCGGGTATTCAGGAATGTGTAAAATTCGAGCTCATAAGCATTGTAAACTTTACGCTGCTCGTCGCCCATTTCGCAGTAGACAACCATTTCGGTTTTATCCGGAAGCTCGGTGGCAACCTGTTTTTTAGTGCGGCGCAAAATGAACGGATTGATCCTTTTCTGTAGCTCCCTGGCGCGGTCATTCTCCTTGAACCGGTCAATGGGCGTCGAAAAATGGTGCTTGAACTGGACCTTACTGCCCAATAACCCCGGGCACGCAAAAGAAAGCTGACCGTACAGATCGAATGTGTTGTTTTCGACCGGTGTTCCCGTCAGTACCAGTTTATTTCTCGATTGGAGCAGCCGTGCAGCTTTATAGCGCTGTGATTCAGGGTTTTTGATCGCCTGGGATTCGTCGAGAATGATGTAGTTGAAATGGTATTTTTTCAGATAATTCACGTCCGAAAGCAGCGTTCCGTAAGACGTCAGGATGATTTCATATTGGTCAAAACCAGCGGTTTCCCTGATCCGGTCGGCGCCGTAGATGGTGAGCATCTTCATATCCGGCGCAAACTTCTGCACTTCTGCCTGCCAGTTGAAGATCAGTGAAGTAGGGACAATGATCAGGTTGGTATTCTGGATTTTCTTGTCCCTTTGGGCCAGCAGAAAGGCAATGACCTGTACTGTCTTTCCCAAACCCATATCATCGGCCAGACAGCCGCCGAAGCCAAATTCGTCCAGAAAGCTGAGCCAGTTGAGTCCTTGTTTCTGATAATCACGTAATTCGGTTTTCAGCGCTGCCGGGACAGCAACCGAAGGAATGGCATCAAACGATTCGAACCGCGATTTGTAAAAGGCAATTTGTTCTTTCACTTCCTGCGTCAGAACTTCTTCTTCGTACATTTCACTTACGGAAACGAAATTGACTTTGGGGGTGCGGATGGTTTCATCCACGATCTCGCCGACCTCAAAAAACTTAGCAAATTTTTCGATCCATTCTTCCGGCAGGATTCCAAGCGTGCCGTCGCCCAGCTCTACGTATTTATTTCTGTTCTTGACTGCTTTTTGCAAGTGTTTCAAGGTCACTTTTTGCTTACCAAACTTGACATTTGCCGTGGTATTGAACCAGTTAATGCCGCTGACCACACTCACGGACACCTTCGCTTTATGGAGGTTGAGCCGGTTTTTGGTCAGGTTGTTAAAGCCGAGGATGCTGACTCCCTGATCCTGCCATTCTTCGAAAGTGTCGGGAAACCAGTCTTCATTCAGGAACTGGGCTTTATGCAGATAGAAGAAATTCTTGCCCAATTGGTCTTCAAAATCGGGGTGCTGACGAAGCAATACACTTGCAAAACGATTTTCCATATCGTGGTCACGCGCTACTGTAAAAGGGTTACCATGACTATCGACCGAATAAATTTCCTTTCTGGAAAAAAGCGCGACCTCCACATGCCCATATTTGATCACCGGCGTAATCAGGACGTAATTGCCGAAATCTTCCAGGTAAATGATCTTCTGGGTTTCATTATTGAAGCCCTGCTCTTCCTTTTGCTCTTCAGTCGCGGGTTTCAGGTAAGAATAAACGATCCCGATTTTGTCTTCAATTTTAGTTAACAGGTTCTGGCGAAAATTTTCAAATTTAGACTCATGGACGATGATTTTCTGGTTATGCTGACTGAAAAACTGAATGGTGTTCAAAACATCCTCGCTGTCAATCAGGTACAGGGAGTTTTGGTACAACACGAAGTAATCGTACCGCATCTGGACTTTTTCCAGGTCCAGATAAGTACCGTCTAGGATCAGGTAGCCGGAGATATGGTAAAACTTGTCTTTCTGATCAATGGACAGCTGCATATCCGTGGCCGAATGTGCCAGGCGGACAGAAATGAGGGATGCGGCACTTACATTTTCTGAAACCGAGCTGTCGTGGTAATAGAAATCCAGGTCGAGCGGGTTTTTCAGGATGGATTTAAGGCCTGCTATGTCTGTATCCGGCTTCCTTTTGCGGAAATTGTTCTGAAATGCGGATACCGCCGTGTGAAACTTGATGATGCTGGTGTCCTCTGTTGCCCAAACCTGGTCCAACGGATTTGCCGGTGTCAGCGGATTCTTGAGTTTCCCATTGGTTGCAACAGCGGCTTCATACAGTTCAATGTAAAAGTGTTCGTAATATTTGTTCAGGCCAAAAACCCCAATGGTTTTGGCTTTCTCGGATGTGTTACCTCCACTTGCCATTGGCAATGCAGGCTTTGAAACCAGCTGACCTGCCAGCTGGGAAACCCAGGCCGTGTTAACCGGTATCATTTCCTTCAATTTCGGTCTGATCTGCAGTTCTTTATTGACCAGTTCCAGGCGGAAATACAGGTCTGGATCAGGCTCATTTTCAAGGCCGTAATTGGCGGCTACCGGCCTTATCTTTTCAAATCTCAGTTTTTGATCAAAAAAGGCGCGCAGGTCTTTGTGCCTCATGAGGTTATATAAAACCTGGATCTGATGTTCGCAAAGCCTCCGCTTGGGCACATTGCATGAGCAGTAAAGGTTCACCTCGCGGTCATTTTGTTTGATCACCACTTTTAGAAAATCTACCACGGTGCCCGGGATCTTGAAGGAGGCGTAGTTGATGTCTATTTCGTGCGGCTGAATATCAAAAAAACCCCGCTTTTCGGTCGAAGGCAGTTCGGCACTGTGGTGTAAAATGAGTGTTGTGGATAAATCTGAGAGATTGAAATCCGGAAACGAGTAATTGTGCAGGCTGATATTTGCCATTTCGGCAGGCTCATTTTTTCTCATGCGGCAAATTAGTCAACTGCTTTCAAAAGCATCCCAAAACAATACCAGGTATGACGATGTTTTAGTAAAAATAACGAAATTACGCTCGTGGAGGGCATTAGCTCTTTTCCAGGTAGTATCGGACTAAACTTTATTTCAAATGGAAATCGGATTGGCAGCAGACCATGGCGGATATGAGCTGAAGGAATTTTTGAAATCATACCTCATTGAAAAAGGACATCATGTGAGTGATTTTGGTGCTTACGTGCTCAATAGTTCGGATGACTATCCTGACTTTGTAATCCCTATGGCACAGGCCATTGCAGCCAGGGAGCTCGATCGCGGAATTGCCGTATGTGGCAGTGGGGTAGGCGCTTCGGTGGCAGCAAACAAGGTAGCTGGTGTGCGAGCGGCACTGATCAACGACCACTTTTCGGCACACCAGGGTGTAGAGGACGACGACCTCAATATGTTGTGCCTAGGCGGCAGGGTAACCGGAAATATGGCAGCGAAAGAATTGGTGGAAGCATTTTTGAACGCCGAGTTCACAGGCGAAGAAAGGCATATCAGAAGGCTTGGAAAGGTAAAAGCTCTGGAGAAATAGTGCAGGAACAGTCAGATGGGATCGTTTTGGCATTATTATTTTGCAGAGCCGCGTTAATGAAAAATCCGACATGCCACCGTTTTCCAAAGCTTGCCGCTTTATTCTTCATCGTTTCCATGTCGCCGGTATTCGCGCAGAAGCCGGCTGCCGACAGCCTGAAAATACTTCCTGCAGATTCGCTGACGGTTTCAAAGCAGGATTCCGTTCCGAAACCTTCTGTATTTATCGATACCATCCGGTACCGGTTTATAGGTGATGGGAATTTTACCAAAGGGAACGTGAACCGGACCTTAATGGTCCTCCGTGCCGAACTGACTTTCAGCGGCCCCACTCTGAATATCGCCACCAACCCAAGGTTCACTTACGGGAAGCAAAATGGCATCCTTGCCGAGAGGGACAGCTATCTGGACCTTTATGTGGACGTTTTTAAAAAGCGGCGGACCTATGCGTTCGGGCTTGGGGTCATCGAAACCAGTAATCTCCGGAAAATCGATTTCAGGCAAATGGCGGGTGCGGGGGTTGGTTACAGGGTTATCAAAAACAAAACCAATGACCTGAGCCTTACCGACGCGATCCTCTACGAATCGACCAATTTTCAGGAAATAGCAACAGTAACTACCATCCGTAATTCCTTTCGTATCAAGGGGAAGCACTCCTTTATGCAGGATAAGCTGCGGTTCAACCATCTTACTTTTATACAGCCCGCGTTGAATGACCTTTCAAATGTGCGCTGGAATACCATCATGTCGCTGGAACTTCCTCTGAATAAATGGGTTACCCTCCGCACCAGTTTTGAGAATTCTTACGAAAGCGTGGTAGAAGCTACCAGAAAGCGGAATGATTCCCGCATCACGTTCGGTATCGCGGTCGGTAACAAATAATGATCTTTATTCTTTGTAAGGGAGAGATGCGGTTTTGGGTGTCCTTGAAGACGGTACATTAAATCTTCCGGAAATGTGCCTTTATCAGATATCACCACATTCAATCCGAGCAATGAAAGAATCACAGGATAATCGCCGCCAGTTTATTAAGCATTCGGTCAATACAGCCGCCAGCCTGATCATGATACCCGCTATGGCACAGGAAGTGCTGGGTGCGAACAAGCCGGGGGATATCGGAAACCCTCAGTCCACCCATATGCCGCCGAGAATCAAATTTTCTGTCATCGGGATCAATCACGGCCATATTTATGGACAGGTGGAGGCAGTTACCCGCGGCGGCGGCGAACTGGTATCTTTTTATGCCAAGGAGCCCGATCTCGCCAGTGCATTTGCCAGGCGGTATCCCCAGGTGAAGCAAGCGCAAAGTGAAGCCGAGATACTGGAAGACAAAAGCATCCAATTGATCCTGAGCTCCGGCATTCCCGATGAGCGTGCTCCATTGGGCATCCGCGTGATGAAAGCTGGTAAGGATTATATGGTTGATAAACCGGGAATCACCACGTTGGAGCAGCTGGCGCAAGCGCGGAAAGTGCAAAAGGAAACCAAACGCATCTATTCTATCATGTACAGCGAGCGTCTGGAAAACCGGGCGACCATTAAGGCAGGGGAATTAATTAAAGAAGGCGCGATCGGGAAAGTGGTACAAACCATCGGACTTGGGCCGCACAGGATCAGCCTCAACACGAGGCCTGAATGGTTTTTCGATAAAAAGCGCTTCGGCGGGATCATTTGCGATATCGCATCGCACCAGTTCGACCAGTTCCTTTTCTTTACCAATTCTACAAAAGCTGAGGTGGTAGCTTCGCAGGTTGGAAACGTAAACCATCCCCAATATCCCAAATTTGAGGATTTCGGAGATGCAATGCTCCGGGGCAACGGAGGCGCAGGCTACATCCGTGTAGACTGGTTTACGCCGGACGGACTGAAAACCTGGGGCGACGGACGACTGACCGTATTAGGGACAGAAGGCTTTATAGAAATTCGCAAGAACATTGATATCGGTGGCCGTGAAGGCGGTAACCATTTGTTCCTGGTCAATAATAAAGAAACCGCTTACATCGATTGCAGCAAGGTAGAACTGCCTTATGGCCGTCAGCTGGTCGATGATGTTTTAAACAGGACCGAAACCGCTATGTCGCAGGAGCATTGCTTTCTGGCAACGGAACTCGCGTTGAAAGCCCAGAAGAATGCACAGAATGTGGCGGTGCTGAGCTGATTTGCTCGTTTATTCCTCGTAAATCATTTTACGCGTCATTCCGCCATCTATGACCAGATTGGTCCCGGTGATAAAATCATTATCAGGATCAGTCAGATAAAGACAAGCTTTTGCAATATCGTCCGGCTTTCCTACTCGTCCTGCGGGATGTTGGGCATGGTCGGACGGTTTTAGTTTATTGTAATCGCCGGTTTCTATCCATCCCGGACTGATTGCATTGACATTGATTTTATCCGGCCCCAAAGAAATGGCCAATGCATGGGTCAGTGCCAGAATTCCTCCTTTTGAGGCAGCATAAGCTTCCGTGTTGGGCTCGGACATCAATGCTCTCGTGGAAGCGATGTTGACAATCGATCCTTTGCCTTTGAGACGCATTACTTTGGCAGCTTCTCGTGAACAGAGGAAAGTTCCTCTCAGGTTGGTATTGATCACATAGTCCCAATCTTCTATAAGCAGCTCGTAAGGCGAAGCGCTTCTGCCAAGCCCTGCATTGTTGATCAGGACATCGATATGGCCTAGCGACTGGTGTTCTTCTTTGATACCGCGCACGATCTCATCGGGCGAGGTAAGGTCTATGGTACGGGTCGAGGCCAGATAACCCTGTTCTTCGAGGTTTTTCCGGGCGCGTGCCAATGCTATATCATCCCGGTCCCACATTACTACCTGCGCGCCAGCCTTTGCGTAGTAGGAAGCAATGACATACCCGATGCCATTTCCGGCACCGGTTACGATCACTGTTTTGTCTTTGTAAGTATTCATAATGCTTTTGTAATCAAGGTATTGGTTCTTATGAAAGGGCCGCAAAGTCCTCATCCGACAATTCGATCTGCGAGGCGGCCAGGTTTTCTTTCAAATGTTGCAAAGAACTTGTCCCGGGGATCAGCAGGATGTTGGATGCCCGCCTGAGCAGCCAGGCCAAAGCGATTTGGGCTGTGGTTGCCCCGTGTTTCTGGGCTATACCAGCGATTTTGTTTTTCATTTTGTCGGGACCGGAAGCGAGCGGAAACCAGGGGATAAAAGCCATTCCCCGTTGTACGGTGTAATCCAGCACGCTCTCCCACTGGCGGTTACCCAGGTTGTACAGGTTCTGGACCGAGACGATCGGCAATACTTTTTCGGCGCGTTCGATCTGCTCTACAGTTACTTCCGACAAGCCCACGTGACGGATCTTCCCGGCTTTCACTGCATCTACTACAGGCCCTAATGTTTCTTCCACTGGAAATTTGGGATCGAAACGGTGTAACTGCCAGAGGCCGATCACATCCAGTTTCAATCTTTTTAAGCTTCCGTCGATGGTTTCACGGATATGTTTGGGGTTGCCATTTACCGGCCACTGGTTGGGACCCGTGCGGTCCAGCCCGCCTTTAGTTGCGATCAGCAGATTTTCGGGATAAGGATACAGGGCATCTGCAATCAGTACTTCGTTGGTATGCGGACCATACGAATCGGCCGTATCGATAAAATTCACTCCCGCTTCGACAACTGCCTGCAATACTTTTTTCGCATTTTCCCGGTCGGGAGCATCTCCCCACACGCCGTGACCGGTCAATTGCATTCCCCCGTAGCCTAGTCTGTTGACCTCAATTTCCCCGCCGACCCGAAAAGTGGACGGGTTTTTTGCTGTTATGCTCATTGCTAATACTGTTAAAGGTGATTTATTCTTAACCAGTCTGCCGTCGATTTCATTCCTTGGAGAGGTACTGGTTATGCTTATTTGTAGCTCACAAATGTCACGCCAGTTCGAGTGAAAATAAGATGGCATCCTCTCTGCTTCCCCTCTTTCGAGCATACCGAATATCGCAACAGAGCCTGTGAGGGCCTATTCTGGCCGCCGTTAACCTCTGAAATTGACCGGATAATCATTTGTGCCGTCCTTTTTGAAAAAAAATTAAAAATATTTTTTCATGTTATCCGGTGTTTGCCGCTCAATATTTGGCGAAAGTGCCTATCGATATAATCCACTCGGAATAAAATTCCATATTGTCGCTGTTTCATAAAATAAATCTAATGCCTTTGATTTTAAACAGTATTAAACTTGGCATCATCAGGTAGCTGCAAAATGTTTTTCAGTCACAAAACCCCTGAAAATGGCCATTTTAAATTTTAAATATTGGAATAGTACCATAATGTTCCGTGCCTTCCAAGTCGCTTTTTTAATGATTTTGAGCATTTTTGGCCGAATATTGTTTTGCTGTTTATTGCCTTGAACGTTTGTATTCAGAATATTGTAGTATATTTGTACTCGAAATAGAGACAATAACAAAAGAAACAAAGTAAACACTATTACCAATGAAAAATGCAAAAACAATGATAGTAACTGCCATGATGGCCATGACTATCGCAACTTATGCTAACGCTGAGAATTCTACATATATAAATGAAGAGAAAGTGAGAGTTTCAGTGATGGACAGGGTGTTGCCAGCTTCACTGCCAGTTTTGGAAAGCCCAGCCCCGCAGAATGTGAAATTGACAGCTGACACCAATAAGCATACCGCCGCTCAGAAGGCTGCGATCGTAGGATTGCAATTGAAAAGTGCTTCTACGAAGTAATTGAACCGGATCCATAAAGGGGTCCACTAAATTGGAAGTTTTTAAAAAGGGAGAAATTTTTCTCCCTTTTTTTGTGTGCCGGCCAGCTCGAAGTCCCAGTTTCGTGCCGAAGGTCAACTACGGACACAATTGGTGGGAGGGCTGTAAATAACCGATCAAGGAGATAGATCTTCACGCCGACTGACTTATATTTAAGATTTCAGCATCCATTGCACCATATGAAAGTATTGCTCGTCGAAGACGAACCCAGCGTTATTTCGGTTATTCAAAGGAGTTTATCCGCCTCTGGCCACGAGATCACGGTAGCTATGGACGGACAATCGGGCTTACAAATGATCCTTCAACACACATTTGATATTGTTATTCTGGACCTCATGCTGCCTGTGATCAACGGTATGGAGGTATGCAGGCGTCTGCGACAGGCGAAGATTACGACGCCTATTTTGATGCTGACCGCATTGGGAACGACTGAAAACATCGTGTCAGGGCTGGATGCCGGAGCTGATGACTATATGACAAAGCCCTTTAAGCTGGCAGAGCTGGAAGCCAGGCTCAGAACATTGACCAGGAGGGGAAAAGAACCTGAAAAAGAACGGGATGAGGGTTTGCTGATCATTGGCGACCTGGTGATGGATACCGTCACAAAAACCGTTCGTCGTGATCACCAGACAATCGAGCTGACTGCTACCGAATTCCGGCTGCTGGAGTACCTGCTTTCAAACACGAACCGGGTGCTTAACCGGATGGAAATATTGGAAAATGTATGGGATATCAACTTTAACCTGGGGACTAATGTAGTTGACGTATACATTAACTATTTGCGAAAAAAAATAGACAAAAACCACGATATCAAGCTGATCCACACGGTTTTTGGTATGGGATACGTACTGCGCCAGGCTTATGAAGATCCAAAATAAAATTGCGTTGATTTTTACGGCCCTGGCAGCTGGGATTATTCTGGCGCTGAGTGCATTCCTCTATATTTTCGCCTCTGAGAATATTTCGGCCAGTTTTTTTCACAGGCTTGAAGTTCGGGCCGATATCGTGGGACACGCGGCTTTGGAGGAAAACAAATCGCGGACCTCCATTTACCATGATATCAAGGCAAGGCACCTTGGTGATCTGCCATTTGAGAAACACAGGATCACCCCGGGAATGCTTTCCGAAAAATCAAAACACGCCTTGCCGATGCCAGAAACGTTTTATAATGATCTGGCTAGCAACGTACCGGCCAGGTTTTTCAAAAATGACACCTCCTATGTAGGCCTGCTTATCCGGAAGGAGGGAAACAGCCTGGTGGTTATTTCGTCCGCAGTAGATTTATATGGTATGGAGGAGATGGATAACCTGAAAAACCTGCTGGTCATTGGTTTCCTGATCGCGATGGTTTTTGTATTCACATTTGGGAAACTTTTTTCCAATGAAGTTTTCAAACCCATACGGCGGATTATCCGTAACGTTAAGGGTATCAATGCGCTGAACCTGCACCAGCGCCTTGTGATCGACAACAGCAGCGACGATGTAGAAGCCCTTTCCAGGACCTTCAATGATATGCTCGACAGGCTGGAAATCACATTTGAAATGCAAAACAACTTTGTGAGCAATGCCTCCCATGAATTCAAAACACCTCTTACGGTGATCAGTGCAGAAGCAGAGTTGGGATTGGCTGTCCCTGGCCTGCCCGAAAACGCAGTTGCCTCTTTCCTGAACATTTACCGGGAATCGGAGAAATTGGAACATCTGGCCAGCAGTATGCTAAGTCTTGCGCAAACAGGTTTCGACGGAAAGAAAGAACAATGGAACGATCTGCGTATTGATGAGCTGGTGATTGCCGTAAAGGAGGCTGTCGACAAAATCATCCCCGACAACAAAGTAGCCATCAATTTCGACTCGTTGCCGGACGATGAAAGAAAACTGGTACTGAATGGGAACGAAATGCTTTTGAAGGCCGCATTCACCAATATCGTCCTCAACAGCTGTAAATATTCCGACAACCGGCCTGTTCAGATCATCATTCGCGCCGATCAAACCTATTCGGTCGTCGAGATCATCGATGAAGGCATTGGCATCCCCGAGCGGGAAATAGGCCAGATATTTGTCCCTTTTTTCAGGGCTTCGAATACAGAAAAATACAAGGGCTATGGAATTGGCTTACCGCTGGCCAACAACATCATCCGTATGCACCAGGGAAAAGTGGAGGTAAAAAGCAGGGTAGGGGAAGGTACCCATTTCACTACCTGCCTGCCTTTCCGCAACTTCTAATCCGGTTCTAATATTCTAATCCGGTTTTAATCAATCTCTCACCACATTATAATTTCCCTCTTAGCGCACACTAATGAGTGCGCTGTAACATTGCATGACCAAATTTTAGTCAAATGCATTGTTAATCAAACCGATAGAGTTTATGAAAACGATAATGATCCCGACAGATTTTACCAATGAAGGTATTCAGGTTGCGGAAACCATGGTGAGAGATATGAACGAAGAGGTTAACATCGTGTTCACGCATCTTTTTCATGTGGCAGAGGATATTCAGGACCTCCTCTTTTCAGGTTCACGGGACAAGGAATACGAACTGGTCCCCCGGGAATTCTGGAATGCATGTAAAACGCTCAAAGTGACGTTCGCGGAACAGATTAAAAGCATCCGCATCGATTTTTTTTATGGCAATAAGCTCGCTTCGCTGAAAAACTTTCTGGAGTACCACGACGTCGATTTCATCGCTTACTCGGACAGTTACGGTATACCAAAACTCAATAAATACAGCCTGGATGTCCTGCCTGTACTGAAAAAATCGGATACCCCGCTGGTCAACATCGATCTCATCCAGGTTTCGGCTTTGGCAGCCACCGTGGAAGCGCATTGAGCAAAGGAAATGGATATTGAACAGATAAAGTCTAATAAATTATGCTTCTCAAAAAGAACATTCCCATCCGTTATATTTTCGGAAAAATCAAATATGAAATTCTTTTCGTGACGATTTACGGTTTCGCCATTGAAATCATTTATCAGAATTTCCATATCACGAATATCTCCATTCCGATGACGGTACCCACCGTCCTGGGGACAATCATTTCGCTTCTGCTGGCTTTCCGGTCCAATCAGGCTTACGATCGCTGGTGGGAAGCGAGGATCATCTGGGGGGCAATCGTGAATGACTCCCGGACACTGGCGCGCCAGATTCTGTCGCTCATGGACGAGCCCTTTGAGCCGGATCACATTGACGGTTTCAAGCGGAGAATGATCAACCGGCAGATCGCCTGGTGTTACGCGTTGGGGAAAGGCCTGAGGAAGGACGATCCGATGCCATTGATCAGCAAATTCGTGAGCGAAGATGAATGCGAGTTTGTAAAAGATTACGACAATAAGCACCTGGGATTGATCCAATTGCATGCGAGAGATTTGAAAAATGCGCTAAAACAGGGCTGGGTAAACCCATATCAGCAGGTGGAGATTGATCAGACACTGACCCGTCTTTGTGATTCCATGGGAAAATCGGAAAGAATCAAAAACACGGTATTTCCCTCGACTTACAGCCTGTACATCCATCTGGCCTTGCACTTCTTTATCCTGCTCCTGCCATTCGGATTGGTCGATTTATTTGGATTTCTGATGGTACCTGTGCTGATCGTGATCACTGCTTGTTTTTTCCTTATCGAAAAAATGGCGATCCATCTGCAGGACCCGTTCGAGAATAAGCCAACGGATACGCCGGTACTTTCTATTTCAAGAAACATCGAGCGCGACCTGAAACAAATGATGCGCGACCAGCAGGTGCCACTGGCTTACACGCCCGAGAAGTTTTTTATTTTATGATGGCTGCGTGCTTTCTGGCCAGCCCGTTATAAATTTCAATCAGAATATTGTAATCATCCCGAACCCAATTGCCGGTTTGGGATTTTTTTGTCGTCACTGTCAGAAGATAATCCTCATACAAATGGTACGCTCTCATGGCATCTTCCCGGGAATAGTATCCATTGATCCAGGTCGGCGGGATTTTGTCGGGTTTGACAATGCCGATACCTACATTATAAAGCCTGATGATCCCGTCTGAAAATTCCATGGAGACCGTTTTTTGTTCCCTGATCTCGGCTGCATTTAAAATATAAGCGCAATGAAGCAGATAGTTTCTCAATCGCTGTAACAGCTGTTTTTTGTCCTCCGGCTGAGCGGGTTTAATGCGCCATAGGTTGTTGGCCGGGTAAAACGGGTCGTCCTGGTACCGCGAAACAGGTTTGCCATCTTCAATGAGTGACATGACTTGCCTGTTGCGGATTTCAAGGCTCATCAGCCGTTTTCCATTGGCTGCCTGGTCAAATGACAAGGGGATTTCCTGCGTCTGGCGCCCGGTCGTCAGAAATACGGATTGGGTTTCGGCGGCGTAGGCCCACCGCCCTGCAAGATAGCCTCCTTTTGTCCCTATTTGGGTAAATGAGCTGTCGGGGAAATAGGCGATGAGCATTTCGTTGCTCTGGATATCTTCCGGCCCGAAAGTGTCGTCGTCGAAGGGCAACACCGGCATATCTCCGTCTACCTTGATCCCCGATAGCCGCCAGATCCCATGCATGGCACCTGGCCCGCTCAGGGTTGTTCCGGAAACACCCTCCATTTCCTTCCCCCGCCTGTGCCGCTTGCCGGTCCGGTAGATGATACCATGCTGTTCCATCATGGTGATCAGTATGAAAAGGAATAGTAGTTTGATGAAGTTCATTGCCGTGTTCTTGGAAAGATAAATCGCCGCTGCTGCTTCTATTGAGTATTTATTGAAGGGTTACTACTTATTCTAACCGTATAAAAAATAACAAATTACTTCCGAACCGGATAATCTATTGATTCAAATATGGGAATTGTAAGGTCTGCCCCACTGCTTGTTATTTTCCTGCTCCTCAATTTTGGATATGATTTTAAAAATTCCAAAGACTATTTTGTTGCCGCGCAAAAGGCCGATACACAGCTGCGCGCCGTGCAGAACGAAGCGACAGAAACGATCAGTATTTTTCGGGGCAACGAGGCCAAACCAATCTTAACCCAAAATGCAAAAGCAAACTTCCGTCCCTATCTCCACCCGATCGTCGCACCGGACGGGAAAGGTATCCTGACCGAGTACAGCCCTGGGCATCACAAGCATCAAACGGGTGTTTACTGGGGCTACACGAGGGTCAATGGCCGGGATTATTTTCATCACCCGGACGAAGGATATTGGCGTAAGGTTTCGGCCAAAGTGCTGGAAGCAAAAGGGACAGAAGTAAAGTGGCAAACCGTCTATGACCTGCTTGATTCCACAGGAACTGCCGTTTTAACGGAAACCCAAAACTGGACCATGCGGCAAAAGGACGGAAAATACCTGCTGGACCTGGAATGGAACGGCGAAGCCAAAACCGACGTGACCATTGGGAAATACGACTATGGCGGGTTATTCGTGCGGATGCCCTGGAAGGAAGGGATCAAAGGAGAAGTAGTGAATGCCGCGCGCCAGAAAAACGAAAAAGCAGAGGGGCAGCCAGCCCTGTGGGTGGACATTGGTATGCAGGTGGAAGGTAGGAGCGACCTGGCGCACATAGCCATTCTCGATCATCCCGAAAACAAAGGATATCCGCAGACCTGGCGTGTGGACAGCCAGCTGGGCGCCGGCCCGGCCCGGGCCCGCAAAGGGGATTGGCATATCAAAAAAGGCGAAACTGAAGTCATCAAGCACGAGCTGGTCATTTATACAGGCCAGCTGAATGATGTGACCCTCAATAAAACATTCGGGGAATTCATCGGGAACAATGGTACCTACAATACGGCGGCACTCTGGGCGATTGCTCAAAAGGAAGGCCGCGAGGCGAAATTCCTGAGTGCCCAGGAAGCTGTAGCAGCCATGACGGTTAAAGACGGGTTTATTGTAAATGCATGGGCTTCTGAACCGATGATGACACAGCCAATGGCTTTTTGCTGGGATGATCGGGGACGTATGTGGATAGCGGAAAATAAGGATTATGAGTCAAGAGGAAAGGGGTTTTCCAATGCAGGTACCAGCCGGATACTCATTTTGGAAGATACTGATAAAGATGGCGTTGCGGATTCAAAGAAGGTTTTCATGGAAGGCCTCGCGTTTCCTTCTGCGCTGGCGGTAGGTTTCGACGGTGTTTTTGTAGGCGCGCCGCCTAACTTGCTTTTTGTGCCTGATAAAAACGGCGACGACAAGGCCGATATGGAAGATATCGAAGTAAGGCTGACCGGCTGGGGGATCCGCGACCGCCACGAAACATTGAACAGCTTCCACTGGGGGCCTGACGGCTGGCTGTATGGATTACAAGGCTTTGCGACCCCTTCGAAAGTGGGCAAGCCGATTGGGAAAGGAAAACTATACAAACACAAAGACCCTTTCCCCGAAAATATGGAAGTAGAAGACGGTGTGGATATCAACGGAGGCGTGTGGCGGTATCACCCTACCAAAAATAAGTTCGAAGTCGTTGCCCATGGTTTCAGCAATCCCTGGGGAGTTGATTATGACGCAAAAGGGCAAATGTTTATTACCGCCTGTGTCATCCCGCATTTATGGCATGTCATTCCCGGTGGGATCTATCACCGCCAGGGTGGCCAGCATTTCAATCCTTACGTTTATAATGATATCAAAACCATTGCGGACCACACGCACCGCTCGGCGCATGGAGGGGCCAGGGTTTACTTGTCAGACGCATTCCCCGAAAGTGAGCGGGGCAAAATTTTCATGGCCAATATCCATGAGCACGGAATTTTGTCGGATCTGCTCGTACCAAAAGGTTCGGGATTTGCAGGAAAGCATTCCGATGATTTTTTAATGGCCAATAATGCGCAATGGGTCGGCTTCAGCATGGAAATAGGGCCGGAAGGAGGGATGTACGTATTGGACTGGCATGACGCGGATATTTGCGGCTCGGACGTACTCAATTCAGAAACGGGGCGGATTTTCAGGGTGATGCCAAAGAACTCGCTTGCCGGAAACTGGAAAGGCCGGTATGGCGATCTTGCCAAAATGAGTGACCTGGAACTGGCTGAGCTGCAATCCAGCAAAAGTGAATGGCATGCGAGGCGGGCCAGGGTGATCCTGCAAAGCAGGGCCACAAAAGGCAAAATCGCCCAGCCGGCATTGGAGAAGTTAACCCAAATGTTTCAGTCTGAGAAAAATGCAGACTATCGTTTGAGGGCGATGTGGACGCTGCATGTTGCCAACTCCGACAAAGGTTTTCTGGTTAAATCGCTTTCAGACCCCGACGCTTATGTGCGTTCCTGGGCGATTCAGTTTCTTTGTGAGGACGAGAAGCCTACGCAGGACGTATTGGCTAAATTAGGGAAAATGGCTGTTGAAGATAAGTCGGCAGTTGTCCGCCTGTACCTGGCGTCGGCATTGCAGCGCATTGATCCTGCATCCAAATGGAGCATAGCAGACGGTCTGCTGACACACGCCGAAGATGCGGAGGATCACAATCTGCCCAAAATGATCTGGTTTGGTGTGGAGCCATTGGTGCAGGAGAACCCCACAAAAGCCCTTGACATGGCGCAAAAAAGTAAAATCCCGATGGTGACCAATTTCATTGCACGCCGCGTGACGGACGCTGACCAGATTGAGACATTGGTAGCTTCTATCGGCAAAGCGACTGTTAACCGAACCGGTATGCTGGAAGGAATGCGCGACGCGCTGGAGGGAAGAACGGATATCAAGACACCGGCCAACTGGAATGCGGTTTTCAGCAAATTGAAGCAGGCTGACAAGCAAACCGCGCAGATAGCGATGGACCTGAGCAGGCAGTTTGGCGATACCGAGGCGGCGAAGAACGATTTGGCGACACTTAAAAACAAAAACGCGCCTGTCGAGCAAAGAAAGAAGGCGCTTCAGTCCCTTACCAGCCGGCAAAGAAAAGAGCTTGTTGACGAATTCCCGGCTTTGCTGGAAGACAACACGCTCAGATTGGATGCGATCAGAAGCATAGCCGCCTTTGACAATGAACCACTTGCTAAATCCTTAATCGAAAAATACCCTCGGCTGAATACCGCTGAAAAAGCAGAGGCAATCCAGACCCTTGCTTCGCGACCTAAATCGGGCTGGCTGCTTACTCAGGCCATTTCGAAAAATACAATCCCCAAGAAGGACATTCCTACCTATGTAGCACGCCAGCTTCGCAGGGTGGTAGGAAGTGGTTTTGTGGAGGTTTGGGGACCGATCGATCACGTCGCATTTGATGAGAAAGCCTATAAAAAGTACCGTAACCTGTTGTCCGACAAATCGGTTGCCGAGGCCAGCAAGGTGCAAGGAAGAATGGTGTTTCAGAAAACCTGCGCCCCCTGTCATAAATTGTACGGAGAAGGCGGTATCATTGGCCCCGAACTGACGGGCTCCAACCGGGCCAATGTAGATTATTTATTGGGCAACATCCTTGATCCAAGCGGGGAAATTCAGGATGACTATAAAATGGTGGTAGTTACCACGCGAGACGGACGTACCTATGTAGGCAATATTGCCAAAGAAACGGAAAGGCAGGTCACCTTGCGGATTGTGGGTCAGGACGCAGTTGTTGTCAATAAGTCGGACATCCAGACGCGCGAAGTAACGCCTGCTTCCATGATGCCCACAGGACTGCTGGAGAATTTGTCTGATAAAGAAGTGACCGAATTGATCGCATACCTGAAAACCACAGCCCAGGTACAATTGCCTAAAAAATGACGGCATTACCCGCTGTTTATTTAATGGTATAAAAACAGTAATAAATTGCAGTGCGCTGACTTTTGGGTTATATCATGTCTAAATCAAAAAGTAAGTCCTATGCGCTCATTTTATAAAGTTTTCATAGCTCTTTTGGTTTGTGTTCTGCAGGTAAATGTGTTGTATGCCGAGCAGCCGGCTACGCTGAAAATCGGTGCCTCTGCGCCCGATTTTAATCTTTTGGGGATTGATGGCAAGCGGTACACCTTAAAAAGTTTTGCCGGGGCGGATATTCTCGCAATCGTTTTTTCGTGCAACCATTGCCCCACCGCCCAGGCGTACGAGCAGAGGATCAAGTCTATCACCAGTGACTATAAAGCAAGGAAAGTGGCAGTGGTCGTCATTTCTTCCAATGATCCGAAGGCGATCCGGCTGGACGAGCTCGGTTATACCGATATGGGAGATACCTATGCGGAAATGAAATTACGGGCAAAAGATATGGCTTATAATTTTCCGTATTTGTTCGATGGCGATGACCAGAAAACGGCAAACGCGTATGGCCCGGTTGCTACGCCCCATATTTTTATTTTTGACAAAGCCAGAAAACTCCAGTACAACGGGCGCATTGACGATGTGGAAAAGCCGACAGGTACCCCGAAAAACCTGGATGCGAGGAATGCACTGGACGCATTACTTGCCGGGAAACCGGTACCTGTACCTACAACCAAGACCTTCGGATGCTCCATGAAATGGATTTCGAAAGAACATGGCGTACAGGATGAGCAGGCTGGCTGGGCTAAGGAACCAGTCAGCCTTGAAACCATTGATGAAGCCGGGATAAAGGAACTGATCCAGAACAAATCCGACAAACTGAGGCTGATTAATGTATGGGCGACCTGGTGTGGCCCATGCGTGACCGAATTCCCGGATTTTTTGACCATGCACCATATGTACCGCGGCCGTGACTTCGAGTTTATTTCGATTAGTGCGGACAGCCCGGACAAAAAACCCAAAGCACTTAAATTTTTACAAACAAAATTTGCCTCCAATACGAACTATATTTTTAACGTGGAGGACAAATACAAACTCATTGAAGCAGTGGATCCGAAATGGCAGGGCGCTTTGCCCTATACTTTGCTGGTGGAGCCTGGTGGAAAAATTGTTTACTCTTCCCAGGGGCCGATCAACCCCGCTAAGATGAAGAAACTCATTGTTGAGAATAAGTATGTTGGACGTTACTATTAAGGCCTTTAATAAACTTTAACTGAAAGATATGGAAGATCAGGACATTTCAAGACGCAGTTTTTTGAGCACCTCCGCACTTGCCGCAGCAGGTTTTGCATTGGTTAAAGTGCCGGTTTTCGGTGCACCGGCCTATATCAAGAAACTGGGCAAGCCTAACTCTCTTTTTAACGGCGTGCAAGTGGGCGCTATCACATATTCGTGGCGCAGCTTGCCAAGCACCGCAGAGGATATCCTTAAATATTGCATTGACTGTAACATCAGTGCGATTGAATTGATGGGCCCGACAGGCGAACAGTTTGCCGGAGCGCCTGAAGCACCGCCACGTCCGAATATGGCACCCGCTGCAAATGGACAGCGTCCGCAGATGACTGACGAGCAAAAAGCTGCGATTGCCGAATATAATACCAAGCTTGCCGAGTGGCGCGCCAAAGTTCCGATGGACAAATTTGTACATTTAAGGAAAATGTACAATGACGCGGGTGTGAGCATCTATGCTTTTAAACCTTCGGCGTTGGGAGAAAAAAATACGGATGCGGAAGTGGATTACGCTTTTCGCGCTGCCAAAGCATTGGGTGCCAATCAGGCAAATGTGGAGCTGCCCAACGAGGCACAGACAAAAAGATTGGGTGAAATTGCACTGAAAAACAAAGTGTATGCAGGTTACCATGGCCATACACAGCAAACGCCTACCTGGTGGGATACCGCCCTGAGCCAGTCTAAATACAACGCAATGAATTTCGATATGGGGCATTACGTTGCAGCCGGCTTCGATCCGATTCCACTGATTGAAACCAAACACGACCACATTGTCAGTATGCATGTAAAGGACCGTAAGAACAAAGAACATGGCGGTGCTAACGTGGTATGGGGCGAAGGAGATACGCCTATTGTGGCTGCATTGGAATTGATGCGCGCGAAAAAGTATAAATTTCCAGCTACCATCGAGCTGGAATATGATATCCCCGCAGGGTCCGACCCGCTTAAAGAAACAGCCAAGTGCGTTGAGTTTGCCAGGAAGGCGCTGGGAGCATAAGGATTGTTCTTGCGCAAGCAAAAAAAGATCCAGTGGCTCGACTAATCTATTGACCCCGGATTTCAATCCGGGATATAAAGATAACAAGCCGCAGGTTTGATCGATTGCCGATCGGGCCTGCGGCTTTTCTGTTCCGAAGGATTCGAATTCTGTTTTTGTGAGGTCGGCTGCGCCGCTGGTTTCGGTAAGTGCCGCAGCTGCCGCCGCCGTTGTTGGTTTTGTCACCAACAACATTAGCGGA
The DNA here is from genome assembly GCF_056895195.1 of Dyadobacter sp. HNCC25DJ185. Classification (NCBI taxonomy): domain Bacteria; kingdom Pseudomonadati; phylum Bacteroidota; class Cytophagia; order Cytophagales; family Spirosomataceae; genus Dyadobacter; species Dyadobacter sp. HNCC25DJ185. The sequence goes on from NZ_JBXHAR010000001.1 coordinate 677,493, forward strand.
TAATTCGGGCTAAAAGATAAAGAAGACATATCAATGTGACTTAATTCATTGCCCGGCGTCTATGTCGGTAAGGTACAATACACCCTGAGAAAACTACCTGGCGCCAGCGGAAACACATTACATTCCATTCTTATCGCAACCATCTTATGGTGGAAGAAACTGCCGGTTCAAGATAAATACAAGGAAGTCATGATTCGTAGCTTGCAATTTCTTGTTGAGCAAAAACGGGTAACAATTTATGGGCTTGTAATTATGCGCAACCATATTCACCTGATCTGGCGCATCCAGAAAGACCTGCCTTTACAAGATGTGCAAAGAGACTTTTTAAAGTACACGGCGCAACCGATCAAATTCGATTTACAGGAGTCTGATCCCGGATCCCTCAGCCAGTTTGAGGTTAATTTGAAGGACAGGAAATATCAGTTTTGGGAAAGGAGCACATTGGGTATTGATCTTTATTCATCAAAAGTGCTCAGACAAAAGTTGGATTATATTCATGAAAATCCCCTTCAAAAGGGGTGGAAACTTGCTAATAGAGAGTCGGAATATTGGTATAGTTCATATGGGTTTTAGCATGAGGGAGTCGATGAGTTTGGCTGTTGACTCTTCGAAAAGCAAAAAAATAAACCTAAATATTTTTTCGTACGAAATTTTTCCTACCTTTGAGCCGTTGATAAGAAAATGAAATTTTAATGGAGCCTACGAAGTCAGAATTAGAGATACTACAGGTGCTTTGGGAGCATGGGCCGTCAACGGTCCGCTTTGTAAATGACACACTTAACGAAGAAAAACGTGCGGTGCAATATTCCTCGACCTTGAAATTGATGCAGATCATGGCGGAGAAAGGAATCTTGCTGAGGGATGAGAGCAGCATGAAGCACGTATATAGTCCCGCAGAAGAAGAGGACAAAACCAAAACCGCCCTGCTGGAACGTTTTGTCGATTCAATGTACAAAGGGTCTGCGGCTAGTCTGGTGATGCAGCTCTTCGGAAATAAAAATACCTCTTCGGACGACCTGAATGAGATCAAGGATTTTCTAAAAAATTTGGAGAAATAATTTATTAAGATCTGACCGTCATGGATTTAGATTTGATTTCGCAACCCTATTTTCAAAAGTTGATCCAGGCCATGTGCCTCACACTGTTGCATTCGGTTTGGCAGGGATTGGCGGCAGCCGTGCTCGCTGGCGGAATACTGATAATGACCCGCAGACAGAAGCCCGCGGTCAGGTACAACTTGCTATGCGCGGTACTGCTTTTGTTTGTGTCTGCGGCCTGCCTGACCTTTTTTCTGGAAATGCGGGTAGGAAATGAGGTCCCTTTTATGACGCTGGTTCGCAAGACCCATACGGACTTATCGCACGTCCAAATGAATCCAGTGGTTGAACACGCCGATGGATCATTCCAATGGATAGACTTGATAACCGGATTTTGCTCCCAAAATGCCCAAGTCATTGTTGCCATATGGTTTTTGGTTTTTGGATTAAAAAGTGCGCAGGCAGTTACCGGGATCGTTTACTTGAGACGGATCCGTCGGCAAGCTATCTTTGAAACTGAAAAAAGTTGGAAGAACAGGTTCCTGTTGTTGGCGCAGAAACTGCGGATCAGCGAGCGTGTTTTCTTAATGGAATCGGAGAAAATTACGGTTCCAATGGTGGTCGGATTTTTCAGGCCGATGGTTTTGGTCCCTTTGGGAATGCTGGCGAGCCTTCCTGCTGCACAAGTGGAGGCCATTCTCTTACACGAACTGGCCCATATCCGCCGCCGCGATTACCTGGTCAATCTGATGCAGATCTTTTGTGAAAATGTCTTTTTCTTCCATCCGGCTGTGATATGGATTTCGTCGGTCATCAAAGAAGAAAGAGAGCATTGCTGCGATGATCTGGCGATTTCAGTGATGCAGAATAAAACCTCGTTTATACATGCGCTGGTTTCATTTCAAGAATACAATCAGTCGATGCCAGCCTTTGCAATTGCGTTTTCCAAGAAGCGTAATCATTTACTGGACAGGATCAGGCGAATTATTAATAACAACAATAAACCTTTAGATGCCATGGAAAAATTATTTGTAACAGTTAGTTTATTAGCGGTGGCAGCACTTTCAGCTGCCGTTTCCCACGTCGGTCCGGGAGAAGGGAATTTAATCTTGGCCAAAGCCAGGTTATTACCGGAAGTAACCATTGTGTCCGGGCCAGCCGAGGAGCTCACAACAGTCGTTGACACATTACCGAAAAAGAAAAAGGAAAGTAGTACAGCCATTCACGCTGCGCATATTTATTCAGACCAGGAGGGGATCAGCACCTATGATGTGAGCACCAACGGCAAACGATATAAGATCATTCAGAAGAATGGTAAAACTACGGAGCTGGCCGTAGACGGTAAGGAAATTCCTGAAAATCAATTCGCTTCGTATCAGCCTGAAATTGACGGGATTATTGAAAAAATAAAAGTCGAGCATGAAAAAGCCGAAATCGATCGCCGGGAAGCGGACAAACGGAGGGCTGAGGCAGACGTCCTCAGAGAAAGGGCGGAGTTAAACAGACAACAGGCGGAGCAAAACCGTATCCAAGCAGACGAGCAGAGGGTTCAGGCGGATAAGTTGAGGGAGCAAGCCGAACTGGGCCGGCAGCAGGCTGATCAAAGCCGCATTCAAGCCGACAAAATGCGCGAAGAAGCCAATCAAATGCGGCTGGACGCAGAGCATCAGCGGACACAGGCAGAAAAACACCGCGAACAGGCCGAAGTCAGCAGGAAACGCGCAGAGGAATCCAGATATGTCGCGGAAAAGGATCGTCAGGAATACGAGAAGATGCAAAATGGTTTGATCGACGACCTGATTGAGGCGGGTGTGATCAAGGGCATTAGTAATCTTTCCTACAAATTAAGTCAGGACGAATTGATTGTAAATGGTGTGAAGCAGTCGGCAGAATTACATAAGAAGTTGAAAAATAAATACATACAGGAAAAGGCCCTAGAGATGGTCTACAACTTCAAGGGGAAAACAGGGTATACAACAACCGGATTTATTTATTCGAGATAAAAAGGGCTGAGACTGGGCAGGATTTGAAAACTCTGTAAGTCCGCAGTCCGGCAAGTATAACGACCCGCTCCCGGTATTTTACTGAAAGTACAACGAAACGTGCTCAACCCATGCATCGCAGAACTTTCATCAAAAATACCGGGGCTTTTGTTGCGGCCGGTGCCGTTGCCGGACCGGAACTAGCTTTTGCGGACCAAAAAGCGAAGAATAAACTCCCGAAGTGGAAGGGTTTTAACCTGCTGGATTTCTTCTCGCCGGATCCCGCTTCCAGCCGAAAGCCCACACCGGAGGAATATCTCAAATGGATGGCAGACTGGGGGTTCGATTTTGTCAGAATTCCGATGGCGTACCCCGCTTACCTCAAATTTGACCGCAGCCGAAACATTACACCGGATGAAGTGTACCATATCGACGAGCAGGCTGTTGAGCATATCGATGAACTCGTTGCTGCTGCGCACAAATACAATATGCATGTCAGCTTGAACCTGCATCGCGCACCCGGTTACTGTATCAATGCCGGGTTCCACGAACCCTATAACCTTTGGACAGATCAGCAAGCACTGGACGCGTTCTGCTTTCACTGGAATATGTGGGCCAAACGATACAAAGGTGTCTCATCCAAAAAAATAAGCTTTGACTTGCTCAACGAGCCCAGTATGCGGGCGGATATGAACGATCAGCATTCAAAAAGGTCCTCGGTACCTGGGGATGTATATCGCAAAGTCGCCATTGCTGCGTCGGAATCGATCAGAAGGGAGAATCCCAGGCACCTGATCATCGCGGATGGGAATGATACGGGTTCCTCAGTTATTCCGGAGTTGGTGGACCTGGATATTGCACAAAGTTGCCGTGGTTACAATCCCGGGATTATTTCCCATTACAAGGCACCCTGGGCCATGAAGGATACTACGAATGTTCCGACACCCAAATGGCCCGGACAGGTGGGGGATAAGTATCTGAGCCGCGAACTGCTTGAAAAGTTCTACAAGCCATGGATCGAACTCGTGGGGAAGGGAGTAGGCGTACATTGTGGTGAATGCGGCTGCTGGAACAAAACACCGCACGATGTTTTCCTGGCATGGTTTGGCGACGTGCTCGACATTCTATCGTCTAATGGGATTGGCTTTGCATTGTGGGAGTTCTCTGGAGATTTTGGCTTGCTTAATTCCCGTAGGGAAGATGTGGCCTACGAAGAATGGCACGGACAAAAACTGGACAGGAAGCTACTGACTTTAATGATGAAGTATTGAAAATTTCTTTATCCTACAAATCCAAGCGCTGTTGGGCGAGCGTATATTTTCGTGACAAACTATTCGATCACGAAATGAATTGGGATGACAGGACAAGAGTATTTTGCGCTTTTTTCCGAAGCAATGCGCAATAAAAAAATTATCCGGTATGAAAATGAAACCAGCAGAGACGACTATCACACCTATGGAATAAGGGAAACTGCGACGGGATACACGTTTTTCTGTTTGCTGGAAACATTTTTTAGAAGAGAAAAGAACACGGACAAATGGATTCAGGGTTCACTGGCATCTTATCACGAGTTTAGCCACGTACGGGGCGCCACACTTTCCTCCCTTATTTTAACCACTGAACACTTTGAGCCAAGAGAGGGTTACAAAGACCGGCTCCCGGGTATTCAGGGCGGCCTTTCCAATTGGGTTACAGTGGATTAATATCAGTAAAGGGAACGTTTTGATAGGAATGTTCCCTTTGTTTTTATGCGAGTTCGGCCAGCAATCCTCTCAAATTGAGGCTCTTGGTGTACATTTCTATTGAGCCGTCGGGCAGGTAGCTCCAGAGTTCCTTGGGCCTGTCCCAATACAATTCCACTCCATTATTGTCTGGGTCGTTGAGGTAGAGTGCTTCAGAAACGCCATGATCACTCGCTCCGGATAGCGGATATTCTGCTTTTAATAACCTGTCAAAGGCAACTGCAAGGTCTTTTCTGGTTGGATAGAGAATCGCTGTATGAAACAGCCCGACCCCATGCTGAGAGGCAGATGGCGCGTTTTTGCTGTACCAGGTATTGAGGCCAATGTGATGATGGTACCCGCCGGCAGAGATAAAAACGGCCTGATCGCCATAGCGGGTTGTTATTTCAAATCCCAGTAAACCGCAGTAGAAGGCCAGCGAACGTTCGAGATCTGCGACTTTCAAATGAACGTGCCCGATGCGCGTGAGGGCGGGTATTTTATAATCATCTGCTTTCATCCAGAAGGTGTTTTGGATCCATATTAGGTTATCAAATTACGTATAGTTGCGGTAAAAAATTCCCTGGTTTTCCTTTACAAAGAAATCAGTTTTACCATACTCCAACTTATTGATGAACCGTCGTGAATCATTGTCCTCTATGCTGGCCGTAACAGGGGCCGGTCTTTTACCCGCAGACATCGCTAAAACCAAAGAGCAGTCTTTTATTTATTCTTTGAATATGAGCACTTTAAGGGGCCATAAGCTGGGTTTTAGAAAGGAGCTCGAAGTAGCTGCCAAGGCAGGGTACGGTTCGGTAGAAATTTGGATTAATACGTTGCAGGACTATCTTAAAAATGGGGGCACATTAACCGAAGCCAAAAAGATCATTACCGATCTGGGATTGAAAGTGGAGGATGCCATCGGGTTTGCAACCTGGATTGTGGACGATGAAAATGCGAGGGCAAAAGCATTGGATCAGCTAAAAATGGAAATGGAACAATTGGCGCAAATCGGCTGTCCAAGGGTTGCAGCCCCACCCATGGGAGCGACCACTGGTGCATCGCTTGATCTTTCGAAAGTAGCTGAACGTTACAGGACAATCCTCGAACTGGGCGATAAAACCGGAGTAGTGCCTCACCTGGAACTATGGGGCTTTTCCAAAAATCTGAGCCGCGTGGGAGAGATACTTTACGTGGCAGTAGAATCAGGCCATCCTTCCGCACGGGTTTTGATGGACGTTTATCATTTACATAAGGGAGGCTCGGGTATGCAGAGCGTCAAAGATGTCGGAAAACCTTTGGTTGAGATATTTCACATGAACGACTATCCTGCCACGCCGCCACGTGAAACCATCACCGATGCCGACCGGGTATATGCCGGGGACGGTGTTGCGCCCCTCAAGGATCTTTTGAAAATACTTAAAAATCCAGAAAAGCCGGTTATTCTTTCTTTTGAAGTTTTTAATCAAGGATATTACACCCAGGATCCGCTGCTGGTCGCCAAAACGGGACTGGCTAAAATGAAAAAGGTGGCGGAAGGGGTTTAATATGGTTTAAAAATCAATTTATGGACGAGGTCAAATTAAAGCTGGATAACAGGCTGCGAGGGAAATTTTATATTGAAAATGACGGGAATCAAGTAGGGGAGATGGTTGTGGGAGTTAGTGAAACCACATTAACTGTTTACCATACAGAAGTAAATCCTGAAATGGAAGGCAAGGGCCTGGCCAGAAAAATGCTGGACGAGATGGTTGCCTACGCCAGAAAAGAGCAGTTGCAAGTGTTGCCGTTGTGCGAATATGTGCTGATGCAATTTCGCCGGCACCCAGACGAATTTGCTGATATCTGGAAAAAATGACATCAGGGGAGGCGCTGTCCTTTTTTATTTTGGCTGTGGCAGGTATACCATAAATGTGGCGCCTTTTCCGGGCTCACTTTTCGCTGTGATGTGACCATAATGGTTTTGGACTACTTTTTTGCATAAAGCCAGGCCGATTCCTGAGCCTGCAAATTCGCTTCTTCCATGAAGCCGCTGGAACATCTGGAATATCTTGTCCAGATAAATTTCATCGAACCCGATACCGTTGTCCGCAACTTCAAGGCAGATATACCTGCTGTCGGGAAGCTGTTTTGGTACTGCCTGAATTTCGTGCGATGCCGTTTCCCTGGCTGATATGTGTATCTTGGGCGGCAGTTCAGGATGTTTGTATTTGATGGCGTTACTGAGCAAGTTCTGGACCAGCTGCATCAGTTGCAGCGGGTTTCCCAACACAACAGGGAGTATTCCTACCGTAATGTCAGCCTTTTGCTCCTGGATGGATATTTCGAGATCGGCGATAACGCTCGCTACAATATTACTCAGGTCGACCGTGTGAAACTCGGCTTCGCGGGTTGTGAGACGGGAATATGCAAGCAGGTCATCGATCATGAGCGTCATTCTTTTGGAGGCATCCTGAATACGGTTAAGCATAAAAACGCCATTTTCGTCCAGTACCTTCGCGTAAACAGATTGTAAGCGGGATCCGAATGACTGGATTTTGCGCAATGGCTCCTGCATGTCATGACTGGCTGCGTAAGCGAACTGCTGCAAGTTATTGTTAGAATTTATCAGTTCGGCGTTAGCCTGATGAAGCTCGGCAGTACGTTGCTGTACCCGCAATTCCAGCTCGCTGGCGAGCTGGCGGTAGCGCTCTTCGCTTGCTTTGAGTTTTTGCTCCGATTCGATCCGGTCGGTGATGTCCATTACAATGCCTGAAATCGAAATCGCTTTGCCGGTACTATCATACAGGTAGCGTCCGATCACCTTTACCCAATGTACCGATCTGTCTATCCAGACAAAACGTGCTTCATATCTCAGGTCGCCAGTCTGTTCTGCTCTTTTGTAGGCTTCCAGACGTATCAAAACATCTTCGGGATGCACGTGCTCAATAAATACTTCTCTGGTGATATTTACCTCCTCGATCCCCGTAATAATCCGCGCCATCGTAGGAGAATGTATTATCTCATTGGTATCCAATTTAACTAAAAACGACCCTGCACCTGAACCCTCAATCGTCATAGCCGCCTGCTGGTCGGCCCACAACACTTTTTCCTGGGAGCTGATATCCTGGGTGACGTCCCTCATGATACCAGTAAAACGGTACGCGCGGCCATCCGAAGTAAAATAAGCTTTACCATTGCAATGCAGCCAGCGCAGTATTTGGTCGCTTGCACCGACAACCCTGTATTTGATATCATAACTGCTTCTTAGCTCGGGGTCCAACGCCCTGGCAACCGCGTGGGCCACCCTTTCACGGTCTTCGTAATGAATGAACTGGACAAGGCTGTCGTAGTTGAGTTCGTTATCGTCAGGTCTCCCGTAAAGTTCTTTACAACGGTCGTCAAAAAGGACGCTTTTTTTAACCGGGTCCATGTTCCAGGTTCCCAGCTGCGCTGCCTGGAGTGCAAATTTCAGACTTTCCTCACTTTCTTTACGGGCCTTTTCCGAGTGGATCTGCTCCGTAATATCCGCCATGGATCCTATCATGCGGACGGGCTTGCCATCACTTTGAATCGTATAACCACGGTCATGGACGTACGCATAATGGCCATCGGCCCGTCTGAAGCGGTAGAAATCAGACCAATTTGTTTCGCTGCTTGCCATAACAGCACGTATTTTTTTCAGCACCCGTTCGCGGTCTTCCGGATGAATATTTTCCGACCAAGAGGCAGGACCGTCTGACAGTTCCCCGGGTTTGTATCCAAAGATAAGCTCCATGCCATTGCTCCACCAGAGTTTGTTATGCGTGAGGTCCCAGTCCCAGACCACGTCATGGGTTGCCTTGGCAACAAGTTCAAATCTTTCGATGGCTAAGAGCAGGTCGTCTTTTTGGTTTTTGAACGAGTCAATCATGTACAATTATCCTGCTTAGAGGGGCTTTGTTACGTTTTTATAAAACAGGGTTGTAAAAATAGCAATATTCGTGAAAAGCACTGATATGGTCTCTTTTTCGTGAGCGAGAAGCGATTTGAAGTTCTGACAAATAGGCCAGTGACCCGTCATCAAATAGTAAAGACAGCGGTGTAAATGCTTTAATGAATAAATCAAACCGGTTGAACAAAAACGTGACTGCCATGCTAAAAAGACCATTATACCTTATTACAGCAGCACTGCTGATCCTGACAAGCTTCATGGTGATACAGAAAGGGAAGCCCGTTGCGCTTTTTGACGGTAAAACCTTTCATGGCTGGGAAGGCGACACTGTGAAGATGTGGAAAATTGAGGGCGGCGCATTGGCTGGAGGGTCACTGACAGAGACGGTTCCTCACAACGATTTTTTATGTACCAAAAAGGTGTATTCCAATTATATCCTGAAACTGAAATTTAAGCTGACAGGCAGTGAAGGATTTATCAATACGGGCGTCCAGTTTCACAGCGTCAGGGCTAAGGACCCCGCTTATGAGATGATTGGCTATCAGGCTGACCTGGGCGACGGGTATTGGGCCAGCCTTTATGACGAATCCAGGCGGAACAAAACCCTGATCGGGCCTGACTCGGCGACTGTAAGCAAAATTCTCAGGAAAAACGATTGGAACAATTACGAGATCAGGAGCGAGAGCGGCCATATTCAGATCTTTTTGAACGGCAAACAGACCGTGGACTATACCGAGCCAGACAAGTCCATTCCGCAGAAAGGCATTATCGGGTTTCAGGTACATGGTGGCGGTAAAGCCAAGGTATTTTATAAGGAGATTTTTATTGAAGAGCTGTGAGGCAATTGGATAAAGCAGATCAATTCCAGGCCTTGAACAGACGTCGGATTACCAGGATTTCAGCAGTGTGATAGGCATTGTGATCGCCGATGAGCATCGCCTCCCTGATTAAGTTTTGTCCGTCCCCCCAGGGAAAGGCCCTGGTAAGGTCATTGTTCTCGTCATCCAGCAATTTAATGAAACGTTCTTGGTCATTTTTGATTTGTTCCAGGCAGTTTTCCCACATTTCGTCGCTTACCTCGCTTATTGGATCAGCCCAGTAGTCTTTGGGCCACTCAAGTACGGTGTGGTTTTCCGAGGCTGAGAAATCGACAATGTCCTGTTGAGCGATACGGATATGTTCAAGCAATTGCCAGATACTGTAGGGGAGGTTCTCAGGAACAATACCCCGGAGATGGGCTGGCAGACTGGCTACTGCTTCTTCCAGCGTGATGTGGGCGTTGCCATTCCGGATAAGTTCTTTTAATTCTTTAACAATCAGTTTTCGGGATGTATTTTCCATCGTTTTGTTAGTCTTAAATCAGTTGATCCAAAAAACATTAATTTGCCTGTCATTAATTCCGTTCATTACCGTCACCAAATGTACATTCGCACATGCAACGAACCCGCCGCAGATTTTTGAGGAATGTAGCAGCAGCTTCGGCTCTGGTCGCTACTGAAAGTATTGCAAAACCTTTTAACGTGATCAGGGACCTTAAAAAAATCAGTCCCAATGATAAAATTCGTTTCGCGACCATCGGCATGGGAATCCAAGGGCACAGCGATACACGTGCCGCCATTAAAAGTACACCTGATGCGGAATTTGTGGCAGCGGCAGATCTTTACGACGGTCGGCTGACGCGGGTTAAGGAGCTGTATGGGAAAGATATTTTCACGACACGGGACTATCGGCAGATCCTGGAAAGAAAGGATATTGACGCTGTGCTGATCGTCACTCCCGATCATTGGCATGATCATATCACCAAAGCGTCATTGAAAGCAGGCAAAAATGTCTATTGCGAAAAGCCGATGGTGCACCATATCGACGAGGGCCTTTCGGTGATCGAGGCATGGAAGAAATCGGGCAAAACCATGCAGATAGGCAGCCAGTCCATCAGTTCGGCTTCTTACAACGAGGCCAAGAAGCTTGTACAGGCGGGGGAAATCGGTGAGATCAATTTTGTGGAATCCAATTACGACCGTTTTGATTCAATAGGGGCCTGGAATTATTCTATTCCAACCGATGCTTCTTTGCAAACACTTGATTGGGATACTTTCCTGGGTGATGCGCCAAAGGTACCGTTTGATCCAAAGCGTTTTTTCAGGTGGAGAAATTATAGGGACTATGGTACAGGTGTTGCGGGTGACCTGTTTGTCCATTTGATTACCGGTGTGCACTTTGTAACTAACTCATTAGGTCCGGAGCGGATTCTGTCGTCGGGTGAACTGAGTTACTGGAAGGATGGCCGCGATGTACCCGATGTACTGGTTTCGATCCTGGATTATCCTAAAACAGATATTCATACCAATTTCCAGATGGTTTTGCGGGTGAATTTTGCAAACGCAGGTTCCATTAAGAACAACACGAGGATTGTGGGAACGGAGGGACAAATTGAATTCACCCAAAACAACCTCCTCCTTAACAAGAAGAAGCTGCCCAAAGCGCCTGGTTTTGGGGGATACGACAGTTACTATACTTTTTCTGAAAGCCAGCAAAAAGAATTTAAGGCGCAATACGATGCGCAATATCCGGAGGATACCAGAAAAGCGGAGCCGGTTAAGGAAGTCAGATTTGAAGCGCCTAAGGGGGATGACGCCCACGCTAATCATTTTAAGAATTTCTTTGATAACGTGAAGAGTGGCAGTGTCGGAACGATCGAAGATCCCGTTTTTGGTTTCCGGGCTGCGGCGCCGGTGCTGGCTTGCAATGAAAGCTATTTTGGTAAAAAGATAATTAACTGGGACCCGGTTAATATGAAAATTAAAAAGAAATAATCTAACCCTGATTTGTATGCGGACCGTCAATTTTACCTTTTTAATCCTTTTAGGAGCGATTGCGTCTTTTGCGCAATCAGGAAAAGTGCTTGATAATCTTTCACTTCCGTCCAAGCTGCTCAAATCGGAGCGGAAATTTGCGATTTACCTCCCGCCGGACTACGCTACCTCGGAGCGCAGCTATCCGGTACTTTACCTGCTGCACGGCGCAGGCGACAACCATACCGGCTGGGTGCAGTTCGGTGAGGTGCTCAACATTGCCGACAAAGCGATCCGTGACGGCATCGCGACGCCGATGATCATTGTCATGCCCGATGCTGATACCGGTCGCAGGGGTTATTTCAATGATCCAAAAGGCGACTGGCCTTACGAGGATTTCTTTTTTCAGGAGTTGATGCCATTTGTTGAGAAAAAATACAGAGTCAAAAGTGAGAAAAGGTACCGTGCAGTGGCCGGGCTTTCAATGGGCGGTGGCGGCAGCTTTATGTATGCGCTGCACCATCCCGAACTGTTTTCATCCGCTTGCCCGCTGAGCGCCTATACCGGTCCCCTCACCCTCGAAGATGCCAAAAAAGGCTTAATGCGAAGCATTCCCAATGTTCAGGATTCGACGGTGACGAATTATTATAACCGGCATAATGCGCTGGAATTGATCAACAATATTCCAGATGCTAACAAAAAAGCGGTACGCTGGTATATCGACTGCGGCGACGACGATTTTCTGTTTGAGGGAAACAGCCTGGCCCACATTGCAATGCGCAAAAAAGAGATTCCGCACGAGTTCCGTATCCGTGAAGGCGCACACAACTGGACTTACTGGCGCGAATCGCTGCCGGAGGTACTGAAATTTGTCTCGCAAGCCTTTCACCAGTACTAGTATTATGTTGCACGAACTATTACCGGGGATCAAACAGTTTGATCTGACCGGAAAAGTGGCTGTCGTTACAGGCGGCTCGAAAGGCCTGGGCTTTGCGATGGCTGCCGGGCTGGCTTCGGCGGGAGCTGATCTGCTCCTCGTCAATCGCAATGCTGCGGAAGGTGAGCAGGCGGCGTTGGAAATTGCTGCGTCCTACGGGACAAAGGCGATCTCTTTTCCCGCCGACATTACCAGTGAGGAGCAGACGGAAGCTATGGCGAAATTTGCATTTGAGCAATTCGGGAAGATCGATATTCTCATCAATAGTGCGGGAATCAACATCCGCGGCCCTATAGACGAGCTGACTTTCGCGGATTTCAGCAGAGTGATCGAATTGAATGTCAATGGTTCGTGGCTTGCTTCGCGCGCAGTAGTACCTTATATGAAGCAGCAAAAGAGCGGCAGGATCATTAACCTGGGCAGCACGTTGGGTTTGGTAGGGTTGACAAATCGCACACCTTACGCGGCCAGCAAAGGAGCGGTGGTACAGATGACCCGTGCGCTTGCCATCGAACTAGCGCCCTTCGGTATCAATGTCAATTGCATATGCCCCGGCCCGTTCCTGACAGAGATGAACGTTCCTATTGCGGACAGTGATGAGGCGAGGGACATCATTCTAGGTGCGACTGCATTGAAACGCTGGGCGCAGCTTCCTGAAATCCAGGGAGCCGCCATCTTTTTAGCTAGCGATGCTGCAAGTTATATGGTAGGCTCTATCCTGGCGGTCGATGGGGGGTGGACGGCGCATTAATGGCGCAGCCAATTGTTACCGGCGAATAATTCATAAGACCGATTGATCATTCATTTGGACTAAATTCTTCTTTGGAAATTAAGATTGCTGGGAAAGCGTGTTAACACCCTTTCCTTTTTCTTCATTCCTCTGATTATTGAATATCCAATGAAACATCTCATCCTGATCATCTCGGCCATTTTTATTTCACAAACTATCTTTGCACAGAGTGTTGGCATTAATACGCTTACGCCGGATCCAAGTTCCGCCTTGGAAATTAAGAGTAATAATAAAGGCCTGCTTATTCCCAAGATTTATCTGGATTCTCCATCGGATAATTCTACTATTCCCGCCCCAGCACCATCTTTATTCGTGTTCAACACCAATCCTAATCTGACAGGGGGAAAAGGCCTTTTCTATAATTCCGGAACAGCGGCGTCTCCAGATTGGAAAAGTGTCTCTGTTTTTCCTCTCCCTTACTATCAGGCTACTAGCGCCAACGGCACAGCTTTTCAAATTGTTAACTACAGCGCTTCCGCATCTTCCTGGGTTGTAAAAGGCTTTGCTGGAGGTTCTGGCAATGCTCTGGAAGGGTCTGCTGGAAGCGGCGTCGGGGTGTCTGCAAAAAGCGTGTCCGGAAATGCCTTGGAGGTAGATGGAAAGATGAAGATTTCGGGCAATGGACAGTCTCCTGCTGCTGGGAAAGTGCTTACAAGTGATGCTAGTGGCAATGCGAGCTGGCAGGGGGCGGTGGCTTTCTCTGCCAGCGGAATAAAAGGCTCGGAGGCGCTGGTTCCCGATGCACCCAATAACAAGCACATCATTTTCAGAACAGAAGAGTATGATTTGAGTAACAATTTCAATCAAGGTAATTCGACTTTTACCGCTCCGGTCGACGGAATTTATCATTTTGACTTTCAAATCAGATGGAAGCCTTTAACTGATGAAATGGTCTCCACAGTAGAGATGATATTGGTACGAGGCGGAATAGAAATAAATCTTGCCGTAAACGTGATTGAAATTAATTCCAACGGCAACTGGTCAAACCAGCTTAGCAGGGATTTTAAACTACTAGCCAGCGACCACGTCTTCATTAGAATGTACCAAAATTCTGGTGACGATCAAGTACTGTATTCCGAAGATTTTTTAGAGCCGGAAGATGCCTCTTCTAGTTTTTTTTCGGGAAGATTGGTTGTCAAGCTCTAACAGTGCTTAGTAGACTTTCTAAAAATACTTATCCAATCAGCATTAACGATTGTAAATTTAGCCAATCAAGTGAAAAATATCCTCCCACAAGTCAGCATTTATACCCTCGCCATCCTTTTTTTTGGAATTTCTCTTTCGGGTTCCGCCCAATTTACCTCCGGCACGGGCAGCTTCTTTATCCGCGACGGCACTCAGGTCGTCATCGACGGGTTGGCTATCAAGCCTGATGGTGATCTGGCTTGGACCAATAAAACGCTGGTACTCTCCCACGAGCCGATACCTGGTTCACCAAAAAATAGCATAAAGCGTGTTTACACATTCAATGAGACCTTTTCCTATTCGGGAGTAGCTGGGATCCTTTATCAATCTGAAGAGCTGAACGGAAATGACGAAGCACTTTTACAAGTAGCCAATTCGTCAACGGATTCAAAGGGTTTTATAACTTCAACGGGAAGTACTGTATCCCTTCCGCTCAAATACGTTTCGAATACGCTGGATGCAAATCTTAGGATCATTACTGCGGTTGAAGCTGGAAGTGTTTTGCCTGTGACGCTGGTTAGTTTCACCGCTCGTAAGAAAGAAACAAGTGTGGTGCTCAACTGGGCAACATCCTACGAGACGAATGCCAATTTTTTTGAAATCGAACGCGGAACCGATGGAAAAAGTTGGCAGTCCATAGGTAGGGTTGCTTCCAGTGGTGAAAGCCAATCTCTTCTGAACTACTCCTTCACAGATTTGAATCCATTTGCCGGTAGACCGGCCCAGGCAGAAGTGCTATATCGGCTTAGGATGGTCGACATTGACGGCAAATATGCTTATAGCCGAATAGCCGACGTTCATAATGAACGCTTCAAAGAGGCTTTTCTTTTTCCCAACCCGGCACATCATTTACTTCATATCAATTTAACGGATTGGGATAAAGTTGCCGACATCCAGCTTTATGATTCCAAAGGCCTGCGCGTTTATTCGTGGGGTAATCTAAAAATAGGCGATATCAAAGATAAGGGTTTGGATATCAGTGCCTATGAGGCGGGAATGTACCTTCTCAAAGTGATTTTTAATGATCAGTCATTTGAAGCATTGAAACTTCAAAAGTTTTGATCCAATCTCTGCTACTTTGCCGCTGTTTATAGCGGATGTACCCTTTCTACAAATTGATATTTTCTCAACCGGATAAGACATACTACTGCAATGCGTCCGGCTGCAAATCAACGGTAGTTACATTTTTGCAAAGGATTAGTCCAAAAATGGCAAAATTGCACGAAATGGGTAAATTCTACTTCTATCAGCTAATAATCCGGTTCTGGATTTCTACATAGAAATATGTTTTTGACGAATTGTATTTCATCAATATACGTCAAGTAACTCATGGTTATTTTCTAAGAAAACATATTCAAAAAGCGGGAACGCTTGTTTATGTAAATAATTTCATATCTTTTTGTACCAACGGTTACAATGATTTATTAAACGGACTCGGCGATCCATTCATTTGTAACCGTAACCAACTCACCTAAACTTCACGACTGAATACGGACAGGGGTCATTTTGATCTCTGAAGAATAGGATATTTACCCCTTTTTATTGAATGAAATTGTGTAAAAAAGACACAGTGAGGGCAGCCCAACGAAGCATTACCGAGTACGCAGACCAGCAGTTTTTTACCAAAGTTTAACCTATTTTTTAACTATCTACAATTTCTACTAATCTATGAGAATTTCTAAACGAGAAAGCGGCCGGGGCCTTGCCGGGTACTTCCGCTCTCTGTTGCTGGCCTTTGCGGTTGTGACGGGAGCGTATGCTCAGGACGCAACGGTCAAAGGGAAGGTGAGCGATGAACAGGGGCAGGGTTTGCCTGGAGT
Source organism: Dyadobacter sp. HNCC25DJ185 (assembly GCF_056895195.1). Taxonomy (NCBI): domain Bacteria; kingdom Pseudomonadati; phylum Bacteroidota; class Cytophagia; order Cytophagales; family Spirosomataceae; genus Dyadobacter; species Dyadobacter sp. HNCC25DJ185. The sequence continues at coordinate 693,670 of NZ_JBXHAR010000001.1, forward strand.
GAGTGTTGTTTTGAAAGGAACTTCGGTGGGTACCGTAACCGATCTGGATGGACGTTATACGGTGAATGCGCCTGCCACAGGCACTTTGGTATTTTCCTTTATAGGCTACATTACGCAGGAAATACCAGTGGCAAACAAAACAGGCCTTGACGTCAAGTTGGTATCGGATATCAAAGCCTTAAATGAAGTCGTTGTCGTTGGTTATGGTACGGCGAAGAAGGCAACATTAACCGGTTCGGTAACCGCAGTAAAAGGTACCGAACTTGAAAAAGCGCCGTCTGCCAACCTTTCCAATACACTCGGCGGACGTCTTCCAGGTGTTTCTACCGTTCAGTCGAGCGGCGAGCCTGGTTATGATGGTTCGGCGATCCGTATACGCGGTACCAACTCTTTGGGTAACAGCAATGCGCTTATCGTGGTGGATGGTGTACCCAACCGTAGTGGCGGTTTGGATCGTCTGAACCCTGCTGATATCGAAAGTATCTCGGTTTTGAAAGACGCGGCAGCTGCTATTTACGGGTCGCGCGCCGGTAACGGTGTTATCCTGATCACCACCAAGCGCGGTAAATCGGGTAAGCCACAATTGTCTTACGACATGAATGTAGGTATGGGACAGCCTACAAAAGTACCTGAAATGTCCAATGCAGCAGAGTACGCCACAATCCGTAACGAATTGCAGATTTATGACAATTTGCCGGCAGGTCAGTGGTCAGGTGCTTTACAGGGCTTCAACACCAACGGAAATTACAAAAGGACAGACAATGGGGATGTTTTGAGCGCGGTATATAGTCCTACTGACATTCAGAAATTCAAGGATGGCTCAGATCCATTGCTTCACCCTAATACAGACTGGTACAGCAAAGTAATCCGTAAGTGGTCCCCGCAGCAACGTCACAATGTACAGTTAACGGGTGGCAGCGAGAACATTAACTATCTGGCATCGCTGGGATATTTGAACCAGGATGGCAACTATGTTAATTCGGCAACCGGTTACAAGCAATATGACATGCGTGTTAACCTTGATACCAAAATCAACAAATACCTGAAAGCTAAATTGGGTATTGCGCTTCGTGAAGAGTTCCGCCATTTCCCCAACGGTGGCGGCGCAGGTGATATCTTCCGTATGTTGATGCGCGGAAAACCTACCGAAATCGCTGTCTGGCCGGATGGACGTCCAGGTCCTGACATTGAAAACGGCCAGAACCCGGTCATCATCACTACCAACCAGACCGGTTACAATAATGACAAAAGAGACTACATACAAACCAACGGTACGCTCGAGTTTGATGTTCCGGGTGTACCGGGCTTGAAGTTGGTCGGTATGGCTGCAATTGATAAGCAAATGCGCCGCACCAAGTCCTTCCAAAAACCGTGGACATTGTATTATTGGGATAAAACATCCTATGAAGCAGACGGTGTAACCCCGGTTTTGACTGGGTCGATCCGTTCCACATTCAATGATCCAAGGTTAACTGAAACCGCTGCACAAGAATTGTCGGTACAGCTTACAGGTCAGGCATCCTACGAAAAAACGATTGGAGGACATAATTTCAATGTAATGGCAGGTATCCAGCGTGAAAAAGTGGATGCGGACGGTTTCTTTGCTTACAGAAGATATTTCATCTCTCCGGTGGTTGACCAGCTTTTTGCAGGGGGGACGCCTGAACAGAACATTGGGAACTCCTCGTTGATGGCTGCTACTGATTTATACCAACGTGCCCGTTTGAGCTACTTCGGTCGCGCAGGCTATAATTACAAAGAAAAATACCTTGCTGAGTTCTTGTGGAGGGTCGATGGTTCTTACGTATTTCCTAAAAATGGCCGCTTCGGATTTTTTCCGGGGGTATCTGCGGGATGGCGTTTGTCAGAGGAAGATTTCTGGAAGAACAATATCCGTTTCATGAACAATGTGAAATTGCGCGGTTCATGGGGACAAATGGGTGCTGAACCTTATGTTTACGGAACTGAGAACCTGGCGGAATATCAGTATTTGTCGACTATGACATTTGACAGCTATGTAATCAACGACCAGGTTGCCAAAACACTTCTTGAGGCGAGGGTTGCCAACAACAGTTTTACTTGGGAAGTTGCGAACAACATCAACGTAGGTTTGGAGGGATCGCTGTTCAAAGACAAGCTGGCTTTTGAATTTGATTATTTCGTGAACAACCGTTCTCAGATCCTGATCCCAAAATTGGGTTCTACGCCTTCGACCGCTGGCATTGATGGTAAGCTTCCTCCTCAAAACATTGGTAAACTGCAAAACAAAGGATTTGAATTTAAAGTAAGTTATGATGGTGCAATCAACGATTTCACTTACTCGGTGAGTGTGAACGGTGGCTACGCAAAAAACAAGATCAAGTTCTGGGATGAAACGCCAGGTGCGCCTTCTTATCAGCGTACAACGGGCATGCCTTACCAGTCATTCCTTGTGTACCAATTCGATGGATCATTTAAAGACCAGGCTGAGATCGACGCCAACAAAATTGACTACAGCCCGATCACAGGTAACTTGTTGCCAGGGGATATGAAGTTCAAGGATATCAACAATGATGGCAAAATCAACGGTGATGATCGTATCCGCTCCCAAAAAGTACAACGGCCATGGTTCACAGGAGGTATCAGCCTGAACCTGGGCTATAAACAGTTTGATCTTTCCGTCCTGATGCAAGGCGCTGCGGGTGGTCTTCAATTGGTAGGTATGACCGAATCGGGTGATATTGGTAACTACCTGAAATATGACTTCGACCATCGCTGGACAATAGACAATCCGGATACAAGATACCCACGTTTGACAAACCGTAGCAACCGTTATTATACCAATACAGGCAGCGGCGGCGCGTTCAACAACTACTTCCTGAAAAGCAACAATTACCTGCGTATGAAGAACGTTGAGTTGGGTTACAACCTGCCATCTGAATTCGGATCGAAAATTGGTTTGAGCAAATTCAGGGTGTATGTGAATGGATTGAACCTGTTCACTTTTGCAAAAATCAAAATCTGGGATCCAGAATCTACCAGCACAAGCGGACAGTATTATCCGCAGTCAAGAATTCTTAATGCAGGTATACGTGTAGCATTTTAATGATGAAAACAATGAAATTTCGATATAAAAATATAATTGCCATTGCCTTATTTGCTGGCGGGTTATGGTCCTGCAGCACTGACTTTCTGGACGTAACACCTCCAAGTGAAATTGCTGGAGACCAGGTGTGGACGGATGGAGCATTGTCAGAAGCATTTGTAACAGGTATTTACCAGGGACTTCAGCAAGGAGGTTTCAGTGAGCAAATGCTGGCTTCTTTGACCGATGAAGCGGTATTTACCCACACAGGACGTAACATCAATACCGTAAACGAGGGAAGTTTGAGCCCTTCAAACCTGGGTTGGGTAGATGATACCTATGGATGGAGCCCCATGTATACACGTATCCGTGCTACGAACATTGCAATCCAAAATCTTGCAACTGCTTCATTCACAGATGAGACTTTGAAGCAGCGTATTCTGGGAGAGACCTATTTCTTAAGAGCATATTACTACCATCAGTTGGTGCGCTATTACGGTGCAGTTCCTTTGATCAAGAAGGTTTATGACCTGAACGAAGACTACGCGGTAACCCGTAATACTTTTGACGAATGCATTCAGTCCATCATCAGCGATGCGGACAGTGCGGCATTGTTGCTCGATGGAAAAGCAGCCATTAAAGGTCGTGCCTCTAAAATTGCAGCTTTGGCATTAAAATCACGTGTGTTGCTGTATGCAGCCAGTGATTTGCACGATATCCCGACTGCAAAAACGAAATCCACTCTGATTGCCGGGTTCACTAATCCCGAGTTTCTGGGATATCTGTCTGGGGACCGGGCTGCACGCTGGACAGCTGCGCAAGCAGCTGCAAAAGCAGTAATCGATGGCGGAAATGGTGGTTATAAGCTGAACCTGACTGCGCCAGAAACTGCCGAACAAGGCCGTATCAACTATATTTCTATGGCAATGGCCGGGTATAGCGCCGACAAAACACTGGATCCGACTGGTGGAAATGAAGTTATTTTTGGACGCTTCTTCACGGCAAGCTTAACTTCTGACGGAGCGCGTCAAACAGGCCTCAACAATGGCCCGAACGGCTATCATAACTGGGCCGGCAACACGCCGATCGGTCTTTTAGTTGATGATTACGAAATGATGGACGGAACCCCTTTCTCATGGACTAACCCAGTTCAGAAAGCGAATCCTTATGTAAACCGTGATCCGCGCTTCTATGCAACTGTCATGTATGACGGTGCAGACTGGAAGCCACGTAACAAGATATCCGGTAATGTAGACCCTGCAAACCAGATCCAGACCGGTGCATATGACCTGCTCGATGATAAAGGCGCATTGTTTAACCGCAAAGGGTTGGATACGCGCAGCAGCTCAATCGAAGACTGGAATGGCAGCCGTACTGGTTACTACATGCGTAAATTCATCGATCCAAATCCTGATCTTGTTGATAATACCGACCGTCAGAACATTCCCTGGCCCTTCTTCCGCTACACCGAGGCTGTTTTCAATTATATCGAGGCCAGCATTGAGCTTGGACAAGATGCGGTTGCACTTTCTTGGCTGAACAAAATCCGCTTCCGTGCAGGTATGCCGGCCTTGAAAGCTTTGACAGGCACAGCTCTGCGAGACGCCTACCGTCACGAAAGAAGGATTGAAATGGCTTACGAGGAGCAACGCTACCACGATGCGCGTCGCTGGATGATTGCCCCGACTACACTGGGCCGTTCTCTTCAGTTTATCTCGGTCATCGGTAAGTTCAAAGCCGGTAAATCGATGAAGGAGCCGTATCACTATGATCCAACCGTTTATGATTACACTTACACTCCGGTGGAAGATAAATCGCATGAAAACCGCACCTGGGTGGACAAAATGTATTTCCGTCCGTTCAGCCGTGATGAAATCAACCGTAATGCCAAGTTGCTTCAAAACCCTGGCTACGACAAATAGCGGGTACGAAGAGAAATAAAGATAGGCTCTCCTGTAATTCAGGGGAGCTTTTTTTATGAAGCAGCGTAAATTTTTATGGTATCCGGCACTAAATTTCAGATGTGGCAGGATCTTTCCGCAGTGATCCGTATCCGGTTAGTCGGGTTAATACTTATTGATAATTAGGTCTTGCCTTTTGACAGGACGGTCGCTGAATAGTGGGATAATCAGTTAAGAAAAGAGCATATATCAAAGCTTTTCGTCAATAGTCGATTTTGAAGATAAAACCCCACAAATCGGGGATTTGAGTAAACACTACTCCACAAGTAGAGTTTTGTTAAATTGCTGTAAATCAGTTATATGTGAATTTTGGCACGGTCGTGTTATGGAGACATGAAACAGTGCGGATGCACAGAGTATCAAATTAAATTGTCTAAAAAACAAAAGATTATGAAAAAGCTAATAGTATCGGCATTGGCCTTAACACTTATCTCTTTCGCCTCTGTTCAAGCTCAAACTGCTCAACAGGAAGCAACTCAGAAGGAGGCGACTGTACAGGATCCGACTACTCAGGAACCGGTAAAAAAGGCATCTAAGGAAGAAAAAGTAGCGGTGAAACCGGAGGATCTTCCGGAGGGAATTAAAAAAACCATTAAAGGGGAAGAGTTTTCCGGTTGGACTGTGAAAAAAGCCTTTTTGGTCACGGAAGGAGATAATTCGCAGTATTATGAGTTGCAGGTAGCAAATGGTAAGGAAAATGCCAGGGTCAAACTTGATAAAAACGGAAAGAATGTAGGATAAAGTAAAGTAATCCTTCATTAGTGTGAAAAAGCCGGACATATTCCGGCTTTTTTTATGGCCTAAATACTATCTTTATCCACTTCTAAACCTAGTTCACATTGTTGTTTAATGTCACGTTCTTTCTTTTTTTCCTTCGCATCGTTAATCGCTATCTTCCTACTGCTCAACTGCGGTGGCGCCAAAAAACAAAAAGCTGGCTTGTCAGGATCAAAATCAGTTGCTTCGGGAAAAGCACTTTTCACTTCCCATTGCGTTTCGTGCCATGCGATGGAATCGGAGGAAATCGGCCCAAGACTTGGCGGGATTACCAGCCTGTTGCCGGAGCAGGAACTTGTCAGTTTTATTAAGAATCCGAACCACTCTATCGAAAAAGGAAATAAGCGGGCAATCAGCCTCACCAAACGCTATAAGATGATCATGCCGCCGTTTGATTTTCTAAAAGATGAGGAAATCAAGTCTATTTTATCCTATATAGCGGATGAAACCAAACTGCATCATATCAAGCCGCTGGAAGTTAATATGGACGAGGGCGCTGGGACTCAACCAGAACGGCTGGCAGCACCGATAGTCAAATCCAGTCTGAAAATTGAATTGGAAGACTTCATAACCATTCCTCCTTCCAGTGATAAAATGCCCAGAACGCGCATCGCAACCATGCGACCTCATCCATCTGGCGACGGCTCTTTGTATGTAAGCGATCAGCGCGGTATCATTTACAGGATATCCAATGGAGCAGTAACCACCTTCCTGGACATCAGGCCGCTGATCGAGAATTATGTAAATGAACCGGGCTTGGGTACCGGTCTCGGCAGTTTTGCTTTTCACCCCAATTATCTGAAGAACGGGCTCATCTACATCACGCACACGGAAACGCCCAACGGTAAGAAAGCAGACTTTGCATATTCGGACACTATTAAAGTTGCTTTGCAATGGGTAGTTTCTGAATGGAAAACTGATGATGTCAAAAGCCAGGTTTTTGAAGGCAAGCGGCGGGAGTTGTTGCGTATCAATGTGCCCAATGTGGTGCATGGTACGCAGGACATTGGTTTTGTTCCAGGCATTGGTACAAATGACCCGGATTTTGGGTTTTTATACATCGGTACCGGCGACGGCGGGTCTACGATCAGCAAACATCCCGAGCTTTGTCATAACCTCAGATCACTTTTAGGCACCATTATCCGCATAGACCCGCTTGGGAACAATAGTAAGAACGGACAGTACGGTATTCCAGCTGACAATCCTTTTGTCAATAATTCGGAACCTGGTATCTACAAGGAAATTTATGCATACGGTTTTAGGAACCCGCACAGAATGTCGTGGGATATGGAGCATGGCCGTAAAATGTTCAGCGCAGAAGTAGGGGAGTCTAATTTTGAAGAGATCAATGTTATTGTAAAGGGCGGAGATTATGGCTGGAATGTGCGTGAAGGTAATTTTGGTATTTCTTCAAAAGATTTGAAAAATGTTTACAAACTACCACAAACGGACGAAGGGAAGTTTGTTAAGCCATTCGCACTCTATGATCATTACGACGGCAATGCAATTAGTGGAGGTTCTGTATATGAAGGTCAGTTGAAGGCCCTGCAGAACAAGTATGTGTTTGGTGATATTGTGAGCGGCAGGCTGTTTTTTGTGGACATAGGTAATGATTTAACCGAGCCGGCAGTACGTGAGATTTCGATTGTCCGGAACTCCAGGGAAACCAGCCTGGCAGAGCTTTCGGGTTCGAAGCGGGTCGATGTTCGCGTGGAGTACAACCAGCTGACTAAAGAGATGTATATCATGACCAAACCAGACGGTAAGATCCGTAGAATCAGCAAGGCTTACACCGAATAGCCGGTTAATCATTTGCGCTAGCCAGAAAGTAATAAAAAAATAAGCTGTGGATCATCGATGCTAATTTGGAAGCTTAACCAAAATAATTAAGCTCAATGGCAAATGTAAAGACGTTGGTTGACCAATGGTCAGTCAAAGATTTGGAAGACAATTCCTCCATTCATGTAGCAGTAGAAGATTGTACGGAGCTAGGCAACAGCTCATTACCAGGCATCCAGGTAATTGCTATGGGGCAGATTGTTACTTATGAACCAAATATTGTAGAGCAATGGGCATATAAAGCCGGGAAACAAGGAGTGACCGAGTATTTTCTCGAAGATAAATCCTGGACTTACCACGAAGACCAGTATATCAAGCACTACCTCGTTCTTGGAACTCCGTTGAAGGCCAGGGTGATCGTTAAAACAAGAAGCTCCAAACCCATCACCAGGGAATACGAATTGCCTTTTGGGATCGAAGAATAAGCTTTCTCGTGGATCTTTTTGCACTAGAACGCATTAATGTTACAACCATTTCGCCGGGGAATGTTTCTTTTCGCTATATCCAATTATATCATTAGCATGAAAAAAACGATTCTATTCGCACTGATCTGGGTAGCGGCAGTTGCCTGCGACCAGAAAGATGATGCAGCCCCCCAAGCTGAACTGAAAACCACCAGTATTGCTTACCGCCAGCTTACCACTGTTCCGGCCTCGGGCGAAAACCTGAAAGTTGACCTTCGGGAAGTGAGCGACAGCCGCTGCCCCAAAAATGTCGTCTGCATTCAAATGGGAAGCGCACAAATTACTTTCAATGTCTCTGACGGAGCCAGTCAGACGAGTGTTAGCGTAAACTTTAAAGGTGACAAAAATGGCGATTTTCAGACATTTACCTTGGGAGGCCAAAACTATGTGCTGAAGGTAAGCGAGGTGCTGCCTTATCCGGAGACTACGGTGTCGCCAAAGCTGGAAGACTACAAGGTGAGCGTTACGATTGAAAAAAAGTAGTAGATTAGATTTGGTGTGAAGTTTGTAAAAGGAGTCAGGAGTTGTCCTGGCTCCTTTTCTGCTTTTGGCTGATACTTCAAATGTTCGGATTTGTTGCGTAAATTGAAACCGTAAAAAACGAGGTTACAGAGACAATGGGGCACATTATTTCAAGAAGAGAGGTTTTACAGGGGCTGGCTGTAGCTGGCGGCACATTGGTGATGAACCCTGCATGGACATTGGCAAAAAACACTCAGAAGATGTTGATCGAAAGAAAAATACCCGCAACGGGCGAAAAGCTTCCGGTGGTCGGGCTTGGTTCCTGGCAGCAATTTGACGTTGCCACGGCGGCGGCGGAAAGAGAACCGCTACTGGAGGTATTGGCCAAAATGCACGAACTGGGCGGAAAAATGATCGACGCCTCTCCGATGTACGGCCGTGCAGAGCAAGTCATCGGGGAACTTACCGATCAGCTCAAAGTGAATGACGCGTTTTTTCTTGCGACGAAAGTCTGGACAACGGGTAAGCAGGAGGGAATAGCCCAAATGAATGATTCCCTGCGAAAGATGAAGCGGAGTAAAATGGATCTGATGCAGGTGCATAACCTGCAGGACTGGCAAACGCATTTGAATACATTGAAAGCCTGGAAGGAACAGGGAAAAATACGATACATAGGTATCACCCATTACACTGACTCCGCGCACTCAAGGCTTGAAGAGATCGTGAGGTCAAAAGTGGTGGATTTTGTTCAGTTCAATTACTCGATACGTTCCAGAAATGCCGAGAAAAGCCTGCTCAATGCCGCAAAAGATAACGGGGTTGCTGTAATTATCAATGAACCATTCGAACAAGGCGCTTTGTTCAGGGCAGTGAAAGGCAAAGAATTGCCTGACTGGGCCTCTGAATATGGTATAGATACTTGGGCGCAATTTTTCCTGAAATATATCATTAGCCATGATGCAGTTACCTGTGTCATTCCGGGAACTTCAGATGCCAAGCATCTGGTCGATAACCTTTCTGCCGGTATGGGCAGGTTACCGGATGAAGCAGGCAGAAAAAAAATGCTGAACTGGATAGAATCCGTTTAGGGATAGTTGATTCGCCTATTCCAGCGCGAACGCCACATATTGATTCCCCTTTTTTGCTCCCAGCTTGGTACCTCCGCAGGCGATGACGATAAACTGTTTGCCGTTCACTTCATAGGTAGACGGCGTTGCGAACCCCGCGGCGGGAAGTATGGTTTGCCAGAGTAATTTCCCGGTTTTCTTGTCAAATGCGCGGAACTTGCCATCTTTGGTAGCTGCGATAAAAAGCAATCCGCTGGCAGTAACGACGGGGCCTCCATAATTTTCGCTCCCTGTCGTAGGAACGCCTTTTGCCTTCAGCGATTCAACTTCACCGAAAGGTATTTTCCAGAGATAATCCCCGGTATTTAAATTAATGGCATTCAGCGTCCCCCATGGAGGTGATATGGCTGGGAGCCCATTGGCGTCGAGAAATTTATTGTATCCGGTGCTCTGATAAGGCAGGTAAACTTTTTTGGAAACGGGTGTCGAAGAAACGGCTTCTACTTTTTCGTCACCAAAAAGAAATGCAACAAGCGACTGCTTTTCCACGGATGTAAGCATGGTAAAGCCCGGCATCATTCCCTTTCCGGTATTGAGCAACTGGTTTACGAAAGCCCGGTCGCGCCGCTGCCCGATATCAATCAGCGAGGGATAGCCGCTTTTGGCATTTCCTTTTCTTTGCGGGCCGTGGCAGGTAACGCAATAGGTTGTATACACTTTTTCGCCAGGACTTAAATTGGAAAGCTCGCTCTCTCTGGGGGTATCTTTCATGGTTAAGATCCAAGCCATTTCATTGCTGTTGACATACAAGATACCGTCGTCTGGATCGGCCGCTGCTCCCCCCCATTCGGCTCCTCCGTCAAAGCCTGGAAGGATCACCGTGCCCTCTTTGCTTGGCGCTGCAAACAGCCCTTTTTTATAACCTTTGAACTTGATTACCAACGAATCATGGTCGGGAGCGTAGGGGCTGATGTCTTTTTCAGACAATGTGTAAGCCTGCCTCGCAAATGCGGCCGGCTTGGTGGGAACAGGCTGTGTAGGCCAGGGGAACTCGCCCGGTAAGGCGGCCTGAGGTGCGGTAATTTCTTTAATCGGAAACAACGGTTTGCCGGTAACCCTGTCAAAAACGAAGACATATCCCTGCTTGCTGACCTGTGCAACAGCATCTATCTTTTGTCCGTTTTTGGTGATCGTGATCAGGTTGGGCGGAGCTGGCAAGTCACGGTCCCACATATCATGGTGCATGGTTTGATAGTGCCATAGGCGCTTGCCGGTGCGGGCGTCCAATGCGATCAGGCAGTTGGCAAAAAGATTGGCCCCTTTTCTTTTACCACCATAAAAGTCGTAGCCGGCAGAGCCAGTGGGTACATACAGAATCCCTCGCTGGCGGTCTATGGCTGTACCAGACCAGTTATTCGCAGCACCGGTAAAGGTGTTTTTGTACGCGTCCGGAGGGAAGGTTTCATAGCCGAACTCACCAGGGTAGGGTATCGTGTGAAACGTCCACACCAGTTTGCCAGTACGTACATTGAATGCTCTGACATCACCCGGCGCAGCATCCGAATCTTCGGAGAGTCGAACCGGCATGATGATCAGATCTTCGAAAATGGTACCGGGCGTATTGGACACCATGTATTTATTTTTAGAAACTTCGGGCAGCCCGGTATGCAAGTCAATTCTACCCTGGTCGCCGAAACTTTCGATGACTTTTCCGGTCCTGGCATCAAGCGCATAAAGAAAAGAACCCATTGCGTGAAGGATCCGCTGATCGTTGCCGTCGCTCCAATAGGCCAGGCCACGGCTTGTATTGGAACCGTTTTTTGATTTATCCCCGAATGTCCAGATTTGTTTCCCTGTTGCAGCGTCCAGCGCAAATGCCTGGACTGTAGCGGTTACGCCATACAAAACGCCATTGACAATGATTGGATTAACCTGAGTTTGTCCTGAATCAGGCATGGCGTAACTCCATGCTACTTTAAGATTTTTGACATTTCCCGGGTTGATCTGCGTCAGCGAGGAGTAATGGTTACGGTCTGGGCCACCCAGATATTCCGGCCATTCCGTATTCACGGCTTTTTTATTATCATATAAACGGTAAGCCCCCAAAAAGAGAAATGAAGCGAACACAATACATAAAATCAGAGGTCTTACCATTTTACTGATACCAAAAACTTGGGTTTTGAAAGGTTGTCAACAGAACTTATCAACTTACTGAAACTTCACACTTTCCGTAACGCCGGGCCAATTGTCTGTCCTAAATGCGCTGGCGGGGAATCCATCTGTGCTGTAAAGATTAGCATCTTCAGGAGCATCAGACCATCCATATCTCACCGCCGCCGGCTTGGAAACTTTTGGATGGGTTACGATTACTTTATTTCCGTCTATTTCCGCTTTGGCATAGTAGAAAACTTTGTCATCGCCAGCTATCTCAAAACCTTTCAGGTAGTTATACCGATCCTTCACCATCAACCCGTTTTCGGCATGTTTGAAAGATAAAACGGCTTTGGACCCCTGGAACTGTACCTGATCATAGAGCGGCGAAGCATAGGGGATGTTTTGACCGTAATCGAGCTTAAGTGCATTTGTTGCCAGCCGATGTGCCACATCCTGCTTGTTGGTAGGGTGAATATCTTTTGGATTGCCCACATCCGTACAAACAGCCATGCCCGTTTTGGGAAGACTTAATGTCATATTCTGAGCTTCGCGCAGTTCGGCCCAATTACTTCCCTGGTTGCTGCTCTGATCATTTCCGAAACTGGATAACTGTACCCAATAGAATGAGAAGTCGTCATTCCACAATTTTCGCCAGTCATTGATCATTAATGGAAATGACTGGCGGTATTGGTAAGCCCTGGCCGCGTTGCTTTCGCCCTGGTACCAAAGTGTCCCGCGAATCGCAAAGGGAATCAGCGGAGCAATCATGGCATTATAAATGGTGGTTCCCACATTATTCATCAAATGGGCGTACTCGTGCTTTTCAGCAAATGAGGGCATCAGGTACCAATCTTTCGCAATGCTTATTTTTCTCGAACCATCTTCAACATACAAATCATTGCCAGATCCCATAAATCCAGGCCCAAACCATGGCGTGGCTACCATGTTGCCGGATTTGACTACCAACTGATTTTTACCGGCTTTCCAGGTCCCGGCTGGAATATTGATTTTTCGTACACCCTTGACGGTACCTTCATTAACCAGCTTTCCATTGACATAGATTTCATTCGGGCTGTCATTCTCGGGAAGCGATAATACGGTTGGTTTGGACACGATATCGTCTGCCAACTCGACTTCTTTCGCCAGGTATCCGTTGCCCCGGAAACCCATCAACCCCTTCCAGTCCCACTGTCCAACCGGATCGGCGGTCTTCTGCCAGTTAGTAAAGTCGGCGTTGCCGGATACATATCTTTTCTGATCGTCGGTATTGGGAAAAACAGACTCGTTTTTGAAAAGTTGCTTTTTTAATTTCGTATCCATCAGCACGTCTGCGTCCTGCCATGTTTTCGGCATGGTTTGGGCATAAGCTTTTAGGTCATTGCTGGCAAGCATCGCCTCTTTGCTGATCCAGCCTTCAATCTGCGAGCCTCCCCACGACGAATGCAGGATACCGATTGGAATATTTAGTTTCTGATAGAGCTCACGTGCAAAAAAGAAGCCGATTGCAGAAAAACCGCCAACCGTTTCGCGGGACGCAACCTGCCATTCGCCTGCCTTCAGATCGGCTTCGGGCGTCAAGGTAACGACATGGTCAACCCTGAAATGACGGATCTGTGGAAAATTTGCATTTTGTCTCTCCTCCTCGTAATTTTTGGCTGCCTGTACCGGCCATTCCATGTTGGACTGTCCCGAGCAAAGCCACACCTCGCCGATCAGAACGTCATTTACACTGGCATTCCCTGATTTGGCAGTAGCAGTGATGGTGTAAGGGCCGCCGGCTTCAAGCGGCTTGAAACTGGCCATCCACTTGCCTGATGCGTCTGCTTTGACGTCCATCGTCTGACCCGCCAGTGTCACTTTTACTTTTTCGCCGGCCTTTGCCCAGCCCCAGACCGGGATTGCTTTTTGGCGCTGCAACACGACATGGTCAGAAAAAAGGCGGGCAAATTTAACCTGCCCGAAGGCTGTGATCTGAACGAACAGTAAAAGAGCAAGGCAGAAACGTTTCATGGGTTTTCTCTTAGTGATAATTCCTATAAAACACGTTAAGGGGGCAGATTCTACTTAAAATACTAACTTTGTCGTCTCTGGTCTCATTTCAAAGTTCCGATCCGGAATCACTGCTGCTGAATGATATCTGTTATTATTTGTTCTGCCAATCCCCGGGATCTGGCCATTGTGAAGGAAAATATCGCCAAAACAGTTGGTGTCCCGCATGAGATTATCCATTTTGATAACCGCTCGGGAGGCAAGGGGATTTGTGAAGTTTATAACCTTGGGGCGCAGCAAGCCAGGTTTGATATCCTCTGTTTTATGCATGAAGACATTGAGATGCTGACGGATAACTGGGGGAGCAAAGTAATTGATATTTTTAGGGGTGATACTTCACTGGGCCTGCTGGGAATCGCCGGAGGAGGGTACAAATCGCTGGCACCTTCTAGTTGGTACAATTATCATCTGCAGGAAAACGGCGGATTTTATTGCAACCTGATACAGGGCTACAAGCATGCAGCAAAGCCTGATATGAAGGATTACCGTAACCCTAAGGGAGAGCTTTTGAGCAAAGTTGCGTGTGTTGACGGCTGCTGGTTTTGCACAACTAAAAGCGTCGCGCTTAAATACCCTTTTGATCAAAAACTGCTTCGGAAATTCCATGGCTATGATCTTGACTTTGGAATTTCTATCAGCCGGGAGTATGGGGCAGCAGTTACGTTTGAGATTCTTTTAAAGCATTTCTCGGAGGGGAAATTCAATAGAGATTGGATGGGTGAAATCCTGAAAGTTCATCGGAAGTGGGGCCATTTGCTCCCGTTGAATGTTGATTACGTCCCTGCGCAACATTTGAAGCGGATCGAGCGGCACGCCATTGAGGTTTTTCTGCAGCAGAGCATCAATGAAGAGAGCTTTTCCAAATGGGAGCTTATCAGCTATTTATGGAGCACAAGACGATCCAGGGTCGCCCCCATCTCTTTTCCTTTTAAGTTAATAATCAGGTTATTAAAAATGAAAAAAGGTCAGCCGATTACCTGATTTTGCGCAGATTTTTGTAAAACTTCCGGATGTTATTCAGATACGAGAAATAACTTCTTCCTTTCCATTTGTACTCGTAGTAGAAACGTTCCCGGCTGGTCAGTTCGAGTTGCTCGGTTGTGCTTCTCGTTTTTAAAGTGCGACTTTCCAAATGGTCCACCACGGACGACGTCACCAGGGCATGTTTGAGCTTGTGCTTCTCCAAGGTATTTCCGTAGTCATTATCCGCAAACCAGAACTTGAATGCCGGATCCAGTCTTCCGGTTATTTTTAACATATCCCTTTTGAAAAGGATACACCAACCGATTAGCTCCTTCCGCACCTCATAACCATAATAAATTCCGCTGTTCAACTCAAACCCATGCTCAGGATGGTGAATGCTGCAAGCGGGGGAAACGCTTTGAAGGTCCGGGTCACTAGCGAAAGCATTCAAAATTTCTGTTGCCCACCTTTTGTGAAATAAAAGATCGTTATTGGCAATGCAGACGTACTTGCTTTTAGTCATACCAATACCAATGTTCATATATCGGTGGTAACCAAAGCGTTGCCAAGGATACACCGTTTTGGAAAAAGGGTATTGGTATGGTTTCAGTGCTTTATTGGATTCCACCACAATGACATTGAACCTGATTTCTTCGGGATTTTCGGATTTTTCAAGGCTTTCGAGCGCGTCCAGCGTTACCTTTTGTAGCTCCTCGCTACGAGCGTAGCTGAGTATGACTACATCGATCTCCACCGGCTTTTTTTCGGGATTTGGACTCATCTTACCGGGTCTTTTTAAAAAGATTTTTTCTCTTAAAATTTAGTGATTTGAAATAGTAAGATAGGAACGTTTTCAGATCGGTGAGACCATAAAGTATCTTCAAGTCGTTTACATTGAGCAGATTGGCGTGGTACATCATGTATTTGTAAAGCTTCTGCGTGCTGGCAGCATTGCGTTGAAGCAGTTTTTCTTTCTCTGTTTCTGTCAAAAATAAAGATTCATTAATCCTGTTAACAATCCTCTTTCGAAATTGCAATTCTCCGGCCTGCATAATCTGAATGTTTTTGCTCGTGTTCCGATGATGGATCCTGATCAGCGTTTTGGCGTTTTCATGATCGAAAAAGCTGTAATGTGCTCCATGAACTGCACAAAGGAACCAGAACTCCCAATCTTCGGTATAATTGCTGAACTCCGGAAAGCCATTTACCTTTTCAACGATACTTCTTCTGAGCATTGGGCTGCTCACAACAGCAATGTTAGAGTATATCAACGTGTTAATAGCTTCGTAACCTTTTGCATTGATCTTGGGGAGCCAGTTGTGATGGTTCATTTCATAGTCTGGATAGGTCACATCGGGCCGGTCCGTTTCAAAATATAAGTGGTCGGTGTATGCGATATCGACCTCCGGGTGTGCGTCCAGAAAAGCGGTCTGGAGTGTCAGCTTCTCCTTGCTGAGCAGATCGTCCGCATCCAGGAATTGAATGTACTCACCTTTGGATTTCTTAAAACCGAGGTTCCGTGCCACAGAAACACCGCTATTGGGCTGGACCACGTAGCTTATTCTACTATCCTCTTCTGCGAATTTTTTAACAACATCTCCTGTGTTGTCCGAGGACCCATCGTCGATGATGATCGCTTCCCAGTTCTGATACGATTGCATCAGAATGTTATTCAGGGTTTCTTTAATGATAAACCCGTAATTGAAAGTTGGGATTATAATGCTGACTAATTTATTCATATCAGTTTTTTCGCCCGGCTTCCCCATATTTTTCTAAGGGTGAAAAAGAATTTACTTATCGTCGATTTCTTCAGTAAGCTAAGTAGCAGGTCTTTATTTTTCCATATAACTACTCCATAAGCCATGTTTGCGAACGACCTATTTCTTCGGAGGCTAAGGTTGTATAGCTTGGTAACGAGTTGATTAGTTTTGCCTGTTGACTTTTGGGAGCACAAAAATAACCATTCACTTTCCCTATCAAGCCCCGCGATCTTCTGATCCGCGCTTTTTGAAACGTGGTGCAAAGCAAGAATATCCGTATTGTTCTTCTGATGTTGCCTGTATTGCACAAGCGCCTGGTCCACAAAGTCTATGCGACCAAGGGTAGCGGCGTGGTATGCCAGCCATTGGTCGTAATGAAAATGCTCAGGAAATGGCAGGGCAGTTTCCAGTACCGCTTTTTTCATCATGATACTATGGCCGGACACGCAATTAAAATACAAAAAAACCTCCGGTCGATCGCCCCGGTAAAAATTGAACTTATCCGAGATCCTGTATTTCAGGGGCGCTCCGGAAGAGTCAATAAATTCGGAATCATGGTAAACCAGCTTGTGATCTCCAATCGCGTTGAACTGAACTTCAAGTTTGTCTTTTCGCCAGATGTCGTCCTGATCGCAGATGGCGATGATTTCTCCCCGGCATAGTTGAAGGGCTTTTTCAAAATTCTTGTTATAGCCGAGGTTCTGCTCGTTGCAATATACCTTGAATCTTGCGTCCCTTTCGGCATAATCGTTCAGGATGCTTTGACTTTCATCGGAAGAGCAGTCGTCGACGATGATCATTTCCCAATCAGTTATGGTTTGGGAAATGATGGAATCTAGCTGTTCCTTTAAAAAATCGCGACCATTGTAAGTGCACATTGCAATCGAGATCAGCGGCATGTGCGAGGGCGTTTGCAGCGGCGTACTTTCCATTTAAGCTTCTGTGAACTGCTGCATGTCCACCAATCTCCTGTAGAGGCCTTCGTGAGCAATCAGTTGCGGATGATTTCCCTGTTCCACGATGACTCCGTCTTCCAGAACAACGATCATGTCCGCATTCTGGATGGTACTCAGCCTGTGTGCGATTACAAGCGAGGTTCTGTTTTTCATCAGATTGTTCAACGCTTCCTGCACGAGCTTTTCCGACTCTGTATCCAGGGCCGAAGTAGCTTCGTCCAATAACATAATAGGCGGGTTTTTCAGTACCGCTCTTGCAATGCAAATCCGTTGTTTCTGGCCACCGGAAAGCTTCATACCCCTGTCTCCGATGTTACTGTTATAGCCATGCTCGGTTTGAAGAATAAAGTCATGGGCATTGGCAATCCGGGCTGCAGACTCTACTTCTTCCTGTGTTGCGTCGGGTACGCCAAAAGCAATATTATTATAGATGGTATCATTAAAAAGGATCGACTCCTGGTTTACAACGCCGATGAGCGACCACAGAGATTCCAATTTTAAGTCCCGAATGTCAACTCCATCCAGCGTTACGGATCCTTCGTGGGCTTCGATAAACCTCGGAATCAGGTCCATCAGGGTAGATTTTCCACCACCCGACGGCCCTACAAGGGCCACCGTTTTTCCCTTCGGGATGGTTAAATTAATGTTTTTCAGAACCGGCCTCCCGGGGTAAGAAAAAGAAAGATTATTTAGTTTAATGGCTTCACGAAATTCAGAAACGTCTTCCGCATCGGGGCTGTCTCTGATTGCGGGCCTTTCGTCGATCAGTTCCAATACTCTTTCCCCGGCAGCAATGCCTGCGTGGATAGTACTAAACGAATCGGTGAGTGCCTTCGCGGGGCGCATTACCTGGGAAAATATAGCAATGTAACCCACAAATTTGGCCACCGTTAATTCGGATTGGTTGTCAAGAATCAGAGAGCCGCCGTATAAAACGATAATCGCCACCATAGTTACACCCAGAAATTCAGAAACAGGCGAGCTTAATTGTTGCCTTCTCGCCATTTTGCGGCCTAATTCAGAATACCTGATATTTTCCTGGTGAAATTTATCTTTGATCTCGTCAGTTGCATTAAAAGCTTTGATAATCTTGATCCCGGACAAGGCTTCATCCAGATAGCTGATCATTAAGCCAAACAGATGCTGTGCCTGGGTAGCCTGCTGTTTGAGCCGCTTGACGATTTTTGAAATCAAAAATGCGGAAATGGGAATGACGAGAATGGCGAAAAGCGTGAGCTTGACCGACGTTGCAAAGAGCATAAAAACATAGGCGATCAATTGCAGCGGTTCTTTAAATACGACCTGCAGTGTACCAGTTACAGAAAACTGGACGACCTGAACGTCTGACGCAATCTTAGAAATGATGTCGCCTTTTCTCTGGTTGCTGAAATATCCGACATGCAGGTTCATCACGTTGTTGAAAACAGTCTTTCTCAGATTAAGAAGCGTGTGGATACGAAGGTTCTCCATAACACGCTGAGAAAAGTATTTAAAGATATTGGAGAGCAAAACGGAGCCGACAATTACGCCGCACACAATTTGCAATGCGCCATGAGGTCCGTATAAAATGTTTGCTTGTTGGGCGAGATAGTTTAGCACATCCGTAATCTCCCACCAACTATTGGGCCGCTCTATGAGGGTGGCACCTGCCTTATTGCTGTTGAACAAGGTGCTGAGAAGGGGTACCAGAAGTGCCAGGTTTAGCGTATTGAATATAACTCCCAGAACGGTGAAAAGGATATATGGAAACGCAAATCGAGCAATTGGTTGAGCAAAGGATAATAATCTGAAATAAGTCTTCATTATGTAAAAGTGGCACCTTTTTTGGGACGCCCGAAAGTAAAATAGCCGGAAATTGGGAATTTCCGGTTAAAAGGTGCAAATTAATGCTTATCGGTGGAAAGTTGGCTCGGGCCTATAATTTAATTACCTGCTTGTACTTCAGCATGATCTGGATATTTTCGATCACGTCATTGATTCCGATGTTAGACTTATAAACCCTCATCTGCCGTTTAAACGCTGTCTTCTTGATTTTCAGCTCATTCATGTTCCTCAGGAAATCAAGATATGCCTGCGCCTTATAAAACTGCAGTGTCAGAATGCTGGGCAGAACGTCGCTCAGTAATACCTGCAGATGATAAAGGTTCAGGTCCGCGCCGTGTAAATGCAAGTGGTGCATGTAGTACCGGTTCCTGAAATAAATCCTTTTGACCGAGTAGGCATCCTTGTGGCCTTTTGTAGTCGCAGATACTTCATGTCTGCACACCGCATTGTGCTCATAGTAGCATTTCCAGCCCAGGCGCCACGCCCTGATAGACATTTCCTGGTCCTCCCCGTAGTAGGGATTGAACATCTCGTTGAAGCCGTTGATAGCCTTTAACTTTTTGGTGTCCATCAATGCAATTGCACCCGACAGATAGAAGGTAGGGGTGAGGCTGTCCGAGTCTTTCAGATAGAAAAAATTGCTTGGCTTGATCTTCCTTCCCAGGATTTTGGGCGATCTGGCGGCGTCCAGGATGTTATCGTCTTCCATACCGATGATCCTGCCCATCACGCCAAAAGTATCTTCCAGCTCGAAATATTTATATAGTTTTTCGAAATACCCCTCTTCCAGGGTCACGTCGGTGTTCAGGAGAAATATCAGATCGTTTGTAGCCTTCTTTATTCCGAGGTTGCATGTGTGTGCAAAACCCGAATTTTTGTGCTTTCTGATTACGGTAATGCTGCTACCGTAGTGCGTTTCAAGATAGCTGACAGAGTCGTCAGTAGACGCGTCGTCAACCACAATTATCTGGACGTTTGGCCCGAGTCCGTTGAGTATCTTATAATTGTTCTCAAAATACTTCTCGAACAAATGCTTTCCGTTAAAATTCGGAATTACTACGGAGATGCTTTTCATTAATCATACAGTTTAGTGTAGCGTATATAGTGTTATCGATAGTTGTTTCTTTTTCATGGCAGTTAGTCTCCGCCGAATTATAAATAATTGAACCACTGAAAATTTGTAAATACCAAACGCACGAAAACCCTATACGTGACACGATAAAAAGAACGAAATTTCCGTTTCTGGCAATAAAAACCTTTCGGGATTCTTTAACCCCGGATTTGTTTTATGATCGATTAAGAGAAGGGAAGGAATTGAATTAAATCAAGAGCAGAGGCCCTTAAACGGGATTTGGATCAGATTTTTCAAAATTGTCCAAATGTTTAAATAGATAGTTAGTAGTATATATCCCAGTACTTTGGAAATACCGGGAATGTTGCAAACAAGGTATATTTTTCAAAAAGTCAAGCATAATATCATGGTGTTTAGTAAATATTCATGGCTACTTATTCAACTGCTGTATTCTGAATGAACCCTAACTTTCCGGAATAGTTGTAACAAAACCTGATAAATTTTATTCCATACAGCAAAGCTGGTCCATTTAAAGTCCGGAACTCTTTAATTGTCAGAGGTAAAACCATACATTTTGGGTAAACGGAATTTGAATGTGTGAAAAAAAATACTCATCCACTTTTTGGTGATTCCGTCGGTAAAATCAAAATGGTTATTCGGCTCAACTTTTTGGGATGAGTCTTTGTTTACATCGTAATTCAGGACAATTATGTTCAGTGAATTGCAAAGTGCCACGCTGCCGTTTTATAAATCTTCAAGTTCTGAATAATGACCAATAACCTCGATTTGATCATCAATACCGGTGATAAAGTTCCGGTAACTACCTATAAAGCTGCACGTTCCGTTGCCGCTCACGTGGCTGCTCACTTTGAAAGGCATCATTCTTCGGTGAGCATACACTATGATCAGGAGCTGGCTCCTAAACCAGACGCTAAAATCATCGAAACGATCATCGATACGACGTTCTGGGCAAGTCTCCGCAGAGAAGAAGGCAGGTCGCCGAAAGTATCGATTGCATTTCTGCCGCCCGAAGCTGCCGAACATCCGTTGATCTTTGCAGAAAAATTATCTCTCACTGCCAACACACTTACGAAGCTTGCGCCTGCCGTGGAGCGGTCCGGGATACATTTGGGTGTGTGGATGGATGAGGGTGAGCTAAGGATCTGGGGTACAACACGTGTAATCCCGGGTTTATGCTTTGTGCTTGAAGTGGTCGAGCCTGGTATGCTGGTAATCAAGCACCGCAGGGTTGAAGGTTTCGGGAAATTTGTCAACGTGGCGGTTTTAAAAGGCGACCAGGTCAAGATCGTGAATGAGGTAAGCCGTAAGGTCCGTGACTGCCCGTCCGTAATCAATTCAATGATCGGTTTCGGGTCGACTTCACTTTGGAGTGAAGCACCCAATCTGTTGGTCCAATTGGCGGTTTCAATGCGCGGGCATGAGCGGGGAGGTATCTTGTTGGTAGTCCCTAAAGGCAAGGACGATTGGCGCAAGTCTATTATTCATCCGATCACGTATCACATCCAGCCTGCTTTTTCCGAATTGGCTGAACTAAATAGGAAATACCTGGAGGATCCCAATCCGATTTCATGGCAGAACCAGTTTAGTTCTGCCATCAGTAACATGGCTGGACTGACGGCCGTTGACGGGGCCACGATTATCAATGACAGCTATGAACTGCTCGCTTTCGGTGCCAAAATCGGGCGTGCGGCGGAAGGTTCTCCCGTAGAGGAAATGCTGATCACCGAACCTGTAATCGGAAATGTTCCACAAGTGATCCATCCTGTACAGAATGGCGGGACGAGACACCTGTCGGCCGCCCAGTTTGTTTTTGATCAGCGTGATTCCATAGCCCTCGTCGCTTCGCAGGATGGCAGGTTTACCATATTTTCCTGGTCTGCTTGTGAAGGCAAAGTGCTGGCTTTCAGGGTAGATACTTTGCTTTGGTAATATCTCAGGGGAATAATTCCAATTGCTCGGGATTCCTGGGCTTTCTGGACTTAACTTCGGGTTCCTGGAAATTCGAGAGGGAAATGCCCAAGAGCCTGACAGGCTTGGCTTCCATTTCCACTCTATCAAGCAATTGCTTGGCGGTTTCTGTAATGGTATCCAAATCGCCGGTCGGAGCATGAAAAGAGTGGTTTCTTGTAATTTGCGTAAAGTCGCTGAATTTGATTTTTAAAGTGACAGTCCGGCCTTTCAGCTGATTCTTGTGGAGCCTGTTGACAACGATCACGCCAATTCTGTCCAGCTCTTTATGCATTTCTTCTTTTGTAGAAAGGTCGTAGGTGAAGGTATCTTCTGCGCCGAGGGATTTGGTTTCCCGGTGCGTCTGTACCTCGCGATCGTCTATTCCCCTTACAATCGTGTAATAGAAGTGACCCGCCTTTCCAAAGTGCTTCACCAGCTCATCTTCTGAAAGCATTTTTAGGTCTGCCCCAGTAAAAAGCTGCATGCTTTTCATTTTTTCGGCTGTTACTTTACCTACCCCATGAAATTTCTCGACCGGTAGGTCATTCATGAAACGCTCGATTTTCGACGGGCCAATGAAAGTCAGTCCGTTGGGCTTGTTAATATCAGAGGCTATTTTTGCAACAAATTTATTGACTGAAACTCCCGCCGAGGCGGTTAAATGCAATTCATCAAATATCTCTTTCTTGATCCTGGCGGCGATTTCCATCGCCGATCCGATCCGTAGCTTGTCTTCGGTTACGTCAAGGTATGCTTCATCCAGCGAAAGAGGTTCGATCAGGTCGGTGTATCTTGAGAAAATTTCCCTGATACTTCTTGAAACAGCTTTGTATACATCAAATCTTGGAGAAACGAAAATGATTTCAGGGCAGAGTTGGATTGCCTGGCGGGACGGCATTGCGGACCTTACCCCAAATTTTCTTGCCTCATAACTCGCTGTGGCTACTACACCCCGGCCGGTCGGCGAGCCGCCAACAGCCAGGGGTTTTCCTCTGTACTCCGGAAAATCACGTTGTTCAACCGACGCATAAAAAGCGTCCATGTCTATATGAATGATCTTTCGTTGCAATGATGGCATGCTTACAATAGTCAAAAGCAGTTGCGGATGCGTCTATTAAAAACAAATTAAATAACTAACAATTCGCATCATTACGCATTTTTTTTACGTAGTAGTTTAATAATTCAGCTAGGCCGTGCGACCGGCAATCAAAATTTATTACTAATCAGTTCCTGCATATATAACCAATGCGATACACTATACCTGACTTTGTACCCTCTTTTATCATTTTGTTGATGTTTGTTTCAGGAATTCCAGCCGTAGCACAGGAGAAATGCGGTACGATGGAGTTGCTGAACAAAAGGTTCACGGACCAGCCAGCATTGAAAGTCATGTTCGACCAGCGGGAGGCACGCCTCAAACTTGCTATTGCTGAGCGCGTCAAATCAGGAAAATCCCTCAAAACCACAGGTGAGGTAACAATTCCTGTTGTATTTCACGTGGTGTTAAGCCGCCAATCGCAAGTTACGGATGCGCAGATCATGGCTCAACTTGACACGATCAATAAGGACTACGCGGGGCTGAATGCAAACGCATCGCAGATCCCATCTTATTTCAAATCGCTTTTTGGGCAGACTGGCATTCAATTCTGTCTGGCGCAACGCACGCCGGGCGATGCCCCGTCGACAGGTATTGTGAGGTACACGACAACCCGGAGTTCTTTTGATTATACCACCAACCTTGTGAAGCATGCAGAATCTGGTGGAGCAGACGCCTGGGATACGGACAAATATCTGAATGTCTGGATTTGTGATCTCTCGGGAGGGACTTTGGGCTATGCGACTTTCCCGGATGATGGTGTGAAAAACGAACAAGGGGTCGCTATTGATTATGCTTGTCTGCCTGGCGGAAGCGCAACCAGCTACAATCAGGGCAAAACGCTGACCCACGAGTTAGGGCATTATTTCAATCTCTACCATATCTGGGGCGACGACAACGGTTCGTGCTCGGGAACTGATCAGGTGGACGATACCCCGAACCAGGCGAATAGTACTTCGACCTGCCGCACCGGCGTAGTGACGGATAACTGCACCACGAGCTCGCCAGGAATTATGTATCAGAATTACATGGATTATACCCCAGATGGCTGTCTTTCGATGTTCACCAAAATGCAGGTAGCACGGATGGAGGAAGCATTTAGTACCTATCGGTCCCTGCTAAGTCTCTCAAACGGCTGCGTTCCGGTTGACGTCAAGAATAAGGATGCCTCGTTGAAGAGCATTATGCAGCCGGCTCAACGAATTTGCGGCAATACCTTTACACCACAAATCATTCTTGTGAATAAAGGCAAGGAGACGCTGACTTCTGTTATAATCCATGCCGTAATTGATAACGGGACAGAACAAAGTTTCACCTGGACAGGCTCGCTGGCCACCTATGCACAGGCAACAGTCAACTTGCCTACGTTCACAACCGTTGAAGGAAACCACGTCCTCAGTATCTATACCACCAATCCTAACGGAGGAGCAGACGAGGATACATCCAATGATGCCCTATCACTCGACTTTATTTATTACGAACCATTTACCGCGCCACTCACCGAGAGTTTTGAAGGATTATTCCCACCCCGTGGCTGGGATATTGTGAATGAAGACGGCGGGTCGAGCTGGGAGAAAACAACCACCGCTGCAAAAACAGGCAGCGCCTCGGTAAAAATAGGCAACTTCGATAATGGATCGATCGGGCAGAAAGATTATCTCCGATTGCCAACCGTCAATATAGCCGGAACAGATTCTGCCTTTGTGTCCTTTCAGATAGCCGCGGCTACATACAGTAGTTCCAGTCTGCAAGGCAATGTCTGGGACACATTGCAGGTTATGATCAGTACCGATTGTGGGCTTACCTACACCAGTGTTTATAAGAAATGGGGATCGAGCCTGGTTACACGGAGTACAGCAACCCGCGTTGCTTTTACGCCGACCGCAACAGAATGGCGGCGTGAGGAAATTAACATCAGCCAATACATTGAACAGGGCGAAGTGCTCGTGGCTTTCCTAAATACCAACGGAAATGAAAACAACATTTTTCTTGACGATATCAATGTAAGGACCGTCACGGTTAATCCGAATCTCAAGGAAGCTGGGTTCCTGGTGTCGCCGAATCCTACAAATGGCCTCGTTTCTGTACAATTTTATCCACATCCTTCTACATTGCAATCTGTTTCAATATATAATGTAGCAGGACAAAAAGTAGCGGAAACATTGATCACCGGCGAAGTCAGCACCAACGTGTACGACTTTGATCTGACGCTGTACCCATCCGGGCTCTATATTGTGAAAGCAGAATTCGCGGATAGGGTTTTGACGAAGAAGATTGTCAAAAACTAATTGAAGGGACATCAAAAAGCCGTTTAAGCGTCGACCAAGATCGGCAAGCTTAAACGGCTTTTTGACTAATATATCCTTTTAACCACCACTTTGCTGTTCGTTTGCGAAATGGCAAACTCCTTTGCATTTTCATTTGGCGGTGCAATAAAGATCTGCTTTTTCTTTTTTCCATCCGTACTTACCCAGTTTGCAGAGTAAATTTCGGGCAGGCTGCCGGTGTAAATGGGATGATTATCGGAGAGCATAAATACTTCTTCCTGCTCATATGCCATTTCGAGATCGCTTCCTTCGATGATGTCGCAGATAATTTTCAATCCTCCCGAGTCGCCGTCAACCAGCCCTTTGATCCTGGCTTTTCCAAAGAAAGGATCCTCCTCAAAATCCCAGCGAATGTAATATTCAATTACGTTTCCTATCTGGGAATCAATATAATCGGCAGTAAGCAGTTGTTCCTGGTGCATGGTCTCTATTGGTTTCTTATCCTTTTCGTCAAAGCAAATTCTAATGCCCCTAAAGAATTCCGGCATTTTGACAAATGTAATTGGAAGCAGGTTGTTTCCAAAAATAATGACATGTGTTTCAACTAGTATTTAAAATTTCAAAAACGAACGCTCTCTTTTTTATTCGCTAATCTAAAAAACCTTTCCACATATAGCTCCCAAGGTTAGCTGGTTTTATCACCGCCGGAAACATAGAGGTATGATTTTTGCCCCGCTGGGCTAATTGAAATTATTTATGGGCGCTGTCCTATCACCTAGCCAGAAATAAATATGCGAAAAACTCAACGAATAATGAAGCTGGAGTACTGTTTCGACCCAGTCATTTTTTTGAGGATCAGCGTTTTGCTCCTGCTGTTATCTTTTAGTCGACCCAATCGTTTATTCGCACAGCAGGTAAATCCCGATTCGACCAAAAAACCAAAGCCGGACACGCTCATCCCAAAGGCAACCAGGCCAATTCCCGCGGCAGTAAAGCCAATCATCGACACCCTTTCCAAGACCCATATCACCTCCGATTCTATTGCCAAACCCGCTAAGCCTTCGCAAGCTTTTGACCCGCTTGTAAAACCGGCGGTCAGGTCCGATTCCACCGGCAAGCCTGTCACTGAACCAGATTCTTCCCCGGTGATGAAGCCCGACAGCGCTACTCCCGGGAGTAAGCCTACGAGTACATCCCCAGCACAGGCCCCCAAGCCCACCGTAGCGAGTGACGACAGTACGGTTAGCGATCCCGTTGTGCAGGAATCCCCGGAATTGGGCCCAAACGCAAAATTGATCAAAGGGACTGTTCTGGACGAGAAGGGTAGCGGTATGCCGGGTGTGAGTGTGTTGCTTAAAAACACTAAAATTCAAGCAGTTACGGCTAATGATGGCGCATTCGAACTGAAAATCCCCGCCCAGGGCGGTATTTTGGTCTATAGTTCTGTCGGTTTCAAAACACAGGAAATTCCTGTCGGGAACAAAACCCAGTTTAATGTTCAGCTGCTCCCCGAGGCGAAGGCTTTGAAAGAAGTAGTCGTGGTGGGTTATGGTGCGCAGAGCAAGCGGGACCTGGCCAGCTCTACTTCGAGGGTTGCCGCCACCGAATACAAATCCGCGGTCATCAATACCGTCGATCAGGCTTTGCAGGGCCGGGCAACCGGGGTGCAGGTAGTGGAAACTTCGGGGGAACCGGGCGCATCTTCCGTAGTAAGGATCAGGGGGAATAACTCTTTGAGCGGCAATAATGAGCCATTGTACGTAATCGATGGATTTCCTATGCCGCCGTACAGGGAAGCCGGAGCGAACTTCACCGGTGCCTACACCCAAAACGGGCTATATGGTATCAATCCCAATGATATCGAAAGCATGGAGATTTTGAAGGATGCTTCTGCCACAGCTATCTACGGCTCACGGGGTGCTAATGGGGTTGTGCTGATCACCACCAAAGCAGGGAAAAGAGGGGAAGGGAGGGTTGAGCTGGTCAATAAGACTTCGTTTGGAAGCATCTCCAACCCAATTAAAATGATGAATTCCAGGCAATATGCGCAGGTGATCAATGAAAGTTATGCCCTCGCGGACAGGAAGCCCCCGTTTACCAATCTCGATAGCACATTCACAAACACCGACTGGGTTGCCGCCATTACGCAGCCGAGTTTCAGGCAAGATGTCACCCTTAGCCTGTCCGGTGGTAGTCCAAAATCCTCTTATTACATATCCGGTAATTATCTTCAGGAAAAAGGGACGATCATCAACTCCGACAACAACCGGGCAAGCCTGAGGGTAAACCTTAATAATGAGGTGAACGACTGGTACAATATAAAAGGACAGATCTCATTCAGCCGGCAAAAATCCAACAGGGCCGTCACATCATCACGTGCCTGGCCAAGCTCGGGAGGCTTAATGGATGGGCTTCGTGCTGCGCCGACACTGGCGCTGGATTACCTGGGCAATAACAGCATGGGTATTCCCGATTACCAGGGATATTACTTTTCAAATCCTTACAATGAGCTGACTGCGAAAACAGACGTTACCCAGAACGACTATTCGATCCTCAACTTTGAAAACTATTTCAAAATAATCGAAGGTTTGCAATTGGTGGTTAGTCTGGGGGGGAATCAAAACCTGAGCCGCCGCAAGGTGTTTTTGCCTCCGTCGACCGCAGAAGGAAATGGCGTAAAAGGAAAGGGCAGCAATAGCACTTCCAATACGTACAGCTACAATGTCAATGCGTATTTCCAGTATGAAAAAACATTCAGGAAGGACCACTACCTGAGCTCGACGCTGGGTGTGGAATATAACGACCAGACTGTTGAAATCGTCAACACCAATGCAAGCGGCTACGATATTCCTTTTTTCGGGATCGATAATATTGGTACTGCACAATCGCAATCGATTGGTTCATTCAAAGAAAAGCGGATTCTGCAGTCAGGATTTCTTCGTGCGAACTATTCCTTTAAAGGTAGATATGTCCTGAACACTTCGGTGAGGGTGGACGGTGCTTCTCCATTTGCAGCCAACCGGAAATATGGCGTGTTCCCTTCCGTCGCATTGGCCTGGAACCTGGACCAGGAAGAATTCATGAAGGGAGTCCGTTTTGTGTCCAATACCAAGTTCAGGGCATCCTATGGCGAAACAGGCAGCCAGGCGATTGGTCCTTATTCGTCATTGTCCCAATATAGCAGCGGGTTTTACGAAATGGGCCCTCAGGGTGATGCGGCTGTGATTAATACGGGCATTTATCCCAATTCTATTGCCAACCCAAACCTTTCCTGGGAACGTACCAGACAATTCAATGCGGGTTTCGATTTTAATACGGCCCAAGATAGGCTGGTACTAAGCCTGGACTACTACAACAAAGTAACTTCGGACCTTCTGCAACCCAGAAAGGTCCCTACGCAGTCGGGTGTCGGCACTATCATCGATAATTATGGAACAATGCGTAACCGTGGCTTTGAGGTAAGTATCCAAGGTAATATCATTCGGAAAAAGAATGTGACTTTCTCGACACGGTTCAATATTTCAAGAAATGTCAACACGTTACTCGATCTGGGCGATCGCACGCAATCCGATTATGTGACGCTCAATGGGAACCTACTGGGAGGTGTTTCCGGAATTCTGACGCCAGGCGAGCAAGTAGGGCGTTTCTTCGGGTTCAGGGTTGCAGGACTTACGCACCCGACTGACTTCGACACCAATGGCAACCCTACTTTCGCCACCTTTGAAGGCCCGGCACCTCCTGGCACCAAGGGTACACCGATTTATGGTGCGTGGATTTACGCAGATACCAACGGTGACAACATCATCAACGCGGACGACCGCGTGGTGCTCGGAAAATCCAGTCCCGACTTCACGTTCGGATGGAGCAACGACCTGACCTGGCGCAACTTCTCGGTAAACGCACTTTTCACTGGTTCAGTCGGCAACGATGTGCTCAATCTCACCAACTTCTATATCAACAACGGCGTCGTGGAGTTTGCCGGTGTAGGTTTCAATCAGTCCGAAGATTGGTACAACAAGCGGTACACCGAATCCAACCCGCATCATGATCCCAAATATCCAGGAATCCAGCGCGGCATTGCATCCGGTGACATCAACTCAACCATGCTCGAAGACGGCAGTTTTGTAAGGCTTAAAATGCTCAGTCTTTCCTACACTTTTCCGAGACTTGGCCCGGTTCAAAATCCGAAATTGTTTATAACAGGCACCAATTTGTGGACGCTGACCAAATACACGGGATTTGATCCGGAAGTCAGCTCTTATGCACAATCGCTTTTGCAACAAGGGATTGATTATGGGGCTTATCCTTCCCAGAAGTCCTTTACCATTGGCCTTTCCTGTCATTTTTAAAACAGACCAACGCATTCACGATATGAAATACCGTATAGAAATTTCTGCAATGCTGCTGATGGTACTGGGCATTGTTTCCTGCAAAAACAACCTGGAAGAATCACCCTATTCTTCGCTTAGCAAGGAAGTTGTTTTTAAAGACGAAGACGGACTGAACCAGGCAACTATCGGCGTATACCAAGCTTATACCGCGCCTGATTTCCCGGATATCACAAACCGTTTTATTCTTACGGAGTCGGGCCACCGGTATGCGACTGCCGGCATCCTTGGTTCAGGCGCGGACCCCTATTATCGTTTTGGGCATAATGCAATTTCCGGTGCATTTGAATCCGTCTGGGCGAGATTTTACAAGATCATTTTTCGGGCTAATACGGTGATCGCCAATGCTGCACTGGCTGTGCCCGGAGAAGAAGAAGAGGCTGATCCTTACATTGCCGAAGCGCGATTTCTGCGGGCTTATGCTTATTTCAATCTGGTCCGTTACTTCGGTGGCGTTCCGCTGATTTTGAATGAGATTGAATCCCTGGAAGACAAAGACCTGATTTTTGCACCTAAGTCAACGGACGTTCAGGTATATGATGCGATCCTGGCAGACCTGGCCTTTGCTGAAACCAACCTTCCGGATTCAAGGGGAGGCGCAGAACTGGGGCGGGTGTCGGCGGGTACGGTGAAAGCATTGATGGGCAAAGTTTACCTGACCATGGCCGGAAAGCCTTTGAACCGTACAGAGAATTATCAGAAAGCCGTAGATAAGTTCAGCGAACTGGTTGGGCCGGAGAATGAGGAAAAGTACGGTATGGGGCTGCTTACGGACTTTTCGGAAGTATTTGCCTTATCCAATGAAAGGAACCGCGAGATCGTGCTGTCGTTCGGGTATTTCATCAATTCATCCAATCCCAATGGAAATATCCTCCCGTTCAACCTTTTCCCCTCCGGACTGGTAAATGGCGATGAGCAAACCAACTATGGCCTGACTTATGCCTTTTATCAATTGTTTGAAAAAACAGATACGAGAAGGGATTTTACCCTGGTATATAAATATGCGTTCCGGGGAAGCGCCAGGGCAGGGGCGGAACCCGGCGACAGCATTATCTATAACCCGACGATCGGCAATTACATCAACAAAAGGACTAACACGTCCTTCGCCCATGACGATTTTAAATATGGGATTGCTTACGGGAAGATGGCCCGGGAACCCAGGCCGACCGGTGCAGCAGTACAGGGTTACAGCGCCGATCTGATTGAAATGCGTTTTTCGGACGTCCTTTTGAGTCTCGCGGAGGCATTGAACGAAACCGGAAAAACGGCCTTGGCGCTGCCACTGGTGAACCGGGTGAGAGCACGGGCAAAAGCCACATTGTACAAAACGGCTACTGCGGTGACTATGCGCGACGCAATCCGGCTTGAAAGAAGGCTGGAATTGACCGGAGAGTTCAACACCGTATTCGACATCCGCCGTTGGGGCACACTGAAAGATGAGATCGCGGCTATGTCCGGCGACCAGGTACTCGACAATATCCTGGTACCTTATAGCGAGCGGCTGGAAATTTATCCTATCCCGCAGTCGCAGATCGATGCAAACCCCAATCTCGTACAAAACCAGGGATGGTAAGGAATAAGGAACGGGCGGGCCCAACGGCCCGCCCGTTCAATGTATATGAATGCAATGTTAAATTCTTCCGGGCAGCAACTTTCTGCGAGTTTCTGTGCTATTTTAGTGTTTCAAAACAGCGTTCATGAAGACTCCGTTCTATATTAAGCAGGTTCTGTTTTCGATAACAGTTTCGACTTTTGTTTTTTCTTCCTGCCAGCAGCACCTTTCGATCTCCAAGAATAATTACGAACAATACAGCATTAACCAGCAAACTGCGGAGGATTCGTTGGTTGTGAAATATTATACGCCTTACAAGCAGAAAATGCAGGAGGAAATGGGTAAGGTCATTGGTCAGACCGGGCAGGAGCTTACCAAGCCATCGGAGCCGGAAACATTGATGGGCAACTACTTTGCAGATGCCATGTTGAAAGAGGGTTTGAAAAAGGACCCTACCATCCAATTTACGCTTTCAACCAAAGGCGGCCTTCGTACCACATTCCCGAAAGGCGATATCACGGTTTCCAAGGTGTTTGAATTAATGCCTTTTGAAAATGAGATGGTGGCTTTGAAGTTATCCGGGCAGTCCGTTGAGAAACTTATTGATTTTGTCGTGCAAAAAGATGGTGAGCCGATATCCGGCATGCGAATGAAAATCAAGGCAGGCAAAGCATATGAGGTAACCATCGGCGGGCAGCCCTTTGATGTGAATAAAACATATAACCTGCTGACCTACGATTACCTGGCGGACGGTGGAGACGAACTCGATTTTTTGAAACAACCCTTGGAAAGAAAGGATATTGGCATCAAAGTCCGCGATGCGCTTCTTGAAAATATAAACGATCTGACCCGGGAGG
Organism: Dyadobacter sp. HNCC25DJ185; assembly: GCF_056895195.1. NCBI lineage: Bacteria > Pseudomonadati > Bacteroidota > Cytophagia > Cytophagales > Spirosomataceae > Dyadobacter > Dyadobacter sp. HNCC25DJ185. The sequence continues at coordinate 726,213 of NZ_JBXHAR010000001.1, forward strand.
GTAAAAAAATAAATGCTCAACTCGATGGAAGAATTGTCATTGACAAAAACTAGCCGCAGGGATTTCCTGAAAAACGGGGCTGGCGCTGCAGCAATGCTGGCGATGGGCACATCGCCGCTGGCGGCATTCGGAAAGGACAGGACGGTGCAATTAACCATTCTTCATACCAATGACGTACACAGCCGTATCGAACCTTTCCCGATGGATGGTTCACGTAACCAGGGGCTGGGTGGTGTCGCCAGGCGTGCCGCATTGGTCGGCAGGATCCGCCGGGAACAGGATAACGTACTTTTACTGGATGCCGGTGATATTTTTCAGGGAACGCCATACTTTAACCTATACGGCGGAGAACTCGAAATGCAGATCATGAGCGATATGGGTTACGATGCAGCCACCATGGGTAACCATGATTTTGATAATGGGATCGCCGGTTTTGTGAAGCAGTTGCCCCACGCCAATTTCCCCTTCCTGGTCAGCAACTATAATTTCGATAACACCGAGTTAAGGGGTAAGACTTTGCCCTACAAGGTCTTCAAAAAAAAGAAACTGAAAATCGGTGTTTTTGGCCTGGGAATTGAATTGAATGGTTTGGTAAACAAAAAAAACTATGGCGAAACCATTTACCTCGACCCGATTGCAAAGGCCAATGAAATAGCCTCGATCCTAAAAAACGAAGAGCATTGCGATCTGGTGATCTGCCTTTCGCATTTGGGATATAAGTATAAGGAGGATAAAGTGTCGGACCAGATCCTGGCCAGATCAACCCGCAATATCAACCTGATCATTGGCGGGCACACCCATACTTTTATGAAGGCGCCCGAGGATATCCTGAACCTGGACGGAAAGGTAACAACAGTAAATCAGGTGGGTTTTGCAGGGATAAATCTGGGAAGGCTGGATTACTTTTTCAATCACGAGACAGGCAAGCACAAAATGGTGTCGGCCGTATATCCCGTTCATCAGCAAGGATTTGTATGATTTCCGGTCACAGTTACTCAATATGCATGAACTGTTGCCGGACTTTTTCTTCTTCCAGGTCAAGCTGTGCCAGGTGCTGTTTAATCACCTCGTCTTCAAACATTTCTTTTTTATTGAATTGATGCAGGAGAGCCCGCTTCTTGTTCAGTAGTTCTTTTGTAATGTCTTGATATTTGGTGATATAGTCGTGCCCCGCATGCAGCGGATCGGATTCTTTCACGTGGTTGAGAAAACCAATATCGCTTTCGAGTTTGTACCTGAGGCTTTGCAACAGCTCGTTCTTCGGCACTTCTTCCGAATATTTCTCATCGATATATTTCAAAGATTCCTGCGCCAGTTTCCGGCGGATCATTACGTCCTGCTCCTGAGAGGGTACATCGTAATCCATTTCTTCCAATCTCATCCATTTGATCACCAGTGGCAATGTCAATCCCTGAAAAACAAGGGTTACGAAAATCACCACGAAAGTGATGAACAGGATCAGGTTGCGTTGCGGGAAAGGCTGCCCGTTATGGATAAGCAGCGGAATGGATAAAGCGGATGCCAGGGAAACCACCCCGCGCATACCAGCCCAGCCGAAAACGACAGGTGCACGCCATCCCGGCCGGCTATCGGCTGTTTTGATAAAATTGCTGATAAACACCGTGAACCACGAGGCGCCTATGGTACATAGCAAGCGCGTTACAATAACCACCGCCGAGATAATCAGTCCGTACTTGATAGCACTGTACAGGGAATTTTCTCCTAGCTGCTGAACAATCACTGGCAGTTCCAGCCCTATAAGCATGAACACGATGCCATTCAGAACGAACCCGACTGTTGCCCAGACATTCACGCCCTGGATACGGCTGAGGTGTCCCATGATGGAATGGCTGCGATCAGAAAGGAACAGCCCCCCGGTTACCACGGCGATCACACCCGAAAAATGAAAATGCTCCGCTGTGATGTACATCGCGTAGGGCGCGACGAACGTAAGGATGGTATCGATACTCGGAGTGGTGGGCAACCAGCGGTGAACGGCATAAAATACAAGCGCGAGGCCAATCCCGATCGCGAAGCCCATGATAATAACCAGAAAGAAATCGGTCACGGCGTCCGACAGCACAAAGGTTCCGGAAACCGTACTAGCCAGTGCAAAGCGGAATACAATCAAGCTGGAAGCGTCGTTCAGCAGGCTTTCTCCCTCCACAATTGCAATGAGCCTTTTAGGAACCTTGACATCTCTCAGGATTGATGTGGCCGCGACCGCGTCGGGAGGCGATATGATCCCGCCGAGCAGAAAGCCGAGCGGAAGCGTGAAGCCGGGGATAATGGAATGCGAAACATAGGCGATTACGCAGGATGTGAGAATTACGATAATAAAAGCGAAAGAACCAATTACCCGCCGCCATTTCCAAAAGTCCTTCCAGGAAGTTTGCCACGCGGCCTCGTACAACAGTGGCGGAAGAAAAATCAGGAATATCAATTCCGGGTCAATGGATACTTCGGGAATACTGGGGATAAAGCCCAACACCAGCCCTCCCAGCACCAGCACGATAGGATAGGATATCTTGATCCGCTGGGCAAGCATCACCAGGAAAAGAATGACAACGATCAGGGACAGGTATAAAACGATAGTGTTATGCATTGAGAACGTTCAGGTATAGGCGCTTTTATCGCACGTACAATTTAATGCCATTTGTAGACTTAAGTACAATCTGGGGATGCATTCCGACTGGATGCGAGGGGTCATTCTCGAATGAAAACCGTTTTACAAGCGAAGCGAGTATCAGCTGCATTTCCATGAGCGCAAATTGTTGCCCGATGCAGATTCTGGGACCTGCGCCAAACGGCAGGTAGTTGAATTTGCCTCTGTTTTTAACGTTTTCAGGGTTAAAATTTTCCGGATTAAAAACCGAAGGCTTGTCCCACAAACCGGGGTTTCGGTGAAGTTCAAAAACAGAAAGGAATACGGACGTGCCCGCGGCAAGCCGATAGCCTTCAATTTCGTTATCTACCACGGCTTCCCGCGTCATGGTCCAGGCAGGCGGGTAAAGCCGCAGGCCTTCTTCTACAACCTGCCGGGTGTACGGCATCTGCATCAACTGGCCGAAAGTCGGAACATTTTCAAAGATCTCGCTTTCCTTCCTGATTTTCGCGACGATGTCCGGTTGGCTGGCCAGTTCCCATAGCAGCCAGCTCAGGCCGGTTGCGGAAGTTTCGTGCCCGGCTGCAAACATCGTGATCGCCTCGTCCCTGATCTGCGTATCGTTCATTTGTTCGCCGGTCTCTTCATCGGTACTATCCAATAATAACTGGAGCAGGTCGTTGGGCGCTTCACCGGACAATCTTCTCTGCTTGATAAATTCAAAAACCAACTTGTTGAAGTAAGCCAGGTCTCTTTGAAACCGAATATCCTCGCCATTGATCGCCATCAATGGAATGCGGTAGGGCCTTCTCACTTTTGTTACCAGATAGCGCTGTGTCCGGCTTACCTGCTGATAGATCTGCGCTTTATCTTCCGTAGTCATATTGCCGAAAAGTGTTTTCAGCGCGATATCCGACGTGATGCTCATCATTTTTGCATCGATGTCGACAGCTTGTCTGCCACGGAAAGCCTCCATTTCATCCAGGAAAGATGCGGTAAGCTGGCCCATTGCCTGAAACAGTTCCTGTAACCTTTCGCGGTGGAAAGCGGGCTGGACCAGTCGTCGCTGCCGCAGCCAGAAGTCGCCGTCGCTGGTTACCAATCCGTTTCCCAGGACAGGGCGCAGCATTTTCGACGAGCTCCCTTTTTTGTAATTCTTGTTGTTTTGTTGCAGGATATGTCTGAAAAACGCGGGATCGCGGCTCACGACAAACTCTCGGAATAATCGGAGGCGATAGGTATCGCCGCATGTGTCAAAGCCTTGCCGGAGAAACCTTAACGGATCTCCGGCAAACCTGAAAGGGGATAAGATGCTTATTCTTCCTAATTTGAATTCGGGAATCGGGCGCATTGTGTTATTTCTTGCCGGCGAACGAGCGGAGCATCCAGGTATTTTTTTCTTTGAACTGCATGAAGCGGTTTACCATATCGTTAGAGCCGTCATCACCAGCTTCATCTGTTGCTTTCAGGAGCTCTCTTTCAAGTTCGATCAGTTTGGCCATATCGTCCAGAATGGCCTCCACCATATCCAGGTCTTTCATCCCGATGGTATCAATTTCTTTGATCGAGGATTCACTGATGTAATCCGCAAAACGGCTGTGTGGCGGTTTTCCCAAAGTGAGCACGCGTTCGGCAATCTCGTCGATGGTCAGTTGCGCGTTGGTATAAAGTTCTTCAAATTTCACGTGCAGGGTAAAGAAATTCTGGCCTTTGATATTCCAGTGGCAGCCACGCAGCTTTTGATAATGAATGTGGTAATTGGCAAGATAATCGTTCAGGAGATCCACCACAGGTTTTACTTCCTGCTCGTTGAGGCTGATTGCTTTGGCATCCATAATTGTAAATATGAGTTGAAAATGGTTCTAATCTGAATCAACAAAACCGTACCAAAATACACATTCTGCCGTTCATATACGTTAATGAGTCGCAAACGCACAAAATAGTTCACAAAAGTCCGTTTTTTGACGATTAGCGCGGATTTTTTGTGTGTCGGGCACGATACTTTTTACCATTTACCATAACCACTAATTGTTTTAATTATGTTTAGCAAGAGATTAAGGATTTTCAATTTTCAGATTTTGACCCTGATGGCCCTGGCAGTGTCTGTTTCCTCTTTTGCCCAAAATAAAGAAGAGGAGAAGATCAAAGCGGCCACAGCCGTTCTGAACGATTTCAACGAAATGCAGGAAAACATTCCTTCCCAGCTTCTCAACATTTCCAAAGGCGTCATCATCGTGCCCAGGATGATCAATGCAGGGCTCATGGTCGGAGGAAAGTATGGAAGAGGCCTGGCGATGGTTAAAAAGGAAGACGGGGAATGGAGCGATCCTGTTTTTATTACGATCGCCGGAGGAAGCATCGGTGCCCAGATTGGCGTGCAGTCTGTTGACCTGGTACTCGTTTTCAAAAGCAGCAAGTCGCTGATGGAAATTGGAAAAGGCAGTTTTACCCTGGGCGGGGACCTGTCGGTCGCAGCCGGCCCGATGGGCAGAAGCTCCTCAGCCCAGACGGACTATAAGCTCGAGGCAGAGGTATATTCCTATTCACGCAGTAAAGGGCTCTTTGCAGGAATTACGCTGAATGGCGCCGTACTGGCGGTAGATGATAAAGCGAATCATGCGTTTTACGAGGACTGGGTCAACGCCAACTCCACTTTTAAGGAAGATCGTATCAAATCGGGTCCAGTTTCCGAACTGCGCGCGAAACTCGACGAGTTCAACTAAAATGAGCTAACCTATGCCATCGTCCGTTGTGTCAAGAATCATTTATGACGGGGATAAAGAAAGACTGAGGGTTATCTATGTTTCGGGGATGGTTTATGACTACAAAAAAGTCCCTTTGGAAGCGTACCAGTCTATGAAGGCTGCATCTTCCAAAGGGACTTTTTTAAACAAATACATCAAAGGAAACTATGAATTTGAGAAGGTAAAAGACTAGATATTACCCTTCTTCATTTCTTTCACCACATGGTCCACTGCCCTGGCCGTCAGCGCCATATAAGTCAGGGACGGATTTTGGGTTGCCGTGGATGTCATGCATGCCCCATCGGTTACGATCACATTCGGACAATGGTGCATCTGGTTCCATTTGTTGAGCAGAGCTGTTTTAGGGTCGTTGCCCATTCGTACACCGCCCATTTCGTGGTTTTCACTACCGGGATTTCTTTTTGTATCCGAAGTCTTGATATGGGTGAAGCCGGCTTTCGAAAGCATCTCGCTCAGCTCGTTATAAAAATCATTCACCATCTTCATGTCGTTGTCGTCAAAAGCGACCGACATACGTAATTGGGGAATGCCCCAGGGATCTTTCAATGTCGGGTCAAGCCGTACCGAATTGGTTTCTTTGGGCAATGTTTCGCCCATCATTTGCGCGCCAAGGCTCCATCCGCTTTCGTCCGGCTTAAAGAGGTTTGTTTTCAGTTCTTCCCCGAGTCCTGTATGATCGTTGCCGATTTTATTAGCCGAAAAAGAAGCCGCATATCCCCGGAGAAAGTCTGTTTCCTGCTTGAAAACGTTACGAAATCTGGGGATATAGGCGCCATTTGGTCTTCTGCCATCTATTGTCTTGTCGTGAAACCCGTCAAATTCGGCACTTACCCGACCGCGGTAATTATGAAACCCTATGAATTTACCGAGATAGCCGCTGTCATTGCCAAGCCCGTTTGGAAAGCGGTTTGAAATAGAATTAAGCAAAATCAAATTGGAATTGATCGCAGACGCATTAATGAAAATCACCTTTGCATAATACTCGGTCATTTCTTTTGTCAGTGCATCAACCACCCGCACGCCGGTAGCCCGCTTCTTTTTTTCATCATAAATCACCGAGTGGACAACAGAATGTGGCCTCAAAGTAAGGTTGCCGGTCTTTTCAGCCCATGGTAAGGTAGATGCATTGGTGCTGAAATAACCGCCGAACGGACATCCTCGCTGGCACATATTGCGGTGCTGGCACTTAGCCCGGCCTTGTTCTGTATGGATCGGCTGTGGGTTGGTAATGTGAGCTGCCCTTCCGATGATGATCGGGCGTGTATGATGGTAGTTTTTGGCCGTCTGGTCGCTGAAGTGTTTTTCGACGCAGCTCATTTCATGTGGCGGAAGAAATTCTCCGTCCGGGAGCTGGGGTAAGCCGTCTTTATTACCCGAGATTCCTGCAAACTTCTCGACATAACTGTACCAAGGCGCGATGTCTGCGTAGCGTATAGGCCAGTCCGTTGCGAAACCGTCACGAGCGGGGCCTTCAAAATCGAAATCCGACCAACGTTGCGTTTGCCGTGCCCAGAGCAGCGACCGGCCTCCCACCTGATACCCCCGCATCCACGAAAAGGGCTTTTCCTGGACATAAGGGTGTTCTGCATCCTTAACGACGAAATGCATGGCGTCTTCCCGGAAAATGTAATGCTGGCTTACCATTGGATTTGCTTCGCGAATAGCCAGGGTGGGCTGCCCGAGATGTTCAAATTCCCAGGGGCGCATGTTGGTGGTCGGGTAGTCGACAATGTGCTTTACATCCCGGCCACGTTCCAATACCAATGTTTTCAGTCCCTTCTCTGTGAGTTCTTTCGCCGCCCATCCACCGCTGATACCCGTGCCAACGACGATTGCGTCGAATGTTTTTTCTTTGATCGAATCAATGTTTAAATACGCCATTTGGGTCATTCGTCTTTACAAATATTTTCGCCATTCATTTTGCTTGGAATGCTACTTCTTCCAGAGATCAGGCAGCAACTTGTCATGCAGTAAGAGCCGCCAGGTGCCCCAGTCGTGGGCGCCTTCGCCACCAATGAAATAGTCGTGCTTGATACCAGCCTTCGCAAGCGCTTCATGTGTTGCTGCTGATCTTTTCGCAACAGCGGACCCTGATTCGCCGCTGCCCAGCCCAACCAGCAGATAATCAACCTTTTCCCTGATTTTGGGATCGTTGAAAAAGGATGGGTTGAGTTTCTCGGGTTCAAGATCTCCGGCACTCAGGATCCCGAAAGAGCTGAAAAGGTCCAACGCATTGAAGCCCACCGCCTCGGTATGTCGCCCACCCATGGAGAGACCCGAAATTGCCCTTCCTTTCCGATCCCTGATCGTACCGTAATGACTGTCCACAAAAGGCACGATCTGTTTTCTCAATTCTTCTTCAAAAAGCTTATAGGTTTTTTCCAGATGACCGGGATCGTTCCGGTGAATCACCTGGTTATTGGGCATGGCGATGATCATCGGCACCATTTTTCCTTCAGCCAGCAGGTTGTCTGCCATGAAATCGGCACGGCCGTCCGATGTCCATCCGGAAGCCAGTTCCCCGCTTCCGCCAAGCAGGTACAGTACAGGGTATTTGATTTTGGGATTGTAGCCTGGCGGCGTATATACAAATATTTCGCGCTCGCCATTTAGAACATCCGAATGGTAAATATGCCTTGTAACGCTTCCGTGCGGAACATTCAGCGCGTCGTAGTAAGCCGGTTTGCTGCCATGGACGATCAGATTGCTGTAGCCGGGCTGATTGGAATAACCTGTGAAAGTATTGTTTGGGTCAACGATGGGTACACCGTCCAGCAAGAATCTGTACACGTAAATATCCGGTTGCAACGGTCCGACTGTCAGTGACCAAACACCGTCGGCCGCTCTCGCAAACGGAATTGAGTTTTTCGATTTGAGTGCAAGCAATATAGGTCCACCGGTGAGCTCGACCTTATTCGCGTCCGGGGCTTTAAGCCTGAATGTGACCGTTTGGTCGTCTTTTACCTCGGGAGAAATGATGTTACCTCCATAAGGCACAAGGTTTTGCGTATTTTTCTGTGGATCAAAATCCAGGTTTACATGGGCTTGCTGCGCAAATGTAAATGGCGAACCGGCCACCGCGATCAGAAAAATACTCAAGCAGGATTTTTGAAGGCCCATTGATCAGGTAAAACGTTAATTTTTAAAGTGTTTTTAGTGTACTTGCCTGATGTAAAGACGCATATATGCAGACAATACCCGCCCAACTCTCAAATAAAACGCCATCAGACGATATTACTTGACCCTCTCAAAACCAATGAACTTTCCAAAACGACCCGTTCAAATGCAAACCGGGCGCTGTTCAGCTCCTTGAATACCAGTTCCATAGCTTTTTCGCCCATTTCATAGGCGGGCTGTGAAACGGAGCTTAACGGGGGGTCCAGTAACTCGTTGGTGGGTTCGTTGTAAAAACCAATAATGGACAGGTCCTGCGGGATACGGATACCGCGCTGCTTTGCAATTACCAGTGCCCATTGCGCGATCTGGTCGCTGTAGGCAAGGAGGGCATCAGATTTTGAATCGGAGTCAAACAAGGCGTTGATTACCTCGGCCATCGTTTCCTTTTCCTGTTGAACGACTACTTTAATGATCTGGTTATCAATCGGTATGTTGTGGTCAGCCAGAGCCTGGCAGTAACCCTCGAATCTTTTCTGACTGATTTGCAAATGCTCAGGCCCTCGTAAAAAGGCGATTTTTCTTCGTCCCTGTGCGATCAGTACAGAAGTGGCCTCGTAAGCAGCATGGTGATTATCGATCAGCACTTTGGAACAGGTAATTTCTTCACAATCACGGTTGAACAACACGAGCGGGACGTTTTTTCGCTGGATTTTGAGTAAATGATCGTAGTTGGTGGTATTGGCGGACATGGATAGCACAATGCCCGAAGTTCTCGAGGTCAGCAAGCTGTGTATTTGTCTCACTTCTTTTTCATAGCTGTCGTCTGTTTGGCATATAAGTAGCTGGTAGCCATGTTTTTCTGCAACATCCGCCATGCCGGGAATGGCTTGTAAATACAATGCATAACTGATTTTAGGAACGACCACCCCAATGGTATTGCTGCGGCGGTTGAGCAATTGAAACGCCAGTTGATTGGGCTCATAGTCGAGCTTTTCGGCGAGTTCATATACCGCTTGCCGGGTAGATTCCCTGATATCAGGGTGATTTTTCAGAGCTCTTGAAACGGTGGATATGGAAATCCCGAGTTTCGTTGCGATGGTCTTCAGTGTGATATCTTCCATATCGTATATAACGTTGCCAACTTGAAAAAATCTAAATTCTATTACTTGTCTAAACAACGGAAGAAAACAGTCTTTTACAAGGAAATAGTTGAACTGATTTTGCCGCAAATTACTGCAAAGGTTTGCGAAAACGTTTGCGGAAATTTTTTAACAATTTTATTTGCAGTGAGTTAAATAAAATTTCATCTTTCTCAAAGATAGTGTTTTAATGACACATTTGAGTTGTCAAACGCCTCATTAAAATGCTATTCCTAAACCTTTATACATTCAATTTTATGAGAAAGAACTACAATCCGACAGGGCTGTCCAGGTTGTGCCTGATCCTGTCAATCTTGCTGCTGTGGCAAGCGCAGGAAAGTTTTGCATCTTCGTTGGCCGCGATCAGCGGCAGGGTTACTTCGGAAAAAAACGAAGCGCTGGTGGGTGTCAATGTCATTGTAAAAGGTACCTCCACAGGTACGACTACCGACACGGAAGGCCGGTTTGCCCTGAGCGTCCCCGAAGGCAGCGATGTGTTGATCTTTTCGTTTATCGGCTACATTTCAAAAGAAGTGACCATTGGAGGTCAGTCGGAGATCCTCGTACAGCTGGCAGCGGACACCAAAATCCTGAACGAAGTAGTGGTAGTGGGTTATGGTACTCAGCGGAAAAGCGATGTGACCGGTTCACTCACCTCCATTTCAACGGATCAATTTAAAGACCAGCCTGTGAACCGCCTTGACCAGATTCTGCAGGGCCGGGCCTCGGGCGTCCAGGTAACGAACGCGTCAGGTTCGCCCGGCGGTGACGTGCGGATCAGGATAAGGGGAGCGAATTCCATCAACAGCGACAATAGCCCGCTTTATGTGGTCGACGGCTTTGTGGGAGCGGATTTTAATAACATTAATCCGGATGACATCGCTTCCCTGGAAGTCTTGAAGGATGCTTCCGCAACAGCTATTTATGGCAGCCGGGGCTCCAACGGGGTGATTATCATCACAACCAAAACCGGTAAAAAAGGAAGCATGCAGGTCAACTTCGGTGCGCGTTTTTCGTCGTCGGAGGTTCTGAAGAAAATGGACCTGCTCCATGCGGCTGACTATGCCCAAACGGTGAACGAAAGGGCCGCTGCAACCAACGGGAACCCGGTTTTCTCTCAGGCCCAGATTGACCAGTTTAAACAAAGTGGCGGGACCAACTGGCAGGACGAAATACTGAGAAAGGCGGGAGGACAGGAATACCAGCTGGGAATTTCTGGCGGAAACGACAAAACGACTTATCTGATATCGGCCAACTATTTGAAGCAGAATGGTATCATCGATAACTCTGATTATCGTAGATACACCGTCCGCTCCAACATTAATTCGCAGGTTTCGGATCAATTTTCGGTGCGCCTCAACTTTACAGGAACGCGTCGTGAAAACCACAATACGAGCGGCACAGGTGCGCGCGGTAGCGCATTGGGCCAGGCATTTGCGTGGTCGCCCACGACGCCTGTATATGACGCGACGGGCAATTACACTTACCGTGACCCGGTAGGCTCTATTTTCGAGAATCCGGTTGCACGGGCCATGGACGCGGACAACCGTATCAACCGCAGTATCGTGAACCTGATTGGGGGTATGAAATATGAATTTATACCTGGGCTGTCGCTGGATGTTCAATATGGTGTCAACTACGTGAATCAGCAGGATAAGACATATGCGGGACCGCTGATTACCAGCTATTTGCCAAGGGCCGGGCGTGCCTCGGGAGAGCAGGTCACTCTGCAGAACACCAATTCTATCAACTACAAAAAAGTATTCAGCGGCAAACATAGCCTGGATATCATCGGTGTTTTTGAAACTCAGAAACAGATCGGAGAGTCGTTTTACGCCAATGCGACCAACCTCACTTATCCTGCCCAGTCCTACAACAACCTGTCCCTCGCGGCTTCCAATCAGATTGGGTCTGGTTATTCGAAATGGAGCCTGATGTCATACCTGGGGCGGATCAACTACGGATTTAATGACCGATACCTGCTCTCTGCGACGATCCGCCGGGACGGGTCTTCCAAATTCCAGGACGGCAACAAATGGAGCGTTTTTCCTTCGGTCGCATTGGGCTGGAAGGTTTCGGAGGAAGCTTTTATGAAAAGTCAGCACGTTTTCAACACTTTGAAATTGAGGGGAAGCTGGGGTTTGACGGGTAACCAGGCCATTAATCCGTATGGCACGCTGTCGAGCTACATTACCAATGTCGACGACGCCGGGGTCCCATTCACCTCGGGTTACTTTACCAATGGCATCACCAATGGGATCGTATTGGGCAACCCAGGCAACCCCAACCTGAAATGGGAAACGACCGAGCAGGTCAACGGAGGTGCAGATGCGGAGATTCTTGGCGGAAGAGTATCATTTTCAGTGGATTACTTTGTCAAGAACACGAAGGACCTGTTGCTGAGCCAGCCGCTGCCTGCTTACATCGGCGGCAATAACATTTTGAAAAACATCGGTCAGGTGCAGAATAAAGGCTGGGAGTTTTCTGTAGAAGCTTCGATCCTGGAAGGCAGAGGTTTCAGATGGAACAGCGGACTGAACTTTTCGGTGATCAAAAACAAAGTGGTGAAACTGGCTACCGCCAGCGATACGATTTTTACGGCAACGGAATTTGTCTTGATACCCGGCCAGCAAATGGCGGCATTCTGGGGCCTGAACTACCTGGGCACCTGGAAGGCCAGCGAGGCCGACGAGGCTGCTGTGTACAACAACAAACCTGGAGACGCACATTACCAGGACCTGAACGGGGATAAAGTGCTCGATGCCAAAGATTACCAGGTCATCGGCAGCGGGATGCCCAAGACAACATTGGGTTGGAACAACACCTTTTCATATAAAGGTTTGTCGCTTAACGTGTTCTTTCAGGGCGTCTTTGGATTTGACAAACTCAACTACACGTACGCAAACGGGATTGTGGGTAGTACCGACGTGCGTCAGCCGACCTTTGCGGCTATCAAAGACCGGTACATTCCCGGCATAAATGAAACATCCGATATTCCGGCTTTCAGCAGTGCAAAAGAAAATTTCTACACCCAGTCGACCCGCTTTTTGGAAAAAGGGGACTTTCTGAGGATGAAAAATATCAGCTTGTCCTACGACATTCCGAAGTTGGTACTCAAAAATATTGCGTCCGTCAGGGTGTTTGTCAGCGGTACCAACCTGCTCACTTTTACCAAATACAAAGGCATCGACCCGGAGTCGACTTCCAATGGTGTAGGAGATGCAGTGCAGAACATCGACCACGCATCCTATCCAAACTCCAAGACCTATACACTGGGCCTCAATCTGACATTTTAATCATCTTATATATCAAAAGATCATGAAAAAATTAGCAATTATATTCCTCATACTGATGGCCTGGGGCTGTAAGGATTTTCTGGAAGAAGATCCCAAAGGTCAGGTGGTCGGTACCAATGCCATCTCCGACATCGCCGGCCTCGAATCGGCATTGACCGGCAGCTACAAAGGTTTGCTGAGAACCTGGGCACGCGGTTTTCTGACCTCTGCTATCCAGGGGTTTGGGATGGGCGCCGATGATCTTTCCACGATCTCCGGAGGTAACAAGGCCGATTTTCGGGAGATCGATCAGTTCAATGTAACTTCTTCCAATCCAAGGCTTTCACAGATTTGGAGCGGATGTTACAAAACCATTCAGGGAGCAAATAATATCATCAATAATTATCAGGCCGTCACCGGCGACCCTGCCAGGATCAATGCGATTGTGGGGGAAGCATACTTCCTGCGGGCATTGGGATATTATTGGTTAACAAGAGGTTATGGTAACATTCCGCTGATCACTACTGCGGATTTCTCCGAGGAATTGCTTTCCATCCAGAAGAGCTCACCCGCCGAGATTTACGCATTGATAGAGGCTGATTTGAAAAAGGCGGAAGAGTTGCTGCCCGACAAAAAACGCGATCCGGGCAGACCCAACAAGGGCTCAGCGAAAGCTATGCTGGCAGACGTGTATCTGACCGAAGGCGGCTGGCCGATTAAAGATGCGTCAAAATATGCACTGGCCGCAGCAAAAGCCAAAGAAGTGATTGATAACAAGGCAGTTTACGGTTTCGATCTCGTTTCCGACCTGGCAACTTTGTGGTCGGGAACGGCTTCTGCGACAGGTACCGCCGAGGAGGTTTTTGCTTTCCAGACTTCTGAGAATTTTGGCGGGTCTACCAACTCCTTTTATGGTTTGCCAGCTGTACCAGGCGATGAAAATGGCTGGGACGATTACCTGGCGGAAATTGGTTTTTTTAACAAATTTCCAGCCGGAAAGCGCAAGGATATCACTTTCCATACAGTTTTTACCAAACCCGACGGCACGAAGGTACCTTGGCAGAACAGTCTTGCCAAGCATCCCTACTATGCCAAATTCAGATTGGCCGATAATACCAAATTCACTTCTTCCATGCCTGTGCATATGATACGCTATGCGCATGTGCTCCTGATCTATGCCGAGGCGCAGGCCATGGCGGATGCGACACCCAACGCACAGGCTTACGCGTCGGTGAATGCAGTTCGGAAGCGCGCGGGATTGCCGGATTTGGCCGGGCTTTCCAAAACGGCGTTTGTGAGCGCGGTTGTAGACGAGCGCGCCTGGGAGTTTGCGGGAGAATGGACACGCTGGTTTGACTTATTGCGGCTTGAAAAGGTGGCGGAAGCCAATTCCAACAAAGCCGCAGACGACCTGAAACCGATCGGCAATCTGAGCAGGGACAATTTCTGGTACCCTGCGCCAATCGGTGACGCCAATATTAATCCTAATTTATAAGTTGCTGATGTTCAGGAAGTATTTTGGTATCATGTATTCGTGCTTCTTCGTGCATTCGTGGCTGGTAAAATGCCCAGAACACACGAAGAAGCACGAATACTTTCTTCGTTTTTTCTGGGTAATTGCGGCCTGCCTTGTTTGTTCAAACGGTTTTGGTCAAAATGCTCTTAAACAATGGCAATTTGAAAACGATCACCTGATCATCAAATGGGACCTGGGTCAGGATAAAGCAACACTAACCAATAAGGCAAACGGCGCTACTGCGTGGCAGGGAAGCCTTTTGCCTTCCTTTTGGTATGAAAATTCAAAGAAAGAAAAGGCTTTCAGCAAGGCTATCGCAGATGCAATGACCGAGCAGGGCGACAAGGTATCAGTGGCATTGCGTTGGCCTGGATTGGGAAAGGGAACACTGATTATTGAAAAGAAGAACTGGGGTTGGAAATTCAGCGAGCTCACCGCCGAGTGGGCAATATTCACGCCGAAAATCATTGAAATGTACCTGGGCGCTTCTGTTGTTACAAACGGCGCGAACGTAAAACCGACCTGGGACAAGCCGTTTATGCCCGATTGGCAATCGTTTGGGTATTGTGTTCCGGGGGCCAAGGCCGGAACGGTGCAAAGCTATTTTCGCAGCTGGGATTTGGGGCATACCACCATTGCGCTTGGAAACTTCGGTCCTTCAATGGGTACACCTTACGGGGCGGCGTTCCCCAGACCTGTCCTTTTTGCAGGCCTGGGTTCCGATGATGGCTGGATTACAATCGGTGCGGGTAGCGTTCCCGACGCCGCGATGTCTTTGAAAATACAATCAACAAGAGGTTGTCTGGAATTTTTATATCGGGAGGACCTTTGGTCGGCGCCGGTCGGCAAAAGCCGGAAATGGACCGATCTGGCGCGTTTTACCATTGACACCACCGCAAGATCAAGTTTTGAAAAATATTACGCTTCTTTTCCGGAAATGAAAAAGCAGGTCAGGCCAGACGGGGCACGCAGGCAAACGGCCTCGATCTGGAACACCTGGGGGATGTGGCGGCTGCGCAAGTTCCCGATCCGCCCGATCGCCGATTTCATGGAAAAAATGCATAACGAAATCATGGTATTGGACGATCCCTGGGAATCGTCGCAGGGTTCGGGACAGCCGGACCTGAAACGTTTCCCTGATTTCTACAGCGATTTGGCCTATATCAGGGAGAAGAAAGTGGAGGTAGGGGTTTGGGAAACCATTGGCTGGATCAAAGACACCGTTGCGTGCGGTTTAACATCGAAAGACCTCATTCTGGATAAAAGCGGCAGGCCCTGCATGGCCAACTGGAATTTTGACCCAACCGGCGATGCGTATTATTGCCTGGATGCTAGTTCTGAGCATACCAGAAAGTTCCTGCGGGACCGCACCGTGCGGATTATGAAAGAGATAAAACCACGGCTGATCAAATTGGATTTCGGTTACGGGTTACCAAGCCCGGATATGGGCGCGCCAAGAAATCCCGCATTGCGTGGCGAGAGACATACTTTTGAACTAATGCAGCAGATCGTGAAAGCAGCGAAAAGCATCGATCCGGATGTGGTGGTCATGGGCTACGGCATCAGCCCGCTTTGGGTGCCGCTTACCGACCTGGTTTCGCTGGATGACCAGGGAGACCTTTGGTTTGACTTGCACCGCGGTCATCAGGAATGGAGCATTTGGGCCTCCTTGTTATCCGGTTATGGTGTCGCGATCAGCGGTTCGTCCTGTTACGACTGGTCTCTGGATGATGGTATCTTATTGAATTCCATTGTGATGGGTTCGCCGGGCGCAGTTTTGCCAAGCGAAACGGAAGATGGCAAGTCGGTCCCCAATGTATTTCTGAACCGCCGGATGGCTGTAAACCTCTGGCACAGAAGAACAACCCAGTGGCAGCCCAAATGGTACAACAGCCATACCGGCAATATGAAAGCACCGCCCCAGCTTAGGGTATGGGGTAGGCAGGAAGTATTATCGGATCAAAATGCATTGACTTCATTGGTTTTGAGGGATTTGGGAAGAGAAAATAAAGTTTTTGAAAACATTAGCGGCACCGGAACCTGGGCCATTATTTCACAAAATGACCAGGATATATTCAAATCGGGCAGTATAGCCGTAATCCCTTTTTCGGAAGGGACTATTGAAATTCCGCTAGTCACAAAACCGCAAAAAATCACACATCGGAATACAGAAGGAGAAAGGCCATTCGACCATTGGGATTGGCAAAATGGAAAACTGGTGATCAAAGTCTCCGGTGAAGAATTTGCCAATACCGCCGGATTTTTAATTGAATCTCAACAATGAAATTACGACTAACATTTATTGCCCTTATCATCCTAGTTACCACGATATCCGGGAGTTTGGCGCAGCCATTTCCCCGAAACCTGCTGGCCAAATTCACAAAAGAAGAAATCGCCAAATCGCTGATCCCGAAAGATCAGTGGAAGCCGTTTCCAAAGACAGTAACAGACTGGAAAAACACTGTCCCTGACTCGATCAGGCAAATGCTGATTGTGGACGGCGAGAAATCTTTGGGTAAGCCTTTTACTGCCATTCCGGCTTCACTCACCTTGGAATACCAGAAAACCGGAAACCGGACGGGTTACGAAGATGTATCATTCCAAAAAAGAGAGCAGCTTTTTGGGCTGATACTGGCTGAGTCTCTGGAGCAAAAAGGACGGTTTTTGACGGATATCGTGAATGGGATCTGGTCAACCTGCGAGGAAACTTACTGGGGCATTCCGGCGCACTTGTATATGCAGAAAGCAGGAATAGGCTTACCTGATATACAAGATCCGGCGGTTGATATTTTTGCCGTGGAAGCTTCGACCATTCTGGGGCTTGCGGATTATTTTCTGGGAGAGAAGCTTGACAGTATTTCTCCGTTGATACGCAAACGGATCTATTATGAAGTCGATCGGAAGATACTAACCCCAATGGAATCGAACAGCGACCAGTTCTGGTTTACAAAAATTGGTACCAAAGCAGCGCCTGTCAACAACTGGAACCCGTGGGTCGTGAGTTGCTGGATGACTTCGCTTTTACTGGTCGAAAAAAATGAAAACCGCAGGGTGAGCGAGTTGCGCCACGCCATGCAAATTCTGGACAATTACCTCAACTGGCTCGGTGAAGATGGCGCTATCGACGAAGGCCCCAGTTACTGGTCGGGCGCTATAGGCAGGTTATTCGATGCATTGAAACTAATGGAAAGTGCATCTGCCGGGAAGCTGCAGATTTATGACCAGCCGCTGGTGCAAATGGCCGAGGCTTACATGTACAAGGTGCACATTTCGGGCAATTATTTTATCAATACAGCCGATGCGTCGCCTACGATCAATCAGGACGGCCTGTTGCTTTATCGTATTGGAAAATCCGTTCGTGACCCGGTCATGCAGCGTTTCGGGAGCTGGGCTTACCACCATTTAAATGAAAACAACCCGGTGCCAAAGGATTTCTCCAAGCCTCGCAGGCTTTGGAACCTCACAGCGATCAGGGATTGTGCGAAAGAGACCGGTAGCCCGGCAGAACTGGGTGACGTATGGCTGCCCGGGATTCAGTTGATGGCTTCCCGGTCGGCATCCGGGCTTTTTACAGCTTCCCATGGCGGACATAATGCGGAAAGCCATAATCATAACGATGTCGGGGATTTTGTGTTATTTGCTGGCGGACAGCCTGTTGTGATTGACGTTGGTTTTGGTACTTATACGGCCAAGACGTTCTCAAAAGACCGGTACACGCTCTGGTACAACAATTCGGCCCACCACAACCTGCCGCTGATCAATGGTTTTGAGCAGCAGGCCGGGCCGGAATTTGAAGCCCGGAACGTGACATATCACAAAACGGGGGGCGGCGCGTCTCTGGAAATGGACATCGCTGCCGCTTACCCGGCTGATGCGGGAGTTACCACCTGGAAAAGAACCGTTAACCTCGATAAAACTAAAAATGTGCTCCTGGTTACGGATGATTACAGTTTGAAAACCTGTACCAAGCCGCTCAACCAGGTTTTCATGACGGTCTGTAACACCAGCCTTGACCAGCCCGGAAAAGTCGTCTTTGAAATTCCGGGGGCCAAGCCCGTTACCATGCAATATGACGCGAAGTTCTGGCAGGCAAGTAAAGAACAAATGCCCACGGGCGCACCGGACGAAAAGAGATTGGCCGATAACTGGGGGCAAAGGGCTGTTTGGCGCATTTTGCTGACCGCCAAATCCAAAAAGACAAAAGGGGTTTCCCGATACGAATTCAAGCAGTAAGCAATTCACTTCGTTTTCACCATGTATAAATTTGACCTGACTAACTTCTTAAAAATCGCCCTGCTGCTTTTTCCAATCTGTTTTGAGGCGCGGGGCCAAACCGACGTCCCCTACCAGGACCTGACCCACGAAAGCAAAGTTTTTGGGCATGAAAAATACTACCGGCTGTATTTGCCTGAGGAATACAAAACTTCGCAAAAGCGGTTCCCTGTAGTATATTTCTTTCACGGCTGGGGCGGGAGGCATTTCAAGGATGAAAGTGCCAGGCTGGATTACGTGAAATTGCAGGAGTTGGTGGATAAGTACCATATCATCATGGTGATGTGGGACGGCAATATCGATTTGAAAGAGCCGCGCCCCTATAACGTGGGTAATCATGAAGATGTGAAGTTTCAGGTGCAGATGAAAGACTACTTTCCCGAACTCGTGCAATACATTGACGGTACCTACCGGACCATCTCCAATCGGGACAACCAGTCTATCATCGGGTTTAGCATGGGAGGTTTTATGTCGCTTTTTCTGGCAGGGAAATATCCGGATATGGTGAGTGCAATGGTGAGCATGATGGGAAGTCCGGAGTTTTTCGTGGGCACGCCTGATCATCAGACTCTCTACCCGGTGCGCTATACTTTTGAGAATTTAAAGGATGTGAAAGTTCGCATACATACCAGTCCGACCGATATTTTATATGATCTCAACCAGGAGGTAAAAGCCGGAGCGAAATGGGAAGGTAAGCCGATACAGATGGAAGAATTCCCGGGCGGGCACATGGTGGATGTGGCCGGAAAGACCGATGTTTTTGAAAAAGCCATGCGCTTCGTAAGCCAGGAAATGGGTAAGCCGCATCCGGTTCCTACGAAATGGTCGCACTATGATCTTTACGGCAATTTTGGCCTTTGGGGATATGAGGTAACAAGCGCTAAGGATCAGCCCGGGTTTATTTATCTGAAAGACGTGACAAAAAACGGTTTTGGGTTATATACTAAAAAATGGCTCCTGCATGGACCAACGGTGGAAATGGGCCATATTAAGGTTACAACCGCCCCGATTTACGAGCCAGGAACCACATACAAAGCAGCTACTTACCATTTAGGATCAGAGAAAGTCGACCTGAAAAATGTGCAGGCGGATGCAAAAGGAAGGATTGCATTGGATCTTGATCCTGCTGGCAGCGAAACGGGAATTTACGCTGTAAACGGCAGGCCAGACTGGGGTTTTGTTGATTACAAGATCAATGGAAAAAAGAGCCTGAAGAGTAGCAATGAGCCTAATCAACTGGCTGTAAAGTTATTTAACAGGGGAAAGGAAGGAAAAGCAGCGCATTTGAAAGTGACCATAAGTGCTGAGGGTGAGGGAATTACTGTTAAGGATTCTGTCAAAATGTTTTCTTCCAACTCGGGTGTGCGAGTTCTTGAAATTGCTGGATTTAGTATAATGTGTTTTAAGAAACCGCCTGTCCATGCGGAACCGGCGGACGTTAAACTAAAAATAACCGTTTCCAATGGTGCAGATTCCAGGAGTACGGTCGTCAATGTTCCTGTTGATTTTGATGTGCCTTATTTTACAAACCTAAAAATGGATGATGGGGTAGCGGTCCGACAGGATGCTTTGGGAAAGGGGAATGGAGACGGCGAGGTCAACCCCGGCGAAGATATCCTGATATATGAAGGCAACAACAGGCTCAGAATTTATGCCGAAGATGTGGGGATTGTGAACGCACAGGAAAAATTTACTGACGAAATGATTCCGGGCCGCTGGCCCGACGGGTTTACCCAAAACTCGATTATCCACATCTCGCCCGATTGCAAAGACGGTCAGGAAATAGACTGCCTGGCCAGCTATGAGACCAAAACCTTTAATCCGATTGAGCGGAAAGTGATCTGGGGGAGAGTTAAGCTGAAAGTGAAAAAGTGATTTTAGATGAAGGTTTTATGCCACGAATACACGGATAAGGCACGAAGGCATTCGTGTTTCTTTCGTGTATTCGTGGCTATAAATCAAGAGCCCAGAAGACCCTGCACAACTTTCCCGTGCACATCAGTCAGGCGGAAACGTCGTCCCTGAAATTTATAGGTAAGCCGCTCATGATCAACACCCATTAAATGCATTAAGGTGGCGTGGAAATCGTGCACGTGGACCGGGTCTTTCACAATGTTGTAACTGAAATCGTCCGTCTCGCCATAGCTGATCCCCGCCTTGATGCCCGCCCCGGCCATCCACATGGTGAAGCACCTCGGGTGATGGTCGCGGCCGTAATCGTCGGCAGTGAGCTTACCCTGGGAATAAACGGTCCGGCCGAATTCGCCGCCCCAGATCACCAGTGTGTCATCCAGTAAGCCCCTTCTTTTTAGGTCCATGATCAATGCCGCGGTTGCCTGGTCCGTTTGTTTGCACTGGTTGGCGATGCCCTTTGGCAGCCCGCCGTGCTGGTCCCAGCCCTGGTGGTAGAGCTGAACAAACTTCACGTCTTTTTCCAGCAACTTTCTTGCTAGTAAGCAATTAGCGGCATAAGTGCCTGCATCGCGACTTTCAGGCCCGTACAAGTCAAAAACATCGTCGGGTTCGTCGGATGTATCGATAACCTCGGGCACGGAAGTCTGCATGCGGAACGCCATCTCATATTGCGCAATGCGGTTGTCAATTTCCGGGTCGCCATACGAATCGTTTTGTAGCTGGTTCAGTTTGGCGAGGTATTGCAGCATTTCTTTTCTGTCGGTACCGTCGTAACCTTCGGGATTGTTGAGAAATAAAACAGGATCTTTCCCGGAACGGAATTGGACGCCCTGATGCCGCGATTCCAGAAAGCCATTTCCCCAAAGTCTTGCATACAAAGGCTGGTCCTTAGGCGCGTTTTTGGAGACCAATACAATGAAGGTGGGCAGGTTATTATTATCCGTACCCAGCCCGTAACTTACCCAGGAACCGATGGAAGGCCTTCCGGGAAGCTGGTTGCCGGTTTGGAAAAAGGTAATTGCCGGATCATGGTTAATTGCCTCCGAGTAAATGGATTTGACAATGCATAAATCATCGACCACTTTGGAAGTATACGGCAAAAGCTCGCTCACCCAGGTCTGGCTTTTCCCATGCTGACCGAATTTGTAAATGGACGGAACCATGGGCAGTGCGCTCTGGTTCGCGCTCATGCCCGTCAGCCGCTGCCCTTTTCTCACCGAATCGGGCAGGTTCTGCCCGGCGAGATGGACCAATTTGGGTTTATAATCAAAAGTTTCAAACTGGGATGGGCCACCACTCATGAACAAATAGACCACCCGCTTTGCTTTGGGCGCTATGTGTGGCAATGCTTTGAGTATATCCGCCTCCAGATCTCCCGTAGGCTGAGCCTGTCGGGAGGAAGAGCCGTATAACTTATCCAGTCCAAAGAGGGAGCCGACGGCCAAAGCGCCAATCCCCAATGAAGTTTTGGTCAAAAACCTGCGGCGGTCCAGCTTTTTGTGGAGCTCGTTAAATTCGGGGGTATGCAGCCTGAATTCGTCGTCGTGGTGATGGTACATGGCTTATCTTTTGGTTAAACAGGCGTCGGAGTTGAGAATGGTGCTGGCGACAACGCTATTGGCGGCGACGCGGGACGGATCGAGCTTTTTGGTCACTTGATACTGACCTGTCGACAGCCAACCCTCAGCCTTTTTCAGATCTTTTCTGAATTTGTCTTGTTCGAGTTTTTGTAAAGTGAGCAGTAACTCCACTTCTGCGATTGGCGGTTTTCGGCCCGTCAATTTTCGATAGGTAATGGTGATGGCCGATTTTTCGTCAGCTATTCTGGTCATTTGTTCGCCCAATACCCTCGCCGCCTCAATGAAGGTCGGGTCGTTTAAGGTAACCAATGCCTGCAAAGGCGTATTGGTTTTTTGCCTGCGAACGACACAGAAACTTCTCGAAGTGGCGTCGAAAGTGGAAAGGGTAGGGTTGGGTACCGACCTCTTGGCAAGAATATAAAGACTTCGGCGATAGACCGCATCCCCGGAATCGGGAACGTAATTGCTGCTGTTGATCGACCATAAACCATCGGGCTGGTAGGGTTTTATACTTTTACCGCCAATCTTTTTATTCAATAATCCACTCGCCATCAACACATTATCCCGTATCATTTCTGCAGACATGCGGTTGGCAGGTCCCCTGGCAAGCAAACGGTTTTCCGGGTCTTTTTCCCTTACGTCTTTATTGGTACGCGAATCCTGCCGGTAAGTGGCCGACATGACAATGAGCTTATTCATTTTCTTGATATCCCAGCCCGATTCCCGGAACGTAACGGCAAGCCAATCCAACAATTCGGGGTGACTGGGCATTTCTCCCTGGTTACCAAAGTCTTCGGTGGTTTTTACGAGCCCAATGCCGAAGAAATTCTGCCACAGCCGGTTTACTTCAACCCTCGCAGTCAATGGATTGCCGGGATGTGTCAGCCACTGCGCAAGGCCGTACCGGTTTTTCGGGAAATTTTTCGGGAATGCGAGAATAGAAGAAGGGGTCGATGGGAAAACTCTTTCACCTAATGCATCGTAGTTACCCCGGATTAAAACATGTGCCTGTTTTGGCTTTGGCATTTCCTGCATCACCATCAACTCGCGGACATGTTCCGTGGAGTCACTTTGCGCTGTTCTCGTTTTCTGCAATTCCAGTTGGGATTTGGCAATTTTCTGATCGATACCGGCCATATAAAAATCCTTTAAGGTGGCAATTTCGGCCTGGGTAAGTTGAGAAGGCTGCTTTTCGGCGATTACGTCCCATGCATTTTTTCCGGCCAGGATCCCTATTTCAAAAGGAGTAAGTTCGCGGTTGTAGATCGCAATATCATCTACTTTCCCATCCTTAAAGCCCAATCCCCGCCACCAGCCGCCGATCTGCAAGCCCGGCTGACTGGAACCGTTGAAGAGGATATCTTTCGTCAGCTGATCCATGGTTGTTTCCATGGGAGCTTCATTTCCATTGAGATACAATCTAAACCCATTGGCCTTGGAAGAGCCGTCATAGGTGATCGTCAGCTGAACCCATTGGTTTCTGGGTACCGGTTGTTTGGTAACCTTCGTGATAGCATTGGACGGCGAGGTGTGTGCCATGTTCAGTTCAAACCGGTCGTTTTTGAGGTATAAATGATATCCTCTGAAATTGTACAACCGCTCCGCGTTGCTTTTGTGCAGGATTACACCTTCTTTCAATTCTTTGGGAATATTAACCCAGATCCCGATCGTAAAAGGTTCGGATTTTCTGAAAACCCCTGCAGGCGAAAGGTCAAGGAAAATATCGCCGTTCAAATGCATGACTTCGCCTCGTGATGATTTCTCGAATTCAGGTGCACCTCCTTCCTGCCCGGATTCACGCTTCATGACGCCCGCTGCTTTTGGATCAGCCGCATTTTTCAATAGCCCCTTGTCAAATGGAAAATAAGCCTGAAGTCCTGGCTGCGGAATGTCTTGTTTCGCTAAACGCTTGTAGCCGCCCGAGCTTAGCCATTGATCAAAGGCAGGCCCCGCGTTCTTCTTCGCGTCGGTCAATGCCTGCTCCTGATTCGTGATATTAGATTGAATAAAACGTAGCATTTTCTCTTGCTCGGCCGTCGGGAGCATCAGGGTTGGCGTGGGCAATGCGTCATCCCAGGATATCTGGCCTGCCTCTTTTACATTATTGAAAAAACTGAAAAGCTCATAGTAATTTTTCTGGGAAATCGGGTCGTACTTATGGTCGTGGCACTTGGCGCATCCCACAGACAAACCCAAAAATGCATCCCCGAATGTATTGGTACGGTCGACCACATATTCCGTCTGAAATTCCTCTTCAATGATACCACCCTCCATATTTTGCTGATGATTCCGGTTGAAGGCGGTGGCGATCCGCATATCCCTGGTAGGTTTCGGCATTAAATCGCCGGCGAGCTGCCAATGTACAAACTGGTCGTAATGCATATTCCGATTGAAAGCACCGATCACCCAATCGCGGTAGGGCGACATATCCCTCAGCCGATCCACCGTGTACCCGTGCGAATCGGCAAAGCGGGCCAGGTCCAGCCAGTCGACGGCCATTTTTTCGCCATAGTGGGGAGAATTCAGCAGACGGTCGACTTGTTTTTCGTATGCTTTTGCGGAATTGTCTTTTACAAAAGCATCAGTTTCTTCCAATGTTGGCGGCAGTCCTGTCAGGTCCAGCGATAATCGTCTCAGCAGGATTTCTTTTCCGGCCTGGGCAGAAGGCTGCAACTTCTCTTCTTCGAGTTTTTTGAAAACAAAATGATCGATGGGGTTAACAGCCAGGTGATCATGGACAGTCGCCGGGATCTCTGCTTTTGCCGGTTTTACAAACGCCCAATGCGGTTTGTACTCGGCGCCGTCGCGTATCCACTTGATCAGGACCGCTTTTTCTTTGGCGGACAGGGTCAGATGCGATTCCGGGGTGGGCATCCTATATTCCGGATCGGAAGAAATAATCCGGTGAAAGAATTCACTGCCAGCCAGGTCTCCCGGATCAATGGCAACGCGGCCCGACTCTTTTGCCTGTTTAACGAAGGCAAATTCGGCCAGGTCAAGTCTCAGACCGCCTTTTTGCTTTGCCTTATCGGGGCCGTGGCAGGCAAAACATTTATCTGAAAGCACGGGTTTTACATGCCGGTTGTAATCCAGCTCTCGCGGCAGCTCTTTCATGGCCAATTCCACATCTTCGGGCAGATCTGGTGAACAGGACAAGAGCAGGCAGGAAGCTAACAGGCAGTAAAGGAAAATGTGAACCGGTTTCATGTAAACTATAAGTCGGTTTAACAAAAATATAATTGAAGATTTGGTATAAATAATGCGGTGAGGAATAATTCTGAGATATTTACATCACTATCCAGCTGTTGTGGCACATTATTCGCTAGATATTTTTCAAATCGTTTTTAACCTAAATAATTAATCTATGCGTTGGCAGGATTTACGGAGAAGCAGCAATGTGGAAGACCGCCGGGGTATGTCCGGGGGCGGTAAAATTGCACTGGGTGGCATTGGTACCATTATTGTGCTGGCGATTGGCCTCTTAACCGGGCAGGACCCGGGTGAGATCCTTTCCAATATTCAGGGAACGCAGACGGAGCAGGCACAGACACGTCCGCCAGGGCCACGCCCGGACGATAAAACTGCTGATTTCGTTTCCAAAGTACTAGGCAGCACGGAAGATGTCTGGACGGAAATTTACTCGGAAAATAATGCTCAATATGAAAAGCCAAAACTGCAGATCTTTGAGGATGCAACTCAGAGCGGCTGCGGCGGGGCGTCTTCCGCGATGGGCCCGTTCTACTGTCCGGCGGATCATAAGGTATATATTGACCTTTCATTCTGCGATGAGCTGCGCGAAAGGTTCAATGCGCCCGGTGATTTTGCGGTAGCTTATGTGGTGGCGCATGAAGTAGGGCACCATGTGCAGAACTTGATGGGGCTGAGCGAGAAAATGCAGGAGGAACGGAGCAGGCTGAGCGAAGCGGAATACAACAAACTTTCCGTCAAGCTGGAACTGCAGGCCGATTTTTTGGCGGGCGTTTGGGCCAATCACGCCCAGGAAATGAGCAAGATCCTTGAACCTGGTGACCTGGAATCGGCACTTAACGCTGCCAATGCCATTGGCGACGACAAGCTGCAGCAGGAATCACAAGGCCGCATTGTCCCTGATGCATTTACCCACGGCACTTCCAAGCAAAGGATGTATTGGTTCAAAAAGGGTTTCGACACCGGCGATCTGAGCCAGGGGAAGTACGAGGATATACAGTAAGAAGAATACGCTGATTTAATATTTGGGCTGCCCATGAAGATGGTGATCTTCATGGGCAGCCCAAATATTAAGCCGGGAGCAGCGGAGGCTGTGCCATGAAACGCGGGTTTGTACCACGATGAGGCTGGGCGGAATGTACCAGGAAAGGGTGGCACAGATATACGGTCCCTGCTTTTCCGGTGGCATTTACTTCGGGCCTCTGGGCAGTGGCTTCAAGCTTTCCGGCCAGTTTCAGGAACGTAAGGCCCTTTTCCCCGTATGGTTCGAGGATTCGGGTTACGTCAAGATGCGAGCCCTCCCGTATGCGGGTCGGTGCATCCAGCTCGCCGACGTCCGAAAACAGGAATAGCATCAGCAAGGCCCGCCCCTTGGAATGTACATTGATACGCCATTTGAAATAATCGGCGGGATCTTCATCCGGGAAACTTGCTTCCACGTGCCAGCCGGTATCCCCGGGATCATCATTGGATGGAAAGCGAACGGGAAATGTACCCAGACTGTAACGCGGCAACCATTTACCCACCCCCAGCAGTTGGTCAAATGCAGCATGCAGCGATGGCATATTTGCCGCCCGGGAAAACGGTTCCTGAGCGTAATCGCCCAGCCTGATTACAGGTTTTGTCCAGGTAGACGGGTCTGCCGGGTCGCAACCTGTATCTCTCCAGAGAATAGCCCGACCTGCACGGGCGATATCATCCGAAAAAACATTTTCGAGCTTGATATAACCTTTGAGATGATAATCTCGGATATCGCTGTCGGTTAACAGGGCTGCTGATTCCATCAAAGCTTAGTCGCTGTTTTCGTCCTTGGCGCCTTTAAGAAGGGCATATATGGCCATTGCGTGGCCGTGTCCCAGTTCGAAATCGGCCTGAAGCCATTTTACAATGTCGCCGGCTTTAATGCCCGATTTGATATGGCCAGCGTCGGTGAAGCCTTTCTCTTCCGCAAGCTTTCGGAAATCCTCAGGCCCTTTTCCTGTTTTCGATTTGATTGTTTTAAGATATCCCTGAAATGACATGGCTTATCTGCAATGGATGAATAATATGGATGTGATTAGTTTTTTAGCGACAGCTCTGGAAAATTTTCTGAGCGTGCCTGATTGGACGGCGGGCTCTGCCGCTTCGTTTTTGTCATCAGGCGGTGAGTATCCTGCTTACACCGTTTTCGGATAGTCCTTTTTTATGGACGGAACTAATTTCCGAGTCCGTCACCAGGCAGGTTATTTCGGATAATTCCGCAAATTTCAGGTAGCTGTCTTTTCCAATTTTGGATGAATCGGCCAGGAGAATGATATTGTCGGCATTTCTGATCAATGCGGAGGTGATTGTGGACTCAAGCTCGCTATGTGCGGTAAGCCCATTTGCTGCCGAGATTCCGTCGGCTCCTATGAACGCTTTCTGGGCATGGTAGCTGTCGATATGCCTGACAGCCCTTTCCCCGTGGACAGCCTTCCTGGCTTTGTTCAGTTCGCCGCCAATGATGTTGATGTCGATCGTCTGTATATCAATCAGTTCTGCCATGACAGGGAGCGAGTTGGTGATGACCCGCAGGTCATTTTTCTTTTTCAAATAATTGCACATCCGGAAAACCGTGCTGCCGCAATCCAGGAAAATAGTGTCACCGTCTGATACGAGGCCGGCTGCAAGTTTCCCTATCCGGTCTTTCTGTGCATCCCTTAGGCCAGCTTTTTCTACAAAGCTGGTTCGAATCGGATTTTCGGGCTTCATAGCCCCGCCGTGCGTCCTGATCAGCAAGCCTTCGTCAGAAATGTCGTGGAGGTCTCGGCGGATCGTGGCGGGTGACATCGCAAGCTGATCCGACAGCTCGAATACCGATAGGCTGCCCGCTTCGTAAACTGCTGTAAGGATCTTTTTTTTTCTTTCCTGAAAATTCATTGTTGAAACGACATTTGATCAAAACTAATCAAATGTCGTCAGATTGTATACTAGGACAAACCGGTAGGCCAAATGGCTGCATCCTCCATGGTGGGGACGGATATGTAAAATGAAGTTCCTGTTCCCTGGACGCTTTCAAACCAAATCCTGCCGTTCTGCGCTTTAATAAATTCCATGCAAAGCATCAGGCCTAAACCGACACCCTTCTCATTCATTGTGCCGAAACTAGACTGGACGTTGAAGGAAAAAATGGCGTCCTGCTTTTCTGCGGATATGCCAATTCCGTTATCCTGAATGGTGATGACGCAGCTGCTGCCGGTTATTTCCGCCCAAATCCGGATCAGGCCGCCATTGTTGGTGAATTTGATGGCATTGCCGACGATATTTCGCAAAATGAGCTGCATCATGTTGGCATCGGCATAAATCAATATGGCCGGATCGAAATTGTATGCTAATGTGATGTCTTTTCTGGCGGCAATTTCTTTTTCCAGGTTGAGCGTAGATTCGAACAACTTAGCGACGTTGAGGTATTCCAGGCGAGGGGTGATGCCCTGGAGCTGCGACTTGGACCAATCCAGCAGCTTGGAAAGCATAGCCAGGGTATTTTTGGTGGAGCTGAGCAGATCATTCTCGATGTTCAATTTCTGGTTCGGGTCCAAATCGTGCTGTGTCAAAAGTTCAAGGAAATTCTGAATACTTCCCAGCGGCGAGCGCAGGTCGTGTGCGACGATCGACATCAGTTTATTTTTTTCGGCATTAAGCCTTTCAAGCTCTACGTTTTGTTTCAGAATCTGTTCGTTTTTTTCCTCAATGGCTTTGGATTTCTCAATGGCGGAAGCCTTTTCGTTTTCATAGCTGACACGTATGTAATCTATACAGAAATAAGTGATTACGGCAACTACGGCATAAGCAGATATATGGTCAACAAATCTGCTAAACCTGCTCTCATAAGTATATGGTACGACGGTCGGCATGTAATACTCGGCCAATTCGAGCAGGATCACAATGCTTATGTTGACGGGAATCCAGAATTTGTACTGGTTAACTGGGCTGATTCCTATGCTGATGAGCAGGAATAAAAGAAAAAAGAGGTCGGTAGGTCCCTGCTGCCCTGAGTTCAAAAAGTAATTGACGAAAAACAGTACCAGGCCAAGAATGTTGAAAATAAAGATGCTAATTTTTACCTGATGCCTGAAAAGGGAGGCGTAATACAGCGCACCTGCTATTATCAGAACAAACAGGCTGACAGCGGCTACCTCCGGTAAGCCTATGAAGTAATTGAACGGAACATTATAGCAAAGAGCAAAAATGGATATCAGGCAAACAGAATGAAAAATTCGTGCATTCAGCGGAAACTGACCCGGGTCCCCTGACAGGTTGACCCAAAGTTTGTAGAAATATGATTTAGGAGGCAAGTCGATGATTTTTTCTTTCCACAAATATAATATTGCTTGTTTTTATTACAGACAGTAAAAATAATTAAATCAGCGCTCGTTTTCAGCCTTGCTTAATTTCGGGAAACTCGTTATCGAGATACTTCGATTTCCTATATTTGGACTACACATCGTTCAAATCCAAATTATTCCTCATACTCCTATTGAAAAAGTTAATGAAACGCAGAGAAGCAATCAAAGATTTATCGTTACTTCCTCTTGCAGGAACCGTCCTGCTCCCGTCCGGATCGGATAAGGAAATTGGGAACAGAGCTCCGGCGACAGCTGCCAGCAAAGAGATTTATCAGGCTATTGGTGTAGAACCCATTATCAATTGCCGCGGAACATTCACCATTATAGGCGGCTCTATAGAACGGCCCGAGGTGCGTGCTGCGATGGATGCGGCCGCGCAGGTTTTCGTGCAGTACGACGAGCTGGCATTTGGTGCGGGGAAACGTCTGGCCGAGCTGACGGGAGCAGAGTGGGGAATGGTATCGGCTGGCTGCGCCGCGGGATTGAAACATGTGACGGTTGCATGTGTGACGGGCGGTAATCCCGAAAAGCTGGTACGTATCCCGGATCTGGCAGGATTTGAGAAAACGGAGGTGATCGTTCCCAGATATTCGCGCAATGTATACGACCATGCGCTGCGCAATGTAGGCGTCAAACTGATCACGGTTGACTCTATCGACGAACTCGAGAAAGCGATCAGCCCCCGAACCGCACAGATTTATCTGATGGCCTGTGACCAATCCATGAGCGGCCCGATGTCCCTGGAGGCGATTTCTAAAATTGCAAAGCCCAAAAATATCCCTATTCTGATCGACGCTGCTGCGGAAAATCTTACTATACCGAACGTTCATTTGAAGATGGGCGCCGATGTTGTCGTTTATAGTGGGGGAAAGGCGCTATGCGGGCCTCAATGCGCAGGCCTTGTATTAGGAAGAAAGGACCTTCTGATGTCTGCATGGCAGGCAAGTGCGCCGCACCATGGTCCTGGTCGGGATAACAAGGTGGGTCGTGAAGAAACAATGGGAATGGTGGCGGCGGTTGAAGCCTGGACAAAGCGTGACCACGCAGGAGAATGGAAGAGATGGCTTTCGTGGCTGGATAGCATTTCCAAAAAGGTAACCACCGTCGATTCCGTTAAAACGACGGTGATTGAGCCCAAAGAGCTTTCTAACAGAACCCCGGTACTTAAGGTAGCCTGGGACGCATCCAAACTGAATATCACCGGCGAAGAAGTAGCAGAACTTTTCGGCCGTACGAAACCGCGTATCGCGCTGGGGGGTGGCAGCAGTGAAAAGGAGACATTTGTTACGATTACGACCGGCCAGATGCAACCGGGTGACGAGCAAGTGGTAGCAGGGAGGCTGGTGGAAGTTCTGTCCCAGAAACGTACTGGCCAAAAAGCCGAAATGGCTGCGGCAGCAGTCTCACTCAAAGGACATTGGGAAGCGGATATCGAGTTCTTTTCAAGTACGAGTAAGCACACTTTAATGATTGAGCAGGAAGGTAACTGGCTGAACGGCTCTCATAAAGGAGAATTTAGCGTACGTGAACTACAGGGAACAGTTGAGGGCAACGAATTCAAAATGCGCAGCACCGACCGTCAGCCTGCAGATGCGATTACCTTCTTGTTTTCAGGTACAGTTAAAGATGACGTGATGACCGGGTCCATTTATATGGGGGAGTATATGACAGCCAAGTTCACGGCAAAGAGATATAAATTCAAGTACAAGAGGGAAAAAGTATTTATTCCATCGGGCCCGCCGCTTGCGACCTAGTTCGATTAACAACAGAAAGAGCAGCCTGCTGGCTGCTCTTTTGCGTTTGTCTATGATGAAGTGTTTTAAATTTGATCGCTGCAAAAATATGGAATAATTCCTTTTATATGGAAATAATCCACATAAAATTTAAAAAACGGGTCCCCGGCGTCATCAAGCAATTTTCATTTTTGAAACAGGGGTTGCTCAAACCTGCGCAGGTACGGCGCTAAGGGTGTTTTTTAAAGAAATGGCTTCATGGGATGCGTCGAAAACACATTCGCCGTTTTTCACCACCAATATCTGCGGTGACTGGTGCACAACACCAAAGTTATCTGCAATGGCCATGGATTCTTTCCGGTTGCTGATGACATCCACGATGTAGAGGGGGATGTCGATATGCGGCGCGGCGCTCACATCGGATTTTAATTGTCGGTATGCCATCAGGCTGGTCATACACCTCGGGCTATGCTTATAAATAATCGAGTATTCGGACGATTTCCGAATCTTCTCCACTTCTTCCTCACTATTGATTGTAATCCAGTTCATATTGAATTGAGAATGTCCATTACTCAGCTAACACGAATTAATTGCTTTTTCATTCCCGGCTGCGTCAGAAAATGCATTTTGATAATATTGAGCAGGGTGCCTAACCTTTTTTCTCTACCGGCACAACGATAAAATTCAACAGTTCTGTGTGACGGATCACGGAGATATCGGTGATGTCGAGGATCTCCCTGTGCGTGAGCTCCTTGAATAACTCGTTGGAATTGCTGACGACTTTATTGTTGAATGACACAATGATATCTCCTTCTAACAATTGGGACCGGGAAGCGGGTGTGTTGGGCTCAATGCGTGTGATAAAAACACCTCCGCGGTTTGGAAGCTTGTAGTGCTGCCTAACCTTCTCATGGATGGGTACATCCTGTAACTGGAGACCTAGGTAAGCTTTAAAAACTTTACCGTCACGGATGATCTGTTGCGCTATTTCTTTCGCCGTGTTAATATCCACCGAAAAGCTCAAGCCTTGTGCCCCCTGGATAACCGCGGTGTTGACGCCGATGACCTCTCCGTCCGTGTTAATCATAGGTCCGCCGGAGTTGCCCGGATTCAGCGCAGCGTCGGACTGGATCACATTGTCTACCATTCTCCCCGACTGTGTCTGTAGGGTCCTGCCCAGCGCACTTACCACGCCGGTGGTTACCGTGTGCTGGAAGCCGTAGGGGTTGCCAATTGCAATTACAAATTGGCCTATCTGCAATTCGCTGGTATCTCCCAGCTTTGCCACCGAATGTCCCTGTGCATATATTTTAAGGATCGCGAGATCTGTATCCGGGTCTTTACCAATCAGAGTGGCTTCTATCTCGTTTTCGTTCAGGAGACTTACCATGATTTTCTCTGCACCCTCCACCACGTGGCTATTGGTAAAAACGAAGCCGTCGGAAGAAAATATGAAGCCCGAGCCCGAGCCTGCGGGCCGTAGTTTGCCGTTTACTGTTTTATAAATGTCAATTTTAATTACTGCGTTTTTGATCTTGTCAACAGCGCCAATAATCATGGTCGAAAAGGTATCCATAGCGATTGAGTTTGCTTTGCATTGCCGGAACAAAAAGTTATCCAGCATATTTTTAATGCCAATTTGACTTAGCCTCTCAGCTGGCTGCGCCAAAAAGGCATCATGATCGTGTGCTTGTCTTCATTTTCCAACTTATGGACAAGTGGCCGTCCAGGTTTTCTGCCGCAGAGATAAAGCACATTTTGAATGCGCCCAATTTGAATGCGTCCAATATTTGGCGGAAATATTTCGACGCATTTAGGAAGTGTCAGGCTAGCATCAAGGCAAGTCTGAATGCGATTACCAGACACTTAATTCCTTTGAGGTCACATGCGGAAGGCGGGCAGGCCAGTGGGCGGAGGCTCCTATTTACCGGAGGGGAAGCGCCTGATCCTTTTTCAAGAATTTTTCAACAACACGTTTTTCTTGTCCTAGTTCAATGATCTGTGGCCCGGGGGCGTGCTACATTTGTATCATTAAAACGAAATATAAACAGAAGACGATCATGGAAAATACAATCAACGGGATACATCACATTACAGCCATTGCCGGTGATGCTAAAAGAAATTACGATTTCTATACCCGCATTTTGGGATTAAGAATGGTTAAAAAAACGGTCAATTTCGATGACCCCAATACCTACCACTTTTACTACGGCGACGGTGTCGGAACACCTGGTACGATACTTACCTTTTTCCCATGGGGAAGCCAGATACCCGCCGGCAGGAGAGGGACCCGGCAGGTAACAGAGATCGGTTACTCCGTACCGGAAGGAAGCCTTGATTTCTGGCAAAAAAGATTTGAAGCCAATGGTATCACGTATAATAAAGTTTCGGAGAAATTCGGTGAGAAGTACCTGACCTTCCTTGACCACGACGGACTGAAATTTGAATTGACGGAGCCCAAAACAGCGGATAACCGTACTCCATGGGAAACAGGGGAAGTGACCGCCGAAAATGCCACACGCGGGTTTCACCACATCACGATTACCAGCAACAAAATTGAAGAAACAGCCAAAATCCTAACGGACATTTTTGGGTATAAACTGGCTGAAACACATGTAAACCGTTTCAGGTTTGTAACCGATGCCGTGGAAACAGCCGCAATTGTAGATCTTGTTGAGGTGCCTGGTGAAAGGGCTGGACATGTTGCGGGAGGTTCGGTACACCATGTGGCTTTCCGTGTGGCGAACGACGATATTTTAATGGAGTTCCGGAAGAAAATCGTGGAAGCCGGCTACCAGATTACCGATAAAATCGACAGGAATTATTTTTATTCCCTTTATTTCAGGGAGCCAGGCGGCGTTTTATTTGAAATTGCCAGCGATAACCCAGGATTTGCTACGGATGAGACAGTAGAAACATTGGGTTCAGGTTTGATGCTGCCGCCTCAATATGAGCCAAGAAGGGCGCAGATAGAGCAGATCCTTCCGGCTTTAAATTAGTGATAGGTGCGTGGCAACCACGCACCTGCT
This sequence comes from Dyadobacter sp. HNCC25DJ185, assembly GCF_056895195.1. Classification (NCBI taxonomy): domain Bacteria; kingdom Pseudomonadati; phylum Bacteroidota; class Cytophagia; order Cytophagales; family Spirosomataceae; genus Dyadobacter; species Dyadobacter sp. HNCC25DJ185. The sequence continues at coordinate 760,729 of NZ_JBXHAR010000001.1, forward strand.
TATTTCACTTAATCATTCAAACATTATGTACACCCATCATAAAAACTTCATAACCAGCGGAGTGATTGCATCGGAAGCAAAAAAGGCGATGATTATGCTCCACGGCCGGGGAGGTTCGGCACAGGACATCCTGTCCCTTCAGCGGTTATTGAACCTGGACGGAATGGCCATTTATGCGCCCCAGGCGACAAACAATAGCTGGTATCCGTACAGCTTCATGGCCCCCGTAGCACAGAACCAGCCAGCGCTGGACTCTGCGCTGGGAGTGGTTGATCAGCTGGTTTCCGAAATAGAATCTGCAGGTATCGCAACCGAAAAGATCTTTTTTGCAGGATTTTCCCAGGGAGCCTGTCTTACCCTGGAATATGTTTCCAGGAATGCAAAGCGCTACGGGGGGATAATTGCTTTTACCGGCGGCTTAGTCGGCGAGCATTTGAACGAAGCCAGTTACAAAGGGGATTTCGGCCAGACGCCGGTATTCATCTCCACGGGAGATCCCGATCCGCACGTGCCGGTCTCCAGGGTGAAGGAGAGTATCGCAGTCATGGAAAGGTTGAATGCATTCGTTACCTATGCGATTTATCCAGGTCGGCCACATACGATCTCACCGGATGAGGTCAAGCTGGCCAACAGCCATATTTTGCATTGATCTGCTGCTAAGTTTTATTTGAAACCCTTCTTTCGGCGAACAACATCCGGTTCAATCCCAAAAAAAGATACTTTTATCCTCGTATTTATAAGCGGATCATTTATCTAACCGGATGTATGTTTGAAAAAATAAACAGCTATGCATTAAAGTGCATGCCTTTTTCCACCCAGGATCTCCAATATTTCGATTCGCTTCTTCAGTTCAAGAAATTTCCCAAGAAAACATTTTTGCTGCTGGAAGGCGAAGTATGCAGATTTGAAGCGTATATCTTAAAAGGCTGCATTAGGACGTACTACATTGATGGGACGGGCGCAGAGGTTACTTTACAATTTGCGATTGAGGACTGGTGGGTGAGCGATATCACGAGTTTTCAGTATCAGACACCCAGTCATGTTTACATTGAGACACTTGAAGATTGCGAGTTGCTCATACTCTCGCCCGAAAATAAAGAGGAGCTATTGGCGAAGGTCACCGGATTTGAAAGAATGTTCAGGTTAATGGTCCAGCGCAATCTTGCTCAGACGCAGGAAAGGCTGTTCAGGACAATCTCAACCAGTGCGGTTGAAAAGTACCTGGATTTTTTAAACCGTTACCCCACGATTCCCCACCGGGTTGCCCAGCATTATATTGCATCATATCTCGGTTTTTCGCCCGAATTCCTCAGTAAAGTCAGGCGAAAACTTAGTGTCGGGTGATGGCCCGGCGGTTACTTTTTCGCCTGCGCGACTATACGGCGCAAAAACCTCCCCAAAACTCCTTCTTCAGGGCGCTTCTGAACGCTCTGACGCGTTGGAACAATAATTTTTGAAATGAGACCATAACCAAACATGCAATTGTCATGGCACATAATTCAGAAGTAGTAGAAGTGTTAAACGATTTGATCCTTATTAATAACGACAGGGTAGAGGGGTATAAAAAAGCCTACGATGAGGCAGATCAGTCTGATTCTGATTTGAGAACGTTGTATAATAACCTCGCAGATCATAGCAGACAACACGCATCTGAACTGGCTACTGAGGTGACGTCCCTGGGTGGTGAACCAGCAACGGGAACGATGCTTTCAGGAAAATTATACAGGACCTGGATGGATGTGAAGGCTGCTTTCAGTAGCAATGATCGCCAGACTTCTTTGGAAAACTCCGAATTTGGAGAGGATGCTGCACAGAAAGCCTACGAAACGGCTCTTAAATCGGACGAACTGACTCCGGATCTGAGGTCACTGATTACCCAACAAAAAGCCACTTTAAAAAGCGGTCACGATACAATCAAACGTCTTCGTGATGCCGAGAAAGTGCTGAACTAAAAAATTACCACTTCATCAATAAACGAAAGGTGGCCGGTTAATCCGGCCACCTTTTTTTATCTCCATCATTATCGTTTGGGCAGTTGATCGTCGTGTTTTTTACTGGTCGAGTCTGCGTTGAGGTTGGACTGGTTCGTTGGGTAACCCAGGCTATCGTCCTGATTGTCCTCGTTGGTTCCCAGGGCGGCTTTGCTCTCTGCGCCGCTGCTATCATTGGGCGTTGTTTGTGAGGCACTTCCCGAACCAGCGCTGCCTTCGGTGTCGTTCTTTTCGGTCCCGCAGGAAGTGAACGTCAGGCATATTGAAAACGCCAGCATGGTACTGGCCAACTTGATACTTTTCATGATTTTTAAGTTTAACTGATGAATTAAGATAAATGATGTATTGATTCTGTAAAGAGCATATCATATCAGCAAATGCCGGTGGTTCGAATGGCAGCGTTGCTGAAAAACGGAGATGTCCTTATTTTAATCGGATAACCAACCCTTCGTCCCCGCCAAGTGTTATTACATCTTCAACATGCATTCCTATCCGCTCATTTTCAGTGCTTAGAGAAACTACACCTTCGTAAAAGCCTTTTTTGGGCTTAAAGTAACCCGGCCTGTGACTCAGGTTAAGGATGATCAGGAATTTCTCATCATTGTATGCGCGGATGTAGGAAATAAGTTGTGAATCCGAATACACAGGACTATAGCTCCCTACATTCAACGCAGGGCTATCTTTCCTGAGTTTGATGAGCTTGGTATAGAAAGTAAGGGTGGAATAGGGGTTATTTTTTTGTGTTTCGACGTTGACCCGCGCTGAATTGTATGGTAGACGCAACCAGGGCTTATGCATTGAAAAGCCACCATATATTTCTTCATTCCATTGCATTGGCGTTCTTGCCGGGTCACGGCTCACATTGAGATCTGGCATGTTAAGACCCTGCGGATCAATGATTTCATTCATTGGAATCGGCACGTCCCGCATGCCAATCTCGTCACCATAATAGATGGTGGGTGTGCCCCTTAATGTCAGTAACATCATGGCTGCGACCTTCGCCTGGGAGCGACCGATCCTGCTGGCAATCCGGGGTTTATCATGGTTTCCCAGTACCCAGTTAGGCCAGCCTTCCGAAGGCAGTGCACCCTCGTACTGGTCGATCGCCATGGCGATCTGGGTGGAATCCCAGGGAAGCGTCAGTAGCTGAAAGTTGAAAGGCAAATGTGCACCTTTGTTGTCTTGCCCATAATACGTAACCAGTTTGTGAATAGGCAGATAAATCTCTCCTATCAGAACACGCTCGTCATATTGATCCAGCAGTTGCCGCATCATCCTGACAATATCGTGCACCTCAGGCTGATCGGTAGAATAAACTGGCAGATAATGGTCGTATATCAAATCCTCGGGGTTGAATTTTGAATCCGGCGAAGGAGGGTTGTCCCTTAGCTGCCGATCCTTGATCATGTGCCACATCACATCCACTCTGAACCCATCAATTCCTTTGTCCAGCCAGAAGCGCATTACATCCAGCATGGCTTCCTGCATTTCTGGATTGCGCCAGTTCAGGTCCGGTTGCTCCTTCAAAAATGCATGATAATAGTATTGGCCGGTTTGATTATCCCACTCCCAGGCGTGCCCACCGAAAACACTTAACCAATTATTGGGCAAGGATCCGTCTTCTCGGGCATCCTGCCAGATATACCAGTTCCTTTTTGGATTGTCGCGAGACGACTTGCTTTCCAGAAACCAGGGGTGCTGGTCGGAAGTGTGGTTGGGAACGAGATCCAGCAGTAGTTTCATTCCCCGGCTATGTACCTCATGAAGCAACTCATCGAAATCGTCCATATTTCCGAATAACGGGTGTATTCCGCAGTAATCTGAAATATCGTAGCCAAAGTCGGCCATGGGGGAGGGGTACACAGGAGAGAGCCACACACAATCGATCCCAAGCCACTGGAGATAGTCAAGACGGCTTATAATACCTTTGAGATCACCGATACCATCCCTGTTGGAATCCTGAAAAGACCTTGGGTAAATCTGATATATTACTCCCTGCTGCCACCACAAATGTTGTTTTTCGACGATAGTTGCTGTGCTTGTTTGCTCCATAATCATTGCTTTTTAGTAACACAAGTAGGGGATCTCCTTAAAAAATCAAGCCTGCAAGCTTGCTTGTTTCGTTGATCAAGTTGCCTGACACTACGAAAACCCTAAATGGCATAATTTTTAAGAAGTTGGAAGCCGGATCAGGCTAAAAGTATTCATTCAATGGGCAGAGTCGGCGCGCACTTTCAACATAACCATGTAACCTTTACGGTCTGGGCACCTGAAAAGGATCGGGTCAAATTGCATCTGGAAACTCCGGGTAGGCAGCAGGTGGATATGCTCCCAACAGGAGACGGATATTTTGAAATCCAGTTGCCCGACATTCCGGCCGGTACCAGGTATTTTTTTGCTCCCGATCATGGAAACACTTATCCTGACCCGGCGTCTCACTATCAGCCAGAAGGTGTTCATGGCCCTTCCGAGGTTGTAGATCACGAAAGTTTTAAATGGGACGATGCCTTCTGGAAAGGTTTGGCGAGGGATGAGCTGATATTATATGAATTGCATGTCGGCACTTTCACACCGGAAGGAACATTTGAGGCAATCATTCCACGCCTCGGGCAACTTGCCGAAACCGGCATAAATGTAATTGAGCTTATGCCTGTTTCGGAGTTTTCCGGGAGCCGTAACTGGGGTTATGACGGTGTTTACCCTTACTCGGTTCATAGCGCTTACGGTGGACCGGATGGTCTGAAAAAGCTGGTCAACGCTGCCCATCGAAAAGGGATTGCCGTGATTCTGGATGTGGTATTCAATCACCTGGGACCGGAGGGCAATTACCTATCAGAATTTGGCCCGTATTTTACAGATACTTATTCGACGCCGTGGGGCAAAGCCATCAACATGGATGGTGAATGGTCAGACGGGGTACGTGCCTATTTTTCCGACGCTGTTTTACACTGGTATGACCTGTACCACCTGGACGGCCTCCGGGTAGATGCGATACACACCGTATACGACAATGGCGCGGTGCATTTCTGGGAGCTGGTCAGCCAAAAGCTGGAAAACGCCCGACAGAAAAATGGGCATTCCTTTCATCTCATCGCGGAAAGTGATCTGAATAGCCCGAAAGTAGTGAAAGCTCCGGAATATGGTGGGTACGGCTTCACCAGTCAGTGGCTGGACGATTTTCACCACGCCCTGTACGTATTATTGGATGAAAACGGACAAAGCAGATATCGGGATTTTGGAAAAATTGAGCAATTGGGTAAAGCCTATACCGATGGCTTCGTCCATAGCGGGGAATTTGTAAACTTCCGGAAACGCCGGCACGGTGCATCGTCGGCAGGAATATCGGGAGACAGATTTATTGTCTTTAATCAAAATCACGACCAGATTGGTAACCGCATAGGAGGAGAAAGGCTGAGCGCCCTGGTTGATTTCAGCAGGCAAAAGGTTGCGACCGCGGCGATGCTTCTTTCACCTTATTTGCCGATGTTCTTTATGGGGGAAGAATATGGAGAGGACAATCCGTTTTTCTATTTCGTGAGCCATACGGAGAAAGAGCTCATTGAGAAGGTTGTTGAAGGAAGGAAAAAGGAATTTGAAAAATTTGACTGGGGTCGCGATCCCCTTAACCCGCAAGAGGAGGAAACATTTGAAAAGTCGAAACTGGATTGGGAGAAGCAGGGACATGGCAAGTACCTCATTATGAGGGAGTGGACTTCCAGGTTGATCAGGCTAAGGAAAACCAATCACGCGCTCAGAAATTTCAGGAAAAATGATGTTCGTGTCAATTTGCTTGGGGAGAAAGCATTTGTACTGCACAGGGCCAGCGCCGATCAGGAGGTGGAACTCGCCTGTCTTTTCAATCTTTCGGACGAAACGGTTACTTGGACTTTCCCCTCCCGCCAGCCCCAATGGACTTTATTGCTGGATTCTACGGAGCAGGAATGGGATGAAGATGCTGTCAGGTCACAACCACTGGATCAATCACCGATGAATATTGCTTACAAAGTGTCGGTAAACGGCGTAGGTGTGAAAGTGCTTTTAGCAGCGAAAAAATAAACCTGGGTCAACCTCTGTAGGTGGTGATCAATATCTCGGCGTCGTTCAAAGCTTTGATAGAATGCGCGACATGCGCATGAAAACTCATCATCTGGCCCATCGTCGTATAAAACACGCGGCCTTCGGTCTCCACTCTAAGCTCGCCACGCAGGACCTGAAAAGTGAGGTATTCTTCAATAGCATGATCGTTTACCAGCGCTCCGGCTTTGAGTATTGCAAGGACAATGGTTATTTTTTCGGACTTATAAATCGTGATTGCGTTCCGGTCGTTTTTCGTCCACGACTTTTCGTTTTTAAGCTGGTCGAGGTACATTTGGATGTCACTGAATACATACGGCGCATTCAGGATCCTGTCTCCGCCGGGACGGCTTTCCGTAGCGTGATTTGACTTGACTTCCATAGTTCAGTTGGATTAATGGTGACAAAGATATTTCCAAAAAAAATGATGCCATTTTATGGGCAGTAGGGAGATGCTGCTAAGGTAGCATGGTACTAATATATATAGAAATATTAACAATTGAGGATAGGTAAAACTGCAGCCTGAGCAGCTCGTTCAAATGTGTTGGGCGGCACAGTTTTGTAGCTATTACACGCCACGATTTGCCTTTAAGTAACAAAACCAGCCGTTCAGTAACTCAAATGCCTTCCCTATCAAAACCAGATGCTTTATTTGTCCATAACTCTAATCAAAAAGGCAGTGGAAACCAACAACAGAGCAATTGGTGCAACAATTATACTGATCTGCATGGTGGCGTTTTGGGTGGTCTCAACCATTCGCAAGCGCATAAGAAACGAACGGAAGAGGAAGATCCTCAAAGAGGGTGTAGAAGCGAGTGCCACGGTACTTAACATCAAGCCGACAGGTGAATATCTGAACAACCTGCCTGAATTTCAGGTAAGGGTACAGATTAAACCAGAGGCAGGAGATGATTTTGAAGCTGAGATGACGGAAGTTTTATCCTATTCAAAATATGACTCGATAAGACAGGGAACCCAGGTCGTGGTGAAATATGATCCCGAATATTACAATCGGGTTATCTTTTTACAAATGGCAGAAACATTAATCTAAACGAATCGTATCTAATTTAAAGGCCCGGGCAACCTGGCCTTTTTTTATGGTCAGCAGATAAATGTCGTAGGTGCCCCTCACCAGTTTCTTTTTATAAATCACACAACTGAACCCCCTGGCTACCGGCTTTTTGAAGGTCGAATAGAACTGTTTGACGGCACGCTGATAGCTGTGATCAACCGCAAACAAATATTTCGGATGGCCTGTAGAAGGGTCGATTGCAATTGCATAAAGCGCTTCAATGCCTTCTGTTCCATCTATCCAATCGGTATTTGAAAGATCCAGGCTCTCACCGTTGTCTGCTCTGATGACCTGTATGGAATCGCGAACAGCTTGCCAGTTCATTCCTTGAAAAGATAGGGTTTCGTGTACTTTGAAAAAATGATTTTTCGCGAAATCCATGTAAATAGCTGCATAGGGGTCGGAGTAAATTACAGGATAATAAATGGCCTTGCTCCATGCATCGTTGTACTGATTCGCTTCAATGGTCTTGCGATAATTTACAATGCTTCCATAATAAACGTAGTAGGTGCTGACGCAAAACAGGAATGAAATGCCAGCTACGATGAGCCGCGAAAGGTCGCCAAATCGCGATAGTGACCAATAGCAGTCGTAGAAAGCAATTGCGAGCGCCGCAAAAAAAGCAGCGTATACTTTGTAACGGTCCATTTTGTAGCCGTCATAGTCTGGCTCCGTTCCGCGAGCAAACACAATCAGAAACGCGACGAAAAGCAGAGTGGCTATTCCGGCCCCGCAAAACCATTGTAATCTGTTGATTTTGCCGCTTTTGCCTTGCGCTACATGCAAGGAAAGTATCGCCAACGGGCTCAGAAAAATGGCACCCAATACGATACTTGGTATTTTGTTGCCGATCACATTCGGGTCGGCCAGCTGACCTGTGAAGGAAAGCAGCAATATAACTTTGGGGCCAATGTTGCTTGTTACGTGTTCGACAAGCGATCCGGAGTGGATTGTTAATGTCTTTAAATGGATGATGGTTATCGTTATCAGAATCGCGCCGGGGATGATCATTTTTCTCCGCTCTCTGTCGGCAAAAAATACGATGACCAGCCAGATAGCGACGGACGATAATCCATTGGCGCTGGTGAACAAGGCTAGTAGCGCCAATGCCCCGCTGATATACAGGCTACGCCGGTCCAATGCCAGGTAAAAGCTCCAAAGAGAGAAAAACAGACAAGGAGCGTGTTGCAAACTGCATGTGGCCCAGGAAATGGTGTCTTCGTAGTGCTGGACCTGGAACAGTAAGCAAACAACCGAAAAAAAACCTAACAGGCTTAACTCGTTTCTGGTCCGGTATTTGAAAAATAAGATGGCGACACCCAAAAGGGTAAGATTGCCTAGAAGGATCAACCACTTGATGTTCACCTGGCTGGTGATCAGATATTGTGCCAGGGTCAGCAGTTTCGCAAAAACGACTCGGTGTTCAAAGTTTTGTTCGAAGAGCAACGTCAGCTTAACCCATGAACTATCCGCTTCGATATATTTATAGATAAACAGAATGATATTCTGAAAATCGTCGTAGTAAGGGAAATTATAAGAAAACCGTATTACAGAAAGCCAGAAAGTAAAAATAACGGCTATGATTGTGGTCCAGAGTATACCGGCAAACCATTTAAGGTACGGGGCCATCAAAAATAATAGTAAATAAGTACAGCCTTTTGGCCGAAATCGATTCAGCGTCCTACCTCCAAATATAGAAAGTTAATTGGTTACTTGATTGAATAGACTAAATCGATGAAAAGATTGAGGAGGGAATAAACGGCTCCGAATAGTGCGATTGAAGGAACCGGCAACATTAAAATAAGTGAGTGTGTGTATAGTTTTAAGTTATAGTGTGTGCGACCCTTTATTTTTAAGCCGTTACAAACAAAATATGAAAGCGCCTTTTTTACAAAGACATTGATTAATAGGCAGCGTTCAGTTACTATCCGGTAAAAAAGATGGAAAAGAAGGGTTTCTGGCGAAACGCTAAGCCGATTCTGTTAAGTTGATCCTGTCGATTACTTCTTCGAGGATAATACCTTTTTCCAGGACTGGCTTAAACAAATCACCTTCGCTTCTGATCCTCTCTACGGCATTGAAGATTGTAAAATGTTTGAGCTGAAGACCTTTTTTTACCTCATCCCAATGCAGCGGCATAGAAACGGTCGCTCCTGGTTTGGGCCGCACGGAGTAAGGCGCTGCCAATGTCGCCTTAGGGCGGTTCTGGAGATAATCGATATACAATTTTCCTTTTCGGTTCCTGGTCATTCTTTCAATGCTGGTGAAGTCCCGAAGCTCCTGCTGTGCCTGCGTCGCAATCCATAGCGCAAACATCTGGCATTGGTCATAACTGTATTTGGCGCCAAGCGGGATGTAAATGTGCAGGCCTGTTGAACCGGAAGTTTTGCAGTAGCTTTCGACCTGAATAGAATCGAGCAATTTCTTGATGGTCTGGGCTGTTTGGATCACTTCCTCAAAAGTGTTGGTGGTGTCGGGATCAAGATCCAGGAGGCACCAGTCGGGATGATCAGGCGATGCTACCCGACTGTTCCATGGGTTCATGTCGATGCACCCGAGGTTCGCCATGTACAGCAAGCCTGCCTCGTTGTTGCTGAGCATAAAATGCTTCTTTTCATTGTCTTCGCCGGCGGTATAGGGCGTCGTCTCGATCCAGGAAGGGACTTTTCCGGTGACGTCTTTCTGGTAAAAACTTTTCCCGTTGATCCCGTTGGGATATCGGTTCAGCGACATCGGGCGGTTTTCCAGATAAGGCATGATGAAGGGAGCGACCTGATAGTAGTAATTGATCAGGTCCCGCTTGGTGATATGATCCTCTGGCCAGAAGACCTTGCTGAGATTGGAAAACTTAATCTCGTGGCCATTTAATTGACGTACCTGCGTTTCATCTTTTGGATTGAGCAGTGTTTTACGTGCCGCCTTTTCAGGCTTTTTGATCAGGTCCTTGTGTGATTCGTTTGCAGGCTCGGTTACAACTTCCTCCGTTGATTTGGCCACCTCCCTGATCACGTCCCTGGCAGGTTTATCTTCCCTCATTCCTTCAAAAGAGGGGTGCCGGAACACCCCGTCGGCCGTTACCTCCGTAAAACTGATTTCACATACCAGCTCTGGTTTCAGCCAGGTGGCGTTTGCCTTAGGCGGATTGGGGCGGAACCTGGACGGTTTATTGTAGTCGGGCGTTTCATTAAACGGACTTTCCCGGGTGACAAGCGGTTTGAAAAGGTTGAGCATTTCCCTTTGCTGCTTGTCTTTAAAGCCTGTCCCCACTTTGCCCACATAGTGTAGGTTGCCATTGTCATAGGCGGCAAGCAATAGCGCGCTAAACGGTTTTGAGGTTCCTTCATTTTGCGTATAGCCGGCAATAATCACCTCCTGACGCTTATTGATCTTGATTTTGAGCCAGTCCCTGGTCCTGATGCCGGGAAAGTAGACACTGTCAGATTTTTTGGCAATAATGCCTTCCAGGCCCATTTCCTTTGCCGCTTCGAAAAACGAGGTGCCTTCTGCTTCAATGCTGTAACCCAACTTTACAGGGCTGTTCTCGGTAACAATGCTTTGCAAAATGATCTTCCGCTTCGCTAATGGCAATTGGGTCAGGTCTTTTCCCTCAAGCCAGAGGATGTCGAACACATAATATACGAGCTGACCATCAGCTTCGCTTCGCCAGTTTTGCAATGCACTAAAGTCCGAATGGCCGTTTTCATTGATCACCACGATCTCGCCGTCCAGCACCGCGTTGATCTTCCAATCGGTCAGGTCCCGGTAAACGGGGTAAAACTTTTCGTTGAATGATTTTTTATTTCTTGAGCTGATTTCGACAGAGCCCCGGTTCAGATATGCTACGGTCCGGTATCCATCCCACTTCACCTCGTACTCCCAGCCGGGGTCATCAAAAGGTTCGTTTACCAGTGTCGCCAGCATAGGGGTCAGCATCTCCGGGAATTTACTTTCCGGTGCGCTTTTCAGAATGGCTGTCGTTTTTTTTTTAGTGTCGGCTTTGTTGTCTTTCCCTGGTACTTCTTCCAATACATCATTGGCTTTGGCCGATTCCTTCGCAGGTTTTTTGTCCTTAACTTGTGTATTGGAATCGTCGTCCTTTTCCCCGTATATCAAGCCGGGATGGTCTTCAATACCTTTCAAAGTTCTCCTGGAAACAGCGGACCTGTCTTTTTTTGTAATGTCTGCTTCATCGGCATATTTGTCGCGGTGTTTGATCAGCAACCACGAATTTTCGGCCATTCCGCTGGTTTTGACGAGTGCGAATTCTCCTTTCAGTTTCTTACCATGCATCCGGATCTTAATGGAACCCGAGTCAAGTTCTTTCAGCAGCAATTGTTCTTTGTCTTTTTTGGAGGCTGCATCTTCCAGTGGCTCATAAGTGCCGTAGTCCCAGACCATTACGGTACCTGCGCCGTAATTTCCCTCGGGAATAATCCCTTCAAAATCCTTGTAATCGTAAGGGTGGTCCTCCACCATCATGGCGAGCCTTTTAACGGAAGGATCCGTCGACGGCCCTTTTGGTACTGCCCAGCTTTTCAGTACGCCATCCATTTCGAGGCGAAAATCATAATGCAACCGGCTGGCTTCGTGCTTTTGAATAACGAATATTAATTCGTCGGCTTTTGCTTTTCCGCCTTTGGGCTCAGGGGTTTTATCGAACTTCCGTTTTGAATTGTACTTGGTAAGGCTCATGGTTTGCGGGATTTAGCGGATGATAGAATGTTCAGGACAACTCGTCGACATATTTTTGAAGCCTTGCCCCGTTGTGTAGGGCGTGGGCGTTGATATCGTTATTAAAAAATGCCCATACTTCGTGCCCTTCCTCACTCCAGTCGCAGCATTTCCGGGCATATTCCTTTAATGTCTGGTCGGAATAGGAGGAACTGTACAAATCTTCTGGGCCATGAAAACGGAGAAAAATATCGTTTGCTGTGATTTCTTCATGGTACGGAAACCGGCTGGATTGGGCAAAAACAAGTGTTATCTGGTTGCGCTTCATCAACTGAATGCTTTCCTCGGAGAACCAGGAGTTGTGTCTGACTTCTATTGCAAAACGGTAATAACCATACTGCTTCCGCAAAATGTCATAGAGTTTCGAGACAACTTCTTCGTGAAAACCAACGCTGGAAGGCAATTGGATGAGGACCGGCCCGAGGCGCTCTTTTACCGTTTCGAAAATCTGGAAAAAACGCTGCAGCGGCTCTTCGGGGTCATTCAGTTTTTTCAGGTGGCTGAGGTATCTGCTCAATTTGGGACAAAACAAAAAGTCTTTTGGAACCACCTTAGCCCATTTTTGAACGGTACCCGTTAGCGGCAACCTGTAAAAACTGCTGTTCAATTCTGAAACTGAAAAGTGTTTTGCATAGTAAGCGAGGTAGTCCGCAGGTTTCACATCTTCGGGGTAAAAAATCCCGGCCCAATGCTTATAGCTCCATCCCGAAGTGCCAATATGAATCCGACCGCTCTCCATGTTTTCTGATCAAAAACCTTAGAAATAAAATAATCGTACCGGTTTGGTTGCCATTCGGATATGGAGTTGTACCTGCCCTGCACGAAGAGGGCGATTGGCGGATTTGCTGCCGGCTGAACGCGGCGCGGAGCGTTCCATAATGCAGTCGGTAAAACGAAGGGTCCGTTAACGGATTGGTGAAAAATCGAAAGAGGGCTCCAGGTAATCGTATGCGGCCAGAGCAGGAACGGTTTTTGACCAGCCTGAATACGGTTTCACTAAAATTAAATAAAATGAGCATCATTGATATCCTGGGCGAGCCGGAAGAGACTCTGGGGACTGCCGACGACCTGCGCGAGGAAATCGTGGTGGAAGTAATGCAGGCGGAGATCTCGGGCAGCCTGATTAAAATTGAATTTGAAACTTCCATTGGACTTTGCAGGGGATATTACCACGCAAGCGACCTGGGACACGAGGAGATTAATCTGGAAGAAGAATCGATGCAAATCCTTAAATCACTGTTCCCCTCCTGCAATGGGGCCTTCGTGCACCAGAATAACCGGGATTGGGTTGAGATAAGTCTTTCGGAACATGCGGACCTCTTTCCGGAATATAAAATTTACAGCCGGATCGTAACCGGCAGCGCCGCCTGAAAATTGAGCCATCATTTCGTCAGCTTAAGCTAAATATTTTGAAGGTAAATCCTGATTAATGCCGTAATTAGAGACTGACTTAACGACAACCCTATACTTTTCATGAAGGATATTAGTGCCAAGGAGCTGAAATCGTTCAAAGTCTTTCAGGATGTACCTGAGGATCAATTGCAATGGATGATCGACGAAAGCAATCATTACGAATATCAGGAAGGCGAATATCTGACCAAGCCTGGCGATCCGCTGATCGGTACCCATGTTATCATCAGCGGCAGGGTGGAGCTTTTCCGGATCCAGAACAATACCAAGCTTTTTATCGCAGAATTCCGGTCGGGCTATGTGACCGGTATGCTTCCGTTTTCCAGGGGTACCGTTGGTGTCGCTTTCGGACAATATACCGAACCGACGCAGATCATGACTTTCCCCAAGGAGAAGATGCGCGATTTAATCGTCTCACATTATGAACTGACCCAGGCATTGGTGATCGTGATGACTTCCCGTGTCCGCGAATTCACCGAACTGGAACAACAGAACGAGAAAATGATGGCTTTGGGCAAGTTATCAGCCGGCCTCGCCCATGAACTGAATAACCCTGCCGCTGCGATCGTGAGAGGGTCTGTTTCATTGAAAAAGCATTTGCTGATGCAGCCCAGCGATTTCAAAAAGCTGATTTCCATTCACTTGTCTCCCGAGGAAATTGATATGATCAACACGAAAATGTCGGCGATTTTGGCCAATACCGACAGGCCCGTGCTAAGTATGATGCGGAGATCGGAGCGGGAAGACGAGATCCTGGACTGGCTGGAAGACCATCATGTGAACGGTTGTGATGACATCGCGGACAATCTCGTAGAGTTTGGCGTCACCGAAGAGGATCTCGAAGACCTGAAAAACAAGATCAACAAAAACGACTTTTCGCCGATTCTTTTGTGGATCAATAACAACCTGACTACCGAACGGATGGTAGCGGATATTCAGGAAGCTTCCAAACGGATCGCCGATCTGGTAGGCTCCGTCAAAACATTTACCCATATGGACCGGGGTGGGGAGAGAGAGGTGATTGATATTCATACCGGCATCAAAAACACCCTGACCATGCTGAATTACAAACTCAAAAAAGGCAACATCAAAGTGACGGAAGAATTCGACCTGAGCCTGCCGCATATCAAAGCCATGGTGGGTGAGCTGAACCAGGTTTGGACCAATCTGATCGACAATGCTATCGACGCACTTGAAAATCAGCCCAACCCGGAGCTGACGATCAGCACGAACCGTGACAAGGAATTCGTAAAAGTAGGTGTCATTGACAATGGCCCGGGGGTTCCGGCGGAGTTCCGCACCAAGATCTTTGATCCTTTTTTTACCACCAAATCCATTGGGAAAGGGACCGGCCTCGGGCTCGATGTGGTGATGCGGATCGTAAAACAGCATAATGGTTCGGTGACCCTTCATTCTGAACCGGGAAAAACAGAATTTCTGGTTTGTTTCCCCATAAATGGATAAATTGGTTTTTAAATCTTAACAAAAATTTCCTCATGGGTTTGCCCATTATATTTTCAATTGACGACGATCCACAGGTGTTGAGGGCGATCAGCCGCGATCTGAAAGCACATTACCGCGAACAATACAAAGTGTTAAGTACCACCTCTGTTGCTGAGGCCATGGAGAGCTTGCTGGAACTCCAGAACAAAGGGGAGGAGGTTGCTATATTTGTTTCGGACCAGCGAATGCCTGAAATGCAGGGTGTTGAGTTCCTGGAAAAAGCAATGGTACTGTTTCCATTTGCGAAACGGGTTTTGCTGACTGCTTACTCAGATACGGAGGCGGCAATCAAGGCGATTAACGATGTGCGGCTTGATTATTATCTGATGAAACCCTGGGACCCGCCGGAGGAAAAACTCTATCCGGCCATTGATGATCTGCTGCAGGACTGGCAGGCGAATTACCGTCCTGATTTCAAGGGTATCAAGGTAATTGGTTATCAATTTTCTCCCAAGGCACACGAAATAAAGGATTTTCTGGCGGGTAACCTCGTTCCGTTTGCCTGGCTGGATGCTGAGACCAACGACATAGGCAAGCAAATCTCCACCACCAATCAGCTTTGTCCTGTTGATTTCCCCGCAGTTATCTTTGAGGACGGTTCTTTGTTAAAGACTCCTTCGCTCATCGACATAGCCGAACGTATCGGATTAAATGCGAAAACCAAGCAGCAGATTTACGACGTTGTGATTATTGGTGCCGGACCGGCAGGGTTGGCGGCTTCCGTTTACGGGGCTTCGGAAGGGTTAAGTACCTTATTGATTGAGCGGAAAGCTCCTGGTGGTCAGGCGGGTACAAGTTCCAGGATTGAAAATTACCTCGGTTTTCCCAGCGGATTGAGCGGTGCGGAGCTCACGCGCCGGGCGATCACCCAAGCCACCCGATTTGGCACAGAGTTTCTCTCGCCGCAATCGGTAAAGGAAATTAAATTAAAGGACAAATATAAAACCATTGTCCTGGGAGACGGTAACGAGGTAAACGCAAAAGCGGTTGTGATCACCACAGGGGTTGATTACCGCAAATTGGAAACCAAAGGCATTGAAGAGTTTACCGGAAAAGGTATTTACTACGGAGCGGCGAGCACGGAGGCCTCGTCGTGCGGGAACAAGGACGCTTATGTACTTGGTGGTGGCAATTCCGCCGGTCAGGCGGCCATGTATTTGTCCAAATTCGCAAGAAACGTTTACATTCTGGTCCGCAAAAATGACCTTACTTCTTCGATGTCGTCCTACCTGATCGACCAGATCAATGGTACCGACAATATTACTATCCTGGGCTGCACCGAAATCGTTGAGGCGAAGGGGAATGAGCATTTGGAATCATTGACACTCATAGATCTGAATACAAGCGAACAGCGCACGGTCCCTGCCGATGCATTGTTTATTTTTATCGGGGCGAAGCCTTACACCGATTGGATTGGCCTCGAAATCATTAAGAACGGCAAGGGATTTATAGAAACGGGCAGGGATATGAAGAGCCACAGCAAGTTCAAACAAATTTGGAAAGCCGAGCGCGATCCCTATCTGCTCGAAACCAGTTCACCCGGCATTTTTGCCGCCGGGGACGTGAGGGCCGGGGCCATGAACCGGGTTACTTCCGCAGTAGGCGAGGGTTCTATGTCCATCAGTTTTGTTCATCAATATTTAAGCGAAGTATAATGGATGGTATTTGTAAACACATTGAAGAAATAGCAGAAATAAAGACGCCCGTTGCGTACAAATGCGAGGAATGCATGAAGGTTGGCGGCCACTGGGTGCATTTGAGGACTTGCCAGACTTGCGGCGTCACATTGTGCTGCGATACTTCGCCGGCTAAGCATATGACGCAACACTTCAACCAAACCGGGCATCCCGTGGTCATTTCCGCTGAACCAGACGAGAAATGGCTATGGTGTTATGAGGACGAAGCATTTGTAAGGTACACCTAGCGGATATGCATTGTTGTTTTGAATTTCGTAACTTTCGGCATGCAAAAAGCGACCACAGTTCCCGAATTCTATAAAGAGATATCGCAGCTTATTCCTGAGCCTGTTCAAAAGGAGATCGGTCACTTTAATCTTTTTAAAACCGAAGATATTATTCGGGCGGGCAAACCGAAAACGATGCCCTACAATCGGCGGGCCTACTATAAAATCAGCTTGATCATCGGCAGAAACCGGGCGGAGTATGCCGACAAGGTGATTGACATTGAGAATAATGCGCTATTGTTCGCTACTCCGTTGATACCCTATCATTACGAACCGCAGGATGATAATCAATCAGGTGTGTTCTGTATTTTTTCGGAAGATTTTCTCACGCAGGACAACAGCGGTATCAAGTTGAAGGAGCTGCCGGTTTTCAGGCCGGGCGGAACCCCGATATTCTTTCTGGATAACCAGCAGATTGAAGATATCAGGCATATTTTTGATAAAATGTTTCGGGAGATCAACTCTGATTACGCCTACAAATATGATTTGCTGCGTAATTATGTGATCGAATTGATCCATTTCGGTCAGAAACTTCAGCCGGCAACTTCCCTTTTCGCAGAAACCAACGCCTATAAACGTATTTCAAGCCTTTTTATGGAGTTGTTGGAAAGGCAATTCCCCATTGAACCGCCCCATCAGAAGCTGAACTTTCGCTCGGCCAGGGATTTTGCAGATCAGTTGTCTATTCATGTCAATTACCTCAACAAAGTTTTAAAAGAAATCACTGGTAAAACCACCACAGAGTTGATTACCGACCGTATCGTGCAGGAATCGAAAATTCTCCTGAAGCACACCGACTGGAATGTATCCGAGATTGCATACAGCCTGGGTTTTGAGGAAGCTTCGCATTTTAATAACCTGTTCAAGAAGCATACTTCGCTCAGCCCGCGCGCGTTTCGGGTTTAGATTTGATTTTTGTAAGTTTTGATTTGAAACCGGCAAATTCGCCGGACCGCCGTCCCCTACCTTTGTCCCGTCAATTTTAAAAAAACAAAGACAAGATGGGATCAACTAATAAAATAGCGCTCATTACGGGAGCCAGTCGTGGATTGGGGAAAAATATGGCATTAACCCTGGCTGCGAAAGGAACGGACGTCATTGTCGTTTACCGCAGCAAGATCGAGGAGGCAAATGAAGTCGTCGCTCAGATTGAAGCATTGGGCCAGAAAGCCGCAGCCTTGCAGCTGGATACCGCGGACGTCAAATCCTTCGACGTTTTCATAGCCCGCTTATCGGGATTGCTCAAAGAAAAGTGGGGTCGGGACACGTTTGATTTCCTGATCAACAATGCCGGGATCGGAAGATATTACGCTTTTCAGGATACGCCGGAGGAAGCGTTTGACGAACTAATGAATGTCCATTTCAAGGGCGTGTTCTTTCTTACCCAAAAAGCTTTACCGCTGATTGCCAATGGCGGCCGGATCGTCAATCTCTCCACCGGATTAGCCCGGTTTTCGACACCGGGTTATGCCGCTTATGCTTCGATGAAGGGGGCTATTGAAACCTTGACCCGGTATCTGGCAAAAGAACTTGGGCCCCGCGGCATTACGGTCAACGTGGTCGCTCCGGGTATTATCCATACCGATTTCACAAAAGCCGCTTTTGAGGGTTATCCTGGTCTGGAAGATCATATGAACGCGATAACAGCGCTGGGAAGGGTAGGCCGCCCGGATGATATCGGAGGTGTGGTGGCGTTCTTGTGTTCGCCGGAAGCGGGATGGGTGAATGCTCAGCGTATTGAGGCTTCGGGCGGAATGAACTTGTGAGGTTTTGCACTGACTTGATAATGTCACCCTGGGCGGGTTCGTCCAGGGTGACAAGTGAGCATTACTTCTTCTTTCCGGACAATTTCAGATGCACATCCACAACAGGTTTGATGGAGGCGTCGTCTGGCAGGTTCGGCTCGGTGGCATAAGTGATCCCCCATCTGGTGCGGTCTATCTGAGCCAGTGCGTCCAGCCTGAAGGAATCTCCCTTCAGTTCGATTTTGGCGGGGAAAATAACCAGGTTGGTCTTTCCCAGCATGGTGAGGTTACCGGTCACCTGATAATTCGCATCCGGAACCACGTTGTCGCCGCTTCCCGAGAATGGGGACACACTGTTGATCTCAAACTTCACCTCCGGATGGAGCACCATATTGAAGAAATCCGGACTCTGGAGGTGGTGTACCAGCTGGTGTTTGAGTTCGTCTGTCGGCAGGTTGAAATTGACGATGGACGATACCGGAATGGTGAAAGCCCCGCTTTTTACTTTGCCTTCCTGGATCACAAGGCTTTCACTTTTTACTGCAATGGAGCCTTCGTTGAAATAGCCCGTCTTGAGATATCCCTTCCATTCTGCGACTGAAATCTCGTCAAGCTGGTAGTTGGAAGTTTGAACTTCGTGGTCGGTGCAGTGCCAGAGGCCGACAGAGAGCGAGAAAAGGGTAATGATCTGACTTTTTCTGAACAGGGATTGGATGGTTTTCATTTTTCTATTTTATTTAACATGGCTTAAAGATTTAGATGCAAAACTAGGGCGCTGACGCAAGGGAGCGGTTACGCAAAAGGGAGAAAAACCTACGCAAAAGGGATTCTTCGAATCCAATCCCAAATTGTGATTGGATTGAATAAATGTGATATTTGTGTCGGAGTTTTTACTTAACGATTCGCATAATGTCAAAAAAGGGGACAATCATTTGTATTGAGGACGATGCGGATGATCAGTTTTTAATCAAGAATGTGATTGAGGAATTGGACATTTCAAACAAACTTCTTTTTTTCGGGAATGGGCTGGAAGCACTATTGCATCTTGAAACGACCAGAGAACAACCCTTCCTCATCATTTGCGATATCAATATGCCAGTCATGAACGGGCTGGAGCTGCGGGAAAGGATCGATAGGAATGACTACCTCCGAAAAAAGGCGATCCCATTTATATTTCTAAGTACGGCGGACAACCCTCTCGTGATTGAAACTGCCTACGAGTCTACTATTCAGGGTTTTTTTAAAAAGGAAAACAGTTTCAGCGATCTGAAGACCAGGATCAGGATCATTTATGATTATTGGCAGTGCTGTTTGCACCCCAACAACCGCGGATAACTTTCGATTAACTACATTGGCGCAGGTTCGCCGCACGTAAATGAATAAAATCCTGATCATTGACGATGAAGAAAAGTTACGTGGTCTGCTGGGGCGCATAATCAGGCTCGAAGGATTTGAGGTAGTGGAGGCCGCTGACTTAAAATCGGGACTGAAGAAGCTGGACCAATCGGACATTGATGTGGTACTCTGCGACGTGAAATTGCCCGATGGAAATGGCGGTGACTTTTTGAAAACCATCCGGGAAAAATTCCCGCTCGTCGAAACGGTCCTGCTCACTGCCTACGGGAACATACCGGACGGAGTGCAGGCCATCAAAAACGGGGCCTTCGATTACATTACCAAGGGGGACGACAACAATAAAATCATTCCGCTGATTTACCGGGCCCTTGAAAAGGCCGAGCTGAATAAAAGAGTCTCCAATCTTGAAAAACAGGTGGGCGACAAGTTTTCATTTGACTCGATCATAGGTAAGTCCAGGAAAATACTGGCGAGCATTGATCTCGCAAAGCGGGTTGCGCCCACGGATACGACCGTTTTACTGCTCGGTGAAACCGGTACCGGTAAAGAGGTTTTTGCTCAATCCATTCACCAGGCAAGCAGCAGATCAAAAAAAGCTTTTGTGGCAGTCAACTGCTCTGCATTTGGGAAAGACCTGCTCGAAAGTGAGATGTTCGGCCATAAGGCCGGTGCATTTACCGGTGCCATCCGCGATAAAAAAGGACTCTTCGAAGAAGCCCATGCAGGTACTATTTTTCTGGACGAGATTGGCGAGCTTGCATTGGAATTGCAGGCAAAATTGCTGCGTGTGCTCGAATCGGGTGAATTTATCAAGATTGGCGAAACCCACCCTACGAAAGTGAACGTGCGGATCATCGCGGCAACGAACAGGGATCTGCAGAAAGAAATCGAGGCAGGGGTGTTTAGAAGCGACTTATACTACCGGTTATCGGTCTTTCAAATCACCATTCCGGCTTTGCGGGACAGGGTGGAGGATATCGGTGCGCTGGCGGCTACCTTTGCGTCTCGATTTGCATTGAAAGCCAATAAGAAAATCAAGACGCTTTCCCCGGGTTTTATTTCTGCCCTGGAAGGTAATACCTGGAACGGCAATATTCGGGAGCTTAAAAATGTAATCGAAAGAAGCGTGATCCTTACTGACGGGCCCGAGCTGGATGTCGAAAGCCTGCCTTTTGAGCTGCTTCACCCGAGGAGCGATGCCACAAAAAGCATGTCGGCCTTTTCACTGGCCAGTGCTGAGAAGCTGCATTTTCAAAAGGTATTGAACTACACCAAAGGTAACAAGGCAGAAGCGGCCCGCCTGCTCGAAATCGGTATAGCCACGCTTTACCGGAAAATCGAAGAGTATAAATTATAGCCGACACCTACCATTCTGATACAGAGCCTATCATTTTGATAGGCTTTTTTTTATAGCTGATTTTAAAATTTTGCAGTAATATGCTGATTTTGAGCTGATTGCGATCTGATTGAATTTTGAGGAACAATGTTGGCATACCTGATGAAAACATTCAAAAAATGAAAACATCAAGATCATGACCACATTCCTTCTTCTGGCAACCGGCACATTGTGTTTTGCCCTTTTTTACAAACTGATCAACTACTTCGAAAAAATCTGAAATCATGCTGGCCTTATTCATCGTCTCCATCCTGGTTTTCTTCTACATGTGCTATGTACTGGTAAAACCTGAAAAATTTTAAACTGCTAATCCAATGAATACTGAAATCACAGGGATTGTCTTCGTATTTGCGGCCACCGTCGCGCTGGCAATCCCTTTTGGAAAATATATCGCAAAAGTTTACGGCGGCGAGAAAACGCTATTCGACCCCGTTTTTAATCCGCTGGAAAAATTGTTCTACAAATTCAGCGGCATAAAGCCCAACGTTGAAATGAACTGGAAACAGCACCTGACCGCCTTGATTACCATCAATATGGTCTGGTTTTTCCTCGGCATGTTTGTGTTAATGAACCAAGGCTGGCTTCCTTTGAACCCCGACGGAAACCCGTCCCAGTCCGCTGAGCTGGCTTTCAACACCAGTATTTCATTTGTAGTCAACTGCAACCTGCAGCATTATTCGGGAGAAACCGGGATGAGTTACCTCGGGCAGTTGTTCCTGATGTTCCTGCACTTTGTAAGTGCTGGTACAGGTATGGCCGCCGCCGCGATCATTTTCATTGCGTTAAAGGAACGCACAACCGACAAACTCGGTAATTTTTACGATCTGATGATCAAATCCTGTACGCGTATCCTGTTGCCGCTTTCCATTCTGATTGCTGTGATTCTGACAATCAACGGGACGCCCATGACATTTGAAGGAAAAGATACCATCATTTCCATGCAGGGCGATACCGTACATGTGTCTACCGGGCCTGTCGCAGCATTTGTGGCGATCAAACATCTGGGGACCAACGGGGGCGGATTTTACGGGGCCAACTCCGCGCATCCGCTCGAAAACCCGAATTACCTCACCAGCTCGCTGGAAATGTCCGCCCAGATGATCATTCCGATCGCCATGATATTTGCACTGGGTTTTTATCTCAAAAAACGCAGACTGGCCTGGATGATTTTTGGGGTAATGACTTTAGGCTTTCTTGTCCTTACCATTCCGACCATCATCGGAGAATTAAATGGGAACCCTAAAATCGCTGCCATGGGCGTCGACATTTCGTCCGGCGCGACGGAAGGAAAGGAGGTCCGCTTTGGAACAGCCGCCTCTGCTTTTTGGAGTATAGCCACCACCGTTATTTCCACAGGATCCGTTAATTCCATGCACGACAGCTTCATGCCTTTGTCGGGATTGACGCAAATGTTGTCTATGATGACCAATGCATTCTATGGCGGCGCTGGTGCGGGGATCGTTAACTTCTACATTTTCATTATCCTCGCGGTATTTATCAGCGGCTTGATGGTGGGTCGTACGCCGGAATTCATGGGTAAAAAAATTGAAGCACGCGAAATGAAAATCGCGATGATCGTGGCGCTGCTGCACCCTTTGTTGATATTGGCAGCCACCGCCCTGGGCACTGCTATGCCGGAACTTACGGCCGGAACGCTGAACAACCCAGGCTTCCACGGGTTCAGTGAAATGCTTTATGAGTTCACATCGTCGGCTGCGAATAACGGTAGTGGTTTTGAAGGATTAGGCGACAATACACCCTGGTGGAACATCAGCTGCGGTATCGTGCTGATCCTGTCTAGATTTATCCCGATTATCGGCCCAATTGCAATCGCGGGGTTATTGGCATCCAAAAAACACATTCCGGAAAGTGCAGGAACACTGAAAACGGATACTGGCACTTTTGGTATCATGGTGTTTGCAGTGATCGCGATCATTACCGCATTATCCTTCTTCCCTGCATTGACCCTCGGTCCGATTGCAGAATATTTTTCAATGAAATAATTAAAGGAATCAAAAAATGAAAGCTCAAAATACATCCCTTTTTCAGGGAGATCTCATACGGGAAGCACTGGGACAATCCATTGTCAAGCTGAATCCCAAAGTCATGTTCCGCAATCCCGTGATGTTCACCGTATGGATTGGCACAATGGTGATGTTGATCGTCAATATCTGGATTATCAGCGGTGAAAAGTCGCAAGGTGCTCTTTCTTACAACCTGATCATATTCTTTATCCTCCTGCTGACGTTGATCTTCGCCAATTTTGCGGAGGCAATCGCGGAAGCCAGAGGTAAGGCGCAGGCCAATAGTCTGAGAAAAACCCGTGAAGAAACGCCGGCGAAATGGATCCAGGTGATTGGCGACATGTATGTGAACGAGATCAAGATCGTGCCGTCGTCGCAGCTCCAAAAAGGCCATGTTTTCCTTTGCGAAGCCGGGGATATCATACCGACCGACGGCGAGATCGTCGAAGGGTTGGCGACGATCGATGAAAGCGCCATTACCGGTGAATCTGCGCCGGTGATCCGGGAAGCCGGCGGCGATAAAAGCAGTGTCACAGGTGGTACCAAGGTGCTTTCCGATAAAATCAAGGTGAAAGTGACTACAGAGCCAGGCGAAAGTTTCCTGGATAAAATGATTGCGCTGGTAGAAGGAGCAAGCCGCCAGAAAACACCCAATGAAATCGCGTTGACAATCCTGCTGGCCGGCTTTACGCTGGTATTCATCATTGTCTGCATTACCTTGAAACCATTCGGTGATTTTGCCAATACGCCTATTACCATCGCCGCATTTATCTCCTTGTTTGTCTGCCTGATCCCTACCACAATCGGCGGATTACTTTCGGCGATTGGGATTGCCGGTATGGACAGGGCGTTACGGGCCAACGTGATTACCAAAAGTGGCAAAGCGGTAGAAACGGCCGGAGACATTGATACTTTGCTTCTTGACAAAACCGGGACTATTACCATAGGTAACCGCAAAGCCACCAATTTCTGGCCCGCGAACGGCGTTGATAAAAGCTACTTCATTACCAGTGCCGCATTGAGCTCCGTTGCGGATGAGACGCCCGAAGGAAAGTCCATCATCGAACTGGCAGGGATCAGTCCAGACAAGCTGAGGGTTGAAAATCCAGTTTTTATTGAATTCACTGCAGAGACCAGAAGCTCCGGCGTGAATTACAAAGACGTGCGCATTCGCAAAGGCGCATCAGACGCGATACGCAAATTGACGGAAAAAGCAGGCAACCGTTTTCCCGATGAGACAGCCGAAAAGGTGAGAGACATTGCGAGTAATGGAGGTACCCCGCTTGTGGTTTCCGAAAACGAGAAAGTCATTGGCGTGATCGAGTTGCAGGATATCATCAAACCGGGAATCCAGGAAAGGTTTGAACGGCTGCGCAAAATGGGTGTGAAAACGGTGATGGTAACCGGAGATAACCCGCTTACTGCCAAGTACATTGCCGAAAAAGCCGGTGTGGACGATTACATTGCCGAGGCACGTCCGGAAGATAAAATGAATTACATCAAGGCCGAACAACAAAAAGGAAAGCTGGTCGCGATGATGGGTGACGGTACCAATGATGCGCCCGCGCTTGCCCAGGCCGACGTAGGTGTAGCCATGAACAGTGGTACCCAGGCTGCCAAAGAAGCCGGTAACATGGTCGATCTGGACAATGACCCAACCAAGCTGATCGAGATCGTCGAAATTGGTAAACAGCTCCTGATGACTCGGGGAACACTCACCACTTTCAGTATCGCCAACGACGTCGCCAAATACTTCGCCATTGTGCCCGCACTGTTCATTGCTTCGATCCCAGCATTGCAAGGTTTGAATATCATGCGGCTGCATACGCCGGAAAGCGCGATCCTGTCGGCTATCATTTTCAACGCGGTGATTATCCCGCTGCTCATTCCGCTGGCCTTGAAAGGAGTTGCCTATAAGCCGATCGGCGCAAGTGCATTGCTGAGGAGAAACCTGCTGATCTATGGCCTGGGAGGCGTATTAGTACCTTTCGTGGGGATTAAGGCGATTGATTTGCTGGTTAGTGTTTGGTTTTAACCACTTATAAAAACGGATTAAAGATGGTCAGCCGGTTTTCAATAACAAGTCCGTGGTGCATGTCTTCGGAATACAAGATAGCACAATCGGCTTCCAATGCTGATGCAACAATCTTTGAATCAAAAGGCTACAATAAATATCTGTTAAAAATGAACAGAGCTGAATTCGCAACGTGTTCCGTTTCATCCTGGATAAATGTGCTTGCCATGAGCTCGCCTGCAAAGCGGAACGCGATGTTACGACCAATGAAAAACTTATCTCTCATTGGCCTAGTCCCGGTTAAACCTATAACCGCTACGGTCTACCTCAATGGTTTTGAAAAATTCAATGGCTTCCGCGGCTGCCTTCTTCTTAGCTGCGTAAATGTCTTCTTTTCCTTTTTCAACTTCAAAAGCGATCACCTCGATTCCTTTATGCAAATAATCTTCTGGCAATCTGATATTCAGATCTTCGGAAGTCTGAGCAACGAATACTTTACGGTACATAAGAATTAAGTTATATCAAAAACAAAGAAAATAAAACGAATCATGAAACAACACATCTTACCAGCGATCCGGTTGACAGTCATCACGCTGGTGTTTTTCTCAGGGATATATACATTGATCATTTGGGGCGTTGCGCAGGCAGTTCCCAATCATGGCAAAGGCGATGTGATCACGCAAAATGGCAAGAGGTATTATGCCAATATTGGCCAATCATTTACGGATGATACATATTTCAATTCCCGTCCTTCGGCCGTGGGCTATAATGCGGCCGGTAGCGGTGGCAGTAACAAAGGTCCGTCCAATGAAGAGTATCTGGGCGTAGTTCAGGCCAGGATAGATACCTTTTTGGTGCATAATCCGGGTGTAACCAAATCTCAGATCCCAGCCGAAATGGTAACAGCCAGCGGCAGTGGCCTGGATCCCGATATCTCCGAAAAGGCGGCATTGGTACAGGTCAACCGCATTGCAAAAACCAGGAACCTGTCTGCGGACAAGCTTGAAAAACTGGTAAAGGACCACGTGGAGGCCCCCTTGCTCGGTATGTTTGGCCCTGAGAAAGTCAACGTACTGCAATTGAACCTCGCCCTTGATCAACTTAAATAAGCAAAACCGGCAGCATTCATTTCTTGTGTCGGCGCAATGAATGCTGTCTTTTCCAGTTCCGCGTCGCTCGCTATTTAGTACCTATTTCAATGAAGCCTATCTTTTTAAGTGCCATCTTACTCACATCTTTTTCGCATGCCATTGCCCAGGATTCGACAGACGCCGTTAAACCATTTTCGGTGAGCGGTTATGTAGAATCTTACTATGTTCAGGATTTTGACAAAAATGAAAACCACACTTTGCCAGGATTTTTGTACAACCATAACAGGACAGGCGAAGTCAATCTCAATCTGGCATTTATCAAAGCTAATTTTTCGAACGACCGCGTGCGGGCCAATTTATCATTGGCGACAGGTACCTACATGAATGCCAACTACGCCGCCGAGCCCGTTGTTTTGAAAAATGTGTACGAAGCCAATGCGGGTATCAAAATTTCCAAAAACCATAACCTGTGGCTGGATGCAGGGATTATGCCGTCCCATATTGGTTTTGAAAGCGCTATTGGCAAAGACAACTGGGCATTGACACGAAGCCTGGTGGCCGAAAACACGCCCTACTTTGAATCGGGCCTCAAACTGGGTTATACCAGCAAAAACGAAAAATGGTATTTGTGCGCCATGTATCTCAATGGCTGGCAGCGCATTCAAAGGGTTGACGGAAATGCAACACTGGCTTTCGGCACGCAGGTGATTTTTAAACCTGCATCGTCCGTCACGCTGAATTACAGCACATTCGTCGGCAGCGATAAACCGGACAGCCTGCGCCAGATGCGCTACTACCATAATATTTACGGCGTTTTCCAATGGTCTGAAAAATTCGGGTTGACAGCTGGTTTCGACATTGGTTCGGAACAGAAATCCAAAGGAAGCAGCCAATACAATACCTGGTATGTGCCGGTTCTGATCGCCAGGTTTTCACCGACTTCAAGGATCAATATTGCCGCGAGGGGAGAGTATTTCAATGATAAAAATGGTGTGATCATTGCGTCAGGTACAGCGGGCGGCTTTCAGACTTATGGGATGTCCGTCAATTTCGATTACAGCATTACTTCACAGGTGTTGTGGCGACTGGAAGCCAGGAACTTCAATAGCCGCGACGCGATTTTTGGTACTGGGCATGATGGGCTGTCGCGCCAGAAAACATACATTACCACTGCACTCACCTTTGCTTTCAATTAATCATGATCAGCCAATTGCAAGTAATCCGTTTGATCCGGAACGAGTTGCCCGCGCTCGCAGAGAAAGAAGGCGTGGCATTGAAACCTGCGATGTGCGCTTCGGTCCATGCCGCTGTTCAGCTTCTTTCCGATTGCACCCGTAATGCCGTGTTGCATCACCATTTCGGCGCGGTGAAAAAGTGTTTTAACCTTGCCGAAAGGCTTTATCTGGAAGGTGACGCGCTGGTGAGGCTGCTGGTCGAAAACGTGTTCGTTTATACAAACGTGTCGATGATAAGCAATACCGGCAGGGAACATCTGTTTTTTGAAAACCTGGTTCCGGATGTTTTTCATAAAATTCATTTAAGACAATTGATGGGCAGCGGTTGCTGACAGCGCCATGAGAAAAGATTCCGATCACATCGACATACGCATTGCAGGCCGGTCTGACGAGCAATTTGCCAAGATCATCACCGAAGAAATGGAGCTCTCGGCCAGGTTAAGAGGATCAGGCATTTCTAAAAGATCGCCATCCAGTATGATCAAAAAAATGAGGGAAGGAAAAGCGGTGATTGCAGTGACTGAGAGCGGAATATGGGCCGGGTTTTCCTACATCGAAGTCTGGGGCGACGGGGCATTTGTTTCCAATTCGGGCCTGATCGTCTCGCCTGCTTTCCGGTTAAAAGGCGTGGCCAGGCGGATCAAGAATAAAATATTTGAGCTCAGCAAGGAAAAGTACCCGGAGGCAAAGATATTCAGCATTACAACGGGCGCGGCGATCATGAAAATGAATTCGCGACTGGGTTTTAAGCCTGTCAGTTTTCGTGAAATACCTGATGAAAAGAAGTTCTGGGATGGTTGTAAGAGCTGCGTGAATTACTGCATCCTCAAAAGTAAAGGTTTCCATAACTGCTTATGTACCGCCATGTTATATGAACCGAAGCACACAAAAAAGCATCTTGAGACGACCTGAGCCAATCAATTAAAAAAAAGATGGACCCTGAAAACAGCAGTGCTGAACATTTCCTGGATTTGATCAAAAAATCCCGGAGAGGAAAATTCAAAATTTACATTGGCATGAGCGCCGGTGTGGGGAAGACCTACCGTATGCTGCAGGAAGCACATGCCTTGTTGCGGACGGGCATCGACGTCAAAATCGGGTACATCGAAACCCATAACCGGAAGGAAACGCACGATTTGCTGGAAGGACTGCCTGTAATCCCGCGTCGGAAATTGTTTTACAAGGGCAAGGAACTGGAAGAGCTCGATGTGCAGGCGGTGATCAGCCTGAGGCCGGAGGTGGTGATCGTGGACGAAATCGCGCACACCAATATCGAAGGCAGCAAGAATGCGAAACGCTGGCAGGATGTACTGGATATTCTGGAAGCCGGGATCAATGTGATCTCGGCTGTCAATATCCAGCATATCGAAAGCCTGAACAATGAAGTGAAGGAAATTACCGGCGTGGAGGTAACTGAACGCATACCCGACAAGGTTTTGGCGATCGCGGACGAGGTCGTCAATATCGATCTGACGGCGGATGAGCTGATCACCAGACTGAAAGAGGGAAAAATCTACAAACCGGAGAAAATCCAGATCGCTTTGCAGAATTTCTTCAAACCGCAGCATATCCTTCAATTGAGGGAACTGGCATTGAAAGAAGTGGCTTCACAAGTGGAGCGTAAGGTGGAAAGCGAGGTACAGCCGGGGATGTCCGTGAAGCACGAGCGCTTTCTCGCCTGTATCAGCAGTAATGAAAAGACGGCAAAGAATGTGATCCGGAAAACAGCCCGGCTGGCCAATTACTACCACAGTAACTGGTACCTGCTGTACGTCCAGACGCCAAAGGAATCGTCCAGCCGCATTGGACTTGCCAAGCAAAGGCATTTGATCAATAACTTTAAATTGGCCACCGAACTCGGGGGCAAAGTGATCAAAATCGAAAGCGGCAGCATCGCCAAAGTAATCATCGACGTGGCCGAACAGAATAAGATCACGACCATCTGCATCGGAAAGCCGCATATGAACCTCTTCAAGGTCATT
Organism: Dyadobacter sp. HNCC25DJ185; assembly: GCF_056895195.1. NCBI lineage: Bacteria > Pseudomonadati > Bacteroidota > Cytophagia > Cytophagales > Spirosomataceae > Dyadobacter > Dyadobacter sp. HNCC25DJ185. The sequence goes on from NZ_JBXHAR010000001.1 coordinate 790,316, forward strand.
CTGGCCACCAATGTTTTCAACGAGCTTTTAAATAAGATGTCTTCTTCCGACATTGACCTTGTTATACTTTCCTGAAAATGAAGATAAAAACCAAGTTAAGGCTGGGGACCGGTATTTTGTTTGCCATGATCACCATATTGGCCGTGTTGGGGGTACGGCAGGTAAATGTATTGTCGGATGACTCTCGAAACATCCTGGAGGCTAATTACAATTCGCTGGAATACAGTAAGCTGATGTTGAAAGCATTGGACGAAATGAAAACGGATACCGGTGCATTGCGGACATTCACACAAAATCTGATCAATCAGCGAAGAAATATTACGGAGAGCGGGGAAAGGGAAATGACGGATCAGTTATCGGAACATTTCCTGATGCTGAAAGCAGATAAGTCGGATGAAGTAATTATCGGCAGGCTCAGGAACGACATCATCGGAATCATGAGCCTGAACCTGAATGCGATCAACCGTAAAAGCCAATACGCCGAGCAAACGGCCCAGGAATCGATGGTATGGATCACGATTGCGGGTACCCTCTGTTTTCTGATCGCCTTCACATTATTTATAAACCTACCGGGAAACATTGCCAATCCGATCCGCGAGTTAACGGAGAGTATCAAACAGATCGCCAATGAAAATTACACTGAAAGGGTTCATTTCGGGACAAAAGATGAATATGGGCAACTTGCGCAGTCGTTCAACACCATGGCGGAAAAGCTGGAAGAATACAACAACAGTAATCTGGCAAAACTGATGGTGGAAAAGAAGCGTGTGGAAACGCTCATCAACAATATGCATGACCCAGTCATTGGCCTGGACGAAAACAAGACGATCATATTTGCCAATGAAGAGGCGCAGAAAGTAACCGGTTTGCGTGCGTCGGAGCTCATTGGTGGCAGGGCGGCAGAAATTGCCCTGCAAAATGACCTGGTCAGGTCGCTGGTTCGGGATACGTATGACGGCCGCCATGAAAAAGCGGAACAACCGCCCATGAAGATTTATGCCGACGGGAAAGAAAGTTATTTTGAAAAAGAAAATATCGATATTTCTATTGTGCCCACCGGAGAAAGAGAAAGCAGGTCCATTGGAAACGTGATCATTCTACGGAATGTAACGCCCTATAAAGAGCTGGATTTTGCAAAAACCAACTTTATTGCCAATGTTTCGCATGAGCTCAAAACGCCTATATCCTCGATTAAGATATCGCTGGACCTGCTTCAGAATGAGCGGATAGGGATAATCAATAAGGAGCAAAAAGATTTGATCGACAGCATTCAGGACGATGCGAACCGGCTTTTAAAAATCACCGGAGAGCTTTTGAATATCACTCAGGTCGAAAGCGGCCACATCCAGCTCAACATTACCAAATCGTCCCCGGCCGAAATCCTTCGTTACGCGATCGCTTCCAACGAAATGCAGGCTGACTCGAAGGACATTACGATCCGGATGGATGAAGCCGCCAGTCATACTGAGGTGCAAGCCGATACTGACAAGACAGCCTGGGTGCTTACAAACTTGATTTCCAATGCAATACGCTACTCTTACGAACATTCCATAATCACGATCCGAACGGAAGAAACCCGGGATCTTGTCAAAATCTCTGTACGGGATACAGGCCCGGGGATTTCCCAGGAGTACAGAGACAAGATTTTCGACCGTTATTTCCGGATCCCGGGGTCCACCAAAGAAGGTACTGGCCTCGGCCTGGCTATCAGCAGGGAGTTTATGGAAGCCCAGGAGGGGACATTAACGGTTGAAAGTGAGTTAGGTGCCGGAAGTACCTTTACGATAGGTCTGAAAAAAAGCAACTAACGCCAGTAAATGAACCAGAGCCATCAGCTCGCCTCATCTCATAACCACGGATTTCACTCCGTGGGGGACAGCAAAAAAGTCGCCTCGGGGCCTCCGGGTTGAAACCCGGGGCCAGGATATCGGTCGAGCCTCTGGCTCTTATGTCAGTTTTACAAGATATTGGTCGCCATTGACAACCCCGGCAACCGCGTTAGTGAACCAGAGCCAGCGGCTCGCCACATCTCATAATCACGGATTTCAATCCGTGGAGGACAGCAAAAAAATCGCCTCGGGGCCTGCGGGTTGAAACCCGGGGCCAGGATATCGGTCGAGCCTCTGGCTCTTATGCCATTGTTGGTGTTGGATATCGGTCGGGCCTCTGGCTTTCGGCTGCTTGGCAATTACTCTAACACCCGCACACCGACATAGGAAGAACTATTTCCCGACAGATAAACCCGATGCTGCGCGGCCTGGAAATCACTTTCGGAAGCCTGGTAGATGTTGACGAATTTTTGCGGATTGCGGTCAACCAGCGGGAACCAGGAACTTTGGACCTGGATCATGATCTTGTGGCCTTTTTTGAAGCTGTGCGCGGCATCCTGCATGTCGAATCTGACATTTTCGATTTTGCCGGGTACCATCGGTTCTGGTTTGGAAAAGCTTTTCCGGAATTTGGAACGCATCACTTCACCACGCACCAGTAATTGGAAGCCGCCCATTTTCATATTGGGGTTAATCGGACTATCGTTCGGAGCGTCACCAGGATACACGTCGATCAACTTGACCACAAAATCCGCGTCGGTCCCGGTTGTCGACACGAACAGGTCTGCAAAAACATTCCCCGAAATCGTTACGTCCTGCTGGAGTACTTCCGATTGAAAAACCAGTACATCGGGGCGTGTGGCAGCAAAACGCTGATCCTCATACATAAAATCACTCCCGCGGATGATCCGGATCTCGGCTGTATAGGGGACCGGTTTTGCCGGATCGCTGGTGTATTCTTTAAAGTCAGGTTTGGTACCGGCCTGCATGGTGGTCATGGTCGGCGAAAATGACAAGGTTCCGTCGGGATGCAGGTACAGCTTTTTTTCTACTGTATTTTTCGGGGGCCACTGGTCATACTTTTTCCAATTATTGGTGCCGGTTTCGAAGATCATCGCTTTGGGGAGGGCAGGGTCGGGGGTATCTTTCAGATAGTGGCTGAAAAACGGAAATTCAATTTCTTTCTGGTAAAAAACACTTGTCTGCGAACCAAAACGAATGTTGCCTAACGATTCACCAGTCCCGCGCGACCAGCCGCCGTGGATCCAGGGACCCATGATCAGCACGTTAGGCGATTTGGGCTTATTGGATTCGATGCCCTGGTAGGTTTTCAACGGCCCGTAAAGGTCCTCCTGATCAAACCACCCGCCAACGACCATCATCGCGGGCTTGATGTTTTTCAGATGCGGTACTGGCGTACGGGCCTTCCAGAAATCGTTGTAGGTTTCATTCTCCATCATCTGGTTCCAGATGCGGTTCTGGTTATGGAAGATCTTCTCGTTCACATTCTTTAAAGGGCCCAGGTTTTTGTAAAATTCATAGGAGTCCGGCGTGCCGTAAGCCGCGTACTGCGGGGTACCCCTCGGTGTGGGCACCGGTCTTGGGGCACCATACGAAGATAAAAATGCAAAAGTGCCCATGAGAAAGAAAGCGCCGTTGTGATGCCGGTCGTCGCCCATAAACCAGTCGGTAACCGGGGCTTGCGGGGACGCTACTTTTAGGGCCGGATGCGCGTCGATGGCGGTCATGGTAGTGTAATAGCCGGGTGCAGATATACCCCAGGTACCCACTTTGCCATTGTTCCCATCCACATTCTTGATCAGCCAGTCGATTGTGTCAAAGGTGTCCGAGCTTTCGTCGATATCCGCTTTGCTTTTCTTATTTGGAATATAGGGGCGGTAGGCTTCAAATTCTCCTTCGGACATATACTTACCCCTTACATCTTGATACACAATGATATATCCGTCGCGGGCAAAATGCATGCTGGGGCCGATACTGGTTTTGAAAAGCGTGTCGCCATAGGGTGCCACGCTGTAAGGTGTGCGGTCCAGAAGAATCGGATAAGTTTTGGCGGCGGAAATATCTTTGGGCGTATAAATGGAGGTAAAAAGCCGGATACCATCCCGCATGGGCACCATTTTTTCAATTTTGTTATAATGCTGACGTATGTAAAGCGAATCTTGGTTGACCCTCGCCTGGGCAAAAAGTGACGCCGCTGTCAGAAGATGGAAGAGCAAAGCCAGGAAAATTCCCCGGGTGCAGGAGTGAGATAAAGCAGTTTTCAAGTCTTGAAAATTTGGGTTGGTAAGCCAAGTTAAATATAAAAGTGTAAACAGGGCGACTTTTAGGCAAACCGGTATTCAGGATTTCGGCCGGACGACTTCATGGCCATTACAGCGCTTCTATGTTCTCGAGAATCCTGATCCCGCTTTTTCTCATGAGTTCGCTCGCATTGAAATCCTTGCAGATGCCATTTGTTAAAGTGTAATTAAAAATCATTTCCCCCGACCGGATCTCGCTGTTGAAACTGAAATTCGCAACGATCATGTGCTGACCCGCTAATTTGGCCAGTTCCAGATCGTGGGTTGATATGATACCGAAAGCGTTCAGTTCACTCAATTGCTTGATCAGGGAAACACCGCCTTTGTAACGGTCTTCGGAGTTAGTGCCTTTGAACATTTCGTCCAGCAGAAAGAAGATCTGCTCCCCGCTTTCGATCAGTTTCAGAAGCTGTTCTATCTTTCTCAGCTCGGCGTAAAAGGACGAAACCCCCTCTTCCAGGTTGTCCTGGGTACGCATGCTCGTAAATAGTTTCATATGCGACACCCGCCCCGATTTGGCGCAGACGGGAGCGCCCATCAACGCGAGCACCAGGTTGATGCCCACTGTTCTCAGAAAAGTGCTTTTCCCGGCCATGTTCGAGCCGGTAATCATCGCGATATTTCCCTGGCCGCATAAATTAAAATCATTGCAGACCCTTTTGCCCTGCCGGATCAGCGGATGCCCCAGCATTTCAAAATCAATGGTAAAAGGTTCGTCTTTGATTTCCGGAAAAGTAAAGGAGGGATTGGAATAAGTGAAACCCGCCACGCTGCTGAGCACTTCAAATCCGCTGACGGCATCGGCCCAGGACCGGACATAAGCTGCATTTTTTTGTTTCCAGTTTTCCGTCAGGATAATCAGATAAACATCCAGAAACCAAAGCGAATTAAAGATGTTGTAAAACGCATTATTCCCAACCGATTTGCTCGTTCCTTTTTGCTGAAATATCTCGAGTATCCTTTTTAGTTTACTGATCTCGGCCGCAGCGGAATACTGACCTTCGCTAAAAACCGATTGCAGGCTGCTCAGTTTTTTCGATTCAAATCTGCCCGACTCAATGGAATTAATTAACGATTCGTAGCCCGCCAGGGTCTGGATATTGTGCTGCGTATTTTCAATGATTTCCTCTGCATTGTTTTTTAACCGTTTCAGAAATCTGCCGTTGATAAAAACCGTAATGATCAGCGGGACAACAAATTCGAATGAAAACGAATCGGGAGAAATGATTAACCCGTAAACAAAATAAATTGCAGCGGCAGTTGCCAAAATCGATAGCAAAATACTGGATGCGAGATATTTATTTTTATCGGGAAGTATTTTAACCGGAGCTTCTATCCAATTGATCAATCTGGCATAATCACTTTTGGTGTTGTTAAACTGCATACCCGACGCCTGGAATTCCTGTCTCCATTCGAGTTTGGTCGCCAGTTCTTTCACAGCCATTTGCCGCTCGATGATGTCTGTTTTGGGTGCTGCCCCGGACAACCATTCGGCAAGCAACGCCTGGCCGGATTCTGTTGTAGCCCTGTTGATAAGCTGAAAAACAGAATGGTTTCCAAAAATATCGAGGTCGGAAACATAAGCATGTCCGGGATTTAAAAATGACTGGCCGGTTGGAAATCCGCCGAGCTTGTTTTCTGCCCTAAGCAATTCCGATTCATTGATTTCCTTTAATAAAACCGAGATTTGTTTTGAACGAAATGCCGCATTGTACCGATTGAGTACTAGCGCAAAAACAATCAGGCATACAGGAATCAATATCAAAACCGGGACCAGTTGCCGTTCGTTGGCTAAAAAAATGATCACGACCAACGAGGTAACGAACGTGACGAGCCGGAAGAGCGAAAGTTCTTTCAGCTCTGCGTTTTGCCGGGAAATAAATGCTTTATTTTCTTCGATCTTATCTTTATAAATATGCATCGGGCTATTCAAATTTTATAGGGCTTTTTGCCCTGTTTTCAACCTTTTTCTGGCCCGGAGCTTGCCCATATCAATTCAGGCGAATCGTTTATTTTCCGGCCCCGGTACATCCGCATAAACCTTCTCTGCTCGGTAAAGCCATTGAGTTCAGCCCATTTCGTAGCCCCGGCGTTTTGTACTGGAATGTCAATATAGGTTTTCTTTCCCGGAAAATGGGCGGCAATGGTATCCAGCAGCTTACTTCCGGCATTGGAGGAAAAAGCGATCACTGGCCCGATCTGAATCGCATTTTTACCCGACCTGCAACCAGCATAGCCCGTAATCTGTTGGTTGTCAATGGAATAATAAAAGGGGTAAGGGCTGGCCTCTTTCAGTTTAAGGAGGAAAGCTTTGCGGTTGGTCAAGGAAACCTCGAAGTCAAGTCGGCCAATTGCTGAAGTGGTTGCTTCGTCCTGCAGGATCATCGCATTTTCATGCCCCGAGCCTCCGGTTGCGGGAGTACCGGAATAGCGGATCAATTCATATTCTGTATGAAAGCCGAGTTTCTGGTACAACGCCTGTCCCAGTGAAGTTGCATCCAGTCGGACGGTAAACATGCCCCGTTCGTCGCAGTATTGCAATGCGTGCAGCATCAATCTTTCGCCAATTCCCTTACCGCGCATGTTCTTGCTCACTAGCACCATGGCGATCCAGGCTATTTTGTCAAAACAGCACACCGTTGTCGTAGCAACCGGTATGTTGTCGACTTCCGCCACAAAGCACCCCGTCGGTTCCAATTGCATGGCCCGGATCCAGTCTTCGTCCAGCTGGTTCCATCCGGCTTCACTCACCAGGTACCTGCATAAAGGGAGGTTACTAAGTGTCATTTGCCGGATTTCGACCCGAAATTCCGGAGGTTGCTCTTTTGGGCTTTCTTGAATACTCATGGGTCCGATTCGTGCAAAACCTTCTTTGAGTTTCAAAAATACAAACTGTGACGCAAAACCAACTTCTACCACTTTTCCAGCAAGCCGGTCATATACAGATCAAAACCGCCTTTGCCACCGGGGCGGTCCGAGGAAAACAGCACCAGGCGATAGGAGAAACTGTTGAGTGAGGGAATAATTGGGCGATATTCGTTACTGCTGGAATTGATGCGGTCGCCGGCATTGACAGGGGCAGACCACTTTCCGTTTTCGTATCTGGCATAGTAAATATCCTGCCCGCCTTTTCCGCCCGGCCTGTCCGATACGAAAACCATCATATTATCCTGGAAATAGGGGCATTTATCGTCGTTCGGACTGGATAGTTCCTCTACTTTCTGTAGCTTGAATGTCTTCGGTTTTACGAGGCTCTCGACAGTAACCTGCTCGTTTTCTGTCCTTGGAATAGACAATTCATAAATGTCGAAGTTTCCATCCCGGTTGGAGCTAAAATAGATTTTGTCGCCCGACCTGGAAAAGCTGGGATATCCGTCGTCTTTTAAGGAATTAAGAAGATCAAATCTGAATGGCCCAGTGATTCCCGTGTTGTTACTGATGAGGTATTTAATCTGCATATTCCCCTCCGAGTCATCGGCATAAAATAGCATCACGTCGTTCACGTCGCCATAGGAATTGACATCGTATTTGAAGGACAACACTTTTGGCCCAAATACATTAAAATCACCGTTTGCCCGATTGGCAAGGGCATCGGTAATCGCAAAATCTCCGAGGTAACTCGTGTTTACCGTATTCTTACCATCTGATTTTTCCAATTCCAGGTGTTCGTTGTAAGTAAAAACGGCCGGAAAGTAGACGAGATTTAAAAACTCCTTTTTCGTTCGTTTGGAAGAGAAAATTAAATGCGTCTGCTCGGAGCGGTTTGAAGGCAATGCCATATTATAGTCGTCATCTTCAGAATTGAATTGAGTTAATGGGACAACCTGATCCAGAAATTTGCCGTTTCTGTTGCGGTTATCATTTTCTGGATTGTCAGATGAACAGCCATTAAAGATGAGCACGGTCGCAATGAGTAGTGGTTTTCGCACGGTAGATTGGTTTAGTGTATTTAAGTTTACTTGAAGGAAAAATCTTTGACAGCGCGCATTCACTATTGGTTGGAACACATCCCTCTGCAACATCGTGCCCGAAAAACGGGTACAGGGTTTGGAACGCAAAAATGAACGAATCATGATTCGGAACTATCTTAGGATCAGCTGGAGGAACATCAGGGGCGGAGGACTTTATTCGGCACTGAATATTGGAGGGCTTGCCATTGTGCTGGCTGTGAGCATGTTGTTGTTCTGGTGGGTTCATGACGAGCTTACCTATGATACCTTTCATGAAGACGCGGATCGCATTTATCGGATCAATTCGCATTTTGGCTCCGGCCCGGATGAAAATACGTTCGAATACAGCCCGGGCCCGCTCGCGGTCGCTGCAAGGAAATCGGTGCCTGGTATCGAAAACGCTGTCCGTGTGGAGGCTTACCCGTTCCGCACCATTCTTGTGAACGGCAAGACGTTTACCGAAAAAAGTGACCTGGGTTATATCGACGAACATTTTCTGGAAGTGTTCAACGGTTTCAAAATCATTCATGGAAATCGTTCAAAGCCTTTTCCAGCTTCAAATTCAATTATCCTTACGGCCGATCTGGCGAAGAAATATTTTGGCACCACCCTTGCAACCGGCAAAGTTTTGACGATTGTAGAAAACAATAAAACCTTTGTGGTCGGTGCGGTCATGGCGGATGTCCCTGATCGTTCGTCCTTACATTACAAAATGCTGTTCCCCATGAGCGTCCGGAAACAGGCGTTTATCGCAAATGGTCCATGGAAAACGATGGACGAGAACTGGGACGATTATAATTTTGAGATCTTTCTGAAACTTAACCGTGGTGTAAATCCCAAAAAGATCAATGCCAGTTTGACCGCAGTTAAAAATACAGTCCGGAAATTGAGTGAAGATGGTGCGGATTACCAGCTTCAGCCCTTCTCGCAGCTGCACCTCTACACGCCCGACGGGCGAAATTCCGGCGTCGAGCAGGTGAAGATGCTAGGCATCATAGCGATATTTTTATTGAGTATGGGCTGCATCAATTATGTGAACCTCACTACTGCGCGGGCAGCGAGAAGGAGCAAAGAAGTGGGAGTGCGGAAAGTGGTAGGTGCGGGCTCAGGCCAATTAGTCGGACAACTGCTGACGGAATCGCTAATGACTTTGTCCATGTCCCTGGTTCTGGCGGTTGTTTTGATCCAGGTTCTTTTGCCGTTTTATGGCAACATTACCGGGAAAACCGGACATTTTACGCTACTGGATAGGCAGGCGTGGCAGTTTTTGTCGGGTGCGCTGCTTTTCACTTTTATTCTGGCGGGCGTTTATCCTGCGGTGCTGATTTCGGGTTTTAATCCGGTCCTCGCCCTACGTGGCCGCTCGACCCGTGCCAGCGATGCGGGGTTGCGCAAGGGCCTTGTGGTTTTGCAGTTTGTATTGGCCACAGTGCTGATCAGCGGTACTTTGGTGATCAGCAGCCAGCTGCGGTTTATCCGCGAACGCGACTCCGGGCTGGACAGGGAGCACGTATTTACGTTCAATGCGGGAAAGTTTTCACAGCAATTTAAAGAGGAGCTTTCCCAGAGGTCTGACGTGATCAGTGTGAGTACTTCCAGCGATTCGCCGGTGAATGTTTTTGAGGCTACAAATGGGATCGACTGGGATGGTAAGGAAGCCAACCGCATGCTCATCATGGCGCAAATGAGTGTAGACCAGTCTTTTTTCAAAAATTTTGGCATCAAGCTGGCAGCGGGCCGAAATTTTGATGGAAGCCGTTCAGATTCAGTTCATTATATACTTAACGAAACGGCGGTGAAACAGGCAGGTATCACGAACCCGATCGGGAAGCGGTTCAAGTTGCAGCGCGAGGGCCGGATCATTGGCGTTGTGAAGGACTTCAACATTGCCAGTGTTCACGAACCGATCCGCCCATTGGTGCTATTCACCTCGGCGGAACGTAATAAGGTCGTCAGTGTGCGCACGACTGCGCAGTCGGAGCAAGAAGTTTTACGGGCTGCCGGGGTTTTATGGAAGCGTTTTACTCCGGAATATCCATTTGAATACACCTTCCTGGAAGAACAATACGACCGCTTTTACCACAATGAACAGAAAACCGCCCAGTTATTTAATTTCTTTTCGATTCTGGCGATCCTGATTTCCTGTCTGGGATTGCTCGGCCTGGTTGCTTATACCGCCGAACAACGTACCCGGGAAATCGGGATCAGGAAGGTGCTTGGAGCCAGTGTGATGAATATCAACGCTTTACTGTCCGGTGATTTCATGAAGCTGATAGTCATCGCTATTGTAATCGCATCGCCCATTACCTGGTTTGCCATGAATAAATGGCTGGATCAATTTGCTTACAAAATCAAGATTGACGGGCTGCTGTTTGTCAGCGCTGGCGTATTGTCCGCTGTAACTGCCTTGGCAACCATTAGTTTTCAAAGCATTAAGGCTGCCTTGACCAATCCCGTCAAGAACCTTAGTTAACTACTTTTAAGACAATCCATTGTGTTTTTTGTTTGGGGTCTTTTCCCTTTTCTTCTTCTTTTTTATAATTATTGTCGGAAATAACGACCAGCGTTTTTCGATCTGGTCCCCAGGTCATGCCTTCCAGATTGTCGATTTTCAGGTTTTTGACTGAGCTGAAATTAAAAACTTCTTGCTTAGGCAGTGGACGGAACGGGCCTGCACTATTCAACTGGCTCAATTCAGATAGGTTCACATTGGTACTTTCCCTGGAGATCCACGTTTCATATATTTTAACAAAAGCGGCCCCATTATAGCAGCGTTCAAGCATTAAAAAGCGGCCATTACCAGCATACAACATCTCGGAAATACCGTTTCCGATATCGCCGTCCACTTTGCCGTTTTCCTTTACACAAGAATTGATGTCCAGCTCATATGCATATTCGGCAATTGTTGTGCACTTGCCGCCCGGGCAGGTCATTAATTTCAGGCGGGCATACCGCCCGTCCTCGCTGATAGGCCATTCTGAGATCGTGCAAATCGTATCGTGGCCCGCAAATGCAAGGGACTCGTGCCCTCTGTTGCTGTTTTTGGAGGTGTATTCAAATGAAGGTGCTTCGATGGCCGTATTCTGTGCGTTGAGCCTGTTGATAGATCCCACTTCAAAGATATCACTGTTGGTCCTGGACGGTTCAGCATCCTTTTCTGTGATGACCCATAAATTTCCGGAGTCGAACCGAATGGCTTCGGCCTGGCTAAGCCTCTCTACAGGCTTTATTGTAATCGCGTTCTTGTTTTTGAACTGGGGAAAGGAGTCGGTTCTATTCCCGTCGATTTCGAAAAGATAACTTTGCCTGGGGCCTTTATTGCCATCGGTAATAAAATACCACTTATTCCTCTCCTGAACATACTCGATGCCCGATACACCGCCAAAATGCTCGTCAATGGCAATGTGGTCCATAAAGTGGGACTGATCATATTCCAGTTGTAGTGTCTGGGCCGGGATGCTGACTGAGGTCAGCAAAAACAAGAATAGCAATGCGTTGCGCATGGGAGAGGTAGGTTAAGTTCGCTTTCTCACTCAAGTAATGCTTTGCTTTCAATTACTAACCCGATTTAGTAAACGGTAAAAACATCGAGTTGAATGGAAATGATGCTTCCAACACAAGTTAGGTACCGGTGAATCAAATGTGCCGAAAGCTTACAACCATCAATCGGAAAATTGCATCAGTCACTCTGGCGACCAGATGATTCTTGCGATTTTTTTGGATAACGTACTGTTTTTTAAGAGAATCAGAATGATCGAACTCGCTTTGTCAAACCTTTTAAATATAACTTTTTATAATTTTTCCTACAATTAGTTCAACTAGCCATGAAGAAGATCAATTTAATGCTGGTGCCTGTTTTGCTGTCCCTGCTCGTATCCTGTAACAATGCCTCAGATCCCAATCCCGAACCGTTACCTGAGGACCCTCAGGATGTGACCTACATCGATCTGACAGGGAAGGAACTGAAGCAGAATGGCTATCTACCTTTCGATTTGAACAATGACGGCGTTAAGGATTTCCAATTTTCGACGATGTTAGTCGGTGATCCTTCTGAAAATGTCGACAAGGTATGGTTCTTTGTAGAGTCGGGACAATTCAGCAATCTGGCATTCAATAGCAGTGAATTATCTGCCCGGTTGTCAAAAGGAGAAGAAATTCCGGTCGAAAATTTCAAGGGCTTTAATTGGTACAACATCGGTTTCGGTGTGCTCGCTGAAAAGCGTATCGGAACCAATTCGGTAAGCTGGTATGGCGACTGGCGGGACGCTTCTCACCAATACCTGCCCGTTCAGATTATGAAAGATAACCAACGTTATACGGGTTGGTTTGAACTGAGCGTAGATACGAAAAATGAAAAGGTGATTTTCCACCGGGCGGCTATCCAGAACAAGCCTGAGAAATCCCTTAAAGCAGGCATATAGCAATGTCATCCACTTTGTCCGTGTAGCAGAAAGAAAACGCTTGAGGTGATGCGGCGAAAGAGGATCTTGCTCAAAAAAGTCCCCGGCCTTGAAGCCGGGGACTTTGAATTTGTAGTTAGATCTCCCTGATCCGGATGTTTTTAAACCAGACCTTTTCTTTTGCATTGTGGGTTTGCAATGCAATTTTGCCTTTGTGATGGGCAGTAGCATAGGGCCAGTCTTTGTATTTACTTTCGGCGACCTTCGCTTTCCAGGCCTCGCCGCCATATTCATAATCCGCAACCAGCTTGCCGTTCAGGTAGTGCTTGATGCGGTTATTTTTTACCACGATTCTGCCTGTATTCCAGCTTCCGGCCGGTTTGAAGGCAGTGGGGTCTGAGGGTGGGTTCATATCGTAATTCGCACCTGTCAATTGTACGGGTTTAAGGCCGATGTTCTTTCCGCTCTCGTCTTTTACGACGTAATTTTTATCGTCAATGATCTGATATTCAGGCCCGGAAAATACAGTTCGTTTGATCTCCGGTTTTTCAATAACCTTGTACAGGACGCCGCTATTGCTGCCCTCTGGGATTTTAAACGCAAACTCGAGCTCAAAATCTCCATATTCTTGGTCTGTTACCAAATCCCCGCCTGTTCCAAGAGCGGTCAGAACACCCTCCTCAATTGCCCAGCCGTCGGTGTTCGTCTGATTGTAGTTATGCCAGCCTTTCAGGCTTTTTCCGTCAAAAAGGGTAACCCATTTATCGGCAGCGGGCGATATCTTATTTTTGATAAAGCTCGAGCCGCCAACGAAGAGCAGTTCAAGTGCTATCCATTGGAGCGTTTTGGAATATTTCATTTTTGATGTTGTTGGTTGTTAGATTCAAAGAAAAATGCCGGGTGAATTTACCTTGTTATGTCCGGGCTTTCATTCAAGAGATATTTGGGAGACTGCCCTGCCAGCCCACGATGATTGTAAGTAAGCCAATTTTGACGAGGGCCAGGCTTTTTGCGCATGCGACTGGCAGATACGGTAGAAATCTCCGATCGGAGGTTTTATTGGATAGTTATTGCATTCCTAAATACCCAAATTCCTGCCGATGAAGCCGCTGGCCCAGAAAAGATGGTTCCGTATCATTCCCGTTGTATTTGTCACATATAGCCTTGCATATCTGGACAGGGCCAATTTTGGTTTTGCGGTGGCCGGAGGGATGGGGAAGGACCTGGACATTACTCCGAATACATCCACCTTACTCAGTTCGCTGTTCTTTCTGGGATATTTCTTTTTCCAGATTCCCGGCGCGCATTATGCGGCAACCCGAACTGCAAAAAAGCTGATTTTTATTTCCCTGATCCTCTGGGGCGCATTGGCTGCCGCCACCGGGATGGTCAATGATACAGCCACGCTTGTAGTCATCCGGTTTATGCTTGGAGTGGTAGAAAGCGCTGTGATGCCGGCCATGCTGATCCTTTTGAGTCAATGGTTTACCAAGGAGGAACGCTCACGCGCCAATACCTTCCTGATTCTTGGAAATCCGGTGACCGTGCTCTGGATGTCTGTACTCTCAGGCTACCTCATCGATTCGATGGGATGGCGCTGGATGTTCATTTTGCAAGGCGCCCCCGGGATCATCTGGGCATTCATCTGGTGGAAAGTGATCGACGAAAGGCCCATGAAGGCCAGCTGGCTTACCGAAGAAGAGAAAAATGCGGTCGAAAATAAGCTGCTCGAAGAGCAGGCTGGGATTAAACCGGTCAAAAATTACGCGGAGGCCTTTAAATCAACCAAGGTTATTTTACTGTGCCTTCAATATCTGCTTTGGAGCGTCGGTGTTTACGGCTTCGTGATGTGGCTGCCTTCCATTATCAAGGCAGCACCGAATATGAGTATGGTCAATACCGGCTGGCTGTCTGCGGTGCCTTATCTTTTTGCCGTGGTCGGGATGCTTGCTGCTTCTTATTTTTCGGATAAAACGGGGAACCGCAAGATTTTCGTCTGGCCGTTTTTGCTGATCGCCGCCATCTGCCTTTATGGGGCGGTATGGCTCGGGCCGGATAAGTTCTGGTTCGCTTATGCGCTTTTGGTGATCGCAGGAGGGGCACTTTATACCCCTTATGGACCATTTTTCGCTGCGATCGCGGAGATTCTGCCCAAAAACGTGGCCGGAGGGGCTATTGGGCTGATCAATAGTCTGGGCGCACTGGGGTCGTTTGCGGGGTCCTATCTGGTGGGTTACCTCAATACTGAAACAGGAAACTTCAATGCATCCTACATGTTGATGGCTGTCGCACTGGTATGTGCAACGGTGATCACCATCATGGTCATCCCCGGGCCCGGCCGGCCGCTTGCCAAACCTATGGAAGTCAAAAACTTCGACCACTAACCTTCATTTATTTCATCTTTACATCAGGATTACGGTTAATTTCGTGCGGATTTATCCTTTGTTTCCAAAATAACTAAACCCCAAGTGCATGAGAAGTTTGAAAGTGCCGGTATCTGCCGGTTACATTGCATTATTGTTTATTCCATTGATGACTGTCTTCGCCCGGGCACAGTCGTCTACAACCGCCCCTCCCCCCAAGTTTGAACTGAAAGACGGTGACCGCGTTGTTTTTCTGGGGAACTCCATTTTCGAAAATGATTTTCAGTATGGCTATCTGGAATTGGCTTTAACGACCCGTTTCGCGGACAAAGGGATTACTTTCCGTAACCTTGGCTGGACTGGCGACAATGTATGGGGAGAGGCCCGAAGTACCTACACCAATCCGCCCACTCCCTATCAGCATCTGATGGAGGATATCACCAAAGCGCAGCCTACTGTGGTTTTTCTGGCATACGGAGGGGTTGAAGCGCAGGACGGACGTCCCGGTATTCCTCATTTCAAAGACGGGTTGAACAAGCTGCTCGACAAATTAGATTCACTGGGCGCCAAAACGATCCTGCTATCAACCATCCCCGTCGTATCTGGCGACACGTCGCTACATATCAGCGACCGGAATGCAGACCTCGAACTCTATTCTACCGCGATATACCAGGTGGCGTCTTCGAGGAATAAGCAATATATAGATATCTACACGCCTGTTCTGAACACGAGCAAAAAGGAGACGATCATTGAAAACACCGTTCATTTGAACGAAACGGGATATTACTATCTGGCAACAATCCTCGAAAAAGCATTGGGATTAACTACGGAACTGGATCCTATAACGATCACTGTTTCAAAAGCCAATGCTCAGGCTGTCAATGCGAGGATTTTGACGCCGGATAAAGAGGGCGAAATTGCCAAATTTGTGATCGACGAGAAGTACCTGCCTTTGCCTTCGCCGCGTTCGGGGAGCTGGATCGTGGACAATGCCAGAGTCATCAAAATAGTAGGCCTGAAAAAGGGGTATTATAGCTTGATGTCTGATCACAACGAGGTGGTGAGCGCTTCTGCGGGGGAATGGGAAAAAGGAATTGATATAAAACAAGGCCCTCAATTCACAAAATCCCAGGAAGTACGGAACATGATCATCAAGAAAAATGAGCTCCATTTTTTCCAGTACCGCCCTTTGAACCAGACATACATCATTGGTTTCAGAAAATATGAGCAGGGACGCCACGTGAAGGGACTGGAAGAGCAAAACCTGCTGATCAAGTGGCTAGAGGGACAGATCATTCTTAACAGCGAGCCACAGGAAGTGGTGTATGAGCTGAGGAAATTGGAATGATACGCACCTCCTTATAATCGAAAGAAAACATAAAAAGCGCATAGCTAAGGGCTAAAAGCCAAAAGCCAAACATGAAAGCAACCAAGTTACTATATGGAGCGCTGCTCCTCCCAATCATACTCCTGTCCACCTCTTCCAGCAAAACGGACAAAGCCAAAGAGAATCAGGACCCTGACCCTCAAAAAGAACTCGCATCTTTTAAAGTGGCGGACGGTTTTGAGGTAACCCTTTTTGCGTCTGATCCCATGGTCGCCAAGCCGATCCAAATGAACTGGGATGCTGAAGGCCGTTTGTGGGTGGTCAGCAGTACGGTATATCCGCATTTGAAAACCGGAGAGTCGGCCAATGACAAGATCTTTGTGCTGGAAGATACCGATGGAGACGGCAATGCGGATAAGTCGACCGTTTTTGCGGAAGGGTTGATCCAGCCGACCGGGATTTTACCGGGAGATGGCGGTGTTTATGTCGCCAATTCAACCGAGATCCTGCATTTCTCAGATACGGATGGGGACGGTAAAGCAGATAAAAAACGTCGTGTCCTCAATGGTTTCGGCACGGGCGATACCCACCATTTGATCCACACATTCCGCTGGGGGCCAGAGGGCAGAATGTATTTTAACCAATCTATTTACATCTACAGCCACGTCGAAACACCGTTTGGGATCAGACGTCTCGAAGGTGGCGGTACCTGGGCGCTCAATACCCGGAACCTGGATATGGAGGTCTATCTGCGCGGGCTTGTCAATCCCTGGGGTATACAGTTCGATCGTTGGGGCCAATCCTTCCTGACCGATGGGGCTGGCGGAGAAGGGATCAATTATGGTTTTCCGGGGGCGACTTTTGTAACCGCGCCGGGGGCTGCGCGCATCATGAGGGGATTAAATCCTGGCCAGCCCAAGCATAGTGGACTGGATGTTGTTTCGGGGCGGCATTTGCCGGATGCATGGCAGGGAAGGATGATTACCAATGATTTTAGGGCAAACCGTATCAATAGTTTTAGACTGGAAGAGCAAGGGGCCGGTTACGCTTCCAAGCAAGCCGAAGACCTGATGTGGACAGACAACGTAGCATTCCGTCCGGTAGACATCAATGTGGGTCCCGATGGCGCGATTTACGTTGCCGACTGGTACAACCCGATTATTCAGCATGGTGAGGTAGATTTTTATGACCCTCGCCGCGACCAGCAGCACGGGCGCATCTGGCGTATTGTGGCGAAAAACCGGCCGTTGGTCAAAAAGCCGCAATTGGCCAAAGCCACTGTTACCGAGTTATTGGAATCGCTGAAAGCACCCGAAGAATGGACACGCCTCCAGGCCAAGCAGACTCTGAAAGCGAGAGGTGCCAAAGAAGTAGTCCCTGCCCTGCAGAAATGGGTGCAGGCTTTGGATAAAAATGCGACGGATTACGAACACAATCTACTGGAAGCGCTATGGATGTACCAGACCCTGGAAACCATCAACGAGCCAATCCTTGTGAGCCTTCTGAATGCAAAGAGCCACAATGCCCGCGCCGCCGCATTGCGCGCGCTTGAATTATGGTATACCAGGATTTCGGGCGTACCGGCATTACTGGCGAAAGCTGTGAAGGATGAACACGCGCAGGTGAGGCTTGAGGCTGTGATCGCGCTGAGAAAAACCAAGACCGCCGACGCGGCGAAAGCGGCGCTTTCGGTACTGGATGCGCAAATGGATGAGTTTCTGGATTTTGCCTTATGGCAAACCGTCCGCGAGCTTGAACCCGCCTGGCTGGCAAAGCTGAAGTCGGAGCCCACATTCCTGGGTGATGCGAAGAAGACGGCGTATGCGCTGAAATCTGCGACAAGTGCAGATGCAGCGACCTTACTGGTACAACTGTATCAAAAAGGGCAGATACCCGAAGAATATCAAAAAGATGTACTGACTTCCATTGCCGCCAGCGGTAAGCCTGGCGATCTGGCCATGTTATTGGATCTCGCCTTAAAAAACAAGGATAAAGACACGCCTGCTCAGCTGTCGGCTTTGGAAGATGCGGCCCGGCAGAGAAATGTGAAGCCGGATAAAAATGCCGAGCAGATTGCCAGCTTCATCGAAAGCGACGACGAAGCAGTCAGTCTTGCAGCGATCCGTCTGGCAGGATTATGGAAACTGGATCAGCTCAACGCCAAACTCACCGAGTTGATCCGGCAAGGCACACCTGAAACGAAAAAGGCAGCCCTGGGTGCCCTCGCGGCAATTGATAAAATTAAAGCGCAGCAATTGATGCTGGATCTGGCCGGCCCGAAAAATACGCCGGAGGTGCGCGTAATTGCGGCCGGGCAGCTTGCTGTGGTCGATCCAAAAGCCGCGGCGGATGTCGCCGGCGGACTGATGCGCACATTGCCTGCCGGGACGGATTTCACCGAATTGTTTGTAGCGTTCATTTCTACTAACCCGGGATCTGCGGCGCTGGGCGAGGCAATTGCTGCTAAAAAGATACCGGAAGCCGTCGCCAAAACGGGTAGGCAGCTGGTCCGGTCACGTGCGGGATGGACGCGATTGGGTATCGATGAAATCAAAACCCTTGTCAATGCGCTGGAAGCCTCGGGCGGGTCTTTACCCACTCAGAAAATGCCGCAGGACCTGAATGACGACCAAATTGCAGGACTTGCCAAATTGGTACGCGAAAAGGGTGACCCCGCCAAAGGGGAGCTGATTTTCAGGAGGGCAGAATCGAGCTGTACTACCTGCCACGCGATAGGAGGGGCAGGCGGACTGATTGGGCCGGACCTCAGCAGCCTGGGAACCAGTTCGCCAGCCGAGACGATCATTCGCTCTATTCTCTATCCAAGTGCCTCAATCAAGGAGGGTTATGAATTGAAGCGCGTCGTAAAAAAAGACGGTTCTGAACTGATGGGTTACCTCGCATCTGACGGTGCTTCGGAAGTGGTGATACGGGATGTGACTGGCAAAGAGGTTTCCATTCCGAAGAGCCAGGTGCAGGTGATGGAAAAAGTCCCAGGCTCGCTGATGCCCCCCGGACTTACCGCGAGCCTGGATCAGACTGAGTTTATTAACCTGGTTGGCTTTTTGACCAAATTGGGAGAGTCGGGCGATTTCCGGGTTCCTAACACAAGGTTTGTACGCCGCTGGGAAACAACACCGACAGACATTAACCTGACATTCAAAACCAAGCCTGATGTGCTGGTTGTTACAAGAAAGGATAAATCGAAAGTGGCCTGGCAATCCGTGTACAGCAAGGTTTCCGGAGAACTGCCGCTGGATGAATTGCCCGAAGTCACCTCTGCTACAAACAAGCATTATAACGTCGTCCGGTTTGAGATCGAAGTACTTACAAAAGGTAATGTGTCCCTTGCATTAAATATGTCCGATGGTATTACCGCTTACACTGATTCAAAAACCCTGAAAATAGCAGATGGAAATATCGTTACGGATCTGCCGCAGGGTATCCATAGCGTTACGGTACTGATTGAGAAAGGCGTTGTGAAGGCCGGAGGATTGAAGGTGGAATTGAAAGATGTTGCAGGCGGCGCGCAGACCAGGCTGAAAATGGGAAGGTAATACGTCCGAAAATTAGCAATTAGTCTAAGCAATTTCCGCAAGGAAACAATAAAACCGGGCCCTATGGCTCCGGTTTTATTGTTTTCAAGCCTTCCAGAATCTCAGCCGTTTTAGCATTTCAGAAATGAGCTCCGGATTGTTTTGATAAAAAATGTTGGTTCTAACGAGATATTCAATTTTTTCAGCTGCTTCCGGACGTGAAATGATTTGCATTTCCACGAGCTGGTCAACGATCCAAAGCATTCCATGATACTCTATTCCATGTCGCCCGGCATATTTTCGAACGACTTTATCGCTGCTGACGACAATCGCACCGAGTTTCTGCGCAAGGAACAAAACAGTTTTATCTGCTTCTGACAATGCAGCCGGAAAACGGGTTCGGCGAATATGAAGCCTTTCCGATTCATGTATAGAGTGGATCTTGAACTTACCCGTATTTACGTAGTTCGAAAGCACCTGCTTTTGCTCTTCAAACAATTCGTTGACCACATCCACCGAACTATGTATCTCGCAGTTCAGGCAAAAGAAAGAGTCGACCAGATCCAGATCACGCAAACCAATAAAGATACAGGCATCTGTTACCGCAATCTTCATGCAAATGAATTGCTCAGGCTATGAAATTCCGCTAGCTTCATGTTCTTCAGAGCAGCAGCTTTGGTGAGCGATATTTGCTCTTCTGCGATACCTCTGAAAAGTAGCTGGTCAAACCGATTAGATTTCTCGATACCCTCATAAGCAACAGGTTCCTGGGTTCTCCAGCCCATATCTTTCATCATGTTCAGGAATTGCCTGGTGAAATGTTCACTGGTGATCTCACATTCCAATGCTCGCCGAACAATGGCTTGCACGGACATTCCATAGCGCTTTTTGATATTCCCCAGTTCCTGAAGAGAAAGCCGGTTCCTGTTTCCACCCAATTCCTGCTTCAAAGTTTCTTCTGGCATCAGCATCGCCCCCGCAAACTGATGACAAAGCGTTTCCTTTCGACTGTCGGTCAAATTACCGAATTCCAAAAGTAAGTGTGCCAATTCATGAAGTAATGTAAAACGGATTCTATCAGCTTTTCCTGCCAGGTTCTGATTAAAAGCGATGATAGGAATAACTCCATTAGCCCAGGTTTGCATCCCATTGAAATTAGTATCCGCATCAATTTCGACAACCTTGATAAACTTGTCTTCCAGAAACGCTGCAACATTATAAACGGGGTCCTTTCCCATTTCCCACTTTTCTCTCAAAAGCCTTGCGGCATCATTAGCGTGCTGATACTCGGTTACCAAACCAAACCCTGCCAGGGGATTAACAAATTTATTTTCCAGCCCCAGGATTTCTTCCAGTTCCAGATAACGCGAAAGATATTCCCTGGTTTGCTCAACAACCTTATTTTCTTCTTTCGCAGGAAGGCTCTTCAAACTTCTGTAAGCCAAATTGCCTATCTGAACTTTTGTTTCCCTGAAAAAATAATCAGGCCGAACATTCATCGCGTCGCTCAAAAGCCCTATTCTCTCGCTGTCAGGAGTGGCATTACCCTTTTCATATTTGTGCAAAGCCTGTTTCGTGATCTTATTTTCGAGCTTATTAGCAAGATCCTGCAACGACAGGCCACACTTTAACCGGGCTGATTTAAACCGGTCTGCGAATATCTGATTCATGACTATCGGGACTAATTTGAAACGATTGGTTGACAAAAATACAAATAAATTCAAATTTGTCAACCAATCGCCTAAAATATTCCCAGATCAGGCATGCGCAAAAGCGCCCGCGAAATCCTTCGCAAAGTCTTCCAGCTTATGTTTTCCCAAGGTCGCTGGACGGTTTTTCCAATAGTCTTCCTGCATGGTGCCATTGCGTAACGCCTGGCCCATTTCAAGGTAAAGCCGGGCGAAGCTCTCGTTCAGTCCCGCGCCGATCATTCCCTCGTAAGCTTGTTCATCCGTGAAAGTAACCCAGGGTATGTGGTCTTTTCCCGCCGCTGTTCCGAGTATGGAAGCGATTTCATTAGGATGTCTCTCGTCGCTGGAAATATAGGTAATGTTCCTGCCGGTCAACGGGTGCAGCAAATGTTCGGTAGCGACTTCGGCGATGTCGTCGGTATGGGTGAGGACCAGTTTCTCATCGGTATTTCCAAAATTGCTCCCCGCTATGCCCGCATGCCCGATCAGTCCTGCCTGGCTGTACAGGTTGTTAAAGAAGTAAGACGGGCGGAGGAAATCAAGGCTCAAATCGGGCAAGGTAAGTAATTGCTCTTCCAGGTAACCCAATGCATCGATGGGACCGGCACCTTTTCTCAGATGTGCCCCGATGCTGCTCAAAAGCACCACATGTTTGATCCCGCTGCCTTTCAGCGCTTCAAGGTAGTTGTCGGCCACTTCCAGCTGGAACCCGGCATAGTCCTTGATCGCGAAGCTGCTGGGGATCATCAGATAAGCTATTTCTGCGCCCTTGAAGGTGTTTTTGAGGAAGGTAACGTCAGTGGCCGAGCCGATGGCCGCCTGCGCGCCAAGCGCTTCTATTTCCGTTCTTTTGTCCGCGCTGCTGCTGATGACGGTCACTTCATGGCCGGCTTTTACCAGATTTTTGGTGACAGGCAAACTAATGTTTCCCAATGAACCTGTGATGATATATTTCATAGTTGTAAGTTGTTTTTTGTTGCCACAAAGCTATATTTGTACTTACTTTTAAACAAGTACTTACCCTAAAGTGTGTATCCATGACGAAGATCAAAGAAAGCTCGACTTATAATGCCAATCGCGAGATTGTGATGCAGGAATGCCCCGTTACCTATGTGATGAGCAAAATCGGCGGGCATTGGAAGCCGATCATTTTATACCACCTGCTTTCGGGCAGCAAACGCTATTCGGAAATCAAGAAGGCCATGCCGCATATCACCGAAAAAATGCTGATCCAGCATTTGAAACAATTGGAAAACGACAACCTGCTGATCCGCGAAGCGAGGCCGGTAGTGCCGCCTTATGTTACCTACACGCTGACGGAATCGGGGAGGGAATTGGAAATGGTGATCAATGCGATGGCAACCTGGGCTTTTAAGGACATGAAAAGAAATCGCGCATTGCATGCTTCCTGCTGATATATTTGCTTCAAATACCTGAACCTGCAACACATGCGTACCCTCCTTTTGATCGGGCTGCTTTTCAGTACAGTTTCCCGCGCTGGCGCCCAACCGCCAGCCACCCTTACTACTGACGGAGCCTGGTGCTGGTTCAGCGATCCCAGGGCGATTTATACCAAAGCTGGCACGGTAGTAACTGGCTGGGTTACCAAATCGGGCGATATCATGGCAGCTTCCCTGAATGCGCAAACCGGGGAAATCCAATCGAAAAGACTGTACTCGAAACTGGAAATCGACGATCACGACAATCCCGCTTTTCTGGAATTGCCCGATCACCGGATTTTGACCCAATATACCTGGCACGGCGGCAGCAGGGACGGAATGGGCGTCATCCAGAATACCACATCGGAGCCCGACAACATGACCAGCTTTTCGGATCCCATTGTCTTCAAACCGGAGACCGCGGAATTGCTGGAAAAATTCAAACGCGAGACCTTCACTTATGCTAATCCTTTCATGCTGAGTGCGGAAAATAACAAAATTTACAGTTTCGGACGGTGGGTTGGTTTCAAACCCAATTTCATGACATCGACAGACCATGGTAAAACCTGGTCGGACCCGAAAGTCGTGGTTACTTCCAAGAAGCTGGATACCAACAACCGGCCGTATGTGAAGTATTTTTCCGACGGTAAATCAAAGATCCATTTGATCTTCACGGACGGACATCCCAATGCGGAGTCACTGAATTCGGTCTATTATTGCTTTTATGAAAGAGGAGCGTTCTGGCGCGCCGACGGTTCGAAAATTGCGGATATTGACCAGCTTCCATTTAATCCGTCTGACGCTTCTATCGTTTATAAGGCCACTCCCGAAACCGGCAAAGCCTGGATATTCGATATAGCGATTGACAAAAAAGGGCATCCCGTGGTAGCCTATACGCGCTATCCCACCCATGAAAAGCACCAGTATTATTATGCTGCTTTCGATGGGAAGAAATGGCATGACCACCACATTATTGATTCCGGCAAATGGTTTCCGCAAACAAAGGACGGCGAAAAGGAGCGGGAGGAAAATTATTCCGGTGGTTTGACGATCGACCCTCTGGACCCACGCATCATTTACTTCGCCCACGAAATCAACAACGTCTTTGAGATTTCCAGAGGGGAAACCAAAGACGGCGGGAAAAACTGGCAGATTACGCCCGTTACACGGAATTCCCGGCTGGACAATGTCAGGCCTGTGGTGCCGAGATATAAAAAACGGGGTGACAAAAATGTGCTGCTCTGGATGCAGAATAAGAGATACGTGCATTATACCGACTACGATACCAGCATCATGTGGCGGGTTCTGGAGTAATGAACAAAAGTATATTCGGGGTATTTTATGTTTTAATATTAAATCAAATACATCCCATTCAACAAAACCCAATACCATTATGCGTACAAAAATACTGGCCCTGCTTCTCGTCGTGGTGAGTGCGGTTTCCTCTAATGCCCAGCAGTTCAAAGCATTGCTTTTTACCAAAACCGCCGGGTTCCATCACGTATCCATTCATGAGGGCGTCGACGGTGTCAGGAACCTGGCGGCGCGCCATAATTTTTCGGTCGACTGGCAGGAGAACGCGGATGTTTTTAACGACAAAAGCCTTGCGAACTATGCCGTCGTTATTTTCCTGAACACCACCGGCGATATCCTGAACGAAACCCAGCAGGCTGCATTGGAGAAGTACATCAAAAGCGGCAAAGGATGGGTAGGCATCCACTCGGCTGCGGATACCGAATACGATTGGCCATGGTACGGCAAAATGGTGGGTATGTATTTTAAAACCCACCCGGCGCAGCAAACCGCATTCCTGGATGTAAAAGACAGCAATTTCCCGGGCTTGGAACGTTTCCCCAAACGCATGCTCTGGACCGACGAATGGTATGAATACAAAAAACCATACAACGCCGATGACCTGAAAATCCTGATCACCTTAGACGAAAAGACTTACGACCCCAAAACCAATCAGGGTACGGGAATGGGAGCGGAGCATCCGATGTCGTGGTACCACAATTACGATGGAGGCCGCGCATTTTATACCGGCTTAGGACATATCGGCCTGGTTTATTCGGATCAGTCGTACCTCGATCATTTGTATGGAGGGATTTATTGGGCGGCTACCGGGAAAGGGTTGAAGTGAGTGAGAATATAATTTGTGAGCCGATGGATGTGCGGGTTTAGCGCGTTCATCGGCTGATTTTTTGTCTACGGTCGTGGATCGACGATCTTTCTGATCGTTTGCACCAATTGCATCCAGGCGTCCTCGGGGTTAGTCCATTTGGCCAGGGGCATCAAACGAGCTTCATCATTTTGAGGGAGGAACTGATAGTCCCGAAGCTGGCCCGATTTGGGCATGGTACTGATGGCTTCTGCCTCAGACCTTACGTCCGGATCGATCACATTCCAATGCGCCCAGTCGCAGTTTTTTAGCAATACGGGGATAATTTTGGCATTGCCCTTTCTCGCCTTCTCCAGGGCTGTCTTCATTTCCTTCTCGAAAATATAGGTGGAATTGATGAAGCTTTGGCTCAAAAGCAAAATGATGATATCCGCGCTTTCAAGTTTTCCCATTATTTTGTAGTCCCACTCGTCGCCTGCATTCAGATTTCCATCATGCCATAGTTCAATCAGTTTGTCCCGTTCCAGGTTGACCAGAAATTTCTGAACCTGGGCACGAAATGCAATATCATCGTGCGAATACGAAATGAATACACGTTTCATGGATATAAGTGGTTTAAGCGTGAAAGACTGAAGAGCAAAAATCGGGATTTCCCTGCTTCCTTTTTTTGCGATTTCCCGGGCCGAATCTCCGTCGCTAACTGGCTTTCTTGGAAATGCCGGGATTTTGCTTGGTCTGGTTTCTTCCGCCAACAATTCGTGAAACGAATTCAGATGCACGAAATCTTCATTGTTATTGGAAACATATAGATCTCCGGGCGCGCTTTGGAAAATCCGGTCCGTTAAAGCCCTTTGTTTTCGGAATTCCATGGATACTTTCTCATCTTTTGAAAGGTTAATGTTCACACGCTTTAAAGAGCCAAAATCTTCAAAATCAACAGGCTCTTCGTTCCAATACAAAACCATTATCGCATAATACAGATATTGCTTTTCCAATAACCCTAAGTCGCCGGCCGAGAGAATTTGTATTTCCAGGTTGTCAAAGTTTAATTGGATCAGCACCTTTTTTTGCCTGAAAGTAAAAAGCAGTTGATCCCGCCAGAAACGTTTCATATCCGGCATTTTTCCAAAGAAGCAGACCATTTGATTGATGAGGCCAAATGGAAGGAAATTCAAGAATTTAAGGATGAAAACCGGGGTTTGCACGCCGAAATTAAAAAGCGCAAAGTCCTTGTCCTGTTCTGCCAGAGGTAAATAATTTGGGATGATATATTCGGTCCCGTCTGGATTATGGCTATGCAGGAAGATTACCTTCTGCCATTGGAGCAATTTGATGATGTCCTGATCGAACCTGTCAAACAATTTCTCGGGGACAACCCCTTTATGGGCGGATACAAACTCCTTAGACAATATTTCGCGGTGGATATAACCCACCAACGCCTCCGGTTGTAGCCAGACTTTATCGGGTATCAGGCGGCGATAGTACAACAAAATGCCCTGCTCATGCAGATTTTCCAGCTCCTTTTCCCATATAAAAGTTTCACCAGCATCCGATTTATAGTCATTGATCAGCTTGTCGACGAACACCGCCTGATGGCCTTGCGTATCTTCCGGGAAGCCTAGTATCATTTCCAGGAATTTGACATACCACTCGTTTGCTGTGATGGTCCGCCGATATTTTTCAATAGCCTCTGCCAATGCCGCTGTAAAAAATAAGCGGGCCTGTTTATTCCTTTTTCTGATGAGCTTTGACCCAATTATCTTTTCTCCTTCTGCACTTAGTGACAAATGAAAGTCTTGCGACACGAGGCATTCTTCCAGGCCGTCGGGGCTAGCGTTGTACCTTTTCGGGTCGAGATCTGCGCGGGTCTGGACCAGGAACATTTCATCTTTTGGATTTGCGCTCTGTTCCCTCCCGGAAATCAGGGCTTCATTTTCTTCCAGATACAATTTCTGCCCCATCCAGTAGCGCAGGTTGTAATCACGGATGGGAAGACCATCGGAATCGAACCTGACCTGATTACGGTCCGAGCTAAGGTTCCAGACTTGGATTTGAAACGCACCCAGGCTCAGAAAGACCCGGTAAATACCGTGGTAATAGTCTTGTCCTCCAAAATCGAAAAAAATGGCTTCCGGGATCGGGTCATCGCCCTTCTCCCCCCAGTATTTTTCGATCTTAATGATATGGGTGCTGCTCGTTGTCTGCGCAAGCTTTCTTTTTTGAATAAAGTAAAGCAGGGACGATTTCCCACTGGCGTGATTGCCGAGCAGGAGTACTTTGGCAGGCAAAGTCACCTCTCTTTTTCGACCTTCTCCCTTAAGTTTGTTGAGTAGTATTAAAATATCCTCCCGGTAATCGTAGTATGAGTTATTTTCTAACTCATACATCCCAATGAAAGGGTTATCGCTAACAGAAAGAGAAAAATAGCCAGTCGTGTTTAAATGATTATTGAGAATGAGAAACTGATTGATATCGCTGATTTGATTGTTGCTCAACTCCAGTGTATGCAGGTTATTGAGCTTTTCCAGCGGTTTCAAATCGCTGATTTGATTGTAGCTCAAATACAGGCTCTGCAGGTTATTGAGCTTTTCCAGCGGTTTCAAATCGCTGATTTCATTGTAGGCCAAATACAGGCTCTGTAGGTTATTGAGCTTTTCCAGCGGTTTCAAATCGCTGATTGGATTGTTGCTCAACTCCAGTGTATGCAGGTTATTGAGCTTTTCCAGCGGTTTCAAATCGCTGATTTGATTGTAGCTCAAATACAGGCTCTGCAGGTTATTGAGCTTTTCCAGCGGTTTCAAATCGCTGATTTCATTGTAGGCCAAATACAGGCTCTGTAGGTTATTGAGCTTTTCCAGCGGTTTCAAATCGCTGATTGGATTGTTGCTCAACTCCAGTGTATGCAGGTTATTGAGCTTTTCCAGCGGTTTCAAATCGCTGATTTGATTGGATCTCAACTCCAGTGTATGCAGGTTATTGAGCTTTTCCAGCGTTTTCAAATCGCTGATTTGATTGTCGCTCAACTCCAGTGTATGCAGGCTATTGAGCTTTTCCAGCGGTTTCAAATCGCTGATTTGATTGTCGCTCAAATACAGGCTTTGCAGGTTATTGAGCTTTTCCAGCGTTTTCAAATCGCTGATTTGATTGTCGCTCAAATACAGGCTTTGCAGGTTATTGAGCTTTTCCAGCGGTTTCAAATCGCTGATTTCATTGTAGGTCAACTCCAGTGTATGCAGGTTATTGAGCTTTTCCAGCGGTTTCAAATCGCTGATTTGATTGTAGCTCAACTCCAGTGTATGCAGGCTATTGAGCTTTTCCAGCGGTTTCAAATCGCTGATTTGATTGGATTTCAACTTCAGTGTATGCAGGTAATTGAGCTTTTCCAGCGGTTTCAAATCGCTGATTTGATTGTAGCTCAAATACAGGCTCTGCAGGTTATTGAGCTTTTCCAGCGGTTTCAAATCGCTGATTTGATTGTAGTTCAAATCCAGTGTATGCAGGTTGTTGAGCTTTTCCAGCGGTTTCAAATCGCTGATTGGATTGTTGCTCAAATCCAGTGTATGCAGGTTATTGAGCTTTTCCAGCGGTTTCAAATCGCTGATTTGATTGTTGCTCAAATACAAAGTTTCGAGGCTATTGAGCTTTTCCAGCGGTTTCAAATCGCTGATTTGATTGGAGCTCAAATACAAAGTTTCGAGGCTATTGAGCTTTTCCAGCGGTTTCAAATCGCTGATTGGATTGGAGCTCAACTCGAGTGTTTGCAGGCTATTGAGCTTTTCCAGCGGTTTTAAATCGCTGATTGGATTGTAGCTCAAATACAAAGTTTCGAGGCTATTGAGCTTTTCCAGGTAGCTCAGGTCTTTGATTGCCCAACGACTGTTTTCGCTACCTGAAATGATTAATATTTTGAGATTTTCTAAGTTTCGTAGATGTGGATCGAGGCATTCTATTGTATTTTCGGAAGATGTGTTCTGGCTCCCGGTCCAATCGCCCTTTTCATAATCCCACCAGGTATTGCTCACCACCAACTCCTCCAGCCACACACATTCAAACAGCTCCGTTGGCAATTCACTCAGCCCGCACTTTCCGATATCCAGCCTTTTCGCACTTTCGTCCCCGCGCGTATGTGCGGCTTTATTTTCGGTAATCAGTTTCAGGGCGAGTTCGGACATGGAGCAGGGGTCAGCGTGTTTACATTTTCAATATATGGATTTTTGAGATTCACGGCAATGCGGCCGGGGACACATTATTTTACGGGTCAGGCATGGGGTCCGCATTTGAAAAGGTGCCATGGCCTTGTCGTCCGTGGCTTTTGGAATTTTGGATATGTTGCTATCTTTCTGAAACAAAAACCCTCCAATTAGCGGTAACACAACCTATTTGCCAGCCATGACCGAAAGACAAGCCGACAAGCTCCGAGAGAAAATCAAAGCCATTAAGGCGGCGTTGGCGGCGGATAAGCGGCGGTGGGCCGGGTTTTATGACGATAGCCGTGGCCTGCGCTACATGCCGCCGCAGTATTACATCAAGTTGGGCGACTTTGCCGGCGGGCTGAGGTACTTCAAATGGTTTCGCAAAAACTTCGCGGACGATGCCGGTTTTCCTGATTTTCTGTTTGAATGGACCATCATCCTTTTTGCGACCGGGAACATCAAAGACGCCGAAAAGAAGGCTTTTGAAACCTATACTTCCAATACTTATGTCTTCGACAAGTTCTTTGGAAGGCCCATTGTCCCGGTCGACAAATACGAAAATTCAAACCTTGATATCCCCGCATTTACGGAGTATTTCAACTATTCGGCCGTTCAGCCGGAACTAGCCGGTTTTGCGGGATGGCTGGAAGCATTTATCGAGACCGAAAGATTCGTGAAGGCCAGCGAAAAGTTTGTCGAGATCCAGAAAAAGCTGAATGTGGAGGAGGATAGCGAAACCCGCTTCTATCTGTTGCGTCAGGCGGAGCAGTTGCAGGAGCGATTTTAGACTGCGTTCTCAAAAACCTTGGCCAGACTTTTTCTGCTTCCATATCCTGAATCCCCCCAAAGCCCGGAACAAGTGAATAATCGCCAAAATCGCATGCATTTTTCTGTACATAATACTGAAAAATCAGTATTGCGTTGATTTGGATGTCGGGATACTTTAGGGGCTGATTTCTCAAGGCAAGCCTGTTTTCGGCACATGAGAAATGCAATGACATTTTCAGCTTGTTATGAGGATTCGAGTGATGTAATATTAAAATCTGAAGTTCTATGCGTAACGACCAATTTGAAAAGTGTATTAAGCTCTTAACCGGCGTCCTGGAGCAGGGCGATGGAATGGTTTACAGCGGTCAATCCCTTACTATTTTAATTGACCACTTTGCCTCAATAATTTCAAATCTGCCCGACAACGATTTGGACGCTGTACTTTCGCAGTGGGAGAACATGCTCGAAGATTTTAAAGAGCGGATTATAAACGAAGCTGCCGACCAGAAATCCTATACGTCTACCGATAATCGTCAGATATATCTGGTCACCGAAACGGTTGTAAGGAAGATCATTGACAAAATCAAAGACAGTTGCCCTCCTCCCCCAAAAGCTTAGCCATTTTTCCATGGAAGAAGACAATAAAATGTGGCAGGTACCCAAATCAATCGAATGGTATCTGGATGGAACCAAATGGCTGGTATCTGTTTCGTCGGGTATTTTGGTTTTCGGTTTCGGGTTTTTCGGAAATTCAGGTCCGGCCGAAATAATCGCATTTGGTGTTTCTGCTGCGATATTTGGTTTCAGCAGCCTGGCAGGGATAGCCACTTTTTTTTGGCTGACGTCCTATATCAACGAAAAAGAGGATTATCACCGTTGGCTGTTGACATTAAACCAACCTGGTCCGCAGGCCGCGGAAGCCGAGGCTACTTCGAAGGCGGAACAAGCGCTGTCAACAAATGCGGAAAGGGATGCCAAGCTTTCTAAATTAGAAAAGAAAATGCACGGGTGGTATTACGCTCTTTTAATCAGTTTCGTCTCAGGGTTGATCACGTTTGCTATTTTTGGCACCATAAAGCTGGTGAACACCGCGTCACAAGGTAAAATAAGTGACTCTGATTACACGGTAGTGCCGGTGAGCGAGGAAAACCACCGATTTTTTCTCCTCGAAAAGAAGAGCGGTGAACTCTGGGCCATTGACTACGATTCTTTGAAGCGCGTCAAATACGACAAGCTGGATATACCCAAAAAGGCAGTAAAATAGGCCGAAAACAGGTAAAAGCGGCCTACTTCTTCCTGAAATTCCTGATCCTGTGAAACGTCAGAAAATTGGCATCGTGGTTATTATGCGCGCCGCCAGCCCCGTCGTCAAACGCCGTGCGGGACAGGAAAATGATGTCCCGGCTCTCAAAAAGCCAGTCTACATATTGGAAACCGTGTTTGATGAGGTCGGGATGTTCCAGGAGCTTTTGGGTCAATGTCCACTTTTGCAAATCCGGCGAGCTGAATAAGCCCTGCGTATTCCGGATACTTGCCGGCGACTTGCCGGCATTCGCTGTTTTGACTTCGTCTGGGATATAGTTGGCAATGGTCCAGTAAAGCTTGGATTTAGGATCAAAGCGGATCGCGAATTTTTTGCTGCCACCCGGAAACGGGATAAAGTCCTTTGCCGCATCAAATGTGGCGGTTTTGCCATCCGCACTGATCCTTACAATGGCAGCTTTCTCTTCCAATGTGGAGCGGTCGTCCACACGCAGGATGTCCAATACCTGTCCTTCCGGCCCGATTACCGCGTTGCCTTCCAACCAGCCGCCAAAATGGCCGTCGAGGTAAGCAGAGTCGTAGCGCACGATATTGGATGAAGTCCAGTTGGCTGCGATCATGGGATCTGCATGCACAGGAATCGACATCATGAATGCGCTGTACCGTTTCCCCCATTGTTTCGGCGGGCCTCCGGCGTCTTCCATGGCGCGCCAGAGCTTGCCATGGTATTCGATAACCGGCACAGGCGCGCAATGGTATTCGCCTGCTTTCAATAAACCGTGCTCTGCGTCGGAAGGGCTGGTCCAGGTTGCGCCGCCGTCGGTTGATTTGCGTATGATGGTATTTCCGTGGTGGCGATTGGTGCCAAACAAGAACAGATTGCCCTGATGCACAAAGAGTTTTGACCAAAATTGCCCGTCGATCTCGGAGATCTGCTTCCAGCTTTTTCCTTTGTCCCTGGAAACAAAAACCCGCGACACCGCGCTGGTATGTTCCGTGGATTTTGGTCCAAAGAAGTCGTGCGAGGCCACATAATCGCCATTAGGCAGGACCGCAATACTGGGCGAGCCGATGTATTGGCCCGAGCTGGCGGGGCTGTAAGTGACAATGCTTCCCGGGACTTTTGAAAAATCAGGCGTCTGGGATTTGGCCTGAATAACTGAAATGAGGAAAACGGCCAGCGCAAAATGTTGTATCACGGGAAAGATTATTGAGCTTTGACAAAGGTTAACCCATCTTTAAGGCACATAGCAGTGTTGTATACTGATGAAAAGAGCTGTGATGAAATTCATATATTTGGGGATAGGGCATCTTCTTCAAATATTGATCAGCCATTAACCTGAACGAAACATGGAAATCCTCGGTAAAATCCTCGTCGGCCTCGTCGCGCTCGAACACCTTTACATCCTGTACCTCGAAATGTTTGCCTGGGAAACCAAAGGCAAAGAAACCTTCAAAGGCTCCCTCGCACCGGAATTGTTCAAGCCCACCAAAGTCCTCGCAGCTAACCAGGGACTTTACAACGGATTCCTGGCTGCGGGGCTGATCTGGACGTTTTTCATCGAAGAACATCATTGGCGATTTCACGTTGCTATTTTCTTTCTAACCTGCATCATTGTAGCCGGCATTTACGGCGCTGCCACGGCGAGTAGAAAGATATTTTTCATCCAGGCACTGCCCGCGATTGTGACGCTGGTGGTTTTGCATTTTTAGGTGGCGGTTAAATATCCAGTTATGACAAATGAAATTTTCCACCCCTTCCTAACCTTCCTCCAATCCCACCGCCCAATCCCAGTCTCTGACCTGCAAACCATCTCGGAGCACCTCTCATTCCGCCAGGCCGAAAGCAAAACAACCCTCCTCGAACAAGAGCGCGTTGCCAACGAGCTTTTCTTCATCTGCAAAGGCATTCTGAAAATCGTCACCAATAATGAAAAGGGCAACACAGTGACTCAGTTCTTCCTGAAAGAAAACCAGTTCTGCACCATCCTGCACAGCTTCGAAAATGGTGTTCCCGCGCATGAAAGCATTGTAACGGCGATCGAATGCGAGCTGGTGGTGATCCCCAGACAAAAGCTGCTCGCGCTTTTTGAAAAGCTGCCGTATCTCAAAGAGCTAATCATGAGCATTATGCACCGAGCTTTGCTTGATAAGATCGCCATTCGCAATGCATACATGGGGGAAGATGCCTCTTCGCGGTACGAAACATTTCTGGCCCGCCAGCCCGAAATTGCGCTCCGGGTTTCGCTGAGCGACGTCGCTTCCTACCTTGGCATTACGCAGCAATCCCTCAGCCGCATCCGCAAGAATGTGCGCTGAAACGCTTTTTACCATTTGTTAAATACTTCCGGCAAGGGCGCATTCTACCTTTGTTTTCGTGATCCACCACATTAAAAATCGAAAACAATGGAACAGCAATCAGAACCTTTGCAAAACAAAAAAGTCGTCGTCATAGGAGGTAGTGCGGGCATCGGACTGGCCGTCGCGCAGGCTGTCGCCGTAAAACAGGCGCAAGTCATCATCGTGTCCAGCAACCAGGAGCGGATCGATAAAGCCCTTGCAACATTGCCGGAAAACAGCATCGGATACGCCGTTGATGTAACCAATGAAGCGCAGATTCACCAAACATTTGAAACAATCGGCGCATTGGATCACCTGGTTTATACAGCTGGTGAAAATCTGGTGCTGGGGAATGTCAGCGATACGGACGTGGCTTTTGCCCGCAAGTATTGGGATATCCGTTACTGGGGCGCCTTCACGGCCGTGAAACACGCTTCGGCGCGGCTCAATCCCGGCGGCTCGGTCGTCTTCACAAGCGGCATCGCAGCCAACCGCCCGAATGCAGGTTGGTCTCTGGACGCGAGCATCTGCGCGGCGATGGAAGGCTTCGCCCGCGCCATGGCGATGGAGCTGGCCCCGATCCGGGTCAATATCGTCTCACCCGGCGTGGTAGCCACGGACTTGTGGGGCAATATGCCTGAAAGTGAGCGCAATGGGTTTTACGCGTCTGTCGCCGAGTCACTTCCTGTAAAGCATGTCGGCCAGGCGGAAGAGGTTGCGCGGGCTTATGTGTATCTGATGGAGCAGACTTTCGGGACCGGGCAGGTGGTGGTTGTGGATGGTGGGGGAGTGTTGGTTTAGAAGGGGAAAGGGCGATTTGTGAGAAATATGGGATTTCCGCCATGACTATGGAAGAAATCACTGATGAGGTAAAAGCGGTTAGGAATGCAAAAAATCGTCATTGATACCAATGTCATCGTCTCGGCATTAATTAAATAAACCATCATCTGACCATGTTCGATGGTGCTTAAATTTTACAATTATCTTTACATTTCTCAGTAATTTTCTTTCTGTGGTTTTTACCCCATAAAATCATTTCTTTGATGACAGGCAATAGGGAGTGCATGTAGTCAGGCACTTTGTATTCAACTGCAAGCGGCGTGTGATAAACCGTCCTGATTACTAACTTGTTCTCTTCAAGGTGTTTTAATTCTTTTGACAAAACCCTCGTTGTAATTAAAGGCAAACTTCGTTGTATATCACGAAAGCGATGATTTCCACTGTGTATTGCCCTCAATATGGGCAGCTTCCATTTACCGCCAACGACAAATAGGGTATCTTGTAAATACCGCATTGCCTGTTCCTCTGTCATTCCTTTCATAGTTAAACCGCTTTGGTATCCTTGAGGATATTGATATCAAAAGTACACCGGTTTAATAAATACTTTTGCATACAAACAATCACATAATGGACAAGAACACAGCAACAATAACCGATACCGACGGCAACGTTTATCACACGATAGCCATTGATACCCAAGTATGGATGGTAGAAAATTTAAAAACCACAAAATACAACGACGGCACTGAAATCCCATTTATATCAGATACTGCTGAAGCCTGGTATGAGCTAAACTCGCCCGGTTACTGCTATTATAATGATAATGTGACTAATAAGGAAACTACGGGTGCTTTGTATAATTGGCATGCTGTAAATACAGGTAAACTTGCTCCTAAAGGTTGGCATGTACCGACTGATAAAGAATGGTCGATATTGGCGGAATTTCTTGGTGGCGAACTTGTGGCGGGTGGCAAAATGAAAGCAACAGGAACGGAATCTTGGTCAAGCCCAAACGTTGGTGCTACAAATTCAAGCGGATTTACAGCTTTATACAGCAGTTTTCGTGGCAAAAGCGGATTTATTCCTTCAAGCAATGGCACTTCACTATTTTGGAGTAGCACAGCGTATGACGATGTAGATGCCTGGGCGTGGTATTTGCGATTCGACAGCGAAGCTTTAGGCAGAAACCATGGTGGTAAATATCACGGCTTTTCTGTGCGATGCCTAAAAGATTAGCTAATCATATAAGGTTGCAAATGCCTTGCCATTATCCAGTGCTTAAAAGAATGTATGATATGCCGTGAATAATGTGTGTAGGACTAGTTGTGATCTTATAGTTCTCTTTTAATGAGACTATTTTTTCAATTAGGTGAGACTTGTAAAACAAAATTGCACATACTATCAGGTAAGGGGCTATCCATTTACAATTAATACAACGGAGCTACCCATTCCTGATCATTTACAATCTTTTCATCGAGCGGCAATTCAGCTCTGTGTCTCCGATGAGTTGCTTGGCTAACAGATCAGCTTGTATAGCTCATTAGAGAAGAATTTCTTAACTTGCCCTAAACATTTTGCCAGTGAGCTACGCCGACAGACATATCGTTGAAACCTACTCAGGTCTTTTTGAAGGACTTAGCTCGTCGGGTAAAGAGGCGTTGATCGACACACTATCGAAGTCCCTGAAAACTGAAAAGGCAGAGCGGGACGAGAATTTCTTCAAATCTTTTGGAGCTTTTTCATCTGAAAAATCCGCAGAAGAAATATCAGCCGATATTAAAGCCAGCAGGAAATTCAGAAAAAAAGACATTTATCTTTAATGCAGTATCTGCTAGACACCAGCATTTGCGTTTTCTTTCTCCGTGGTAAGCTTGATCTTAATAAGATCATCCGTGACAAGGGCCGTTAAAATTGCTTCATATCCGAAATCACCGTGGTCAAACTCCGCTACGGAGCGGAAAACAGCAGCGACCCTTCCAAATCCCACCAAGCGGTCGATAATTTTGTCAACGGCCTTTCGATCGTTCCCATTTACGGTTCGATTCCACTTTATGCCAAGGAAAAAGTCAGGCTGCGTAAAATGGGAAAGCCCATGCACGACGAGTTTGATCTCCTGATCGGAGTCACTGCCATCGCACATGAGCTTACACTTGTAACAGATAATGAGAAAGACTTTCAACGTCTGAGCTGGATCCAGATGGAAAACTGGTTCGCCCGGGCTTAACTACGCAAAAAAACTAACCCTCCCCAGCACCCCGGGTTGCCAGCTGCCATCTCTCCGTCTCAGTGATTTTGAGACGGTCAGGACTTGGTGTAATCTTGCTTGCTGGTCGGTGGCGGGGTCTTGGGCGTGTGTAATAGCCAGACAAATCCTTATATTTGAATACACAAACTATAACCCAATGATGACAAAACAAGCAATCATAGAACGGACAGTAGAAGCGATCAACCAGCTACCACAGGACAAAGCCGAGGAAATATCTGATTTTGCGGATTTTGTCAGAAAACGCTACGAAGAAAATCAGCTTACTGAGAGCATCGAGAAGATGGTCGCGGAAAGTGCCTCATTTGAATTCCTGGATGACGAAGAGGACGTTTACTCAGTAGCGGATTTGAAAGTGGTATACGATGGCGAAAGGTGACATTGTACTCATTACTTTTCCTTTTACCGATTTGAGCGGAAGTAAACTGAGGCCCGCTGTTATACTGGCAGAAAGCAGGTCCGATTTAACCGTCTGCTTTATCACGTCACACACAAGCTATCAGGAACCAACCGATATCCAGCTCACGCCGAGTCCAACAAACGGACTTAAAAAGCAATCTTTAATACGCACAAGTAAAATCGCAACGCTGGACAAATGGCTTGCGAAAGGGCTCCTCGGCGAATTGTCCGGCCTAGATCTGATCGAGCTAGACTTAAAGCTCAAAATCCTATTTCAGTTAAAATAAAGAAAGTCGTTGTGCCAAAGACAGCGACCTTCTTCTTGCTAACTACGCAAAAAAACTAACTCTCCCCAGCACCCCGGGTTGCCAGCTGCCATCTCTCCGTCTCAATGCTTTTGAAACGGTTAGAATTTCCTGCAGACGTTCCTGCTGGTCGGTGGCGGGGTCTTGGGCGTGGAAGTATTGGCCGATGATTTCGAATTCGAAGGTGTCGGTTTTGGAGTCGTAGATGCCGATGGGGATGCGGTTGCCGTCGGTCATGAGCGTCCCCAGCACGTATTGCGCCTCTTCCTGGGACGAACATCCCACGTGTTGGTACTGGCCTTTCAATGTGTAAAGTACGGAGTAACGGTTTTTTGTAAACTCCTGAGACTGGTTTTTCGACTTGTCCTGTTTTGTGTGTTTTTGTACTTGTATCATGGTATTTCTGTTTTCAATGCCCTGTGTTTCTGTGAGGCGCTTTTCTGTGGTATTAAAATAGTGATGAAATGAGGGAAATATTTACAGTTTTTTAAATGTGTTTAATTGCCTTCAATTTGCTAAACGTGGATTGGTTGTCAATAGTTTACTTGAAATGCGAGGATGAGGGAAGTTCTTCTGATAGGGAAGGTGTTTGTTGGGATAGTACAATTTGCTAGTTTGTGCCGTAAATATTCCGTTTAGAGCTTGCCGCAGCCTATCATAGCGCCATATAAGTAACGTTGATGCAGAATTCAGGATTTTCGACAGATAATAGTTCAAACTAGAAAATTTCACAGAGTAAATGTTATCGGATGCTAAGCTTTTGACTCAAAATAGTCCCAAAATTCCATCCAACATTCATGCGATATTGATATCATGAAAAGTTGCTGGTTTTATATGCTGCGCAATCTTCATAGCGTTCGGGAAAAAATTTAACCTCTATCGGAAACCTCAAAAATGAATCTAGAAATATCCAACCATCTGATTAAACAAATTGAACAAGGAAATTGTGTGCTGTTTTTAGGTTCAGGTGCGAGTTTTGGCGCCCTGAGTGCGGTTCCAGAAAAAATTCCACTAGGTCAGCAGCTGGCTAATATGATTGCGAAGGAATTTCTAGATGATAGTTATCTCGGCAGCCCGCTGTCATATGTTGCAGAACTAGCTAATTCTATAGTAGGACTAACAGAGGTTCAGAGGTTTGTTGCTGATATATTTTCAAAATATGCTCCATCAGACTTTCACCATTTGATATCGACCTTTGTATGGAAATCAATTTTTACCACAAACTATGATACTATTATCGAGAGGGTCTATGATGAAAACAGTAAGATCCAGGAATTATCAGTTGTTGTAAAAGACAGTAGGCAACAGGACATCTTCACTAAAACTAACACTTTACCCTACTACAAACTACATGGTTGTATCAACTATATACAAGATGATACCATTCCACTGATCCTTACTATTGATCAATATATTACACATAGAGAACATAGGAGCAGGCTATTTGATCGATTGAAGGAGCTAGCAAATGATTATACTTTCTTATTCGTGGGTTATGGAATGGCCGACTATAATATTAGAGGGATATTAAATGAGATTGAAAAATCACTAGAGAAGCGGCCTAGATCCTATATGGTGTCTCCATTTATTAAGGATGAGGAGGTAAAACTTTGGGAGTTAAAAAAGATTTCGGTCATAAGGTCAGGGTTTGAAGACTTTTTAAGACAACTTGATAAAGTAATTTCTCCACAGAATCGAATTTTATCAAGTTTACGAAA
This sequence comes from Dyadobacter sp. HNCC25DJ185, assembly GCF_056895195.1. NCBI lineage: Bacteria > Pseudomonadati > Bacteroidota > Cytophagia > Cytophagales > Spirosomataceae > Dyadobacter > Dyadobacter sp. HNCC25DJ185. The sequence continues at coordinate 829,320 of NZ_JBXHAR010000001.1, forward strand.
TCACATAGATCACCCAATTTACAATAAGTTTTCGGTTGATGTAGCTAGCGTTAAACCGACTTCTGAATTTTTAAGGTTAATAAATGAGGAGACAGATTTTATCCATTCAAATTTTGCAACAGAGAACACCAGGGCGGAGGCTTTTTATAAGGGCTACTTTGCGAATTGGGATCCTATTTCTCGTAATTTGGATGTGAAGAGAAATTTAACAGATCCAATAATTTCGGAAGTTATAATCGAGGAAAGTTACCACAAAAAATCTCCTCAAAATTTAATTCTAATAAAAGGGCACGCTGGTTCCGGAAAAAGCGTGATTTTAAAAAGAATTGCTTGGGATGCTGCAAACATGTTTGATAAATTGTGCATTTACCTTAAGCCGGGTTCAAAATTGTCTTATGACCCTATTTCTGAGCTATATAACTATGTAAAAGAGAGAATATTTTTTTTTATTGATGGCGTTTCTGGCCGCGATGAAGATATAAGACGGTTTTTAGATAAATGTAAAAACGATAACATTGAAATATCGATAATATGCACTGAGAGGACAAATGTTTGGAATACAGATTGTCAACCTTTAGAAAGCTATCTCACGCAATATTACACCCTCAAATACCTAGATAACAGAGAAATAGATGCATTACTCGATTTGCTTAGCAGGCATAATTCTCTCGGATTACTCGAAAGGAAAACAAAGGCAGAACAACGAAGTGCTTTATCTGAACAAGCAAACAGAGAATTATTAGTAGCATTGTATGAAGCTACCCAGGGGAAGCCATTTGAGGAAATTATTCGAGACGAGTATGATAAGATTAATAGTGAATCAGCAAAACAGATGTATCTGACAATATGCATTTTGCATAGACTCGGCGCCTCCGCGAGAGCTGGCCTAATCGCAAGGGTGCATGGAATTAATTTCGAAGAATTTAAGGAGCGTCTATTTAAGCCACTAGAGTTTATCGTGTTTGATAAGAGGGATTATTATATTAATGATTACGTCTACCTGACAAGGCATAAACAAATTGCTGATATGGTATTTGAAACCGTCCTTACATCGGCTCAGGAACGCTTTGACCATTATGCCAAAATTCTTGCTTATTTAAATACGGATTTTGAAAGTGATAGAACAGCTTGCCACGCAATGACAAATGCTAGGAAGCTTATTTACATTTTTAGTGATCCAATAATGGTCAGAAATTTGTTCAATATAGCGGAGGAAAAAAACCCGGATAACGCGAAAATAAAGCAGCAAAGAGCTATTTATGAGATGCAAATATCTGGAGGAAGCTTAGTAAATGCAGAAAAATACTTAAAAAGGGCATTGGAGATTTCTATAAATGACCCAATTCTTCTACATAGTATGGCTGAATTGTCACTGAAAAAGGCCGAAAAGTCAGATTATATCGTTGAACAGAACAAGTTCTTGCAAGAGGCAAGTGAGATCTGCTATCGACTGATAAGGAAACAATTGGAATCGTCGCATCCTTATCACACACTTCTAAAAGTATTTTTATACAAAATAAAAAAGGAAATACTTAAAAGGGAGGATAATGCAATCGAGTCGATGGTTAGGGATTTTGAGAAGTACCTGAATATCGCTAAACAAAAGCATCCGCTAGACGAGACGCTGCTCGGATTGGAAGCATCTTTAAATCAAATTTTTAAGGACACTCCAGCTGCAAAGGAGGTTCTTAAAAGGGCATATGAAATAAACCCTGCTAGTCCATTTATCTCAATAAGATATTCTGAGATACTCCAAAATGAAGGTGATATTATTGGTGCAACTTCAACCTTAGAGAAGACCGCTAAACTAGTTCCTAATGATAAGGACGTAAATTTCAAGATAGCAATGCTGATTGACGAAAATGATTCAGAAAATTACAATGAATTAAAGCACTATCTAAGAAGATCTTTTACCCCGGGTGACAATCGATATAATGCTAAGTTCTGGTATGCTAGAAACTTATATTTGAGTGGTGAAATGCAAGACGCTGTTGATAAATTTGAAGAACTGTTTAATAATACGAGAATAAATTTTGATATAAAAAATAGAATTCAAGGAATTGTTTATAGTAACGGATTTCCTAAAAGATTTAAAGGGATTATTAGAAAAATAGAGACCACTTATGGCTTTATTCAACGCGAAGATACATCAAGCAGTATTTATTTCAATCCAGAAGAAAATGCCGATAACTGGCATCTCTTGAAAAAAGATCAAAAAATAACTTTCGAGATAGGTTTTACATACAAGGGTGCAATGGCTGTTAACTTGGGTTCTTATAGGTAGAGTAGACAATGTATTTTTCAGGGTTTTGTCTCTTAGGATACCTTGTTTTCTAAGTCTTGAGCAATTATGAAACTCCTAAACCTAGACGCATCTTCAAATGCCCCAACGCAATCTCCACATACTCCCTCTTAATCAACTCACCCTTCCTGATACGCCAAGCTTTGATCTTATCCATAATCTCATCAATTCCAAAATCCGGATTGTTTTGGAGAATGAAATCGGTGGTGGCCAATATTTCCAATGATAAGTCGGAGCTGAATCCGTCAATTAATGTAAGGAGCTTCTGGTTTACTGCTTTTGCCTCGGGGCTGAGTTCATTTTTAATGTAGTTATTTACCTCGTGCCACTTCTCGTAATTGAGCATAAGAGGCTGAGATGCTTTTGCTTGTCCCTGCTCCATTCTCTTTAAAAAGGCACCATTCAGAGCATATAAAACCTTTTCAACACCAATCGCATAAGGGCCGTAATGATGGGGAGTGAATGTCAGTTGCAGAGGTTGCCCGAGTCGCTGGAAGAAGTAAGCCAGCTTGTTGGCCGTGTAGAGGCTGCTATGCTCGCCCATGCTTTCGTACGCAAACAATGCATAAAATAGTTGAGCACGGGCAGGAGTGAGTTTCATAGCTTTGTTAGTTATCAGTTATCGCAAATTTGTAGCAATTCTATCGTCTCATTCTAAATGGGTTTAAACAGGACAATGGATTGAAGGCCATTAATCGCAATATGAAGGTTATCAAGTAGATTTCAAAAATCCTTTAAAACTCTAAAGCCTCTTGGAATCTCTGGAAGGAAGAAAATAGCAAAGGGTCGCTGGTATATTTTTGCAAGAGTTTGAGCCTCTTTGATTGTCGGCTTACTAGTTCCGTTTTCCCAATTTTGGAGTTCAGCGGAGGATATGGAAAGCTCTGCGGCGGCGGCCTGTCTAGACATCCTCGCCGATTTTCGAGCCCATGTTATTATTGTCGGTGTTATATCTGCCCTATCTTCCATTAACCATTAGTATGCGTTAGTTATATTAGGTTCATCTACTCTTTCGTACTCACCAACAACTCCCGAATATCAACCTTCAAAAACACCGAAATCTGATAAAGTATCTCTACCGAAGGTTGAACTTCGTTTGTACACCAGCGTGATACGGTAGACTCAGTCTTGTTGAGATGCCGGGCCAGATCCCTGCTAGTTTTCTCCTTTTCTACCAAGACAAGTTTGATCCTATTTAAACGCATTTTTGAGCACCAGAAGCTTATTTCTTGCTATCTAATGCAATTTCAAGAATTATCCTACACACCTAAAATTGACAAATCTTCATGTAGTTTATGATTTGGTGCGTAACATTTACGTTATTGCGATAAACATTTATCGCTATGAAATAATTACTAAAACTATGACACACGAAGAAAAAATTTCAATCTCCGGCGAAAAGCGCCTGAAAATCTGCGAAAAGTATTTTGAGCGAGCACATTTCGGGGCGGCACACTTCCCGGAGATCAGGCTTGCCGGGAAGTGGCTGCAAGATTTGGGTTTTGAGTGTGGGGAGGAGGTAACGGTAAAGTACTCTGAAAAGAAATTGGAGATTACTCTGGTCCCGCCGGTTGTCGTTGAAGTGGCGCCGGTGAGGAAGAAGAGGGGGGCGAGGAAGGAGGTTTTTGTGGCTTTTGATGACCGATAATATTTCTAACTGATGTTTTTGGCTAATAACGGGTTTAATGATTTTTGCAGCGCCTGCCTCCGGTCATTGTTCTTTTGTCTTGATACAAAAAGAACCGCGCGGCGGCCGCCAAAAAATCAAGGCAAAAAAATGCTTCCGCGCCCATAGCCCGCGCACACCCCGCTTTTTTGCCAGCCCCACGCACATTTTTTTAGTTGGCAAAATAGAAATTAGTGAAGAAGTTCAAATGTAATATTATTGAGATGCCAAACTAAATGTGCGTTTGCCTGGCGAAAAAGCGGGGGGTGCGTATGGCATGTGCGGTTGAAGCTTTTTTTCGCCTTGATTTTTTTGTTACTTTTTTGTATCAAGACAAAAAGTAAGAGAGCCGGAGGACGCGGTGCAAAATGCGAAAAGCTGGGATGAGCGAAAATGATGGAACAACCAATAACTAAGTACATTCACAGAATCGGTTGAAATACATTAAATTAGGAAACTGACTAAACGTAGCTCAACTCATTTCTAAATGAAAAAACTGCCACTTTTTTGCCTCCTGGCGGTGGCTACTGCCCGGTATTCGCAGCACGACCACCACGTCGACGACGACAAAACCAATCACAGTCACTTGGCCCATATGCAGGCGGCGAGGGCGAAGACTTTTTACATTCATAATCTGCCCGCGCCGAAATTGATGACGGGTATTGGGAAATCTTTGATGAAGATTGAGACGAAACCCCAGAAAACGCAGGCTTATGATAACCAGGGGCTGAATCTGACGCATGATTTTTGGGATTTTGAGGCTTACCGGGCTTTTAAAGAGGCGATTGCGAAGAAAAATCTTTGCCGTAATTGCCCCCTGAGAATGTCGTTTTTGCCGCCCGGATGTTTGAGGAATGCCGTCTAAATTTGCATTGTCAAACATTTAGAAACCTTTAACTTTCAATATCATGGGACGGATCATCATCAATGAACATTTGAGTTTGGACGGTGTGATACAGGGACCAGGCGGACCTGATGAAGATACCTCAGGCGGCTTTGAGCTGGGCGGATGGAGCGCGAAATATGGGGACGATATAACAGGGAAGACGATCTTCGAAGCAATTCAGAAGGATTACGATCTGCTGCTGGGCCGCGTCACCTTCGACATTTGGGAACCCTATTGGCCAAATCAATCCGGCCCGATCGCAGACAAATTCAACGCGATCAAAAAATATGTGGCCACGAAAACGCGGACTGAATCCAGCTGGGAGGGGACCGTTATGTTAAATGGCGATACCATTGAAGAGGTAAAAGCCCTGAAAACGAGCGAAGGGCCAGATTTGCATATCTGGGGCAGCGCTGATTTTATCCAATCCTTATTTGAAAATGGCCTGGTCGACCAGATGAATTTGTGGATTTATCCGGTGGTATTGGGCAAAGGGAAAAAGCTTTTCGCTGGTGGGACGATGCCGGGCGGGTTTAAATTGGTGAAACATGCTGTAGGTTCGAAAGGGTTGATATTTGCGAGCTATGAGGCGGATGGGGAGGTGAAGGTTGGGAGGGTTGGGGAGGAGTAGGGCGCTTCGACTGCGCTCAGCGTGACAAATGTAGCTTTGTTGCAGTGAGCCCGCTTTGTCACACTGAGCGGAGTCGAAGTGCAAGAAGCAGGATGCAAAAAACGTTGTAGCCAGCCAGAAACGTGCATCGACTTCGCTCAGCATGACAATAACCTTGATATTTTGATGTGGTTCTGCCAGTAACTTCAAGACTTTGTTCTCTTATATAAGAATCTGATATATTGTTAGCTCTTTTTAATATGAAAAACCTTCTCCTCCTCTTACTTTTAGCAACCTCCTACCTGTCAACCGCCCAGGACAAAAACACCATTTCCATCGGCAAAATCGATTCCGTTTACTCCAAAATATTGGGCGAAAACCGTAAGGTGATGGTCCACGTCCCCAACGGCGGGGATGGGCTGTATGCGAAAACAAAATACCCGGTGGTGTATTTGCTGGATGGGGATGCGCATTTTAGTTCGGTGGTGGGGATGATCGAGCAGTTGAGCTCAGTGAATGGGAATTCGCTGGTGCCCGAGATGATCGTGGTGGCGATCCCGAACACGAACCGGACGCGCGACCTTACGCCGACGCATGTGGCTGTGGACCCGCCGTTCATGGATAGCACTTTTTCCAAAAACACCGGCGGAGGGGATAATTTCCTGTCATTTATCGAAAAAGAACTGATTCCGCATATCGACTCGCTGTACCCGACTGCGCCTTACAAAATGCTGATCGGACATTCGTTCGGCGGGTTGGCGGTGATGAATGCGCTGATCAACAGGCCTAATATGTTCAACTCCTACATCTGCATTGACCCGAGCATGTGGTACGACCATATGAATTTCCTGAAAACGACTAAGAGGGCATTGAGCGGGCAGAAATTTACTGGTACTTCCATATACCTCGGCATTGCCAATACCATGAGCGACGGAATGACGCTAGCCAAACTGCCCAAGGATACCACTTCGATGAACGGCCATATCCGCTCGATTTTTGACCTGGACAAACATGCGAAAGCGAATCCGCAGAACGGGCTACGTTACAAAAGCAAGTATTATCCCGACGACACGCATAGCTCTGTCCCTTTCATTACAGCGTACGACGCGCTGCGTTTCATCTTTGATTTCTATAACTTAAAGCTCACGGATAACGATTTTGAAGACAGTACGACTGTCCTGACCGACAAACTCCTGAAGCATTATACCCATGTTTCCAAACAACTTGGCTACAAGGTTGCACCGCCGGAAGAGATGGTTAACTCGATGGGTTACCAGGCAATGACGAGCAAGCACCTGAAAAAGGCAGAAAGTCTTTTCAAACTGAATACTATTAATTATCCGGCAAGCTGGAATGTGTATGATTCGTACGGCGACTATTTTGTGGCTAAAAAGGATACGGCGAATGCAATCGCGCAGTTTGAAAAGGCGCTTTCGATCAAGGATAATGAGGAGACGAAGAAGAAATTGGAGGAGTTGAGGAAGTAGCCAGATTTGCATATAATTATTTTTACGAATGAGAGAACACCACTATAATCGGGAAGCGCTTATTGACAAATTCAACAAAGGCGAAAATCTCAAGTACATCTTCTTTTGGGGCCATACCAGGAAACACAATGAAGAAATCGGGAAATTCTGTTTTAGCCAATGGTTTGAATTACCCTTTGAAGTTGACGGTATAAAATATCGGACCGCCGAGCATTGGATGATGGCCGAAAAAGCCCGTTTATTCAGGGATTTAAACACGTTTGCGAAAATCATTGCCGCCGAAAAGCCTGGAGCTGCGAAAGAGCTTGGCCGGGAAGTACTGCACTTCGACGAGCAGGTCTGGAATGAAAAGCGTTTCGAAATCGTCGTCGAGGGCAACGCGCATAAATTTGGCCAGCATCCCGATTTCAAGGATTTTCTTCTCAAAACCGGCGACCGGATCCTCGTGGAGGCCAGTCCGCTGGATCAGGTATGGGGTATCGGGCTTTCAGAAGATAGGGAAGAAGCCCTCCGTCCCGATCAGTGGCGCGGACTCAACCTGTTAGGGTTTGCTTTAATGGAGGCGAGGGATATCCTCAGGGAAAGTAATGGCCGCAGGTAAGGGTCGCCGCCGCTGGTCTGTGGGGCCTAGCAGGAAAAATCGTCTTTGAACCGCTTGGAAATAACCCTTTTCAGTTCAGTCTCATGCTGATCGCCCCACTGCCCAAGGGCGGCAATCACCGGGATCAATGACTTTCCGAGGGAAGTCAGCGCATATTCGACTTTGGGCGGCACCTGCGGGTAGATGAAACGGGCAACGAGCTCATGCTCTTCGAGTTCGGTGAGCTGCATATGCAATACCCGGCCCGAGGCATCGGGTATCTTTCGTTTCAGCTCGCTGGGGCGTTGGAAGCCTTCGTGGATGAACCACAACAGCCGGGGTTTCCATTTGCCGTACAGTACTTCGCCGACCAGGTCCAGGCCGCAGTTCAGGGTGGGTTGTATCTTTCTTTCGTACATGGTTACAAAGGTAATGGAATTGTAATGAATGGGTTACAGGGAGAAATTTATCACTATCGGAATCGTTTTTCCGTACTTACATGGGCGGATCATACTACCTAAGTTTGTAAAAAAAACAAACTATGAACGATTCATTTGATTTCAACAAGGAACTCGCCGGGCAGGTTGCACTGGTGACCGGCGGTACCAAAGGTGCGGGAAAGGCGATTGCAGAAAGACTGGCAAAAGCCGGGGCGACGGTGATTATCACCGCCAGGAATAAGCCTGCATTCGACCATTTTGAATTTCATTTTATATCTGCGGACCTGAACAAGCCTGACGGGACTGCTGCAGTGACCCGTGAGGTCAATGAGCGATTTGGCGGACTGGATATTTTGATCAACAACCTGGGAGGCTCCGGGTCACCCGGCGGTGGTTTTGCGGTGTTGAGCGATGCCGATTGGGAGCTGGGTTTGCAGACTAATTTGCTGGCGCCGGTAAGGCTGGATCGGGGCTTTCTGCCTGGAATGCTTGCAAAGAAATCAGGAGTGATCATTCACATTGCGTCTATCCAGGCGCGTTTGCCGCTTTATGATTCCACTTTGCCTTATGCGTCGGCGAAGGCGGCGTTGGTTAATTACAGCAAAAGTCTGTCCAATGAAGTCTCGCCGAAAGGTGTTCGGGTGCTGACCGTTTCGCCTGGCTGGATCAAGACGGATGGTGCCATGGGAATGATGAAAGAAATTTCCGACCGGACAGGGAAAACGATTGAAGAGGCAATTCAAATGGTAATGGATAGTTTGGGTGGAATCCCGATGGGCCGGCCAGCATTGCCTGAGGAAGTTGCGGAGTTGGTCGGGTTTTTGGTGTCGCCGCGGGCAGTGTATTTGACCGGGACGGAGTATGTGATCGACGGGGGGACAGTGCCGACGGTTTGAGATAGAATGGCCCCAGCGGGGCGTGCATCCCGATAGAACAGGCGCCCCGCTGGGCGTGGATATGTACAATTAAATCCTTAGGCTATAACAGGTAGCAGCCCTGCGGAGTATTAAACATTTAAGGCAAAACCGATGAATAAGTAGGCGCTGCCGGATAAATTTTACATTTCGTGAAGTTCAATAGAAACGTTTCTCTTGCCGCCGGATTTATATTTTAAACTCGGTTGCTATGCCAAACTACATTACCATCTATTTACGTGAAAAATTAGAAAAATTAAGCGTCGATGAAATTCGTTCAGGAATTTCTGCCGCAGACTGGTGGACATTGGCCGAGGCATTAGGCATCGAAGAGGAGGAGGTCGATGATTTCATGAATGCGCTGAAATGGGAATCCAGCCCTCTGGAATTTTATCTGGAGGGAAAGCGGCCGGTCCAAATTACGACTTACGTTGAAAGGGGGCGTGTAAATGAGGAGCTTATGGAAATATCTCAGAAGAGCTTACCTGCCGATGTGGTCAAGCATCTAAAAACCGTTCAATCCGTGGTGATATTGGAGTTCGGAATTTCTCAAAATCGTACGATGTTCGAAGTTGTGGCTTTTGAAATTGCCTATTGGCTGGCTGAAACCCGCCAGGGATTAATTTGTTCGCCGGACGGTTTGTGGTTTGATCATAAAGATCATCGATGGAGACCGATCGTTTAAATGGTCAATTCAACCTTCTGGAAGACCCGCGCATCGGACGATATCTTGTCTGATAATCTCTGTTTGCTTGTATTGTCATAATTTATCTATATTTGCATAACCACTTATGTAATTGGTAATATAAAAATGAACTTCTTCAAAAAAACCGGCAAAATGGCGCTAGGTAGTCGCCTCCGGATGCTGACTGCGAAAATCACGGATGATGCTTCGTCGATTTATGATTTGTATGGCATTGATATGCAGCCCAAATGGTTTCCAGTATTTTACGTTTTGTCAGAGCGGGATGATGTGACGATTACGGAGATCGCGACGGAAATCGGACATTCGCAGCCTTCGGTAAGCAAGATCATCCGGGAAATGGCGGAGAAAGGGCTGGTGAGGGAAGGGAAGGACGAAGCCGACGGGCGGCGGAATGTGGTGCAGCTTTCGGAGGCGGGGCGGGAGATCATTGGCAGGATCCAGTCGCAATATGATGATGTGAACAATGCGATCGAGGAGATTTCGGCGCAGGCCAGTCATGATCTTTGGAAGGCGATCGAGGAATGGGAGTTTCTTCTGGAGCAAAAATCTTTGTTTCAGCGGGTGAAGGAAACCCGTAAGCTTCGGGAAAGTGGGTATGTTGAAATCGTGCCGTATGAACCAACATACCAGGGGGCATTTCGAGAATTAAATGTGGAATGGATTTCTGCTTACTTTCAAATGGAGGAGGCGGATTACAAAGCGCTCGATAACCCTCAGGCGTATATCCTCGATCGTGGAGGTTACATCCTGGTGGCTTTGTACAAAAGTGAGCCCGTGGGAGTTTGTGCGCTGCTGAAAATGGATGATCCGGATTATGACTTTGAGCTGGCAAAAATGGCTGTCTCTCCGCATGCCCAAGGGCTGAGCATTGGCTGGTTATTGGGGAATGCAATGATTGAGAAAGCGAAATCCGCTGGTGCAAAAAAGCTGTATCTCGAAAGCAATACCATTCTAAAACCGGCTATCAACCTATACCACAAGCTGGGTTTCAGAAAAGTGACGGGCCGCGGCACGCCTTATAAGCGCTGTAACATTCAAATGGAGCTGGTTTTGTCGTAACGCTCTTATTGGATCAGTTTCCAGCTTCTTGAAAAAACGCTTTCTCCGCTACTGGAAATTTTGAAGGTACTGGCGATAATAAAAATGGTATTGGCAACAGACAGGAATAAAATAATTTCCATAACCAATTTAGGGTCTACTATGAACCCATCAATAAGAAATAAGCCCCACATCGCGCCCAGCATGGTGAAAATTGCCAATCCGTAAACGATGATCGTCCAGATGATCTGTACATTCAGGATGCGTTTCCCCAATTCTTTCACGCCAGCTATTTTATTTTTTCTGTAAATCCAGAAACCCAGCGGAAGCAGGACGTTTCCCAGCGGGATAAACCAGAACGATAACGCGGAGAGGTTCATCAGTTTCAAAAAACCGGGATCTTCTTCAATTTCAAGCCGGGGTCTCTCTACCGACTCGGACAATGAGTCCGGTTCAGACAATGATTCAATCGGCACGTCGAGCGCGCTGGCGATAAGTCTTAATGTTTCGCCACGCGGCTCCGCATGTCCGGCCTCGACCCTTTGCAATGTCCGCAGATTGATACCTGCATTTTCAGCCAATGCTTCTTGCGAAAGGCCTTTGGTTTTTCTTAATGTGCGGATTTGTTCGGAGATCGTCGGCTTGCTCATTGTTCAATTGTTTTGAAGCAAAATTAACCTGAAATAGCGCAGATTGATAGCGACTTTTCTGCGGCATTTTGGCGACAATGGCAAATATTGGCTTTTTCCGGCGCGTGATACCCATATCCGGACGGATATTCCCGTTTGATTTTGGCGGAACATTGAAATGATTTGGGTACAATCCTTATCTTAGGATGATCCATTACTCAGCCAATCAATCACTCCAATACGATGCGACACCTTTTCCGCAAAACAAACACTTACATTTTCCTCATTTCCCTGGCGCTCGCCGGTCGGACGCAGGCACAGCAGCTCATGGGTTTTGGCACCGAAACGGCTAAAAAAGAGATCGATCTTGAGGCCACCTTCGACAAGCAACTGCAAGCCAATAACCTCCGCGACTGGATGAAGCTCATGACCGCCTACCCGCACCAGGTAGGTTCGCCTTATGGTTTGAAAAACGCCCAGTTTATCAAAGACAAGCTAACATCCTGGGGTTTTGACACCCAAATCGATACGGTACATGTACTGTTCCCTACTCCCAAGGTGAGGATTGTTGAGCTCACAGAGCCGACGAAATTCAAAGCATCTTTAATGGAAAAACCGTTTAAAGAAGATGCCACTTCGGCGCAAACCAAAGATGTGTTGCCGCCTTACCATGCCTATTCAGCGAATGGCGATGTTACCGCCGAACTGGTGTTCGTGAATTATGGGATACCTGCGGATTATGAGGAGCTCGCGAAGCTGGGCATTGATGTAAAAGGCAAAATTGTGATCGCGAAATACGGTAACTCCTGGCGAGGGATCAAGCCGAAAGTAGCTTACGAGCACGGTGCCATTGGATGTATTATTTACTCAGATCCAAAAGAAGATGGTTATTTTCAGGGAGATGTGTATCCCAAAGGACCCTATAAAAATGAAACGGGAGCGCAGCGTGGCTCGGTCGTAGATTTGCCCCAGGCGCCGGGCGATCCACTGACCAATGGTTTTTACGCCAGCGGAGACAAAAAACGGCTGACTGTGGAAGAAGCGCCGGCGATGATGAAAATCCCGGTTTTGCCGATTTCGTATTCCGATGCATTGCCCTTGCTGAAAGCATTGGGCGGGCAAGTTGCGCCCCCTGCCTGGCGCGGCGCTTTGCCGATTACCTACCACATTGGCCCCGGTCCGGCAAAAGTGCATTTGAAACTGGAATTCAATTTCGACATCGTGCCTTGCTACAACGTAATCGCCACATTAAAAGGCACCGAGTTTCCGGATCAGTGGGTGATCCGCGGTAACCACCACGACGGCTGGGTATTTGGCGCAGCCGACCCGGTAAGCGGCGCAGTGGCTGAATTAGAAGAAGCCCGGGCATTGGGTGAACTGGTCAAAACCGGTTGGAAACCGAAAAGAACAATCGTTTATTGCTGGTGGGACGGCGAGGAGCCCGGGCTATTGGGCTCGACGGAATGGGTGGAGAAGTACCAGGATATTTTGAAAGAAAAGGCGGTGGTTTATATCAATACCGACGGAAACGGACGCGGATACTTCGGCGCGGGCGGCTCTCATACGCTTGAAAAATTCATCAATCAGGTAGGTCGGGATGTGATTGATCCGGAAAAAGGGACCAGCGTGATCGAAAGGCTGCGTTCTGAAAACATTGTCAACGGTAACCCGACTGCCAAACAGGAAGCGCGCAGCCGCTCCGATCTCCGCATTGTCGCATTGGGTTCCGGCTCGGATTATACGCCGTTTATTCAGCATTTGGGAATTGCGTCGCTCAATCTGGGCTTTGGCGGCGAGGATGGCGGTGGTGACTACCATTCTATTTTCGATTCTTACGATGACTATATCCGTTTCAAAGACGGCGATTTTGCTTATGGCGTGGCGCTTGCAAAAACCTGCGGTCGCTCCATTTTGCGTTTTGCCAATGCGGAAATGTTACCTTTTGAATTCGGCAACTTCTCCAATACGATACAGATGTATGCGGCGGACGTGAAAAAGCAACTGGAAACGGCGCGTACTGCCGCCGAGGAGCATAACAAGCTGCTTTCAGAAGGCAGGTTTGAAGCCGTGGCCGATCCAAAAGAGCCCAAGCAAATCATTGTTGCCATGCCTGTAGCCCCTTACCTGAATTTCGCGCCGCTCGAAAATGCATTATCCAAATTGCAGGAAAGTGCCAATGCTTTCACAGCCGCTACGGCGAAAGCAGGCGGTCTTTCTGCTGAAAAATTAGCCCAATTAAACCAGATCTTATACAAAACAGAGCGTTTCCTGATCAACGAGCAAGGTTTGCCGAAACGTCCCTGGTACAGACATCAGATTTATGCGCCAGGTTTTTACACAGGTTACGGCGTGAAAACTTTGCCAATGGTCCGTGAATCGATCGAACAGAAAAACTGGGCGGATGCGGAGATCGGGATTACGAGGGTGACGGAGGCTTTGAAGAATTTCACAGCCGAGATTGATAAGGCGGTTGAGCTGACCAAGTAGCGATTGCAAGCGACTCAGAGCCAGCGGCTCGACAGACGCAATGACTCCGGATTTCAATCCGGTGACGACTGGCAAAAGCTGCAAGCTAACATAGAGCCAGCGGCTCGACCGATCTCCTAACCCCGGATTTCTATCCGGAGAGGACTGGCAAAATGTGCAAGCCAACAAAGAGCCAGCGGCTCGACCGATCTCCTAACCCCGGATTTCAATCCGGAGAGGACTGGCAAAATGTGTAAGCCAACATAGAGCCAGCGGCTCGACCGATCTCCTAACTCCGGATTTCAATCCGGAGAGGACTGGCAAAAGCTGCAAGCTTACATAGAGCCGCAGACACTACGATCGATACGTCGGTTGTGTATGCGGCTTTGTCAGCTAGGAGCAGGTCTACATCTCCTCGTCTCCCACGGATTGAAATCCGTGGTTAGGAGATCGGTCGAGCCTCTGGCTCTTTTTGCAAGTGAGATCTTAAAGGGTTATTTTGCTGCCATGAAATTGATGCTCACTTTCTTGATCTTTCTCGGCCATTTAACCGCTTCCGCCCAGGTTAGCGTCGTCTCAAAAAACAACTTCAACTTCATCAAAGGAACTTACCCGGCAAAAAGCGCTCATGTGGAACGGATTAATGCCACAACTCAAACCATCCAACCCCAAATAGAAACACCTATAAGCACCCAAAATATCGCCTTTCTTTTTCCTCCCCAAACCGGCATCCTGCTATTCAAATCGAAAAACCTGAACAATCCGGAAAATATAGCCGGAAAGCTACTAACCAATTCATTAGTCCAAGTCGACACCATTTTCCACAATCAGGCATACCGTACCGAAGACAATTCCACATTCTCTTTCGATATCGTTTACGCATTGACAATCAACGGTAAAAAGTTCTATACCGATTTTCGCCCTATCGATTTTGTGCCTTTTAAGTATCCATTAAAAGAACATAACCAACTTTTCGTGCTGGCTGGCCAATCAACCGGTTACGATATGTATGCAGATAAAGGTTATCCCAATCACTTCCATATAGCAGTTTTTTCAAAGACGGGAACTACAATGCAGTTGTCCTTTGCAAGTGAAGAACTGCCGTTTAACTATGAGAATGAGTTTTGGGAAGAAGATAGCGTGAAATCGACTTATGATGTGGGTAAAAAGCAACTTAATATTGAGATCGAAGGAAAGCCCGCTTACAAAGCCGTTTGGAATGGCGCTGAATTAAAAAGATCCGATTTGTGACATTTCGGTAGCTGGTGCGAATAATTAAGAAACAGTTTATCATTCTTAAATGATTCGGACATGAAAACACAAAATAACCAATGCCCCTGAGCCGCGACGCGCCCACCTTCCTGAGCGTGATCGAGGACAACAAGGGCATCATCTATAAAGTAGCCAATGCCTATTGCCGCGACATGGAAAATAGGAAAGACCTGATCCAGGAGATCACCATCCAGCTGTGGCTTTCATTTACGAAATATGACGAACAGTACAGGATCACCACCTGGATGTACCGCATAGCTCTAAACGTCACGATTTCATTTTACCGGAAGGAAAACAGCAGGGCTAGGATCAATCAACCTTTACTCCCTGAAATCATTAGTCTGGCCGAAGATGACGATGCGCCGGTGTTTGACTCGGATATTAGTATGCTGCACCGGTTCATCCGCGAGCTTAAAGAAATCGACCGGGCGATTATCCTGCTTTATCTCGAAGAAAACAGTCAGCAGGAAATTGCGGGAATACTTGGGATGACGGCTACGAACGTTTCGACCCGTATTTCAAGAATTAAAGAACAACTCAAACAAAAATTTCAGGCATTCAAACCATAAACAAAATGGAAGACACGGAATTAATGGCTCTTTGGAAAACGTATGACCAAAAGCTCGAAGAAAACCTGGTTTTAAACCGGAAAAACGCCGAAGATATTACCCGTATGAAGATCAAATCGCTATTGGGTTCGATGAAACCGATCAAGATTTTTACCATTGTTGCGGGCATTTTGTGGGTACTATTTGTGGATATGATCATCATTGCAACCTGGGGACATGCGAGTCTGTTCTTTACAGTTTCAGCCCTCATTCAGGTATTGTTGACGAAACTTGCGATCGGCGTTTACATCTACCAAATGGTGCTCATTTACCAAACCGACATCAGCGAGCCACTACTGGAAACGCAGGAAAGGATCGCGCGACTGCAATCTTCGACACTTTGGATTACCCGTCTGTTGTTTCTGCAATTCCCGGTCTGGACCACTTTTTACATCAGCAAAGGCTTGCTGATCAATGGCGGGCCCATCTTTTATCTGGTTCAAGGGCTGGTTACCATTGCACTTACGATGCTGGCAATCTGGCTTTTTGAGAATATCAGATACGAAAACCGGGATAAAAAATGGTTCAGGCTGATTTTCAGCGGGAAGGAGTGGGAGCCAACCGTGAAAGCAATGGAAATGCTGCGGGAAATTGAGGGGTATAAATAAGTTGCAAATTTGAAGACATATTGGGGCGCATTTCTGTCAAGAGCAGGTGGATGAGGAGGGCATTTGATTATCACGCTCCGTTGAATGAAATGTAATTGCGCACTTATGGCAAATAGAATCTGCTGAAAAGTGGCTGAATGAAAACTTGTAAATCACGACCATGCAAACCGACCAAAAAGACCCGAACATTTACCTCGAAGAGTACAAGCAATTGACCAGCCTGTTTCAATTTTATATGGAACTGACCTTGAACACATTGAATTACACCTTTTTAATAACAGGTGGAGTGATTGCTTATGTTTTGGGAAAGGATAACCGTGACTCGGAATTTGCTATTTTTGGACTGTTGTTGCCCGGGCTCATCTGTGTTGCGATTGGGACAGGTTTTCTGATGTCCATCAAATCATCTCGCGAGCTAACCGCAGCAATGAAGAATATCAAAGCCAAACTCGATCTTGAGCTAGCCCCTCACACAGAAAACCTGACCAGAACGCTTCTTTCTTCTGGACTTATCCTTCTCTTTATAGCCCTTGCAATTTTCGTACTTTTTGCGGTTTTGCTGATCAAACAAAATCACTGATGGCATCAGCGCCTCAATGCAATGGCACGATTTTGGAGGAGGCAGCCTTATAACCATCCATCAAAAAGATGAAATCTCTCATTTCAATGTTATGTGCGGTCGTTCTTTTGAGCGCTTGTAACAGCAATTCACACCAACAGGAAGAAGCATTAAAAGCACAGCAGGCCACCATTGATTCGATGAAACTGGCGATGCAGAAGCAGGCAGTGGTAGATTCGATGAACGCGGTGATGGCTGAGCGTGAGAAAGAAAAAGTGGAGGAAGAAAAGCAGCAAATCGCGGCAAATACCTACAATGCACCGGTAGCGACGACGAAAAAGAAAAAATGGAGCCACACCGCCAAAGGGGCAGTGGTAGGTGCCGGTACCGGGGCGATTACCGGGGCAATCGTTAACAAAAAACATGCTGAAGGTGCCTTGATCGGTAGTTTGATCGGCGCAGGCGTAGGTGCCGGAACTGGTGCGATTGTAGATCATTCGAAAAAGAAAAAAGAACGGCAATAACAGTAACCTAATCTGCATGATCATCCCTGCAATCTGAACCCTGGTGCGCGAAACCTGGTGTTAGAATTGCAGGGATGATTTCTTTTAAACCCAAAAAGTAAAACACGATGGCCTGGAATCCCGAAACCTACAATCAGTTTAAATCAGAGCGTTTCACGCCTTTTAATGACTTGCTGGCGCTGGTTAAGGCGAAATCAGGCATGAGCGTTATCGATCTGGGTTGCGGGACGGGCGAGCTCACCAGAAAGCTCGCAGATGCAATCCCGGATTCGGATGTTTTGGGGATTGATTCCTCTGAGGAAATGCTAAGAGATTCAAAAGCATTTGCGAGTCAGCATGTAAGGTTTGAAAGGAGGTCTATGGAGGAACAAATTGAACTGGACCAAAAATATGACCTGGTATTTTCCAATGCGGCGGTGCAATGGGTGGATGACCATGAAACGGTTTTCGCAAAAATCATCTCGATGCTCAAACCTGGCGGGCAATTGCTGATCCAGATGCCAGCTCAAAATCATAACATTTCCAATCGGATGCTGAATGAGCTGGCGGGGCAGGAACCTTTCAAATCTGCATTGAAGGGTTGGACGAGGGATTCTCCGGTATTAGATATTGATCAATATGCGAGAATCCTTTTCGAAAACAGAAGCCGGGTGATGACAGTTTTTGAAAAGATATACCCGCTTATTTTACAAGATTCCAATGAGTTGTTTAACTGGGTTTCGGGTACAGCTTTGATACCATTTACGGAGAGACTGGAAGGAGATACGCGGGAAGCATTTATCACAGAATACAAAAACCTGCTTCATGAAAAGTTCGAGAAACTACCCGTTTTTTATCCGTTCAAAAGGATTATTTTAGAGGCAACGTTTTGATAGCGTATATAGAATGCTTTTAAAGCTTGCTCATCCAAATTCGTTTGCGAAGGTTAAAGATTTGAAACAAAAGGGAAGGGTTGGCCATTGTCAAATCGGTTTCGCCTGTCAAAAGAGAAAAGAAACTCGTGTCTGGGAAAAAGAAAAAAGCAGTAACAGATGATTAACCTGCCGTTAAAAATGAAACTATTGACTTTCCTCTTTATCGTGCTTCTTTCGCTTCCCTCTTTCTCTCAGGAAAGACTCGTAAAAGTCAACGGGAGCAACTATAATATCCTTACAAAAGGCTTTGAAAACAGAAAAGCTGGTCAGCCCGCGTTGGTGTTTGAGAATGGATTAGGGACGGGTTTAGGGCATTGGGACACGGTCAGGGATTCCCTGGCAAAAGTCGCGCCGATATTTATGTATGACAGACAGGGCGAGGGGAAATCGGACAAAGTATTTCAGCTTCCAACCCCACAAAAAATTGCCGGAAACCTGAAATTGCTTTTGAATGAACTCAAAATAGAACCGCCGTATGTGCTGGTAGGTCACTCCATGGGCGGTGTTTACATCAGGGCGTTTGCCGGTTATTATCCCCATGATATTGCGGGACTTGTGTTTGTAGATCCGGCCGATTTTACGGAGAGCAAGGCCGATTGGAACGAGATATTCAGAACGATCGGGGTGCCGGAGAAGAAAATTGACGAAATGATCTATCAGCGCCTTTACGTCCCCTCAAAAGTGGATTCCGCCAGTTATGGACCTTGGAGCGAAGGACAGGTTTTGACTGATTTGCGAAAAACGGATTTCGCTGAACTCGCTGGTTTACCCGTTCCGGAAGTGCCTGTCTATTTCTTTGTAGGAGGAAAATTTGAAGTTCCCGTCGAGCGCAGGAGCAAGGATTTTGACCATGAAAAATTTTTTGAAGTGAAGAACAGCTCCAACATGCTGAGGTGGAGGAGGTTTATTCATTCCGCCAAGCGGGCAGGCGCGCTTATTTATCTTACAAATAGCGGACACTTCGTACACCGCGACGACGCGCAGACGGTGATTGGGAATATTAAAATGATGCTGGAAGCATTAGGGAAATAAAGACGGCTCCCTTTTATAGTCAGATCCAATTTAAATTCCCGCAATGGCATTCCTTAAAAATCCGAAGTCAATCTTATTCGTCGGTCTCATCTTTCTATTTTCCGCGGTCAAAGCCCAGAAAAGCACCATTACCATTGAAAACACCGTTTTTCAAAATCCGCCTTCCCAATACGGTATCCGGTGCTGGTGGTGGTGGCTGAACGGCAACATCGATCAGGAAACCATCACCCGCGATCTGGAAGAAATGAAGGCTAAAGGTTTCAGCGGGGCCTGTATTTTCGATGCGGGCGGGGCCGACCAGCGCAATAACGCGCAGGTGCCGGAAGGCCCGATGTTTGGCTCACCAGAATGGAAAGAATTGTATGTCCACGCCATCAAAGAGGCCGACAGGCTTGGGTTGGTGATGTCGCTGAGCATCCAAAGCGGGTGGAATCTCGGCGGGCCGGATATTACCCCCGCCGAAACGGCCAAACAGGTTGTTATTTCTGAAACTCAGGTGAAAGGCGGCAGCCGGGTCAGCCAGGAATTGCCCATGCCTAAAATAAGGTACGACTACTATCGAGACATTGTCGTGCTCGCTATCCCCGCCAAAACGTTCACGAACAGACCGCCTATCAGGGAATTCGAAAACAAGGCGGCCATGCGCGAGGTGGGAGGGTCGGCACCCGAGACGCGATCGATGCTGACGGATATTGCCGCGTCGCCGGGAGAAGAAGACGCTACGTTAAAGCAGGTGATCAACCTCGGCAAATATTTCAAAAACGGCAAACTCGACTGGAAGGCGCCTGCAGGCGATTGGACGATCCTGCGGATTGGCTATACGCCGACCAACGCCGAAGTTTCCACCTCGAGTGGCAAATGGCAAGGGCATGTGATTGATTACCTGAGTGAAAAGAATTTCAACCGCTATTGGGACACGCATGTAGACCCTCTGCTAAAGGCGATCGGGCCAATGGCAGGGAAAACTTTGAGGTACCTGCAAACCGATAGTTTCGAAGCGGGTGGGCTGAACTGGACGGAGGGGTTTGAAAATGAATTTGTGAAATACCGCGGTTATGACCCCATTCCTTACCTGCCCGTTCTGGCCGGGAAAATCATTGAAAACCGGGATGTCAGCAACAGATTTCTGTCGGATCTGAGGAAGACATTGGGGGATTTGATTGCTGAAAAACATTACGGGACATTTGCAAAACGTGCCCTGGCCTATGGTATGGGCATTCAGCCGGAATCCGCGGGTCCGCATGCCGGGCCTTTTGACGGCTTGAAAAATTATGGTTACAGCGAGATCATGATGAGCGAATTCTGGTCGCCATCACCCCACAGACCACGACCGATCGACCGGTTTTTTGTGAAGCAGGCCGCCAGCGCAGCCAAGATTTACAACAAAAAATTAGTTGGTGCTGAGTCATTTACCACGATCGGCCCGCACTGGAATGATGTGATGTGGTCGGATATGAAACCGAGTGCCGACCATGAATTTTGTGCCGGACTAAACCTCGTTTACCTCCACACTTTCACTGCCTCGCCCAAAGCAATGGGCTTGCCGGGGCAGGAATATTTTGCCGGAACGCATTTCAATCCCAATGTTACCTGGTGGAATTATTCAATACCTTTCATTCAATACCTTACACGCTGTCACTACATGCATCAGACAGGCACTTCGGTCGCCGATGTGCTCTATTATTACGGCGATCACGCACCAAACCTCGGCCGGTATAAAGAAGACGATCCCGCAGGAGCATTGCCCGGGTTTGATTATGACCTGATCAATGAGGAACGGCTGCTTACACTGCAGGTGAAAAATGCCCGTATCACATTGCCGCACGGCGTTTCATATCGTGTACTGGTTTTGCCCAATCATAAAACGCTGTCGCTGGCTGCATTGCAAAAGATTGAATCACTGGTAAAAGCAGGGGCCACGGTGATTGGTGAAAAAACGATTACGACTGCAAGCCTAGTCCGGTACCCTGCCAGCGAGGCGGCGATGAAAAAGATGGCCGATCACCTTTGGGGAAGTGCCCCCGGTGTTACCGGTGAACGTGAGGTTGGCGCCGGGAAAATGGTATGGGGGAGAACTGCCGCAGACTACCTCAAATCCAAAGGGGTGCCCGATGATATGGAAATTATTGATAAGGAGACAGGCAGTAAATACGATTTCATTCACCGCAATGACGGTGCGGCAGACTATTACTTTATCAGCAGCCAGAATAAGGCAGCTTCGAAAATAACTGCAGCCTTCCGCATCAACGGAAAACAGCCTGAGCTTTGGAATGCGGTAACGGGTGAAACAGCCCCTGCCCAATCGTTTTCCCAAAAAGACGGGCGGACGTTCTTAGATCTGGAATTTGACCCTTATGGTTCTGTTTTTGTAGTTTTTAAAAATCCAGTTGACAAAAACCAGCAGGGTACGGTCAAGTCTAATTACCTGCATTTGGAACCGCAGTCGACATTGCACGGAGACTGGCAGGTGGCTTTTGATCCCAAATGGGGCGCTCCGGCGAATGTTACCTTCCATGAATTGGGCAGTTGGACAGACCGTCATGAAGAAGGGGTTAAATTTTATTCCGGAAAGGCGGTTTATACCAAAAGTTTTGACCTTAAAAGCGATATTTTGAATTCCGGGCAGGTATTTTTGGATTTGGGAGAAGTGAAGGATATCGGTATTGCAAAAGTTTCACTCAATGGAAAAGACCTGGGCATTGTCTGGGCACCGCCGCTGCGTGTTTCTGTAAAGGGTATTTTGAAGGAAAAAGATAACAAGCTGGAAGTCGAGGTAGTCAATACCTGGCGTAACAGGCTGATCGGCGATCGCGGAAAACCGCAGGATAAGCGGCTTACAAAAACAAACATTACCATTCAGGACTGGTGGCAGCTTACGCCCTCGGGATTGCTGGGGCCGGTCCGGATTTTGACTGGAAAATTGTAATTTGATTTACGATATGACTAAGGAAGAATATGAATGGCAAATCAACCTGGTCAGGAACAGACATGCTCACTACAATCTGACACTTGAACAGGCTGAGCAGGTTCACCGATATGAAGAAGACCTGCATAACACGCATTCGGACAAGCATATTTTTTCCATGTGGGAGGAATGGGATTATGAGTGGTCGGTGTTCAGGCAAATCCTGAATCCCGATCAATTGCAAAAGTACGAGGCGTAGCGTCTGGCGAATATCAGGGGATTTGAGGAACACCTTTTGGACCAAGACACACAGCATGCAAGAGAAGTAAGCTTTGCGGAGGATCGTTTACACTATTATGAAAATGTCTTCTTACCGCAGCTGGACAAGCCCGAATTCTGGCAGTTTGTAGTTTTGCCTTCCGAACGAATCAAAGTCGATTATTTGAAAGCAGAGTATAAGCGTTTTCTGGGTGAAAAGAAGCGGGGTATTCTGGTCCAGCACTTTCGGGAACACAGGGTTTTTAAGCCTAATTTGCTGAAATCATCCCTGTTACGGCACGAAGTGGATTATTTGTGGCCCAATTACGCCGACTTTCAGAAACACATGGACGAGCCTACCAAAGCGGTTGATACCTAAGGAACAAATACGGTTTGAGAAATACGGGCGTCACGGACGAAAATGGGGGAGAAGACGAAATCATTCATGCAACCAGAAATGACAGACGCACACCGGGAGGAGCTTCGCCAGGCGATGATCACCCTTGAAAATCCCGGTATTGCGGCAAAAATCACGGATTTTATTGGTATGCCGATTCAAAAGGCTTTGGATCTGCTTCCCGCAAACTGGAACGCGAAGATTGGCGACATCACGAGGACCGCTTTGTTAAAAGCCTCTGATGCAGCGGTTTTCACAATGAAAGACAAACCCGGCGGTCGTTCCTACAATGTGTTGCATAAGGTGGGCGTGGCAGTGACAGGAGGTGTTGGCGGCTTTTTTGGTTTTGCCGCACTGGCGGTAGAATTGCCCGTCTCCACCACGATTATGCTCCGATCGATTGCGGATATTGCCAGGTCTCAGGGCGAGTCGATCAATGATGCCGAGACGAAACTAGCCTGTCTGGAAGTATTTGCATTGGGCGGTACCAGCATTGAAGACGACAATTCGGAAAGCGGTTATTACGCCGTGCGCTTATCCTTGGTTACTTCGGTTTCGGAAGTGGTGGGCTATGTGACCAAGACATTGACAGACAAGAGTTCGCCTGCATTTGTCAAATTCATAGCCAATATCGCGCAACGTTTTGGCTTACAAATTTCCGAAAAAGTGGCCGCACAGGCCATCCCCGCCATTGGAGCGGCGGGTGGTGCGATCATTAATGCCATTTTTATCAATCATTTCCAGGATATGGCGCGTGGGCATTTCACGGTGCGGAAACTAGAAAGGATTTACGGGAAAGACGCAATTAAGGCGTTTTATGACGATCTGTTTAAATCCAATATCCAGTTGAAACGATAACCTGGGACTAAACATCAAAACGCTAAGCGAATGCGCATCATCTTCATTGCATTGCTGGGACTTTACGGTGCCGTCGCATTTGGACAAAATAGCAGCGGCACCGTTAAACCATTCGTACTTGGCTTGATTGAAGAAATTCAGTCTGCGGAATTAGCGGAAAAAAGGACCCTTAATATTTATTTGCCAGAAGGATATAATGCTGCCGACACTGTCAGGTATCCGGTAATTTATTTGTTGGACGGTTCGGCAGATGAGGATTTTATCCACATTGTCGGACTGGTGCAATTCAATAATTTTCCGTGGATTGACCGTGTCCCGAGATCAATTGTTGTGGGAATCGCCAACGTGGACAGGCGTCGTGATTTTACTTTTGCTACAACCATTGAAAGTGACAAAAAGCAAAATCCCACTTCCGGGAAATCCGACCGGTTTATTGGGTTCATAGAAAAAGAATTGCAGCCGTATATTTCAAAAAAGTATAAAACCAGTGCCTCCAAAATGATCATTGGCCAGTCGCTCGGAGGGTTGCTTGCAACGGAGATCTTGTTTAAGAAACCAATGCTGTTTAATAAATATGTCATCATCAGCCCGAGCTTGTGGTGGGATAATGGTTCGCTTTTGAAATTCCGATCGGTGGTGCTCGAAAAGGGATTTGTTCAGAAGACCGACATTTACATTGGCGTTGGCAAGGAGGGCCTGACACCCGGTGATGTTCCCAGGGTCATGGAGGTGGATGCCAACCTATTAGCAGACAAAATCAAAAAATCGGAGAGCTCCGGCCTTACGGTCCATTTTGATTATCTTCCCGGAGAAGATCACGCCACAGTCACGCATCAGGCGGTTTTTAATGCATTCAGACTTTTGTATCCGGTACAAACGAAATAACAAACCTGACTTCTTTATGAAAAAACTTCTGCTCATCATTCTTTGTTGCTTGTCGGTCTATTTTGCCAATGCCCAGGTTTTCTCCGTGTTCCTGCCCGATTCGTTGAGCAAAAAGCCATTGGATGGAAGGTTGCTTCTCATCCTTTCCAATCATGACAAAGCTGAGCCGCGTTTCCAGATCAGCGGAGGGCCGTCAACCCAATTGATCTTTGGCGTGAATGTCGAAAACTGGAAACCGGGTACTTCTCAAACGATTTCTGCGGGTGCCGAAGGATATCCCAAAGAAAGCCTGAAGGACATTCCGGCCGGGACGTATTCGGTCCAGGTTGTATTGCATTTGTATGAGACATTTAGAAGAAAGGACGGCCACGTTTTGAAATTGCCCGCCGACCGGGGCGATGGCCAGCATTGGAATACGGCTCCCGGTAATTTGCTTTCTACCCCGAAAACCATCCAGTTTGATCCAAAATCAAATAAGCCCTATCCTGTCGCGCTAAATAAGACGATCCCGCCCATCAAGGAACCGGCGGATACGGATTATGTGAAACACATTAAGATCCAGAGTAAACTACTGAGCGAATTCTGGGGCAGGCCGATTTACCTGGGAGCGCACATTTTGTTGCCCGAAGGCTGGGATAAACATCCCGATGTGAAATACCCGCTGGCGATATACCACGGACATTTTCCGGCCGATTTCGGCGATTGGAGGACCACGCCGCCGGATCAGAATCTGAAACCGGATACCAGCGAACGTTTTCACATCACAGGCTATAACAGGATCATCCAGCAGGAGAATTACAATTTCTACAAACTCTGGACAGGCCCGGATTTTCCCAGGGTTATTGCCATCGAAATCCAGCATGCGAACCAGTTTTACGACGATTCTTACGCTGTTAATTCCGCGAACATCGGCCCTTATGGCGATGCGATCACTTACGAGCTGATCCCGGAAATTGAAAAACGTTTCAGGGGGATCGGCAAAGGCTGGGCGAGGTTTATGTACGGCGGCTCCACGGGTGGCTGGGAAGTTCTGGCCGCACAGGTTTTTTACCCCGACGAATACAATGGCTGTTATGCGGCCTGTCCCGACCCGATCAGTTTTGATCATTATACCGTCATTGACCTTTATAAGGATAAAAATGCCTATTATCTGGAGAGCGCTTTCAAGCAAACCCCCCGGCCGGGTATGACCAATTATCTCGGGCATATCAGTTCCACCTTAAAGGAGCTCAACCAGCTCGAACTGGTATTGGGTGATAAAACCCGGAGCGGCGAGCAGTGGGACATCTGGGAAGCCGTTTTTTCACCGGTTGGCAAGGACGGATACCCCGCCCGGATCTGGGACAAAAAGACGGGTGTGATCGATAAAAATGTTGCAGCATATTGGAAAGAGCATTTCGACCTGACCCATATCATTCAGCGGGACTGGCCCAAAATCGGGGAGAAGCTGAAAGGCAAAATGCACATTTATGTAGGCGATATGGACAACTACTATCTCAACAATGCCGTGTACACCGCCGAGGACGTGCTTAAAAAACTGAAAAATCCTTCCTGCGGCTGCGAGGTGGATTATGGCGACCGGGCCGAACATTGCTGGAATGGCGATCACACCCAGCCGAACTACATCAGCCGCCTGCGTTACCATCAGATGTTTATCACCAAATGGGCCGAAGAAATGAAGTCGAGGGCGCCGCAGGGGGCCGACCTGACCAGCTGGAAGTATTAAGGATCTTTAAGAAATAGAAACAGACTTTTGCAAACATGAAACTTCCATTAACCGACCTTGAAAAGGCAAACCTGAAGAAAAGCAAAGTAAAAATTATGGAAATCCTCGACTATGCGCCCGACGAATTAGAAGTGTTGCTTAACTCGACAGCCGAAAGAGCAAAAGAAATTCATGCTTTGGCTGAATTTCAATCTGTGCCATCCATCGGGATAAAATTTGCCGGAGATCTGGTATTCCTGGGTTATTATTCCCTGGACGAACTAAAAAATAAAGATGGGGCAAAGCTGACCGACGAGTACGAACAGAAAAAAGGTTATTGGATAGATCCCTGCGTTGAGGACCAGTTCAGGTTAGCGATTCATTTTGCGGAAACAAGGGACCCGGCAAAAGTGTGGTGGGACTTTACCAAAGAACGAAAAAAATATCGCCTTGCACATGGTTATCCTGCAACCAGACCCGAAAAGGCGTGGCATGAAACAATGGAATATAAACTGACTGAGAACTAGGGAAGGAAATTAGGGATAAAGGTGCTGAAATTCAGTTAAGTACGACTCGCTATGATCACCAATCAACAATTCCGGGAAATGGCTTTGTCTTTCGGGGAAGCAACGGAGCAGCCGCATTTTGAGAATCATTCTTTCCGCGTGGGGAAGAAGATATTTGCGACTTTAAATGAAAAAGCCGGGCGAGCGTGCCTGAAATTGAATGAGACAGATCAGGATTTATTTTGTTTGGCTGATAAAACCATTATTTATCCGGTCCCGAATAAATGGGGCAAGAAGGGTTGGACATTGATCGAATTAAGCAAGGTTGAAAGTGAAGTGTTAATGGATGCTTTGACCATCGCATTTTGCGAAGTGGCGCCGAAAAGATTAAAAAACAAATGAGTCAGGGTCTTTGATGGTTGATGAACGTCTGTGTTGATTCATGATTAAGTATTTATCAATTGAAAAGCGATCAAAACTCAATCATTGTTTCAATTCCAGTGTAGGTTTCCTGATTACTCCAATTGCTGGCATGATACATCAATGAATACCAACTAAAATCACAAATAGCTTGCACCTTGAATTTGGGAACTATTTCATTTAGGCCAATGACCTTGGCCGATGCAGACGATATTTTAGAGATCATCAACTACTACGTTACTCATTCTACCTCCTACTTTTCTGAGACGCCTTTACAGAAAACCAGTATCTCAGATATGTTAGATGAGAAGAGCAGTCTTCCGAGGTATGTAGTCCTCAGTGGCAAGGAACTAATCGGATTTGGGTATGCCTATAAGTTCAGGCCCGAAAGCACCTTTTCGCATACAGTTAAACTAACATATTGGTTAAAAGATGGTTGCACCAGGAAAGGAATTGGAAGCCAGCTTTACAATATTCTGGAAAGTGAGCTCAGGGGTTTAAGAATATCAAGTATTTTGGTTAATATTTCATCTGAAAATATAGCCAGCTTAAACTTCCATAGGGCATTGGGATATAAAGAATGTGGAAGTTTTGAGAAAATTGGTTACAAAAACGGCGGGTATTTTGACCTGGTTTGGCTGCAAAAATTTCTGGACTAATTTTCACCGGAAGATGCTGAGTGAGCAAAAGCGGCTTAATCCGCCCTACAATGGAATTGTATCACTTATATGCCTAGTTCGAAAAAACGAAATAAAAAAGCCATTGAAAATAAATAAGCATTCATGAAAAAAGTAGGCTTGGTGGGCGGAATGAGCTGGGTTTCGACCATTGATTATTACCGGTATATCAACGAAGGAATCAATGAAAGGCTAGGCGGCCTGAATTATGCCGAATGCGTGATTTATTCTTTGAATTTCGGTGACATACAGTCCGTTAGCTGGGATAAATCTTTTGACATCCTGCTCGGGGCGTGCGAAAGCCTGAAAAAAAGCGGTGTGGAAGCCCTTGTATTGTGCGCCAATACCGCGCACGGGATGGCCGACAGGCTTGAAGAAAATACTGGCTTACCGGTTATTCATGTCGTAACGGCAACTGCGGCTGCAATAAAAGCCAGCGGTCTGAAAACAGTGGGCTTGCTGGGAACCATTTACACCATGGAAATGGATTTTTATAAAGACGGCCTTAAGAAAGAGGGGATCAAACCTTTAATCCCGGAAAGGCAGGACACGAGGAACTTTATCCAGCAAACCCTGAAAGAGGAACTTGGGAAAGGCATTTTAAAAAAAGAAACCAGGCAGGCTTACCTGGACATTATCGCTGAACTGATCGCAAATGGCGCTGAAGGAATTATTTTGGGTTGCACCGAAATACCGCTGATCATCGGTCAGGACGATATTTCGGTGCCGGTTTTTGATACCACAAAAATACATGCTCAAGCGGTGGTCGAGTTTGCCTTAAGCTGAAAGCCTGGGCTATTTACTTTCCGAGGAGGGTACCAGCCGGGCTTTGAGGTCCGGGTCTTTCATATCTTTGTCCAGCGGGAACATAGGCCTTTTAATTCGCTTGTATGGCAGGCGTTCCAGGTTCTGATCTACACCACCGGGCGTCAGCGATAAGATCCAGTCGGCCCGCATATTATAAAGTTCCGGTTCGAGGTAACCGATTTTGACAACCACAATATCGCTCTTTCGCGGATTGAGACCCAGATTTGTAAAGTCGGCTTCCTTGTGATAAGGTTTGCGTTTTTTCGTGACAATCACAGAAACGCTGCCAACTTTTACCACCACCTCCGTCTCGGCGTTTCTGTCCCCGTGCACAATGGAGGTGACCGTCCCAACCAGGCGAATTGGCGGTGCAAAGCGGGCATCAACCTTTGCGCCTGCCAGTGCGTCGATTGTACTGCCGACACCAGCTGCAACAGCTTTTTCGACCAATTCCGGTCCGGGAATCGATGCATATATGAGCGAAGGGCCGTTTTCGGATTTAAATTCCGGCCTCTTCAGGATTTCAGTCAGTGTCCATGTAACATCACCAGCGCCTCCGGCAGTTGGATTATCACCTGAGTCGCTGATAAAGTAAGGATGTTTGTCGCTTTTGACCGCCTTATCCAGGCTTTCCTGCAAGGAGCCTGTCGGTGCTACGAATGCAAATTCCTTTCTTACCCTCCAGAAACTGGCTGCCAGGTTTTCGGCAGTACTGGTTACCGCCTGTTTATCGTCGCCGGTGACCATTACCACGGCATGGTTGCGCGGTTCGTCTGCCCAGGCGTAGCCCACCCACATCGCCGCATCGATAATGCCCTTTTGCTGAGAAGCAGGCGCAACTGCCGCGTAAATGGTTTTAGCAGGTTCAATACGCGTACTGGTTTTCTCGCCGGGCAATAAAACGGGGATGGGTATCCACGCTTTGTAGGCGGGTTTACCTTTGCCGCTTTCGATCCGTGACAGCAGATTGGTTACCGCGCGTTTCTTGGTTTGCATAGCGTCCTCGTGCGGTGCCATGCGATAGCAGGTGATCAGGTCGGTGTTTTGAGCGAGGCGCCAGGAAACATTGCCATGCAAATCCATGGAGGTAGAAATGATCGTTTTTTTGCCGACCACTTCCCTGATCCTGACAATGAAATCACCTTCAGGATCATCGAGGCCTACCACGCTCATGGCACCGTGGATATCGAAAAAGAGGCCGTCATAGGGCGTGTTTTTCTTTAAAAGTTCCAGCGATTGCTTCACCAGCGATTCATAAGCCTCCCGGGTAACTGCCCCGCCGGGCAGCGATTTGCCGACCAGTGCGGGAAGCCAGGTCGCTTTTGTGCGCACCAGCGAATCGGCGGCCATAAACGGATAGGAAGTATAAACTTCGTCTCCGTATTTGGCGTGAAAAGCTTCCTCGTTGGTCAGTGCAGGCGAAAATGTACTCGATTCGATACCCAGCCCGGCGATGGCTATCCGGGGCAAAGCCTTGCCCGGCGGCGTCTTTTGGGCCGCTTTACTAAAAATAGGCTGAGAAACGGATACGCAAAATAAAACAAGCAGTAAAAAGGTAGTTTTCATATATAAAATTTTAAGAAACCTCCATTTGGCTTCTATTTGTTTAAAAATAGCCGGAGGTTTCTTAAAAGTAAAAAATACCATGGAAATTCACCGGGAAAGATTCCGCTGTTATCAGAAACCCACGTATTTGATGCTGCTGTAAGCGGATGTCCCGTCGCGGTCTATCATTTTCAACCGGTAATAATTGGACCCGGCAAGGGGTGTTTTATCCGTGAATTGGTAGTTCACAAGGGCGGTGCTTTCTCCCGCCGCGCTTTTTCGGCCTATCGATTTCCAATCTTTCGCATTGCTGCTTCTTTCAATGCTAAAATGGTCTGTATTCACTTCTTCGGTAGTCGACCAGTTCAGTAAGGACGTATTTCCGGATTTGGCGGCTTTGAAAGAAACCAGCGTTACGGGGAGCGTCCCCATGGTGGCATCCGGTGAAACTTTGTTCAGATCGGCGGACCGGCTACCAATGGTAACCTCGTCCACATACATCACGCGCGTATCGCTGAATGTCTTGATGGCCGGGTTGGCCCAATCCCATTTGTAAATCCCGATCTTGAAGTAAGGCGACATCACATCATTGAAGCTGTTTGGTTGATTAACCCTGCTTAGGATCAGGTTCTTATCTTTCCAGACCTGAACGATGCCGGTATGGTCGTATGCCCACTTGATATGAAAAACCCAGTCATGCCACACTTCCTTGTCGACCGGGCCGAGGTCGATCCGGGTAAAGGAGAACTGGCCCTGAACAGTTACCTTATTTGTATCTGAACGTATTTCGAGCACAAAGCGGTCGTTGATGATCCCGAGCAGCATGGGCGGGCTTCTCCAGTTTTCGCCCAGGTTCAGGTCTGGTTTTGCCTGCCATTGTACAATGCTTTCCTCGAGGGATTCTTTACCAAAAGAATGAGGAAAAAAGACGGAAAAACCGAACCATCCTTCTGAATTTTTATTAGGCGCCTGCCCCAATTCGGATCTTGCCCCATTGGGCAGGTCTCCTTTTCTGAGCTCTATCCGCATGGAGCTTGACCCTGCCCGCTTGACAGATCGGTTCAATCCTGCAGACCAGGAGCAGCAGATGCTTTTTTCGTACCAGTTTCCCAGTTCGCTTTCAAAATCGTAATAAGCAACAATGGCGCTGTCGTTGGGTACGATAGACCGTGCGGTGGCGGGAGCGTCTACGCTTTGATCCATGGGGCCTTCGCTGACGTCTTCAATGGAGGGGCTCTTACAACTTAAAATGACTAAGGGGATTAAAATAAGTAGTAATAGTCTGGTAGTCATTAGATTGTGGGTTTCGATGGGTTATAGAAGTATTTTTACTGTGTAATATAATTATAGCTAACAATTAATTACAACACAAAATATAAATAGTTCTTAAAACAGGACACTTTATCCCCGATGTACTTGAACTTTTATAGAATTAATACGCAATATTTTTGACGAATTAGATTAGGTACTTCCGTCCCGGAAGTTGAATTGTCGAATGACTGTGGCCCCAGTTGCGGAGTATAGAGGCGTTTTTTACAGATGTAGCAAAGAAAAAGGCAAGAAAGAGCAGGCTTGCAGAGAAGTGTCAGTCTCTTTCCATGAGCGCGGCCGACGCAGACCAGCGACAGGGCATTGAGGACGCCAGGGCCCGGAAACGGATCACAGTAAACGTCTTGGAAGTTTGTCAGGCAGGCTGTCCGCCTTTTGAAATCAAGGCCGGTGAAAGAAATCCCGACCGTCATGACAGGAAAATGACAACGGTGGGCCAATTGCTTGCCAAGAAAAAGCTGATTTCAAAACCAACCTGTCGTTTTTTGCCTAGCGCGTGTCGAAGGCATGGTGCGCAGGATAATTTGGGGGATCCCCGTGGACCCTATGTCCACGGCTGCCCGACTGGCATTGGAGTGGAAGAAGCGGTCGGTGGGAGAGAAAGCGGAATGCTCACCGGAACCAGAGAGGTCCGGTCAGAAGAAATTTGTTACGATCAAGCAGGGAGACGGCAGGGGCGGGCTGGCACTAATTCGATGTCTTATTAAAAGCTGAGTTTTAGCAAACTTTTGAAACGGTTTAAAATCCGGTCCCTTACCGGTAGGTCTTTCATCATGATACTTCTCGCACGGATCCTCTCGAAGGAATCGTCGATGGTCAAACGCACATCGGTTTTCATACTTCTCCAGACTTTTGTTTCATAGAACCGGTACTCACCCTGTTCCCTGTATTCGGTTTCCGCATCGAGACCGATATTGCTGATCAGGTTCACATTGGGCACGGCTGCCAGTCCATAGTGTTGAAAAAGTGTATACTGCCATTGGTAGTTCCAGGTTTTCTTCTTTCTTTCACCATATACGCTGTCGAAACGCTCATACCAGTAGTTAGCGATATCCGCGTCGCCGAAGAGCTTCTGTATTTTTCTCTGGTCCCTCATTTCCGGGAATTGCTCCATCCAGAAATCGTATTTATTCCACGCCCTTTTCCAGGTAGCCCAACCCCAGACATGGCCGATACGGCTAAAAAAATGGTCAGCCTGGCCTTCGTGCGATTTCTTATTCCAGTGGGTCCCAGATACATGCATCACGCGCTCGTTGGACTGGTATTTTTCGAGCATAAACTTGCAGAATGTGAAAAATGTAGGGTGGGGCAGGCAATCGTCTTCCAGGATGATCAGTTGCTCGCAGGTTTCAAATGCCCATGTAATCGCTGAGGATATGCCCAGCGCGTTCCCCATGTGGAAATCCGAATACCACCTTTCGATTTTACAAGCCCAACTGATCTGCGAATCGTCCATCAAATAGCGGCAGGTTTCCACCAGCTCAGCCTCTTCCGGGCGATCGGTCCTGGGCGCATCTGAAAAAATGTAAAGCCTGGAAGGCTTCAGC
Organism: Dyadobacter sp. HNCC25DJ185; assembly: GCF_056895195.1. Taxonomy (NCBI): domain Bacteria; kingdom Pseudomonadati; phylum Bacteroidota; class Cytophagia; order Cytophagales; family Spirosomataceae; genus Dyadobacter; species Dyadobacter sp. HNCC25DJ185. The sequence continues at coordinate 862,400 of NZ_JBXHAR010000001.1, forward strand.
TTTCTGATTTGCTCAAAGACGTGACACGTGGTTTCGGGACGGTTGAATGTGATCAGGAGTACCGGGATGTCAAAAGGTTTTGCATTCATTATCAATGTTAATTACTGTCGGCTCGAGGGTTATTCGGTGTTCAAAAACGGGAATCTGATGGTCGGGGCGGCCCGGACCCAGATTAGTGTGCGAGGTGAATGACCGGTTCAACTGGAATTCGGCAACTAAGATATCATATGGATAAAATACAATTGTTTTTTTGTGGTTAACGGGGAAGAAGTTGGGGTAAAGGTTGGACTAAGCTGGCTGATTATTCTAAGTTAATTATGCTAATCCAACCTTGATACATAACATTAATTATTAATAAAAGATCGATCAAACAGCGGATATTCATCAATTGGTATTGCATCGATATACGATAGATGTTAAATCTTTATTGGCATAATATTATTTTAATTACAATTAATATCATGAATATATAATTGCTAAACTATCTGATTAAATTAAAAATAAAGGCACAGATAAAATAGAAATATTTCTATCTATAAATAGAAAATAAATTTACGCAATATTTTTTGTTGATCGTATTACTTATGCACGGCATCGGATACGTATAGTGCTATATAACAAGTATATAGGTGAAAATTAAGATAAGAAACTGCCCGCAAATGCGGATTCAAATGGCAATAGATTGGTTCGGAGTGGAGGTATTTTTCAGGCAAACAGTCCACTATTTCACTGCGAATGTAGAAGTACTTTTTATTTGTCTATTTTTGATTATTAAGGGGCATATTCATCCCCAAAACATGAATGTTACACCCTGAAAATACATGTGATCACCCCAAAAAAGAGACTGAAGTTGACTTAATAGGTTATACTTGCCTTGTGATTAATAAATCGCTCTTTTTAATCCGTTCTTTATTATTTAATCTGTTCATTTCTAAAACCCTTCGCGAAAATGAAACAAACCTATTCGATTGACAACCGGGAATTACCGACACTGATCATGGTCGTCTGTCGGCGTTTTGACAGTAAATAGTACAATTTGTACCCGTACACAAAGTTCCATTCTATTCCTTTAATTAACCAGACATTTTAAAGCATATCCTCCTTCTATGAAAATTTTAGCCATAGCCTCTGCTGGCGGTCATTGGGTCCAGCTATTGAGATTGAAGCCTGCATTTGACGGGCATGAACTAATTTTTGTTTCGACTAAAAAGAGTTTCAAAGAAACCGTTAAAGGCTACACCTTCTATAGTATTCCGGATGCAAGCCGCTGGAACAAGCTGCGCCTGCTGTATTCGCTTCTTTGCGTGCTCAAAATCGTATTTCTTTCCAAACCAAACATCATTATCACAACAGGTGCTGCCCCGGGACTGATGGGCATCATCGCGGGAAAAGTAATCGGAGCGAAGACTGTCTGGATAGACAGTATTGCCAATGTGGAAAATCTTTCAATGAGTGGCCGGATCGCGACATCCATTGCTGACAGGAGCTATACCCAATGGCCGGATTTATCAAATTCCAAAGTAACATTTAACGGCAACGTTCTATCATGATATTTGTAACAGTAGGTACACAAGGGCCGTTCGACCGCCTGATTTCAGCGATGGACGAGATTGCCGCATCCATGCCCGAGACCCGGTTTGTGGCACAGGTTTCCAAGGGCGGCTACATCGTCAAACATATGGAGGCCTTCGAATTCATCACACCGGCAGAATTTGATGTGTTCTTTTCGGCCGCCAAACTGATCGTTAGCCACGCCGGAATGGGCACGATCATCTCGGCATTTGAGCGGAACAAGCCTATTATCATTTTCCCGAAGCTGCATAGCCTGGGTGAGCACCGGAACGATCACCAGATGGCAACGGCTAGAAAGCTCAGCAGTCTGAACTATGTGCATGTAGCTTACGATCAGACAGAACTGAAGGAAAAAATACTTTCGGTTTTGAGCGGTGAATTAAACCCTTTACACCGTGTAGGCAAGTACGCGTCTTCCGAACTGATCAATTCTCTCCAGCGCTTTATATCCGTCTAGCGACACAATCGCAAAAAATGCAATGAAATATAAACTCAACAGAATCTATTTACACATGCGAATTTTCGATATCATTTCCAGGCAGTTTTATTTCATTGCACTTTTTTTTGTCGCGTCACTGGCAACTTCGGGTTGCAAAAATGTTGATATGAGCGCTAAAGACATGGATGACCCCGATCTGATCGAGTCGGACAGCTTTTTGCTCGCCTACCATGGTTTCGAAGGTAGGCTTGGCGATTGGTACGAAAGCAGCGTCTGCTGCTCCTGGTCCGGGACCCTGAGCAGCACCATCAAACGGGCGGGTACACACTCCGCCCGTTTTGAGCTTAGAAGGAACGACGCGCTTTACGACTACCAGGCGCAATTCGCCAGGGCCCCGAACAAGAACAAGGAAGGCTGGTTCGGTTTTTCGCTTTACTTCCCTGCTTCCTTTGCAAAAGATTCTCTCGAGGAAAGCATCGTGCAATGGCAGTCCCTGCCCGATTTCAGCAAAGGGGAGGAGTGGCGAAGCCCGCCTGTGATCCTTGGCGTGCTGAACGACAGCCTGGTGCTGGAAGTGCGGTCGGATCCCAAGGAAGTTACCGTCCAGGGGGAGGGTGCCTTTACGAGGATCAACCTGGGGATACTGGAAAAGGAAAAGTGGCTCGATTGGGTCTTTCATATCAAATGGGCCTACGACGATACCGGTACCCTCGAAGCATGGAAGAATGGGGAGCTGACGGTAAGCCGGATCAATAAACCTAATACTTACAACGATGTTCTGTTTCCCTATATCAAAGTGGGGATAGGCAAATGGGACTGGCGCAGTACCAAGTATTCACCGATTACTGAGCGGGTTGTATATGTGGATGAGGTAACCATTGGTAAGGAAAATGCAGGATATGATAAAGTGAAACCTGGAAGATAAAAAGCGAATAACCCATCCACAGAGAAAGCAGCCTGAATTTCGGGCTGCTTTCTCCGTGGATGGCCATGCTGAAAATCGCTCACGAAGGTGTGTAAACGTTGGATGGTTTACCTGTAAAAATCAGCTCATATACCTGACGATCCTGGCCGGATTCCCGACAACAACTGCATTGGCCGGAACATCCTTGGTAACAATGCTGCCGGCTCCGATCACTGCGTTATCACCGATCCGAACCTTGCCAAGGATACAAACATGCGCGCCAATGTCCACGTTGTCGCCGATAACCGGGCAATCGGAGACCACTTTTCCCTTGTTCCCTAGCGTCGTCGTATGCCTGAGCAGGCAGTTTTTGCCTATTACGGTATGTTTATTGATCACAAGCCCCGTTCCATGGTATACTTTAAGGCCCGTGGCGATACGGGTATCGTAAGGGATTTCTATGCCGAAAACCCATTCGATCCAGAACTTGTACAATCCCAGATAGGGGATCATCACGATCTTAAGAAATTGGCTTCTTTTGCCGTAGCTGGCCAATCTGAATGTAAAAGTAAGGAGCTTGCCTTTCGTATACCCTTTATTGACGTGCCAGTCCTGGGTAAGGTATTTGATGACGTTCATAGATAAGCGTTTATGTTTCGAGGAGGGATGTCGGCTCATTTTGGGTTCTGTACCGTATTACTTTTGCAGGGACTCCGCCGACAATCGCATAAGAGGGCACGTCTTTGGTTACCACCGCTCCGGCACCGACAATGGCCCCCTTGCCAATCCTGACACCAGGCATCACAATGACATTCCTGCCGAGCCACACATCGTCTCCGATGCGCGGAGGGGAAGGCCTGGTAGAGCCTTGTTTCATGATAGGGATATCCGTCGATGCAAATGCATGGGTGACGGCAAGAATGGCTACGTTTTGGGCAATCAGCACGTAATTTCCGATATGGGCGGATTGGATATAAACATCTTCATTGATCTGGCAGTGGTCGCCGATCACCAGTATGTCGCGCATTCCAAACCGGAACCCGGACTGGACACGCGCATGGCTGCCAATGACGATGATCTTTTTCAGGGCCATTACCCGAAGTGCATTGAAAAACCGGCCCATCGGGAAGTAGCTGGATGGCAGGTTTTTGAACACAACATAATACAGCAGCAGAAAAATATTCCTCATATGATTTGCTCGTACAGTTCGTAAACAGACTCCGAGACTTTCTGAGAATCAAGCCCGATTTTTAAGAGTTGCTCCCTGCCGTTTGACTTCCTTTTCCCGGAAGGCAACCCGATCAGTTGTTGTATAGGCAGCAGGAAGTCAGCTGCATCGAAGCTATTGATCACGTAGCTGTTGTCAACGCCCCGGAGCAGGTCTTTCACATCCCCGACCGCCGTGGAAACGATTGGTTTATTGCAGGCAAGGGCTTCCTTGATAATCTGAGGGGAACCCTCGATGGTGGAAGTCATGAGCAGCATGTCAATCTTATTGAGATTGGCCACAACTTCCTCACGCTTCATATTATGAAATTCGATGACTTCAACCTGATGGTTTTTCCTGAGAAGCGCTATGATGGCGGAGAAAAGGACGTAGTTTTTTTCGGGCCTTGCTTTGTTCCCCGGAAATCCGATAACGAATTTGCTGTTGTCGCTTTGTGCCGATGTTTCGTGGAAGTAGCCAAGGTCTGTCCCGCAAGGGATCTTTACGAGCTTACTCTGATGCTTTTTGAGCATGGCTACCATGTCGTCATTCAGCACAATGACCTTCTTCGCGCTCTTGATGATAGAAAGCGTGATGTTTTTCTGAAAAAAATGGTTGATGAAACCTTTCTTTTGAAATAGCTCGCCGCTGTGCAGGGTCACTACGACCGGTGCGGAGGGTTTGAAAAACAGGAGGAACAGCGCAGAAAGCCCATAATGAACATGTATAACATCGAAATCTTTGCTGGCAACCAGATTTTTGATTTCCGAAATGCTTCTGAAGTAATTCCATTTACTCGACCGGCCATTGATAAAGTAAACCTCCTTGTCGATCTTAAATTTGCTTTGAATAGCCTCAATCTGTTCCCTGACGTGAATTCCGAAATAGATGTAATCCGGAACGGGATACATGTTGGTAATGTATAAAATTTTCATTTCTCAGTTTATCAAGATAAGTATTTGACAACGCCCGGTTCGGGTTATTCAAATTTTCTGTACCAGCCTTTGTTGGCGAATTCGATCAGCTCTTTATCGCCCCGGCTGTCCCCGTATGCTTCGAGAAAATACTGGTCCCTGTGGGGAAAGCTCTGCAGGAGCCTGTTGACCTTTTCTTCGCCAAAACAGTTTTTGGAAAGGAATTTGCCTGTTAGCCTGTTGTCCGCATCTATTTCAAGCTGGGTAGCCAGCAGGTTGCTGATCTGCATATGATCGGCCCAGGGCTTGATCCAGTTTTCGATGGAGGCGCTGATAATCACAACATTGTCGCCGTCTGCCTGGTGTTTTCGGATACCATCAAAAGCTTTCGGTCTTGTGAATCGGTCGATTTCCGTGGCGAACGCGCTTCCCCATTGGTCAAAAAGCGCGAGATCAGTGCCCCTGAAAAAGTAGCCGAAAACGATCTCTTTTGCCTTCCAGTTCGGCATCAGGTTAAGCTTAAACGCTACCAGGACCGGACTGCACAAAAGCATCCCGAACATGTAACCCCACCAGCCCTTTGTGAACTTGATGAATTCAAGAAAAGTGTCTTTACTGGTGATCGTTCCGTCAAAATCAAAAACCGCGAGTTTCATAAAAGGTAAATAATCAGTGTAAAGGTGACCATCCATGCAACGATACAGGATTGGATCACAAAGTCCTTGATGAGCACTTCGGTCGGCGAACCGCTTTTGTAATCAACAAGCGTCAATTGCAAATACCTGAAAATACCTATCAACACAAATATCGACGTAATATAAACATAGCTGTTGTGAAAACGCTCAATCACTTCGTCGGACACCGTGTACATAATATAGCATACAATGGTAACTGTCGCCAGGATGGACAGGATCAGGTTGAGCATTTCGAGATTGTAACGCTTTGTTTTTTTTCTGGCCTGGATGCCGGTCTGCTGGTAAATGATCACATCGTCCCTTCTTTTTGCAAATGCCAGGAAGAGTGCGAGCAGGAAGGTCATCAGCACGATCCAGTGCGATAACGCTATGCGTGTGGCAATACCGCCCATCACGACCCGCAACACAAACCCGAGCGCGATGATGAATACATCGATGAGCGGATAGTGCTTTAATTTTAAAGTATAGGCGATATTCATCACAAAGTAGCAAAGCAGGACGATCGTCTCGCCCAATCGGTTTTCACCGCCCCACAGGGTCACGGTGGCAAAAGAGGCAGCGAGCATCACCACCATGATGAGATAGCCCGCAGACTTGCCTAATGCCCCGCTGGCCAAAGGCCGTTTGTGCTTTTTCGGGTGGGCGCGGTCGGCCTCCATATCGCAAATATCATTAAATGCGTAGATCGAGCTGGCAATGAACGAGAAGGCCAGAAACGCTATGAAACTCTCGTTCCATGCTTCCAGGTTTCGAAGTTGCCCGTCAAAGAAGAGCGGTAGAAAAATAAACGAATTCTTCAGCCACTGATGGGGGCGGATTAATTCCAAAAGACTTTTAATGGTTCCCACTAACTTGTTTTTTGGTTGTTCGGAGGAAAGTATCAAATCCATAAGCTGCGAATAGGACGAGGACGAAGGTAAAAGGATAATGGTAACGGGGACTGACGGCAAAGATTGAGGTAAGGAGCGTGCCTAAGATTAAGATCAGCAGGAGTAATCCCTTGCTGGAAAGGAGTTCCCTGCGGTTGACGAACACGGAGTAAACAAAACCTGCCAGTAACAGGTAGAAAAACAGGCTTTTAACAAATCTTATGCCGATTTCTTTCAAAAAGCTGGCCCGGGAAACGTTATCAGTGACCACGTAAGAGCCGACTAGTGCGTCGCCGCCCAGCAGCGGACGGTCTGCCCACGAATCTTCGACGTAGAGTCCCACCAGCTTTTTGGCATACAACTGGGCAACCTTTACGGGGTGCGCCTTGATCCAGGTAACCGCACGCGACTTCCAGATCGAATCCTTTTCGGCAAAAGTATAAGCGGCTTCATTTTCGATGTAAGCGATTGAATTCGTATCATTTGTTAAAAAATTGGCTACGCCGCCGTAAGCTTTGTCGTTGGATGTCTGGATCAGGTTCATGCCCGAGGTGGTAGACTGGTGCACAAAATATCCGATCCTGTTTTTGGTACTCGTTCCGATAATGAATACCGTCAGGAAAATGGGCAGTAAAAAGGTCGCGTAATGTAGGGGCCTGTATTTGTTCATCAGCATGTACAAAACAATGCTCGGAATGAAAATAATGGCAAGCGGCCGTATCCAGTTAGCAAGGGCAAACAGTATCCCGGCAACGAACAGGGCCGGGAACTTTCTGGACAAGCAAAGGCAAAAACCTGTCAGACAGAGAAACAGGAATGGAATTTCTGTTCCCGAGGCTGCTACCAGGATAATATTCGAATAAAGTATACACCAGCATATGACAGCCAGCTTCGCGGTAGTGACATTGAAAAACCGCTGACCTATGAAATAGATCTCACCTGCGATCGCCAGGTTCATCAGCAGGTTGAAGATACCATTGGTGTTCATCGTGCCGAATACTCTTAATTGCAGGATGAGCAAATTCACAAATCCCGGCGCCCAGATGTACCTGGAATAAACCTGTTCGGGAATCGGGTACCAGCCTTGGATGCTGAAGCACTGTTTGGCCAGTTCCATATAACCTTTCTGGTCGCTGTGCTGCGGCCTGCCCCAGAAATAGATCAGTACGGCAAACTGCGCCAGGACAGAGAAAGCAAGAGCCAGGTACATCAGCCTGGACAAAAACGCGGGATCCTGAATTTTGTAGCGCGGATAAACTAAACGTTCATGTTTCGTCACGGACATTTTTGATGGTCTTTTTGAAGGTTGTATAATTCCTTGAGCTTTGTAATTCGGGTTTGAGATGCTCACTTCTTTTTGGCGACGTCCGCCTGTGTTACCACGCAGTATACTTTCATAATGGCTTCGTATAAAAGCGGACTGAGCCGGAACAGGTAAAAGGCGTATTTGTGCTTTTTATGAATGGCTTTGCTGCTGGCCTGCCATTGGTAATGGATGAGATGGTCGGCCACTTCCCGGTATTCGGCCGGAAATTTTTTCTTTTCGGACATCAGGATGATGTTCAAAAGGGAAATGTGCGCCACCAGATCAAAATTGACTGCTTCGTCCACCAGGTCAGGCATCTGCGCCCGGCATACTTCCAGCATTTGCCCGGATACCTGAATGGTGTTCATGTATTTCTGGCTGAACCTGGACATACTCACGGAGCTGTCGCGGATCACATAATTGTATTTGACCACATCTTCAAAGACGGTCTTGTTGGCCCGGCTCAAAACGCTGAAGTTGTAGAGGATATCTTCGTAAATATGTCCCTGGAAATGAGTGCTTTTTGCGAGGCTGGCGACATATACCTTGTCATACACGCTCCTGAGGAATTCTTTCTTTAAAAGCCCGGCGGCCGCCTCGGTGTTTGTGTAGGTTTTGACCTTTCGAGTCCCGAAATAGACTTCGGTTTTGTCCGGAAAAATTTTTTGCACCCCGCATATCGAAACGTCGGCCCGAAACCGGACTGCGTTGTTGATCAAGATCTCGTACATATCCGGTTCCAGTGTGTCGTCGCAGTCAACAAATCCGACATAACTTCCCTGCGCTGCCTGCAGCCCGCGGTTTCTTGCCGACGATACGCCGCCGTTTTCCTGATGTATGACTACTACACGGCTGTCTGCTTTTCCGAAATAGTCACATTTCTCGGCGCTGCCATCGGTAGACCCGTCGTTGACCAATATGATTTCGAAGTCAGTAAAGGTTTGCCTCAGCACAGACTCAACGGAAGAAGTGATATACTGCTCTTTGTTAAATACCGGAATGATGATGGACAATGCTGGCATGGTGAATTTTGTTATGGTTCAGGAATAATCGGATCTGGCGGTTTTATATTTCCAGCGGATCGGTTACCACCGTTTCTGATATTGTGGATAATGTGAACTGCTTTCTGATGCTTTCGAAAAACACAAAGAACAACACGACGCCTATCGATGCAAACCCAATAAAAACCATGGACTCATTGAATATTTTTCCTGCATAGGAATAAGCAAAAACGAAGGAAGCGATCAAGCCATAAAATAATACGGAGCCATTCACCGAGCAGACATTATGCCTGATCAAAATAACCGTTTGGATAAGATGAAAAGCGACAAAAGAACCAAAAATGGAGTAATTAATTACGGAAAGGGATTTGTAAAACCGGAAGCCTGTAAAACACATCGCCAGGCTTAATGTCAGGGCAAAAATATTACAATACATATCTATTTTTTCCATCTTCATCGCCAGTAAGATATTGGCCTGTAGTAACACGGTAGGAAATATCAGGAATGTGAGCATCATTTCTTTCAGGCATCCGACAGCCGGAATAAATGATTTTCCGAAAATCAGCGGAATAATAAACTCGGAATACGATTGGATAAAGGCATAACAAATAATTGCCGCCGCCGTATAGGCCCAAAATGTAGTTTGATAGACCTTTCTGGCTGAGGATAATTGATCCCTTGCGATTAAATTTACCAATTTGGGATAAATGGTGGTAGACGCCGCAAGCGGAAGGATATTGAATACCGAGAATATTTTGTAAGAAACTTCATAATTGGTGACATCGTGCGCTGTCAGAAATTTTGAAATGATGATGGTTGCATTCCGCCAGAAAATAATAGCCAGTCCGGCAATGACAATAAACCGCCAGTTGGCTATTACCTGTTTTTTGAAATCTGAAAAAGTGACATGAAAATGCCAGACGCCGAAAAGGGTAATGTCACCCGCTGATCCAAAATTGATAAATACATTCACGGTGAATAACCGGATCATCACCGAAAATAAAGAGAAGTAAAAAATAGACAACGGATAGAAAAACAGGATGCATCCCATACCTAGCCTGAGCAAGCCGTCAATCGCCAATATGACTGATGTTTTTTTCTGTTTCCATTGGGCAATGTTCAATGATTTTAACGCATAGATAATATTATCAAAAATAATATTAGTGCCCAGAATCACCGATAGCAACCGGATAGAGGGATCGCTATAAAGCAGGAAAGTAACCCCTATGCTTACCAGGTAGAATATAATACCAAGTAGTGTTTGTATTTTAATAAAACGATGCGTAAGCGCAGACCGATCGGGCACATTCTGTTCGTATTCCCGGATGAACCAATGTCCCAATCCCATCGAGGAAAAGCCTACAATCAGTTGATAAATAGTTGTTGCGATCAGGAAATGAGAGAGTACCGTGATGCTGTAAAACCTGGACGTTATAACAAATAAGACGCTCAAAAAAAAGGTCTGCAATGCCGTCGATACCAGGCTCCAGAAACTATTGTTCACCAAGCCAGAATTACCCGAAAATATTTTATTGAATGGCAACTTCATAAAGGCTTTTTCTTTTATGACTTTCTAGAATTAAAAAACAAATAAAACTAACAAGTGAAATAAGGACCCGCTTGTCGTGGAAAGAATAGGCCGAGGCAAAAGCCAATAGCCAGCTGATGAGCCCGGCAATAAGGATGAATACAAGATGATTGGTGTTCCCGCTGAAATAATTCCTCAGACTCGTGTATACGGGGATCAGGATAAAGAGGAAAATAAGCGCCGTGCCCAGTCCACCAAGCTCTGTTAACAGCATCCAATAACCGCTTTCGGGTTGTCCGTAGCCGAAGAAAATAACTTCATTACCTTCCGCGAGGGTGTAATTATTGGATGTGGCCATATTGTACTGTTTAAAGTTTCCGGACCCAATGCCGAGCATGGGATATTTCTGGAACATCTGATAAGCTTCTTCCCACAAAGCAGCCCTGAATGCGTAATCGTCGTCGGTCTTTTCAGCGCGCTGCAGCACAGTTAATTCGCTGGCAAGAAATACAAATACGCACGCTCCGGCCGCCACCAGACCGGTCATGATCAGTTTGAATCTTGGGCCGAGCACGAAAAAAAGGAAAAACATACCTACGAATGTGGCAAGCAGCGCGGACCTTCCGCCGGTTTGCAATACCGCGAAAACGATCAGCAAAAAGAGGCCATAATTTTTTAGCGACGGATATACCAGCACGGATGTTTTGATCAGAACCGGGTTTTCATTTGCGACATTTTCCGGCTGGGGTATTTGGGATAAATCCTTCCTGTAATTCACCAAAAAAAGGAAGATAATCATCACCAGGTATTGGCCGTACATCTGCGGATCGTGAAAATAGCTGGGATATCTGATGAGGCCTTCGCCCTCGCCTGTATTTTTATTCAGCATCGGATAAAATGTGAATTTCAGTCCGATGATCATTTGAATGACTAAAAATGCGACCGAAAATAACGCGCCGAATTTGAGGCCTTCGATCGCTTTTTCCTGAAATTCATCGTCGCTCATTAACTCGGCCAGCATAGATCTCGAAAAAATGAATACGGCAAAGACAGCCGAAATGGATAGCAAAGAACTTTGCATATAAAGCGAATTCAAACTGCCGAAGACCATGGCGATCACCAGCAACACAAACATGACGCTATATGGAATAAACCTTTGGTTCAGTCTGAGAAACACCGGGATTGAGCTAAAAAAATAGATCAGAGAAACGAAATCAAAAACCCTCAATCTTCCATACTCAACCGGGGTTATAGCCAGGTCCATGATAGGAAAGGCGTATAAAACAAAGTAAAGATACGTTTTGCCGGTATTTTTCCGGTAAAGCAAAACAGCGAAAACCGCAACTGCCCCAATCGCAAGAAGATGATTGATTTCCATGCTTTTTTCCGGTTAACGAATGCTTTGTAATAGGGTTTTGCAATACTTGGGCTGATGCAATCAGAGCAGGCTTAAATATTCCTTTTTGATCTGATCGGTAACCATCTTGTTGAAAATCATCGCACCGGCATTATTAAGGTGTTCCGAATCCCAGAAATATTTCGGCTGGTTGATGAAGCTGGAATGACCTGAATAATCGGTAAATGGTACGCCGTATGCTGCCGCAATTTTACCGGCCAGCTCGGTCGATTTTGTGTGCGCCGAACCTTTTACATAGGGCGAAACAAATACCAGCAATTGTATATTCCGGCTTTTACATTCCTTAATGAACGAAGTGTAAATTTGCACCTTGTTACTATCCAGGCTCTCTGTCGCAGGGTCAACTTGCTTAATTTTGCCACCCTTGTAGTCACCATATAGCGGTAGATAACCATTGGATTCCTGATACCGCGTTTTGTTGTAAGAAGTATTTCCGATCCCGATGGTCAGCAGAAGAGAATTGAAAGGATAAATCTGCGATATCATTTTATATTGGTCATTCTCCTTTCGGAGCGAAATCATTTGCTCAAAGCCCGGGTGCTTTTTATAATAGGGGAGTAATTCACCCAGCCTGTCATACGATTCCTGTCTGAAATCAAGCTCGTCGCTTACGATATCCAGCAGGACGATTTTAGGGCAATATCTTTCCAACATTCCTTGCAGGATGGTATAATGATAAAATATAGACTGCCCGTCTTTTCCTGCATTGTAAAAGTGTGTATTCAGTGAATTGCTCAGTGAATCGCTGATATAGTGATGGCTCGCCCTGGATGAACCGAATATCACGCCATTTGCTTTTGTTTCTTCAATGGCGTAAGTAATTCTTGAAAGAACACCGGAAGTTTGCCTGAAATAGAAAAGGCGTAACCCGTTACCGATTACGAAATCGGCGAGTACGATGCCAAGAGCTATGATTAAAAATGCCTTGGCAAATCTCTTCACATCGGGATTAGATTGATTGGTCATATAAAATCAGAATTGGAAGTAAATGAACTGGCTGTTGTCGAATACCCCGAACATCAGTATCATGACCACTACAAAAATGTAGGACAGTCGCCGTACATATAAATTCGTATTGTTGAACAGGCTGAAATCATTGAAAAGCTTGTATTCACGAATGATTTCAATCACCAGTAGTACCATGATAAAAAATACGGACAGCACCATGTTGCCGATTTCGCCAATAAATACGGGACCATGCACAAACAGGATTTTATGTAAAATCGAGGCTGCAGTTGGCAAATCAGAAGCCCTGAAAAATACCCAGGTAAAACATGCGAATGAGAAGGTCAGCAGGATACTCATCGGCTGATAGATGTACGAAGGAATATTCTTCGACATTTTTTTTCTGAATTTCTTAGTAAGGAATTCATACACCAATGCAAGCCCGTTCAATATGCCCCAGAATATGTAAGTCCAGTTGGCGCCGTGCCACAATCCGCTCGTTGCAAAAGTGACAAGCAATGCAAAAACGACGGCCATTTTGCCCCAATCTCTTTTGGCAATGATAATTGGCGTGAAAAGATAGTCGTTAAACCAGGTGGATAAAGAGATATGCCACCTTCGCCAGAATTCGGTATAGCTCTTGCTGAAAAACGGCATGTTGAAATTGGTCATCAGTTTGAAACCCATCGTTCTGGCGGCACCAATTGCGATGTCTGAATATCCCGAAAAGTCGCAGTAGATCTGGAACGCGAAAAGTAATGTCGCGACGATAAATGTGCTTCCGTTATGATTTTCCGGGTTGGAATAAACCGCATTTACATACAGAGAAAGCCTGTCGGCAATGACGACTTTCTTGAATAGTCCCCAGGCCATTTTTTTCAGTCCAATGGTAACATCTTCGTAATTGAAGTGATGTTTTTCGTAAAACTGATATAGTAAATTCTGAGGTCTTTCGATGGGTCCGGCCACTAATTGCGGATAGAACATGACATACAGGCTGTAAATCCCGAAATCTTTTTCCGCTTTCTGCTGTCCCCAATATACTTCTATCACATAGCTCAAACTTTGGAATGTGTGAAACGAAAGCCCGATCGGAAGGATGATATGCAGTAATGGCAATGCATAATCGATATGTAATGCATGTGCCAGGGAATTGAGATTACTGTTGACGAAGTTGAAATATTTGAAAATAAACAATACCAGGCACGTGGCGATAATGCTGAATAACAGCCAGGCTTTCTTTCGCTTACCTTCGGATTTTTCAATGTAAATCCCGGCGAAGTAATCAATTACAATCGTTGCCAGGAGGATGAAAAGATAAATGGGAACGAAAAAGCAATAGAACACGCAGCTGGCCAGCAAGAGATGTATCCATCTGTACTGATGCGGCAGCAAAAAATAAATGAGCGTGACGATCGGAAAGAAGAGCAGAAAATCGAACGAATTAAATAGCATAGAAGAGGAGGGTTACAGTCATTATTTTCAAACTTTCCGCTTGATCGAATCGATCATTTCGCCCACGTTTTTCCATTTTTGGATTTCGGCCGAATTGAACCGGACTTTGAATGCTTTCTCAATCGCTACCACCAGCTGAACATGGTTGAGAGAATCCCATTCGTCGATATCTTCTGCGGTTGTTTCCGTTGTGAGAACGATATCTTCATTGTCGAGGGTGTCAATGAAAATGTCATTCACTTTTTTCATCAGGTCTACGTTTTCCATAACAGTTTTATCTTTTTTTAATCAAACATTTCTTTGTCTTGTATTCGGGTACGTTTAGCGTCCAGTACCCGTTATGCTGCTCAAATCCAAGATTGGCATAATGGTCTTTCACCATTTCATTTTTATTGGTGGGGATATATTCGCCTTTGATGTATTTGGCGCCGGCATCTTTCGCGGATTCGACAATGGTGTTCAATACAAAGTTTTCCATGCCCCGTTTCAAAACCCGGCAGCTCATGAGCCAGGTATCAATAAAGAGCGTGTCGCTTTCCTCCTTTTTGAGGATAATGATGCTGATCAGCCCGTTACTTCCGAATTTGTCTTCCAGCGTAAAGGAAAGGGAAAGATTTTCGGGCGATTGTGCGACCAATTCGATGTCCGTTTCGCTATACCTGACAGTCCTGAGGTTGAACTGATTGGAGCGCTGGGAAAGCTGTGCTACCCTCGGCGTATTGAATTTGTTGAAAGGCTCCACCACCGAAACCATATTCAGGCTTTCGAGAAATTCGTCCTCGTTCGCGAATTGCTTCTGCACCGATGTCCGTTGTGCTTCAACCTGATATTGCTTGGTCCTTTCGGCGTCTTCGCTCGAAAATGAAACCGTTTCGAACAGGTTGAGCGAATAGAGATATTCCAGGTAATTGGCAGGGTCTTCCGGGAGTTCGGGGACTGTCAGGCCGGGGATACCTTCTCTGACGATGTTTCTTTCGAACGGATTATCATCCAGAAACACCATCGAATCGAAACCGATATTGAGGATGCCCTGAATGTGCCGGATATTGTCTACTTTATTGCCCCAGTTGGCGACGAACACGGCGATATCATCCGGACGTAGAACCATGTCGGGATGTTTTTCAAAAGGCTCCCGGGCAATGGATTCGGTATTTTTGCTGCATACCGTCAGGATAATGCCTCTGTTCTTCAGTTTTTTCAGCCAGTACTGGAATTCCGTAAATGCTTTCCCGATCCCGAGCGTGCCGAGCTGAATATTTTCCATTCCGTCGTCACCAATGATACCTCCCCAAAGGGTATTGTCAAGATCCAGCACAACACATTTCTTGAATTTGCCTTTTAATGCGGATATCATATCCAGGGTTAATCCTGCAACACGGGGAAGAATGTCGATGCTGAGGACCATTTCCGTATTGATATAAACGGTCGTATCGAATAAAGCCGTTTTTCCGTATTGGTTTTGAAGCGACGACAGGTCCAGGCAATGGAAATTCTTGTGCGTTACAGCCAGCGTCATTAATTGATAGTTCAGCTTGCGAAGCTGGTATAAAAAAGAAGATTCTGTTTTATTGGCATAGTTGCCAAAAACGTGGTCGTCTATTTCGGCATAGTTATAGAAAAATACCTGGGCGTTGAGTTTGCTGTCGATTTCGGACAGCATATTGGAAATTGCGTCCAGTTCTCCGTCAGCTAGGGTGCTGTATTTTTCAGGTTTCTGTTTGCTGTATTTGGCCAGCAATTTGTGGGAGGATTTGAAAATAATGACGATCTCGGGATTTACTTCATATAATTCGGAGGTTGGATCAAATACCTGCCTTTCGATCTGGTTAAAATCCGCTTCCCATATATCGAGGTCAAAGCCACATTCAAATCCTGCGCCACGAAGCGATTGGGTAAGGAACTGCGTGGCCGTGTCGCCGAGCAATGCTACTTTTATTTTCTTTAAGGAAGAGAAATCCTTTTTGAGGTTTTTTTTGAGGGTTTTAAAATCCTGGGTCAATAGCATTCTTCTGATGTGTTAATAACGTTGAAGTATTTAATATGAAATGCTGATCCTGCATTTCAGGCAATGAAACGAATGTTCCTTTTTCCGTCGGGGAAAGATCTTAGAACCTTTCTGAAAAATTACTGAATATGGAGCCTGACATTTTACGTTGCGGAGTCAGGTAATTATATCTGCTATAATCATAACCGTATCCGTATTTGATCCTCCGGATACCGTTGAAAACAATGTGCATTCCTGAGAGCTGGTTTTGGGCGGATAGTTCCTGAATAAATGCCAGTTCTACCTTTTCGGTATCTCCCTGCCGGATAATGTACAGTGTAATGTCGGTCAGCCGGGAGAGGATCAATGCATCGGAAACCAGCCTGACCGGCGGACTATCGATCATGATATCGTCGTACATATTTCTGAGCATCCCAATCAGGTCCGCCAGCCGGGTGCCTTCCAGCAATTCCGAGGGATTTTGAACCGGTGACCCACTGCTGATCAGATGAAGATTGGCGTCAACGCCCGTATGCTGGATGATATCGGAAAGCGTTGCATGACCGCCCAGGAAGTCGCTGATCCCGGCTGCATCATTGCGGATATGGAATGCTTCAGCAATTTTGGGTTTGCGCAAATCCAATTCAAGAATAATGGTCTTTCTTCCTGAATAGGCAAGTGCTGCACTCAGGTTACTGCTCACGAAGCTTTTGCCTTCACCAGGCAGACTGGAAGTAACCAAAGTAACCCTTCCGCTCTTTTTTTCCCCGTGCAAATGAAAAAGCCTGCTCCTTAACGACCTGAACTGCTCGCGCATTACGGTGGTCCCTGTACTAACAGTGACCGCGTCGCTGGCGCCGTCGAATGATAATTCGCTGACGACCGGGACTTTTAACGCACTTTTAATCTCTTGCAAATCAGTTACTTTGCCGCTGTTTCTTTTGAATATCAGTGCCGCAGGCAAAACGAACCCCATCAGGAGGGCGGCTGCCATAGCAGCGGCCTGGTTTGGCTTTTTGCCTGCCCCCGAATACGCCTGGTCGATCACGCGATCCTCCGCGAGGGTTGCCGCGTAACTTACGGATACTTCCTCCCGTTTCTGAAGCAGGTAGGTGTAGAGATTTTCCTTGATCGCCTGCTGCCTTTTGATATTGATAAACTCGCGTTCCTGAGTGGGGATGGTTTTGATCGTCGATTTAAAACCGGAGTTGAAGGACAGGAGCTTTTGTCTGGTAGCGTTGAGCGATGCCCTGATGCTGGCGACATTGGCCTTTATCCCGGCTTTCGTAGTCGCGATTTGCCTGTTAATGGCTTCGAATTTGGGGTTACCCTCGGGGGTAATGGCCAGCAGGCGGTCACGCTGCAGCTGCAGATCCGATAATATTTCGATCTGCTTGCCCAGGCCTGGATCGTTGATCCCGAACGTAGTGGGCACCGCCCCGGAATTCTGAGCTGAACTGATATACCTCTCAATACCCTCAATCACACTCAATTGCACATTCACTTCATTCAGGCGGGTATCATTTGCCTGCATATTTTCCAGGCTGATTCGGGCGTCCTGGCTGATGTCTGTCAATCCGCGGTCGCTTTTATAATCTTCAATGCCTCTTTCCGCCAATGTCAACTCCCTTGTAAGCGAATCGATACGCTGGTCCAGAAAATCCAGCGTGCTTTTCGACTGGAGTATCTTGCCATCGCGGGACGCGGAATTATAATTCAGAATAAGCCTGTTCAATACGTCCTTTCCTCTTTGCGGAACTTCATCTTCCAGGGAAAGGACCACCGTGGTGGATAATTTATTGGGGATATTTACATTAATAATGCGCTGATAATCGAGAGCGACTTTTTCAGGGTCGGTCACCTGGATGATAATCCTTGCCCCCTTGTATTTTGAAATGTTTTGGGTGGGTTCGATTTTCCAGGAGCCAATGCTGTTTTTAAATGATAGTTCTTTTGTATTTCCGTCAGGTAATACCAGCATATAAGAATTTTCATCCTTCATAATCAATTCCTTTTTGTCATGGATTGATTTTGCGGCCGGGTCAAGAAAAGACAGTTTTACAGGACTGGAATCGTATAAATCATTGGTCAGCAAACCGTCTTTTTGCCGGTAGTTAATGCCAAGCTGCAGGTCCTCCACAACCTGTGAAACCAGTCGTTTTGATTTGAATACTTCGACCTCATTTTCGATCAATTTGGAGGAATTGATCAGGTCAATTTCACTCAGGGGCGATTGTTGGCCGGGGGTTTTCTTTTCATCCTGGATAAGCAATGTTGCCTTGATCTCATAGACCGGCTTGACCATTTTGAGATAGGCAAAAAGCAAACCCATTGAAACAGCCATTCCGATCAGGAAAAGGGGCCAGTGATAAAGGTACTTTTTGAAAGTACTACCGAGATCAGTGATTGGACTGGTGTTCTCCGGAATGGCAAACGTCGTAAACTGAACGGGTTTAGTACTCATAATCTTATTCTTTCTGTGTTGAGTAGGATAACTTCAATTTAAGATCTTCGATCATGCTGTATTGTACATGCAAGCTGTAACTGGAGATCTCTTCATATGTATTTCATCATATTATTCAGGATCTGCTGCTGAAATAAATGACGTAACTATTCAGTGTGCGTATGATTTGCCGATGTTTATCTTTCGAGCTGGCGATAAGGATTGGAAACCGCGGACATCGCGTTTCTAATACTTCAAACTTAATCTAAGAATGCAGATGCATCGATATTTTTGGGATGACTTGCCGGGAATACGGGGTAAGCGAGGGGAAATCCGGGTTTTTTTAAAACGAATTTTTGAGGTTTCCGGCCTATTTAGAGTAGCAGAATAGGAATAAAGTCAGAATGCCGGGCACCGGCGTCTGATTAGGAAACTTGGTTAAATGCAAAAAAGTAAATGGAAAGGAATGAATGATTATTTTAATTCCTTCTTTTCAAGATAGCCGCTGTCCGCAAGCCAGTCGGCCATGCGTTGCGGCCAGGATTTGATGCTCTGCAGCTTGGAGCGGTTCCCCATATTGAAACCATGATCGCCTTTTGTGTAAAGATGCGCCTCGACAGGCCGTTTCGCCTCGCGGTACTTAACCAGCAGGCTTGCGGTCGTCACACCACAGCACGGATCGTCATTAGCGGCTAAAAGAAATGCGGGCGGCGCATCCTGCGGCACTGTTTCGGGTATTCCAAGCGGTCCCGGATAAATCAGCATCTGAAAATCGGGTTTCCCGTCCAAACGATCGATCGGGTCTTTGGCACCGGGATCGCCCTTGCCCGGGGCGTAGGCCACGGCTGCGACCACTTCGCCGCCTGCCGAAAAGCCAAGCATCCCTACGCGTGCGGGGTCTATCTGGTATGTTTTGGACAGGCTTCGCACTGTGCGCATGGCGCGCAGGGCATCTTCGCGTGGTGTTTTCTCCAGCGAATAGGGCGAACCCTCTTCCCGGGGAAGCCGGTATTTCAATATGAAAACAGTAATTCCAAGTTTAGCCAGGTATTCGCCAGGTTCTTTACCTTCGGCATGATATACCAGCAGCCTGAAGCCGCCCCCGGGGCAAACCACAACGGCAGTGCCATTTGCCGTTCCTACCGCAGGAAGGATTACTTCCAAAGAAGGGTTATGGATGTTTTTGACCCAGTAATCCTTGGCCGATTCCGGCTCTGCCCGGCGGTCCTCAAATCCGGGAACACCGTTACTCCAAAGCGGGATTATGGTGTTTTTTTGCTGGGCAACGGCGGTTTGACCCACCAAAAACACACAAATGAGCAGAGGCAACGCAGAACGTAGTGCGGCGGATGAGGGACGTGTCATAGCAAAAATGGGTTTGCCAGGTTTATGGTAATTGAATAAGCATCAGACTGTCATTTTTTACCCGGGCAACATCAGCACTAATCGCCGACAGCCCGTTGCCATTACGGCTATTGACTGAATTGAATGATAGTGGTTTCAGGCTTTCTCCTGGATTTTGACCACAGCGCTGCCGGTTTCCCCAAAGGGTATAGTTCAAATTGTTGCCAAAAAGAGTATTTCGCCCTCTTACATGCTTCTTATTAGCATATTTATAAGGATTGGTGCCTGTCGGGTGAATAGGCTTTAAGTTAAAGATGCGTCAACACGAATGTGACTTTCAGCAAATGCCGTTTTCAGAGATCAGCATGTGCTGGCTTGTTGGCCGCTGAAATTCCGTTTTCGTGCCTACCGTCAGAAAAACGGCCGTATCGAGTAGGACACGCCTGTGATGCCTTCGGATACATTTGTCAGAACAGAAATGAATAATCATAACGACATGAGATTTGCCAGAATTTTTACCGCCCTGCTGTTGATCGCCGCAGGCGCCAGCGTGTTTGCGCAAACGTTTACTGTGAGCAGCAATAAACGGTATATCATGAAAGACGGTAAGCCGTTTTTCTGGCTGGGGGATACCGCCTGGGAATTGTTTCACCGCCTCGATCGGGAGGATGCCGATTATTACCTTGCAAAAAGGGCAGCGCAGGGTTTTACGGTAATCCAGGCAGTTGCCCTGGCCGAATTCGACGGGCTGGAAATGCCCAATACCTACGGTGATAAGCCGTTGACCGACAACGATCCGACGAAGCCCAATGAAGCCTATTTCAGACATGTCGACTATATCATAGACAAAGCCGCAGAATACGGGCTCACCATTGCATTTCTTCCTACCTGGGGAGATAAGGTGTTTAAATCGACCTGGGGAAAAGGGCCAGAGGTTTTTAATGAAGCCAATGCGGGAACTTACGGCAAATGGCTGGGAAACAGGTATAAAAACAGGAAAAATCTCATCTGGGTGTTAGGCGGAGACCGGCTTCCGAGAGCAGGGACCCGCGATGTGGAAATATGGCGTTCCATGGCAGCCGGCATCGCAACAGGTGCCGAGGGGAACGACAAGGTGCTCATGACCTACCACCCCCAGCCAAACAGGGAAGGGGCCAGCGAATGGTTTCATGAAGACGAATGGTTTGACTTTAACATGTTCCAGACCGGCCATTGCCGCGACTCGCCTGTTTACGATCAAATCAAAAGGTCTTATGACCGTCCGCTGATCAAACCTGTTTTGGACGGCGAGCCCATCTATGAAGATCACCCGGTGTGTTTTAACGTAAAGGAAAACGGTACGTCCAGCGCTTATGACGTCAGAAAGTCGGCGTACCTTGATCTCTTTGCGGGTGCATTCGGGCACACTTACGGCTGCCACGACATCTGGCAAATGTATTCTCCAGGCCGCGAGGCTGTGAACGGGCCGAACATTTTCTGGCAGCAGGCGCTTAACCTGCCCGGGGCCAATGAAATGAAATTTGTGCGGAAGCTTATTGAGTCCAGGCCAGTGCTTGATCGTGTCCCTGACCAGTCGGTTATCGTGGAAGGGGATATGGCTTCCAATGGCCGGGTCCAGGCCACCAGGGGTAAGGACTTTATATTGATTTACACCGCATCGGGAAAGCCGTTTTCGGTCAATCCGGGAAAGATTTCCGGAAAGCGAGTCACCGCATTCTGGTACGATCCCAGGAACGGAAAGACAAAGGAAGCAATAACCTTTGACAACCAGTCGGTTACCAAATACATGCCGCCGACCACCGGCTATGGGCAAGACTGGGTACTGGTTTTGGACGATGCATCCAAAAATTATCCAAAGCCCTGAGAGGAAGTTTCTCTTAGATCAATCAGTGAAAGAGTATTCCTTTGCAGATTGGTCATGAAAGCAGTATTTTTAACTAGTAAATTTATTTTCTAAGAAATAACGCCCGGTCTTTCTCAAAAACGCTTCACATTCTTAATGTTCAGTTCCTGGTTTAAATACTGCCTTTTGCTGCCGGTTGCGGGATATGCTTTTATTTCCTGTGAGAAGAAAGTCGACCTGCCCGAGGATGTGCAAAGGGAGATGTCGACATTGGTGGCGCCTGTCGATTACACTTACGACGTCAAGCCAATCCTTTCCGACCGTTGCTTTGCCTGCCACGGCCCGGATGCCAATCATCAGAAGGTCAATCTGCGGCTTGACGTGCAAAAAGTAGCCTATGAGAAAGAGGCAGAAAGCGGTTTGAAAGCCATCGAACCTGGGAAACCGGGCAGCAGCGAGCTGGTACACCGCATCCTGTCCCAAGATCCGGAAGTGACCATGCCTACACCGGAATCACACTTGACGTTAACGGCGAGAGAAAAAGCGATTTTGATCCGCTGGGTCGAAGAAGGTGCCGAATACAAGCCGCATTGGGCTTTTACCAAAGTAACCAGGCCTGACCTGCCGGGGGTTAAAAATGAGCGGTGGGTGAAAAATCCCATCGATCGCTTTATCCTCAGAAAGCTGGAAGACAAAGGGATTAGCCCAGCCAGAGAAGCCGAAAAAACCACATTACTTCGTCGGGTTTACCTCGATCTGACCGGCTTGCCGCCAACTCCGGAGGAAGTTCAGCGCTATATGGCTGATAAATCGCCCGATGCCTATGAAAAAGTAGTGGATCAGTTGCTGGCGTCCCCGCACTATGGCGAGCACATGGCGGTGCCCTGGCTGGATGCCTCCCGGTATGCCGATACCCATGGTTACCAGGATGATGGTTTGAGGACAGCCTGGCCTTTCCGGGATTGGGTGATCAAATCCTTTAATCAGAACCAACCTTACGACCAGTTTGTGACCTGGCAGCTTGCAGGGGATATGCTGCCGAACCCGACGCGGGACCAGCTGGTAGCGACCGGTTTCAACAGGATGCACCAGCAAAGCCAGGAAGGCGGGATTATTCCCGAAGAGTACCGGACCGCCTATGTTTCTGATCGTGTGGACACTTTTGGCAAAACATTTCTGGGTATTACCGTAGAATGCGCGCGGTGCCACGATCATAAATATGACCCGATCAGCCACAAGGATTATTATTCGCTTTACGCGTTTTTTAATAACAACAATGAAAACGGGCAGATCCCTTACAATGGAGAGGCGAGCCCGTCGATCACTTTACCGACTCCCGAGGCAGACGCAAAGCTGAGATTCATCCATCAGAATCTTGCTCAGGAAAAATCGGCCATGACGGCCAGGGTCAGGCTGGCGGAGCAAAATTTCCAGAACTGGCTGGCCACCGCCCGAAAAGACCCTGAAAAAGCGAGCGCGCCGGACAGGTCTGATATGGTAGGATACTTTAATTTCGATGAACCGCAGGGCAAGGAATTTCAGAACCTTGCAAACCCCAGGCACAAAGCGACTGCTGAAGGCGACGACAGCCTGTCGAATGTGGCCCCACGTCGCGGCAGATTAGGGAGGGCGCGGTATATCTTCGGAGAGAATGCGGTTGCGTTTGGCGATACGTTCGCATTTTTTGACCGGCACCAGGCATTCAGCATCAGTATCTGGCTTAATCTCCACGATCCGAAAGTGACCGGCTCGCTTTTACATAAATCCAACGGGGTCATGAACGGCTACCGGGGTTGGAACGTGTTCCGGGAGAAGGATGGAAAAATTAAGCTGATCATGAGCCACGTATGGCCGGAGAACGCCATTGAAATCCGGACGGTTGAGAAGTTTCCCATGAATAAATGGACCCACATCGGGTTTTCGTACGATGGCTTGAGCAAGGCAGCGGGACTGAAATTGTATGTCAATGGCCGTCCGGCAAAAGTGGTTGTGTACAATGATCAGCTTACCGAAAGTATTCTTTACGGTAAAAACAAAACGAACTGGTACGTCGACCGCCTGAATATCGGACGCCTTTCTGATCAGCGGACGAAGAATTTTGAGGTAGACGAATTCAGGATTTATAAAAAAGCATTGACCCCGCTGGAAATGCTCGGTATGTATTCTTTCAAAAATGAGTTAGTCAATGCATTAAAGATACCGCCTTCGCAAATCAAGCCGGAACAGCTTTTGGCATTAAAAGAATATTATCTGACCAATTTTGACCCGGATTTCAAAAAAACGATTGCCGAAAGCCGAAAGCTCATTGCCGAGGAAACTGAAATCCTGGATCAACAAATTGACGTGATGGTGATGCGTGAACGGAAGTTCCCGCGGAAAACCTTCATTCTGAACCGCGGGGCCTACGACGCGCCGGGCAAGCAGGTTACCACGGACACACCTGACAGCTTTTTCAAAATACCCGAAGATTTTCCGAAAAACCGACTTGGACTGGCCCGGTGGCTGCTCCATGAAGACCATCCCTTGTTTACCCGCGTTACAGTAAACCGTTTCTGGATGATGTATTTTGGGAAAGGATTAGTGGTATCGAGTGACGATTTTGGAAACCAGGGCGAGCTGCCGACGCATCCGGAATTACTGGACTACCTCGCGGTGACCTTCCGCGAATCGGGCTGGAATGTGAAAGCGATGCAAAAACTGATCGTGACCTCAGCCACCTATCGCCAATCTTCCAATATTGATCCCAAAATGAAGGAGGTCGACCCAGATAACCGGCTGTACGCGCGCGGGCCGAGTTACCGGATGAGTGCAGAACAAATCCGTGATAACGCTTTGGCATCCAGCGGATTGCTTACACAAAAGATCGGAGGGCAAAGTACGCGTCCTTACCAGCCCTCTGGACTTTGGGAAGCGCTGGCAACCCGCAACGAAGTAACTTACAAACAACAGCACGGTGACACCCTGTACCGCCGAAGCCTCTACACGATCTGGAAGAGGAGTTCTCCTCCGCCGATGATGCTGAATTTCGACGCGGCAGAAAGGCATTTTTGTGTAACCAAAAGACAAAAAACCAGCACGCCTTTGCAGGCATTGGTGGTGATGAATGACCCTCAGTTTGTGGAAGCATCCAGGGTATTGGCGCAAAGGATGCTGAAACAAGGTAAAACACTTGACGACCAGATTACTTATGCATTCACAGCACTGACAAGCCGCCAGCCCGATCCGAGAGAAAGGCAGATTCTGAAGGAATTATACGAAGAAGAGTACAGCGATTTCAGTCGCAACCCCAAACGGGTAAAATCGATCCTGGCGGCGGGCGAATATCCTGTGGATAAGAGTCTTAACCCGGTGCAGCTTGCGGCAGGCACGATCGTGTCGAGCACGGTCATGAATTTTGATGAATTTTTGATCAAGAGATAATAAGCAACAGCATGAGCTTTTATAAAGAACTTGAAAACCACGTCCACGAGCAGTTGAGCCGGCGTAATTTTCTATCCAAAACCAGCCTCGGTCTGGGGGCAGCGGCGATGGCTTCCCTGCTGAATGCGGATAACTCGATGGCCAAAAAGATCGTGCAGCCTGGGACTGAAGCCACGGGATTACCTTTGGGACATCCTCATTTTCCACCGAAAGCCAAACGGATCATTTACCTTTTCCAGAGCGGCGCGCCTTCCCAGCTCGAACTCTTCGACTACAAGCCCAAACTGGAAGAAATGTGGGGCAAGGACCTGCCGGAGTCCGTCCGGAAGGGCCAGCGCCTGACCGGCATGACGGCCGGACAAAGCAGCTTTCCGCTGGCGGCTTCCAAGTACAAGTTTGCCCGGCACGGGGATAGCGATATGATGATCAGTGAGTTGCTTCCATACACATCCAGCATTGTGAACGATGTAACGTTCATTCGTTCCATGTTTACAGAAGCGATCAACCACGATCCGGCGGTGACGTTTTTCCAAACCGGCAGCCAACAGGGCGGGCGCCCTTCCTGGGGTTCCTGGATCAGCTACGGCTTAGGGTCCGATAACCAAAATATGCCTTCGTTTGTTGTGCTGTTGTCCAAAGGCAGGGGAGGGGACCAGCCGCTTTATGCCAAGCTATGGAGCAATGGTTTCCTGCCGTCTGTGCACCAGGGAGTAGTTTTTCGCTCCGGACCTGACCCGGTTTTTTACCTCAATAATCCTGAGGGCATTGACCGCACCAGCCGCAGACGCATGCTGAACTCGCTTGCGAAATTGCAGCAGGGACAATTTGAGAAGATCCTTGACCCCGAGATCAATTACCGGATGGCACAGTATGAAATGGCGTACCGCATGCAGACTGCCGTTCCCGAAACCATGGATATTTCTAAAGAGCCAGGCTATATTTTTGACTTATACGGAGAAGAATCGCGTAAGCCTGGCACCTTTGCTGCCAACTGTTTGCTGGCAAGAAAACTGATTGAAAAGGATGTGAAATTCGTCCAGTTGTACCACCAGGGCTGGGACCAGCACGGAAATCTGCCCAATGATATAAAAACGATGGCTAAAAGCGTGGACCAGGCCTCGGCTGCATTGATCACCGACTTGAAACAGAGAGGATTATTGGACGAAACGCTTGTGGTTTGGGGGGGCGAATTCGGACGTGGCGCATATTCACAGGGAAAACTTACGAAAGACAACTATGGCCGCGACCACCATCCGCGCAGCTTCACGATCTGGATGGCAGGGGCGGGGGTTAAGAAAGGATTTGTGTACGGGCAAACGGACGAATTTGGATATAACGTTGTCAAGGACCCGGTGCATGTGCACGATTTTCAGGCGACCGTAATGCATTTAATGGGTGTAGACCATGAGCAGCTGATCTTCAAACACCAAGGCAGAAGGTACCGGCTCACCGATGTGCATGGCAAGGTGGTGAAGCCGCTGCTTGCCTGAAATTTGTGGTCATAAAAAAATCCTGCCATATGACGGCTGCCGTCGCATTGCAGGATTTTTTATGATTAGGTTAAATCAGAAAGGTTTGTAATCCTTTACACCTTGCTGTAAATCTGCAAGTATAGCCTTGAATTTTGTTTCAAGTTGTCCTCTGGCAGCATTGAGCTCTTCACTGTACTTCGGCGATGATTTTTCCGATGATGCGGATTTGCTTACAATAATGTCGTCGTATTCACGCGTCTCAATTGTTGCGCGGTACTTTCTGTTTACGCATTCCACCGCCAGTACGAAATGAAAGGAATAGAAACCTTGAATTGGACTTTTCGAACCCGTAAAATCGACAGACACATTTCCGTAGACCGCAATATCGCCTGTCTCTTTGTCCGCAAGGAGTATTTGACCGTAGGGAAAAGCCTGGGCAATCGATAATCTGGCTCGCCTGAATAATTCTGCCTGTGTGACGGCACCGCAGTCGACGGTTTCAGAATAAGAGATTTTTTTAGTCGCTGGTGAATCTTGCGAGACCGCTGATACTGTTGTCAAAAAAATAAGAACAAGGGTGAAAAAAGATAGTTTTAACATTTTGCTGCTCGATTTGGGATGCTGGTTTTTGAATGCGCAAAGGTGATCATACGATCAAGATTTGTGTATTCTAAATTATCCAGCGGCAAAAAATATTACTATCAGGAAGCTGTCCTAGTTTTCTTTGCTGTATTTGTTCCGGTATTCGACCGGAGTGAGACCGGTTACCTTTTTAAAAACGTCACGGAAGGCTTTAGTGTCCGTATAGCCCACATCGAACATTACCTCTGTGACATTTTTGCGCGAGGCTTCGAAACTGCGTTTGGCTGCTTCAATCCGAACCCGTCTGACATACTCGTTGATCGTATTACTGGTAGCTGTTTTGAACCTCCTCTCAAAACTCCTTCGACTCACGTTCGCGATGTCGGCCAGTTCCAGGATGCTTAATTTTTCGGCGTAGTTTTTTTCAATGTAATCCTGGATGGCGCGGATTTCGTTGTCGGGATGGCCTTTCTGACCGCGAAAAATGGTAAATGCGCGCTGGTTATCGCGGTCAATATCTATTGCAAAGAATTTGGCGGCCAGGATGGCCAGGTCACGGCTTGTATATTTTTCCAAAAGATAGATCAGCAGGTTCCAGATCGAATTCGCACCGCCGCTAGAGTAGATCTTGCCTTCGTCGGTGATGATAGTTCCGTCAACCACTTCAATCTGAGGGTATAAATCCCTGAATTCATCGTAATAAGCCCAGTGTGTCGAACACTTTTTACCATCCAGCAGGCCTGTTGCGCCCAGAAGAAATGCGCCGAGACAAAGGGACGCGATTTCGGAACCCCTGTCGTGCATCCGCAGCATCCAGGGAATCGCTTCCCTGTTCTGTTCGACCGAATCACTCAAATTACCGCACAATGCCGGGACAATCACCAGATCCGTATCCTCTACATCACTCAGCAAACGGTCTATATGGACGGTGTATTCACCTTCCTGCGCTTTGATGTCCTTGCTTAAGCCAACGAATTCTACCTGGAACATTGGGCTGAGGCCCATGGTTTTGCCCAGGTCATTGGCGGCGTTGAACAGCCGGTAGGCGGGCGTCACGGCTTCCATATAGGCACGCCTCGGCACATACACTGATATATGTTTCATACTGAAAGGATTTGGGATCGCCAAATATAAAGAAAATACTCTGGCATTTTCACCCCCCTGGAAAGGCGCTTTTACACCCCTGGTTTCTGGTGATACCGACGCAATTTTGTAGTGTCAATTCCGGAGCAGTTGACAGATTACAACTTTGAAGTTTAATTGAAAAGTTGACGCCTAAACATCAATCGAAAATGAAAACCTTCAGACTATTTGCTTTTTCACTGCTTGCTATTTCTCTCGGGACTGATTCAGTCACCAAAGCCCAAAACCCATTAGCTATGAAAACGACAGGATATGCGCAGGTCAACGGGGTGAAAATGTATTACGAGATCCAGGGGGCCGGTGAGCCGTTGATCCTGCTGCACGGAAGTTTCATGACCATTGACCTCAATTGGAGCCTGCTGATGCCTGAGCTGACAAAAAATCACAAGGTAATAGCCGTTGAAATGCAAGCGCACGGACACACAGCCGATACCGACAGGGCATTTAGTTTCCCGGCCCTGGCAAGCGACGTGGCCGGGCTATTGGATTACCTGAAAATCGACCGGGCCAGTGTGATGGGCCATAGCTTGGTCGCTACTGTCGCCCTGGAGCTTGCCATTCAAGAGCCCGAAAAAATCAAAAAGATTGTATTCATTTCATCCGTATTCAAATCTGACGGCTAGACTAAACCGGTACGGGACGCCATGGCCCATATGCAGCCCCAGTTTCTTACGAACACTCCTTTGAAAGCCGGGTATGACAAAGTAGCACCAGATAAGGCCCATTGGGACCAGTTTGTTGCTAAACTGTTGAAATTAGATAACCAGCCTTTTGACTTGGGGATCGAAAATGTAAAGAAAATAAATGCACCCATCCTGATCATCAGCGGGGATAATGACGGGGTGGACTACGCGCATACCAGCGAATTGTACAAGACTTTCGGCGGCGGGGTTTTTGCCGACATGTCAGGTAATCCCAAATCGCAGTGGGCGATGGTGCCATGTACGTCGCACGTAACACTGATGATGCAGACCGCCCGACTGGCTGAGCTGATCAACCCGTTTCTCAAACAAGCTTTATAATAACCGATTAAGATGTTTTATGCCGACATACCCCTTCCTTACATTTAACGGAAATTGCAAGGAAGCGATGCGCTTTTACCAGTTCTGTTTCGGAGGGGAGCTTCATTTCAGATACCTGGGTGAAGCTCCCTACGGACGGGATTTGCCATTTGAGATGAAACAGTTGGTACTGCACGCAAGCCTGGTATCCGAACATATCCGTTTGTTTGCTTCCGATATGCCCACAGAGGACGAGCTGTCCAACGGGAACAGCATTTCGTTGTTGATCAGCATCGCGCAGAATGAGGAGTTAAAGGCCGTTTTCAACAAGTTGTCCAAACAAGGAGAGGTTACCAATCCCTTTTCACGAAATCCGGCAAACGGCCAGTGGGCATCCCTGAAAGACCGTTATGCCGTGCAATGGATTTTTACTGCCGGGAGTTGAGAATTTCCTCTTATTTCGGCTGTTCCTGATTATCGTAATAAGTGTAATCCTTTGTAATCAAGCCTTTATTGAAAGTGAAAACCGTACAAATTGGTAAGGAGAACCTCGTGCTGTCGGGAGCCGTTCCTGTTGAAATGAACTCGACAATCATATGGTCAAGCCCTGAAGGATAAACGGCCACGACCGAATCTTTGATATCGGCAAATGCCTGGGCCAGTTCACTGTATTTTTTTACAGTCTGCTCATGGGTTTGCCTTACGATCTCATTTCCGAACGACGGATCTTTGAATTCGGCCGTATCGACGTACATGGCCGCCATTTTTTCCCATTCGTGCTTATTGAAATGTTCAAAATACTTCGTGACCAGGTCTTCATTGTCATTGACCGTTTCTGTGGGCTGTTCGGACTGGCAAGCGGCGATCAAAGTGAGGAGCGTAAACAGGAGTGTTGCACGTTTCATTGTGTGAGGATTTTTTGGTTAAAAGCTTCGAAAAATAGCGCGAATAAGTTAATATTATTTAACATTTCCATAAACTCTGTCTCTCACTAACCCATTACTTTTGGTTGAATTGGCAGGCAGCATCCCGCGGTCGGTCATCAAATTTGATCAGTTAACCTTCACTTACGGAATATGACAAGGTCGTTGCTGGCCATATTGGCATTTTTACTCATTGGCACGGATGGTCTTTGCCAGCAGAAAAAAACAAAAAACCTGGTCCTCATTTCGATCGATGGTTATCGGTGGCAGGAGGTATTTCACGGAGCGGATTCGCTTTTGATCTTTAACAAGAAGTACCGTAAACAGGATTCGGCAGCTTTCGCAAAAAAGTACTGGGCTGCTACCCCACAGGAACGTCGGGTCAAACTCATGCCGTTTTTCTGGAATGAACTGGTGAAAAAAGGTCAGCTCTATGGCAACCGCGATGTGGGAAACCTGGTGAATGTCCGCAACAAATACTGGTTCTCCTATCCAGGCAGAAGTGAAACCCTTTGCGGATATTATGACCCGCAAATCAACAGCAACAGCTATCCCAACAACCCTAACGAAAATGTGCTGGAATTTATCAACAAGCACAGGGGCTTCGAGGGAAAAGTGGTCACATTCGCCTCCTGGGAGGCCCTTTCGAAAATCCTGAACCGCGACAGGAACGGCATGCTGGTCAATGTGGCCAATGAGCCGCTGAAAGCGACCAGGATGTCTGAGTCGCAGGTACTGGTGAATGAGCTGCAGGATTATTTGCCGGAATATTACGGAAAAGGGGTCCGTTTCGACCTGACGACCTACGCGATGACGAGGGCTTATATTGCGGCCAACCATCCGAGGGTCGTACATATCGATTTTGCCGATCCCGACGATTTTGCCCACGCGGGCCAATACGATTCCTATATGGACGCAGCCCATTACCTGGATGCCATGATCGGGAAACTTTGGAACACCCTTCAAAATGATCCTTTTTACAAAGACAATACAACTTTGATGATTTATCCCGATCACGGCCGCGGCGTTGAAAAGCTTTGGACAAGTCACGGTTCATCGGCTCCCGGATCGAATCAAACCTGGCTGGCGATTATCGGTCCGGATACGCCGGCGGGAGGCGAGATGAAAAGTGAGATGCAGATCTACCAGGATCAATTCGCCCAGACTGCCGCTCAATTGCTAGGTCTCACGTTTACTGCAAATCATCCGGTAGGGGAGCCTCTGAGGACGGTTACCAAATAGCAGTAACGAGTTATCGCGAATGGATTTTTCGAAGATATCGTCGCGAAAATTGAATTTAAAACTGTTTTTCAAAACCTATATGCACTTTTCACGGTTAGTCGGGTATATAATTGGTTAAAACAAGCCCTTTTCTGAAGCATCGCTTGCAACTATCTCCCCGACAATGTCCTTTTTTGGCCCAACATATACCACACCTGTTCTGAAGAAAAACCAGCCGGACGATAGCTACAAGTTTCAGCCGGTTCCACCCCCGTCGGGGACTTATCCTTTTCGACTGGATTTAACCAGCATACAGCCGGTCCCCGATCCTGACCAGCTCGCTTTTCACATGCTGGGCGACACGGGCAGCCTTTACAATTCTGATTTTCAGAAGCTGGTGGTTTCTGAAATGATCCGGCAGTATGAGAAAACGGAGGACACCGGCCTGCAGCCTCAGTTTTTGTATCATTTGGGAGATGTCGTTTATAATTACGGTGAGGCGAGCCAATACAAGCGCCAATTTTTTGACCCTTATCAAAAATATCCGGGCCCTATTTTCGCCATTCCCGGAAACCACGACAGCGATATCAACCCCGACAGCAAGGTCAGGTACGAAAGCCTGGACGCGTTCAGGGCAGTTTTTTGCGATACACATCCCCAAACGGTATCATTCAGTGGTGGCGCGGAGCGAAAAAGTATGGTGCAGCCCCATGTATACTGGACGCTGGTGACGCCTGTTGCCCACATCATCGGGCTCTATTGCAATGTCACTAAGTTTGGTGTGATCACGCCGGATCAGCGCCAGTGGCTGATTGAAGAACTGCGTAATGCGGATGCGGGAAGGCCCGGAAAAGCAGTTCTGCTGGCGATGCACCATTCACCTTATTCAGCAGATGTCAACCACGGGTCCAGTTTGGCGATGATCAGGTTTCTGGAAGGGGTTTTTGAACAAACAGGCATTCGCCCAGATGTCGTTTTCAGTGGTCATGTGCATAATTATCAACGCTTTACCAAACGTTATCCTGGCGGCAAGACATTGCCTTTTGTAGTTTGCGGCGGAGGCGGATATGATGAGCTTCACCCGGTGGCGTCGACTTACGATAGCCGGTTTACAGCCAGTAACGCATTATTCAACCAGGTGCACCTGGAAAACTATTGTGACACCAAGCATGGCTTTCTGAAAGTAATGATCGAAAAGTCAGGCGATGGTGTCACTGTCCGGGTTGAATTTTATACGCTACCACACGAAAAACGGATAGGGCCCGGCATGAAAGCCGTTTTGACCGACCATTTTGTAGTGGAAGTCCGGTGAACAGGTTATTGCAGGAACTTGATCTTCGAAAACGACATCAATGGCTGTATGGCCGTTGCCCCGTCATTCTTGAACACAAAATACAGGTCGTGCTGGCCTGCTGTGGGCTTAAGCTCAATTGAAACGGGCAGTCTCGTCGGACGCCTGACCTGTTTTGGGGCTTCACCAGGTTTCAAGTTCTTATTCTGGTTCTCCATTTCAGCAATCAGTTTCGCCATATCCACTTCCGGGGCGATATCTACTTTTTGCTGCCCGATAATAGTACCTGCCGGTGAGTCCAGGTGTACTTCGATCGTTCCTCCGACGGCCCCTTCCCGGTTTTGCGCTACGGCATTGAGTTCCAGTTTATGGATGCCCGTTAAGTCTATTTCGTTGAATGCCAGCATGCTGTTAGCGAAGGGTACCACCGCAAACCCCAGTCCTGCGGTTCCCAGGGCTTTCAGCTCGGCACCTTTCACGATGTTAGCTTCTGCGGCGTTCAGCTCAGGACTCCGTAATACGATCATTTCTTCGGTGGTTTGGGCCGGGATTGCCTTATTGCCGCTTACTGCGCGGTCTGTAAAAGCAGCTCGGATCAGGACGGAGCCCTTGCCATTGTCCTGCGCAGGGATTTTGGGTGTATATGCTCCTTTGACCGGTAGCGTACTGAGGTTTTTGTCGGTGCTGTTGAGGATGTATTTCACAATCACTTCCGCATCAGCTACCGGCAACGCGGGGTGTGCTGCCATTGCTACTTCACCCCAAACGCCCGAGCCGCCTTCACGGATTTTTTTCACCAGTATTTCGGTAACTCCTGGCTGGCCTTTGTATTTGTTAGAAACATCCGCGAATGACGGTCCGACGGATTTGGTATTGGGCTGGTGGCAAACTTTGCAATCACTTTTATTGATCAAAACCTGCGCAACGGCAAATTGCGTCGAAGCGTCCACGCTTCGCTGGCTCTGAATTACTTCGGCGTAGTCGAACCCTTCCGACGCGTAGTCGATACTTACAGCTACCTGATCTGCCCTGATCTTACCATCGGCAAGGCTGCCGTCTTCCTTGTCGGTAACGTCAATCGAGTAGGGAATAGGCTTGTCGGCGAAGAAGAAAGTCCTATTGCCTTCAATGTGAACGGCTACTTTCGGCGGCTCGTTTCCTGCTACTATTTTCAGCGATTGCGTATTGGCTGCCCCTTTTGCGTCGGTTACTGTCAGGCTGGCCGTGTAAACGCCCGGCTTGTCGAAGGTTACCGACGGGTCGGGAACGTGAAACGTTTTGGGCGCCGTTCCGGCGCCGGAAATTTTCCAGCTGTATTTCAACGCATCCCCGTCAAAATCTTTGGTACCATCCGCAGACAATTTTGCCTGAAAAGGTACAGTCCCGCCTTTTTTATCTGTGGAGGCCATGACAACGGGTTTGCGGTTGCCGCCATTGTATTCGATCCTGACCAGACGCGAGTTTTCACTCTTGCGAAACCAGTTGCTGCCATATTCCAGTACATATAAATCACCGGAAGGGCCAAACTTGATGTCGATAGGCTGAACGGGGTGATAGCTGGGCATCACGCGTTCCATCGATTTGTAATCACCGTTTTCGTCCATTGAAATAGCCATGATCCAGCCGCGCGAAAAATCCGCCGCGATCCATTTGTTTTCGTAATAGGCTGGCCAGGGACGTTTGGGAGCTTTGAAATCCGACCGGTGGTAAACAGGGCCGCCGGTAGCGCTCCGGGAGCCCGAGCCTACCAGTGGAAACTTCTCGGAAACGCCGTAAGGATAGTAAATGAAATTCGGGGCGGTTGGAAATAATTCTGTTAAGCCCGTATTGTTGGGCGAGGTATTGACAGGTTTTTGAGGATCTTTCTTTGCAAGGGGCTTATTACCAGCATAATCAAAGACGGGGAAAGCCTGGTTATCTCCCACAAACCACGGCCAGCCGAAGTTACCCGGTTTCCTTGCCTGGTTCAATTCATCGTAACCCCGCGGCCCGATCTCCGAATCTTCACTTGCGTCGGGGCCTACTTCCCCCCAATAGAGGTAACCTGTTTTGCTGTCGACCGAGATCCGCCATGGGTTTCTGTGGCCCATCGAATAAATTTCAGGCCTGGTCTTGGCTGTACCTTTTGGGTAAAGGTTCCCTTCTGGAATAGTGTAGGTGCCATCCGGTTCGGGGTGTATCCTCAATATCTTTCCTCTCAAATCATTGGTATTGCCGGCGTGCCCCTGATCGTCCCAGCTGGAGCGTCCCGGGCGTTCATCGGTTTGTGCTGCCTTTTGATTTCCGGTATTGTTACCAACGGTCAGGTAAAGGTTTCCCGCTTTATCCCAGGTCATTCCGCCGCCCGTGTGACAGCAAACCTCCCGTTGGGTTTCCACTTCGAGGACGATTTTCTTGGTGATTTCCACCAACTGCTCATCACGCATTTCCCAGCGCGCAAGTATGTGTTTTTTCTCGGTCGGGTGTGCGTAATACAGGTATATCCAATGGTTTTTTTCAAAATTGGGATCGACTGTCAAGCCCATCAGGCCTTCCTCCGCTTCCCTGGAAACGCCTTCGGCACTGGTATACTTGGTATTGACGGGAATGGTTGCGACCAGGTCGGTTGCTTTGGTAAGCGGGTTGTATTTTTTCAGGGCGCCCTTTCTCTCGGCTATGTAAACAGACCCATCGGGCAATACTTCAAAAACCATAGGCTCGTCGAGGTTATCGGAAACGACAATCGGCGTGAAACGGCTTTCATCGGGTATGGCAGGGCCGTCCTGAAAGGTAAACGCGGCAATTAAAAGAAGGAGCAAAAATTGAGAAGCGAGTTTAAAACGACGGATCACTCCGGATGGAATATGGGATAGGTTTGTCATGGGCAGTAAACTAGAGTACCCATGTAATTTAATCATATTTTGAGAAAAAATAGGCACTGTCCTATTTTTCCATCTATTTGTCTAAAATTACCCGCCTTTTCCTTGCTTTCCAGTGCTTGTGGTCGGAGGGAATCGCGAGCTGGTAAGCTGGCAAAAGCCGAGACGGCCGTTTGGGACAGGAAGCGTCTCCATCGCGCCGGTTATTGGGCAGTAGATTGGAATAGCAGGTTATGGATGTTTGTGAGAATGATGAAAGGCCATTATGACCACAACTTTAAGATCAATTTTTTAGCCTTTTTGAAAACATCCTCTTTTCGCGGCTTAGGCCTGCCATCATGTGTCAAGCCATTGTGGTAGTGAAAGAGCAATTTTTTCAAATATTCTTCATCGCCAGGTTTTTCAATTTGAAACCGATCAACAAAATGCAAAAACTGCTCATTAAGCATACTGTTTATGGACACAGGATGAAAACCGGCCCGTTTCCTCTCAGGTCGGTTTTTATTTATTTCGAGTGAAAAATTTTGAGCGAAGTAATCAATGTGATAAATGTCCGGATTCGCTCGTTTCAATCTTTTGGTACCCCGGCGCTCGTTTCTCCACGGATTTTCGTTTGGCCTTAAATTACTCATGAAGAAATTCCGGTCCCATAATGTTATCTGGTGGGACATGAGGTACCTGGAATTGCGGTTGTCGATTTTGGCGATGTTAAAGCTTTCCAAATATTGATTGGTTTCAATTGTGTGATATACATTCACGCTGTGAAGTTTTATCTGCTTATATTGGTTTTTGAATGCAATTTCGAATAGCCCGTTAAAAAAAGAGCCACTCACAGGCTCACTCAGCCATACATCTTCTTGTATATAAATTACATAGTCTTCCGATATTTCGTGAGTTAGCAAGTATTTGAGCCGATCTGACCATTCCCCTTTTCCGGATTTAATATTTTTAAAGCCATCAATTTTTACATCTAATTCTTCAGTAGCAAAGTAGTAATTGCAATGAATACCAAAATCCCAGAATCGATTAAAAAATTGCTCAAAGCCCCTGAATAGTAATTGATATCTGTCACAGGCATGTACAATCAATGCAACATTGTTCTCTCTCATCTGAATTTGGTAAGTTTATGGAAAGGTTAATGCAAAAGTAACCGATGGCTGCAAACTTCACGCGGTAAATAGACGAGCGATTGAGCAAAATGTGAATTTGGAATAGAAATAAGGTAATATCTTACTAAAACAGGGGAAAATCTATGCCAGATAGAATCTAGCAGGAACAAATTTGTCTATTATTTCTTAAATAAGGCTTTGCTTCATTTTCAAGAACTTAAAACAAACCAGCTCGCTCTTCTGCTGCCCCAAACCGAATTCACCTCGAAATAAAGGATTGCTTATCGAAAAGGCAACTGGTCGCACCAATTGTATTTTTCGAGAGCGAATTGCAGCTACACCCGGACGGGTTCTGGCAATAGCGGAAGTGTAACCGTAAAGTTTTCGGCATCTTCCTCAACCCGGACTTCGCGGTTGGTGAGCTCACGATATTTTGCTTTCAGGCTGGACAGACCAGCTTTTGCGGTACCTGTCGCCCCGATTTTCGGATCGAAATGATTGGAAATGCTGATCCTCTGGCTGAACGCGTTTTCGATTTTGATGATCAACGGCTTGCTGACCGACATAGCATTGTGCTCGATCGCATTGTCGACCAATATCTGCAAAGCGAGGGGCGGGATATATAGGTCACCGCTGCCGGATTCCGGCGCTGTAACCAGCAGGCTGTTGCCGTACCGGACATGCAGCAACCTGATATAGGTTTGGAGGAAGCATAGTTCCGATTGCAAAGGCACCAATTCTGCTTTGGCCGCCTGGAGCGTATACCGGCAAATTTTCGAAAGGTCTCCTACAAATTGCTCTGCCAGGCCTTGGTTGGCGCTGATCAGGGAGGTAAGCGTGTTGAGGCTATTGAATAGGAAATGCGGATTAACTTGTCCGTCTGCGTGATCTGAGTGACGCTGCAGTGACAGCCGCTGTAGATTTTCGACCGCTGCCTCGTTCTTACGCCACTGTTCCAGGTGATGGAGAAGACCCAGCATTGCACACAGGGAAAAGGCAAAAACCCCGCCCTGAACCAGCACGGGCCATATCGTTGCCCATGCAAACGACACATGCAGCCAGGGAGTTATGCTGTACGCCCACACATCCAATGTGGCTGAGAGGATTGCCAGGCCTCCGGCGGCAAACAGCATCACCAGCAAACGCAGGGAGGTTTGGTCGATGGCCGGGTAACGGCGAATAATCCGGCGTGTGACCAAAGTGAGGGTGATGGCAGAAAACCAGTAAAGCGCGAAAAAAAGGGCGGTCGCGACAAGAAATGTTTTGCCGTTGGAAAAGTAGGCTCGCCCGGCGAAGTAGTAATTTCCTATGGCAAGAAGTGCGGGCAGCAGGGTTAAATGGTAGCACCATTCATATTTGGAAAAGAAAGAGAGTTTCATGGCCTGAATCGGATAAGTTGAAAGTTGTTTTTTCAGTTCAATGCGTGATTGATCCACTTTGTGACACCAAAGATGCAATTGATTGGAAGTGGGCTGCACAGAAGCGGCATTGCCCACATAAATTTGGGTGACCATTCATAAAAGTAAAAGCAGCTGCCTCGCAGTTTCACAGATGGCAGAGCAACTGCCCTCGACTTTTGATCTGCTCCTGACCGATCGACGTTATTTTGCGAATTGGCTATGTTTTGCGGGTTTCTGAAAGGTTATGGTCCACTCGTGCGTTATCCGGAAGCAGTTAATCAGGACTATTTTTATTCATTTCATTAAATAGAAAATCATGGCAGATCAGAGCGCAGGAATATTAATGTACCGTTGGAGAAGTTCGTTGGAAGTGCTGCTCGTCCATCCCGGTGGGCCTTATTTTATAAAAAAGGATCTTGGAAATTGGTCGATACCCAAAGGGATATACGGAATACATGAGGACCCTCTTGAGGCCGCAAAGAGGGAATTTCATGAAGAGACCGGGGTCAGAATCGATGGAGCATTTACAGCCCTTTCGCCCGTGAAATTAAAAAGTGGAAAACAGGTAAAGGCGTGGGCTTTTGAAGGAGATATCGATGCGCTTTCCATAACCAGCAATACCTTTGAATTAGAATGGCCGCCGCATTCCGGAAAGATGCAGCGCTTTCCGG
Organism: Dyadobacter sp. HNCC25DJ185; assembly: GCF_056895195.1. Classification (NCBI taxonomy): domain Bacteria; kingdom Pseudomonadati; phylum Bacteroidota; class Cytophagia; order Cytophagales; family Spirosomataceae; genus Dyadobacter; species Dyadobacter sp. HNCC25DJ185. The sequence goes on from NZ_JBXHAR010000001.1 coordinate 901,357, forward strand.
AAGTTGACCGTGGCGAATGGTTTACGCTGGATATAGCCCGGCAGAAAATCAATGAAAGGCAAAAGGCATTTTTGGATGAACTTGAAAAAATATTGGAATAATGAATCTCCGAAGTTAATATGCACCGTCACTTTCTATAAAATACATGTCCATGAATCTGCATAAATCATTTTGTTTCTGCTTAAAAGTCTTCCTGCTCACATTATTATTTGTTGATGCTTTTCCGCAGGCCGTTTTTCCTAAGATGTTTCTGGTTTGCGGAGATAGTAAAATCCTTTTGGTTGATTACGCGAAATCCAAAGATAATTCCCCCGAGATTGTATGGTCATGGGATGCACATTATGCTCAGGACCTGCCCGAAATATACAGGACTAAAATGTTTAATACCATTGACGATTGCAAAGCCATTGAAAACGGAGAGAAATTGCTTGTATCCTCGTCGTCCGGCGCGATAGCCATACTCAGCATGCCGGATAGTAAGGTATTATTTTACGCGTCCGTACCCAATGCCCACAGCATCGCATTGCTGCCCGAAAACCGGCTTGCTGCGGCCGCTTCCACACACAATGAAGGCAATAAGATCATGCTGTTTGATATTGCTGTTCCGGGTAAGCCATTATTTACCGACAGCTTGTATTCAGCCCACGGACTTGTTTGGAATGAAAAGAGGAACAGTTTGTTTGCGCTGGGGTATGATGTGTTGAGAGAATATAAAATGGTTTCCAAAAACAGTCTCAGAATGGCCATGCAATGGAAAATTCCAGGTATTGGGGGCCATGAGCTGCAACCCGCTCCAGATGGTGAAAACCTGTTCGTTACAGAGCATCATGGTACGTGGCAGTTTGATATGACAACTTACAAGTTTAAAAAAATCGATCGGTTTCCGGATGCCGAGAATGTAAAAAGCCTTGGCCAGGATCAAAACGGTCAATATATTTTTACAATTCCCGAAGAAAGCTGGTGGACTTTTCATGTGAAGTTTTTCAACCCGTCACGCACCGTTTCATTTCCCGATATACACGTTTATAAAGCTCGTTGGTTTCCAAAGAAATAAGTTTTAACAGCGTTAATTAAAATATTAGATTGTCACCACTAGTCGATAAATCAATACTTTATGTTATTAATTCCAACAGTAAAAGGTTTGATTTAACCTCCTTATTTACAGATAATTGATTCGATTTTGTGAGTGGTAGAACATTCGTTTTAAGTATCAGGTCGATCTGTAAGCCACAAGCAAATAGCAATTATTGAGTTTAATTGTAGTCGGGTTTAATAAGAGTGACAGGAGTGAAGACCAGGCAGCTTTAATTTAATTTTGTTCTGAATATTTCGGCAAATTCAATTTTAAAATGCCTATTAAAGTTATTAATTATTCAAAATGTTTTAAATAGTTAAGTTCGTTGTTATTTTTGCGTTAAATAAATCACGGTAACCCATAATTTGAACATGAAAGCAAGCGCGATTAAGTTTTTTTCTCCGGAAGAAAATGTCATTGTTACGAAGAAAACTAAGGAACAACCTAAACCAACCGGCTACATTTCCGGAACGGGTAAGTTGGTACTCCCTCCCAAAACACTTGAAGAATTAGGCATTGAGCCTCTGGCAACGCGATTTAAAATTGGCACCCAGCAGGGCAAAAGAACCTTGAAATACCTTTATCTGATACCAAGTTCCGACGAAGCAGGAACTTTTGCATTAACAAAAAGCGGTCGTGGTTTCTCTATTCCATTGGATGTAATTCTGAAAAAAAGCGGCGTTGATTTCGAACAAACGAAGTATACATTTGCAGTTACTTTGTTTAACTATGAAGAGGGCGTTGTGGGTTACGAACTAGAATTGGAAAGCTCTGAGCCAAAGCCGGCGTATACAGGTAAGCCGCGCGGCCGCAAGCCCAAAAATGCAGTACCAGTAGAATAGTCCGGTAGGGCTTGTTCATTTGAAACCAGCTCTTACGCGATTATTTTACACCTTGAAAACCAATTTGTCCTTAGCGGGCAGATTGGTTTTTTTCTTTTAATTCGTCGGTGATTTAAATGAAGAATCCTAAAACCTATTTTTCGTCATGCTCCATAAATTTACTTTGCTTCTCTGCTTTTTACTTTTTCCAATCATTTCTCCTGCCCAGGCAGTTGGAAAAACAAGGGGGCAAGTAAAGCAGTACAGTTCGTTAAGGGAAAACAGTTATCAGGAACTCCCGCTTGGGGCGATCAGGCCGCAGGGATGGTTAAGGGAAATGCTGGTGCGGCAAAAAAATGGCGCGACAGGTAATCTTGACCGGCTTTATCCACTGGTGATGAACCAGCGCAATGGCTGGCTGGGTGGTGACGGTGACCAATGGGAGCGAGGCCCTTACTGGATCGACGGACTTTTGCCTTTGGCCTATATCCTGAATGACGAAGCATTGATAGCTAAAGCGAAACCCTGGGTGGAATGGGCGATCAGCAGCCAGCAGCCCGACGGTTATTTCGGGCCATCGAAAGATTATACCGGAGAAAAGGGACTGCAGAGGGACAACAGCCGTGATTGGTGGCCCAAGATGGTGATGCTGAAAGTTCTGAAACAGTATTATTCCGCGACCGGTGATCAGCGTGTGATCACGCTGATCACCAATTATTTCAGGTATCAGCTGAAAGAGCTCCCCAACACGCCGCTTGACCATTGGACTTACTGGGCGAAGTTCAGGGGCGGCGATAACCTGATGGTCGTTTACTGGCTTTACCGGATTACCCACGAGAAATTTCTGCTTGAGCTTGGAGACTTGATCCACAGGCAGACATTTGACTACACGAATGCATTTGCACATACCGACTTGCTTTCCAGACAAGGAAGCATTCATTGCGTAAACCTCGCTCAGGGAATCAAGGAGCCGCTTGTTTATTATCAGCACCATCCTGATAAACAATACCTCGACGCGGTAAAACAAGGATTTAAAGATTTGGACAAGTACAATGGGATGGCCCACGGATTGTATGGGGGCGACGAAGCACTGCATGGAAATAATCCGACGCAGGGATCCGAATTATGCAGTGCTGTCGAAATGATGTTCTCTCTGGAAAGTGCATTGGAAATTACCGGCGACGTCGATTTCGCGGACAGGCTCGAGAAAATCGCGTTCAATGCATTGCCTTCCCAGACGACCGATAATTATATGGAGCGGCAATATTTTCAGCAGGCCAATCAGGTGATGGCGACGCGGGCGGTCCGGAATTTTGCCGACAACCATGGCGGTACGGATGTCTGTTACGGGTTACTGTCTGGCTATCCCTGCTGCACGTCCAATATGCATCAGGGATGGCCCAAGTTCACCCAGAATCTCTGGTATCGTACTGCCGATAAAGGCGTTGCAGCTTTGGTGTATGCGCCCAGTGAAGTGTCTGCTACGGTGGGGAATGGTACCAAAGTGACATTGAAGGAAGAGACTAATTACCCGTTCGAAGAGACCATCCGGTTTACGGTTTCCCTGGCAGAAACCGCAAAGGCGGTTACTTTTCCGTTTCACCTGCGTATTCCGGCTTGGTGCAGGGAAGGTACCATTAAACTGAACGGCCAAATCCTCCAGACCGTTGCCGGTGGTACCATTTTTAAAGTCAGCCGGTTATGGAAGTCAGGCGATGTTGTTGAACTGGTCTTACCGATGCATATTTTTAAAAGGAAGTGGTACGAGAACTCTGTATCCATAGAAAGGGGGCCGCTTACCTATGCTTTGAAGATCGGACAGGAAATGAAGAAAGTGATCAACGACAAAGACCCGATCGATTACGGAAGTTACTATTTCGAGGTACGTCCGACAAGCCCCTGGAATTATGCTTTGTTTGAGGTACCCGATTCTAAACTGGATTCCTATTTTCAGTTTGTACCCGCCAAAACCGTCGCATCCTTTCCCTGGAACCTCGAAAATGCGCCGGTCAGTATGAAAACAAAAGCGAGGCGCGTCCCCTCCTGGAAATTGTACAACGAAACGGCCGGGCCGGTCCCTTTTAGTATGATCTACAACATGGAGGTTTCAAAAGAAGAAGAGGAGATTGTTCTCGTACCCTATGGCTGCACTAAACTGCGCGTTGCACAATTCCCTGTGATCGGAAAGAAGTAAGGTCTGAAAATCCTGTGACTTCGGCCCTTTGTGGCGTAGCTGGCATAATTCTAATAGGCTACAGCGCATTCACTTAACTTGCCAGTAAGATGCGCACACATGATCCGGATATACACAATGGGGTAGGCGAAACTTTCAGTACAGAAAAAATCACGCTCCACGTCAATAGCGCGCCTGTAGAGTTGCACGTCATGCCCTGGGTAAGCCTGCTCGACGGCCTGAGGGATTATGCGGGCCTTACGGGAACCAAAAAAGGGTGCGACCACGGTCAATGCGGGGCATGCACCGTCATTTGCGACGGCGACAGGATATTAAGCTGCCTTACGCTCGCCGTCATGAAGGACGGCTCCGAAATCACAACCATTGAGGGCATTGCAGAGGAAGGGCAGCTTCATCCTCTGCAAAAGGCATTTATTGCACACGACGCGTTTCAATGCGGCTACTGCACGCCCGGACAGATTTGCAGTGCGATAGGGATGTTGAAAGAAGGGAAGGCAACAAACCGGGACGAGGTGAAGGAACTCATGAGCGGAAACCTGTGCCGGTGCGGCGCCAATACAAATATCATAGACGCCATCATGGAGGTCAAAAATCAGTGGTCGCATGAATAATTTCAGCTATTTCAGGGCAGCGGACTTACAGGAAGCGATTGGCCGCGCAACTGAGGCGACCAATTCCAGATACATTGCCGGAGGTACCAATCTCATTGACCTGATGAAATACAATCTGCTTGCTGCGGACACGCTGGTAGATGTTAACAGGGTCCAGGAGTGTGGGGAAATCGAAGAATTGCCTGACGGCGGTATCAGGCTCGGCGCCTTCCTGACAAATGCCAGGACAGCCTGGGACCCGCTAATCGAAAAAAGATATCCGCTGCTTTCCCGCGCCATACTTGCAGGGGCGTCCGCCCAGATCAGGAACATGGCTACCAACGGGGGCAATTTGTTGCAACGGACGCGATGCTACTACTTTTACGATGCCAATGTGCCTTGCAATAAACGCGAGCCCGGTTCTGGGTGTTCAGCATTAACCGGCTACAACCGGATCATGGCCATTTTGGGTACGAGCGAGAGTTGCATTGCGGTTTTTCCCTCGGATATGTGTGTTGCATTGGCCGCGCTGGAAGCCGTTGTCAATGTGGAGGGACCTGATGGCGCCAGAAGTATCCGGTTTTCCGAATTTCATCGCCTGCCAGGCGACACACCGGAAATAGACAACAACCTGTTGCGTGGTGAAATCATTACCAGTATCGACCTTCCTTCAAAAGGGTTTTCCAGCAATTATTCTTATCTCAAAATCCGTGACAGGAATTCCTACGCTTTTGCGCTTGTGTCGGTAGCAACGGGCCTGGAACTCGAAGGTGATGCGATGATTCGTGAAGCAAGGATCGCATTGGGCGGGGTGGCCCATAAGCCCTGGCGTGCTTTGGAAGCGGAAGCATATCTGGCGGGAAAGGCAGCAACAAAGGAAAACTTCCGGGAGGCGGCAGAGATCATTTTAGGCGGGGCAAGGGGTTATGAACACAATCAATTTAAAATCGAACTGGCGAAAAGGGCAATCGTGAGAAATTGTTTAATGGCGCTTCATCCCCCAACACAAGCGCCCGGCGCTCAGCCGGAGGCTTAACACTTCATCAATAAAAATATGTCAGTTTTACCATCAATTGGTCAGCCCCTAAGTCGGCTGGAAGGCAGCCTGAAAGTGACAGGGGAAGCCCAATATGCCGGAGATTACAAGGTTCCCGGGTTGTTGTACGGATATGTGATCAGCAGTACCGTAACAAAGGGGAAGATAACCCGTTTCGATACTGGCAGGGCGATGGCCTTACCGGGGGTGATTGCAGTTTTCAGCCACCTCAACCGGCCTTCACTGGCCTGGTTTGACCTGCAGTATGCGGATATGGACGCGCCGCCAGGTTCCCCGTTCCGGCCGTTACAGGACAATGAGGTGCTGTACAATGGTCAGCCTATTGGCCTGGTTGTGGCTGAGACCTTCGAGCTGGCGCGCTACGCCGCTACATTGATTGAAATCCAATATCAAGAGGAGGTTTTCGATACGGACCTGCAGGCCAATCTTTTAAAAGCCCGCTCGCCAAAAATCGGTATTGCCACGATGCTGAAACCACCGCCGCCCAGGCCGAAAGGTAATTTTGAAAAAGCGTATAGCGAGTCTTTTGCACAATCTTCGGGGGAGTATGTGCACGGTACCGAGCACCACAATCCGCTGGAATTGTTTGCGACTACGACCGTTTATGAGGGCAACGGGAAGCTGACGATCTATGACAAAACGCAGGGGACGATCAATAGCCAACTTTATGTGGCCAATATTTTTGGTCTTAAGTATAAAAATATCCGGGTTATAGCACCCTATGTGGGTGGCGCATTTGGCTCTGCATTGAGGCCACAGTATCAGTTGTTCTTGTCGGTAATGGCAGCCCTGGAACTGAAACGCTCGGTTTTGGTGACGCTGGACCGGAGTCAGATGTTTACCTTCGGCCATCGTCCTCCGACCGTACAGAACACCCGGTTTGGTGCGTCCGAAAATGGTAAACTGACCGCCATGAACCATATCGCCATCGGTGAAACATCCCGTTTCGAGGATTACACCGAAGTGGTCGTGAACTGGTCGCCCATGTTGTATCCCGCGGATAACTCCCTCATGCAGTACAAGCTGGTGGAACTAGACGTATTCAGCCCGCTCGATATGAGGGCGCCGGGCGGGGCAACCGGCCTGCACGCCATTGAATCCACCATGGACGATTTGTCCTACCAACTCAAAATAGACCCGCTGAAACTCAGGCTGATCAATTACTCGGAGAAAGACGAAAGCCTGAACAGGCCTTACAGCAGCAAGGAACTGAAAGAATGTTATCTTCAGGGAGCGGAACGCTTTGGCTGGGGGAACAGAAATCCGGAGCCCCGGAGCATGCGCCGGGGGAATCGGCTTGTAGGATATGGTATGGCTACCGGGATTTGGGAAGCCAATTCGCTACCAGCACGCGTTGAGGCTGTCATGACCAAAGAGGGTAAATTGCAGGTTGCCAGTGCGGTTACCGATATCGGCACCGGTACCCTGACCGTCATGACACAGGTTGCAGCTGATGAGCTTGGGCTTTCAATGGATGACGTTACTTTTTCTTACGGTGACAGCAAAATGCCTTTTTCGCCTATCCAAGGCGGTTCTTTCACGGTTTCTACTGTTGGTTCGGCGGTTAAGGCAGCCGGAGCTGCTTTGCGGAAAAAGCTTTTTAAAAAGGCAGTTTCTATGAAAAATGGGCTGCTGAAAGGCCTGGAATTGGAGGATGTGTATTTCCGTGACGGGCGCATTATACTGAAATCCGATCCTTCGACCTTCGTATCTTTTGGGGATATCGTGATGAGCCATGGAGGTGAACCCGTGAAGGTGACCAAGTTTTCGGTCCCCAATCTTTTGAAACTGAAAAAATATTCAAGGGCTGCGCATGCCGCCGCGTTCGTAGAAGTGGAGGTGGATGAAGAACTAGGAATGGTCAATGTGACCCGGGCGATTACTGCCGTTGCCGCTGGCAAGATCATCAATCCCAAAACTGCACGTTCCCAGATCCTGGGCGGGATGATCTGGGGTATCAGTAAGGCATTGCGGGAGGAAACCATCAGCGACCATCGCTTTGGCAAATACATGAACCAGAACCTGGCCGAATACCATATCCCGGTGCACGCGGACATTCATGATCTCGAAGTGTTTTTTGTAGAAGAAAAAGATGAGATTGTCAACGAGCTTGGAACAAAGGGAGTAGGGGAAATCGGCTTGGTTGCGATGCCTCCTGCCATTGCCAATGCAATTTATCACGCGACCGGGAAAAGGATCAACCATTTACCGATACATTTGGACGACCTTCTGTAGGTTATTCCCGCCCCTAAATTCCCAAACGATTTTTTTCAGTATGCGAGTCCCCGTTTGGGGGGTAGGGGCAAAACTCCATTGTTAATGGAAAGCTCTGTTGTCAGGATAAGACGCCGATCCGTGAATCTGTATCCGATTTACGGATTTTTGTATAAATGATCGTTGCGTGCGTCCGGTAGCTTTGTCTTATTATTTAAACAAATATTTCTAGTGATGACAAAGACCATTTTTATTACCGGCGCGTCCAAAGGATTTGGACGGATCTGGGCAGAAGCTTTTTTAGAAAGAGGGGATCATGTAGTGGCAACAGCAAGAAATATCGATTCGCTGCAAGACCTGGTTGCCAGATACGGCGACGCGATTTTGCCGATCCAACTGGATGTGAACGACAGGCAAAAGGGTTTCGCGGCTGTTCAGCAGGCAAAATCGCATTTTGGGACATTGGACGTTGTGATCAACAATGCAGGCTATGGCTTGTTTGGCACGATCGAGGAAACCAGCGAGCAGGAAGCCCGCGACCAGATCGAAACCAATGTATTTGGAACGTTATGGATCACACAAGCTGCCTTGCCGATTATGAGGGAACAAGGCCATGGTCATATCGTCCAGATTACCAGCGTTCTTGGAGTTGTTACCTTGCCTACTCTGGGATTGTATAATGCATCCAAATGGGCGGTGGAAGGGATCAGTGAAAGCCTTGCTGCTGAGGTTAAAGATTTCGGGATCAAAATCACACTGGTGGAACCCAATGGATTCTCAACGGACTGGGGCGGAGCTTCTGCCGTTCATAGCAAACAGCTCAGCGTTTATGACGATGTGAGGAAAAAGTTTGGCGAAGGCGCTTCTGCCGGCGACTTTTATGGCAAGCCCGAAGCTACCTCCGAAGCCATTCTGAAAATTGTTGATGACGAAAACCCGCCATTGAGAATTTTCCTCGGAAAAGTGGCGTTACCATGGGTAAAACAGACATACTCAGACCGTCTGGCTACCTGGGAAGAGTGGAAAGAAGTTGCGGATGCGGCACATGGCAGCGTGGCGGTTTAACTGTCCAGAAAACTAACAGTGAATTTTTCCTCTTATGAAACATTTCCGGAGTATCAGTGAGCTGCACCGTGGCAATGGCTTCCCGCCATCTGCGCATCCTTTGATCAGCCTGATCACGTGTAAAGAACTGATGAGCTGCACGTTGAGTGACAATGTGTTTACGAGCGATTTCTACATGATCGCATTCAAAAAAATCAAATCGGGTAGCGTCGGGTACGGGAGGACCAAGTATGATCACGACAATGGCTCCATGATGTTCATCAAGCCACGGCAGGTCATGGAAATCAGGAATGTGGAATTGGAGGAAAGAGGCTTTATCATCTGGGTGCACGAAGATTTTCTGAATGGACATCCGCTCCATTCAGAAATCCGGAAATACAGCTTTTTCGATTACGAAGCCAACGAAGCACTGCATTTGTCGCCGCGCGAGGAAGCGATTATCTGGGATCTGTTCAACAAGACCGAAACCGAATATCTCAATAATACCGATGAGTACAGCCGGGATATTATGCTGACACACCTGGACTCCATCCTCAAATATTCGCAGCGTTTTTACAAAAGACAGTTCATCAACCGCACAGAGATGTCGGGGAAAATGGTCTCGAAATTTAACCAAAACCTGGTCTCCTATTTCGAAAACGGACTTTTTGGAAAAAAGGGACTGCCTACGGTAAACTTCATGGCTTCACAGCTGAATACATCGCCACGCTATTTGAGCGACCTTCTGAAACAGGAAACCGGCAAAACGGCGATTGAACTGATCCATATCTTTTTAATCTCTGAAGCGAAAAACCTGCTGATGGCATCGGACCACACCGTCGCCGAAACCGCATATATACTTGGTTTTGAAAATCCGCCTTACTTTTCCCGGCTTTTCAAAAAAGAAGTGGGGATCACTCCCAATGAATATAAAAAGAGCTTCGAATTAAATCCCCGTGTCACCAGCCTGGCTTCCTAGGCTGGTGATTTTTGTGCTATGGGTAGGCAAGCCGTTAAGTAAGATACTGATTACTAGGTGGTAGTGCTGGGAGATGTTTTGTAATTTGAACAATTCCTTTGTCATCATACTCCCAACAGCCAACCCATGGACGCCACACTGGTAACTTTCTTCTTCTTTACCGGGATCAAAAAATCCATATTCCGGAACGCCAAACTAAAAGGCAGCTGGGGCGGGAACGGCGTTTATTCCGACCATTGGACTGAAACAGAAATGGTGCCCATAACAGGTAGAGACGGCTGTCCGGCCTTCAAAGCCGCCCTGACGCTCCAATACGACAATCCTGATACATTGTTCAAGTGGGGTGTGGAGCTGGACGGGCCGGCTGGCAATAACCTTTGGGGCATCATCACGGAGCTGCCTGATGCTTACTCGGCAGACCGTTATTGTGTTTTCAAACCGGACGTGTCAGGGAGGCAGACGGAGAACTACTATTTTACATTCTGTAGGAAACTCGGTGCCAATAAAATCTTTGATGAAAATAGTCCCTCCCCTGGATTGGAATTTGCGGTTTGGGCACCCAATGCAAAGGCCGTTTCCGTGGTTTTCGGTAAGGCCGATAGCGGCTATGTTTATGACGACGGCAGTGGTACAGATCTCGAAAAGCCCGAATTGATCCTGCGTCCGGCCCAACAGGGGATTTGGGAAGGCGACCTGCTCCCTTCTTTCCAAACCTATATGGGTCAGCCATATATGTATAAAATCACCAACGCACAGGGTAAAACGGTATACCGTACGGATATCTATTCGCGAAGTCAGATCGGCTCCGGCGCAGCCGATCCTGCCCGATCGAGCGACTGGCCCGGAACACCTGGGACTTTGAATGGTTCCAAAAGCTGCAGCGTCGTCATCGATCCGGACATGATCCGGCCGGAATTTGAAAGACCTGCCGAAGGGATGCCCAACTTGGTGAATGAAGAAGTTTTCTGGGCGCATGAGTTTGACAATAACCGTCCTGTCCCCTCGCACGTCAACGACCTGGTGATCTACGAATTGCACATTGGTGCGCTGGGTTTCGGAAAGGAAGGACAGGGGACCATAGCCGATGCAATTGCCCTGCTGGATTATCTCGTCGACCTGGGTATCAATGCAATAGAGCTGCTCCCGATGGCGGATTTCTCAGGCAACGTGGGCTGGGGCTACGGAACGACCCATCACATGGTGATACACTCCGCGGCGGGCGGTCGCGACCAGTACCGGCATTTGATCCGCGAATGTCACCGAAGAGGCATTGCAGTGATCCAGGACGTGGTTTTTAATCACTATGACGGCGACGCCGAACGTGCGCAATGGCAGTATGATTCCGAGGCCCCGGAGGAAAACTGTTATTATTGGTTTGAGCGCAAGGCAGAGGGAAGTTACCGGAACCCCTTTGGCGGATTTGTTGACAATGGTTCCAGCGGATGGGCGCCAAACTACCGGGAAGAGATTGTCAGGCAACAATTTATCAGCGCCTCCGTATTTCTGATCGAAGAAATGCATGTGGACGGATTGCGGGTGGATCTTACCCAGGCAATCCACCGGGATAACTGGCTGCATGAGGATGGTGCTCCGGTGGCCGAGGCCAATTTGTTCGGACAGAAATTACTGCGTGAATGGAGCCGCACGCTGAAGATCATTAAGCCGTCGGCCATACTGATCGCCGAGGATCATACTGGCTGGGGCGCAGTAACCCAGCTTCCTGCCGATGGCGGACTTGGTTTCGATGCGGCCTGGTATGTTCATTTCTACCATGGCCTGATCGGCGATGCGGACAGCTCGGGCGGGGAGGCAAGGCTTTTGAAAAATGCGGGGACAGGTTTCGACGGGGCGCTTGGCATGGAGCAGTTTGCCGGGAATCTGTACCAGAGCCAGTTCAAAAAAGTAGTTTACCATGAGTCTCACGACGAAGCCGGCAATGCCGGCGGCAGCGCCAGGACAATGAGTGTCGCGGTCAATAAAGCGGCGATATTCGACGAAACGCGTGTTTGGGCAGAGAGGCGATCACGGGTTGTGTTCGGGTTATCCGTTCTGTCGCCCGGTACGCCTATGTTTTTGATGGGTGAGGAAATTGGCGCCATGAAAAATTATAAGTACGACGATTTTGTCTCGAACAAAGAAGATTTGCTCGGTCAGAGGGCCTCGGATGGGGCCAGGATGTACCGGTTTTATCAGGATATCATCCGGTTGAGTAAAATATTTGTTTCGGTCCGCAAGGGTGGGGTGGATGTCCTTCACGTCAGCAACGATACCCGCGTCATTGTGTTCAAGCGTTACACCAGCGGGGAGCAACTGCTGGTTATTGCGAGCCTCAACAACCATTCTTTCGAAAGCTATACCATTTCCAACGATCCTTACCGACTCCCTGACGGTGATTGGAAAGAGATTTTCAACAGCGATTCAGCGCTTTATGGCGGCTTCAACTTTGGAAATTCGGGACGGGCGATCCAGTCGCACCACGGCAGTCTCACTTGCGCAATTCCCGCTTCCGGCCTCTTGGTTTTCGTCAGACAATAAGCATTTGCATTCTTTGCAGTCCTTTATGTTTTCATTAAAATCACATTAATTCTTAATTGAAATAAGTCTAAATTGTAATAATGTTTATTTTTGCGCCGAAACTCTTTTTTACTAAAAACAACGGGCATGAAAAGATACATTATACCATTTGTTCTGCTGGGTTCGCTGGCGGCTTGCAATTCTGACGATGATGATGGGCCGACGGTCAATCCGGTTACAAGTCAGGAAGTTGTAAATAATTACGCGGACATTGTGCTGGCTAATTATAGCGACGCGGTAACGGCGGCCAAGGATTTGCAGACCAAGGTTAATGCGTTCGTGGCAAGTCCAAGTGCACAGGGCCTCACTGACTGCAAAAATGCGTGGCTTGCGAGCCGAGTACCCTATTTACAAACAGAAGCATTTCGTTTTTACGATGGCCCGATCGATGGGACAGACGATAATTTTGAAGGTTTGATCAACGCCTGGCCGCTTGACGAGGCTTACATCGATTACGTAGTCGATTCTTCAAAAGCTGTTGTGATCCAGGATGTTGGCGTGATCAACGACCTCGCAGGATATCCTACCATCACCGAAGCGGTCCTTCTGGGGGATAATGAAAAAAATGGCGAGACCGATGTGAAAGTGGGTTATCACGCCATTGAGTTTTTACTTTGGGGACAGGATTTGTATGCCGACAGCCCCGGCAAGCGCCCTTATACGGACTACGTGGTAGGCGGAACCAACAAAAACCAGGCGCGCAGAGGTACTTATCTTAAAATCGTCACCGACTTATTAGTGAAGAACCTGGAATCCGTGAAAGCGTCATGGGAAACTACCGGTGCTTACCGCAAGGATTTTACTGCTGCCGCAAATGCGGACAAATCGCTTACAAGCCTGCTTATGGGTATTGGAAAACTGACAAAAGGGGAACTTTCCGGCGAGCGGATGACCGTTCTTGAAGCTTCCAAAGACCAGGAGGACGAACATTCCTGTTTTTCAGACAATACGCATAACGATTTTATTTACGATGAAGCTGGTATATACAATGTTTATATCGGCAAATATACCCGCACAGACGGTACTGTAATCGATGGCCCGGGCGTAGACGACCTGGTGAAGGCAAAAAATGCGGCTGCCAACACCGACATGATTGCTAAACTGGACGCTTCAACGGCTGCGATCAAAGCGATCCCGCCGCCGGTTGATCAGGCAGTGAAGAAGAGCCCCGCCACATTACGGACCGCAATTACTGCTTTGCGGGCACAGGCAGACCAGCTCACTGTTGCTGCTAACGCAATCGGCCTCAATTTGACCATTCCGGAAAGTAACTAATCGGCCGCCTGGGCCCTGTTGCTGGTGATACCGCCAAAGACCGCGGGCCCATGGGCCGAGCCACCGCCGCAGACTTTTAATAAGAGAAAGCAGCAATCACTGAATTGAAATTGAAAGAAGGAATTCATAAAATAACGGTATGCTTGTTTTGCCTCCTGCAACTGCTGGCTTTAAGCCGGTGCAGCAAGCCCGATGTGACCAGAGAGCCGGTTGCGGAACAGGATGAGGAATTTTCGGGTGGTAAAGAGGGCACAGTGGTGGACAAAACCGCCAATGCTTTCGGAAATTCCCTGATCAGCCTCACCTCGGATGAAGTGGATCGTTTTGTGATCGGGAACTCGTTTAATCGCAACAACTGGGTTACGGCTCCGTCTTCGACCAGTGCCAGGGACGGGTTAGGGCCGTTTTTTAATGCTACATCCTGCTCGGCCTGCCATTTTCTGGATGGAAGGGGCGCACCTGTATCTGCAACGGACCAGCAAATCACGCAAGCGTTACTTTTTAGGTTGTCGGTGCCAGGAAAGGGTGAGCACGGAGAGCCCCTTTTTGATCCGAATTATGGGGAGCAGTTTAACCCAAGGGCTATTATCGGCGTGGAGGCCGAGGGGGATGTTTCCGTTTCTTATCAGGAAATGCCGGGCTCCTATCCCGACGGTACAAGTTATTCATTAAGAAAGCCGACCTACACATTTTCCAACCTGAAATATGGTCCAATGAGCGGAACGATGGTTTCACCCAGAATTGCACCGCAAATGTGTGGTGTAGGTTTGCTGGAGGTAGTTACGGAGCAGACCATCCTGTCGTTCGCAGACCAGGACGATAACAATAAGGACGGGATCTCGGGCAGGCCTAACTATGTATGGGATTTCAGGAAAAATCAGAAAGTGCTCGGAAGGTTCGGCTGGAAGGCCAATCAGCCTACCGTTGAACAGCAGACAGCGGGTGCGTTCAACGGTGACCTCGGGATAACTTCTTCTTTGTTTACCGTTGAGAATCTCACCGCAGCTCAAAAGCAGCAGTACGGCTCGGTCCCCAACGGAGGCACACCGGAAGTGGAGGACAAGATTTTTCAGGATGTGGTTTTTTACATCAGATCGTTAGCGGTCCCTGCCCGGCGCGACTGGAAAGACCAGCAGGTGCTTACAGGGAGAGAGCTTTTCGGGCGGGCCAATTGTACCGGATGTCACATCGCCAAAATGCAGACAGGCCATTCCGACTCGCCGTCTTACCTATCGGCCCAAACGATCCGGCCTTTTACAGATATGTTACTGCATGATATGGGAGAAGGGCTTGCCGACAATCGGCCGGACTATGAAGCCACCGGCACAGAGTGGAGAACACCGGCCCTCTGGGGCATAGGACTGGTAAAAACGGTGAACAAGCACACCTTTTTCCTGCACGACGGCCGTGCACGCAGTGTGGAAGAGGCCATTTTGTGGCACGATGGGGAAGCGAGTAAATCGCGGCAGGCCTTTATGAATTACAGCAAAGCTGATCGGGATGCTGTCCTTCGATTTATTGATACTTTATAGCTACACCATGAATTGTATACCTAAGCATTTTTTTCATATCCTTATCGCAGGCTTTATCGTAGTTGCGTGCTCCTCGAAAGACAACCCGGACCCGGGCGACGGCCAGGACAGGGCCGCTATGCTTGATAACGAAGGTACGAATGTGATTGTACCCTCGTTTGAGGCATTTTTGACAAGTTCGAATAGCCTGGTTGAAAGCGTGAAAGCCTACACCGGCGATTCGAAAAACGCCCAGAAGCTTGCGGCGGCGCAGGAAGCCTGGCGGGCTGCCGCAGAGGCTTGGAAAAGAGCGTCCTTATTTTCGCAAGGCCCCATTGAAACTGATTTTTTATCATCAGGTATCTATTTCAGCACGACCAGCTATACCGGGATCGAAAGTGCGATCGCCAAATCCGGGGTTACCATTGACAATGCCTACGTGGAAAGCCTGGGAGCCGCTATGAAGGGACTGCCAGCGATCGAATACATGCTTTTCAGCGCAGACGGCGATCCGGCGATCATCGCCAATTATTCGGGTATCAACGGAGGCAGGCGAAGCGCTTACGTGAACGCGTTGACCCAAAACCTGCAGATTCAGGCAACGACAGTGCTTTCCAAATGGAAACCTGAGGAAGGTAATTATCTGAAAACTTTTAAAGAGGCCGACGGCAGGGACATTAACTCTTCCCTGGGTTTGCTGTCCAACAAAATGATCGACCTGGTTTACACGATCAAGGATGAAAGATTGGGGGCACCCCTGGGCAAAAGGAACAATGGTACGCCCCAGCCGGGATTGGTCGATGCGAAACTCAGCAATGCCTCTATCCGGCTGATGCGGGCGGAACTGAAGTCTTTGCAAAACGCATTTTCCGGAACCAGTCCCAGTGGGACCGAAGGCACCGGCATAGACGATATCCTTGATAAAGTCGGTGCAAAATCCGGTGATCAGATGCTGAGCGCAAAGATCAAAGCACAATTCGCAACAATTTCTGCCAAGCTGGACGCAATTGCAACGCCTTTAAGCACCGCAGTGACCGATCAGAAAGATCAGGTAAGTGCTGTGTACGATGAAGTGAAAAAATTACAGGTTTTGATGGAAGTTGACATGATCAACAACCTGGGTGTATTGCTGACATTCAGCGATAACGACGGGGACTAGCAGTTATGATCATTGGTAAGCTCATACGGCAGGGACGGGAATTGACTGGCAGTGAATCACTTGCCTTTTTTCGGATTGTCTTTGGGTTATTGCTCTTTGTATCGGAAATACGTTTCATTTCGAGAGGCTGGGTGACCGACTTTTACGTCAAACCCAGCTTCTTCTTTTCTTTTTACGGCTTCGAATGGATCCGGCCCTTGCCCGAGCCATTTATGCACGCAGTATTTTACGCATTGGCTGTGTTGTCCCTGCTGATTGCGTTGGGCCTGTTTTACCGGGGCACCATTGTTATTTTCTTCCTGCTTTTCACTTATGTTGAACTGCTCGACAAGAGTGTTTACCTCAACCATTATTACCAGGTGAGCCTGCTGGCGCTGTTGATGTGTGTGCTCCCGATGAACGGGTGCTATTCCCTGGACAATTATTTTTTTCGGAAAACGAGGGTTGCGAAGGTGCCAGTGTGGATGCTTGGCGCTCTGCGTGTGCAGGTTGGGCTCGTTTATTTTTTTGGAGGAATAGCGAAATTAAGGTATGATTGGCTTTTCGAGGCGCAACCATTGAGGATCTGGTTGTCGGCCAACCAGGATTTTCCGGTTATTGGGCCGCTGCTGACAGAAGCCTGGGTGGCTTTTGCATTAAGCTGGTTCGCAATGCTTTTTGACCTGACCGCTCCATTTTTACTTGCCAGTCGGAGGACCAGGCCTTATATGTATGCAGTCGTGCTGGCATTTCATGCTATGACGCATTTGCTATTTTACATTGGGATGTTCCCATGGATGATGATCTTCACAGCATTGATTTTCTTTCCCACATCTTTTCACCAGTCAGTGCTGAGGTTTGCATTTCGTGGCCGAGAGGGCCTGTATTTTGGCAATGATCCGCTAATTCGCCGTTATGGCGTGGTCCCGTTTTTTCTGGTGCCATTCTTTATTTTTCAGTTCGTGATGCCGTTTCGGAGCTACCTTTATAAGGGCAATGTGTTGTGGCACGAGCAGGGTTACCGGTTCTCCTGGAATATCATGCTGATGGAAAAAAATGCTTCGCTGGAATATACTATCAAAGTGAAACAGAGCGGCAGAAGCTTTACCGTCAAACCAGGGCAGTTCCTGACGCGCATCCAGGCTCGTCAATGTAGTTTTCAGCCTGATATGGTCTTGCAGTTTGCTCATTATCTGCACGATTACTATAAAGAAACAGGACTTGGGGAGACCGAGGTCCGGGCAATTTGCTATGCATCCGTCAATGGGCATCCCAGCAATTTACTGATCGATCCAGAGACGGACCTGGCCAAAGTAGATGATGGTTTCGCTCCAAAAAAATGGATAACCGCTTGGAGGGATTGAGCGGTTTTTTTGAAATAATACTCAATTGTGATTCTCTATAAAGTGTTCAAAAAGTTTGTATTTCACCTTTCCTTCCTGCTTGGTTCCGGTTTTTTTACCGGGGTCGCGGCACAAAAGGTCCATGTATCCGGAAGGATTACGAGTCCGCAGAATGAACCTGTCCCTTTTGCGAAAATCGTCATTAAAAGTCCCGAAATGGTTTTCGTTGCCGACTCTTTGGGTGCTTACTCCGTATCACTTTCGCCTGGTAAATATGCCATTCAGGTTTCGTCTGTCGGTTACAATACGTCCGTTAAAAACTTAAAGGTTACTACTTTGCAGCAGGAGGTATCGCTTGATTTTATGCTAAGCCTCTCCAATTGGGGCCTGGACGAATTGCAAGTGACCGATCAGAAGCCCGACGTGAACGGCCTGCGGCGGCTGGCGGATGTAGAGAATATGGGGATTTATGCCGGTAAGAAGAATGAAGTAATTGTATTACAAGGTGTTCATGCAAATCTCGCTACCAATAACGCGCGTCAGATCTACGCACGCGTTCCCGGTGTGAACATCATCGAAAACGACTCCTACGGCATCCAGTTGGGAGTGGCTACCCGTGGTTTAAACCCGAACCGTACAACGGAATTCAATTCGCGCCAGAATGGCTATGATATTTCTGCCGACCCGATCGGCTATCCCGAAAGTTACTACACGCCTCCGGCGGAGGCGATCAGCCGCATTGAGATCGTGCGTGGGGCGGCTTCGCTGCAATATGGGACGCAATTCGGAGGGCTGCTTAATTTTCAGTTCAAAAAGGGAAATCCGGATAAAAAGATTGAACTCGAAACCCGCCAGACATTGGGTACCTATGGCGTTTTCAATTCTTTCAATGCACTGGGCGGGCAAATCGGCAAAGTGAATTATTACGCATTTTATCAGCATAAACAGGGAGACGGTTGGCGAGACAATACCGGCTTTAATCTGAATACCGGCTACGGCGCCATCAACTGGCAGTTGACCGAGAAGCTGAAAATAGGAGGAGAGGTCACGCTGATGGATTACCTGATGCAGCAACCGGGCGGCCTTACCGACGCTGAATTCGAAGAAAATCCAAGAGCGAGCTATCGCGACGGCAATTGGTTTCGGGCAAAATGGTACATACCCGCAGCCCATTTTGACTACGCAATCAGTGAAAAAACCAGGCTTAACCTTCGTACTTACGGCCTGATCGCCGAGCGCGGGTCTATTGGCAACATCATTAACCCATTGCGGGACAAGACCGATACGACGGCAAGAAGGCAGCTATCTTACGACCATTACCATAATTGGGGAACGGAATTCAGGTTTCTGCACCGGTACCAGGTTGTTGGGAAAACCTCTTCTCTTTTACTTGGTGCAAGATATTTCCGAGGGAACACCTCAAAAATCCAGGGATCTGGATTTCAAGGCAAGGACGCCAACTTTCGATTCCCAAGCCCCGGCAAGGCCGACGAATTCGATTATCTGTTTCCTTCTCACAATGCAGCTTTTTTTGTTGAGGACGTATTTTGGCTCACCAGCAAGTGGAGTGTCACTCCAGGATTCAGAATGGAATACATCAATTCCAATGCGAGAGGCTATAGTATCGAGCAAAAGACAAATGAAGTTGTACCTGGAAATCAGCAGAAAACCAGGTCGTTCCCATTGTTTGGCATAGGCCTTAACTATATTATATCCCCGCAGTCAGAAGTTTACTTTAACATCTCCCAAAATTACAGCCCGGTCAACTATGCGGACATACAGGTGAGAACGCCCAATTTTCAGGTGGATCCGGATTTGAAGGATGTTACAGGCTTCAATGCGGACCTGGGTTTTCGGGGGAAGCACAAAGACTGGCTGAATTTCGATGTAAGTGCTTACTATCTGGATTATAACAACAGGATCGGCATCATTCGCAAGGCTAGCGACGACGGCCTGGAAGTAATCCGCTACCGCACTAATGTAGGCAGATCGAGAAGCAGGGGAGTGGAAACCTTTGGCGAACTGAATTTCTTTCGTTTGTTTTCAAGGCCGGCCAGTGCTGGCGACTTATCCTTGTTCGCCAGCGTTGCCTATACCGACGCGGCCTACACGAAGGCAATTAATCCGCTGCTGACCACCCTGATCGTAGGAAAACAGGTTGAATTTGCTCCTAAAATGATCGCCAGGGCTGGCCTTACCTTCAAAAAGGGAAATCTGGGGACAACACTCCAAATCGCTTACACGAGCACCCAATATTCCGACGCATACAATTCCTCACATACAGCCGATGGGCTCGTCGGCGAAATCCCGGCTTACAAGCTCGTGGACTGGACTGCCAATTACCAGGTCCGCAAGGTTACGTTCAGTTTGAGCATCAACAACCTGCTGAACGAAAAGTACTTCACACGCAGGGCCTTGGGTTTCCCGGGGCCGGGCATTATCCCAAGCGACGGCCGGACGGCCTTTTTGACGGTCGGATTGAAAATCTAGCCGTGAAATTTAAAGAAAACGGATTCGGGTAAAGATGTTCAATCAATGCCTTTGTTGTGGGTACAACATAACAATGATAATCTCTTTATGAAAACACGTCACGCCGGCAAACTGATCGCCCTGCATAGCCTCTTGCTGCTTGGTCTCAGCATTTTCGCTTTTGCCGCCCCACCCAAAAAGGAATTTTTTCAGATTAAGATTTACAGCCTGAAAAGCAAAGAACAGGAAGCGAGGCTGGATAATTACCTCAAAGACGCTTATATCCCGGCTCTGCATCGAATGGGCATAAAAACCATTGGTGTTTTCAAACCGGCTGCAACCGATACAGCGGCATTCGGAAAGAAAATATATGTGCTGACGCCTTTCAAATCGTTGGACCATTTGTTTGCATTGCCGGAAAAACTGGGCAAGGATGCAGCCTACGTTTCCGCAGGTAAAGATTATATCGACGCCGAATACAAAAATCCGCCGTATTCCCGGTTTGAAACCATCATTTTGGAGGCCTTTGAGGATGCCCCTGTGATCACACCTTCTAAGCTGACGGTACCCAAAAGTGAAAGGGTTTACGAATTGCGCAGCTATGAGGGCCATACCGAGAAGATACATCTCAACAAGGTAAAGATGTTCAACGCAGGTGGCGAAATTCCTCTTTTCAGCAGACTGGATTTCAATTCAATATTTTACGGAGAAGTAATTTCTGGCAGTACGATGCCCAATCTGATGTACCTGACCACTTTTTCGGATAAAGCTTCGCGGGAAGAACACTGGAAAGCATTCTTTGCCTCACCAGAATGGACCAAGTTGAAGGCCGACCCACAATACATGAACAATGTATCCAAAAACGTAACCTCCTTTCTTTTTCCAGCTGACTATTCGGATCTGTAAGGAGGGACGATTATTGCTTGCGGTCGTCTTCCCAGATCAGCTTCTCGTTTGAACGTTCTTGAAAGAAATCGCTACATTTTCCATCCCCGGCGCCGGATAACCCTCCGTCGGGGGCGCAGATGACATTGCAGTTCTCATCCATCAGAACACTCGCAAAGTCGCAACACCTGGCGGGTATGTAGTAAACCGTCTCACCCTTATAAAGATACCTGTATATTTTCGCCGGAGGGTTCCATACTTTTTCCGCTTTGATCTGATCAATTTTCGAAACAATGCAGGAGGGCGTCTCCTTGGGGATGTCCTCCTTATTGCATCCGGAAATGACTACAAAGAGGAACAGAATGCGTAAACTTTTCATGAATAAAGGGATAATAGGTTGGCAGGTTTTTATATGACAATCTGAATGGCTGTTCCGTTGGGAGCGATGCGTCTAAGTTTACATTTTTCGTCAATAAATGTTGTTGTTCTTAGCGGATAAATTCATGGGGAACATTGGTATAGTAATTGCAAAGCACGCCTGTAGATCAAATAACCCTATATGAATTCAGATTTTAACAACAGACTAAGACAATTGCTGTTCTTACTGATCGTAATTGCATTGGCTGTCATCGTTTTCAGGCAGCTTTACACATTCTTTCCCGGTTTCTTGGGCGCGCTTACCTTGTATATCCTTTGCCGCAAATATTATTTTTATCTGACCCTGAAAAAAAACTGGAATAAGAGCCTGACTGCCCTGGCGTTCATGTTGTTGTTCCTGGCCTGTATCGTTGCGCCTGTTTATTTTTCACTTCAGATGGTTTACACCAAAATAGACAACGTAGTGAAGGATCCGGGCCAGGTGAATCAGGCGATTGACGCCATTTCTGCACAGATCAAGGACTGGACCGGGCAGGATTTGTTAACGAAGGAAGCCACAGCGGACATCCGGAAAAAAGCGGCGGGCTTCATTCCTGGCATCCTGAACAGCTCGGCAACTATGCTGGGTAATTTACTGATGATCCTGTTCCTGGTATTTTTTATGTTCCTCAACGGACAGTCAGTAGAAAAAAGCCTGCGGGCCGCCATTCCTTTGAAACCGAAAAACATTGATATGCTGTCCGACGAAATTATCGGAATGGTGCGGGCCAATGCGCTGGGGATTCCGCTTATCTCTGTGATCCAGGGCCTGGTGGCGGTGGCCGGGTATTGGATTTTCGGGATTAAGGATTTCGTACTTCTGGGGATGGTGACGGGTATCTTCGCCTTTTTTCCGGTGATCGGTACTGCGCTGATCTGGATCCCCTTGGTTATTTTCCTGTTTTCGACGGGTGAAAACGGCAAGGCGATCGGTTTGGGCATTTACAGCATGGTTGTGATTGGGAATATCGATTACCTTGCCCGCATTACTTTTCTTAAAAAGGTAGGGGATGTCCATCCGGTGACCACTATTCTGGGGCTGATCGCCGGCCTGAAATTGTTCGGCTTCTGGGGTTTTATTTTCGGGCCGCTGCTGATCAGTCTGTTGCTGGTACTGGTAAAAATTTATAAAAGCGAATTTACACAGGAAAAAACACCATGATAAATGACCAACCTGCGCTTTTTTGCAGGGCATTTTAGCTGACGCATTTTAATCAACAAGGCCGTTAAAAATCCGGTCGAGCTACAGAGCGCATTGATCGAAGAACGAGAGATGATTCAGGAACGCGGTAAACGGGTCAGGTAAAAAGAATAAGCCCCATTGCGGCTTATTCTCTATAGCTCGTTTTCTCTAGATCTCCGTATCAGTCTTTGAATCGATTTCGTAGTCAGCAACGTCCTTCTGATTGTCCGACCATTTGTACACGATCTTTCTGAACCGAAGATCACTCACGATTTCCTCTATACTATTGGTGAAGTTCTTTTGGGCTTTTTTGGGCTCAAACATACCTCCCGTAAAAGTAAGTATGTCGTTTTTGTCACCAGAAACTGAGACGTTGATCTGCTGCTGTTCCAGCACTTCCTTTTTAGACGCTACATAGGCGCCTCTCAGTTCCGGAAATTCCCTTTGCTGAATCTTCAGCATTTTTTGCTTTAAAACTTCACGCTGCGTGCCGATTGCCTTGTCCTTATTTCTTTTGACCTCGTTATAAAGCGCGGTGTTCGACTTATGCCAGGAAAGCTCGGTCGCAATGTCCGGCCTCACGTTTTGCGCAACAAGTTTTTGGTCGATATCGCTGATCTTATTGGTGATGAAAAGGCTGATGTCCTTGTTGGCGGAATTGTCTGCTGGTTTCGGGGCAAGGAAATGCCATCCCAGAAATCCCGAAGCCACGATCAGCAAGACCAGCATCACATACTGACCCAACCTCCCTTTCTTTATTTCGTTGTGTTCCATATCGTTTTTCTGTTGTTCGACTTTTTTTAAAGGTGTTAAATCAAGTTCGTTTAACACAGGTGTGAATCACATTTCAAAAAATATGCCATCAGGCTTTCGGATGAGCCCGCAACTTGCCAATCATTATGGTGGAATGAATTTTTGAGCATTCGGCATATTTGAAATATTGACCCAATTGTAATAATGAAGATGAATGAGTTTTATAACCAGGCCTTTGCCTGGATACTGAAAACCGGTCCAGGGGTTCTGCTGGGCATTGGTGTTTTGATTGCGGGATTCTGGCTGATTAAGGTACTTTCTCGATGGCTCAACGGCCATATGTTCCGTAATAAAATTGACCCATCGCTTACGCCGTTCCTTTTAAGCCTCACAATCACCACGTTGCGTGTGCTGCTGATCATTTGCGCCATGCAGGTCGTAGGCATTAAGATGACCGTTTTCGCTGCTTTGATCGGAGCAATCGGCGTGGTTGCCGGCCTGGCACTATCAGGCACTCTCCAGAACTTTACAAGCGGGATATTGATTTTGATCCTGAAACCTTTCGCAGTGGGGGACAATATCGTGGCGCAGGGACAGGAGGGTACGGTGAAGGCGATCAAGATATTTTATACCGTTGTCAATACTTTCGATAACCGTATGGTGGTGATTCCGAACAGCAAATTGTCCAATGAGGTCATCATCAACATGAGCGGCTTTGGGAGCAGGCGGCTTGATATTGAAATGAAATTTGGCAACAGCATTGATTTCGGTGTGGTCAAAAATACGATCAATCATGTCCTGGACAATGCTCAAAGTGCCCTTAAAGTACCCGAAAGACGCATTGGGATCTCATCGCTAGAGGCGGATGGGTACAAGGTAATGGTAAACGTCTGGCTGGATGCGCACGGATTTGTGGACACAAAAATGGACATCCAGGAACGGATCATGGAAAGCCTGAAAAGCTCAGGGCTGAAATTGCCGGGGCTTTAGTGGAAATTCAATATCTACCTGCCGGCCCCTTTGATATAGAGCAGATAGCGGGTTTCCAGCGTTCTGCTTCTGGTTCTTTGATTTAGAAAATCGTATTTCAATGTGCTGATATGGAAGTGGGAGGGGGTGGCCCTTACTTCCGTATCGACGCCCGCTTGCCGCAAACTATCAGCAATAAAGGCCGTAGTATACAGATAACCGGGACCGGCCTTGATGAAATTTCGCAGTGTATTCGGGTCCTTGATGAGCGTCACTTCCCCTGGCGAATAGAATTCAAATGAATAGGAAAATGACGCGTATGCTGCGACAGGCAGATGCTTGTCCCTAGCCGGGATCGCACCGGCCGCCTGCCGGCCCGACTGAAATTGCAGGAGAAAAGGATAGAAAAATAAGAACAGAAAAATATACATGATTGCAGCAGTGGCGTAACCCCGGTACAGAAGCTGCTGAAGCTGATTTTTTGAAGGAAAGAACAAACCGGCAAAGATGACCAATAGTGCGACGGAAAATGCGATGGCCCCATTTTCCAGTCCGGCAATATATTGCAAAGCGCCTATGAGCAGCCATGTTAAAACAGCCAGCACTGTTTGAACGATCACCAGGATTTTAAGCTTCGACCGAACCGATAATTGATAGAAGAAGTAGGCGGTTATGATCGAAAAGTGGGGGAATAGGATAACCAGATAGTGCGGCAACTGAAATTTTGAAAGAGAAAACAGCAAGAAGGTTAGCAACGCACTGCCGTACAAAACCCACCGCAGCGGATTACGGTCCCTGTCAAATCCGACCAGATATACCAATGCCGAAACCAGCCCGGCAGACCACGGAAGAAATGCCCACAACGTTGTATGTAAAAAGAATGTAGGGTTTCCCCTTCCTTTGATCGGACCCGTATTGAAGAAGCGGCCGAACTGGCTATCCCAGAAGAAAAACCGGAGTCCCGACACACCGGTTTTCCCGAAGACGATCTTTTCGGGATGAAGGTCAAACTGGATGTAGAGGCTGTACAATTCGGGGGTGATGAAAACAAGGCACAGCAGCAGCATGACCCACCATCGCGGCTTGAAAAATTCGCCGAACTGCTTGGTTATCAACCAAAATAGGATCCAGCCGCCAGCGATTGTGATCAGGACGAAAATGCCCTTGGTCATGATGGCGCAGGCGGCAAACAGTGCAGCGGCAGGAATGTGGGCCCCATGCTTACTCCTATAGGCGGCCAGCATATGCCAGATGGCCGCGATGATGCAGGTTGTGAGATAAGGCTCCGCCCGGACGTCAAAATTGTTCAGTGTGCTGTGCAGGGCAACGGCCGAAACAAGCACCGCGATCTTACCGACCTCTTCATTAAATAAATCCCGGCCGATCAGATAGGTATACCAAAGGCCTGCCAGCCAGAAAATAAAAGCCGGCAGCTTGTATGCAAAGCCCGTAACGCCGAAAATCTTGTAACTGATGGCAGCCATCCAGAATGGGAAATGAGGCTTGTCGAGCCAGTCGTGGCCGTCGCCGAACAAATTGGCCCAATCGTTGTGCTCCGCCATGTGCCGGGCGATAGTGGCGTACAATGCACCATCGGGCTCGATGATATCCAGCCATAATCCGGGAATATTGAGTGCAATGCCTGTAAAAAGTAACCAGGGAAAGTAACGTTTCAGAAAGGGGTCGTTCATAATCCGGACTTGGACACCACGATGCGGGTGGATTGATTTTGTGGCCGCAAGTTAACCAAGAACGGTTTCAGATTCCGCTAAAATTTTGATCAGCCCGTAGTTTTGGCGGTCATTAATAAGTTCTGAAATATTTTTATCGGGACAAAGATGTTTTTCAGCCGCGAATGGCGGAAGTAGATTCGTGCCCATTCGTGGATCCGTGGCTAAGATAGGAGAATTGCGTACATTGTCCTTCCTTATATTTCCGATCAATTTTATGAAAAAAATCATCTTGTGTGCTGCGCTGGCCTTTTGCTGTCAGGATCTTTTCGCCCAGGCTTCTTCTGGCAGCAGCCTGGGTTTTGTGCGTTTAAACCATTTGGCATTGCAGGTGAAGGATATCCCTGCGAGCAGGGATTTTTATCGGGATATTGTCGGTCTTAAGCCGGTTGAGGTCCCCGACAGCCTGAAAGCAATCCGTGCCTGGTTCGACACCGGCGACGGGCAAATGATCCACCTTTTGGCCGGACGTAACTTTCCGGTCGTCAATGACAGAAACGGAGGCCATTTCGCCATGTTTGTCAGTTCTATTGCGGGTTCCGAAAAGTTTTTGATCAGCAAGAAAATCCCTTTTCACAAGCAGGTAAGGTTCGACGGGGTAACCCAGATCTATTTCGCCGATCCCGACGGTTACCTGATTGAGTTGAATGAGAAGAAAAAATAGTTAGTGGACAACACTCGCGAGATCAGGCCGTTCGAACACCTCCGTTTCCGGCCTGGTTTCAATCCACCAGATTTGCCTGCATTTTGGATCGTAGTATCTGGCTAGTTTCCCTTTAAAAAGAACCACTTTTCTGATCTCCTTTTTCAGAGGCGTCATGTTGCTCCCCGCACCATAAACCTGCCTGAACCCGTCGAGGAAGTATGGTTGATCCTTTAAGTTGCGAAGGTCAAAATCGTGGATATCTTTGACTTCAACGTTGCGTTTCAGCAGGGCGGTCGGGGGGGCTGTTTTATGAAGGGGGAAAGTGAGGTAAGTGATTTCCTTGCACAAGCCTCTTTCGCCGCGGTTCTTGTATTCCTGGTTCTCATCGACCAGATAAGGATCATCTTTAAACGCGTCATTAATTGCCTTGTAGTCTACTTTTTTGCCGTCAAGATACAGCTGCGTCATGCCTTCATAGCCGACCAGCTCTTTTTTCCTGTCAAAATACCCGTTTCCGAACTTGGTAATGACATCCTTCGGCCAGGGATAAGCTTTTTTGAAATCGGCTTTAAGTATATGCTCTGTAAGAAATTCATCGAAAGTGTTGTTAAGATAATTTTTGACCGCGTCTTTGATTTTCCCTGAATAATTTGACTCAAAAAACTTGTGTTTTGAGACGCTGTAAAATTCAGATGTAACATCCATCCTGCCATGACGCCCCAGAAATATGATCTCAAAACCTCCAAAAGCCCCATTCCTCTCGAATTCCAGGTTTTGCGAAAGCCCGAATTGATAGAATTTGTCGCCCTCATAGCTCAATGAATAGTTGAATTCCGGCAAGTACCGATTGGCAGATCCAGGAGGGTGCGGATTTTCATTTGCATTGACTTTGACCTCCTGGTAATAAAATCCATCCTTGTCGGTGCGGATCACTTTCAAAAACTTTTCTCCATGTTTTAATGACAACGGAAGGTTACCCAAAGGCTTATTGGATTCGCCATCGAGGATCATGCCGGATATGTACAGCGTACCGGAGTCGGATTTGATAGTTTGGGAAAAGATTTTAGATTGATTTCCATCTACTATTTCGCGGATATCATTGCGAAAAATAAGCAACAAGACTGCGATAATGGGCAAAACGAGCAAAAATGCGGAAAGCAGAAATACAGGTGATTTTTTCTTGTTCATCATCACAATGCGCTGTTTGAGTGATGAAAAACTGAACGGATTGGCGATCCTGTATTCCGGAACGCCTGCAACTTTGAGCAGCAAATATTGATATTGTCGGGCATCGACATGATTTTCCAATACTTTCCGATCCGCTATGAATTCTAGGTTTTGCCGGATCGCATGACGCAACAACCAGGCGAACGGATTGAACCAGTTGACAATGCACAGCAACTCGCTCCATATCACATCCCATGTGTGTTTTTGCTTCACGTGGACATATTCGTGCAGAATAATTTCTTTGAGCTCGTCGGGTTGATGCAGTGCAGGGTTATAAAATATGGAATTGCCAAAAGAGAATGGGCCAACTTTTTTTTCAAGGTGATAGATCTTAATATCGTCTTCTGATACAAGCCGCGCGGTCCGGCGGATCCTCGCATAGAAAAATGCGTGCAGCGCAAATCTCAGCAGTATCACGATCGTGCCGGCAAGGATTACAAAAGGCAGCCATTGTTCAAAATCAAAGCTGCCTGGCTGATCCATTGGAACGATTGTGGCCTGCATGACGGTCAACTGATGGATGCTTGGAATCCGGTCCATGATCTGGTGACCTTTTTCAGAAGACAGGCCCGAAAGTGATGGATCGACGTCGATGAGCGGAATAATGAAACTGAGAAACGTATAAATAAGCAGGTACCAGCGGTTCCAGTCATAAAAAGTCAATCGCCTCAGGACCAATTGATAAAATAGACCGACGGCAGTCAGGCTAACCGACAATTTGAAAAGATATTCAATGACAGGCGCCATGGGCAGATGAGTAGGTGGTTAGTTTTTATTCTCAATCAACCTGATAATGTCTTTGAGCTCGTCGGCGGAAATGTTGTTTTTCTCGACAAAGAAACTCACAAGCGACTTGTAAGAATTTTCAAAATAATCTTTCACGACGTTCCCCATAAACTTTTGTTTGTAGTCTTCCTCCGAAATGGCAGGGGAGTACAGGTTCACGTTACCGATCAAACGGCTTTGAACGTAACCTTTCTTCTCGAGATTTTTGATGGTGGAGGCAACTGTGGTGTAGGGACCTGGTGCTTCCATTGCTGCCATAAATGCTTTGATACTCCCTTCGCCCGTTTTCCAGACGGCGAGCATGGCATCTTCTTCCTGCTGCGTTAATTTCTCCATTACTACGATGTTTTCGTAAATTTACGAATATTTCGTAGAGGGCAAACTGACTCACTAAATTTTTCTCAGACCACGTCGTTTTGCCCCTTGTAGAACTGAACTTTCTTAAACATTTCGATGAGCGTTGACACCTGCAGCTTTTCAAAAATCCTGGCCTTATAAGTACTCACAGAGCTTTCGGTGAGATTGAGATAGATAGCGATTTCCTTGGTCCAAAAACCGCTGAGAAGCATATCCATTACTTCCAGTTCCCGCTGAGAAAGCTGTTCGAGTGGGTTTGTCATATTGGATTTGCTTTCCAGTGTGTGACGGAGCAGTTGTTGCTGGCTGTTCAGGCTGAGATAATGGCCAGAATCGAACATCGACTGGATTGCACGCCTGATTTCGTTTTGGGAAGCGTTTTTGGACAGGAATCCATTGGCACCGGCCTTGATGTAGTGCAACGCATATATTTGCTCTTCCAGACTGGTGAACACAAGTATCAGGACTTTGGGTTGAATCTCGCGGATTTTAGAGATCATGTTAAAGCTTTCGCCCTCGGGAATGCTGATATCCAGAAGAATCAGGTCGAATGGGTGTGAGCTTACCTGGGCGATGGCTTGCCCAAAAGTGGCGGCTTCGAGAATAGCAACCGGGTCCACCAGGTCCATGATGAGATATTTAGTTGCCAGTCTGACAATCGCATGGTCTTCAACCAGTAGAATTTGTTTCATTGTATCGAGGGGCGGAAGCAAATCGTGATGTCCCACTGGGAGACCGGAAATAGAACGTTAAGCCAATTTATTCATTTTGCATAGTAACCTTTCGCTGGGCAGGAGTTAAGTTCATCCATTTACCAAATCTATTTTGAAATAATTTAAGTCTGTTATCACTAGTTCCTTAATAAGCAAAAATAGAAATAATTCTACAATTCGACCATTGGCCTATCCTCGTCATCATGACACAAAAAAAGGCGTTGCTTACAGAAGCAACGCCTTCATTACGTTTTCCTTCACGGCTATTTGACCGGCCTTTTGAAAAGCGCTTCATCTACCGGTTCGTTAACGCTTATTTTATTGGTTATGAAGGACATAGTGCCCATTTGAGGGTTAGAAATATCCATAGCATTTGGAAACTTTACTCCGTTGATCTCCTTATAATCGGTAAGCTCCATTTCGCCATCCTGACCGTTCATATTAACCTTCACTTTGCTGATCAGGTATGTATTGGCATCCACGTACTGGTCCATAACCTGTCCTTCCTTGGAAGTTACTTTGAGGTGGAACACGTCTTTCTTGTCCACTTTTTCTTTGCCTATCAACTCAACCTGGTTTCCCTTTTCTTTGTAATTCACCAATCCTCCGAATGGGTCCAGAGAGCTTATTTG
Organism: Dyadobacter sp. HNCC25DJ185; assembly: GCF_056895195.1. Lineage (NCBI taxonomy): Bacteria > Pseudomonadati > Bacteroidota > Cytophagia > Cytophagales > Spirosomataceae > Dyadobacter > Dyadobacter sp. HNCC25DJ185. The sequence continues at coordinate 931,939 of NZ_JBXHAR010000001.1, forward strand.
TTGTTTTAGCTGATCGGCGGGCATATCTTCCGGTTCACCCGTTCCGCCCATCATGGTCGGCCGGATCATCCAGCCTTTCGAGTCGCTCACTACCTGCACCATGGAGTTGCCCATCACCGTAGATTCAGTGCGGACGGATTTTCCTACAACCAGGTAAGTCTTATTGGGAATTTCCATTCCCTGGACGGCCAGCGAACGATCGATTACAAGCGTATTGACTGCTTTGATTTTATCAAGGCCGCCCAAAGCTGCCACGTGTTTGTCGACGATTTCGTCAACACTTTGTGCGAATGAACCCGCCGAGATGAGTGTGGCAGCAATAGCCAAGAATAGTTTTTTAGTTTTCATAAGTAAGTTTGATATGCGTTAAATTCAGTTTGTGACTATGAAAGAAGGAGCCCAGTATGAACTACCTTGGTGAGCTGCCGCCAGCGGGAGCACCACCGCCGGATTGCTGTCCGCCACTGCCATCGCTCTTCACGTCGTCGTTGTTGACAGACTTGGCTTTTCTCTTCGGCGCATCCATGGTCATTTTACCGATTTTGTAGGTAAATGTCAGACGGATGCCGCGGTTGTAAAGATATACATCATTGACCTGATTGAATTGCAGGGAAGTCAGCTCAGTATGAATGTTGAAGCGCTTGCTCAGGAAATTCTCAGCCGCAAGTCCGACGCTTCCCTTTTTGTTATTAAATTCCTTTTTCACACCAATGGTATAAAATCCGAATCCGCCTTGCATTCCTTGCAACTGGACCTGATTTCCCTGCATAAATCCGAAAGCCTGCGCCCCCCAGCCATTGGCGAATGTAGCCTGTGAGAAAATCCCCCCGCTAATATTAAATCCGTCGTTTTTAATTTCTTGCTGCAGACCGTTCTGGCCAATCGTTACGCCTGTTAACGTGGTGTAGAAAACGTTGGCAAAGATACCGACATTGATTTTGGTCGTGGCAGCAACGTTGGCAAACAGGTTGGTACCATAAGCATGCTGTTTTCCAATATTTTCATAGGTGGTCACGATCGCGCCGGCCAGCGTATCGGAAGGCTGGCGGACCTGGCTGATAGCGTTGTTGGTAACCCTCCCGAAGAATGTCGCGTTCACAAATGTTTTCTTGATGTTTTTGCTGACGCCCAGTTCAAAGTTATTGGTCAGTTCCGGTCTCAATTTCGGGTTACCGATGGTAATGTTCTGCGGGTTGGCCGAGTTGAAGTTCGGGTTCAGCTGCTGCAATCCGGGGCGCTGGATCCTGCGGTTATAACCCAGTTTCAGGGTTGTTCCTTTGATCGTTTTGGAAGCGTTCACACTTGGCACCAGCACGGCGTAGTTACCAACGCCCACCGTTCCTTCATTGGTACTGGCGTCGATAAAGGTATGTTCGTAGCGCAAGCCTCCTTTCAGGGTGTACCTTTTCTTCGTCGTATAAGTATAGGACGAATAGGCAGCCGCGATGTTCTGATGGTAAGTAAGGTCTCCCGCAGGCTGGTCTGTTTCAGGTCGGAAATCGCCGGTCGGGTCTGCAATCAGAAAGCTGTAAGCACTTGTTACTTTCCTGAAAATTCCCTTTCCGCCAAATTCCAATAGCTGGTTTTTCTTGATGGGTGTTTGATAATCAGTTTGCAAGGTGTATTCCTGATTGACACTCTTATTCAAATTTTTCTGGCGGCCGGTTAGTTCATTGCTGCCATTCAACAGGTTTGCATCGAAGTCGTTGGTAAGGTCGTTGCGACTGTACAAGGTAGAAATGCTCCATTCCTGTTGCGGCTTGAAAGTGTGCAGGTAGTCTACGTTCACATCCACAGTTCCGGAAAGGTTTCTTGTATCCACATCTCGGCTGTTTGTAATGTCTGTCGATCCGGTCTTGCTGAGCCTCGTTATCAGGTCCTGCTGATTGCTGAAATTACGGACACCATATTTCACGCCCGCCGTGAGGCTCTGATTCTTGGCTATATCATAATCAAAGCCAAGATTATAGTTTCCAAACAGGCCACGGCTACTTCCATCGCCAGTTTGAAGCGTCTTAGTAGTCACATTTTCTACGGTACTGGTTTGCTCCAGGGAAGTCTTGGTAATGGTATTGTAAATCCCCCGGCCAAACCCGCCGATCGTAAAACCTGCTTTTCCCTTCCGATAACCTCCGTTGAGCGACAACATGGACCCGCGGTTACCTACACCGGCATCTACATTCAGGTTAAGTCCCTGCAAGCTGTTCTTTTTGGTAATGATATTGATGATTCCACCCGAACCTTCGGCATCGTATTTCGCTGAAGGGCTGGTAATTACTTCCACCGTTTTAATCTGATCGGCCGGGATTTGTTTCAATGCATCCGCCACGCTGTTGGCGATGATCGTACTGGGTTTGTTGTTGATCAAAACGCGGATATTCTGACTGCCGCGAAGTGATACATTACCGTCAAGGTCGACGGTCAAAAGAGGTACTTTGCGTAAAATGTCCGTCGCATCGCCCCCTTTGGCCGTAATGTCCTTCTCGGCATTGTAAACCAGCCTGTCCACCTTTTCTTCAATCAATGCGGCTTGTCCTGTTACGGTCACTTCATTGAGTGTTTTTGTATTGGAAGCCAGCGTGATAACTCCCAGGTCCAGCTCCTGGCCTTTACCGAGCGCAATGTTGTCGAGCGTCCTGTTGGCATAGCCGATGAAGGATACCAGCACTTTGTAATTTCCGGCAGCCAGCTTGCTCAGCGTGAACTTTCCTTTTTCATCGGCCATTGTACCGTCTATGGCTTGACCATTGGTTTTATTGTAGAGCGCAATGCTCACGAACTCAATGGCTTTGGAAGAAGCGGAGTCAACAATAGATCCTGAAATTTTAGAAGAACCTTTCGGGGTTTGGTCGCCCGCAGTACCTGGAAGCGCTTTTGGCTGTGTGGCGCCGCCACCCGGAAACTGCGCAAAGGCAGGTGTCAGAAGTGAAGCCAGAACAATAGTAGCAGTGAGCAGAAGTTTAGACATTTTCATGGTTTTAGAATTGATGCCATAAAATTGCCACATAACTGCTACCGGGGAAAGCAAATTATGACAAAGGTTAAAATAAAAGGGATGGATGTGCTTATTGGCCTGCCAGATCTTTATATCCTATTAAAACAACACCTTTCGCCTGAATCGCATCTTTTACTTTTTTGCTGGTAAAAAGATCAGTTACACCTTGCCGGTCCCGGGCCACATCTTCATAGCCGATGTGGTGGATTGCTTTTAATTCATCATCATCCAGGCCCGGATGGTCCACAAAAAGGTAAGTTTTTCCGGATTGCAGCTGATCAAGCATTTTGATGAAGCTCTGTATTTTTTCTTCCGAGGTTTTGTGAGCGCCGTCGTAGCCTGCATACGCGAGATTCGCCGGTTCGGGATCAATCGGAATTTTGTATTCTTGTGCCAATTTTTTTGTTAATTCCCTCACTTCCGGCGAGATACCCGTGCAGCCCATATGCGACGACAAGTGACTGATACGTGGCAGCTTTTTCAACGCAATTTCAATCTGCGCGCGAAATTCCTTCTCAATGTCGGCGATTTTCCAGTTATTATCCTTGATAGCGCGTTTTGGATAATTTTTATTTGGATGGATCATCGGGAAGAAATAGCCATCCTCATCCCGGAGACTCGGACAGTCGGACACCGGCCGCCATTTAACGTTGTCCCACTCGCTGGTGATTGCCAGGTGGATACCGACATCTACGCCGGGATTTTCGTTCAGCATTTTCACCGCTTCCGGAAACCAAGGCGAGGGTACGATAATTTCAATAGCGGTTTCGATGCCTTCCTTGTAACTTTTAATGAGCGCCAGGTTACCGGAATGGGAATAGCCCATGTCATCACCGCGAACGATCAGACGGGGACCTTTTTGCTGACCGAAAGCGGCAACTCCGATCAGCGAGAATAGGAGCGGGAGCAGGTTTTTCTTCATATGTACCTGAAGTCGTGCCGTTGAGATTCTTACCTGCCTGGGTAAAAAACAGTTCCGCAACCATTGCAGCGAAACGGTTATTACGCTTGTTTTCTCTCCTGATTTGCCTGGAAGGTTGAAATAGTTATCTGTTATTTATTGAAGGCCGTTTTGAGTTCGTCCGCTGTATATGCCATTGCATCTTTTGCTTCGGTAACAAAGAGGCTCATGCCAAAAACCCCTGATTCACAGCTTTTCAGCAAGCATTTCATGTCCTTTACTGCGGGCAACTTCGCTGGCGCTCCTGCCTGCCACTGCGATCTTTCGGGACCACCTTGCACGGCGATGGCCTTCTTTACGGTACACAAATAAGCGCATCATGGGATTTTAACTGTTTGGATCAGTTATTTCGAATTTTAAAATGGTAGCACACGTGATCTTGTTGGTTCTGTACCAGATATGTCCGTACCATTCCAAAGATTTGCACGATGTCAGACGATCGTCGGCATGCTTTTAAAGTTCACACCAGCCCTTGGCGTAAAGGATCAATTGGATGGTTTCGGGAAACGGCGACTATATTTACGGCATGGAAAAGGAGAACGCTTTAAATGGTGTAAAGGAAATCGCCAGACGGGCCAGGGTGTCCACAGCTACGGTTGACCGCGTGCTGCACAACCGGACCGGGGTTTCTGAAAAAACAAGAGAGAGGGTCAATGCGATCGTTAAAGAGCTTAATTATCAGCCCAATATTCTTGCAAGTAGGCTCGCTTCGCGGAAAGTGATCACGCTCGCGGTATTGATCCCAAATGTCTCGCAGGAAACCAATTACTGGGAAGGCCCGCTGAAAGGGATTCGGCGCGCTGAGACTGAGATCAGCCGGTATGGCGTACAGACGAACATTTTCTTTTTTGATCTCAACAGCAAAGAGTCATTTTCCAGGCATGTTAAGGAAATCATGCAAATGGATATAAATGGTATCCTGATTTCGCCCTCTTACATAGAGGAAACCACGAGCCTTGCGGAAGATTGTAAAAAACGAAAAATCCCCTTTGTATTCATAGATTCTGACGTTCCCGATCTGCAGCGGCATTGCTACATCGGGCCGCATCTTTATAAAAGCGGCTATGTAGGTGCCAAGCTACTTACTTACAGGCTGGAAGAAAACAAAAAGATATTGATTATCAATATTTCAAAAGAGGTAGACCACTTCAATTATCAGGGAATAGAAGATGGCTTTCGCGCCTTTTTTAAGGATAATCAGCAGCCAAATGAAATCGTCCGGATTGACATCAGGGAAACCGACTACCAGTCCGTGGCGCGGCACCTCACCTATGTTTTCCATTTAAATAAGGATATCGGGGCCGTATTTGTGACCAACTCCCGTGTTCATACCGTGGCTTCCTTTCTGAAAAACAGCCACCGTGCCCATGTTTCGTTGATTGGCTATGATTTTTTGAAAGAGAATGTAGACTATCTGGAAAAAAGGGTCATCGATTTTCTGATTTGTCACCGGCCCGAGGAGCAGGGGTACCGGGGCATGATGGCCCTCTACCAAATGTTAATTGTTAATTCACCCATTGCCCCGATTCATTATATGCCAATTGATATTGTGACAAAAGAAAATTATGAATTTTATCAAAATTGATTACATCCCCAGATATCTTTTTTATATTTACGGGCACGTGCCCGTAAATCGCCGAGCGCATTGAAATTTTAACCCAAACAAACCCTTTACTTTGGAAAATTTTAAATCTGGGGTAGTCCGGTGGCTTAAGTCACTTGGTCCTGGCATGATCACCGCCGCATTGGTCTTCGGCCCGAGCAAGCTCACCATCACTTCAAAAATGGGGGCGCTTTATGGCTATTCCCTGCTCTGGCTTGTTTTCGCCGCAATCTTTTTTATGGCGGTCTTCACTGGCATGGCGACCCGGATTGGGGCTGCCACCGATATTTCTCTTCTGGCAACGGTCAGACAAAAATGGGGAAATGCGGCAGCGGTTGGCATGGGTATAGGCGTCTTTCTGGTAGCTACCTCATTTCAGGCAGGTAATTCAGTTGGCGTTGGCATTGCGGCGGGAGAACTTTTTCACACCTCGACCGTTCCATGGATCATTTTTTTTAACCTACTGGCTATCGGACTGCTTTTTTTCAGGAGTTTTTACTCGGTTCTCGAAAAGACGATGATCTTTCTGATCGTTGTTATGCTTATATCATTTATCACCACCTTTTTCTGGGCAAAGCCCGATGCGGGTGAAATGGTAAAGGGAGTAGTTTTGCCCTCTATCCCGGCGGGTTCAACCGGGCTCATTATCGCCTTTACCGCGAGTTGCTTCTCTATTGTCGGGGCATTGTATCAGGCATATCTGATCCAGGAACGTCTCAGGACAAATCCTGCATTGAAAAATGAGAAGAGCAGCAGCAATACCGGTATTATCCTGCTGGGAGTGATGTGTTTCATCGTAATTGTCTGCGCCGCCGCCATCCTCAAACCGAAAGGGATCCCCGTCACATCGGCCTCTGATATGGCCAAGGCGCTGGAGCCGCTTTTTGGCAGATATGCTTCGGCGTTTTTCCTGATCGGGCTTTTTGGTGCCGCATTCTCTTCTGTGATCGGGAATGCTTCGGTTGGGGGCACGTTGTTAGGTGATGCGCTGGGCCTGGGCAGTAATTTTTCTTCCAAATCCGTGCGTTACCTCGTAGCACTCGTGATGGTGATTGGGGCTTTCATTGCAGTGAGGTTCGGCAAATTACCCCTTGAACTGATTGTTTTCGCGCAGAGCGTGACCATTTTCGTGGTTCCCTTCATAGGGACGGTCATGTACCTTGTCGGGAACGACAAAAAGATCATGGGTGATCGGGTCAACAGCCCTTTTGTGAAAGTGGCAGCAGCCCTTGGCCTTCTGATCATCTTCTCACTGGCGATCATCAATAGTAAAGAATTATTCTTCAATAACCCGCTTTTCAAATAATGGACGAAAAAGAATCTCTGGAAGAAAGATGGCTTAGTCCGTCGGATGCCCTCATCGAAGACATCAAAAAAATAGATGGCGACATCATGGTACTCGGTGCCGGTGGGAAAATTGGCCCAAGTATCTGTCGGCTTGCCAGGCAGGCGATCGGGAAGGCGGGTCTGGACAAGCGCGTGATTGCGGTTTCCAGGTTCAGCGAGGAAGGCCTGGCAGCCGGCCTGAATGCAGAGGGGATCGAGACGATCGTAGCGAATATATTGGATGATAGGCACTTACAAAGCCTGCCTGAAGTGGAAAATGTGCTGTACCTGGCCGGCACCAAATTCGGTACTTCCAGCAATGAGCCTTATACGTGGGCGATGAATACTTACCTGCCTGGCCGTGTAGCCGAGAAGTTCAGGAAATCAAATATCGTGGTCTATTCGACAGGTAATGTGTATCCTTTTACACCCGTGAACTCAGGAGGTGCGACGGAGGAACTGCGTGCCGACCCGGTTGGAGAGTATGGGCAATCGTGCCTGGGAAGAGAACGGATGTTCCAGTATTTTTCCTCGGTTTACGGCACGCCCCTGCTAATTTACAGACTGAACTACGCGATCGACTTCAAATATGGCGTTCTGCTGGAAATTGCAAAATCGGTACTGGCCGGAAAGCCTATCGATGTGAACATGGGCCATGTCAATGTAATCTGGCAGGGCGATGCCAATGAAATGGCGATCCGGTCATTGCTGCATTGTGAGGCGCCTTCGAAACTGTTGAATATTACCGGCCCCGAAACGGTGTCGTTGCGGTGGCTGGCGAAAGAATTTGGTAAAGTGTTTGAGACGGAGCCGCAATTCATCGGAGAAGAACAGCCCACTGCGCTGCTGAGCAATGCGGCGGAATCTTTTCGGTTGTTTGGCTACCCGCGTACCACTCTGAAACAGATGATCGGTATTACGGCGCAATGGTTATTAGAGGGCGGCAAGACGATTAATAAGCCGACGCATTTTCAGGAGCGCAAAGGGCAGTTTTAAAATTTTGAGCGATGTTAAAAAAAGAGATTAAGAACCTGTTATTTGAAGGTACCGTCATCCCGGCGCACCCGCTGGCATTGAACAACCATCTGCAGCTGGACGAAAGTAAGCAGCGTGGCCTGACCAGGTATTACATGGCGAGCGGCGCAGGCGGAATCGCTATTGGTGTGCATACAACCCAATTTGAGATCCGCGACCCGCATATTAATCTGTATGAAAAGTTGCTGGACATCACAGCTGATGAAATTAACAGAGCCAGCCTGGATCGTCCCTTCATCAAGGTTGCCGGCATAGTAGGGCCCACCAGCCAGGCTTTGCAGGAAGCCGGTATTGCCGTGAAATATGGTTATGATCTGGGCCTCGTCAGTATGGCAGCCTTAAAGCAACAGTCAGAAGATGAGATCATTGAACATATCAGACGAGTAGCGGAGGTCATTCCGGTATTTGGTTTCTATTTGCAGTCCGCGATCGGCGGGCGGATTTATACCTATGATTTTTGGCAGAAATTTGCAGAAATACCCAACGTTTTTGCGATCAAAGTGGCAGCTTTCAACAGGTATCAGACCCTGGATGTCGTGAGGGCGGTAGCTTCATCATCCCGGGCGGACGATATAGCACTTTACACAGGCAACGATGATAACATTGTGGCCGACCTGCTGACACCTTTCAGGTTTCACATAGGCAACAGGACAGTCGAGAAAAGATTCGTCGGCGGGCTGCTCGGACACTGGGCGGTTTGGACAGAGAAGGCGGTAAAGCTGCTCCGTTTTGTGAAAGAAAGCATTGCCACCGATAAGAACATCTCCGAACTTATGAGTATCAACGGGGAAGTTACGGATATGAACGCAGCGATTTTTGACCCTGCCCATCAGTTTCACGGCTGCATTACCGGGGTGCATGAAGTGCTGCGCCGACAGGGGCTGATGGACGGGATCTGGACGCTGAACCCCGCAGAAAATCTTTCTCCAGGTCAGTACGAGGAAATTACCAGGGTCACCGAAGCGTACCCACATCTCATTGACGACGCGTTTGTTAAATCACATTTGGCACAGGAACAGGCTGTGCACTAACCGGCGAAGGGTTCCTCCTTTCGCCGATTTGCTGCCGCCACATGGCATAATACAAACCTTTCGACAGCAGCAGTTGCTCGTGTGAACCTGTTTCGACAATTTTTCCTTTTTCCAGTACATAGATAACGTCGGCATGCATCACGGTGGAAAGCCTGTGGGCGATGAGGATCGTCATCTGTTCCTGGTTTGCCGAAACGTTCCGTATCGTAGCGGTGATATCTTCCTCGGTAATAGAATCCAGTGCGGAGGTGGCCTCGTCGAAAATAAGCAATCGCGGCTTTCTTAGTAATGCACGGGCGATAGAGATCCTTTGTTTCTCCCCACCGGAAAGCTTCATGCCGTTTTCACCGAGCATGGTATGGATACCGTTGGTGGCTTTTTCAATCAGTTTCAGGGCAGAGGCTTTCGATAGTGCTTCATGGATTTCGTCGTCCGTTGCGCTGGGCTTGACATATAGGAGGTTATCTTTGATGGTTCCGGCAAACAGCTGCGTTTCCTGAGTTACAAATCCAATCTGTCTTCGCAGGGGATTGTAGCGGATCAATGAAGAATCGGTTCCGTTAAATTCGATTTTGCCCTCGACAGGAAGGTAAAGGCCAATCAGTAGTTTGACCAGGGTGGATTTACCCGAGCCAGAGGGTCCCACAAATGCTATTGTTTTGCCCGACTCGACCTCAAATGAGATCTCGTCAATGGCATTGTAGCTGGAGGTCCGGTGCCTGAATACAACCTGACTGAATTTCAAATGATGAAGCGGCCCTAGCTCCACCGAGTTTTCCGGCCTTTGCTCAATGGGTTTGTGCATCAGCTGATCAAACGTTTTCAGTGACGCGTCCACTTCTCTGTATTGCAGGATCATATTGCCGAAATCCTGCAACGGGCCAAAGATGGCCGTTGAAATAAACTGCATGGCGATCAGTTCCCCGGTGGTCAGGATTTTGCGGAAGATCAGCCAGAGCAGGATAAAAAGAATGGATTGCTTCAGGAGGTTTAGGGTAATGCCTTGTAAAAAGGTAAGAAGGCTGACATTGCGCGCCTTGAACATTTCGAGCTTGAATATTTCCATGGTCTGCAGGTTAAGCCGCCTGATTTCCGAAAACGTAAGTCCGAGGCTTTTGACCAGCTCGATGTTCCGTAGGCTTTCCGTGATGATCCCCGCCTGAATGTTCGTCTGTTTATTAATGCTTCTCTGAATGGTTTTGATCTTTCGCGACAGCAGGCCGGTGAGAGATCCCAAGACGAGCACGCCCACAAAAAAAACCGGCACCAGCAGCCAGTTTTTATTGAGGCTGTACCAAATCAGAAAACCGACCCCGACGAGGGATGAAAAGAGGATGTTGATGAATGAATTGACAAAACGTTCGGTATCCGTTTTGACCTTTTGCAGGATGGCCAGCGTAGTGCCGCTCCGGTTTTCTTCAAATTCCTGAAAGGAGAGGCGTAACGTCTGCTTGAGCCCGTCGTTAAAAATACTCATCCCAAAGTGAGCAACTGCCTTTCTGGTCAGGTATTCCTGTCCCGACTTTAAAACCTTGGCAACCGCCGCAATGCCGAGTGCAATCCCAAGCCAGACCATCACGTCGGCGATCAGTGCTTTTTCAGGCAACTTTTTGGGGTTGGTCGCGTACTGGTCTATTATTTTTCCAAAAATCAGCGGGTCCAACAAGTTCAGCAGTTGAGCGGCGGCGGCAAGAAACAGCGAAATGAGTATCGTTTTGCGCTGCGTCCTGAGGTATTTCCAGAGTATTTTCACTTGAATGATTTTTGTTTCGTGTTCCGTTTTTCCTGTTCCTGGGAGCTTCGAAAGATCAGGATAGCTGCCTGACTGATGAGCCTAAAAAGTCATTCCCGTTATTAATGGACCTTCTAACGGATGGGAAGTTACATCGCAAACCTTTGCGGTACGCATTGCGGAAATTTTTTAATTCATTTGTTTGCAGCGGTTTAATTATTGCCACATCTTCCGGCCTGAGTTCTAAACCTGAAAACGATGTTGAAACCTTTTGCCAAACTGTTAGCCGGGATTCTGTTGACCGGTACGTATGCTCCTGTTTTTTCCCAATCCGCAAAGCCAATCCCGGCGATCAACTCCAAAGACGGCCGCCACACGCTGATGGTCGATGGGAAGCCCTACCTCATTCTCGGCGCGCAAATGTGGAATTCGAGCGGCTGGCCGGATATTCTTGACAAAACATGGCCTCAATTGAGGGACTTGCACTGCAATACACTCGAGGTACCCATCTATTGGGAAAATATTGAAAAAGAGCCTGGCCGGTTTGATTTTGCTGATCTGGATCGACTCATCCTGGATGCCCGCCGCGAAAACATCCGGCTGGTACTGCTGTGGTTTGCTTCCTTCAAAAATGGCAGCTCGCAATATATTCCCGTTTGGATGAAAGAAGATTCCAGGCAGTTTCCCAGGATGCTCGACACTGGCGGCAGGCCGATCCAGGTACAGGCTACCATTTCAGAAAATAACCGCAATGCCGATGCGAAAGCGTTTTCGGCAGTTATGGCGCATATCAAAAAAATTGATGAAAAAGACAGAACGGTGATCATGGTGCAGGCCGAAAACGAACCTGGTTCATTGGGCACCGACCGGGACTATTCCGAAGAGGCGACGAAGCTTTTTAACCAGCAGGTACCGGCGAAACTAATTTCAGCATTAAAGAAAAAACCGGGGACATGGCAGCAGGTATTTGGGGTCGACGCAGCGGAAACGTTTTCGGCCTACCATATGGCGGCATACATTAACTACGTCGCCACCGAAGGCAAAAAGCAATATCCGCTTCCTGTTTACGTCAATTCCTGGCTCAGAGAAAACCGATTTGAACGTGCCGGCGAGCATCCCAGCGGCGGTCCGACCTCCAATATGATCGATGTTTACAAAGCTGTTGCGCCTGCAATCGATCTTTGCGCGGTTGATATTTATAACCGTAATTATGTGCAGTTCAGGGATCTGTGCGACAAATATGAGCGTCCTGACAATGCACTGTTTGTTCCCGAAACCGGTAAGGGAATGCTCTTCGCGCGTTTTCATTTTTATGCAATCGGCGAATACAACGCGATTGGTGTCGCGCCTTATGGTATCGATCCATTTCACGCAGACCCTAACGACAAGCGCGATAAAACGAAGCTGGACGGAAAATTTGATGCAATTGCGGAAAACTATAAACTACTGACGCCGGCCATTCCTTTGATCACGTCCTTACAGGGCACAGGCAAACTCAAGGCTGCGGTGGAAGAGGATGGGCTGGGGGAGAAGCTCCTGCATTTTACCGATTATGACCTGTTGTTTTCGTTTGGATATCCTTCTTACAAAGAGACCAAAGAGCCCACCGGGAGGGTATTGGTTGCCGAAACAGCACCGGATGAATTCTATCTGTTGGGATTTGACGCCAAATTCCAGTTCAGGCCCAGGTTGGGTTCCGGTTTTTCCGCCTCAGAATTCATTTATGTCGAGGAGGGTACCTTCGAAAACGGAAACTGGAAAAGGCGCCGCATCTGGAACGGCGACGAAGTATATCATTCTACATTAACACCCGACGGTGTCATTCTGAAAGTCAAGCTTCGCGGCTTGCAATCAGACCAGTACAACACGAAGCCGAACTTCGAGCAGTAGTTTTTCGGCGCAGGCTTGGCAAGTCTCCGAGACTTGCCAAGCCTCACCTCCGACCTGAAATATTTATAATTTCTGTTTTTCCTCCCTTTTTAAAAAAATTTACAAAAAGATCATATAGCGATCCGTAACAGACCTTTCCATTTTCTGCAAAGGTTTGCGAAAAGGGTTGCGGAAATTTTTTAACTGTTTTATTAGCAGATAGTTAAATAATAATTCATCTTACTTCAAAAGTGTGCAATTGACACAATAGCGATTCCGGCCGGATCTTGATTTTGTGCAATCATCTCACCAATCGTAGTTTAGTTTTCACCGGATTTGCCATCATGAGCAAGTCTCAAATGCTGTTTATTTATGCTCATAAAAAACTACTCACTTAGCAGGTATTCCTGTTGTCTGGCGCTTGTGGCCATCCTCGGCTGGGATACCGATGCGATAGCCTCAAGCACATTGGCATCGGTTGTGAAGGAAAACCGGTCGGGCGGATTCGCCGAGACCGACGTACGCGGCAAGGTATTGTCGGATCGAAACGAACCGCTTGTAGGCGTGAACGTTATTTTGAAGGGGACGTCTGTGGGCACCACAACAGACCCGGACGGAAATTACCGGATTACTGTTCCGGATGGGGGCACGCTGACGTACTCTTTTATCGGTTATTTGTCGCAGGAAGTTGTCGTTGGCAACCGGTCGGAGATCAACGTTCAGCTGATGCCCGATACGAAAATCCTGAACGAAGTGGTCGTGACCGCGTACAGCAGTCAGAAGAAAAAGGACATCACCGGCTCGGTAGCAGTGGTGAATGTGAAGGATATGACTAAACAGCCAACCGGGTTGGTGTCCAATTTGCTGCAGGGGCAGGCAGCGGGCGTGACGGTCATTTCTTCCGGGCAACCAGGCGCCGAACCGCAGGTCCGTATCCGGGGTATCAACACTTTTGGCAACAACACCCCGCTGTACGTGGTCGACGGTGTGCCGACGCAGAACAGCACCAACCTCAATCCCAACGACATAGCGTCTATCCAAGTTTTAAAAGATGCTGGGGCGGCATCCATTTACGGTTCGAGGGCTTCCAATGGGGTGATCATTATTACCACTAAAAGAGGGACAGGAAAAGTCTCTGTCCAGTACGATACTTACTATGGCGTGCAGATCCCAAAATCCGGTAACGTATGGAATTTGCTCAATCCAACAGAAGAGGCCAACCTGCGCTGGATCGCCAACAAGAATTCAGGTCTGCCGATCAATGACCCGATTTACGGCTCAGGCCCCACGCCGGTTATCCCGGATTACATTTATCCCTTGGGAAAAATGGAAGGCGACCCGGCTGTGGACCCCGCAAAATATTACGTGAATCCCAATTTTAAGACCGACGACGATTACAATCGGTTTTACAGGATTATCAAGGCTAATAAAGCAGGCACGGACTGGTTTCACGAAGTGTTCAAACCGGCCATGAACAGCAGCCATAACCTGTCGGTAAGCGGTGGAACGGATAAAGGAAATTACCTGATATCCCTCAATTACCTGAACCAGCAGGGCACATTGCAGACCACTTATCTGAAAAGGTACAACCTGCGGGCCAATACACTTTTTCACGTGAACAAACACATCAGGATTGGAGAAAACCTGACGTATACTATCAGCAGTAACCCCCAGGTAAGCGAGCTGTCGGACAACAATGTGATCTACTACACCTCTCAATTGTCCCCGATTTTCCCGGTTTATGATATCAAAGGAAACTATGCGGGCATTTTTGGAACAGGGTACAATGGCAATAATCCAGTTGGGATGCTCGACAGGCTCCGCGACAATCGCAACCTGGGCAACAGGCTTTTTGGTAATATGTTCGCAGAGGTGGACCTCTTTAAAGATTTTACTTTCCGCACCAATTTCGGAGGTGAAATGTATTCGGGCACTGCGCGCTCTTTTGTTTACCCGACTTATGAAAACAATGAAAATACCAAATACAATGCCTATTCCCAGAGTTCCTCGGGCGGATATGCATGGACCTGGACGAACACGGTCAACTTTCATAAGACGTTTTTGGCGCACCACGACCTGACCGTGATCCTGGGTAATGAAGCCTATAAATCCTATTATGAAAACCTGGGAGGCAGCACGCGGGACTATTACACTTTCGATCCCAATTACACCACCTTGTCGACTGGTTCGGGCATCCAGAGCAATTATAGCGGCAGAAGTTTTGAGTCGTTGAATTCGCAGTTTGGCCGCCTGGACTATGCATTCAGGGATAAGTACCTCCTGAGCGCCACCATTCGCCGCGATGGTTCTTCGAAATTTGTGACCTATCAGTATGGCTGGTTTCCGTCGCTCAGTGCGGGCTGGCGCATTTCGGAAGAAAAATTCATGGGGGGCGTCAAATGGCTCGGAGACCTGAAACTGAGAGGAAGCTGGGGTGTAATGGGTAATCAGCTTAATGTCAATGCTAATAATGGTTATTACACTTTTGTGATGGACAAAGCGGCATCTTACTACGACATTGGGCGGACCAACAATTCCAACCAGCCGGGATTCCAGGTTGGCCAGATCGGTAACCCCGATGCCAAATGGGAGCGTAATATCAATGCGAACATTGGTTTGGACGCCACTTTCCTTGCGGGGGCTTTGGATGTGTCGGTCGATTATTTCAGAAAGGACATTAAGGATCTGCTTTACAATCCGGCCGTTCCTGGAACACAGGGCCCGGGAACAGTACCGTTCGTCAACATCGCAGGGACTACCAACCGGGGGATCGACCTTTCTATCAATGCCCATAAAAATCTTGGCCCGGATCTGAAACTGAACGTTGGCGCCACCTTTACCTCGTACAAAAACAAAGTGACGCGTGTTACCGACAACACCAATTATTTCTTCTCGACAGGCCGCGCTTTAAACGGGATCAATTTTGTACGAAACGAGGTAGGCCATCCGATCGGCGCTTTTTATGGATACAAGATCATCGGATTCTGGAACACCACTCAGGAACTGGACGCCGCCAATGAGCAAGCGCGCCAGGTTACCGGTGATCCTGCCACGGTTTACCAGACCGACCAGGCTTTGGGACGGTTCCGTTTTCAGGATGCGAACGGCGACGGCCGCATCACGGCCGACGACCGGGTTTTTCTTGGAAACCCCAACCCCGATTTCAATTACGGCCTGAACTTAGGCCTTACTTACAAACACTTTGATCTGAGCATGTTCTTCTATGGTGTTCAGGGCAATGAGATCTGGAACCAGAACAAGTTTACCACCGATTTTTACGCGTCATACGTGCAGGCCAAAAGTAAAACAGCCTTGTATGATTCATGGACCCCTGAACACAAGAATGCCAAGGTGGCTATCCAGGAAACCAAGCTTACCGCCGCTACTAACGGGTCGCCGACGTCTTATTACATCGAAGACGGATCTTACCTGAAACTGAAAAACATCCAGCTCGGCTACCATGTGCCAGCCGGGCTGTTGTCCAAAGCGGGGGTGTCCAGTCTGCGCGTTTACGTCCAGGCGGCCAATGTATTTACACTTACCAAATACACGGGCCTTGACCCGGAAATTGGTGGTACGGCCACCAGTTTCGGTGTCGATAAGGCGATGTACCCCAACGACCGTCAGTTTTTGGTAGGAGCCCAATTGAGTTTTTAATCATCACCAATACAGATATGAACGCATATAAAAAACTTCTGTTGGCGTGCATGGCGATAGCCGTTTCACTCCAATCCTGTAAAGAAGAATTCCTGGACTATACGCCGCAGGGTGCTTTGGGAGAAGAGCTGCTGGCTACAAAAGAAGGTGTAAACTCCTTGTTGATAGGTGCTTATGCAGCGCTGGACGGGCAGGGCAACTATGGGTTGAACATCAATGGCGGCACGGCCTGGGCAGTGGGCCCCGACAACGCCATTTATGGCAGCGGTTATGGAGGCGAGTCGCATGCTATGCCGCTTTCTACCAGTGTGGAGCCGATCAATGAATTCCTGAACGAACGATGGAAAGCCTCCTATGCCGGCGTGAGCCGTTGTAATGCGGTGTTGCGTGTCGCGGCGAAAACGACAGGGCTGACAGACGCTGAGCTTCAAAACGTCATCGGGCAGGCCCGTTTTCTGAGAGGCCATTATTATTTTGAACTAAAACGCATGTACAACATGGTTCCCTGGATCGACGAAACTACCACGGATTTCAAACAGCCTAATGACAAGGACATCTGGTCCAGGATTGAAGAGGACTTCCAGTTCGCGATTGATCACGTATCGGAAACCCAGCCTGAGGCTGGCAGGGCCAATAAGACAGCCGCACGGGCCTATCTGGGCAAAGTTTATTTGTATCAGAAAAAATACGCGGAGGCAAAAACAAATTTTGACCTCGTGATCACCGGCGGAATCACAAGCCGGGGCGCAAAAGTGGGCCTGAACCCGCAATTTGAAGACAACCAACGACCAGAGAAAGAACTGGATAGCCCGGAAGCCCTTTTTTCTATTGATATGTCGGCCAATGTGGGCAATGGTACGATTGCCACGGCGAATCAGGGAAGCATGCTGAACTTTCCGATCAATAGTCCGTTCGGCTGCTGCGGAAACTTTTTGCCTTCGGTAGATCTGGTCAATTCGTTCCGTACGAACCCGGCCACCGGGCTCCCTTATCTGGATGATTACAACAAGTACGAAATCAAAAATGATATCGGCATGCTTTCCAGTCAGCCGTTTACGCCTGACGCCGGAACTGTAGACCCGCGCCTGGACTGGACGGCGGGGAGAAGAGGTATCCCTTTCAAAGACTGGGGATTGATGCCGGGCAACAACTGGATCCGCAATTCTGTGGCTACAGGGCCTTATGTGAACCTGAAAAATATCTATTGGAACGCAACCAAAAGTCTTTATTACGACGGGACGGCCTGGGCGCCCGGCTCCGCCATCAATTACAATGTGATCAGTTTTGCGGATGTGCTTTTGCTGGCATCGGAGGCCGAGGCGCAACTGGGCAACCTGGATATGGCACAAACTTACGTGAACCGAGTAAGGGCAAGGGCGGCCAATCCACAAGGGTTTTTATATAAATACAAAGACGATACAAAACCTGAACTCGGCTTTTCGGCAATGCCTGCGGCGAACTACCTGATCTCCGAATACCCAGCCGGGAGTTTCAAATCCGGGGGCAGAGATTTCGCGCTGAAGGCGATTTATTTCGAAAGAAAAATAGAGCTTGCCATGCAGGGCCACCGCTTCTTCGACCTGGTGCGCTGGGGATTGGCAAATAGTTTCCTGAATGCTTATTACGCTTATGAAGTCACCAAGGTAACCGAGGTAACAGGAATGAAATTTATTCCCAACAAGAATGAATATTATCCGATCCCGCAGACGCAAATCGACATCAGCACCGTGAACGGCAAACCTACATTGAAGCAAAATCCTGGTTATCAGTAAGAACGTCGGTTTAGATTTAGTTAAATTCTCATAGTAGGTCGGATCAGTTGGTTTCGTGTGAGACCAACTGATTTTTTTGCGTGACGGGTAGCAAGAAGGCAGCTTCGCCTTTGTAAAAGGGATTAATCAACACATCAATGGTGATTGAAAACCTGGAAAATATGAACCGTCGTGCATTTTTGCAGAAAGCAGGCATGGTTGCACTGGCAGGCGCAGGTGTGGATTTCTCAGGTTTGCAGCTGCCTTTTTCCCCACCTATGAAGAAAATAAAGATCGCCCGGGTCAATTCTAATTTTGAGCGTGAGCCGCTAAATCCATATCGTTTCAAAGGCAGTGCGATCACCGATAGCTGGCAGGGTATCGCCATGCTTGAATCGGAATCGGGGACCAGGAAGATAGGCTTGGGCACGCAGGGGGTGCTCTGGTCGGATTCAAAAGTTTTTGCGGCCCATTCCGAAAGCGCCGGAAATGCATTGATGTATGCGATGAGCGAAAGGGCCTTACAAATGCTGAAAGACACAACCTTCACCGATCCTGTTCAGTTACTGGACGACCTTTTGCCGGAGGTACTGGCTTATGGAAAAAAGATAACCGGGAATAGTGATTTGCGTAAAACATTCGCGCTCAATGCGCTGGTATGTGTGGATAACGCAGCCTGGCTGTTATATGCGCAGGAGAACAACATCAAGCAATTTGACGACATGGTCCCGGCTGCCTACAAGCCGGGCTTGTCTTATCGCCACGAGAAAGTCGCCAGTATCCCGTCTTTCAGCGTCGGTACCAGTGCAGAAAGGATTAAGCAGGCTGCAGATGGGGGTTACTTTATTTTAAAACTGAAAACCGGGGCCGCAGGGACACAGCAGGAAATGATCGAGAAGGACATTGCTTTTTTGACGTCGCTGCACAAAACCATCGGGCATTACGAAACGCCCTACACCCAAAGCGGAAAGATTCCTTATTACTTTGATATGAATGGCAGGTATGAGAAAAAGGAAACGCTGCTGCGTTTTCTCGACCATGCTAAAAAAATAGGTGCGTTTGATCAGATAGCGGTCATTGAGGAACCCTTTGAAGAAAATAACGAGGCTTATGTGGGGGATGTGGGCGTAAGGGTGGCGGCAGACGAAAGTGCACACACAGTAGAGGACGCAGCGCACCGGATTGAGCTGGGCTACTCCGCGATCGCCGTGAAAGCCATTGCAAAAACGCTGAGCATGACCATGAAAATTACGCAGCTGGCTTACGAGAAACAAGTCCCCTGTTTTTGTGCCGACCTGACTGTCAACCCGATACTGGTGGATTGGAATAAAAATGTGGCAGCCCGCTTGCAGCCATTCCCCGGAATGTCTGTGGGGTTGCAGGAAACAAACGGGCATCAGTATTACAAAAACTGGGACAAGCTCATGACCTACCACCCAATGGCAAACGGCAGCTGGGTAAAAACGCAAAAGGGGGTCTATCAGACAGATCAATCTTTTTATAAAGAAAGCGGAGGGATATTTGCTCCCTCCGCCCATTATGAAGCTTTTTTCAAAAGCTGACGCCCGGTTAAATCTGTTTCAGCGTCTTGAAAATCTCCGCATGAGGCTGTTCGCCTTCGAAGGTTTTGACCAGTTTGCCGCTTTTGTCATAAATCGCGATGTACGGGAAGGAACGGATCTGGTAATATTTCTGGACCACATAAGATGTTCCTTCCGTCCCGACCTTGAAGTTGGAGTAAGAATTTAACCCGTACTGGGTCACAAATGGTTTCAGCATGTCCATCGCTTGAAAAGTGACCATCACCACCTGTTTATTGGCTACTACGCTGTAATTTTTGACAAGGTCTTTAGTAAAATCCTGGCAGTGTTCGCAGTCAGGCGAAAAGTAAATCAGCACTACCGGTCCCGCGGCGAGCTGTGAATAGTTGTATTGCTGTCCGTTCGTGAGCCTCATCGAAAACGGGGCTATTTTTTTCGCGGCGGCGGCTCCCTGAGAATAGCAATTAAAAATTGCGGTAACCAATAAAAGAACAATTGATAATCTACGGACCATATCTTGAAGTATCTGAAATTAAATATTGCAAGATATTATCTTTTGAAATGCTAGCCTCCGACTTTCTCCAAAATGTTCTGCAATTGCCGCGTATGTCTTGTTGAATGGCTGATGATAAATTTGAGCCATTCCCAGCGGGTCAGCGTGCCGAGTTGCGGCAAAGGAAAATTCAGGCATGTCGGTGTTAGATCTTCTGTCGCCGCGATTTTTGCTATTTCTTCCCGTTTTGCTTTAAACCTGCTGAGCAGATCGGCCTTTTCGTGAGGGCCCTCAGAAGGGATGATAAATTGGGGCGATTTCAGTTTGGTCTTAAAATTCAGGAAGATACCCTCGATAATAAGCACTTTTTCATCAGCCCGGCGGTCAGTTGGCGTTGTTTCACCCAGTAATACGTGCGGCAGGCCGTTTTCAGATTTCAGGACGTGCTCGACGACCTGTCCGGCGGTCCAGCTTCCATTGAAAGGAATGGTATTGATTTGGCTAGAATCAAACGACTGGATTGCGGTCAGGAAATCAGCAGTGGTGCGCTCGAGTTGGCTCAGCAGTTCTGAGGTTTCCATCATTTTTAGTTTGGTTGACGAAGTGACTTATTTTTCAAGGATATTTTTTAAAGTCGACAGGCTGGTCTCCAGGTCGCTTCCCAGGATTTTCTCGATGAATAAATTGGAAATGTTCATAGGGTACTTACTTCTTCCAGCCATTTGCCAATGCACTCTGGTCTGGTCAGGCCCATGCGTTTCCGTGGCGATTTCGGCAAGGCCAGTACCTTCAAACGGTTTGATAAAGCGGATTTCGATGTTTACTTTTTGACCTTCTGTGATACTCGTAATTTCCTGTTCCCCTTTTCCTACATTTTTATTCTTGCTGTCCCAGGCGTAAGTAAAGCCGACCGTCCCGTCCGTCCCTTTATATTGTTTGGACGCACCAGGGTCAGCCATGACCCATTTGTTAAACTGATCCTGGTTTTTCAGATACCTTACGTAGTCAAAAACAGCTTGATTTGGCCTGCTGATGACAATTTCCCTCTTGATGAAATAGTTCTTTTTTACGAAAAGTGCGACCAGAAGGAGCAGAACAATGAGTCCAGCGATGACAAAAAGAATGATTTTGACGATTAACATGGTTTCGATACGATTAACTGGCCATTGGTAAGAAGTGACAAACCTAGCACCTTTTGTTTCAAAAAAAGGGGTGCAAACATGTCAAAAAAAGGGCTGAACGCGACAAAAAATACCCTGGTTCGTGCAAGGTATTTTTAGGCTCTTCCGGGCAACTGAGAAGCAGGCTCGCGGACTGGGCTCTCCTTTTTATGATAGTAAAAATAAGAAGCTGCAATTAACGCAAGGCCTACGATCAGCCCGCCCCACATTTGCACGCCGTCCCCGAAAGCGATGTGCGAATACAATGCGCCGAACACATCATAGGTAAGCCCGGCATAGGCCCATTCTTTGATTCTTGGATAGCCCGGCACCAGGATTGCGATGATACCGAGCAATTTCATGATACCCAGAAATGGCACCAGGTAGGTAGGATAGCCGATCCGTGTAATATGTTCTATCGCCTCGGGAGCCGACATAGCGTCGAACACAGAACCAATTCCAAGCATGGCGGCGAGCAGGCCTGTGAGGATCCAGTAAATAATATTGGTTTTTTTCATTTTAAGTATGGAGGTAAGTTGAACAAAGAACTGGGATAAATTGCCGGTAAATCATATACGTCTGCCAATGATTCAAATAGTTAGCCACGATGTTGATAGATGCCAAAAACATTGCCCGCAGGATCACTGAATTTGGCCGTGATCTCGGGAAAGTCAGCACCGACAGGCGTTACAATTTTGCCGCCACTCGCCTGGATCAAATCCAATGTTTCTTCTGCATTATCGACCATCATATGGATCGAAATGGAAGGACTCGGGTCTGGAATTACATGGGTAACCCATGTTCCGCTTACCTGCCCCACACCGTCGTCGAATGCAATGGACCCTTGACCGTCGGTCCTGACATGCCATTTAAAAACTCGTTCAAAAAAGGCGGCCGATACCGCAATATCCAGGGCCGGAATTACGAGGTAGCAGATTTTGCCATGTCCGAAAGTGGGTTGCCGGGCTTCGGTTCCGTTTGCCGGGGAATTTTCCATTTTATCGCTTTTGGGTTGAAGTTCCGGAAGTATATTTCATTTCTGCCAGGGCATTTTCCAAGGTGTCCAATCTCTTACTCCAAAGGTTTTTGTACGGCCGATCTAACCTGCACTTGTGTCAGCTTTTCGAGTTTCAGGTTCATTTTTTCTACTCGTAGGGTATTGGCAGGTAACGGGTTAAAAATGACTCATCATGCATCACTTCGGCGTGGTAACCAAGATCCCCGACCAGCCTGATGAGGCTGCTTGCGCAAATTTCCCGCGCTGGGGATTTCACACGCAGCACCTTATCGCAATCTTCAAGATCAAAGGTTGCGGTATAGTCATGAAAACTTTTCTCGATCAGCTCAATGATCATTTTTGCCTGATTTTGTCTGGTAATATTGGTTTTGAAGACTTCTACCATAGCCCGACACATTTTAAGATTTTACCAAAGCCATTTCCATCCATTGTGTCCATTCTTTGCCGACTTGGTGTTCCCAATTTCCAGCCAGCCTTTTGTTGCCGGCGCTGAATTGTCCCGAGAAACGCATCCATGCTGAAAGATTCAGCCAGTTATCTCCGTCAAAACCACCATGCATGATACCTGATTCGCCTTTGTCGTCGAAATGCTGCATCGGGTAAGTATCGCTTAGCGGATCGTAGCCAATCACTTCGATACTTTGTTTTCTTTCATTTCCCATCATCACATCCACCTGATGAAAAAGAAAGAAACCACCGGGTAACCATTCGTACGTATCGGTGCCATGAAAATGAATAGCGGGCTGATCCGGTCCAGCTGTGAGCGTGCCGGAAGTATGCCATTTCCCGACAAATACATCGAGCCGCCTGAGTTCTATTCCCGGAACGAGATGCTTAGTTTGATTTTTCATAATCTGGGTATTGGAAGATCAGTATCAAAAATGGATCTCATCCGATCATTTCCAACCATACAAACTAAACTGGATCGGATCAAAAAAAGAGATGTGATTTGCGACATTCTCAGGGGGGGATTGTGACAATTGCACGGCGCTTATGGCTCTATGCGGTTTGGAGAGCATATTACGCTCGACCGTAGTTTGAAGCAGCACTATCTTCGAGAACACAAAGGTGCCTTGGCGTACTTGGTTCGCTGCAATGTATCTCTGCATCGCTCACAAAAAGGGAATCTCTTCTTTTCAGTTGAGCCGTGACCTTAACCTTTACCCAGAAAACTGCTTGGTTTGTACTGCACCGCATCCTTGAAATGCTGACAGATAACGCACCCGAACATCTTGAAGGAACTGTTGAAGTTGATGAAACCTACGAATGCGGAAAGAATAAAAACCGCCACGCCAACAAGAAAATTAAACAAGGGGAGGAAGACAAGACATCTGTACTAGGACTTTTGGAACGCGGAGGTATACGTATCTACATACGTTGTCAAGGAAACTACGGCAGAGGTTTTACATTCGATTATGCAGAGCAGACTGAAAAAATCGTCACCACTTTGATCATGGACGGTTAAAATCATATCATGGCCTAGGTAAGGAATACCTTCACTTATTATTAACCACTCGGACGGCGTATATATTATTGGACAGTTCCATACTAACAACAGCGAGAACTTCCGGAGTCTTTTGAAAAAGGGGAATCATTCGTATCTATCACGGTGTTAGCCCAAAGCATCTACACAGATATTGCAATGAATTTGGTTTTCGTTACAATAGCAGAAAAATCAAAGACACCATTCGCTTTGAATTATCCGTAGGACGTGCGGAGGGAAAACGTCTTAGATAATGTTGACGTTATAGAAATGTGACCTATGGCAAAAGAAAAAGAGTCAAAGAAAAGGGCAGAAAAGTACGAAACGAAGGTGGCCGTGAAAGGCGCATGCGAAGATATGGTTTCCGCTGCGATTAAGCCGAAAAAGAAAGAGGAGAACAAAGACAAATGATTGACCTGTAAATCGGCCGTTTGCTCATTTTTTTGCCATGTCTGATCGGATATAATAGCTATCAAATAAAAAAATTGTGTACGGCTATACGTTTATAAGAGAAATTGAGGATTTTAAGATAGATGACTATATGCCTTATATGGGGTGGATATATAGTTTACCATCATTTATAAAAATTTATAGCAAAGCGGGAGGCGACAATTATTTCCTGCATGATGAAACCATAGATAAACTCTATGAATTTACATATGACAGTAATACTTACATAAAAGAATCTTATGAGTTCCAAAATGCAGTTAACGCGTACTTTTTGCGTTACCCGAGAAATGCAGATAGATAAAACCAAATTACCCACACCCCGGTACTGGCCGTACCCTGAGAGACTCAAACTAGCTGCGAGAACTATTAGGGAGTTGCGACATGCTCTTTAAATTAAAGATGTTTACCCCGACCATTAGAAGGTCTAAGCGTATTGACGCTAAGGGATTTTCATCTTCTGCGAAAAAGTCCACATTTAGGGCAGTCGCCCGTTGTTAACTTTTTGCCCCAAGTTGTATAAGTTGCAGCACTAAGGTTAACGGCCGTCAACTGGTCGTAGCTTCAAACTACGACAATGCGCTCCGCGGTCCGCGGAGCGCACAAGGGACAATCTTTCCAAACAAACAATCAAATTTTGAGCTGAACTTATCTGGTCATTTCCGACACGGTAACTACGCGCTAAAAACGCCTTCCCGATACTTGCCGTGTCAGTTTAGCATAAGTGGCTGCCCTTTTCTTTGCATCTATTTTACAGATCGTATGAATTGTCAGGATTGGGTTCTTTTAATTCGCGGATATAGCTGCAAAACACGTCAAAATCAACAGGAAGAATATGGCTATGGTCGGGAAAGGTGTGGCCGAAAAGGCCGGCATGCAGGGGAATTGGGAGTCTGGGCGCAGCCCCAATTTCTGCTGTTTTCAAGTCAATCACCTTCAAGAACGTCCGGTTTACGTTGATGCTGAAATCCGACCAGCCAAAATGGTAGGCAGACCCGCACTTGTTGCATGTCCATAAGCTATTGTTAACTTCCTCGCCGGTCATTGGAGCTGCCGTGAAATGTTTGCCGGCTATGCTGATAAACCCTTCTGTTTCACTTGCATAAAAGGATTTGCGGTAATCGACACAATCAATGGAGACGATTTGCCTGAACCTGGGAAAGGCACATGGGCAAGCCATTGAATTGTAAAAATCGATTGTTTCTTCCAGATATCTCCAGACCATATCCGTTTTCACCTGCATCATTTTAACATATTCAGCCTGGCTGGTTTGTGTCCTGGAGGAAGAGGTAAATAGTTTTTGAAAGAATTTCATAAGTGTCTTTGGTGTAGAGTAGAGAAGGCGAAGTAAGGCACTTCCCAGAAGTTGCAAAGACCAAATTATCCTCCGGTCATTTAATTACCCCACGCGGTAACGACCAGCCTTCGGGGCCCGCCGTGATCACGATGTTCGCAGAGATAAATACCCTGCCAGGTACCCAGGGCAAGGCGTCCGTTTGAGACAGGAATTAAAACCGAGCTGCCCAGCAATGCAGCTTTCAGGTGAGCCGGCATGTCGTCCGCACCTTCGTAGTCGTGCCGATAGTCGGGGTCATTTTCAGGAACGGATTTGTTGAAATACATTTCAAAGTCCATTCTCACGGTGGGGTCCGCATTCTCATTGATGGTCAGGGACGCGGAGGTATGCTGAATGAAGACCTGGCACAAGCCTGTTTGTATCCCTGAAAGCTGCGGTAATGCAGAAACGATTTCACCCGTCACCAGATGAAACCCTCTTCGTCTTTCTCTTAGCTGGATCGTTTGCTGGAATAATTTCATTCAGCAAAAGTACCAATACTACATGTATTTCATCGCCGGATAGTCCAGAAGTCTCCTCCAAAGCGCAATTTGTCCAATGACATTGGCTTCTCGGTACATAGAAAAGCTGATCAGGTCGTAAACAGACATCGTCATTCCAGGGCCCATTGAAATTTGTTTGTCCAGGTGCTCGTCGGATATTGTCAGAATTGCCGTCTTCAGGAGGGGAGTGATCCTTTCCCAATCTTTCCGGAAAACTTCCAAAGAAGGATAGGTCGCGCCATCCTGGATACCTTTGTTATTTTTGAAAAGATCATGGGCTTGCATGGTTACCTCTATTTCAAGCTGATTGGCCAAGAAAAACCGTTGCGCAACAAGGCTTCCTGTCAACCAGGCTACATGATTAGCCTTGGTATCCAATCGTTTGTGTGCGTCCTCATCAGAAATTCCTTCCAATGCCTTCTTAAAAAAGTCGGTCTGCATGTCGTACAACGTGACGATCGCAAACATTTTGCTGCTATTGGGATTTTCCATTTGTCAAAGATTTAAGTAATGGGACAATATTATTCCTGGATGACAGACAAAATATTTCCTGCCGGATCTGTGAACCATGCGATAACCGGCCCGTTGCTTCTCGATATATTGTCTGCGTCTGTTTTCAACCCCGGCATATCGTAACTTTCGAATTTTACGCCTTTTGCTTTCAAACCGCTCACCGCCTTTTCTATATCCGGTACCTTAAAATTAAGGAGCGTGAAAGTGGCCGGCTCATGGTTTGGCTTTTGGTAGATCGTGACAGTGTAACCACCTGCCAGGTGCAGGCTCAATACCACTCCTTCCATTTCCTCTGTGACCGCCAGACCAAGGATTCCCTCATAGAATTCCCTGGCTTTTTGCAGGTTATCCACCGAAAACCCGCTAAATGCATTTGCTTGTCCGAGCATAAGCTTTGTTGTTTAGTTGTTGATTGCGTTTGGTTTATGATGCGCCGATCTGGTTTCAATGTACATCCAGCAAGTTGCCGCAAAACACACAAGTGTTAGTCAGCGGAGCTGCGAGCGAATTCACCAAAACGACATAAAACGTCTCCATATTTTTCTATTTTGACTTGACAAAGGTAATGTGCCCAAATCGGTTAAAAGGTGGGAGTATGCGACAAATAACGGGTGGGATCGTGCCATTTGAAATCGGCTATACAGGCATCGAATTTGATTGTCGACTGAATTGACCTATTTTTATTTTGGTATATCTTTTAAAATTAAAATTTCATGATTCGTGAGAAACTTGATAGTTTGTCTCTGCATGCTTTTACCAGTCATGCTTTGCTGTGAGAAGGATGCAGAAAAGTCTGACAGACTGATAGAACTGCCGGTGCGGATCGAAAACGGGTTTGGACCTTTCAGCAGTAGTTATGCACTTCTTTCGCAAGAGCAACAGCCTGGAACTCCCAACTTTGCGGCTTGGGGCAATACCTATTTGGCGGTCAAAGGTATTCCGAAGGCGTGGAAGGGCGTAAAGAAGTCTATGATTTGGCTAAACGAAGTGCAGTTTGTGTACCAGAATTACCACGCCGGCAAAATTGACACGGCGTTTTACAATAGTTTGAAAGAAAACTGGACGTGGATATCGGACGAAAAGCTGTTATCCAAAAAACCTCTGAAATGCTTCGTTTACACTTTGCGGGGAATAGATGAGACAGGTAGAGGCTCATTCATGATTGACACAAATAATAACCTGGATTTCAGCGACGAGACTCCATTTTACCCGGATACCGCCTATTTCAAAGCCGACAGGCTGAACAAAGATTCTCTACGGGCATATAAAAATGTTGTTACTGTTCATTACCAGGTTTTGAAAGACGGAAGAGTAGTTGAAGACAGTCTGCCGATCATGATTAAGTTTACACCCGAATATGGTGAAGGAATGGATTATTTTTACAGCATCCCAAGGTATGGCCGCGCCTCGTTATACTGGAAGGGAAAGAAGTACCAAATCGGAATTAACAATTACTTTTCCAGCGCAAACTTTACAGATTCAAGGATTTTTTTACTAGAGGACACAAATGCTGGAAAACGCGCAGATTTCCAGGAAGGAATTAGCAAAAGTGAGTTTCTGGAAATCGGCGGAATTTTGAAGGAGGTGAAATTCAGGAATTTGGGGTACAACCTGAGAAATAATTCAATTCTGCTCAAACACGAAGCTGCAGAAATACAGGAATATTCGTTGCAGAAAGGCTATTTGTTTAAGCCATTTAATGCGAAGGAATTTCTTACCGGCAGACCAATATCAAGCAATGATTTACAGGGAAGATTTCTTTTCATCGATTTTTGGGGTACCTGGTGCAAAGGTTGCGTTGAGCAAATGCCTGAGCTGATTGATATCTATAGCGAAATAAATAAAAGCAAAATCGAGTTTATCGGGATTGCGGCTGACCGCCCCGCCGCTTTGGCAAGATTTCTTAAGAAGACCCAGATAAAGTGGCCCCAAATATTGTCAGACAGCGTAAATAAGCTCGTAGAAACCTACAAAATAGAGGGTTACCCCACCAACATACTTGTTAGCCCTTCTGGCCAGGTGATCGGAAGAAATCTCAGCGGGGAACGGTTAAGAACCAAACTTCAGGAAATCTCAAAAGGCAAAATCATTTAGTTTCTCAGCGATCTACCTTTTGCGCCGCGGCAGGTACGGTGCCGGGGAGCGTACTTGCTCGTTGCTTAGTCGTGGTCCGCTGATATGTGGCAGATTGGGGTTGCGTTACCTGCTGAGCATTACTTTGCTGATTTGGAGCTATTTGTGACTGAACCGCTGCTGTTCCAATCGTTTGCTGAGCAGGGTTCGCAGTGGTGGCCGACGGATTCTGATAGGTAGTGACAGGTTGTGAAACTTGCACCGGCGTAGTTTGCGTTTCCTGGATCGTGATGGTTTCGGTTTGCCCGGGCTGGCTCGGGTTATACCTTTCAGAAGAGGTAATCGGGTCCTGGCTTGTAGTAACTTTGGGAATTTGCCCCGGCTCTGCAGTTTGGACAGTTGTGTTTACTGCTGACTGTGCAGGCATGTTGTGCTGTGCTGGCACATTGCTCGGCGCAGCCGGAGCGATCTGGCCGGTGGGCCTGGGTTGGTATCCTGAATAAGGGTTGCTCTGCGGCCCCGAGTAGGATTTAGGAACCTGACCGGTCGGAACAGGCCGCCTGATCTGGGCATCGACCCGAGTGGAAAATAAAACGGAGGCAATCGCAACAATGCATACCAGGCTGAAATTTTTCATAATCATGTGATATAGTTTAAGACGAAGTTACCTACTAAAACTATTCCACAAAAAAATTCGGGATAAAACCCAGGGCGGGAACCGGAATGCCTGGCTGCATTTCCCAATTCCGACCCTGGGGAGTTTCATGGCTATTGATCAATATCTATCCCAGAAAGCAGGCGGTTCGATGCCCAATGCGCGTAGATAAACATAGCCCTGCGCCCGGTGGTGAATTTCGTTGTCGATCAGATAAAGGATTGTGGCGTAGTTCTTGTTTTCATACATCCCAAACGCCGCTTCAGTTTCGTAAAAGCGTCCGGCGGGAATCTGCGGCCAAAGAAGATCAATGTATTCGGTTACAAGGTCCCACAAATTGAGTACTTCCGCCTGGGTAGGCGGTGCGGGCGTTGAATGGTTCAGGTCGGGATTGGTGAATGTCCAGTCGCCGAGTGCGAGGCCGCGGATACCTGGCGCGGATAGTCCGATTATTTCCATAGTAAGCTGCGCGAAAGTCCGCATACCGCCAATTGAAAAACCATAAAACTGATCTTCAGGAAATGCTTCAATAACCTTGCGGGTGAGCTTGCGATGTGCCTGCCAATGTTCGAGCAGCGCTTCCGCGGAAATAACGTTCGCAACAGCTTCGATTTCGGTGGTCTGAGTGTTTTTGGTTTCCATGTCAAAGGTCTTTTTTGTTTGAAGTTTGATTACATGACAAAGTAAATACCGCGTTGTGACAGCAGTATGTCAGCAGGATTTTTAACACGGCTTTTTTTAATCTTAAATGGGTCGGGTCTTCAACCTGGTGCTTATGGTTTCCCTCCGTCGTCCTGATATATCCTAACACAGGTGGCGGGAAATTCGCGCAATCAAACGATGCCGGAGGCATTCCGATAATCATTTGAATGCGACCGTTGGGGAATTTGGTTTGTTTTTTGAACAGACAAAATGGGGGTTTCATACGAACGAAACCGATTTTCATGTAAACTTCATAACCATTCAAATTTACCAATCCAGTTCTCACACAACTAAAAGTAAACTGACTTGAAAAAGACGAAAGGAATTCTCAGAAAGCTTTCATGGGTAGCAGCATTCTTTTTCATCCTGGTGAATTTTCTGGCAGGTTTTCATGCTTACAAATTCACCCACTTTATGGAAGATGACCGAGAGAAAACGCAGGCTCCGGAGAAACTATCGCCATTTGTAAAATGGAGTGTGTTGATTTTTGGGATCAGTAATCCACGACCATCCAACAATGCGCTACCAGCCACCAGGTTTGAAACAGTCAGACTTCAAAGCAACAGAAAAATAGAATGCTGGCATATCAAAAAGGATGGCCCTACGAACAAAGGAACAGTTATCATTTTTCACGGATATACAAGTCATAAATCCTCGATGCTTGATATATCAGATGAGTTTCTGAAACTCGGTTACAGCACAATGCTGGTTGATTTCATGGGAAGCGGCGGCTCTGAAGGAAACAGCACAACATTGGGATTCAAAGAAGCACAGGAAGTGAAAACCGCCTACGACTATTTGAGCAATAAAGGGGAAAAGAAGATTTACCTGTTTGGGACTTCGATGGGGGCGGTCGCTATTCTGAAAGCGATAAATGACTACGATTTGCAACCTAAGCGAATCATGCTAGAGTGCCCATTTGGTTCGATGTATGAAACAACTTGCGCAAGATTTCGAATCATGAAAGTGCCCGCTTTTCCAATGGCAGGCCTTTTGGTTTTCTGGGGCGGGGTTCTGAATGGTTTTTGGGCACTAGGCCACAATCCGACAGAATATTCAAAAAAAGTCAGCTGTCCAGTACTCCTGCTGTACGGCGAGCAGGATAAAAACGTAAGCAGACAGGAGATCGACAACATTTACGCAAATTTAGCGGGACAAAAAAGATTGATACTTTACAAGTTTGCAGGGCACGAAAACTATTTGCTGAAGTACAGACGGGAGTGGGAGAGAGACATTAAAAAGTTTATGGATTCGATCTGACGGCACAATTTTTTACGCCTTTTGTCCAAACTAAAAACGAAAACCATGGCTACTACAACCAGCAGCACCAGCAGCACAACCGATCACGAAGAGATCCGTGCCTGGGTAGAAAAAAGAGGAGGTAAGCCTGCTACCGTGAAAGGAACAGGAAAAAAAAGTGACCATACCGGCATTTTACGAATAGATTTTCCGGGATACAGCGGCGATGATTCGCTGGAAGAAATTACCTGGGACGAGTTTTTTAACAAATTCGATGAGAGCGGGCTGCAATTCCTGTATCAGGAGGAGACCAGCGATGGTAAAGAAAGTCGCTTTAATAAATTCGTTTCGAAGTAGTGGAAAAATCCCCCTCTTCCCGGGGGATTTTGTTTATAACTGTCTTAGTTTCCCTCTTCAACTTCCCACAAACTATCCGTGAAGTAGGCCTTACAATCCAGGAAATGCTCTATGACCGTGAAACCGTTTTTCTCCGCCGTATTGTCTATTTCCTGTAAAGTATATTTTTTGGATAGTTCAGTCCAGATAAGTTCGTTTCGTTCAAAAGAATAGACCTGGCCGGTTTGCCCGACGAATACTTTCTGGGGCACCAGACTGATCAGATAGCTGCGTACTTCGCCGTTTATAGGATTATAATGCGAGTAAAAATCAAATTGGCTCGTTTTGAAATTCCCGCCAAGCTCCCGGTTGATACGGTGTAACAAATTGATGTTGAATGCCTTGGTAATACCTTTTGGGTCGTCGTATGCACATCTGATGGTCGCCGGGTTTTTTTGCAGGTCAAAACCGGTAAGTAGCTTGTCTCCAGGTTTCATACTGTTCCTGAAATCGCCCAGAAGCTGGTCTGCTTCCTTCGGTTCATAATTACCGATGTTCCCGCCCAAAAAAAGATATAACGCAGGTACCGGAGATTCGGAAAGTTCTTCCATCATCGTAAAGTAATTCCCGATCATGGGCTTGATTTCAAGGCCGGGCAGATGCTGCAACATGCCTGTCTGTAGCTCTTCTATGGCCTTTTTGGAAATATCGATGGGCACATAGGTAAATTCAGCCCCCTTTTCGAGGAGCTTCTTAAGCAACTGCCGCGTCTTAATCCCGTCGCCGGCTCCGAATTCTACGATGTTAAATGGCTGATTGAACCCCAGCTTTTCGATAATCTGATAGCCCTGTAAAGAAAGGATTTCAAATTCGCATGCGGTAGGGTAATACTCAGGCATTTTCATGATGTCCTGAAAAATGACACTGCCCACATCATCGTAGAAATATTTAGAAGAAATATTTTTCACCGGTGCGCTGAGGCCTTTGTGAATATCCTTTGCAAATGTATTGTCTGACATACGCTAATTTGAAGATCAATTACTTAACCAACCTGATACCTGTAAATTGCCAGCGTTCATGTGCATGGAAAAAATTACGATAGGTCCTCCGGCTATGCCCGGGAGAGGTTCCAACCGACGCTCCGCGCAGCACCATTTGGTTGATCATAAACTTGCCGTTGTATTCTCCCACAGCGCCAGGCGCTTTTGCAAAACCGGGGTAAGGCAGGTATGCGCTGTTGGTCCATTCCCAGCGTTTACCCCAATCGAGATGAACCGACGCGATTTCCCACTCAAATTCGGTGGGCAGCCGCATTTGTTTCCATTGCGCAAAAGCGGAGGCTTCGAAAAAGCTGATATGGCTTAATATGGCCTTTGGGTTCACCTTTTGTAGTCCATCCAGGGTGTAATAATACCATTCGCCATTTACTTTGTGCCAGTACATCGGAGATTTGACGGCGTGCTCGTTTACCCACGACCAGCCTTCGTCCAGCCAGAGATTGAAATCCTGGTAACCGCCATTTTCCATGAATTCAAGGTATTCTTCATTGGTAACCAATGCTTTGCTGATTTCGAAGTCGTGCAGGTATACCTTGTGCCTGCCCAGTTCATTATCAAAGCAAAAACCCTCGCCTGCAAAACCGATGTCGTAAACGCCTCCGGGAATTTTTAAAGACCCAAGCTCCGCGTTCACAGAATCGACCAGGTTATGGCCGGCTTTGTATACGGGAAACAATGGGTTGTGGCCGAGTATGTATTTGATATCCGTGACCAATAATTCCTGGTGCTGCTGTTCGTGGTGCAAGCCGAGCTGCACGAGCGACAATGCCTGCCCGTCGTTGAGCGACGCCAGCAGCCCGTCCATGCAACGATCCACATGTTGCCGGTAAGCATACACAGCTTTTGTTGTCGGCCGTGTAACATTTCCCCTGTCGGTCCGTAGCGTTCGCTCACCCACATTGTTGTAATAGCTATTGAACAGGTAACTGAAATCCGGGTCGTAAACCTGATAGCCCGGCAGGAAATTTTTGAGTATAAACGTCTCAAAAAACCAGGTCGAATGCGCCAGATGCCACTTTGGAGGACTTACAAAAGCAACGGGCTGGGGGACGTAATCTTCCGTTTCGAGGGGTTCGCAAATGAACTCGGTATATTTTCTAACACTGTTATATGCTTCCCTAATGCTGGTGGTTTTCATTAGATGAATAGGTTGTTAAATCAGAAATGGTTTTAATGTTCAAGGATTGTGCCTGCTCTTTTCGCATCATCAGGGCATAGGCGTTGTTGAAGCCGATGGGTTTAAGCCAACGCAGCTTATATTGCTCCAAAAACGCTTGTCTAACGTAGTTAAAAACCTTGTCCCGGTCACCGGAAAGCCGCTCCGTTGTTTGCTTTGAAGGTTTGAGCAATACCAGGAGCCCGGTGCCGGTGTACTCCGGATACATATCGATTTCATTGTTGGTGAGTGCGTCAAAACAAATCTTAGTTCCCCCCAGCCCGGTCTGGCTTACCGTTTTCAATTGTGTGTTGCCTTCGATCAGCTCTTTGTACATCTGGATCAGAACATATTGTTCTGCGAAAATCTTCGATCCAAGACGTACGACCCCTTTGTTTCCGTTCATCGGTTTCTTATAAAGACCTTTGGAAACCAGAAAATCATGCGCCACTTTTTCCGGGGCTTGTTTGAGGTAGTCGACCCGGTAATTAAGTTCGGTCATGACCGAATCGTTGATCGTTCCCGAGAGCAGTTCTAGCACAGGTTGCAGCTCCGGGTACTTGTCGAGCACATCCTGCCGAACGACGGGAGACGCATAATAGGGAGGAAAAATAAGCCGGTCGTCGTCGAGCGTGACGAGGTTGTACGCTTTGAGCCGTCCGTCTGTACTATAACCGCTGATCACGTCGATTTTTTCCTCGAATGCCGCTTTGTACATGACCGCATCGCTGATCACCACCGTATTGATAGCGAGCCCATATCTGGATTTGAGGCCTAGGTAACCATCCTCGCGGCCCATAAACTCGGGCGTAAAACCGCCAAGCAGTGTGCTTTTGGAATGAGGGATCACATAAAACGACGACATGACCAGCAGTAATCCGGGTAAAATCACAGCCACCCTTCGCATTCGTTTCAAATTGACCTTCTGAATTTTCGATAGCAAAAAATCAAAGAGAATAGCCAGCAGTGCCGCCGGAATAGCGCCCGCAAGGATCATATTGGTATTATTCAGAGCAATACCCCCGAAAATAAATTCTCCCAGGCCACCCGCCGCAATGTAAGCTGCCAGCGTGGCCACGCCGACATTGATGACGGTAGCGGTGCGGACCCCTGCCAGGATAACCGGCATGGCCAGGGGCAATTCCACGCGAAAAAGTACTTGCCAATTGTTCATACCCATTGCCTTGGCTGATTCCGTTATCGCCGGGTCTACGCCTATAATTCCGGTGTAGGTGTTGCGGATGATCGGTAGCAACGCATACATAAAAAGGGCCGTGATCGCAGGCAGCGAACCGATTCCCAATAACGGGATCATAAAACCCAGCAGCGCAATGCTGGGTATGGTTTGCAAGACGCCCGCGAGCCCGAGGACAAACCAGGCGGCCTTGCGTTTCTGTGCGATCCAGATTCCGAAAGGCAATCCAATGATCACGGCGATCAATAGGGAAATACAGGTCAGTCCAATATGCGCAATCGTCTGGTCCCACAGTTTGTCGGACTGCTGCTCCATAAATTGCCATAAGTTTTGACGGTTCTCCTCCATTAGATTTCCTTCTTTATCCAGTTAAAAGCACTCTGGATTGACTCCTGGGTTGCGGAGCGTATCCTTGTATTTTGCAAGCGGTCGGTAACGGTGATCTCTTGTACATTTTTTTCGGATAACAACTTCATTCCTTCCCATAAACTCTGGCTGCTAGCCAGGTTAAATTTCGAAAGATGCTCTGCTTCCGGCAGGAATTGCCAGATATCGTCGAATTTCAAGGCAGTCAGTTCAAGATACAGGCGCTGATTTTCAAAAAAGGATCTCACAAAATCATTGACAGGGCGAAATAACAATTCTTTGGCACTCCCTGATTGTACAATTCGGCCCTTATCCATTAAACAGATCCTATCGCCCATCTCGAAAGCCTCCTGCACGTCATGCGTGACAAGGATAATGGTTTTCTTTTTTAATTCAGGCAGCTGGTTGAATTCCTTACGGATGCTGGCGCGGGATACCGGGTCCAGGGCGCCAAAAGGTTCGTCCATTAACAGCACGGGTGGGTCCGCGATCAGTGCACGAGCAACAGTTACGCGCTGTTTTTGACCGCCGCTCAGTTCGTCCGGATACTTTTCGCCAAATGTTTTCAGAGGTAGTTTAAGCTGTTCCAGCAGTTTTTCTGAATGCTCTTTGATCCGTAGTTTTTCCCAGCCCAGCAAATGAGGAACAACCGCAATGTTTTCCGAAACAGTAAAATGAGGGAACAACCCGTTATTTTGGGAAACGTAACCGATTGTACGTCTGAGCCGCTCAGGTTTCTCCTGAAAGATGTCCCGTCCGTCGATCGTAATGCTACCCGAGGAAGCTTCGATCAGGCGGTTGATCATCTTTAAAGTTGTTGTTTTTCCGCAACCGCTGGTGCCCAGCAGGACCATCGTCTTTCCTTCTTTTACTTCAAAAGAAACATCATCGACAGCCCGGATATCATGGAAATGTTTACTGATTTTCTCGGCAACGATCATAGTGAGATTTTACTGCTGGAAGTTTGGAAGCCAAGCTGCACGCATGTTTAAATGCTACATAAAATAAGCCGAAATCGATCCATATTTAATAAAAGAACCAGCCATTTATTCTTCCAGCATCATAAAAAGATTGTTCAGGGACTCAGCATAAGTGGGGTGGGCGAAGACGCCGTTTAGGATATGCCTGTATGAAAGACCACCCATCATGGCGACCTGCAATATCGTAACCACCTCGCCGCCCTGCTCAGCGAGGACGGAGGCACCGAGTATTTTGCCTGTTTTCGCGTCAACAACCGCTTTCATCATTCCTCGTAAGTCGCCGGTTTCAATGGACCTGGCGACGCTGTCGTTTTTCAAAACTGCAACTTTGATATCTAATCCCTTTTCACGCGCTTCCTGTTCAGTCATGCCGACCCTGCCGAGCTGAGGATCAATGAACATACAGTAAGGGACGATCCTGTCCTTGATCGAAGCGTTCCTCTTATCGGTTATATTTTCCAGGACCACCCGGTAATCATCATAGGAAATATGGGTAAATGCCGGGCCTCCTTTGACATCGCCCAGGGCGTAAATACCTTTC
This sequence comes from Dyadobacter sp. HNCC25DJ185, assembly GCF_056895195.1. Classification (NCBI taxonomy): domain Bacteria; kingdom Pseudomonadati; phylum Bacteroidota; class Cytophagia; order Cytophagales; family Spirosomataceae; genus Dyadobacter; species Dyadobacter sp. HNCC25DJ185. Next base: position 968,694 of record NZ_JBXHAR010000001.1, read on the forward strand.
GCCGAAGTTTCCAGTCTGTCATTTACTTGTATGTAGCCTTTCTCGTCCGTTTTCACGCCAGCGGCACTCAGTCGGAGCGCTGCGGATTGGGGCATTCTTCCTGTCGCCACCAAAACGTGGGAACATGTCAGAAGGCTGGTTATTCCTTTTTGGTCAATGGTTGCCAATACACCTCCCGCATTTTTTTCAAAGGCGATTGCTTTTGTATCGCATTGAATGTCAATTCCTTCTTCCGTGAGGATCTTTGCTATTTCTTCCGCGATATCTTCGTCCTCCTTTTTCAGTATCCTCTCAGAAGGCTCCAGAATGGTCACTTTGCTTCCGAATCTTTTGAACATTTGCCCAAATTCCATCCCGATATATCCGCTGCCCAATACCAGTAAATGCTCAGGGATATCGTCTAGCTCCATGATGGTCGTGCTCGTCAGATAATCAATGTCATCGATTCCGCGAATGTCCGGGATGGATGGTTTCTCGCCTGTATTGATAAAGATCATGTCCGCGCTGAGCAAAGAGGTGCCACCATTTTTCAATGCCACCGTAATTTCTTTTGCCCCGGAAAAATGAGCTTCACCTTCGATGAAATCCAGGTTTTTGGTTTCGGAAATGCCCTTTTCAAGGTTTCCGCGCATCCTCTGAACCACTTCATCTTTTCTTTTAAGAATGGTTTTAAAGTCCACTTCGACTGCTTCCGAAACAACGCCGAGGCTTTTACTGTGTTCGACAAACCAGGCTGCTTTTGCAGAGGCGATCATCGTTTTGGTAGGGGAGCAGCCGTCATTTACGCACGTCCCGCCAAGCCATCTTTTTTCAATCAATGCTGTTCTCAGGCCCGAGCCTGCAAGTTTTTTGGCTAACGGGACTCCTGCCTGGCCGGCACCGATTACAATTGCGTCGTAATGTTCCATAAAATCGTGTTTGATCTGAAAACAATAAAAGCGTGCCTGTGAGGCACGCCCTGAGTTTCGGCAGAGTATCCGCTTACGAGAAGTAAAGCAAAGTATTCCCTTTATCTACGTTGATTTGCCTGACGAGGTTATCCAATCCGTCAAACTTTTGTTCGGGCCTCAGGTAATGTAGCAGTTCCAATTGCAGGTCCTCACCATAAATTTCCTGGTCAAAATCAAACAAGTGCGCCTCGATGGTGCGCGTGGTACCGTCTATGGTCGGACGGACACCAATATTCAGCATTCCTTTGTGCCGGTTGCCGTTATGTAATGCATGGATGATATACACGCCGTTCAATGGGACGAGCTTGTAAGATTCATGTAAGTAAAGATTCGCCGTAGGAAATCCGATCGTCCTGCCTAACTGCTTGCCTTTCACTACCGTTCCGGACAAAGTATAGGGTCTGCCGAGCAGCTCGTTGGCTTCATGGATATGGCCGGTTATAAGCGACTTGCGTATCCTTGACGAACTGATCGCCATATGCTCAATGTCAGCACGAGGGATTTCTTCCACTTCGAAGCCATACTTGGAGCAGTTGTCCTGGAGGAATTCGAAGCTGCCCTGACGGTTTCTGCCAAAGCGGTGGTCGTAACCAATCACCAGTTTCTTTGTTCCGATCTTGTCGACGAGGATCTGTTGAATAAATTCATCAGAAGTTAATTCGGAAAAAGCGCGGGTAAATGGTACAATGGCCAGGTGTTGAATCCCCAGGCTGGCAAACAAGTCTATTTTTTCGTCAATGGTCGACAGCAACTGAAGTGCCTGGCTATCTTCCGAAACAACCGTGCGTGGGTGCGGCCAGAAGGTAAGTACTACTGACTCGCCTCCGGATTGTTCGCTGATTTCAACAAGACGTGAAAGTATTTTTTGATGTCCCAGGTGCACACCGTCAAATGTGCCACTGGTTACGACGCCGTTTTCCAATCTATGAAAGGACTCCAGGCTATGGTATATGTTCATTCGTCTAATTCTAACTGCAATGCTATCCGTTTCTGATGAATGAAATCGGTCAGATTCCATGCATTTTTGAGTTCGAAAGCGCCAATCCTCGTTCTGCACAACGCACTAAGGTAGGCACCGCTCCCGACCAGCTGGCCGAAATCACGAACCATGCTGCGAATATAAGTACCTTTTGAGCAAATGATCCTAAAATCGATGGAGGGAAAGTTAGCGCTATCGATTTCAAAAAGAGAAATCTCTACGCTCCGTTTCTTAATTTCTGCCACTTCACCGCGCCTGGCCTTTTTGTAAAGCCGTTCACCTCCAACACGCACTGCGGAGTAAATCGGTGGAACCTGTTCAATGTTTCCAGTTAACTGCAAACGGGCTTTTTCAAGAATTTCGGGGGTAATGTGTCCTGTGGGATACTCAGCGTCGAAATTGGTTTCGAGGTCAACCGACGGGGTTGTCTTGCCCAACATAAATGTCCCCGTGTATTCTTTTTCCTGAGCCTGGTAGGTGTCAATCTGCTTGGTTTTTTTTCCGGTGCAGAGGATCAGAAGACCGGTAGCCAATGGATCCAGAGTTCCGGCGTGACCGATTTTTTTGAACTTGCAGGCTTTCTTAAGCTTGTTGGCAACGTCGAAAGAAGTCCAGGTCAAAGGCTTGTCAATCAGAATGACTTCACCCTCGTCCGGTATGTTATGATCTTGGTTCAATAGTGAAAATTTTAATAGGCACCGGGACGATCAGACGATGTCCAGCTGATATCCTGATGCAAGCAAACCCAGCAGGATTAGGCCGAGAATGATACGGTAATAGCCGAAAACCTTGAAACCATATTTGGTTAAAAAGCTGATAAAGAATTTGATAGCGAGCATCGCCACTACAAATGCCACCAGGTTACCAATTAGTAATGTCTGGATATCTTCTGCCTTGATGGCATCGTAAGTTTTCAAAAGCTTGTAGCCGCCGGCAGCTGCCATGGTCGGCACGGCAAGAAAAAATGAAAATTCGGCTGCCTGCTTCCGGGATAATCCCTGTAGCATGCCTCCAATGATTGTGGAAGCCGATCTTGAAACACCGGGTATCATAGCAATGCACTGGAAAAAGCCGATTTTAAGCGCAGTCCAATAGGTAATTTCTTTTTCCCGGGTATCGTTCACAATCCTGTCAATGAAAACGAGGATTATACCTCCTACGAGCAGGGATATTGCCACGACTACCACGTTTTCAAGCAGGGCATCGATAAAGTCATTCAATAAAAAACCAATAACCGCAGCAGGAAGAAATGCGACAGCCAGCTTGAAATAGAAATCGGTAGTTTGAAAGAAGCGTCTCCAGTAAAGCACCAGGACAGACAGGATCGCACCGAACTGGATATTAACCGTAAACATTTTCGTGAATTCGAGATGACTGATCCCCATGAATGAGGAAGCAATGATCATATGGCCGGTAGACGAAACGGGCAAAAATTCGGTGATTCCTTCGACGATTGCAAGGATAATAGCCTGCCAGATACTCATGAATTAGCAGGTTTACGTAAGATAGCCCAAAACTCAACGATGAATCCGGAAACTGTGACGACCGGCCCCAGTGTCAGGCCCAGGAACCCAAAACCGAATTCTGCACTGTCAAAACTCATGATCAGGAAACCCGCGAGGATGATTGCGATGCCAATCAACATCATTGTGTAGTTGGATGTAGCGAAAGGGAGTTCTTCTTTTTTGCTGCTCATTACTTTGTATTTTTTGATCTGAACACTTAATGCAATTATCGGATTAATACAGGTCGTCGAGTGCCATGCGCAGATAGCGGGCAAGCGACTGATAGGTACTTGAAATGCCAATCAAAACGCCCAATGAAAGCACTGCCACTAGCAAGAAGACAATTTTATCATATTCTTGCAGTATCGCGAGCCCTTCTATATTGCGAACGGCGAGTTGTTGCAACCCGATCAGCATAACCCCTGCAAGGACACCGCCAACCAGCCCTTGTATCGCCCCGCGCAAGACATAAGGACGCTGAATAAAACCATTAGTGGCGCCTACCAACTGCATGCTCCGGATCAGAAAACGCTGAGAATATATGGCCAGCTTGATGGTGTTGTTAATTAATAACACAATGATAATCAGCATAACAAGTGCAAAGCTCGCCAGGACGATATAAATCTTGGTGACGTTTTGGTTGATTCTGTCTGCTAGATCTTCCTGGTACACTACCTCGTAAACACCCTTGATCTGTTCAATGTCTTTTTTGATTTGTTGCAACTTTGCTTCCTCGAAATAATCCTCCTGGACTTTGACGCGATAGCTGTCCCGGAGCGGATTTTCACCTAAGAAATTAGCAAAGTCCTCTTTCGTGCCCGCAATAAATTCTTTTGCAGCCTCTTCTTTGGATACATATGTGATGGGTTTTGCTTCTGAAGAGCTCAGCACGAATGGTTTTGCCTTGATGATATTCAGAACCGAATCCTGGCCAGCTTTGGTGCTCTGCTTATCCAGAAAAACCCTTACTTCAATGTTCTGGCGAATGATGGATACCAGTTTTTTGGATTGGATTACCAACAGCCCGCAAAAACCAATCAGGAATAGCGCCGCTGTCAGGCTCATGACGATCATTGCATTTGGGTAACTTCCAATCTTCTTTTTTTTAGCCATAACAGCGTATGATTTCGCTTTTGTTAACCGAAGTTTCGGGAGGGTATGCAGCAAAAATAAGGATTAAAAATTCAAAAAAGGGCGAATCTGCCGAATCCTTAACTCTTTTTAACTAAATGCAGAGTAGCTAATTTCTTCTGCCCATTTCATCGCGGATCTTGGCAGCCTTTTCGTAATCTTCTTTTGAGAGGGCGTCGTCCAGCATTCTCTGTAGTTCGTCGAAGGAAAGGTCACGGAGCTGATCCTTGGATCCGGTAGCTTTAACCGTCTCGCGCACAGCTTCATCATCTTCATCCTCTTCTTCAGTCAACGAACTGGAAATGATTCCAGCCTCTGATAATATGGCCTCGTAAGTATAAATAGGTATAGCGAAGCGCAAGCCTATCGCGATTGCATCGGAGGGCCTTGCATCGATCTCCACTTCTCTGAGGCCGTCGGTGCAGACGATTTTAGCGTAGAAGATGCCTTCTTTGAGATCAGAAATGACTATTTCTTTCAATGTATAATTCATCCCATCAGCGAATGACTTGAAGAGATCATGCGTCATCGGCCTGTTGGGTACTATATTTTCGATTTGGACTGCAATTGCCTGGGCTTCGAATACGCCAATAATGATCGGCAGGCGACGGTTTCCCAACTCTTCACCCAGTACCAATGCAAAAGAACCCGCCTGAGATTGGCTAGGCGAAAGCCCCAGAATTTCTAACTTAATTTTTTTCACGTTTAACTAAATGCGCAAGTATGGTTAACAGTTGTGCTGGATATGCTTTGAAATATTGGCAGGGAGAAATTTAAATGTTAATTGTGTATTGATTATCAGTGCATTAACAAATAAAAAACATAAAGTGTTCCTAATCGGGCAGACTTAGCTTGCCCATTGAAGTTGCAAAAATAAATAACCCGTACTGCATAAAAAAATGCCGCACGGGTTAAGAATTGCCTCAAAATTTGATTCCCCAAAGCAAATCAGCTTAAATAACTGATTTATAAGCGATTTTTGCCAAACTGGTTTTGCAAATAATCTATATTAATCACGATATAGGCTGGTTTTGTTATTTCAGCTGCTTTGCTGCCTCGGTCAGTTTTGGCAAGACCTCGAAAACATCACCGACAATCCCATAGTCTGCCGCTTTAAAAAATGGGGCCTCAGGATCTTTGTTAATGACGACTATACATTTAGAGCCGTTAACACCTGCCAGGTGCTGGATCGCACCAGAAATGCCACAGGCGATATACAGACTGGGGGCCACTTTGATGCCGGTTTGTCCGATGTGCTCATGGTGCGGCCTCCAATCGAGATCCGATACGGGTTTGGAACAGCCGGTTGCTGCCCCTAATGCCCTGGCCAGATCGATCAGTGGCTGCCAGTGATCGGGTCCTTTCATGCCACGACCTCCCGATACGATGATTTCGGCTTCGGTAAGGGATAGTTCCGAGCTGGTTTTTTCTACATTGACCACGCTCGCTTTGAAATCAGCATCACTTAGTTCCGGGGCAAAATCCTCAACTTGTGCCTGAGCTGTCGCTATCTGCGCGTCATCGATTTCAATGGCATTTTTTCGGACCACCAAAATTTTGATTTCAGATCGGATCTCTGCGATTGCAAATGCTTTTCCGGTAAAGATGCTTCTGGGCACTTTAAAAGTGTCGGTGATTTCGGGTAATCCGGTTACGCCGGAGACAATACCCGCCTTCAATTCGGCTGCCGCGCGCGCAGCGACCGCATCGCCCAAGCCGGATTTGGACAAAATGATAACCTTACTGCCTTCCATTTTCGCAGCCTGTACGAGAACATCGGCATAAGCGAGGCTGTTTTCATGCTGAAGCTTTTCTTCTGCAGCATGTAATACTTTTGCGGCACCGTAACTTCCCGCTTTTTCGAGCTCCGATTTTTCTGCTGCTCCTATTGCGAGTACAACCGCGTTCCCGCCTGTCATTTCGGCTACTTTTGCACCATAACCGATCGCTTCCAGCGAGGTCTTTTTGATTGAACCGTTGTCCAGTTCTACATATATAAGGACTGACATTTTCCTGACTTGTGATGTTTTGAAATAATTTAACCGGATTTAAAGAACCTTAGCTTCTGTCTGCAACAACCGGAGCAATGTTTCAGCCTCATCTGCCGGAATCATTTTGCATGCACCTTTGGGTGCCGGCAGGATGTATTTCTCAGGCGCAGTCAGGGCTTCCGTAGCGACGGCCTCTATCACTTTCAGAGGTTTTGTACGCGCAGTCATGATCCCCCGCATGTTGGGAATTTTCCATTCCGCAATGGGCTCCTGGCAGCCTAGTACCAGTGGGATTGGTACTTTCAGGATTTCTTTGCCACCGTCTATCTCCCGGGAAATGGTGGCGATGCCAGCCTCTATATCGAGTTTCATAACCGGCGAATAGGAGGGAATGCCCAGCATTTGGCCAACCAGGCCGTGTACAACGCCACTATTATAGTCGATGGATTCCCTGCCCATGAGGATCAGGTCATAGGCGTCCTGCCTGGCGACCTCCGCGATCTGGAAGGCTGTGTAGTAAGAATCTAAAGGCTCCGCGTTGATCCGGATGGCATCGTCTGCGCCGATTGCCAGCGCTTTTCGGATTTGAGGGTCTGCGTCCGCTTCGCCCACATGGAGCACCGTAAGCGAGCCTCCAAACTGCTCTTTTAATTCCACGCCGCGCGCGAGGGCGTAGTCGTCGTATGGGCCTATGATGTATTGAACTCCGGTTTTATTTAGCTTGGTGTCGTTGTCGGTGAAGGTTATCTTAGCGGTGGTATCCGGGACATTCGTTATACAAACCAGTATTTTCATGATGATTTGGTTGCGGATTTTGTAGTTAATGAGAATAACTTTGTCCGGGAAAATTAAAAGAAATACCAACAGTATGCAAGCATAATAATTTCTATGAACGGCTCTCTATTGTCTAATTTATTGGCTTTTTACGAGGAAGATCCTGCCGATCCTTTCAACGTTTACGCATTGGCAATCGAATATACCAAGTCCGATCCGGCGAAGGCGGCCTTTTTTTTCGACATTCTTTTGACCAAACATGACGAATATTTGCCCACATATTACCATGCGGGCGCGCTTTTTGCTGAACTTGGAAGTGTGGGCAAAGCTGAGGAAATTTATCAAAAAGGTGTGGAATTGGCTCGTTTACAAAAGAATACAAAAGCACAGCAGGAATTAATGCGTGCTTATAATAATTTTCTGGATGAAATAGACGATTAACCGATTTGTCCCCGAAATTTGCTCATTAGCGCAAAAACCCGTACCTTTCCAATCTATTTACACGACTTGCCGGCCTGTTTCAGGCGAAACTTTAATCCTCTGCTCAGTTAAGCTTGATTTTTTAATGTGAAGTTCGTTGTTGACGGGGATAAAAAAAATTATTCAACATATTATGGAAAGGGAATCATTTATTCCGCTTGTAGTAAAGTGGGCAAAGGCTCATGGGTTCAAAGAAATTCAGGCAAACCTGGAAGGCTATGAAGTTCCTAAGTCATACGAACGAGCTGCCGACAACCTGAAATTTACACCTGATGTAACTGGTGTGAACATGTTCAACAGACATTATCTGGAAGTTTCGATGAAGACTGACCAGTTGCGCGGTAACATTTCCAAATGGAAATTATTAAGCGAGCTGGCCGGTATGAAAGGCGCAAAACTGTATCTGATGGCACCCCGTGGCCATGTCAGGTTTACCCGTGAGGTAATTGAACAATACAATATCCCTGCAGAAGTAGTCAAGATTGACTGATCGGCTGGGCGGGCATTGGTTATGGACTGTCAGCGCAGTCTAATATATTACGGTTAGGTTTGTCATTAAAAAAGATCAGGAGTTGTTCGCCCATTGGTTAACAACTCCTGATCTTTTTAATGCAATTCCAAGTTTTAAACTCAAACAATTTGTACCAGATCGAATCAGCCTGGGCCATGCATCCTTAAACACTCGGATACTTCCATTCCCCACGGTATTCTCTGCTCAGTAATTGATTTGCCTCCGGGTCGCCTTCTATGATTTCTTTCTCTCCATCCCAGATAATGCTTCTTCCTAATTTATATGAAAGCATACCGAGCAGCGCCACATTGGTTGATTTCTGTCCGATTTCGATTTCGCAGACCGGAGGTTTGTTCGTTTTGATGGATTCCAGAAAGTTTGCCCAAAGCTGCTGGATATTCTGATCGTCGGGCTTGTTCAATTGTGCATCCTGGTGGATAATCGGCTTTTTCGGATCAGTGGGGTAAAATGTCCAGCCGTCGAGCCAGCCCATGTGAAAAGTGCCTTCGGTTCCGTAGAAATAGACTCCCACTGCTTGTTGCGGATGCGTTTTCTCGGCATTGTTTGCCGCAAAATTTCTATGTTCCCATTCCAATGTAAACCCGTCAAAATCGTACACAGCTACCTGGTGGTCTGGGGCGTCCGTGTTGTCCTGTCGTATGGCGCGGCCACCTGTCGAATATACCTTTTTTGGATATTTCTGTTCAGACCACCAGAGTACCTGATCGAGCCAGTGAATTCCCCAATCACCCAATGTCCCGTTTGCAAAATTGAGATAACCACGGAATCCCCTTGGGTGGATTGTTTTATTGTAGGGTACCAATGAAGCCGGACCGCAATAAAAGTCCCAGTCCAGACCCTTCGGAACTTCTGAATCGGGGGTTTTCTGGCCGGGGCCGCCTCCGTAGTGTACAAATGCCCGTGCCATTCCAATCTTTCCTGCCTTCCCCGATTTCAGGAACTCCTGACCCGAAATATTATGGGGCGAAACGCGTCTGTGCGTACCCACCTGAACGATTTTCCCATGTTTGCGCGTGGCATTCACCATGGCGCGACCCTCTTTTATGGTATGGGAAATGGGTTTTTCGACGTACACATGCGCTCCTGCCTCGATAGCCGCTATACAGCACAGCGGGTGCCAGTGATCGGGCGTAGCCACGATGACAATCTCAGGTTTTTCTTTGGCGAGCATCTCCCGGTAATCGCGGTACATTTTCGGTTTGTCGGGTGTAAGTTTAGAAACGACATCCGAGCAGACTTTGAGCTGATTTTCATCCACGTCACATAGCGCAACCAGCTTTGACTCCCCTGCCTGGAGTGCGCAGCGCAGGATATTAGTTCCCCACCATCCTGCGCCTACCAGCGCGGTCCGATAAGGGGCGGCCCGCTTCAAGGCTGACAGTAAGGGTAACGAAGAAAATGCCACACCGGCCATAGCCGATTTTTCGATGAATGTTCTACGGTCCATAAAAATGGGTTAGGTACTTTGGTTTGGGTGTATTATTTGCCTTTCAGCTTGTCTACCAGCCAGTTGTTCATGATGTCTCTTTCTTCCTGGTAGGTCCAGTGGCCGGTATCCTGGTACAGCTTCAATTCTTTGGGGGCAGTAGTTACATTGTAAGCCGAATACATGGAAGTAGGGGGGCAGGTCTCGTCATTAAAGCCCCAGATGTAAAGGCCCGGCACCTTAACCCTTCTTGCAAAGTTGACAACATCATAATAACCCACGGTCGTTATTTTGTCCTTGGTATTATTTGCCTTAATGCTGTTTTTATCAAAATAATGCGGCCAGCCGCCAGCCCTTCCGTTCAGATAGCCCGTCACGTCGCTTAATGCGGGGTAAAATGCACCCAGCCATTTCACGCGGGGGTCGAGACCGGCCGTAACGATCGACAACGCCCCGCCCTGACTTCCGCCGGTTACTGCCAAATTTTTGCCATCATATTGCGGAAGACTTACCAGGAAATCGTTAGCGCGGACGCAGCCCAGGTACACTCTTTTATAGTAAAAGCGGTCTTTGTCGTCCAGGTTATAAGAAGGGTAGCCGTTTAACACGCCCATGCCCAGATCCGTATAAACCGAGGGGTCCATCGTTACCGGAATGCCATGAATACCGATTTCCAGAGTAATAATGTCTTTATCCGCAGTAACCACATCACCATAATAGGCCCTTACACCAGCGCCAGGTACCCGGAGCAAGGCAGGATATTTACCCTCTTTTTTAGGGATGCTCAGGATTCCGTAAACACGTACGCCTTGTTTGTTATTCTGCAGATTGAGGTGGTACACATTGGTTTTCTCAGTGCAACGATCAGGCAGGAGCGTCATTTTCGCATCCATCGGAACGGCTGCCAGCTCTTTTTTTGCATTTTCCCAGAATGTGTCGAAATCTTCTGGATTGCTGACGGTCGGCTGGATTTTAAGCGGATCGAAGCCGGCTGTGGCCAATCCGCGAAATTCGCCGCCGTCTACATTGGCCCAGGCGATGCATCTTAGGAAGCCAGGCGTTTTTAATGTTCCCCCGTCAATCGTGAGTCTGCCGTCGGCGGCCGTTTTTGTTTCCTTGATAGTCGGATCGAGTTTTTCGAGGCCAATTTCGTAACGGACCGACGCATTTTTTACCGGATATCCATTTCTTAAAACTTGTACGGTAAATTGTACTTTTTCACCAGGCTTGTAAGTCCAGTCTTCATGATCCGTACTTACAATCACCTCAACGGGGCGCCTGACGGGCTGGGCATGAAGCGATGCGAAAGTTATCCACAGGAATAGCTGACTGAGCAGGAAACGATTTTTCATATAGATGCAATTGTTCTATCTTACTTATAAATAAATAGGTTACCACTAGTTAAAGAGGCAATGCGGCGAAATCTTTGATGCTGGCAGGGTAATTTTTATGATTAGCTGTATTTTGCTTTCTGTTTTTACTGGAAAAACCTGAATAAGATTTTTGGAACCACTGGAATTGACACGTATTAATAAGTTTATCAGCGAAACCGGCTTTTGTTCGAGGCGCGAGGCCGATAAGCTGGTAGAGCAGGGAAGGATTACGTTAAATGGCCGAAAAGCGGTCTTAGGGGACAAGGCTTCAATAGCCGACGACGTTCGCGTTGACGGAAAACCGTTGAAACAAAAAAAAGCCGCCGTATATATTGCCTTCAACAAGCCGGCAGGCATTACCTGTACAACCGAAAGGGACATCAAGGGCAACATCATCGACTATATCCGTCATCCTGAACGCATCTTCCCGATCGGGCGGCTGGATAAACCCTCCGAAGGGTTGATTTTTCTCACAAGCGATGGGGATATCGTAAACAAAATCCTTCGGGCGGGAAATAACCACGAGAAAGAATATGTGGTAACTGTAGATAAACCCGTCACGCCCGCGTTTGTACAAAAGATGTCCTCTGGTGTCCCAATCCTCGATACTGTCACCCGGAAATGTTTTGTGAGAAAAGATAGCAGCTATGTTTTCACGATTGTGCTGACACAGGGCCTGAACAGGCAGATCCGGCGAATGTGCGAATATCTGGGCTACAACGTCACCAGACTGAAACGGGTACGGATCATGAATGTTACCATCAAAGACCTGCCGGTTGGGAAATGGAGAAACCTGACGGAATTGGAAATGCAGGAAATCAATCGTGCAGTCGAAAGCTCAACAAAAACAGAAGAGGGGTCGCAACTGGCCGCCTGGGAAGAATAATTCTTTCACACGCTGTCGGCTTAAATGGGCGGCAAATGGAAGAAAATGAATTGTTTCTTATGAAAAGGATTTTTGCTGTTTTATTCTTTTTTGTTCTTTCCATTTCCTGTGTCGCGCAGAAGCGGGATACCGTCTTCCTGGAGCGCCTGATGAAGAAGCGGCCTGAGCTCTTCGCGGGAATCCTCACCCATCCGCAGAAAAATCAGGTGCAGATTCTCTATACGCAAATTGACCGCGACAAAAACAATATCCCGCATTTCAAAAGTTACAGCTATCAACTTGACGATCTGCATTACTTTTTCCCGGCCAGCACCGTGAAGTTGCCGACACTGATTTTTGCTCTGGAAAAGATCAATGAATTGCAGATCAGGGGTCTCACCAAAACTTCGGCAATGCTTACCGGAGTGGATTTTGCCAGGCAAACCAAAGTGGAGTACGACAGCTCCGCCGCGAATCATCTGCCTTCCTTGGAACATTATATTAAAAAGATCCTGCTCGTTAGCGACAACGACGCCTATAACCGCCTTTACGAATTCGTTGGGAGGGCCGAAATTAATCAGAGGCTGAAAAGGCATGGACTGACAACCAGCAGAATATTAAATAGATATGCAGTAAAAGATACCGACATTACGTCACGACACACCAACCCGGTTTCGTTTTACGACGGCGAAAAGCTCGTATACGAGCAGCCTGGCCGGTTTGATCCGGGAAACTATCCCCTGAATTTGACTAATACGCAAATGGGCAGGGCGTATATGGACAGTTCGGACAGGCTGGTGAACAAACCTTTCAGTATGGCCAACAAAAATGCATTCAGCCTGACAGACCAGCAGGCTGTGATGAAGAAACTGCTTTTCCCCGAAGTTTTTGACGCCCGCGAAAGATTCCATTTACAGCCTGACGACTATCGGCTGATTTATACCTGTATGAGCAAATACCCAACCGAGAGCGACTATCCCCACTACGATCCCGCCGAGTTTTGGCCACTTTATGCCAAGTTCCTTTTTTACGGTGGCGATCAAAACGTCAGGCCCGATCCCAACGTGCGGATTTTTAATAAGTACGGTGATTCTTATGGTTTTATCATCGACAACGCCTATATCGTCGACTTCGAAAATAAAATTGAGTTTTTGCTTTCCGCAGTAGTTCAATCCAATGAGGACGGGGTTTACAACGACGACAAGTATGAGTATAAAGAAGTGTGTTACCCTTTTATGAAGAATCTGGGACAGGTAATTTATGAATATGAACTAAAGAGAAAGAAAAAATACCTTCCGGATCTATCTAAATATAAAATGAAATATTCGAACTAAGGTGCCTAACAAATTTTGAAAATGAAAGCGATATATTCATTGCTCTTCCTTTTAATCAGCTTCCAGTTGGTTTTCGCACAGGAGAAAAAGAACGTTTACCGGGTAAGGAGTGGCACAGATATAAGCTCTTTCATGCCTTTTTCTGACCGGTATCAATACGATCAATTTTTGGACGGGCAGGCTTACTTCCGGGGCGGGAGGACTTCAAAAGCGAAATTTAACTATAGTCTGGTTCATGGAGAGATCATGTTTATCGCACCCAGTAAGGATACGCTGTTGATGACCGAAAATAATTTTATCGACCATGTCGTGATTGGTAACGACCTTTTTTATTACAGGCGTAACCACGGTCATGTCCAGGTTGAAGGAACTTACGGGAAAGTGATGCTCGGCAGAAAGCAGTTTTTTGTTAGAATGGGCAATGAAAAGTATGCTGCATATGGGCAATATTCGTCTACTTCGTCCATATCCAGTTTCCTGTCTTACACCAACCACAATGGTCAAATTCAATTTTTAAACGGACAGGATAAAGTGGTTCTGAAACGCGATAAGACTTTCTTTCTGATAGACCGGAACAGACGTTTCTATCCGGCAAACCGTGGCAGCCTGTTGAAATTGTTTTCTTCCAATAAAAGCCAGATTAGCAGCTTTTTGAGAGAAAATGATATTAATCTGGAAAATGAACAAGACCTGGTGAAGACACTTGAGTTTTGTAGTAAATTCTAGGGGTTCCCTGTTTGAAGATTTGGTTGGAAAGCAGCCATTACGCTATCTTCCGGTTTATTTCCTAAACCATGAAGCTAAAAACATCTATCCTTTTTCTTGCGTACTGCACCATTACCGTGTCCTTTGCGCAAAATTTACCCATCTGGAATTCGGCATCTGCTAAAAAGAAAGAAGCCGATTGGCTGGTCCATCCGGTAACGGAGAAAGCAGCGGTTTACAAGTCTGCCGATAGTAAGAACCTGGTCCTCTACAACGGGCTGGTTAAGCGGACTTTCAGACTGGCGCCGGACCTGGCCTGCACCGATTTTTCCAATGTGACCAACGGCCAGCAATTGCTTCGGGCAGTGAAGCCCGAAGCGCGTATCGTGATCAACGGAAAGAATTACAATGTCGGCGGGTTGTATGGCCAAAAAGAAAATGGCTACCTGCTTCCGGAGTGGGTCGACGGCCTGAAATCATCGGACAGTGCTTTTCATTATGCCGACTTTACCATCGAGGAGATTAAGCCTTATCTGAACTGGAAAACGGCCATGTGGACCGGTAACAAAAATCAGGCAACGGGCAAAACCATCAATTTCAGGTACAAATCAGCCCTTCCTGCATTGCAAGGCTTACTGGTATCGGTGCATTATTCCATTTTCGACGGCGTGCCACTCATCAGCAAATGGGTGACTGTTCAGAACAATACCTCCGGCCCGATCGTGGTCGATCAGGTAGTGAATGAAATTCTGGCCGTGACCGAAGAAGAAAGCGCGGTGGTGGGGACGCCGGAAAAAATGGCTAAGCCCAATGGACTTTATGTTGAAAACAATTTCGCATTCAACAATTCCATGCGGTATACATTAAGCGATCAGGCCACGCATTGGAAAACGGACCCTTCCTATACCTCCCAGGTAAATTATGATTTTCAAACACCATGTTTGCTGGAAGTACATCCCGGCCGGGATATTGGAATGACGCTGAAAAAAGGCGGGTCGCTGGAATCCATCCGTACTTATGAGCTCCTTCAGGACAGTTACGACAGAGAGCGGAAAGGTTTGGCAATTCGCAAAATGTACCGCACAATCGCCCCCTGGACAACCAGCAATCCGATATTCATGCATCTGGTCAGTAAAAATGACCAGGAAGTCCGTACCGCCATCGACCAGTGCGCGGGCACTGGTTACGAAGCATTGATTCTCAGTTTCGGTAGCCACTGTAATATGGAAGACACCACCATGGCAAACTTGAGAAAATGGAAGGAGTTGGCCGATTATGCGCACAGCAAGCGGATTTTTATTGGAAGTTACTCGCTCTTCAGTTCCAGGCGTATCAGTGACGAGGACGATGTGATCGATCCTAAGACAGGCAAGCCGGGCGGTGCTTTTTTTGGTCATGCACCTTGCATGGGGAGTAAGTGGGGACTAGCCTATCTTGCCGGCCTTAAACGCTTCATGACCTATACCGGCTTCAATATCTTTGAAAACGACGGTCCGTATCCCGGTGATGTTTGCGCGTCGACGTCACACCCAGGCCACACCAACCTGGATGATTCACAGTGGCGGCAAATGGAATTGCAGAAAGGACTCTACCGCTGGTGCAATGAAAATGGCATTTATGTGAACGCGCCCGACTGGTATTTTCTGGATGGTACCCATAAGGTAGGTTTGGGTTACAGGGAAGTTAACTTCTCTTTGTCACGCGATCAGCAAAAGATCCTGAACAGACAGAATATATTCGATGCAACCTGGAACGAGGCACCCTCGATGGTCTGGGGCTTTGTACCGCTGACCAAGTACCAGGGAGGAACCGCCGATGCTATCCTGGAACCGCTTTCGGAACACCTTGATTCTTATGAACAGCTGATGATGCAATACTATGGCGCTGGTATCCAGGCCTGTTACCGTGGGCCGAGGCTTTACGATACCGAAGCAACACGCACGAAAGTGACTGAGGTAATCGGCTGGTACAAGCAATACCGCCCTATACTGAACTCCGATCTGTTGCATTTGAGAAGGGCCGACGGGCGCGATTGGGATGGGATCATGCACGTCAATCCTGCTTTGAAGGAGAAAGGGCTGGTAATGCTGTACAACCCGTTGAACGAGGCAATCGAGAGGACGATCAAGTTGCCCGTATACTATACCGGCAAACATGATACCATAAAAATCCGGGAAAAAGAGGGTGCGGCAAAGACGTATAAAGCCGACCGGAACTACGACGTAACCCTTTCCGTCAAAATTCCCGGAAAAGGCTACACCTGGCTTGTTTTGGAATAGACTTAAAGGTCCCGGATTTTCTTGCCGGTTTGAATATCCCACTGTTCAAACCGGCGAAGTTCCAGGAACGAGCCGAAATGCCAGTCGGTATTGATAATAATGGCACCGATCACGAAAAGATATTTGCCTGTAAAGCTGGTTCTCTGGATCAGACGGTCAATCAGCAGGCCCGATTCTTCCAGGATTACCTCGGTAGCTTCCTTGATTGGCTTGTCGGAACTGAGCACGCGGTTTTTTTGATTCAACAGAAATTCCTGCAGGCAATGCTGCTGATAATCGTCCGCTGGCTTTTGGGACGGATCTATCTCATTATTTTTCAATCTGTTTAACGCCAGGGCCGCGGCCCCGCAGCAGCTGGATTCTTCTTCCTGGCCAACGCGTATGATCTTACCCAGCTCGCCGCTCGCGCTGACACCTATGTGCGGCGCATAAAAAACCATGGCCGCACCGTCCTCCGGAATATGGTGTGCGAATGCACCCATTCCGGTTAATCCTGTAAACGGGTAACCGTTTAGCCCGCCCATGTTGAAAGGACCCAGCATCTGCCTTCCTTGTTCGGGATACTCAATGGCGTTCACGTCGTCCGAACAAATGGAGTGAGCGAGCATGATTTTGTTGGGTGTCAGTTCGAAAGGGGCAAGCGATTTGTAAATGTTTAAGACAAAATCACTGGATGGAACTGCATTTGGAAAGTGTTTTCGTACCTGTTCGAGCATAAGATTACATTAAGATATTGTTGACAGCCGTGATAGGGGCCGGGACCGATTCTTCATTCAGCATTTCACGCAGGTCAATTTCAATCGTGCGGCAGATGGCCGTCATCGGAATGTCGTTGACTGCGTTTTCAAATGGATTTTCGCTGGTATCGCCCACCACTTCCATGGTGTTGAAAACCCAGCCGATGATGATATAGCTCGGAATGGCAAACCAGAGAAAGCCCTGGCCGAGCTTGGCGAATTCGTTGATCAGCCCAAATGGCAGGATCAGGATAAAAAGCCAGACGAATACTTTGCTGAAATAAGCATACTGCCTGGGAAAGGGAAAGTTCTTGATCCGCTCGGCCGCGCCCTGTTGGTTATAGAATTCCTGGACAACATTCATCATATGAAAATAAAGCAGCTCATTGATCCCGCCTTTTCTGAAAATTTCGTCCAGTTGCCGGCCCTGGGCTTTCATGATATGGGTCGCGGGATTCTTTTTGGAGAGAAAATAATCTGCCTCTTCCGCAGGCAAAAGCTTTTTCAGCATATCCGGCAGACTGTCTTTCTCAATGCCTTGCTGCTCTTTTACGACCGCATGCGCCACCGAATGGCTGTCGTTCCATACACTTTTTGCCCTGAGCTGCAACCTGACCGCGTTGATATAGGCGATGTGGCGGTGAATCAATTGCGACTTTTCGGCCTGACTGTCTGCGGATTGCACATACGTGCAGGCTAAGGTGCCCCAGGTGCGGCTGGCATTGACGATCGCCCCCCAGATCCTCCTCGCCTCCCATAACCTTTCATAGGAAGAGTTGTTTTTGAAACCGACATAGAAGGCGACGGCAGTCCCGATCAGGCCGATAGGAACGAAGGAAATGCCCAGGGTAATACCGGAAAAATAGCTGATGCTGCAAAGCACGAGCGAATAAACAAAAAAGAACAGGACTGTTTTCCAGGCAAAAGACCAGATGATACCAAACTTGATTTCACGGGCGGTGTACATAAAAAGGCATAGGGTGATTTGAAACGATGCCCTAATTTTTCCCTTTTTATGCGGGATTTCGCGCAGGTTTGTTTGAACCTGAAATTTTCAGAAATGAAGCGGACAAAACAGGGGTTGAAGGCCTGGGGCTAGTCGGTGCGTTAAGCGAGTTCTTCAAACCACTTCTTGAAAACAGGCACCCTTTCCTTGCTGATCAGGACCTGGTTGGGGGATGCAGGAGTAGTGCGGACCAGCAATCTGCCGTTGAAATACAGTTCAATCTCGGTAATGCATTGGCGCGAAATAATGAATTGGCGGTTGGCACGAAAGAAATTGGCAGGGTCAAGCTGGTTTTCCAGTTCTTCCAATGATTTGTCGATCACGAAGTTTTTGTCGTCGTGCAAAGTCGCTACCACCATTCCGTTGCGTATGGTAAGCCAGGCAAAATCGGCATCTTTAAGCGGGATCAGTTTGTCGCGATAGGGTACCAGGAAGCTTCGGCGGGGGCTTTTTCGGTTCAGGATGTGGTTGTGCATCAGTTCTTCCAGGTACTTTACCTTGCTGATCGCGTTTTCTTCGTTCAGCTGATAATACTTGTCCAGGCTGAATTTCAGCGATTCCTGGCGGATCGGTTTCAGCAGGTAATCAATACTGTTGAGCTTGAAGGCCCTTAATGCGTATTCGTCATGGGCCGTGGTGAAAATAACCGGGCAGCCAATGGATATTTGTTCAAAGACCTGAAAACAGGTGCCGTCACCCAGCTGAACATCCAGAAAGATGAGATCCGGGACAGGATAATTGCTCAGCCATTCAACGGCTGCCTCTACACTTTCGATCACATCAAGTATCTCCGTTTTCGGATCGATTTTTTGAATTAATTGCGTCAGGTACTGACCTGCCGGTCCTTCATCTTCAATGATGAGAATTCTTGTCATGGCGCTTCAATCAAAGGTACTTTAACTGTGAATTGTTGTTCGTCTTCAATCAGGGAAGGCTTTTGGCCTGTCTGTATTTTATAGCGTTTGTCCAGGTTCTGCAGGCCAATGCCTGTTCCCTGTACATTCAGTTTTTTGTTGACCGTGTTCATGACAGTGATCTGTTTTTCCTCCTCATCCAGCTTGATTTCGATCATGAGAACCTGATGGGAACTGATTACATTGTGCTTGATCGCATTTTCGATCAGGATCTGAAGGGACAGCGGAATAATGTACCATTGCTTGGTCGTTTCGGTATCTACAAAATGGAAAGCCATTTTCTCTCCAAAACGGGCTTTGTAAAGGTCCAGATAAGCGCGCGCCGCAGCCAGTTCGTCCGATAGCAGGATGAGGCCCTGATTTTGTACTTTCAGATTGTACCGGAGGATGTCCGACAGATCGAGCACAATATTTTGCGCCAGTTCCGGATTGGTTGAAATGGAAATATTCAGAATGTTCAGCGCATTGAAAAGAAAATGCGGGTTCAGTTGGTTTCTCAACGCTTCCAGTTGCGCCTTGAGTTGTTCGCGCTTCAGCTGTTCGTTTTCGAGGCCGATCCTGTGATTTTCCTGAGTCGTCAGCAAAAAGTACCGGAAGCCAAGGATCGCAAGCAGAAGCAGGATATGGTAGAGGTAGTAAACGACACGGAAAATCAGGATATCCGAATTGTCCTCGTCCAGCGCCAGTTTTAACTGAAAGAGAATTTCGTTGATTGCAAAAAACAAAACGATGAGCAGGAAGCTTTGTACCCCGACATTTTGCCTGTTAAACCAGCTCGGCATCTGGTAGGTGTAATGCAGACAGATGTAAACGAAGATCCAGGCAAATTCGAAACTGACGATAAACTGAATGCAAATATCCAGAATCCCCGTCGCCGTATCGCCTTGTTCAAAAATTGACGGCCAGACGAAGATAAGCCTGGGAATGGTTGCAAAAAGGCTTAAAATAAAACAGAGACGCCAACCTAATGACATCCCGTTTCTGTAATCCAAATCCGGGCTCATGCAGGACTGTTTAGGAATGCAAGGTCATGCCGGGATACTTTTGTTGTTGAGTAAAATGCGCTCTGAATAAGTGCCGCGACGGATATGAGCAACTCGATTTTGGCTGGTGGCCAGTCTCTCGCATTCATGGTATCTTCAAATGCAATGTATGCGGTCCATTGGCCATTTACGCAGATGGGCACCGCAGCAAGCGACTGGATCTCGTATTTGGCAAACCATTGTTTTTCATGCGCAGGAAGGGCGGAAGTAATTTCGACGACCGATTTGCCTGCTTCAAAAGCTTTTGTCCACCGGCTGAAATAGGGGATTTCGCCAGGATTTTGACTCAATGCACGTCGTGGGGATATGTCGGGCGAGATGGCTTCATGGGTTCTGACTATTTCCAGGGTGCCGTCTGGCTGGAGGGCAGGAACACACAAATAAACCCTGCTCAGGTCCATAATGTCCAGCAGCAACTCAAATATGGCAGAAACAGGTTCTTTCGTTTGTTCATTCTCTGTGGCCCCGGCAATGATCTCTCTGCACCGGGCCAGTATCTGCTTATGGAGGTTGTCATGGCTGTGCTGATGCTGGTCAATTTTCTGCTGGGCGCTTTTCCTCCATTTTGCCAGGGTATTTTCCAGTGCCGGAATCCAGCTTAGTTTGTCGGAGCAATTGATATAATAATTCGTGTCCGCCACAATCAACACTTTTCCAGTGGTAACCGGGCATTGCCCTTCCGACATCACCAGGCACGGAAGCTGCGTCCCGAGTACGTCGGCAAGATCCGTGATGTTGCCGTCGGGAAGCATGCAGTTTGAAATCAGCAAATCGTATTTGGCCTCATGAAATGCCTTAATCGCCGTTTGCTTGGAATCGACCTGCTTCATCTGAAAATGATAACCGGCGTAAGTGAGGGAATCTTCCAGGAGTATGAGCCACTCTTTTCTTATGGCGACGATCAGGAGGTGCAGGGGTCTCATAGAAGGGATTTTTAAGATTCGAGAGAGGTAAGCGTGAGGAATTGCAATTATACTGGTTAAGGTAGAAATAATACTATAATTGTCCCGATAAAACAACAAATAAAGCGAAAAGCTGGATAAACAAATAGTACATTCTGTATCAAACTTTCATTGATATCTTATGGGACTGCCGGACAATAGATTAGCAAATCAATTTATTATTTAACGGCTTTTTATACTGCTCCAAAGGCACTCCGGCAAATTTCAATTCGCAATTTAGCTGCTTCGTCAAAGCTTTGACGGTTCAAGGTCTGGAAACAACGACTTCACCTTTCTTTTTTTCAGTTTCAATCATTATTTGGATCGGCTGCGTCTCGCTTGTGGCAATATTTCGGAAGGAAACGGCAGAAAATGCGCTTCCTGATCATTAATTAACACCTTCCACCGGTAAAGTTGAATCTCATGAATTCAAATAAGGTACTCTCAAGACGCTATTTTTATCAGATCATGAACGGGATGAATGAGCAGGTCGCTCACGAGATCCTTTCCGAGGACTTTGTCTTTACCTTGCCGACCCACCCCGAGCCGTTTCACGGTCCAGACGGTTTCATGGGCCTTGTACGCATGCTGCACGGTTCATTCCCTGATTTCTATATCAACCCGCAGGAAATGGTTGCCGGCGGCGATTGGGTGATTACACGATGGAGAGGAGGCGGCACGCATACCGGAGGCCCGCTACTGACAGTAAAAGGTAATGTAGAGGCTACAGGTAAATTTTTCGAGATAGACGGGATGACCTGGCATACCATCAGCGACGGTAAGATTACGGAGTCAATCGGACATGAAGATACGCTGGGCTTGATGTTGCAATTGGGCGTGTTACCATCCGAAGGAGCCGCTCCCGCACTCGATCTCGACCATCACCAAAAACTTGCTTCGAGGTATTTTGATGAAATCATGAGCCAGGGCAAACTGGACGTGGTGGAGGAGATTCTTGATCCTGAATTCGCGTTCATCATCCCTACGCAGCCTGAGCCGATAACCGGTTACGCCGCTTTTAAGGGCTTTGTTTCTTATTTGCGCAATGCTTTCCCGGACATTAAGTTCAGCGTGATGCGGCAAACTGCGGAAGGGAATAAAGTCGCTACCCGCTGGAACATAGAGGGAACACACCTCGGAGAATTCCTGGGCGCATCTCCGACCGGAAACCACGTCAAAGACTACGGTATTGATATTTTCACCATCAAAAACGGAAAAATTGCATCCGTTCACGTCAATGAAAACGACTTCGGACTGATGCAACAGCTGGGGGCTGTCCCGTCTTAACCGGGCAGTTGAAAATCATTAGAAATGCTCTAAAAAGGTCGGTTCATGGAAAGCGTTGAGGTCAGATATTTTCACATTGCCGATGGCGCGCTTCCGGAAGTTCCTGTTGTAGTCACCGATTTTGATACGGACCATGATGTCCTGGTGATCGCAAATGTGGGTTTATCCCGAAAGGATCTTCGGCTTTTTCAGCAGGACCGTGATACCGTGATCGGGCTTGGGGATGGGGAGAAGGAGCTGGCAATCCTGAAAAATGTGAATGCCCACGACCTGGATCCGACCTCTTTGCTGAAATCATTCTATAAAGCACTGTTAAATCATAATTTGGCCAAGGCACTAACGCTTTTAGCGGACGATGTGCTCTGGGAAGTAGCCGGACCAACGGACATCATGCCCTGGGCAGGAGTCTGGAAAGGGCCGGAGGGCGTCGCAAGGTTTTTTCTTTTACTCAACGAGGGGCTTGCTTTTGAAAAGCTCACACCAACCCGGTTCATAGCACAAGGCAACACGGTTGCTGTAGTGCTTGACGGGAGTGGGGAGTCGAGGTATGGAACGCCATTTAGCGGCGGGGTAGTCCATTGGGTAACTGTCAGGAATGGAAAGATCAGCCATTTGCAATATTACAGGGATACGTATCCGATCATCGAGGCGATTTACGGCGGCCGGCCGTTTACCGTGCACCCCAGTGCTATCGATTCGCATTACCGCGTGATCAAACCAATCCCGGCGCTGAGGAATACCGATAGCATTGTTTTCGAACCCATTGAGCCTGCTATCCCCAATCCGACGGTCAAAACGGTATTGGCGATGTATGCTGCTTTGCAAGGATTAAATGCCGCGGAAGTACGAAAAGTATTTGCCGAGAACGTAGTATGGGAAATGTTCGGCCCGGCAGACCTGATCGCATGGTCGGGAAAACGGATAGGCCCGGACGCGGCGATGGAATCGGCGAAGGAAATTATCAGGACTATGCAATTTGAACATTTCAAGGCGGTCAGGTTGATTCACCAGGGAGATACAGCAGCCATTGTGATCGACGAACCGGGTGCGTCGAAGGTTACAGGTCTGCCATTTCACACCAGCACTGTTCACATCGTAACCGCCAACGGGGACGGAAAAGTCACGCAGCTGACCAACTACGTCAACACAGCCTGGATCGTGGAAGCATTCCTGGGCGGGCGGCCGTTTACGGTCAACTAAGCGACTGGATTTTAGCCCTCAGCTTTCCGAACTGTATCCTTTCGTTTAAATGCCTGATAAATAGTGTATTAATGATCATTTTAAATAGAAAAAGCTGAAAGCCAACAGCTCGAGGCGATTATCCACCCTTTAATAAGAAAACCATGTCATTCACAGCAGAACAGAACAATGCGATCTGTATTGAATTTTTTGAAGCAGCCTGGAATACAGGCGTCGTAAGAGAAGATTTATTGTCGTCGGATGCGATCGATCATTCGCAGGTTGCCGGCAAAACCGTTTCTGAACCCGGATCCGGCAGCTTTAAAGGAATCATTGGCATGTTTCGCGGTGCGATGCCGGATGTCAAGCTGACGATCGAAGACCAGATTTATGTGGCCGACAAAGTGGTACACAGGTGGAGACTAAATGGCACCGATACCGGCGGCGTGATGGGTATGCCGCCTTCAGGAAAGCCCATTTCAATGTCGGGCACCACAACCGTCCGCATGCATGATGGAAAGATTGCCGAGCGCTGGGCCAATGTCGACGAACTGGGGCTGCTGCAGCAATTGGGTGTTGTACCACCTCCTCCCGGACACTGACGCTTAAAGAGACTTAAATCCTCCTCATAATCATATTCCTTCTCATTTCCCGAAAACCTGAAATGTTATGTCTAAAAAAATACTCGCCGTTTTATCGGAATACGGATACTGGGGCATTGAGCTCGTAGGCCCGCTCGAAAAACTGGAAGAAGCCGGTTACACCGTTGAATTTATCACACCGAAAGGGAAAAAAGCGGAAGCTTTGCCGCCCAGCTATGATACGACCTACGTAGACCCTCCGCTGGGCGTGTGCGTTACAACGCCGCTCGCAGCCGAAAAAGTGATCGCTTTCGAAAAGTCTAACCGGCTTGAAGACCGAATGAACCTTTCGGAGGTTATTCCTGAACGTCCGTTTTTCTCTGCTCCGGACTTTCTGCGGGCATTTGAAAAGTATTATGCGGATTTGAAAATTGCCCAGGAAAAATTGACCGAAGAGTATGCAGCTGTGTTCCTGGTTGGCGGGAGCGGCCCGATTGTGGATATGGTTAACAATCAGCGCGTTCATGACCTGATTTTGGGTTTTTATAAAAAGGGCCTGCCGGTTGCCGGTATATGCTACGGGGTTGCCCCGTTGGTTTTCGCCAGGGATTTCAACGAGCGCAGGCCAATCATCCGGGGCAAACATGTGACCGGTCACTGTATCGAATACGATTACCACGATGGTACCGGCTTCCTGCACACCGACCTGAACATGGGCGCACCGCCGTATGTATTGGAATACATCCTTTCCGATGCGGTTGGGCCGGAGGGGCAGTACCATGGAAATTTCGGAAAGGAAACCTCAGTGATTGTTGATTACCCATTTATTACAGCTCGTTCCCTGCAATGCTCGTTTGAATTTGGCGAACAATTTGTGAATGTTCTGGACAAAGGCCTCACGCGTTATGGCTGGTAAAACCGGAAATCAGAAGATCATCGAACAATTTCTGGCCGATGGCATGGACTTCATGTTCGGAAATCCCGGAACAGTGGAACAGGGTTTCCTGGATGCGCTGGCCGAATATCCGGAAATGAAATACATCCTGAGCCTGCAGGAAACCATTGCCGTCATGATGGGCGATGGTTATGCCCGGGCAACCCAAAAACCTGCATTGGTGCAGCTGCACAGTTCGCCGGGCATTGGCAATGCCGTGGGTGCGGTGTACCAGGCTAAAAGAGGACATGCGCCATTGGTTGTAATCGGGTCGGATGCCGGTGTGCGGTATATGAACATGGACGCGCAAATGGCTAATGACCTCGTAGGCATGATGGCGCCTGTAACCAAGTTTGCGACCATGGCTACCGATTCCAGGTCATTGTTAAGAACATTACGCCGGGCCGTGAAAATTGCGACCACGCCGCCGATGGGCCCTGTATATGTTTGTCTGCCTATGGACATCCTGGACGAGATCAATGAAGAGCCGGTATTTCCGAGCTGCACACCCTCGACACGTGTGTTGCCAGCCCCGGACCTGATCCGGCAATCGGCGGAAATCCTGCTGAACGCCGACAAGCCCATGATTTTCGTAGGTGACGGTATTGCTTACTCCGGTGCCATTGCAGAATTGACCAAAGTTGCAGAATTACTGGGTGCGGAAGTCCACGGCGTTGAGTTCGGCGACGTGGTGATGGACAATACCCATCCGCTTTACCAGGGTACCACCGGCCATATGTTCGGCTCATTCAGCTATCCGATCACTTCAAAAGGCGATGTGAACCTCATTGTAGGCACCTATATGATGCCCGAAGTTTTTCCGAACCTGGACGATATTTATGCCCCTGGTGCAAAAGTCATTCATTTTGATCTGAATGCTTATGAGATCGCGAAGAACCATCGGGTTGATCTGGGTGTGGTGAGCGATCCAAAGCTTTCCCTGGCAGCGCTTGCCGAGGCGATCGAAGCGATGATTTCGCCCGAGCAAATGTCGCTTGTGATCCAGCGTATAGTGGACATCGGTAATTTCAAAATAGAAAAAATTGCGCGCGAAAAGGAAATGGACGTTAAGCAGGAAGGCAAAAGTCCTTTGCATATGGCCCAGTTCGCCCGCGTGTTAGGCGAGAAAATCCATCACGGCCAAAGCATCATTTTCGACGAGGCGCTGACGAACTCCCCTGCGTTGAGCAGATACATCCCGCCGCAGTTTGCAGGGCAATACTTTACAACCCGGGGAGGCTCGCTGGGCGTAGGGTTTCCGGGGGCAATTGGTGCCAAGATCGCACATCCGGAAAAGACGGTCATTGGGTTTTCAGGGGATGGCGGAAGTATGTATACCATTCAAACCCTGTGGTCTGCTGTGCGGCATCAAACAGGTGCCAAGTTCGTGGTTTGCAATAATGGTTCTTATAAGCTCTTACAACTGAATATTGATCAATACTGGCAGGAAAGGGAAGTTGCCGCACACAATTATCCGCTCCCTTTTGACTTGTCGTATCCGGCTATCCGCTTTGATATCATGGCCCAGTCCATGGGTATGGATGCAGTAAGGGTTGAAAAAGAAGAAGAGATCTTACCGGCAATTGAAAGAATGCTGGCTGACGACAAACCGTTTCTGATCGATCTGGTGCTGGAAGGTGACCATCGGTCTGAGTGGGTAAAAGTGAATTGTTCGCATTGACTGTACAACAAACCTCCACATCAAGATGCTGAATAATCAGATTTACGATTATATCATTATTGGGGCCGGGGCTTCCGGCAGCGTATTGGCGAACCGTCTGAGCGCAGATCCGCAAAACCGGGTCCTGTTGATAGAAGCGGGTGGTACCGATCAGGTTCCCGCAATCAAAGATCCCGGCGGGTTCGTGAGCCTGTGGGGGTCAGAGCTGGATTGGAAACTGGAAACGACACGTCAGGAAGGGCTGGGGGGAAGGCAGATCGTTATCAATCAGGGTAGGGTGCTGGGTGGAAGCACTTCTGTCAATGCCATGATGTACGTCCGGGGAAATCCCGGGAATTTCGACCAATGGAGTGCATTGGGAGCCACTGGATGGGCTTTTAAGGACGTTTTGCCCTATTTCAGGAAATTGGAAAACTTTGAAAACGGCGCATCCGCATACCACGGGACGACCGGTGAATTAAGTATCAGGGATTGTCCTGATGACATGATGCGTTCGGAACATTTCCTGGTAGGTGCCACCGAGCTGGGTTTCGACGGACCCTATTGGGACTACAACGGGGAAAGGCAGGAAAACGGGGCTGGGTTACTTCAATTTCATATTGATAAAGAAAACAAACGAGAGAACGGTGTCTCGGCATTTCTGGACCCGGTAAGGGGTCGTAAGAACCTTGCGATGATCATTCACGGACAGGTTTCCAGGATTTTGATCCAGGATAAGAAAGCGTTCGGGATCGAATTTGAATCGGAAGGCAAAACCTGGCAGGCACTGGCTGAGAAAGAAGTAATTGTTTCGGCGGGTGCGCTGGCGTCTCCCAAGTTGCTTTTGCTCTCGGGCGTAGGACCAGCGAAAGCGCTGAAAGCCTTGGAGATTCCAGTCCACGCGGATCTGCCGGGGGTAGGCAAAAACTTACAGGATCATTTGCAGCTGCCGATGATCTTCCGGTCAAGAATTCCAATGCCGAATACCACGTTGCTGACTGGAAACGCACTTTTTGTTTGTACCAAAGAAGCAGGCGGGCTTGTTGACCTGCAGATCAACTTTACACCAAGTCTGCCGCAGCCACTGGCGCCGGTATTGCCGGATCTGGGTGGCCCGGTATGTATTTTTCTGCCGATCCTGGTTCAGCCGGAAAGTCGAGGAGAGGTAACGCTTCGCTCCAAAAATCCAATGGACGCACCGCTGGTCAACCCCAACTACCTGAATAAGGATTCTGATTTACAGGTGCTTGTGAAAGCGGTGTCGCTTGTCAGAAAGCTGGCCAACACCAACAAATTCCTCGAACTGAACGGCGGCGAAATGGTACCGGGTCCAGTGGCTGACCTTCCTGGATTTGTCAGAAGCCAATGTACTACGATATGGCATCCTGCAGGAACATGCAAGATCGGGCACGACGAAATGGCCGTGGTAGATCCCGCATTGAGAGTTCATGGAATTCAAAATCTGAGGGTGGCGGACGCTTCGGTGATGCCGACCGTGACCAGCGGAAATACAGTGGCCGCCTGCTTTATGATTGGCGAAAAAGCGGCGGATATGATCCTGGAACAACAACATACTTCGGCTGCGAGATCCGTCGCCAGTTGATTAATCTAAATTACTAACCTTAACTCAATCAAAATGTTAACGAAGGAAGCAATAGTGGAGCTGGCCGCAGACTGGTATAAAAAACTGGACGTCCATGTACCGATGGTTGAAGTGTTGCCGCTGCTCGCCGACGCTGAGCTGGAAATGGTATTCCCCGAGGCGACGGTTTATGGATATGCCGGATTCGAGGGCTGGTTTCAAAGGGTGATCCGGATCTTCTTTGATGAAGTCCATACGGTAAAAAGTGTTTCTGCGGAAATCGGGGGCGATAAGGCAGTTGTGAAGGTGGTCGTCCAGTGGGAAGCAAGTGTCTGGAACGCACCCGAACCATTCAGCAAACGCATCAAATGCGATGCTTTTCAGACCTGGGAAGTGAAGCTGAATGAAGCAGGAAAGGCGATCATAACCAAATACATCGTAGACGGACTGGAATACCACGAAGGCTCTGCGACCTTATAAAGCCACTTATCATACCACTTTATCCTTTAAAAGATCATGAAAAACGTACCTGATACCAAGCTGGGTAAGATGTACAGGGAGCATATCCAGCATATCCTGGACAAGAATATCGATGCCCTTTTAGACCAATACACCGACGATGCAACGCTCATCAGCAGTTTTTCCAAATCGCCGGTCGTCTATAAAGGCAGGGACCAGGTGAATGAGCATATGCAGGGGATACTGGGCATCGACGGTCTGGAAACAGAGGTCATTTTCTGGGCGGAAACTGAAAATCCCGAAACGCTGATGATCACCGAGCAGATCACCATGACCGTCGGCGGAGAACAAAGCGAAATGCGTTTTGCCGATAGCTGGGTGCTTCAAAACGGCCGGATTGCGATCCATTTTGCCGGGATGGTCCAGCATCCCGATGGAACACTTGCCTAAAACTACCATGCATTCCTAAACCCTCTGTTCACATGAAATTATCAGGAAAGAAAATCGGTATCCTGCTGGAAGCCGATTATTTTGAGAATGAGATCTTTTACTACAAGTTCCGTTTTCCCGAAGAAGGCGCTGAAATCCATTTCCTGAGCAGGCTGTGGGGACAGGACAAGCTTACTTTTCTCGGGCACGAATACCGTGCGCCGATGGATTGCTGGGAAACGTTCGAAAACATGAGCGACGAAGAATTGCGGACTTATGACGCGATCATTGTGCCATCCGGCATGGTTTCCGACCGGTTGCGCTATACCGAAGATGTGGAGAAAATCCCGCCGGCCACAGCGTTCCTAAAACGTGTGTTTGCCGAGCCGGACATATTGAAAGGTATTATTTGTCATGGATTATGGCTGGTAGCGCCGGCTACAGAGCTGGTTAAAGGCCGAAAACTGGTGTGCCACAATAACCTGATCGGTGACGCCAGGGCCTACGGAGCGATTTACACCAATGAAGACGTGGTGGTGGACGGCGACCTGATCACCGGAAGATCGGGAGGACATGCGCACCTGTTCGCGAAGAAAATCATTGAAACCCTTTCAGTTAATCCGAATTGATATGGAAACGACCTTTTTCCATCTGGCACTTACAGTGAAAAACCTTGCAAAGTTTGAATCCTTTTACGCGCAGCATTTTGGTTTTCAACGTGCAAGAACGATCAGTCTGGGTGATGATGCCGAACTGGTTTTTCTTAAAAATGGCGACAACTTCTATTTCGAAGTGTTCCCACCCGAGGAGGAAAGGCCGTGCCCGATGTCGGAAGCCGACGGTCCACACTATCCGGGGCTGCGCCATATCGCTTTTTCCGTAAAAGACGTTGATGCAAAGATCGAATCCATGGGCGAGGATGCGGTGATCACCCTTGGCCCGCTGCATTTCGACGATGTGATCGAAGGCTGGAAAACGGTCTGGCTGAAAGATCCCGAAGGGAACATTATCGAGATCACACAGGGGTATAAGGACGCTGTGTCTCCCTGAGGACAGGGAAGGTAAGCGGTTGTCCCGGTGCGCTGCACCTAAATGTTCAGCCTGTTCATGCCTTAACTAAAAGTCTTTTGGTGCTATGCACCAGGTGTATGCCAAGGCGCGGAGCGCCGAAAGACTTGTAGCCAAAAATTTTCAACCGAAGCCGAGGTGCAGCGCACCGAAAGATTTCGAAGCGCTGCGGCGGTAACATTCCAGATCAAACATTTAACCACCTTAACCATTCAAGCATGAATGTCAATTTCACTTTTTCAGATACCATTGCTGGTTATATCACTGGATACCATGCGCAGGAGCGCTGGTTTACATTGGAAACTTCGGATAAAAGGCCTTTCAGGATAAACCTGATCGCTTCGACCTACGCACGCAGCGTACAGAACCTGACCGAGGGCTGGCAGGATCCCGGGGACATAGGGCCGTTCCTCTCGACCAATGGGCAGTACGTTTTCGCGTACGGCACATTTTATCCCAATGCAGGCGCAGAGGAAGCGACATTCGAAGCGCAGCAATTGATCTTTCCGGGTAAATCGCCCAGCGTTTATCGCCACGAAGAGCAGAACTGGTGGATCACGCAGATCAGTTCCATCGCTTCCAGCTATCTGAAATGGCAGTTTGATTATCCCAAAGAGGAGATCAACTACAAGAATTACCGTACCATGCTGCATTTGGGAGGTTCCAAAAAAGGCGATTATCTGCAGGAAACAGACACGATTTCCCGAATGGTTTATGGATTTGCCTCGGCTTATCTTTTGACAGGGAAAGACGAATTCCTCGAAGGTGCGGAACTAGGCACCGAGTACCTGCGCGACCACATGCGTTTTTTCGACAAAGACGATGATCTGGTTTACTGGTACCACGGGCTCAAAGTAGAGGGACAAAAAGAAACAAAGTTGTTGACCTCCGAGTTCGGCGACGACCTCGATTCACTGCCCATGTACGAGCAGATCTACGCGTTGGCAGGTCCGACCCAGACCTACCGTATCACCGGCGACCAGCGCATCCGGGACGATATCGACAAAACCATCGATCTTTTCGAAAAATATTTCAAAGACCCCAATGGCGTAGGGTACTACTCTCACCTGCACCCCATTACATTGGATGCGCACGAGGAATCACTGGCGCACAACAAGGCCCGGAAAAACTGGAACTCTGTGGGTGACCACGCCCCGGCCTACCTGATCAACTTGTACCTGGCGAGCGGCGAGAAAAAGCATGCCGATTTTCTGGAATACACTTTTGATACCATCACCAAATATTTCCCCGACTACGAAAACAGCCCGTTTGTACAGGAGAAATTTTTCGAAGACTGGAGTAAAGACCAAACCTGGGGCTGGCAGCAAAACCGGGCAGTAGTAGGCCATAACCTCAAAATTGCCTGGAACCTCATCCGCCAGCAGTCATTGACCCCGAAAGAGGAGTACCTGGCTTTTGCCAAGAAAATTGCCGAGTTAATGCCGGCTGCCGGCTCCGACCAGCAACGCGGCGGGTGGTACGATGTGGTGGAAAGGGTAACGAAAACCGGTGGCAAACACCAGTTTGTGTGGCATGACCGCAAAGCCTGGTGGCAGCAGGAGCAGGCAATTCTAGCCTACCTGATCATGTATGGGGTTTTGGGTGATAAAGAATACGAAAAACAAGCCAGGGAAGCAGCTGCATTCTACAACGCGTTCTTCCTGGACAATGACGATGGCGGTGTATACTTCAACGTGCTGAGTAACGGTATGCCTTATCTGCTGGGCACGGAACGTTTCAAGGGAAGCCACTCGATGAGTGCCTATCATAGTACCGAATTGTGCTATCTGTCAGCGGTTTATATCAATTTGCTGATCACCAAACAGCCTACTTATTTCTATTTCAAACCATATCCGAATGGTTGGAAAGACAATATCCTGAGGGTTTCCCCGGATATCCTGCCGCAGGGAAGCATTTTCATCAGCGAGGTATGGATAGACGACCAGCCTTATGCCAATTTCGATGCACAGGGACTTACCGTGAAACTTCCCGAAACAGAAGAACGCCTCCGCGTGAAAGTATTGATCAGCCCGGCGCTATAAGGACCGTAAAACAAAGCTAACCGCTAACTGCTAAAAGCTAAATAACATGAAAGTAACGATTACGGACCACGAGGAAATAACCGTTGTTGAGGTCACAGGGGATATCGACAGCAAGACCGCACCCGAGTTTGAAAGGAACGCCAGACTGGCTACGGAGAAAAGTCAGCATATCGCCATTGATCTCACCGAGGTTGAGTTTATGTCGAGTGCCGGACTACGTGTATTGCTGATGGTTTACAGGAATATCAAGGCGCAAAATGGCAAAGTCATGCTGGTAGGCGTGTCCGAAGACATTCAGGATGTGATGTCAACAACCGGGTTTATCAACTTTTTCACGATCGTGGGGACATTGGATGAAGCACTCGTCAATCTAAAACAGGACTAGTCCATGGCAACAGACATCAGGATTGATTATTATCCGACTCACGAGCAGCAGGGGATTAAGTTCAGGCGCGGGCATGCCTTGCCCTTCGGCGCGACAATGGTACCGAACGGGATCAACTTCAGTATTTATTCCAGCGAAGCGATTGATTGCACACTGGTTTTGTTTGAACGGGGCGAAAGCGCCCCTTTTGCCGAAATCCGTTTTCCTGAGGAATTCAGGACCGGGAACGTGTACGCTATGATCGTGTTCGACCTCGATTATGAGCGGCTGGAGTACGGTTACCGCATGGACGGACCATTTAAGCCTGAGGAAGGCCATCGTTTTGACAAAAGTATTATTCTCAGCGATCCTTACGCCAAAGCCATCGGCGGAAGGGACAGCTGGCTGGCGACACCCAATTGGGATAACATTTATCCTTACCGATCCAGACTGGTTTTTGAGGATTTCGACTGGGAAAACGACCACCCGCTTGAAACGCCGATCGAAGACCTGGTGATCTATGAAATGCACGTAAGGGGTTTTACGCAGCACCCGTCATCCAACGTGAAGAACCCCGGAACGTTCGCGGCGATCCGCAGCAAAATTGCGTACCTGAAAGACCTCGGCATCAATTGCGTAGAACTCATGCCGATCTATGAATTTGACGAATGGGAAAACAGCAAGGAAAACCCGGTTACCGGTGGGCTGATCGTCAATTTCTGGGGCTACAGCACGGTTAATTTTTTCTCACCCAAAGCCGGTTATGCCGCTACGGGGAAATTCGGGATGCAGGTCGACGAGCTGAAAACCATGGTGAAGGAACTGCATAAAAATGGTATCGAGGTGATGCTGGACGTGGTTTTTAACCATACCGCCGAAGGCGACCACCGCGGACATACCATTTCTTTCCGTGGCATCGACAACAAGACCTACTACATGCTCACCCCAGAAGGTTACTATTTCAATTTTTCAGGAACAGGAAATACACTGAACTGCAACAATCCGGTGGTCAGAAATATGGTGTTGGATTGTTTAAGGTACTGGGCTGCGGACTACCATATCGACGGCTTTCGTTTTGACCTGGCCGCAATTTTAGGCCGTGACCAAAATGGGGCGCCGTTGAGCAATCCGCCACTTCTGGAATCCTTGGCTTATGACCCGATCCTGGCCAAATGCAAGCTGGTAGCTGAGGCATGGGATGCAGGAGGTTTGTACCAGGTAGGCTCATTTCCTGCTTACGGCCGCTGGGCCGAATGGAATGGGAAGTACCGCGATTCGATCCGCAAGTTTTTGAAAGGAGACGAAGGATTGGTAGGCGAAATGGCGCAATGCATCCAGGGGTGGCCCGATCTGTATTTCTACCGAGGCCCCACAGCAAGTATCAATTTCATTGCCTGTCACGATGGCTTCACGCTTTATGACCTTTTTGCCTACAATGGAAAGCACAACGAGGCGAATGGGGAAAATAACAATGATGGCGGCAATGACAATCATTCCTGGAATTGCGGGGTGGAGGGCGAAACGGACGATCCGTATATTAACCAGCTGCGTCACAAGCAGATCAAGAATGCATTGTCGATCCTGATGGTAAGCCAGGGAGTCCCAATGATCCTTTCGGGTGATGAAATGGGGGTGACGAAACATGGTAACAACAACACCTATTGCCACGACAACGAGCTGAATTGGGTGGATTGGAACCTGCTGGAACAAAATGCGGACATCTACAATTTCGCCAAACACATGACCAGGTTCCGCCGGGCACATCCCGTGCTGAGAAGCAGGACGCACTTTCAGCACAGGGATTACATGGGCAGCGGTTATCCGGATATCAGTTTCCACGGCACACAGGCATGGCACGCCGACTTCGCGCCATCCAGCCGATGCCTCGCGGTCATGCTCGACGGTGCCCATGCAAAAGGCGGGACCATTGTCGACGATTCGGTTTATATCGCCATGAATTCCTATTGGGACGCGCTTTATTATGAGCTTCCGATATTGCCCAACGGAAGAAGCTGGCATTTGGCTGTCAATACGGATATGCCTTCCGGGCAGGACATTTATGAAATCGGTAAAGAGCCGAGGCTCGACGATCAGGGGAGATTCCTGGTGGGGGGAAGGGCTACGGTTATTCTGATTGGGAAGTAATAAGTAGTAAAAGGTCAAGGCGCTTCAGAGCATTTTCAAATTAAAAAAACATCATCATCATGGCATTTCAAATAGAATCAGTAGTAGAAGATAATGTGGCAAAACTCACCTTGCACGGTGAACTGGATTCACTTTCAGCAAGGGTTTTTCAAACTGAAATTGAAAAAATAGCGAATCAACCTATTGATGCATTGGTACTCGATATGGAAGATCTTAGCTTTATGTCATCCGCCGGTCTCAGGGTTCTGATTTATTCAAAACAGAAAATAGGTCCGAAACTTTCCATTTTTATTGTAAAACCACAGGAACTGATTGTAGATACCCTTGAAAAAACAGGTTTACAACACAGCGTCACCATCGTAGATCAGTATCCTGTTTAACGTCCGCCATCATGGAATCGAAAAGTTTTCCTGGAAATGTTGATTCCTTGGATTCGCTTCGGGAATACATAGGTGAGCTTGCCCAAAAAGCCGGCTTGGCAAAAAAACCGACTTATAGCCTGAAACTGGCTGTTGACGAGATCGCTACCAATATCATTTTATATGGTTATCAAGGTGCTGGTATTGAGGCGGATTTCAAGGTTTTGAGCGAAATTACCAGTCAGGAACTCATCGTCATCCTTGAAGATATTGCGGCGCCATTTGACCCGCTTGCCAAAGAACTGCCCGGTGAAGAGCACCTCAGTAAATCGCTGGAAGACCGGGATATCGGAGGGCTAGGTATCTTCCTGACCATCAAAGGTGTAGACGAGTTCTCTTACGAGTACCTCGATGGAAAGAACCGCAATAAGTTTCTGATGAAAATTGCCGCGACCTGAAAATTATGGTTGATCATGCAATGCTTTCCAATCCATTTCCAGGCCTGCGAAGTTATGAGTATGAAGATCATGCTCTATTCTTCGGCAGGGAAGCACATATCCGCGAATTAAAAAACAAGCTGCTCGGTGGCCGGTTTCTGGCATTGATCGGCTCGTCGGGCAGTGGAAAATCATCTCTGATTAAAGCAGGCCTGATCCCTTCTCTCGAGCAGAGCGAGGGCGTGAACCGCTGGGAGGTTGTCGTTTTCAGGCCGGGCGGGAACCCGGTCAGGAATTTTGTGGCAGCATTGAAAACCGCATTGAGAAGGGACGACCCCGCATGGGAAACCCGCGACCCCCTGGCGGTTGAAAAGGAATTGTATGCCAACCCCAAAGCTGCCCTGGCATTGCTGCCGAAAGGGGACAATCGTCATGTACTGCTTGTCATCGACCAGTTCGAAGAGCTTTTCAGATACGAACTTGCCGATGATGTTTTGGGAAAAGGCAGGACGCAGTCTTTCGTGAATCTGCTCCTTACGCTGATCAATCAGCACGATTTCCCAGTTCATGCGGTCATTACCATGCGCTCGGACTATCTCGACCATTGTACCGAATTCAACGGCCTTACCGAGGTGATCAACAAAGGCTACTACTTGTTGCCCAAGATGAGCACGGAGGAAGTGGAGCAGGTCATTGTCGGACCGATTGAAACGTCTGGCACAACCATTGAGCCCGAATTAGTCAGCGGGCTACTGAAAGAACTGGCCGAAAACCCTGATTTCCTGCCCATTCTGCAGCACGCGCTGATGCGAACCTGGGACCGGTGGCGATCGACCAAACCTGCTTCATCGCCGGTTGCCTATGCCGACTACGAGGCGATCGGCACCATGAAAGAAGCGATTACCCGGCATGCAGAGGAAATTTACACGCAAAGGCTTGACGAAAAAAGGAGGAATGCGGCAGCCAAGCTTTTCAAATCCCTGATTGTCCTGGGGCCTAGCGATACTTCTTCCCTGCATCCAACAGCCTTGCACGAAATCATTCAGATTACCGGCATGCCCGATTACCTGCTGATCGACGTGATCATGATCTTCAGGGAAAACGGCGTATCGATCCTCACGCCCAAGCCTGGTGTGAAGATCGATCACGACTCGATTATCGACGTCTCCGTTGAAAAAGTCCTGACATTCTGGGACCGCTGCGGAAAGTGGATCGGGGAAGAGCTGGAATCGGCCAAGCTGTACAAGCAGCTGAGCTATTCAGCCGCGCAGTACCAGGAGGGGCGTACGGGCCTATGGATTAACCCCGAACTGCAAATGGGCCTGAAATGGCTGAAAGAAAGCGAGCCGACATTGGAATGGGCGCAACGCTATGATCCATTTTTCGAACGGGCCATCAACTTTCTCGACTACTCCAAGAGTCAATATGAACTGGAAGTAAGGCAAAAGGAGGACAGGCAGAAAAGGGAATTGCGCAAAGCCCGGATTTTTGCGTCGGTACTGGGGATCAGCTCACTGGTTTCGCTT
Organism: Dyadobacter sp. HNCC25DJ185; assembly: GCF_056895195.1. Classification (NCBI taxonomy): domain Bacteria; kingdom Pseudomonadati; phylum Bacteroidota; class Cytophagia; order Cytophagales; family Spirosomataceae; genus Dyadobacter; species Dyadobacter sp. HNCC25DJ185. Next base: position 1,005,711 of record NZ_JBXHAR010000001.1, read on the forward strand.
TTGTTCCTGATCGTCGCGTTGGTGCTCAGGACACAGGCAAAGCAAAGCGAGAAGACGGCATTGGAAAAGGAAAGCCTTGCCCTGGAAGAAAGGAAAAGAGCGGAGGATCAGACGAAGGAGGCCATTTCTCAAAAGAAAATCGCCGAGCAGCAAGGTACATTCGCGGAACTTCAGAAGGCTTTGACCGAGGAACAGAAAGCCATTGCGGTAAGCGAACAGGAAAAAGCGGTGAAGGAAAGCATTGCGGCCAAAGCGGCAAGGCAGGTTGCGGAAGAACAAAAGCTGCAGGCCGATAACGCCAGACGGGCCGCGGTGCAGTCGCAAAAGGAGACGGAAGTTCAAAAAGAGTACGCAGTAAGCGCTCAGAAAGAGTCGGACAGGCAGAAAGTGTATGCACAAGCGGCGCAAAAGGAAGCGGAGAGTTCCAGGAATGACGCATTGAAACAACGGTCCAAAGCGGTAGCCAGGTTTATTGCGATCCAATCGTTTCAAATGCCGCCAGGAGATGAGCTGGCAGCTCTGCTGGCTTTGAAAGCATATGATTTTAACATCAGAAACGGCGGAGAACGCGAAAATCCGGACATATTTAACGCGCTTTCGAAAGCGGCGGGAGCCAAAGCGACTATGATCGCCCATAATGACATTGTGCGTGTCGTGGCCGAGCCCCAATCCGGAAACGGACTTTTTGCGACAGGCGGTGACGACGGCACAGTAAGCCTTTGGAACTACCTCGCGCCGACGGCCAGGCCGCTGGTATTCCGGAACCCCCGGCAGACATTCAAAAGTATCCGTTCGCTGGCTTTCATGCCGGACGGCAAAACCATTTTTACGGGCTCGTCCAATGGTCAGATCGTGCGCTGGGACAACCTGGCAGCCGGTAGCGCGCCCACGAAAACGCTTGTTGGTCATGACGGGATTGTTTTTTCGATGGCGGTCAGAAACATCGGTAACAAGCCATACCTGATATCGGCTAGCTCGGCCGGACAATTGAGGGTCTGGGATATCAGCGATAAAAAGCTTGAAGTACTCAAAAATGTGGATCTCGGCTCGGAAGTGGCTTGCGCGGAAACGTCGGCGGACGGGCATTATATGTTTTTTGGGACCGGAAACGGCAAGCTGATCCGTGTGGACCTGACCCAACTTGAATCGAAACCGGTTGAATACAATTTTACCAGCTTGCGCGGTAGGCTGATTTCGCTGGCCCTGACCCCGGATCAAAGATATCTGTATTTCGGTACGAGCTCGGGCATGCTGTATCATGCACGCTTAACCAACGACGAGCCCGTGGTGAATTCGCTCAATGGGACGCAGGGGACCCATACTTCCGGTATCACCAGGATCGCTTTCGCTCCCGATGGGAGTCGCATTGCCACAGCCTGTTACGATTGGAAAATCCGCATATGGAGCACAAAAGAAGATCTGTCGAAACAGCAGCCCGTCGTGTTGGGCGACTTTGATTACTGGGTGATGGACATTCAGTTTACGCGGGACGGGAACAAACTGCTTGCCGCAGGCGCGGACAAAACAGTCAGGATCTGGGACATTAACTCGGCCGATCTGTTCGCAGAGGTTTCGAAAAAAGCAAAGAGAGAACTGACGGAGGAAGAATGGGACCAGTACATCGGGAAGGACATTCCCTATGAAAAATTGTCCCGAAATATCAGATAACCCATGATGAGAAAATCGATACTGCTCTTTTTCATAATCATCCTGGCCTGCGCCGGCAACCTCTGCGCTGCCCAGGATGATTGCGACCCGTCCGTGATCCTTCCCGAAGCAGACAGAAGTTACCGTACCGGTCATTTTGATGAAGTATTTCAGCTATTGAGCCCTTGCCTCAAAACGAAATTTTCGCCCAATGCGCAGGTCCAGGGTTATAAGATCATTGCGCTGACTTACCTGGCCCTGGATTCTCTTCCCCAGGCTGCGACGGCGGTGAGAAACCTGCTGGTGGCCAACCAAAACTACGAGCCAGAATATTCGTCCCTTCCCCAGTTCAAAGATCTGGTGACCCAGCAGAAAGACCTGATGGACCGGATTATCCAGATCACTTCGGTGTCCAAAAAAGCGGAAAACGTGCTGAAAGTTCCGGCCACAGTTACCGTCCTGACGCATTCGGACATTGTTAAAAGAGGTTATAAGGACCTGACCCAAATGCTGAGCGACATTCCTGGCTTTGATGTGATCAGAGGGAACGGGCCTTCTTATGTGACTTTTTACCAGCGAGGTTACCGGTCCACGTCCAATGACAGGACGATCCTTTTGGTGGATGGCGTGGAAGAAAATGACCTCAATTCGGACAATATCCCCATTTCCCGGCAATATGCGCTATCGGACATCGAGCGGGTGGAGGTGATTTACGGGCCCGCGTCCACCATGTACGGCGCCAATGCTTTTATGGGGGTGATCAACCTGATCACCAAAAGGTATCTCGACAAAGAAATGCCGGAGGGAAAGAAGGTGGATGTTTCGGGCAATGGCCAGATCAGGTACGGTTCATTAAATACGAGGATCGTCGATGGCGTGGTTACGGTCCGGACCAAAGACATTGCGGTGTCTGTTACATCCCGTTATTTTTCGTCCAGCGAACTGGATAACAGCAAATATCCCGAGTGGAATTATGACCCCCGTACAGCCGATGATTACCCTACCCAGCAAAGCATCAGTGGAGCCGCCGCGCAGACCTACATTACCAATAACAAGCTGACCACACTGTTCCCCAACAGCGATCTTTACCGGATCGGATACGATGCAAACGGGGCGGCCAATGCACTGAGCCTGACGACCGCAGGAAAGGCGAAGGCTGCTGAACTGGACAATATGTACCTTTTCCAGACCCATGTGAATGGCCAGCCGGTCGGCTACAACGACGATTCCAGAAATTTTTTCGTCAGGGCAAAAGTGGAATTCAAAGATTTCATGATTTCGTTCATGAACTGGAAAACCGACGAAGGCGCTACGCCATGGTATACCAATAAATCGCGGATCGTAACAGCAGACCTGTCGCGCTGGGTGGCCAATAATAAGGCTTTTTCGCTGACCTACAACAAGTTCATCTCCGACAAAGTCCAGATACTGAACCTGACTTCCTATCGTCTGCACGAATTGAACGGGTCCACCAATCTTCCGACGTACCGTGGTTATTTCAATGGAAGCTACGGGGTGATCGATTTGCTGAATGCGCGCAAACCAACGTATGCGGTACCTTACTGGTACCGGGTATCCAATCAGCTGCGAAACGAGTTCCGGATTTTGTGGACACCTACCCCAAAAATGGATATCAACAGCGGTTTGGAAATCCGTAACAGCATTATCCAGGCGAACTACATTACTTCATCGGTCGAGGGCGCCGATGAATCGGGGCGACCCGACTCCACCTTGGCCGGAGGCGATAATTTCAGGGTTTATGACATTGGAATATTCAGCCAGGGCACCTACAACTGGACGGAAAGTCTCAAAATGGTACTGGCTTCGAGGCTGGACTACAATCAGATACGTACGAACGGCGGTTATGGCTTTGTTTTCAATCCCCGCGTCAGCCTCATTTACTCGAAAGGGAAATTTGTATTCAAAGGGATTTATACCGAGGCTTTTAAGGACGCATCTTATTTGCAAAAGTATGCGACGACTCGGGAGAGGATGCTCAATAATCCCACACTTCAGCCAGAGCGCGTCAAAAACCTTGAAGGCAGCGTTTCTGTACGTTTCAGCAAAGCGTTGTCATTCAATGTAGCAGGTTATGTTGCCAATTACAGCAACGCAGTAGGCCTGGCAGCGGCGGTAACGCCGGCGGGTGTTGCTACCACGCAGTTTCAGGCATTGGGCAAGCAGCGGATCATTGGCGCGCAATCCGAAGCGCGCTACGAAGTGAAAGGCTTGAACGTCTGGGGGAATTTTACCTACAGCAACCCGCGGGACCTGAGCAAAGTGGAGGGGAAAAAGATACCGGTGAGTGATATTGCGCCATGGTCGGCCAATCTCGGGGCGATTTATGAGCCGGTCAGGGAGCTCAGTATCAGTGTTACCAATAATTATATCAGCGCCAGAAAGTCGGGCGCAGGGACATCGGGCAGCAGCAATCCCATTACTCGTTTTCCGGCGATCTACCTGCTGAATTCCGCAGTTACCTATCATCACATACTGAATGTCATCAGTTTGCAACTTCAGGTATCCAATATTTTAAACAAGGAATACTTCGTTCCGGGAATCCGAGCAGCCGAGGGCGTTACTTCCGCTTCGAGGTATCCGCAGGAGAGAAGGGTTTTCTCGATCGGGCTGCTGATCGATACAAACAGGAAATGATCATGGTAACGGATATGAATGCAGTGAAATTAAAAACGCCTCTCGTCATGGAAACAAGGTTTGAAATCGGGAATGCGGAATTTCTGCTGACGAAGCTGGAATATCCCGAAAGGCTGGATGAAATGGGGGAACTCCGGGTGCTGGCCTGGAAAGAGGAGGAGGGGATCAGCAAAGCCTTTTTTTCTCATCAAACCTGGCTCGACGAGGACGACCTGCGCGCCCACCATTGGGTAATCATTCACAACAGGAAAATGGTGGCAGCCGCCCGGCTGAGCTTTCACAAAGAATACAATACTGTCCCGCATGCGGATTTGTTCGATGAGGCCTTGCTCGAAGGATTTAGCAAAGGGCCTTACGCTTCATTAAACCGGCTGGTGGTGGCGCCTGCGTATCGGGGAAATGGATTTTCGGCTTTGCTGGATCAGGTGCGGATTTCCTTCGCCGAGGAGCAAGGGATCAAAGCGATCATTGCACAGCCGGTCGCCTCACGGATCAAACCCCTGCAGAACCTGGGGTTTGTTTATCTGGGCAAGATCAAGCCGTTACATCAGATGCCCGAACGTCAGATTTATTTCATGATTAAAGAAATAGGAGGGGAAGCGTGAAGAAATTCAGGAACATATCGCGGGTGCTCAACATCAGGAAGGACGAGGAAGGCCTCGTAAGCCTGCTGATGGCCTATTCCTTTTTTATGGGCGGGGCAACGGCATTGTTCTATACGGTCGTAGCGTCTTCTTTTCTGGTCAGTTTCGACAGGCTGATATTGCCCCAGGTGTATGTGGCAGGAGGGATTTTTATTTATGTGCTTGGACTTGCGGTGACCCGCCTGCAAAAGAAAATGGCGTTCGACCGGCTGGCCGAAAATATGCTGCTTTTCCTAATTATTTCCATTGCGTCGTTTCTCCTGACTTACCACCTGACCGGAAGCAAATGGGTGTTTTTTGTGCTTTTTATCTGGAACCGGGTGTTCGTCTTGGTCTATGGGGTGACGTTCTGGGCAGTTGTTGTGAAGCTGTTTAATTTCCAGCAATCCAAAAGACTGGCCTCGCTGATCAATACGGGCGATGTGTTTTCTTCGGTGATCATGTACCTGGCCGTGCCGGGCCTACTTAAAATTTTCCAGATCGATGCCCTTCTGATCATCGCTGTGGGCTTTCTGATCGTCTGCGGCATACTGCTCAGGCAGATCCACAAACGGTATGTGACTTCGGAACATCTGGAAAACGTGGCTGGCAGTACTTCCTCCCGGCAGCTGGAAGGGAATGTTGTGAACCCTGCTTATTATCGAAATATCTTCATATTGGCACTGCTGCCTGTTTTTGCACTGTTTTATGTCGAGTATATTTTCTTTACAGAGTCAAGAAATATATTTCCAAACAAGGAATCCCTGGCCAGTTTTCTGGGTGTTTTCTTTGGCATATGCGCCATTCTTGAATTTTTCATCAAGACATTCCTGTACAACAGGTTAATCAGTAAGTACGGGTTAAGGATCGGACTATTGAGCCTCCCGTTGAGTCTCGTTTTTAGCTTTGCTGTTTCGGTTATTTATGGTTTAGGCTACGATACGGCTGCCATTTTCTTTGCCTGCGTCGCGCTTTCGCGTTTTTTTCTGAGCGCGGTACGAAAGGCGGTAGCCGAGCCAGCCTACCAGGTTTTATACCAGCCCATCCAGGCAAAATTTCGTTTGAACATTCAGGGGAGGATAGAAGGCCGTGCCAAAGCAATGGGCGGGCTGATTGCCGGTGTGCTGCTGTTGGCGCTGGTTAATCTTTCTCTGCTCGACGCACTGCAGCTTTCCATTGTATTCCTCGTGGTTGCCCTGTGCTGGACGGCGGCGGCTTTTATCGGACAAAATTCCTATAAAAAAATGGTGCGGGGAAAGGTTTTCCAGTTTCCCGACAATCCGGCAAAAACTAATTCCTACAAGCCTCAGCACAAGGTATCTGAGCAAACATTTGAATTGTTGACCGACCAGGTTTTTTCCAAAAATAAGGAGGAAAGGATGGAAGCTGTCTTCGGATTAGGTGCGTCGAATCGTTTTTCGTCCTATAAATACCTTATACCGCTTTTACAGGACCCCGACGGCGAGGTGAGAAAAGCGGCGATTTACATCGCGGGTGAGCTGAAGCGGCCCGAGCTTTGGCCCTACCTGATAGAGCAAATGGACATCGACAGGTATTATTCCGTGGCGTTCAATGCCCTTTGCAAATCGGGTACGCCTCTGCTGAGATATATTGAAAAATCCTTCCTGAGCAACCATGAAAGCCGATACCGGCAACTTCATCTGCTCAAAATCGTCGAAGATATAGGAGGTGAAGATGCAGTCCGGTTTTTGCGGCGTAACCTCGGAAATCCCAATCGTTTTGTGAAGGACAAAGTCCTGGATGCGCTCAGGAACCTGGGTTACTGCTGCAACAGCACAGAACGGATTTATCTGCTAGACGAACTGGACGAGCATCTGAAAACATTTGCCTGGCTCCTTGCAGCGCAATATGACCTGGTCGAAGAGAATGGGCACGATACCGAACTGATGCAGAGCCTCGAAAGGGAAAAGCAACGGATCATCCTGAAAGCGTTCACTGTTCTGGAAGTAATATATGGTTCCAGATTTCGGGCGGTTAAGCTGCTTCACGGCGAGCAGGCCACCGATGCGCGGGATTATCTGGCAGAGATAGCCGATCTCTTGCTGCCGGAGAATGTCAAGAATAAGATCCTTCCTTATCTGGACAGCGACTCCCTGGATGAAATGCGCAACCGTTACAGCGAGTTCTTTCCGCAGGCCCGGTTATCGGCAGAGGAGCGTTTAAAGGATATTGTCAACAAAGATTACACCCGCGTTTCCAGGTGGACAAAGGCCGTGGCGATTAGTGAACTGCGGCACGCATCGGCTGAAAGTGTGACGCCCGTCCTGGTTGCGAATGCTGTTTCGCGGTCAAAAGTGATTTCTCAAACGGCATTTTATATTCTCAGGATCGTCAACCCCCACAGGTTTCGCTCGCTGATGGAAGTGATGGTGCGGGACAACGACCAGTTCCATCTTCAGATCATGAAACCGCTGGAATGGCTCTCGACTGAAGAAGATTTGTTGATTTCCAAGCTGAGGAGACTCCGTGAAACGCCTGTATTGGGTGGCTTACTCAATGGGGAGCTGCAAAAAATCCTGCTGAACTCCGCCTATTTCCAGGAAGAAGCCGGCGCAGTTATCGACCTGAGGAAGCATACCAATGTGTCTGACATTTCCTTGCTGGTCACCTACGGAAAGCTATTTTTTTCAAAAGCAGGCGGAATCGGGCCGGGCGAGATCAGGAGCGTCAGTGAACTGAAAGCGATGGGCGTAGCCTTGATACCGAATGTTCTGGAAAATACTGAATTCTATATCATTGAAAATTACCTGTTAAGAGATCTTAATATCACGCAAAATGCGGCGGAAAGCTTCTAGGTTCAATCATATTTTGCTTTTAATGGCAATGTTCGCTGTGCCGGTTTCTGTTTGTGCCCAGCGCGCAGAAGATCGCCATATAGCCGCCCGTTTCGAAAGAGTTGTTGCTGCGAAACCTGAAATGGGGCGGCCTTTTTTCAGCGTTTTTCAATCGTCGCAATACCATGCGCACGATCAGAATTTCGGGATTGCGCAGGACACCTCGGGGGTGATGTATTTTGCCAATTTCGCAGGGGTACTGGAATATGACGGTGTTTCCTGGCATACGATCCAGACCGAAAATGTGACCCGTATTTCAGCCCTGGCCACCGATGTGAAGGGACGGGTACTGGTGGGGGCGAATGGTGAATTCGGTTATCTCGACTATGATACCCTCGGTACGCACCGGTTTGTAAGCCTTTCTTCCAAAATAAAAGAGAAGATTCCGCCGGTCATCCAGATCATTCCAATGAGAGGCGGTTCGTGGTTTGTGACCGATCAGACCAACTTTTTTTGGAACGGCACCTCAGTCAAGGCTTTCCATCATAAGCTGTCTATCCAATCCGCATTTGCGCTCGGAAATAAGATGATTGTTTTTTCCAGGAACAGGGGTATGCTGTCTTTGAATGGTGAGGATGTTACTGAAATTGGGAAAGGCGAGCATGTGCCGGTATTGCTGGATCTGGTCGCAGTAGTCGATTTGGGCGATCAGACCGCACTGATCGTAACGACAAGTCAGGGTTTGTTCCGATTGCAAAACAACCGGATCGAAGCAGTCGGTGGAAACGTGAATGCGATGCTTATCCGCGGAAAGGCAACCGCTGCTGCTCAGTTACAGGACAGGCATATTGCCGTGAGCATGGCCACGGGCGGAATGCTGATGATCAGCCCTGGGGGTGATCTGGAGTACCCGGTTCATCCGGATGGGAATATCGGAGATAGCCAGGTTTCGGCTATGTTCAAAGACCGTGACCAGAACCTTTGGCTGGCACTTAACGACGGTATTATACGGTTTGACCTGCCTTCGCCGATTTCGATTTTTGATGCGGCCGATGGCTTAAAAGGCGCTGTTACCGCCGTGGGACGTTTTCAGGGAAAGCTTGTGGTAGGCACATTGTACGGGCTTTATTATATCGAGAATAACAGGGTTGTGCGGGTTCACGGCTTCCCGGGAAGCTGCCTGGGTTTCGATCAGCACGGAGATAAGCTTTTTGTTGCATCCAACAAGGGTTTGTTCCAGTGGAATAAAGGCGGGAGCATTACCGCTATCAATGGGGATTTTACGCTGGCTGTTACCGTTTCGGAATCGGGCAGGGAACTATATGTCGGCCTTCAGGACGGGCTGAGGGTTTTGAGAGACCTGGGAAATGGCTGGAAGGCGGAGAAATTCACTGCCGTTGACGAGCAGATTGTAGGTATTACCGAGTATCCTTCAGGAATGTTCTGGCTCGAAACGTTGTCCAATGGGATCATGAAACTGGATCCTGCAAAGGGCACGGTGAAAAAATTTTCTGCAGCCCAGGGTGTTCAAAGCCCTTTGTATAATAAGCTGGCCGTTTACAATAACAAACTCATTGTATCCAATAAGGACGGGCTGTTCGAATACCTTCCTCAGTCTGACCGGTTTATAAGAGCGGACTGGCTCCATGGCGAAAAGGCCTGGTTCGACAGGGTGGAGGAGGATAGCAAGGGTAATGCCTGGACGACCCGGGGCGATAAAAGGTCCGCGGCGTTTTTCCGTAAAAAGGCAACTTCCGGGTTTGATCTCGTTGAAACACCATTGCTTCCCGTTGCCGGGATACCATTTGGTGTTATTTACGCCGACGAGAATGGTGATGCCTGGCTGGGAGGTGATCAGGGCCTTTATCGCGTCGATATGAGCGTGCCGAAGCAGTACGTTTATCAATATCCGGTATTGTTGCGGAACGTGGCGACGCAGCAGGGTGCAATCCCCTTTGATAAGGGCCGGTTACGGGATGTGACGCTCGGATACCGGCAAAATAATGTGATCGTGGAGTTCGCATTGCCGAGTTATCATAGCAACCAGGAAGTAAAGTACCAGTATGTGTTGGAAAACTATGATAAGGACTGGTCTGAATGGAGTACGTTAACCAGGAAAGAATACAACGGTCTCCCGCCAGGCACCTACGTTTTCAAGGTACGGGCGCGTGACATTTACAATAACGTGTCGGAAGCGGCGGTTTTTCCATTGACGATCCTGACACCCTGGTACCAGCAATGGTACATGATTGCCCTGTACGCGCTGGTTTTTGCGGTGCTGGTCTATTACGCGGTGCGGTGGCGGCTTCGGGCGGTGATCAGGGAAAAGCGGCAGTTGGAAAACATGATCCGGGAACGGACCGAAGAAGTAGTGAACCAGAAAGAAGAGCTGGAGCATCAGTCGGAAGAACTTGCTGCGACAAATGATCAGCTGGAACGCATTGACGAATTCGTGAAGTCGATCAACGGTGAAGTGAATACGAAGAAGCTGTTTCAACTGGTACTGGACAGATTGTGTGAATTCCAGAATGTAGATGGCGCCTCCGCATTGATTTATAACAAAACAACTGATCATTACCAGTTTATCGCATTGGCGGGTGCGGTTAAGAATGCCAGTGTGGAAGAAATCAGGCTCACGGCCAGACAGGCGCAGCAGCGATATGCGGACGGAGGCGAGGAAGTTTTTGAAGATATTTTCGTGAAAAACAATTTCCGGTCCCAAAATGCGGATGCGTCTATCGACGAAATGTTTACGCCGAGGTCGCTGATCACCATCCTGATCCGGGTAGAAGGGAATGTGAAAAGCTATATTACCCTGGAAAATATGGACCGGGACAATGCTTTCAGGGAGCGGGACTTTAATATGGTCAAAAACCTGAAAGAGCATTTGATCGGCGCTTACATCAAAACCAACATTCTCGAAGACCTGGAAAGTACGCTTTCCAATCTGAAATCGACACAGGAAGAACTGCTCCGGCAGGAAAGGCTGGCCTCCGTGGGCAGTCTTACCAAGGGGATTGTAGACAGGATCCTGAACCCGCTGAACTATATCAACAATTTCTCGCAATCGTCGGGAAAGCTTTTGAAGGAGATCACTGAAGTGACCGATAAGCATCAGGACGGACTGTCGGAAGATGAAAAGGACGATCTGGACAGCGGCTTCAGCATGCTGGAAAAGAACCTCGAGAAAATCTACGAACACGGTAACAGCACCACCCGGATTGTCAAGGACATGCAGAAATTGCTGAAAGGCAAGTCTACCGAGTTTTTCCTGATGGAACTGAACCCTTTCCTCGAATCAAAAGCAAGGGCTGCGATCCAGGAGATGCTGAATGAATATAAAGACGCGGCGTTCAAGATGAGCTTTGCGTTGGATAATAAACCGCTGAAAGTCAGTATTTTGCCTTTTGAGTTTGCAGAGGTGCTTAAAAATCTGATCAGCAATGCATGTTATGCGCTGATGGAAAAGGCAAAGACCGAAAAAGTCTTTGAGCCGGAAATTACCATCCGGACCAAGCCTGGCCCGGGCGGGGTGTCGATTTTTTTGAAAGATAACGGCAAGGGAATACCATTGAAAGAAACACAGCAGCTTTTCAACCCGTTTTTTACGACCAAGCCCACGTCGAAAGGGACCGGACTTGGATTGTATATGAGCAAGGATATCATTGAATACCACAAGGGACGCATATCGGTAAATTCGAAGGAAGGCGAGTTTACGGAGATTGAGATTTTTCTTCCGATCGCCAGATAAGTGTAAAACTCACCATACAATTTTAATGATCAGGAATATGGAGCCCGCGATTACCGACAAGGAAATTGAAAATTACCAGCAAAAAATCCTGGAACTGAACAAGCTGGCGGAAATCGGCCAGCTGAGCGCTGGTATTCTGCATGAAATTAAGAACCCGGTCAGTTTCGTCAATAATTTTTCCCGGCTGTCGCAGGGATTAGTGGACGAAATCAAGGAGATCGCGGCGAAGCAACTGGTGGACCTGAATGAGGACGATCTGTCGGATGAAAAAGACCTTCTCGATACTTTGTCCCAAAACCTCTTGAAAATCAATGAGAATGGATTGCGCATTGAAAGGATCATCCAGGGAATGCTGGCACAGGCCCGGTCTGACAGCGCCGTATTGGAACCAACCGATCTCAATCAACTTTTGGAAGAATACAGCAAGCTGGCCTATCAGAGTGTAAGAGGCGATGATAAGGAATTTAATGTGACACTCCGATACGACTTTGACCCGTCTGTCGGAAACGTGCCTGTTGCGCGGGGTGAGTTTGGCAGGGTCATCGTGAACCTGGTCAACAATGCCTGCTATGCCGTGAATGAGAAGAGGAAGCAAGGTACTGAGAACTATGATCCGGTGATCGGGATCAGCACATTGCGGGCCAGCGACGAAATAGATATCCGGGTTTGGGATAACGGCATCGGCATTCCTGAAGAGGTCGTTTCCAAGTTGTTCGTGCCTTTTTTTACTACAAAACCAATTGGCAAGGGGACTGGCCTGGGGCTTTCGCTGACCTATGCGAGCATTGTGGATACGCATCATGGAAAAATCAGCGTGACATCCGCCCAAGGCGAAAAAACAGAATTCAGGATACAGATCCCTGCGTAACGACATTAAAACATCAAATCAATTAAAATATTAAGATAATGGCTATCAGGATATTAAGTGTCGACGACGAGCAGGATATGGAGATGCTTATTCTTCAATTGTTCAGGAAACAGATCCGGGATAAGAAGTACGAGTTTGTATTTGCAAACAATGGCGTAGAAGCATTGCAAAAGCTGGAAGAAACGGAAGATATCACCCTGATTCTTTCGGACATCAACATGCCAGGTATGGACGGTCTAACCTTTCTCTCCAAGATCAACGAAAGGCAAAATCCTCTTTTAAAGGCAATTATGGTCTCGGCGTATGGGGATATGGACAATATTCGGACCGCGATGAACCGCGGGGCTTTTGATTTTGTGACAAAGCCCGTGAATTTCGACGATCTCGAAATCACCATCGCGAAGACAGTGGAGCATATTGAAATGTTGTCGAATCTGGAACGGGGAAGAGAGCAATTGATTGCGATACAAAATGACCTGAGTGTGGCGAAGGAAATACAAAGTTCCATGCTACCCAAAACGGTACCTGCCAATATTGGAAAAGCCGGTGTGGACTTACATGCGTTCATCCACCCAGCCAAAGTGGTTGGCGGGGATTTGTATGATTATTTCATGATGGATCCCGGGCATTTGTTTTTCATGATTGGGGATGTTTCCGATAAAGGTATACCTGCTGCCCTTTTTATGGCCATTGGCAAGGCGATTTTTAAAAGCCAGTTTTCCAATCGGAACGGGGACAGTATTTGCGAAAAGGTGAAGATTGTCAATGAATTCCTGAGTGAGGATAATTCGTCTTTTATGTTTATTACCGCGTTTGTATGCATTTTAGACGTGAAGACAGGAGTGGTGGAATACGTTGACGCCGGCCACGAGCCTCCGATGATCATCCGGGCGGACGGAAAGACAGAATTGGTCAAAAAGCAGGGGGGCATGGCACTTTGTTTTGACAGTACCTTTGAGTACGAGTCGCATCAGATTGTATTGAACCCCGGAGACAAATTTGTACTATATACAGATGGCGTTACGGACGCCAATAACCTTTCGGGAGCTCGTTATGGTCTTCACTATTTGCAGGATTTCTTTACCACCGGCGAGGGATCGACGAAGGAAACGGCCAGGGAAATGAACGAGGCCACATTGGAAAGCCTGATCGATTTCATCGGGCCAGCCAATCAATTTGACGATATTACGATGCTGTCGCTGAGGTATTTGGGGAGTTGAATCGGGAATATTGACTAAACTGTCGGAATGAAGCTTTTTTCCCAAAAAACAAAAGAGTTCGGTAGCGAACTGCTAAACTCTTTTGCCCCCATTGTGCTTTCGGTACAATGGGCTGCATAGTTTTGAATGTAAACCCCTAATTTCAGGGGATATCAATACAAATTAGCCACCGGTTGATATCGCACCAGTGCAAGCCGGTAAACCTCTTCATAGTTCCGTTGTAACTCAGTCCAGCATAATGAGTCCATCATGTATTTGGGGAGGCTGGATCTTGGGATATATTGCTGGCTGTCAAATTTTTCGACAAAGCTGATCAGAATTTCTGTCAGTCGCTGGGTTGCCTCTTCATCGGATTGATAACGTCTGTGAAGGATTTTGACTTCGTCGCTGTCTTCGGGGGCAACCGTACTTCGGATGTATTGGCCAAAGCCGGATAAGTCGCTGGTGACGACTGGTGTTCCGTGCATGATGGTTTCCATGGGTGCGTAACCCCAGGGTTCGTACAGCGACGGGAAAATGCCCAAATGGCACCCGCGTACGAATTCGAGGTAATCCATTGAAAACAGGGAGGTTGCGCGGTCAATAAAATCGGGGTGGTAGATTACTTTGACAGGGTTTTGTTCGTGGTTATTTAACCCCGCGTGCTGTAAGAAATCTGATATCTCATCGGGGTTGGCGAGCTGGTGGGTGGTTACCGGCGGAAGCCCGTTCCGCCTGAACAGCGACAACGCTTGCCGCCAGGTGAGCTGTAATTCATCATCCACCAACTCGTTCAGATCGGACAGGCGATAACCTCTTTCTCCGGTAACATGGGAGTATATACGCGGACCGAGTTTTGAACTGATCCGTTTGCAGATCTTTTGAAGATCCTGATAGCGCTGCTTTGCCTCCAGCACGTCGGGACGGATGCTGGTAAAAGGTTGTTTTGAAATGATGAAAAGAACAATGGTTATATCAGAATGCGATTGCTTCAAAACATAGTTAAGTCTGGCGATCGCCTCCAAAGTAATATCGAATCCCTTGTTACGATATTCATAACGCCCCGAAGTAAAAAAATATAATGTTTTGTCCGTTTTGGAGTGATAACTGGGTGAGATCAGGGCTTTTACAAAGGCATCTATCCTGGACCTGTTTTCGAGGTGTTTTTCAAAAACCTCATGGCCTGCGCCGGGTTTTTTATGCATTCCGCTTCGGATCACGCTGTCCGGGGACCTGCCAAGAAATACCTCACATTCTGTCGAAATCAGCTTGCTGCTGCAAACCAGCGCGTGCGCGCTTTGTGCGGCGGCCCTTTCCAGGCTTACCCTGGCCTCAATCCCGTATGTCCTGGCTTTTTCGGCCCAGTTGTAATCAGGCAGATTAAGGTAATAGTGCGGCTCATTTGGGGCGAGATACCTGCCGAGTAAGGTACCGTGAACCGTAAAAACAGTCGCAACCCGGATTTTTTCACGCACCAGTTCGATCATACTTGTCGCCGACATCCATTCGTGGTAATGAGCAACGACATCCTGCTTGACGGTAATGCGGGCTATAAATGCTGTGAAGAAAATGCGGGTAATTTCTCCAAAGGCGAGCACCTGGTCAGTTAACGCATCCGGTTGGATTGTTGAGATCTGGTGTTGCTGCCAGAACCTTGCTTTTACTTCATTCAGCTGTCCAACAGGCAATTGCGGGGTGATCAGCAGAACTTTGGGGCGGGCATCTTCGAGCAGCCAATAACCATAATGTACTTCGTGCCCCAAGGCCCTTATCGATTGGATAGTTTCCGAAAGCGGTGTGTTTTCTGGTTCGCAGAGCGCCCTGAAATCCAGTTTAGCCTTTTCCGGAAAATAGGGGCCGATCAGCATATAGTCATCTCCGTACGTATCCTGCAAGGTAGGGACTCTGGATTTGATGTACGTGAAAATCCCGCCGATCTGGTTGCAGACTTCCCATGCGATCTCAAAAAGAAGGGTATCTGGTTTCAAAATGTCTAAAGGGTAAGTGAGGTAACGTCAAGCGGTATATTTCAACTAAAAATAAGTCTCAGGTCAAAAACAACGGCCCATATATGGTGCTAAACAGAAAAATTGGGACGTAAGACAGACAAAACGGATACTGAGATGTTGGAACGGCCCGATTGTAATCTTATGGACAAAAGGCTATATTGGGATCTGTAAATTATTTTCTAAAAAAATGGATAAAACGACACCCGGGCTTCGTCTGGATTCGATCGATATTTTCAGGGCGCTTACCATGTTCCTGATGATTTTTGTGAATGATCTCTGGACGCTGGAAGGTGTTCCATGGTGGCTGGAGCATAGCAAAGCCCAGGACGACGCGATGGGTGTTTCCGATGTGGTGTTCCCAGGTTTTCTTTTTATAGTCGGCCTTTCGGTCCCTTTTGCGATTTCTAACCGCCGCGCCAAGGGCGATACCCCGTTTATTATCGTGTTCCATATCCTGGAACGCACTTTCGCTTTGCTTTTAATGGGGATTTTTACGGTCAACCTGGAAAGCGCCTTGCCGCATGGGATGATCATCAACAAGCAGGTATGGTCGCTCGGCATGGTATTCGCTTTTTTCCTCATCTGGAATCTGTATCCAAAAAGCAGGGAGCTAAAATATTCGAGTTTCAAAATGGTGGGCTACATTATTCTTGCAGGACTGGCGGTGATCTACAAAGGCGGCGATCCTGCACATCCGCAGGGAATGGGCACGCATTGGTACGGTATCCTCGGGCTGATCGGCTGGTCTTATCTGATCTGCGCACTGATCTATTTTTTTGTGAAAGACAGTTTGCCAGGCATTGTGGTCGGTTGGCTGTTCCTTTTGGTTTTTAACCTGGCCGAGTTTGCAGGCTTACTTCATTTTTTGGACCCTATACGGAAATACATCTGGATCGTTGGCAGTGGCTCCATGCCAGCTTTTGTGATGGCAGGTGTTACCGCGTCGGTTATTTACCGCAAATATGTCGACCAGAATAGCAATGGCTTTGTTTACATGCTGATTTTGGCAACCCTGGGTATCGCTTGCTTCCTATATGGTTTCGGAACACGTCCGTATTGGGGCATTTCCAAAATACGCGCAACACCGGCGTGGGTTGGGATATGCAGCGGCATCAGTTTTTTTGCATTTGCATTTCTTTTCTGGCTGGTGGATTTGAGAAAAATAAAGGGCTGGGCATACGTTTTCAGGCCTGCGGGCACCGCAACCCTAACCTGTTACCTTGTTCCGTACGTTTGGTACGCGGTCATCACTTTATTGGGGATCAGTCTGCCTATGTATTTGCGGACCGGCGTTGTCGGGTTGGTGAAATCGATGTGCTTTGCCCTTCTTGTTATCGCTGCGACAGGCCTGATCAACCGGCTGGGTATTAAGCTGAAGATTTAGCGCATTGGGTGGTAAATTAGTGGCTCTTCGTCTTTATAAGGTAGCGTTTAATTTTTAACACCTGTCTCAATGAATTCAAGAAGAGCTTTTGTGAAAAAAGGAGTTGCTGGTATCATGGCCGGCAGCATTTTATCATTTCCGGAATACGGGCATGCCGCTATGGCTCCTGCCAAAAAAGAAGATACTTTTAAATTGGGGATCGCTGGTTTTAGTTTCGTCAATTTTAAGCTGGACGAATCCCTTGACATGATGAAAAAAACAGATGTGCACTATTTGTGTATCAAGGATTTTCATCTTCCATTCAACAGCACTGCCGAACAGATCTCTGCCTTTCATGCGAAATTGAAAGATGCGGGCGTAACCGGATATGCCGTAGGGCCTATTTACACCAAAGACCATACGCAAATCGACGGGGCATTTGAGTATGCGAAAAAAGTGGGTGTGAACCTGATTGTCGGTATCCCCAATCACGAAGACCTCAAATATGTGGAGCAAAAAGTGAAAGAGTACGACATCCGCTATGCCATACACAACCACGGGCCGGAAGATAAACTTTATCCCAATGCGACTTCAGTTCACAATCTGATCAAAGACCTGGACCCCAGAGTCGGGCTATGCTTCGATATTGGCCACAACCGCCGGGACAACCAGGATTCGGTAGCCGATATGGGAAAATATGCCAAGCGCGTTTTTGACATTCACCTTAAAAATGTAACGGAAGCGACAAAAGATGGAAAAGCGGCTGAGCTGGGAAGGGGAATAATAGACATTCCTCCATTTGTCAAAATGCTCAGAAAAGTGAAGTACCCTGGTGTTTGCAGTCTTGAATATGAGAAAGATATGAAAGATCCGCTGGCGGGCATTGCCGAATCGGTGGGCTACTTCAAAGGGGTATGTGATGCAGTATAATAGCTAAAAAGTCGGTTAAAGTGCCGTAAAGTCATATTTTTGCGAGTTCAAGGTTGATTTTTTTACTCTAACACAACTAGAAATGCTATCGAACGTGCCCTTTGACCAGTTACCTGCGTATAAAAAACTAAAATCGCATTTTAAGAATATTTCCCAAAAGCATTTGAAAACGCTTTTCGAGGAGGAGCCTGAGCGTCATAAAAAATTTTCCATCCGTTTTGGCGACATTTTGGTCGACTATTCCAAAAACCGGATCACTTCCCGTACACGCTCGTACCTGGTACAACTTGCCGAAGAAGCCGGCCTGGCAGATGCGATTGAACAGATGTTCACCGGTGCGAAGATCAATGTAACCGAAGGGCGGGCCGTGTTGCATACCGCCCTGCGTAACCGTTCCAACGAGCCGGTCCTTGTGGACGGCAAGGATGTGATGCCCGATGTAAACGAAGTACTGTCCAAGATGAAGGAATTCTCCGGAAAAGTGCGGTCGGGTTCATGGAAGGGTTATTCGGGAAAAGAAATTACCGACATCGTGAATATCGGTATTGGTGGCAGCGATCTGGGTCCGGTGATGGTAACCGAGGCGCTAAAAGCTTACGGTAAGGATGGACTGAATGTGCATTTCGTGTCCAATGTGGACGGTACGCATATTGCTGAAACTGTCAAGCCGCTGAATCCGGAGACGACATTGTTCATGATCGCTTCCAAAACATTCACCACGCAGGAAACCATGGCGAATGCCCATAGTGCCAGAAGCTGGTTTCTTGAAAAGGCGGTAAAAGAAGAGTTTGTCAAAAAGCACTTTGTTGCGATCTCGACCAATCAGCCGGAAGTTGAAAAATTTGGTATCGATCCCGAAAATATGTTTGGCTTCTGGGATTGGGTAGGAGGCAGGTACTCACTATGGTCCGCCATTGGATTGTCTATCGCCTGCTTTATCGGCTTTCAAAATTTTGAGCAGTTGCTTTCGGGTGCCCACGAAATGGACAAACATTTCAGGACCACCAAGCTGGAAAGAAACATTCCGGTGATCCTTGGCTTGCTGGGCGTCTGGTATAACGATTTCTTCGATGCCCAAACTCAGGCAATACTCCCATACGATCAGTATATGCACCGGTTCGCTGCCTATTTCCAGCAGGGAGATATGGAAAGTAATGGGAAGAGTACCGGCAGGAACGGCAAACCGGTTACTTATCAAACTGGTCCTGTTATCTGGGGTGAGCCAGGCACAAACGGACAACATGCGTTTTACCAGCTGATCCACCAGGGTACGAAGCTGATCCCTTGTGACTTCATTGCACCAGCCGTGAGCCACAACCCGCTTGGCGAGCATCACCTTATGCTTTTGTCTAACTTTTTCGCACAGACCGAAGCTTTAATGAATGGTAAAACCGACGAGGTGGTAAGAGAGGAGTTGAAGTCCTCTGGAAAAAGCCAGGAGGAAATAGATTTAATCGCCCCTTTCAAAGTATTTTCCGGAAACCGGCCTACCAATTCAATCCTGGTAAAAAAAATAACCCCGAAAGTATTGGGTAGCCTGATCGCGATGTACGAGCACAAGATTTTCGTGCAGGGTGTAATCTGGAACATTTACAGTTTCGACCAATGGGGTGTTGAACTGGGCAAGCAGCTTGCCAACAAAATCTACCCCGAACTTCAGAACGACTGGCCGGTGAGCAATCACGATAGTTCCACAAACGGGCTGATCAATCAATACAAGCGTTGGCGGTAACGGTTTAGGACGAAAGTCGTGAACAAGAAGCCAATCATCACACCAGCAGCGTCTGCTACTGCGTCCCACCAATCAAACGTGCGGTCGAAAGGCAGAAGCTGCTGGTAAAATTCCAGCGCCAGGCCGTAAGCGATTCCCAGGACGATCAGCAGATTGGATTTTCGGGGATATGCCAATAGCCAAAGGGTGATCCATCCGATAAAGAGTCCTATGTGAACGACTTTGTCAAAACCGACTACCGGCGCGGCAGGAAGGTCTTTTCCCGGCCAGGTACAGGCAACTAAAATGAGCAGGGTCCAAAAAATGCCAAACCAGGGGCCTTTGGAGAGAAATTGGATGAATGATCGGAACAAGGCGGCGTTGAGTTAGTTCATCACAAATTTAAATGCATTTTGCCGGAAGTAGAATGGGCAATTGATAATCTGATAAAGGGAGCAATTTTTAAATTTTTTTATTAAGTTTAGAAACTGAACTCAATCCACTCTTATTTGCTCAAATGAAGAAGTTTTTTTTCTGTTTTGTTTTTACGCTTCGGTTATTACAATCTCAATCCCAAACCATTTTTCATTTTGAAGAGGGCCTAGCTGTCGGCCCTTGTAACCAGTATGGGAGGGAGGCTCTCTATACGGACCAACTGGCGTACCAGCTTTATAATGGAACTTTGGAAAAGCCCTCGGAGGGAAAGTTGCTGTTTACCAACACAAAGAATGAAAAGATTAGCTGGAAGAAAGTTACAGCTGACTCCACGCATCGTTTCAGGGGAGAGGCCTTTTCCAATGGCTACATCTACCTCACCTATGATTCCAAAAAGGAACAAACCGCGATCCTGACGCTTACCGGCCACGACATGGTTTTTGTAAATGGCGTACCGAGGGGCGGGGATATGTATCGTTATGGCTGGATGCATTTGCCGGTTTTGCTCAAAAAAGGCAAAAATGAATTTTATGCACGCGTTGCCCGATTTGGACGGTTTGGCGGGATAACTGGCAATATCAGCTTTCCCGGACAGCCAGTTTCACTGCTGACCGGAGATTTAACCCTTCCGGATATTGTACAGGGCCTAAAAAATGATTCGCTCTGGACAGGTATCACTGTTCAGAATACAAGCGGAGGCTCATTAAAAGGACTCAAAGTGCAGAGTATTTTGGCCGGCAAAAAAATCGTCACGGCTTTACCGGATGTGCCGGGTATGACCCTGAGAAAAATAGGTATTTTGATCGACGGATCTAACGTGGGCGCTCCCGGAAAAAATGACGTGGCCATTACCCTGCTTCAGAACGGTAAGGTGATTCACGAGGCGACGGTTGCCGTCCAATCGGTTGAAGAGGGTAGGCAATATAGCAGGACTTTTGTGAGCAAGCTGGATGGAAGCGTCCAATACTATGCGGTATCTCCACAGATCAGGTCGCAGGATGCAAAGAAGCCGGCATTGTTTTTCTCCGTACATGGTGCCGAAGTTCAGGCAATTAGTCAAGCAAGAGCGTATAAGCCAAAGGATTGGGGCGTTTTGGTAGCCCCCACCAACCGCCGACCGCGCGGATTCAACTGGGAAGACTGGGGACGCCTGGACGCTTTGGAAGTTTTGGAAATCGGAAAAAAGCAATATGATCCGGATCTAAGCCGTATATACCTCACCGGTCATTCGATGGGCGGCCACGGCACCTGGTTTTTGGGTGCGACATATCCCGAAAAATGGGCAGCTATTGCACCCTCAGCCGGTTACCCGAACCTATCTTCTTATGGGTCTCACGACGGGGTTATACCAGATAGTGCCGGTTCGCCTATGGAAGCTATTTTGCTGAGATCCAGCAATGCCAGCAATGTTTTGAAATTGATCTCTAATTACAGAAATCTTGGTGTGTACGTCGCGCACGGAGATGCAGACAAGACGGTCTCTGTGGAGTATGCGCGGCAAATGCGGGATAGTCTCGGTAAATTTCACCGCGATTTTAGCTATTACGAACACATCGGCGGAGCACATTGGTATGGCGACATCAGCGTAGACTGGCCACCGATTTTCAATTTTTTCAGCTGGCATACCATTCCAAAAGATACCGCGGTCAGTTCGATAGACTTTATGACTGCGAATCCAGGAATTTCTTCTAAAATGCACTGGGCAGGTGTGATTCAGCAGGCTAAACCGCTTGAATATAGCAGGATCCAACTCAGCCTCGACAAAAAGGCTAAGAAGATCATAGGAAAAACCACCAACGTCGAGCTGCTATCGTTGGATCTGGGGTCGTTTTCAACCGGGTCGGAAATTAGTGTTATCTTGGACGGGCTGGCACCGGTCAACCATCAGGTGGTTGCGCCTGATGAAGTGATTTATTTGAGAAAGTCGGATAATTGGGCGGTTACCTCCCGGCCGGACCGGAAGCATAAAAACGAACAGAGAAACGGTACCCTCAAAGACGCATTCCAAAACCGCATGGTGTTTGTGTATGCTACGGGAGGATCAAAAGAAGAAAGAAATTGGGCATCCGAAAAAGCCCGTTACGATGCAGAAAGCTGGTATTACCGCGGAAATGGATCTGTAGATATCATTGCTGATAAAGATTTTGATCCTCAGGATTTTAAAGATAGGGGGGTGATCCTCTACGGAAACCGCACAACTAACCTGGCTTGGGATAAGCTGCTGGCAAATTGCCCGGTCAATGTTGCAGACGGAAAAATAGAAGTAGGGGCGAAGCAATTCTCGGGAAAGGACCTTTCGATTTATTTTGTGTGGCCGCGAGCGGATAGCGACGTGGCGTCCGTCGGCGTAATCGGCGGGACTGGCCTTAAAGGTTTTCAGGCTGCCAATGCGAATCAGTATTTCAGTGGTGGAAGCGGTTTTCCTGACATCATGATTTTCTCATTGTCTATGCTGAATGAGGGTATCAGCGGAGTAAAAATGTCCGGATTTTTTGGTAACGATTGGTCCGCGGAAAAAGGAGAGTTCGTTAGCCAATAATGTTCAACAGGGATATAAAGCAAAACGTCAGGACCCAAGTTCTGACGTTTTTTTATTGATGAAGTATATATTTTAAATTAACCGTTATCCGCAAATTCTGGATAAAGTGTCATGCCACCGTCAATGTACAAAGTTTCACCATTCACATAGTCTGAATCATCTGAGGCAAGCCATGCGACAGCCTTTGCAACATCCTGAGGAGTTCCTATCCTTTTGTACGGTATCAGGTCGAGCAGACCCTTGTATTTGTCCGGATCAGACCACACCTCTTTGTTAATCGGCGTTTTGATCGCACCGGGGCTTACTGAATTTACCCGGATTTTATGTGGGGCCAATTCTTGCGATATGGATTTCATGAACATCATGATACCCCCTTTGGAAGCAGCATAATTGACGTGCCCGGCCCAGGGTATCACGTCATGCACGGAGCTCATCAGCACTATTTTGCCTATAGACAACTCGCTATGAGAAGGTTCTGCGGCATTCTTTTCCTGTGCGATGAATTGCCTGGCAGCCGCCCGGCATGCCAGAAACTGGCCTGTGAGGTTTACGTCAATGACTTTTTGCCATTGCTGCAGAGTCATTTCCAAAAATGGGGAATCCTTTTGCAAGCCGGCATTACTTACAAGCACATCAAGTCTGCCAAACTTATTAATGGTTTCCCTGAACAGGGCAAGCACTTCGTCTTCACGACTTACATCTGCTTTGATCAAAATGGCACTGCCGCCGTTTGAAACAATCTCGTCCAGCGTATTTTGACCCTCTTCGGCATTAGCACTGTAATTGACTACGACGTGTGCGCCCTGGTTCGCGAAATGAATGGCGCAGGCCTTTCCGATTCCGGAGCTTGATCCAGTCACGATTACAACCTGATCCTTGAACTTCAATTCGGGACCTATCATATCATCTCTTTTTCAAAGGATTTTAATTTTTTCCAAACCCGTCTGTTGACATTTTTAACAGCCCAGTTCTTTGCAATCAGGATTGCTTTAGATACAGCCTCACGAGGAGAAACGTTATTGGATCTGATAAGCTCCTGTGCAATCATCACCGCTTTTTCACGGGTGGTAGGAGATAAATACATTAATTCAGGTAATGCAATCCTTGCGTCCATATTGGTGATTAGATTTTTAGTAACAGGTTTTAGAATGTTGATTTGTATAAAAGGCCTTACTAAAATTTGATGCCAGAGCCAGGTGTATTTGGTTTAATATTTAAAAAAATCCTGAACTCGGGTTTGCAACACTTGGTGTAAAAAAAATCCCCATCTGTCGAGACGGGGATTTTTAAACTCGAAGTCCTTATTTAACTTCTTCAAAATTTACATCTGTCACATCATCGGTAGCACTGCCATTGCTGGCCGATCCCGCTCCGGAATGATCAGAATTTCCGGCAGGGCCTCCTGGTTGGCTGTCCCCTCCCTGAGCGTACATCTCTTGGGAAGCAGCCTGCCATGCACCGTTCAGTTTTTCCATCGCAGAGTCGATTCCTGACAGATTCTGGCTCTGATGTGCCGTTTTAAGCTCAGTTAAGGCACTTTCGATTGCTGCTTTATTGCCCGCTGAAAGTTTGTCGCCAAATTCTTTCAATTGTTTTTCGGTTGAGAAAATCAGGCTGTCAGCACCGTTTATTTTTTCTATTTTTTCACGTTCCGCCTTGTCAGCAGCTTCGTTTGCCTTCGCCTCTTCACGCATTCTGGTGATCTCGGCATCAGTCAAACCGCTTGAAGCTTCGATACGGATTTTCTGCTCTTTATTGGTTCCTTTATCTTTTGCCGACACATGCAGGATACCGTTTGCATCTACGTCAAATGTTACTTCAATTTGAGGCGTTCCGCGCTGTGCAGGTGGAATATCGGACAAATGGAACCGGCCAAGTGTCCGGTTTTGATTCGCCATCGGACGTTCTCCCTGTAAAACGTGAATTTCAACTGAAGGCTGGTTATCAGCAGCTGTTGAGAATACTTCTGTTTTTTTGGAAGGAATTGTAGTGTTCGCGTCAATCAATTTGGTAAACACACCGCCCAATGTCTCGATACCCAATGACAATGGGATAACATCCAAAAGAAGTACATCTTTTACTTCACCTGTCAAAACCCCTCCTTGAATAGCGGCACCCACTGCAACTGCTTCATCGGGGTTCACATTTTTGGAAGGTTTTCTCCCAAAGAATTTTTCAACTTCTTCCTGTACCCTTGGAATACGGGTCGAACCACCAACAAGAATCACTTCATTGATGTCGCTATTGGTGTACCCTGCATTTTTCATAGCTCTTTTGCAAGGTTCCATCATTCTTTGGAACAGGGAATCAGCCAATTGCTCGAATTTTGCACGGGTCAAAGTGCGAACAAGGTGTTTTGGAATTCCGTCTACTGGGAATATATATGGTAAGTTGATTTCAGTCTGAGTAGAGCTGGATAATTCCACTTTTGCTTTTTCAGCAGCTTCTTTCAAACGTTGAAGGGCCATAGGATCTTTTTTAAGATCAACGCCTTCATCTTTCTGGAATTCGTCGGCCAGCCAGTTGATAATGACCTGGTCAAAGTCGTCACCCCCAAGGTGTGTATCACCGTCAGTGGATTTTACCTCAAAAACGCCGTCGCCTAACTCAAGAATTGAAACGTCGAAAGTACCACCACCTAAGTCGAACACAGCAATCTTCATATCCATATGCTGCTTATCCAGACCGTATGCAAGTGCCGCAGCAGTAGGTTCATTGATGATACGTTTCACATCGAGACCTGCGATCTGACCAGCCTCTTTAGTAGCCTGACGTTCTGCATCATTAAAATAAGCGGGAACGGTGATGACCGCCTCAGTTACTTCCTGGCCCAGATAATCTTCTGCCGTTTGCCTCATTTTTTGCAAAATGAAAGCAGAAACTTCCTGTGGTGTATATAGCCTGTCCCCGATTGGGATACGTGGCGTATTGTTGGGGCCTTTTTCTACGCTGTACGCAACCGTCTTAATTTCGCTTGTCGTGTCATCGTATTTTTTACCCATAAATCTTTTTATGGAGCTGATAGTATGCTTGGGATTGGTGATCGCCTGACGTTTGGCCGGTGCTCCGATTTTGCGTTCACCATTGTCCATGAATGCAACCACGGAAGGCGTAGTGCGGGCACCCTCGCTGTTTGCGATTACAACCGGCTCGTTACCCTCCATGACAGCCACGCAGGAGTTCGTTGTTCCTAAGTCTATGCCAATAATTTTTCCCATTGTTCTATATTAAAGTTTAGTATAATTTGATTCTGTTACTATTAAGCAGATGTTCCGAAATTTCAACCGCTCTGAGTTTTATTAAAAACCCCGTACCAGAATACCTGATGGAAAATGGGAGTGACAAAGTGTCAGGCCAAAACTCCGGCCTGACCAAGTGAAAAAATCAGCTGATCATTATACCCATATAAGGGTCGCTCTCGCTTGGATGACCGGTTTCAACATGACCTGCATATCGGCTCAGAAAGTCGGGTTCGCCTTCAATAAGAACGGAGAAATCGTACCAGTTGGAATTTCTCTCAAGTTGTAACGGGATATAGGCTGTGCCAGCATTTGTATGGTCTAACTTAACAACTTGATCAGCAGCACCATATGTGTTGTCTCTGATGATAATGGTATTTTCTTTATTTGCGTATTCCTGAGTAAGTTCAAATATCAAAATTCCATTTGCTCCGTTATTTTTATCGGTGGAATATT
The DNA here is from genome assembly GCF_056895195.1 of Dyadobacter sp. HNCC25DJ185. Taxonomy (NCBI): domain Bacteria; kingdom Pseudomonadati; phylum Bacteroidota; class Cytophagia; order Cytophagales; family Spirosomataceae; genus Dyadobacter; species Dyadobacter sp. HNCC25DJ185. Next base: position 1,031,931 of record NZ_JBXHAR010000001.1, read on the forward strand.
TACTCCCGACCTTAACTCCGGGAGCGCTCCTGGAACCTTTATATTCCCGCATAAATCCGTTTGGACCGTAAACGATCAAATGATATTTCTGGTCGTCAAAATCTGTTAGTTTCCACGTTGCAGGTAGGGAGTCTCCGGCTTTAACCGCGTAATTCCATACCTTCGAAACTTCGTTTTTATATTTACCCGGAGCATAAATCATGTATGGTGAACCGGCAGCTTTGTCCTTAAACATGCCATTTCTGGCTTCCAGCTTAATTTGAAATGCAGTTTTGTCAGAGTTAAGTGCACCATCTGCATATAGTTCGTAAGGGATAGCGCAAGCCGGCCGGGTGCCCTTTTCCTGTTTTGGCATAACGGGGGAGAGCATCGGATTCTTATTCACCTGCTGGATTTCAGCTTCTGTCAATGCTTTATACGCATTTGGTAGTTTCTTGAACTTGGCGTTATAAATTCCCTCCATGAATTCGTCCCTTTCCAGGAACGTCGGCAATGGAATTTTCTCTCCCTGATAAGGTTTGAATGTTGAAGTCAGGTCGCCGCAAATGGTTCTTCTCCACGCACTGATATTCGTTTCTTTAATATCTTTCCCAGACTTGTGGCTCACAAATTTCTCAAGAAACTGTAAGATTGAGGTATGATCGAATACCTCAGAGCAAACGTTCCCGCCACGGTTCCAGGGAGAAGCGATCACCAGCGGCACACGGTATCCAAGCCCGATTGCACTTTCACGAGACTCTTTCCTGGATTTTTTGGTCATATCCTGTTCCAGCGTCACCCATTCTGTTTTGCAGTCGATGCCAGCGGAAACCGAACCGGTATCTTCTTTATATGGATTAGGCACTGAAAATGGAGGTACATGATCGAAATAGCCGTCGTTTTCGTCATAGCACAAAATAAAGATCGTTTTTTTCCAGACCTCGGGATCGGAAGTGAGGATATCCAGCGCTTCGGAGACGTACCAGGCACCATACCAGGGGGAACCCGGATGATCCGAAAAATTGGACGGCGCCACCAGCCAGGAAACAGTCGGCAGCTCCCCGGACTTAACATCCGATCTGAATTGGTGAAAGACGTCGCCCATGGGTGCTTTTGCTTCATGTTCTATGTCGCCATCCATGTATTTGACGGTTGTTATTTTCCGATAGTCGGGATCCTTTGTATTGGTTGTAAATGCTTTCTGGTGGAGATTTTTACTTCTCTGAGAAAGCTTTTCAAAATTTTCGGGACTCCATCTTACGATTTCGTCTGCTGCCGTTTTGAGCAGAGCCTCTTTGTCGGAGAGTGACCTCAGAAGCAAGTCCTTTTCTTTGCCGGATGAAAGTGCTGCAAGCTTTGATTTGGTAGCTTCGATTTCGCCTGGCAGTTCTTTAAGTCTGGCTTTCAGATAGGTTTGATAGCCGGTGTGAAAACGGATTTGATATTGGCTAAACCATTCGATGGGATTATCCGTGAAGTTAGCCAGCCAGGCATCTTCATCGTCGGTAAAGCCTGTTGAAATACTGAGTTCGTTCTGGTATATCTTCCATGAAACGCCGTTATCCTCTAATCTTTCCGGGAAAGTTGTCCAGGAAGCTTCGGCTGTGTCAGTCACATTTTCGTTCCTTACATTGGCATAATGCTTTGGATCCGGATTTTCCCTTATTGTGCCTGTCCATAAGTATAGCCGGTTAGGAGTTGTACCGGTCAATGAAGAGCAGAAATTCTGATCGCATACTGTAAATGCATCCGCCAGCGCATAGTAGAAGGGGATATCTTCTCGGTTGTAGTAACCCAATGTCAGCGGCATTTTCGCATAGTCTTTATGGCCGGCCTGTTTGGCGATCAGCCACTTATCATATTTTCCTTCATTCCGCGCGTCCACCTGATTTGGCCATGAATGGGGTAAGGAACCCATCCACGTTGCGTTCGATTCCCGCATATTGAGCCGGAAGGGAACATAGGTTTCTCCCGAAGCATTGGTTTGCAGCCATGCCAGATTTTTATTTGGCTGGGCAATGGTCCTCGGGTCATTGAAACCTCTCACTCCTCGGAGCGAACCGAATGAATGGTCGAATGAGCGGTTTTCCTGCATCAGTATCACCACGTGTTCGGCATCTAGATAGGTGCTGCCTTTTTTTGGATCGATTGCAAATGCTTTTTGAATAGAGGCGGGCAGGGTGCTGAACAGTCCGGCTGCTCCCGTAAGCATGCCTGCCTTCTTTATAAATTCCCTTCTGGATTCCATAGAATAGGGTAGTAGGTTTTAATTTTCGTCTGTAGTACCTGATGACGATACTAAAGTACCAATCCTACGGCATTTCGGGAATTAATAAATTGTAAAGAGGCAAACAGAAGGGCAAAAAAAATCCCGCCGGAGAGGCGGGATGCTGTTTTATTTTACCTGATCAACGATAGCTTTGAAAGCTTCCGGATGGTTCATCGCCAAGTCGGCGAGGACTTTTCTGTTAAGCTCTATGCCTTTTGCACTGAGTTTGCCGATAAAAGCGGAGTAAGATAATCCGTGAATACGTGCTCCGGCATTGATCCTTTGAATCCAAAGGGCGCGAAAATTACGCTTCTTCTGTTTACGGCCTTTGTATGCGTAAGCCAAACCGCGTTCTACCGCGTTTTTAGCAACTGTCCACACATTTTTGCGACGGCCGAAATAGCCTTTCGCAAGCTTCATTACTTTTTTACGTCTTGCACGTGACGCGACGTGATTTACTGAACGTGGCATAATTTAACTGTTTTTGACAATCGGCGCTCTGTTGAGTCTTAAAAGCCTTTTATCGGGTTGAACAAAAAACCAGAATGGGTTTTAATTTTTTAATGGCTCTGGATTATTTTCCAAGCATTGCCATTACCTGCTTGTGGTTAGACTCATCGATGAGACCAGTTTTAACCAAACCACGCTTGCGTTTGTTTGACTTTTTAGTCAGAATGTGGCTGTGGAAAGCGTGTTTGCGCTTAATTTTTCCGGTGCCCGTCAGCGAGAAACGCTTTTTGGCTCCTGAAATACTTTTCATTTTAGGCATGATTCAAAAAATAATAGTTGATAAAATATAAAACAGCGCGCAAAATTAGCCAAAATGTTTACAAAATGAAAATCGTGCTCCTGACATGACGTCAAAAACACGACCTATATGTTGCTGAGGCTCTGTTTGCCTGTTAATTATTTTTTTGAAGGCGCAGGAGCGAGGATAATCGTCATTCTTTTTCCTTCCAGCTTAGGCTCCATTTCCAATTTACCATAATCGGTAAGTGCTTCGGAAAATTTATTCAAAAGATTGACGCCCCTTTCCTTAAACACGATGGTACGTCCAACAAAGTGTACGTAGGCTTTCACTTTCGAACCCTCTTTCAGGAAGTTTTGTGCGTGTTTCAATTTAAAGTCAAAATCGTGATCATCGGTATTAGGGCCGAACCTGATTTCCTTAATGACCACTTTCTGAGCTTTCGCTTTTATTTCTTTTTGCTTCTTCTTTTGCTCGTACTTGAACTTGGAATAATCAACCACCTTACATACCGGAGGAACTGCTGTTGGCGCAATTTCAACAAGATCAAGGCTTTGTGCCTTCGCGATTGCTTTGGCTGTATTGATATCAACTATTCCCGGTTCGATATTTTCTCCAACCAGGCGTACTTCTTTTGCTGTAATTCGTTCGTTAATTTTATAAGGTTCTTCGGGAACTCTTAACCGTCCACTAGGGGGTCTTAATGCCATATAATTTGGATTGGTGTTTTTTTTGTTTTTTGGTGAAAATCGAAAAAGCTAACACTGCGGCCACAAAAATAGTGCCTTGTTGATTGATTTGTAATAAAAAATTACAAAAACATCAAATGATGCTGGCTTCTTTTTTGAAAAAGGCGGCGAATTCTTCGACAGTCATACTTCCTAGATCGCCCTCACCTTTCCGGCGAACCGATAATTTCCCTTCAGCCTGTTCTTTTTCTCCTACAATCAGCATAAAAGGAACTTTGGTAACCTCCGCGTCACGTATTTTTCGTCCGATTTTTTCGTCCCGGTGATCCACAAACCCGCGAATGTCGTCGTCCTGCAATCTGAAAAATACATCTTCCGCATAATCCGCGAATTTCTCGGAAATGGGCAGTATCGCAATCTGGTCTGGAGAAAGCCACAGTGGGAATTGACCTGCGCTATTCTCGATCAGGATTGCGATAAATCTCTCCATTGAGCCAAACGGGGCACGGTGGATCATCACAGGACGGTGTTTTTGGTTATCCGACCCGGTGTACTCGAGGCTGAAACGTTGCGGAAGCTGATAATCCACCTGAATGGTACCCAACTGCCACTTGCGTCCCAATGCATCGCGTACCATAAAATCGAGCTTAGGGCCGTAGAATGCTGCTTCACCTAACTCGGTTACAGTGCTCAAACCACGTTCTGCTGAGGCTTCGATGATCGCGCTTTCTGCTTTTTCCCAATCTTCATCCTTTCCAATATATTTCTGCTTGTTACCAGGGTCACGGAGTGAAATCTGCGCGCTGTAATCATCAAACCCGAGTGATTTGAAAACATACAGGACCAGATCGATCACCCGAATAAATTCTTCCTTCACCTGATCGGGCCTGCAAAAAATGTGTGCATCATCCTGTGTAAAACCGCGGACGCGAGTAAGTCCATGCAACTCACCACTTTGCTCATAGCGATACACGGTCCCAAACTCCGAGAAACGCAATGGCAGATCCTTGTAGGAGCGTGGAGATGTTTTGTAAATCTCGCAGTGATGCGGGCAATTCATCGGTTTCAGCATGTACTCCTCACCTGGATTTGGTGTTTTGATAGGCTGAAACGAATCTTTCCCATATTTATCCCAGTGACCAGACGTCACATACAATTCTTTGCTTCCAATATGCGGTGTAACTACTGGCGTGTAGCCAGCCCTTGCCTGCGCTTTGCTTAAAAAAGCCTGGAGCCTCTCCCGGAGCATCGCACCTTTTGGTAGCCATAACGGCAGCCCCTGGCCGACTTTTTCGGAAAAAGCAAATAGCTCAAGCTCTTTTCCCAACTTGCGGTGGTCACGTTTTTTGGCTTCTTCCATCAGCGTAACATACTCCTCCAATTCTTTTTGTTTTGGAAAAGTAACCCCGTAAATGCGGGTAAGCATTTTGTTTTCCTGCTTGTTGCGCCAGTAAGCGCCGCCAATATTGGTGAGCTTAACTGCCTTGATAAAGCCTGTGTTGGGGATATGGGGGCCACGGCACAGGTCGGTAAAGCCACCTTGCTCGTACAAGGTAATGGAGCCATCTTCCAATCCGTCGATCAGTTCCAGCTTGTATTCGTCGCCCTTTTTTGTAAAAAATTCAATTGCGTCGGCCTTGCTGATCGGCTTGCGGATATATTCATTTTTCTGACGTGCCAACTCAAGCATTTTTGCCTCGATCTTTGGAAAATCTTCCTGAGATAAATGCTTATCACCCAAGTCTACATCATAGTAAAACCCTTTTTCAATGGAAGGACCTGTCCCGAACTTTACGCCGGGATACAGTGCTTCCAAAGCTTCAGCAAGTAAGTGGGCAGATGAATGCCAGAATGTAGACTTACCGTCTTCGTCATTCCAGGTGAGCAGTTTGAGCAGGGAGTCCTGCGTGATCTGACGCGTCGGGTCCCAAATTTCGTTATTGACTTTTGCTGCAATGACATTCCGCGCAAGCCCTTCACTGATACTGAGTGCGATGTCGAGAGCAGTTACTCCTTTTGGATAATACCGTTCACTACCATCTGGCAGGGTAATTTTTACTTGAGACTCGTCTTTCATTCAAAAATTTAATTCTATGACTATTATTCTCTAAAGTGCAAATCTATTCAATTTTAGCTTTTCGTGTTGAGTCAACGCCGATATTTGTGGTACCACGTGGCTTGATGATATTGATTTTGATGCGGGCGGTATCAAGCAGCTTGTAACTGGGCCCAATGTTTTCTTCCGGATAATATGCCTGGTTCAAACCTTCGTTTTCGCGTTTCCGTATCCTGAACAGGCCATATCTGGCATCCTGGTCACCCGGGCTAAGTGCAAGTGCGGTATAATAGTAATTTTTTGCTTTTTCAAAATCGCCGGTTTTTTCATAACAAAAGCCGAGCATATTATTGATTTCTTTGGACCTGGGTTTCTTTTTGAAAAGCTTTTCCAATGCGGGTAAGGATCTGTAAAAGTCTTGTAAATGAATCGCAACGACCGCTACCTGCAATAAGGCCTCCTCGTAGTCCGGATTGATCGCAACCGCCTTTTCATAATTGATCAGGGCGGTATCCGGTTTACCTAACTGGTCAAAAATCTCGCCTCTTTCGAAATACAGGCTCGCTTCATTTGGAAATCGATTAATAGCCTTTTCGTTGACAACCAGTGCCTGATCTGTATTTTGCAGTTTTCTTAAAATAATGATGCTTTGTTCGTATGCCCTTAAAAGCTTTGGGTTCACATTCATCGCATAATTGAAGCTGGACAGGCTGGCCAGTGAATCGCCTTGCCGCGCCTGAAGCATTCCTTTCACATAATATGCGGAGCCGTCATACGGAGCCATTTTTAAGGCCTGGTTCAAATATCCGGCGGCTTCCGTAAAATGGCCCTTCGCCTGCAGAATGTCAGCCATCAGCACATATAGCTCGGGGCTGCTTTGTTGTAATGCCTCCGCGCGCTGCGCGTCTTCCAGTGCCGGGTCGATTTTGCCAAGTTCCCGATTAATCTTGCCCCTCAGTAAAAAGTATTCACTCACATTATCCTGTTCGTAAATAGACTCATTGATGTCGTCCAGTGCCTCTGAATATTGCTCCCGGTCGAAATGGATGCGTGCCCTTTTGAAGTAGTTCAGGTCGGAATCTATTCCACGATTGATCAAGTCTGTTAAATACAACAATGCATCATTTTCCCATTGAGCCCTCGACTTTTTGATGACGGGAGGAATACGTGTTGAGTTCCTGGCATCGCTCTGGCAGGACTGGTTGATCCCGCCAAGTACTGTCAGCAAAAAGAGTATCAGATATGGAAAGGAATTTGACTGCATGAAGACTTAATGAGTTAATGCTGCAAAAAGTGCCCAGAACATTCAATGACAGAATCGGGCGTCCTGAATGTATTAACCGTCCTGGTCCGAAAATCGGGAAAATACGCCCAGAGGGAGCTTTTTACCAAAAGAATCGGCAATGTACAATTCGCCAAATTCGTGACGTATTTCTGTTCCGAAATGCGCCTTAATCAGGTTCTCGACAATCAAAGCGGAGAATCCTAACGAATACAGATTGATGATGAAAAAGAAGTTTTCGTCTTTCAAGAGCTGTGCACAAAGGCGGAGAATTTCATTGAGGCTTTCTTCCAAAAGCCATTTTTCACCGTCTGGGCCGCGCCCGTAAGCCGGTGGGTCCAGGATGATACCATTGTATTTATTACCCCTGCGAACTTCGCGCTGCACAAATTTCAAAGCATCTTCCACAACCCAGCGGATGTTGTCCAGGCCGCTCAGCTGCATATTTTCCCTTGACCAGCTAATCACTTGCTTTACTGAATCTACGTGGGTTACGTCGGCGCCCGCAGCTTTGGCTGCTAGCGACGCGATGCCAGTATATGCGAAAAGGTTCAGCACATTTGGCTTGGATTCTGGAATTTGCTTTAAGGTTTTGGATATATAGTCCCAATTGGTAGCCTGCTCGGGGAAAACACCGACATGTTTGAATGACGAAAGTGCAAGTTTCGCGCGCAGGTGCAGCTCCTTATTGCGGTATTGAAAAACCCATTTATCCGGCATGCCCGGTTTTGAAATCCACAGACCTTTTTCCTGGGAATTTTTATCCCTCTTAAAAACAGCGTGTGCCTGCTGTTCCCAACTTTCCTCGGCCAAAGATTTGTCCCAAATAGCCTGTGGCTCAGGCCTGGAAAGGGTATACGGCCCGAATCTTTCCAGCTTCTCGAAGCCTCCGGTATCAATGAGTTGGTAATCAGTATGGTTTTCGGGCGAGAGAAGAATCATGGGTGAGCGTTAAGCGATGAGCTTTTAGCGTTTAGCTTTTTGATGGCGAAGGCGCATGGTTTGCGCCAGGTGTAATATTGTGTTTTTGGTATCAATACGAAAAAAGCCAATGGCTTGTCAGTATGCGATCTTATTCAGATAAAAAACATTTCTTCGACCTCTTGTTTGGGGATCTCCAGCCGCATTGACAATACGCTGCTCCCCCCAGGCCAGGTAGAAGCTTCCGTACCAGTAGTCGATGTCGTCCGTGCTGGTTTTTCGCACCTTGTCACCTTCCACGTTAGTTTCGTTGGGTATCACACGGTCACTGTCAATCACCTGATCTCCTTTGATGTTTTTGCTTCTGATCGCCCCATTGTGGCTATAAACAAGCCGAGTGTTTCCATTGGAAAAGGTTTGTACCTTGATCTTTTCACGCAGGTCCATGCTCTTGACGTGATCGAAACTGAGGCTGTTGTCCCAAAGCAGTTTTCCATTTTCATCTACATCTGCGACGATGGCGTGGGTGTACGTAAACCCATCGAAGATTTGTTGGTTATAGCCCCCTCTGCCACCATACATCGGGTTCCAGAGGTATGGATTATAAAGTCCCATTCCAAAAGGATAACCAATCATGCTTCCATAGCCCAGCCCGCCCATGATGTTCTGGTTTTGGTACCTGTATTCAGGATAAAATACTTCGGCCACCAGCAGGAAATTGTTGTTTTTAGGAACGATGTCATGGACGAGAAGACGATAGTTGAGTTTCAGGTCATCACCGCTTTCTTTCTTTTTGCGAATGCGCCTTTCCATCTTTTCCTGCTGGCGCTCATTCATGAAATTAAAGAAATTTTTAAAATCCGTAAAGCTGTGGTAACGCGTAAAAACAGGTTCATTTCCCACAATTTTGCTGATGTAAAGCCCTTGTGAGGCTGCATTACTGCTGCTTTGCATATTGCGGTAACCATAGGTACCGATGATGATGCGCACGGAGTCATTCAAAACCTGCAGCCTTCCGCTTAAAAGCGAATAGTCGTCCTCTGGGTCCACGGAAACTTGGGTATATAATTCGCCGGTCTCCTCGTATGACCTTGCTACGATTTTGGTTTGTCTTCCCTTTTTTACAGCAAAGCAAACATTGACCAAATGGTGCGCGGTATCTACTTCAACAGTCTGAATCGCATTGGAACCTTTGATTGCCGATGGCAGGATCCGCGTTTGAGAAGTGGTTAGCTGGGTATAGATCAGCAGGGGTTCATTACGGACCATTCCAGCCATAAAGACGGAATAGCCCAAGGTCTTAAAATCAGTGATCTCAAAACGATCGATGGTATTGATCGTGAAAGTTTCTACAAACCCTGGCCCCACGTTAACCTTGACAATCTGGTAAAGGGAGCTCCGGTATTTACTGAAAAGAAGAAATACGGCTTGTCCGTCATAGGACGATGCGATATAATCAAGGTTAGATTCGATAGGGCCGTCGATTGCCCACACGCGATCCAGATTGGTATCGAACTTTTGCACATTGAAAGTCCCCTTATCCGGCTTGGAAATGAGCAGCACGCCTTGTTCCCCAAGTGGGACCGTCTGGTAAGCGGTGTTCCCCGGCAATGGAAGCTCGATGCGCTTCACGACTTGCGCCGCCACCTGCAAGGTCAACAGCATCAGCGAAAACAGCAAAAGCGTCGCCTTCAAACCTTGATGTCTATTCGGAATCATGTGCCAATGCAATGATAACGTCAAACTCGTCCGGCCTTACCGGGACCACTGACAATCTGGATAATTTGATAAGGGCCATCTCCTTTAACCTGGGTTCAGCCTTGATTTGAGCAAGTGTCACCGTTTTTGGAAACAGCTCAACAGGAACGACGTTCACTACTACCCAATTGCCTTCGGTAGCGGTAGGGTCGGGATAGTGTTCCTTCGAGACTTTAGCGAGCCCGACCACCTCTTTTCCTTCGTTGCTATGGTAAAAAAGGACGGGATCACCCACTTTCATGGCCATTAGATTGTTTCGGGCTGCATAATTACGGACACCGTCCCACATACCTTCTTTTTCTTCTACCAGTTTGTCCCACGAATAGGCGCTGGGTTCGGATTTGACAAGCCAATGATTCATTTTATTAATGTGGTTAAATTCCGGTTTTTGAGAGCTGGTGTGATGGAGATCAGGGAAATTTAGGGAATTTACTAAAATCCGGTTTTCTTTTTTCAAGAAAAGAATTTTGTCCTTCCTTAGCTTCCTCACTCAAATAATATAGCAAAGTGGCGTTTCCGGCCAATTCCTGGATTCCCGCCTGACCATCCAGCTCGGCGTTGAAAGAACTTTTCAGCATACGGATGGAAAGAGGACTTTTCTCCTGGATTTTCTTACACCATGCAACGGTAGTGGCTTCCAGCTCTTCCAAAGGAACAACCTTGTTCACCAAACCCATATCCAATGCTTCTTTCGCATCGTACTGGTCGCAAAGGAACCATATTTCCCGCGCTTTTTTCTGACCGACTACTCTCGCCAGGTAGGATGCCCCGAAACCACCATCGAAACTTCCGACCTTAGGGCCCGTCTGACCAAATCGCGCGTTTTCAGCAGCAATGGAAAGGTCGCAGATCACATGCAATACGTGTCCGCCCCCGATTGCCCAGCCGGCTACCATCGCGATCACGGCTTTTGGGATGGATCTGATCATTCTCTGAAGATCAAGTACGTTCAAACGTGGTACGTGATCGTCGCCAATGTATCCACCATGCCCGCGTACGGATTGGTCACCTCCCGAACAGAATGCTTTCCCGCCTTCCCCGGTTAAAATAATGACGTCTATCCTGGGATCTTCGCGGCAGATGTGCATCGCGTCAATCATTTCCGTGACGGTCAGCGGGGTAAATGCGTTGTGCTTGTGTGGACGATTTATGCTTATTTTGGCAATTCCTTCGTGCAGTGTAAAGAGGATTTCCTCGTATTCTTTAATGGTTTCCCATTGAATTGGACTGGACATAAATCAAAGTAAAAATGTAAAGTTCAAATGCTTGAATCCGCGAAATTACTGATTGTTTGGGTTTCCTTCAAAAACAAATGAATAACTTTCCGTCCGTCAAAGGGCAGCGCAACAATAGCAAATGATCCTTGGCCAAGACCAACTGAATATGAATTGGAATACCAGTGCAAGAGATATCGACCAGCAATTGAGGCCTGAACATCCTTATTTTTCTCAGGCTTACGATTTTATGAAAAGCTGGCGTGAGGGAAGGGAAGAATTTATCCTGCGCACTTCCGGCTCGACGGGAACACCTAAGCCCATTACGATACATCGGTCACAATTGGTTGCAAGTGCAGGAATGACCGGAAAAGCCTTCGGTTTGGGTAAAGATACGAGGGCGCTGGTCTGTCTTAATATAGGGTATATTGCCGGGCTGATGATGTTGGTCAGAGGTATGGAGCTGGAATGGGAGCTGACCATCGTTGAACCGTCTTCCAATCCACTGCTTCAGTTGGAAAGTAGCGGCAAGTTTGATTTTGTAGCAATGGTCCCGCTGCAAATGGCCGCAATCCTCGACAATGCGGATACCAAGAATAAGGTTGACGATTTAGGGAAAATACTGCTGGGCGGCGCCCCGGTCGGCATGGCCTTGCAGCAACGAATTGCGCAACTGAATGTGCCAGTGTATCAGAGTTACGGCATGACCGAAACCGTTTCGCACGTAGCTCTCAAAAAGCTGAATGGCGTGTCCGGCGGGGATAGTTATGCCTTTTTGCCCGGTATCCGGTTTGGTACGGACGATCGGGGATGCCTGTTTGTTTCGGGCAAGGTCACCAACCACGAAATTGTTCAGACCAATGATCTGGTAGAGATTTCCGGCAATACATTCAAATGGATTGGGAGGGCTGACCATATTATTAATTCCGGGGGGGTGAAAATCGTGCTGGATCAGGTCGATGTTTCCGTTGCGACGCTGTTCAGTGATTTAGGGATATCCAATCCATTCTTCAGCTGGTATCAGAATGACGATCAGTTGGGACAGAAACTTGTATTGATTGTCGAGGCCAGCACCTCAGTTTCAGAAAAAAATCTGCTGGAAGAAATAAGAAAGCGGGTTTCGTCCTATGAAACCCCGAAACATATTTACTTTGTGGAGCAATTTTCGAAGACGCCGACTGGCAAAGTCGATAAACGCGGGATTGCCCAGCAACTTTTCCAATCATAAATGGACAAAAATATTCAGATACCAGGTCAGTATACCATTCTGTTTCAGACCGCTCCTGTTGTGCCAGCGCCGTACGCTCATTTTTATACGCTAAAAATGGACATTGTCTCGAAGCAGGAAATGCATGTCGATTTCGCAATTACTTATCTGGACAGGGAAGACATTTCTGAGGAAGACTTATTTGAAGAAGGTTTTTCTCCAGATGATGATTACAAATGGGCGGGACCGGTTCCTGCTATATGGATTGACCAGTTTGAACAAATCCTGAGATCTTCCAAAACAATCCGTAAAAGGGACGAAAGTGAGTTCGAAGATTTTATCGAAATGGAGCTGGATGAAAATGGGCAAAGAGTAAACATTTATCCCGTTGACAAAGAGCGTTGGTCCTATTTTCTGCAGGAAATGATGCAGGCGATTTTTGAAACCAGCGGAAGGGAGAAGCCTTTTGAACTGACATTTATTGAAATTGACCAGGATAAAAAGACTATCCTCGATCTGAAAGCATCTTTTGCCAATAAATTATTCACGATCAGCAAAAATAAAGGGACAGCCAGAAAACTGGATTGGGTCCAGTTGCAAAAGATTATGGATACCGTGTACAAGGCAGAATTTGTCGCTGATAATGCATTCGAAGCAAAGCCATCCAGAAAAGGGAAATACATTACTGCCGGGGACGGACTTTGGTACCAGTTCGGCGTGGCAATTCTTGAAACAACCTCAAAGAGCAAAGACCTTCCGAAGATAGAGGCGCTGTTCGAGACGCTTGGAAATAAAATTGATTAGGTTGTTATTGCTGCCTGTATCGGTTAAGTTCCATCTGCAATTCATCAATGAGTTCGCTGACACGTTCCAGCGAAGGTTGCGGCGCAGGCATCTGCAGGCTGATAAATGCCTTTACTTCCCAAACTTCCAGGACTTCCTGCAGCGGGACTTCCAAGTCCGGAACGGCGGGGTTGTCGGAAGTGAGCAGCAGTAAACCTGATGTTTTTACTTGGTTGTAGGCATTACGGCAAACAAAACCCTCTCCCCGCAATACAAAAACATATTGCATTCCATCGTGAATGTCGTACCAATTCCTTACAAACGTTCCTACCAGCAAAGCGCCGGGATAGGTAAAATCTTCGCCACTTTCAAACGCCCTGTAATAGCCGGATGGCAGATTAGGCAGCTGAAAAGACGGCAGATTGGTCAGATAGGAAGGATTTTGAAAATGGGTAAGGTATTCTTGCCGCTTGCTGTTGGATACCCACTGAATGGTCGGGTAATTAACTTTCTCCTCGACCTGGGCATTGAATTGGGCGGGTTGATACTGATTATTGAATACAGGTATCTCCTGTACGGAAGATGGTACCGGTTGCACGGCAGCAGGCGATGACATGCTTGGCCGCGGTTGAGCAGAAGCTTGTGAAGCCGGTAAATCCCCATTAACTGGCTTGAAATTCACTTGCCTGGAAACCATCCGGATGGGCTGCTCCGGCTGCTGGTATTTTTCCATGATGGTGGATAAAGGCTGGGGTTCTGCAAATGTCGGTGTCCTGGCAGGAGCGGGGGGCGGTACATTTCCGGAATGGGATACTGTCATGGGCCTTGGTGCAGATAAAGGCAATGACATATCCGGCGTTTCCCTCAGTTTCCTGAGATCATTTTTTAGCAAATTGTCGACCGTGATGCCAAATGCGGCCGCCATGTTTTTAAGATTAGTAAGGTTCGGATTAGCACGGGCTTCCTCATAAGCACCCAGCAAAGAACGCTTGATCGCTATTTTTCGGGCAAATTGCTCCTGGGTAAGACCGTTCAGTCTCCGCAGATACTTGATATTATTGCTTACAATGCTCATAGTACAGCCTTTTCACAAAAGTACTTACTAATTGGTAAATCTTTTAGTAAAAGCGTAGAGCCAGCGAATCTTACCGGAAGCTTGGAAAACTTACTTGTAAATCTCCTTCTTGGCGGCTTTGAATGTATTGGTCAGCAACCCGCAGATTGTCATTAAACCAACGCCACCGGGCACTGGTGTAATGTAACTGGCTTTTGGGGCTACATCATTGAAGTTAACGTCTCCTTTGATCGAGAAGCCGCTTTTTTTGGTTTCATCCACTACCCTGGATATCCCCACATCAATCACAACTGCACCCTCCTTGACGTAGTCGGCCGTAACAAAGTCGGGACGACCAAGGGCAACGATCAGGATGTCGGCTGTCTGGCAGATCTCCTTTAAATTCTGTGTTTTGCTGTGGGTAATCGTGACGGTGCAATTGCCTGGGTAATCATTTCGCTGCATCAGGATGCTCATCGGCAAACCAACGATCTGGCTGCGGCCGATCACCACACAATGCTTTCCGGCTGTTTCAATTTTCGCGCGGATCAGCATTTCGAGGATCCCAAATGGAGTGGCCGAAATATAAGCCGGAAGCCCCTTGCACATCTTACCCACGTTCACCGGATGAAAACCGTCCACGTCTTTGGCAGGGTTTACAGCTTCCATCACCGTGTTTTCTGAAATATGCTTGGGAAGAGGGAGTTGAACGATAAACCCATCGACATCCGGATCATTGTTCAGCGATTCAACTGCTTTCAGCAAAGTTTCTTCACTGATGTCGGAATCAAAACGGAGCAGGGTGGAAGTGAAGCCGATTTCCTCGCAGCTACGGATTTTGGATGCAACATAGGTTTCGCTCGCTCCGTCCTGTCCCACAAGGATGGCGGCCAGATGAGGCTTTTTACCTCCACTGGAAACCCATAATTCCACTTCTTCTTTGATTTCGGCTTTGATTTGGGATGAGATCGCCTTCCCGTCGAGTAATTGCATCAGTTATCTGGTAATAAGTACTTTTTGATTAATGTTTCCATTCCGGTAGTCGCTTTTTCCTGGATAAAGGTCATATTTTTCTTCAGGTTGATTTCCGGTTTGGCGGGGTCTACAATAAATATAGGTTTGGAAGAGCTTACGTAGTGTACCAACCCTGCTGCCGGATAAACGGCCAGCGAAGTTCCGATGACAAGAAAAATATCCGCTTCTTCGGCAACACCGGCCGCAACTTCCATCATGGGCACTTCTTCTCCAAACCAAACGATATGAGGACGAAGCTGGCTCCCCAATTCACACAAATCGCCTTTTTTTAATTCCCAGGATGTCATTTCATAGACAAGGTCCGGGTTTTTCGTACTCCTGGATTTGAACAGCTCACCGTGCAGATGGATCACTTTCGAGGATCCGGCTACTTCATGCAGATTGTCGACGTTTTGGGTTATAATGGTAACATCGAAAGCCTTTTCAAGTTCGACAAGTGCGTAGTGCGCGGCGTTTGGCCTGACGGTTTCCGCCTGTTTTCTGCGCTGATTATAGAAATCCAGCACCAATTCCTGGTTCCTGACCCATGCCTCGGGTGTCGCCACGTCCTCGATGCGGTAATTGTCCCATAAACCACCATTGTCGCGAAAGGTACTAATGCCGCTTTCTGCGCTGATCCCCGCTCCAGAGAGTACTACTAGTTTTTTCATGTTGACCTGTGTTTTGGGCTTTTCTGTTTTCTAGGCCTCCGCTGCGGCGTATCCGTGGCTTGAAATTATTCTTTCTTCGCAACCTTTTTTGCTGCGGGCTTCTTCGCTGCCGCTGCTTTCGCCGTTGGTTTTTTCTCTGCCGCCGCTGCTTTGGGCGCTGCCTTCTTAAATCCTCCTCTGCCAGCCGGCTTGTCAGGCGTTTCCGCAGCCAGTTTTACAATTTCCTCATAAGTTAATGCCGCCGGATCGGTACCTTTCGGGATTTTCACATTCTTTTTCCCAAACGCGATGTAAGGGCCGTATTTACCGTTCAAAACCTTGGCATCCGGGTCCTGATCGAATTCTTTGATTGTGCGGCTGCTGTCCTGCATACGCTTCTGAACGATGATCTCGATCAGGCGTTCCTCTGTAACCGCCATTGGATCGTCGGTTTTGAGCAATGAATAATATTTCCCGTCATGTTTCACATAAGGTCCGAATTTCCCGATGTTAACAACCAGTTCTTTACCTTCATACATGCCTACTTCCCGCGGCAATTTGAAAAGTTCAAATGCTTCATCCAGTGTGATGGTTTCCATCAGCTGCCCTTTTTGCAAGCTGGCAAACTTAGGTTTGTCCTCGTCTTCCGCGTCGCCAATCTGAACATAAGGCCCATATTTGCCGATCCTCACAGACACCTTTTTACCCGTTGCCGGATCTTCACCCAAGTCGCGGGAAGTAAGGCTGCGGTCGATGGCTTCTTCTTTCGCCTCGGCTACTTTTTTCTGAAATGGCGTGTAGAAATTTTTGATCATTTGCCGCCAGGCCAATTGGCCTTCGGCGATATGATCAAAATCTTTTTCCACACTTGCCGTGAAGGAGTAGTCGATGATATCGTTAAAATGACTGACCAGGAAATCATTTACCACCATTCCGGTACTGGTAGGGAACAGCTTGGCTTTCTCCGATCCGTAAATCTCCTTGTTGATCTGACTTTTGATCTGGTCGTTCGCCAGCGTAAATTCTTTGAAATCCCGCTCAAATCCCTGGCGGTCCTCCTTGATGATGTACTCGCGTTTCAGGATTGTAGAAATCGTTGGTGCATAGGTAGAAGGCCGTCCAATGCCCATTTCTTCCAGCTTTTTAACCAAACTCGCTTCCGTATAACGCGGCGGGTTGCGGGTAAATCGCTCCGTTGCCTTCATATCCGAAAGGTTCAGTATCTGCCCGATGTTCAATGGCGGAAGCATTCCTTTTTGCTCTTCATCGCCTTCGTCGTCGCTGGATTCGAGGTACACCTTCAAAAATCCTTCAAATTTGATCACCTCGCCCTGCGCCACAAGTTCTTCGGAGGTGGTGGAAATACCGATGGTTGCGGTGGTGCGTTCCAGCTGGGCATCAGACATTTGTGACGCGATTGCGCGCTTCCATATCAGCTCATACAGGCGCTGTTCATTGCGGTCGCTGCTGGCAGAGAGGGTTGAGAAGTCCGTTGGACGGATCGCTTCGTGAGCTTCCTGCGCGGATTCGGATTTGGTCTTGAAAACTCTCTTATTATAGTAGTCCTTGCCGTATTCGCTGGTGATTTGCTGCCGTGCTTTCTCCAATGCTTCTTCCGAAAGATTGGTGGAGTCGGTACGCATATATGATATTTTCCCAGCTTCGTACAAGCGCTGGGCGACGGTCATGGTCTGGGCCACCGAAAAACTTAATTTTCTGGAAGCTTCCTGTTGTAAAGTAGAAGTTGTGAATGGGGGTGCAGGTGTTTTCTTAGCAGGTTTTACTTCAAGATTTCTGATGGAGAACTCGGCCCCAACGCATTTTTCGAGAAATCGCAGCGCATCGCCTTCGTTGGCAAAATTCTTGGCAAGCTCGGCATTCAGTACTTTCCCGTTGCCCAAATCAAAATGGGCGGTTACCTTAAAGCTACTTTTACTTTTGAAAGCGTCTATTTCTCTTTCTCTCTCCACCACAATCCGCACAGCTACCGATTGCACACGGCCTGCGGAAAGATTGGATTTGCCGATCCTGATCTTCTTCCAAAGTACAGGCGAAAGTTCATAGCCTACCAGTCTGTCCAGGATTCTCCTTGCTTGCTGGGCATCTACCAGATCGACGTCGATAATCCGTGGCTTGGCAATCGCGTTCTGCAAAGCCGTTTTGGTGATCTCACGAAACACAATTCTTTTGGTATTGTCGGGCAGGCCGAGGGCCTCCTTCAAATGCCATGAGATAGCTTCCCCTTCCCGGTCATCATCCGTCGCCAGCCATACTTCTGCATCTTTGGCCAGCTTTTTCAGTTCCGAAATGACTTTGACTTTATCGGAGGAAATCTCGTAAGACGGCTGAAAACCATGTTCAACATCAACACCCATATCATGCTCAGGCAGGTCGCGGACGTGGCCAAAACTTGACTTTACCGTGAAATCCTGGCCTAGATAACTTTCAATGGTTTTGGCCTTCGCCGGTGACTCTACGATCACCAGATTTTTTGACATAACTTTAAATTTAAGGGATCTGGTAGCATTATGAATGTCCAAATATAGGGTACAATCGAACAAAAAATCAAAGCACGGCAAAAAAGGGCG
Organism: Dyadobacter sp. HNCC25DJ185; assembly: GCF_056895195.1. Lineage (NCBI taxonomy): Bacteria > Pseudomonadati > Bacteroidota > Cytophagia > Cytophagales > Spirosomataceae > Dyadobacter > Dyadobacter sp. HNCC25DJ185. The sequence continues at coordinate 1,050,143 of NZ_JBXHAR010000001.1, forward strand.
GGCCTGTTGTCAGGGTCTTACCCATTTTCAGCCGGGCATTTTTTAAATAATACCTGAAATAGCCCGGCTGACAGAACAAAAAAAAATGGGGTCGGGTTATCTAAACAGACGAGTATATATAATGATGCTAAATAGTTGTGAAAATCAATGGGATTCCCATCGTATATTGGGTAAATTCGTAGTTTCGCGTGTTTTATTGACAACAGATAATCCAATTATTAGTGTGTACTATGGCTTTTGATCTATACATAATTAAGGGAGTTTATTGAAAAGATTGCGACTATGAATATTTACAAGGATTACATCAAAGAAATTGAAGAAAGAAAAACCCAGGGGCTTCACCCGAAGCCGATTGATGGTGCGGAATTGCTTGGCGAAATCATCGCACAAATTAAAGACCCCGAAAATGAGTATCGGGAAGACTCTCTTCATTTTTTCATTTACAATACTTTACCAGGGACCACGAGCGCTGCTGGCGTAAAAGCCAGGTTTCTAAAAGAAATCATTCTCGGTGAGTCCGTACTGGCAGAAATATCACCTGCTTTTGCTTTTGAGTTATTGTCTCACATGAAAGGCGGCCCGTCCATTGGCGTACTACTTGACCTTGCCCTGGGTGACGATGCCGCTATTGCAAAACAAGCTGCTGAGGTTCTCAAAACACAGGTTTTCCTTTACGATGCCGACACTGACCGCCTGAAAGAAGCATTCAAAGGCGGTAATGAAATAGCCAGAGAAATACTTGAAAGTTATGCAAGGGGCGAATTCTTCACGAAACTGCCGGACATACCTGAGGAAATCAAGATCGTCACATTTATCGCTGGTGAAGGCGACATTTCGACGGATTTACTCTCCCCCGGTAACCAGGCACACTCCCGGTCGGACCGTGAATTGCACGGTCAGTGTATGATCACTCCAAAAGCGCAGCAGGAAATCAAGGCATTGCAGGAACAACATCCCGACAAGAGTGTGATGTTGATTGCAGAAAAAGGGACAATGGGCGTGGGTTCATCCAGGATGTCGGGTGTGAATAACGTGGCACTTTGGACCGGCAAGCAAGCCAGTCCGTTTATTCCTTACGTTAACATTGCCCCGATTGTTGGCGGAACAAATGGTATTTCTCCGATTTTCCTCACCACGGTAGACGTTACCGGCGGTATTGGTATTGATCTGAAAAACTGGGTGAAAAAGGTAGACGAACATGGTAATGTTGTCCGCAATGAAAGTGGCGACCCGGTTCTTGAGGAAGTCTACTCGGTTGCTACGGGAACTGTCCTGACGATTAATACAAAAACCAAGAAACTTTATAATGGCGACCGGGAACTGATTGACATTTCCAAGGCGCTCACTCCGCAGAAAAAGGAATTTATCAGAGCAGGCGGATCATATGCGATTGTATTTGGTAAAAAGATCCAGACGGTGGCAGCGAAGATTTTAGGTATCGAGCCTACTCTTGTATTTGCTCCATCCAAAGAGATATCTAATGAGGGCCAGGGTCTTACGGCGGTGGAAAAAATATTCAACAGAAACGCTGTTGGTATTACTCCTGGCAAAGTGTTGCACGCCGGATCAGATGTTCGTGTAGAGGTTAATATCGTCGGTTCACAGGATACGACGGGCTTGATGACGGCCCAGGAATTGGAATCGATGGCTGCTACGGTTATTTCGCCAATCGTCGACGGCGCATACCAGTCGGGCTGTCATACTGCTTCGGTTTGGGACAAAAAGGCACAGGCCAACATTCCGAAACTGATGAAGTTCATGAACGACTTCGGTTTGATCACAGCCCGCGACCCGAAAGGCGAATACCACGCCATGACAGATGTGATTCACAAAGTGCTTAACGATATTACAATTGACGAGTGGGCGATCATTATCGGTGGCGACTCCCATACAAGGATGTCCAAAGGGGTTGCTTTCGGGGCTGACTCGGGAACAGTTGCGATTGCATTGGCTACCGGCGAAGTGTCCATGCCAATCCCTGAATCGGTGAAGGTGACTTTCAAGGGAGAGATGAAGGATCACATGGATTTCCGGGATGTGGTCCATGCCACGCAAGCCCAGATGCTTCAGAAGTTTGGCGGAGAGAATGTATTCCAGGGGCGGATCATCGAAGTTCATCTGGGAACGCTTCCAGCCGACCAGGCATTCACTTTTACAGACTGGACCGCGGAGATGAAGGCAAAAGCTTCCATCTGTATTTCTGAGGACGACACCCTGATCAAATCCCTGGAAATTGCGAAAGGCAGGATCCAGATCATGATCGATAAGGGTATGGAAAATCACAAACAGGTTCTTCAGGGATTGATCAATAAGGCAGATAAGAGGATTGCAGAGATCAAATCGGGCGAAAAACCGGCTTTGACGCCTGATGTGAATGCAAAATATTACGCAGAAGTGGTTATTGACCTTGATGTGATCGTTGAGCCAATGATTGCAGATCCCGATGTCAACAATAAAGATGTTTCGAAGCGTTACACGCACGACACGATTAGGCCGATCTCTTACTATGGGGACGATAAAAAGGTAGATCTTGGCTTTGTCGGCTCCTGCATGGTCCACAAGGGAGACTTGAAAATTGTTTCCCAAATGTTGAAGAACCTCGAAGAGCAGCAGGGTAAGGTTGAGTTCCATGCACCGCTCGTGGTGGCAGCACCAACTTATAATATTGTAGAAGAGCTTAAAAATGAGGGTGACTGGGACGTTTTGCAGAAATATTCCGGCTTTGAGTTCGACGACAATGCCCCGAAAGTTGCTGCACGCACTGAATACGAAAATATGATGTATCTGGAGCGTCCTGGATGTAACCTTTGCATGGGTAACCAGGAAAAAGCAGCCAAAGGAGATACTGTTTTGGCAACCTCAACCCGTCTTTTCCAGGGAAGGGTTGTTGAAGATTCGGATCGTAAAAAGGGAGAATCCCTGCTCGCGTCCACACCAGTAGTTGTTCTGTCTGCAATCCTTGGGCGGATTCCTAACATAAACGAATACAAAGCTGCGGTGGTAGGCATTGACCTGACCAAGTTCGCACCTCCCGTGAAACAGTTAAGTAGATAGTCATTGCTGGTACAATTGTTGACGAGTGTGAATGTATAAGCATTAATTTAATTAATATGGCGTTTGACTTAGATATGATTAAGGGCGTTTATGCCCGCATGCAGGAAAGAGTGGAAGTTGCCCGTAAAGTAGTGGGGCGTCCATTAACCTTGGCAGAAAAGATTCTGTACGCTCATTTATGGGAAGGTACCCCTTCACAGGTTTATGAACGTGGTAAATCGTACGTTGATTTCGCCCCCGACCGTGTCGCGATGCAGGATGCAACTGCTCAAATGGCCCTTCTTCAGTTTATGCAGGCCGGCCGCCCTCAGGTTGCGGTGCCATCCACAGTACATTGCGACCACCTGATCCAGGCAGAAGTAGGTGCCGTGCAGGATTTGAAGACGGCTGTCGATAAGAATAAAGAGGTATACGATTTCCTTTCCTCAGTTTCCAATAAATATGGGTTGGGTTTCTGGAGAGCCGGAGCGGGGATTATCCACCAGGTTGTTCTTGAAAACTACGCATTTCCGGGCGGCATGATGATCGGTACCGACTCACACACGCCAAACGCGGGTGGTTTGGGTATGATCGCCATCGGTGTGGGTGGTGCTGATGCCAGCGACGTGATGTCGGGGTTGGCCTGGGAACTTAAAATGCCCCGCCTGATCGGGGTGAAACTGACTGGTAAACTGAGCGGCTGGACAGCGGCTAAGGACGTAATTCTTTGGGTTGCTGGTCAGCTTACAGTAAAAGGCGGTACCGGATATGTAGTAGAGTATTTTGGAGAAGGTGCTGAAAGCCTTTCAGCAACGGGCAAAGGTACAATCTGTAACATGGGCGCTGAGATCGGAGCGACCACCTCCATCTTCGCTTATGATGAGAAAAGCGCAGCTTACCTGAGATCGACAGATCGTGCCGATGTGGCCGATGCCGCAGACGCCATCAAAGGGTATCTTCGTGCCGACGAGGAAGTTTATGCAGACCCCGCGTCTTACTATGACCAGCTTATTGAGCTTGATCTCACGACGCTGGAGCCGCATGTCAATGGACCATTTACGCCGGATCTTGCCTGGCCACTTTCTAAATTCGCTACGGCGGTCAAGGAAAACGGATGGCCCGAAGTGCTTTCGGTTGGTCTGATCGGTTCCTGCACCAACTCGTCCTACGAGGATGTGAGCCGTGCGGCTTCTCTGGCACAGCAAGCTGTTGATAAAAAATTGCAGGTCACTTCCGAATATACCATTACTCCGGGTTCTGAGCAGGTTCGATACACGGTGGATCGGGACGGCTTCCTGGATATATTCGCAAAAATCGGCGGGGTTGTTCTGGCCAATGCTTGTGGACCCTGTATCGGGCAATGGGCGCGCCACGGTGCGGAGAAGGGTGAGAAAAACTCAATTATCACTTCTTTCAACCGTAACTTTTCGAAACGTGCTGACGGAAACCCCAATACCCACTCATTCGTAGCTTCCCCTGAAATCGTGACAGCTATGGCGATTGCGGGCCGTCTTACTTTTGACCCAAGAAAAGACAAGCTTATCAATGTGGATGGCGAGGAAGTGATGCTGGACGAACCAAGCGGCCTTGAATTACCAACACGCGGATTTGCAGTCGAAGATGCTGGTTACCAGGCGCCGGCAGAAGATCCTAGCCAGGTTCAGGTTTTGGTGAGCCCAACTTCCGATCGTCTGCAACTGCTTGCTCCGTTTCCTGAATGGGAAGGAACAGATCTGAAAGGTTTGAAACTTTTGATCAAAGCAAAAGGAAAGTGTACGACCGACCATATTTCAATGGCTGGCCCATGGCTGAAGTACCGTGGCCACCTCGACAATATCTCCAATAACATGCTGATTGGCGCGGTTAACTTCTATAATGAGAAGACGAATACTGTCAAAAATCAGCTAACTAATCAATACAGCGAAGTACCGGCGGTTCAGCGTGATTACAAAGCACATGGAATCGGCACAATCGTAGTGGGTGACGAAAATTATGGTGAAGGATCTTCCCGCGAGCATGCGGCCATGGAGCCGCGCTTTCTGGGCGTACGCGCGATTTTGACTAAATCATTTGCCCGTATCCACGAAACCAACCTGAAAAAACAAGGTATGCTGGCGTTAACTTTCGCTAACACTGCCGATTATGACAAAATTCAGGAAGACGATACCATTGATATTATTGGTCTGGAAACATTTGCTGAGGGACAACCTCTTACCATTGTTTTACATCACAGCGATGGAACAAGTGAAGCGTTTCCCGTAAATCATACCTATAACGGTCAGCAGATCGAGTGGTTCAAGGCTGGTTCTGCATTGAACATTATCCGTAAGTCTGTTGGAGCATAGTCTTTAGACTTATTAAAACGAAAAAGCTCCTGCTTGCGGGAGTTTTTTCGTTTTAATAAGTCTAAAAAGCTATTGATTCAGCATCCGGCCTTTCTGGCGGCTATATGATTGGTAAAGGAAAATGAACATACCGGTCATGATCGAAACGTCGGCCATATTAAAAATGCCGGTCTGGAAAAAACCGAAATTGATATGCATAAAGTCGGTAACGGAGCCGTGGACGAGCCGGTCGTAAATATTACCGATACCCCCGCCAATTGCAAAACTCAAAGCGAGTGAGCTCAGTAAAGTCAGGTTCTTTTTTAATAAAATATACAAAATTCCAAAGCCAAGAGCGATTACCGGGATCACCGAAAGGATAAGTTTCTTGGCCAAATCGGGCAGACCGCTTCCAATGCTCAGGAAAGCACCTGAATTCTCTACATAAGTCAGCGTGAAATAATCGTTAATGATTCTTCGGGTTTCGTAAAAACCAATATTCTGCCTTACGACATTTTTGGAAATCTGGTCGCAGCCAATGTTTGCGATCAGAATGAGAATGATGACAATGTTCCGGAAAACCCTGTTTGAACCTAATCTCGACATTACTTAGACAATTCTTTGATTGGCGTTAATTTAATTTCTTTAAACTCAACTTCTGAGCCTTCGGATTGCAATGCAAGCTGGCCGGTTTCGGCGGTAGCATTGTAGCCGTAATTGACGAGAACGCCGTTCAGCCACACTTTTATTGTATTTTTAACACATTCAATCACCATCGAATTCCATTCGCCGAGCGGTTTTTCAGTTCCGTCCGTCAGGTTCGGGATGCGGCGTAGCTTGTCGCCATTTACGCCCCATTTTTCTTTCGGGCCGCGTCTTTTTTCCATCTCCGGCACCGTGATATCCTCCTGGATACACCAGAAATCACCCGCATTCTCATGCATCATCTGTACTTCGATGGATTTGGGGAACATATCATAAAGGTCCCTGGGTTTGGAAACGAAAACCAATGCGCCGCAATTGCCGGGTTTACCTGCAAACCGGTACTGGAATGTCCAGCGGAAGTTATTGTATTCGGCGTCCGTAATCAAGTGGCCACCTGGCTCTCCCAGACTAACCAAAAGACCATTTCGGACTAAAAAAGGGCTTTTAACACTTGGGTTTTTGTCCATTTCAGGAACATCCACATGCCAGCCTTTCAAATCTTTTCCATTGAACAATAATTTGGATTGGCTGTGGGATTGATAAGCATGGAACAGGAGGAAGGCGGCAAACAGTACTAGTTTTTTCATTGCTTGCGAAGGTTTATTTTGGGGTTTAGCAGTTTCATGAAAAGAAAATTAGGTAATAATAAGCTTAATAATAATGGCACGGGGCGAAATTTAAAAGATATGCTTTAAATTGAGCCAGAGCATTTTCAAAATCGGTCTGTTATGTTGGTTAAAAACTTACTTGGTCTTTCCTTATTTTCACTACTTGTCAGCCCTTTATCGGCTCAAAAAATAAATTACGAAATATCATTTCCCAATCTTGTTCATCACGAAGCGCGGATAGCAGTGACCGTTACGGATGTCGCCCAAAAGGAGCTTACGTTCCGAATGAGCAGGTCTTCGCCGGGAAGATATGCGACTCACGAATTCGGAAAGAATATCTACGACGTGACGGCGTCGGACAAATCGGGTGCGGCGATAAGCATTGAGCGTGTTGACGGGGATATTTACAAACTTTCAGGAATCAATGGTTTTGCCAAGGTCGAGTACACCCTGTATGCCAATCATGCCGATGGGACTTACGCAGGATTGGACCAGAACAGTGTCCAGTTGAATATGCCGGCCGCATTTATGTGGATCAGGGAATTGCAGAAAGCGCCCATCGAAGTGAAGTTTAATTTACCCGAAAATAATAAATGGACCATTGCGACACAGCTCAAAGCCACCAGACAACCTCATGTTTTCACAGCGCCGGATCTGCAATATTTTATGGATTCCCCGGTCAAGATCGGCAAACTAATTGTGAAAGAATGGGCATTGGATAACCCGGGCCAGAAGAAATCCCAGTTCCGTCTCGCGCTCGAAGTGACTGCCAACGATTCATTGGCCGAAGGTTTCGCAGCAAAAGTGAAACGCATTACCCAAGAGGCGCAAATGGTTTACGGAGAGTTCCCGCTTTTCGATTCGGGAAATTATGTTTTCCTGGCCAGCATTAATCCCTACGTGAAAGGTGACGGCATGGAGCATCGGAACAGTACGATGATCGCATTGCCAACGACTTTTGACGGTTCGAATAATCTTTTGGGCGTATTCTCCCATGAATTTTTCCATACCTGGAATGTCGAGCGGATCAGGCCGAAAACGCTGGAACCATTCAATTTCGAAAAGAGCAATATGAGCTTCGAATTGTGGTTTGCAGAAGGGTTTACACAATATTATGGCGAACTGCTGATTGAAAGGGCGGGTTTTGATTCGCCTGAAGATTATTGCAATACATTAAGTTCTTTGATCAACACCAAGGAAAATACGGCTGGCGCCAAACGCATTTCGCCTGTTCAGGCGAGTTGTCAGGCGGTGTTTGTAGATGCCGGCGTAGCAGTGGACAAAACCAATTACCCCAATACTTACACCTCCTATTATCCCTATGGAGCATCGATTGCCCTCGCATTGGACCTTGAACTCCGCAGAAAGGGCCTCACGCTCGACGGCTATATGAAGATGGTCTGGCAAAAACACGGCAAGCCGGAGATCGCCTATCAGGTTTCGGATTTGCAGACAGTACTGGAGGCTTATTCCAAAGACAAGCTTTTTGCGGAAGGGTTTTTCAAAAAATATGTAAATGGCCACGAATCGTTTGATTACGCTCCTTTACTCCAAATGGCGGGAATGACGCTGAAAAAGCAATTTGAGGGTCAGCCGTGGATTGGAGATATGCGATATAAGGAAGGCCCTGAACTGACCATTCTCTCCAATACGGTGATTGGTACTCCATTGTATGAAGCCGGCTTGGATGTGGATGATCAGATCCAGAAATTGGACGGAAAAAGGGTTGGTTCCCAAAATGAATTGAACACCATCCTCAAAACTTACAAGCCGGGGGAAAAAATCACCATTGATTTTACACACAGAGGCGAAGCAAAATCGGCTACGCTGACAATTTCAGAAAATCCACGACTGGTCGTCCAGTTGAATGAAAAAGCAAATCTGCCTGTTAGCGCTGAAATGCAGAAATTCAGGAAAGATTGGCTGGACAGCAAGATCAACCAGTAAAAACCTCAAAATTCGTCGTGAATGATCAGCGAAAGGCAAATGCTGGTTGGCTGCCCGTAAGATAACAGCTCAAAATACGGCCTGTACCCGAATCACAAAAAGGTAAAGTTTACACATTATCTAAGGTCTTGTTTTTCAGAAAGATACTTCCAGTATCGTTTAGGGACGTGGCGGATATGCAGCTTCATATTTTTTCGCGATGGGATATTTGTACTTGTAAAATAGTCCTTCCATAAGATCGTGTACAATTCTTCCTTTTCGTCCAGTAAATGACCGGGCAATGCATTGAGATTGGACGACATTTCGGAAGAGAAATCAAAGGTGATCTCCTGCACGATTTCCAGATCGTAAAATAACCCGTATTTTCTTCGCAAATCATAAATAATCCATTTCTGATCGGCATACCGGTTTTTGAAATGATCTATCAAAAGCGGAAGCACATTGAAGTCAGGTTCGATGTGCGAATAAAATACATCTTCCGAAGTTTTTTGAAACCGGATAAATGCCTCCATCCGATGCTTTTCGCGATGCACTTTCTGGCTCATTTGAGAAATTGCCAGAACATGGGTGTTTCCGTAATTTTCTTCCGCACCTGGCGGGCTGTCAATAATATACCGCGCAAATTCAAATAAGTGCTGAAATGTACCGGGTTCTTCGGACAGAAAGGCCTTGTAAAAACGGAGCATCCATTCTTTATCCAGCTTTCTCCGCAATCCGCTCCAGACACGCCTCGCTTTATCTTCCTCGCTGATCACCGTGAAGCATTCATTGAAAACGTCGGGCATATAATGTGCCTGACTCACCAGTTTGACTACTTTTGCTTTCTTTTGATAGGAATCAAAAATGGCAGTGAGCAAACCTTCCAGCGTCCCGTCAAATACAAATAATTCCATTAGAAGAGCGAAAGCTGGTTATTTGCTTTTTTCTGGTACTTGCTGTGACTTTCTGCCAGGATGATGCCTTTGAGATAACCCGCCTCGAAATCCCTCAATTGTACCGGGCTGTCCGCGAACCGGATAAAGTGTTTTGCCTTGTTAAAGGAGATGCCGATTTTTTTGAGGTTATCCTGGTACAGCCGATTGAATTTGCGGGCCTGCACGATTTTCAAAGCCGACGAAACACCGATTCCCGGGACCCTTAAAATCATTCTGTAATCCGCCGTATTCACATCCACCGGAAATTGGTCGAGGTTGCGCAGTGCCCAGCTTAATTTCGGGTCTACATCAACTTCCAGATTAGGATATGCATCATTCAGGATTTCCTGTACATTGAAACCATAAAATCGCATCAGCCAGTCGGCCTGGTATAACCGGTTTTCCCGGATCAGCGGTGGCTGCGTTCCGATCGCGGGCAAGCGGTTATCATCACTGATCGGGATATAGCCGGAATAATAGACTCTTTTGAGAGAGAAATTTTTGTAAAATGCATTGGCTGTATGCATGATCTGCTGGTCAGTATCGGGTGTGGCACCGATTACAATTTGCGTGCTTTGGCCTGCAGGTACAAATTTCGGCACGCTCTTGATCAGCGCTTTTTCGTCCGAAAACTGGTCAATGCGCTTCTGGATATAATGAAGCGGCTTTTTAACTTCTTCGTGTGATTTTTCAGGCGCCAACAATTTCAGGCCTGTTTCCGTGGGCATTTCAAGGTTAATGCTCATCCGGTCGGCGTACATACCGGCTTCTCTCAGCAGATCTTCACTGGCACCGGGGATGGTTTTTAAATGGATATAGCCGTTGAAACGCTCCTCATTGCGGAGTTTTTTTACGATCCGAACCAGCCTTTCCATCGTGTAATCCGCATTTTTGAAAATACCCGAACTTAAAAAAAGCCCTTCGATGTAATTACGGCGGTAAAAATTCATGGTCAGCTCCACTACTTCCTCTACCGAGAAAGCAGCGCGCTTGATATCATTGCTCCGTCGCGACACGCAAAAGGCGCAATCGAAGATGCAATGATTGGTCAGCAGGATTTTCAGGAGCGAAACACACCGGCCGTCCTCCGTGTAAGTGTGACATATCCCAGTACCTTCCGCGTCGCCCAATCCTTTGTTTTCATTTTTTCTGTTACTACCGCTCGACGAACACGATACATCATATTTGGCTGCGTCTGCCAAAATCCCCAACTTTTCCCGAATCCTGTCGAACATATAAAATTTCAATAAGTTAATTTTAACTAAAATATTAGCGCCTATTTCACAGTTATAGGAACGGTGTCAAGGCTGTTTTGTGCTCTAAAATATCAAATTTTTGATACTGATACAATCAAATACCATATTAAAAGCGTTCCAGATGAATTGCAGCAGGGTTGGAATTTCTATCCTCTTCACACTCACCATTTTCATTCAAATTGCCCAAAGCCAGCCTTCCGAAGAAAAGGTGACCCGGTATAACGGTAAGGTGAGCCAGCAGTTTGTGATGAACCGGGAAACAATTGTTATTGACCACTCCACTGGTAAGCGGATCAGTTATGAAACCTATGACGGGATTTTGAAAAGAAATCCGGGGGTATATAAAACAGTCCCGATTTTCGACAAATATGGAAAACCATCTTCATTTGAGCTGGTCAAAAGAAGCCAGTTGCAGATTCAGGGTGACGGGTCGGTGATGCAGAATTCGGACCTGATGCCTGAAGTAGGGGAGCCCCTGCCTCCGTTCGTAATGAAAGGCCTGGATGGCAAGGAATATAATTCTGAGAAGTTGAGGGGGAAGTATATTCTGCTAGGGTTTTGGATTAAATATGAAAAACCACTTTACACATTTGCCAGCACAAAGGTGATTTCCAAATTTATCGAAGAAAACAAGCAGCGGGGTATCGAAATTATTTCCCTCGGGACTACCTTAAATACGGAAGAGGAATGCCTCGAAGCTATTCCTAAACGTAATTGCGGTTTTATTCCGGTTCCGGATTCTTACGGATTTAATCATCGGTACAAAATCAGCGAGACGCCTTACTTTATTCTAGTAGACAAAAAGGGAATCATTAAGGCGATGGCTCCTCATACTGAATTTGATAAGATCAGTGAATTGGTTTTGAGATAGTTACCCCAGCTGTCCGCTGATCCGGTTGAATATTTTGTCACGCTTCCAGGGACGTTCCGGACCCAAAAACATTCGTCTCGAAAATCTGGATTGTTTGAAACCGTTTTCTTCCAGAAACTGAATAGCCAGTCTGTTTTCTTCAGGCAGAATTGCAGCCCCGTTGTCCCTGATGCGCAGTTTCAAAAGTTCCAATCCCGCCGTATCGTCAGTAGCCACAACCGGATTATCCCCCCAATCGGGAATGAAATAGCCCAGCACTTCCCGACCCTCAACATACAAATAGGCCGAGGAAATAAAATCGCCGAGCACGCCGCGACGATCTTCGCCGGAAACCTCGCTATCCAGGTCATAGATTTGTTCGCGGTATTTCTCCGAAAACGGGACAATTTTCTCCGATATAACATGCTCAGGCGCTGGGATCTCCTTCGTGAAGTGTCCGTACACATTTTCCAGTTCGAACCCGAGTTTAACGTAAACCGGGAAGCCGAATTCGGTCGCATCCAGGTAGATCGTCGGATATTTTTCCCGGTCTATCCCTTCGATCAGGCTCAATGTCAAGGATTTTCCGAGCCCCTTATTGCGGTGGTCCGGGTGGGTTACAATGCAGGCGAGCCAGGCTGTCTCTCTGTGCAGGATCGTTGTTCCGATGGCCACCATTTGTTCATTGATACTGATTTTAATTGGCTTGCAATGTTCAGAGGCGATGAAATATTCAAATCGGGGAACAAGGTTGCCCCATGTTGGCGGCTGCAGAGCGGGCAATTGTTTCAAATCGTGCGTGGTAAATTCGGTACAAATCATGAAGGGATGAAATAGGTTAGTCATCTGAAGAGGCGACGTACTGATATAGTTAAAATTAAAAAGTTAATGCAGGACCGGATGAAAGTTTAGTTTCGCTTGTCAAATTCGTTAGTCATCATGCCAAAACGTGATCAATCGGGGAATTTCCTTTTCGCCATTTGTAGCAAAAAGCCATCCCATCTTCATTTATGGGTTTCTGCCGCCAGGTGACGGCAGTCTACATTCTGTTGCTTTCGGGATTCCAATGGACGTCCTGGTCTCAACACTTAATACATTTTCTTCAAAGGCCAAACGTATTGACATATTTCTGAACTCGTTGGTATTGGAGTTAGGGTGGCCAAATTTAATAAAAAATAGGGCCTTGAATCTCCCCGCGGCATGACTGTACTTCAAAAGATAATTTTCAATTTTGTTTAATGAAACCACTGCGTGCGGACGATGATGAAATTTGGCCATTATCCAGGTGTAATAATCAGTGATATTTCGAAACAGCAGCAGCTTTTTCCCTGCCTGTCTGGCAGGAAGTATCACGATCACACTTAGATGTGATTTCAGAAAAAAGTAACTTTCTTTATAATTCAAAAAAGCAGCGCCTTGATCAATGAACATCATCACAACACAACAGCTTAAAACAATCATCGACAATGAAAATCCGGTTATTGTGGATGCAAGGGGAGGGGTTGACGCTTTTGAGCGGTACAGCGCCGGACATTTGGCCAATGCATTGTATGTGGACCTTGAAACGAATCTTTCGGAAAAGTCGGACAACGCAGCAGACGGTGGAAGACATCCGCTGCCCGATCCCGCGGAGTTTGGGGTGTTTCTTGGAGAATTGGGCATCACGCCGGAATCAACTGTGGTGGTTTATGATGACAAAAAAGGGGCGAATGCTGCCGCAAGGTTCTGGTGGATGCTGAAAGCTGCCGGGCATGAAAAAGTGTATGTGGTGAGTGGTGGGCTGGATTCGATTATAGCTGCCGGTTTACCTGTAAATCAGGAAGTTCCAGCCGCACCTTTGGAAGACGATTATCCGGTTTCGGAATGGGCTTTGCCGGTTATGGATATCGAAGACGTTTCGAAACTGGCCGAAGATCCTGATTATATGTTGATCGATGTCCGTGAGCAATATCGCTATATTGGTGAAAGTGAGCCCATTGATCTGGTTGCAGGGCATATTCCGGGTGCTGTAAATATTCCTTACACATCCAATCTTAATGGTGAAGGAGAGTTTTTATCCCTGGAAGAACTGGTTGCGAAATATAAGGAGGCATTGGGTGGCCGCATTCCCAAAAATGTGATCGTGCATTGCGGTTCCGGGGTCACTGCGTGCCATACTTTATTGGCTTTGTGGGAGGCGGGATTGGAAGGGGCGTCTTTGTATGTGGGGTCGTGGAGTGAATGGTCGCGGAACGACAAACCCGTTGCCATCGGACATCACTAAATTGATGGCCGGACTCCGATGGTGAATCCGGCCGGATCGATATCAATTGATCGATTGCAAATACTGGTACAGTGACGCAAGCTCGGTTTTGGTGTACTGGGCTGTCATTTTCCAGGGCATATCTTCATTTTTGAGGGTATGCCCTTCTGGTGTTTTGCCGGTACTCAAAGTGGCGATAAACTCGTCTTGCGACCATTTGCCGACGTGCCCGGACCTGGTGATATCTGGTACAGGCGGAAAACCCGGTGCCAGTGGTTCGCCGCCTTTCATGTTTTCACGGTGGCAGCCACTACAGGAAACAGAAAGGTATTGCCCTTGCACAACCCCTTCCGCAGAATCTATTTTCGCGATCATTGGCCTGCTGTGGTCGATTTTCTCAACAGAAAGCAGTGGCATTTTTCCCAGGTAGGTCATGACCATTGCAACGGGCCCCAAGTCATTATCGGGCAGTTCCCGGTCTACATCCGGAATTTGTACGCAGTAAGAGATTAACGCCGATATATCTTCTTCGGACAGCAAGGTCGTTTCGTGCGAAGGCATGAAAATCAGCGGCTTGCCGTTCTTGCCCACTCCGTGGCGAAGCGCAGTCAGCCAGTCGGAATTGCTGTAATCTTTCGGAAGGCCACCTTTTCCTTTGGTCAGGTTACTTGCAACGAGCCTTCCGATTGCTCCATCGTCGTTCATGATTTTACCTCCCAGGTCGGCCGAGTGGCAGTCCTGGCAGCCTTTGATCGCGACCAGATGTTTTCCTCTCGCTAAAAGGGCACTGTCTTTTGAGATACGGATTGCTTCCTCCGCGAATGAATACTGTTTTTCCATTCGAGTTTTAACACTCGAGAAAATAAAAGTGTATACCGTCAGAAGCAGTGCAATAAGCACACCGAACACGATCCCTGTCCATTTTAAGATTTTACGTACCATGGCATTTGTTTGAATTTTTTGCCACAAAGATGCGTGGCGATGCGGGCGCCGGGGTACGCGAAAGGGATTTAAAACTACGACAAACGGATTTTGTCGATAAACCCGTCCGTTGAATAATTTGTATAGAATCTCCTTTATCAAAACGGATAGTTTTGCAGCTACACGTTCCTGATATTTAGTTTTAAAAAGCCATGATTTTTAACTCTTCCGATATTTTCGAATTCGATAGTCTGCCGAATCCCCAGTCAGTTGGTCCAATCCCTTTGTCGCAATGGTCAGACGCGCTGATTAGCAGGTTTCATCCCAAGGCCGGTACAATCAGCTTTAAGAATGCCATGTTCCCTCATATGCATATCATGGAACTGCACTGGCAAACGCAACACGCCATTGAGGTTTACGAAAGCACACCCTCCGATACCATCAATATTAATTTTCACATGGACGGAAACCTGGATACCACGTTTTCAGGGATACCGGATGATTTGAAAATGCGTCCTAAAACAAACAACCTTGTGTTTTCGCCGGAAGAGGGGTCTTGCAATAGAGTGGGAAGTAATGCTTCGGTGGAAATGTTTCACCTCAGTTTCGAACGGAATTTTTTTCTGAACGCAATAGGCTGTGACGACGCATGGAGTGAAAGTGTGCACCAAAACCTGCTTCATAACCGCCCTTTTTCAGGAATAGTGGGAAACCTCAGTACAACTCCGCAAATGCTTTTGCTCATCGACGAGATCAAAAAATACAAGTCTAGCGGGCCAATGCGAAATCTGATAATCCAGTCGAAGGCCCTGGAACTGCTGGCTTTGCAAATAGAACAGTTTCGGGTAACGGGTGCCAGACATGAAGACTTAAAACCTGGGGAAATTGAAAAATTAAATGCACTGAAATTATACCTGGATGCCCATTTTTTGAACGAAATGACTTTGGCCCAATTAAGCAGGACATGTCTTTTGAATGAATTTAAACTTAAGAAGGGATTTAAGGCTTTGTTTGGAGAAACCGTATTCGGGTATATCAGAACATTGAGAATGGACTATGCAAAGAAACTTTTGCTCGACTGTGGGATGACAGTGGAAGAAGTGTCGGCAGTGTTGGGTTATGAGCACGCTCAGCACTTTTCTGTTGCCTTTAAGAAATTTACCGGTATCAATCCGTCTAAAATCAGACAGCAACCGGCAGCCATCCTCGCATCCATCTGATTTTTTATGAAAAAGTATTTGATTTTAATAGTCTTCATTCTATGTTCTTTTACCTTCTTTCAGTCAAAAGATTGGGAAATATTAAGTGGTTATACGATTAAGTTCGACGGCAGATATGCTCACGGAACGTTTGATAAATTAGAAGGGTTACTCAGTTTCGATCCTGAAAATGTTTCTGACGCAAAATTTGATGTTAGGATTGATGTAAAGTCGATTGACACGGGCATTGAATTAAAAAATAAGCACGCCAAAAGTGACAAGTGGCTGGATGCCGAGAAATTCCCGGTAATCCGTTTTGTTTCGTCGGAAATCATAAAGCTGGACAGCAGCTATATTGTCCGTGGCGAAATGGAACTTCATGGTGTCAAAAAACAAATTACAATTCCTTTCGTATTTCGCGAAGATCGGGCCAGGTGGCTGTTTTACGGGAAGTTTAAAGTCAACCGGGGAGATTTTGGAATTGGGAAAGTGATTGGCAAAGAATCCGATTCGACTCAAGTGGAGGTTTCGGTTCCCGTGAAATTGAGATAGCAGCGTCGCTGGTATGATATTTTTTGAATAGAAATAGTACAACTACTATTTGCCTGCCATGAAGAATATTGAATGCCATTACAAAGACGGTTCCCTGATTTTCTGCACAACTCACGGATATCCTTACGGGACCGCACACCAGATTCTGAATGAATTCAATGTCGTAGGCCTCATTTCCACAGTTCGGGAAAAGCAGGACAAGCTATTCAATGTAGTCGGACGCCTGCCAGTCAACTACGATCCCTTTAAAAATCACGAAAAAAAGTGGGGCCACGTCATCTCTGAATTAAAAAGGACAAAAGAGATGCTCGAAGAAAAGATTGAGCTATTTTAGGGCTTTTCAGCCTGATTGAGTCGCGCTATTAACTCGTTCAAGTCCCTTTCAGCGGTCTTAAGTGCCTTTACTTCAGAAGTCTCCGCCACGCTTTCAGCGGGGTCATTCTCATTTTTAATTTCTTCCATCACGTCCGGATTTTCCCGGTTTTCTTCTGACGTTTCAGTGATGAGGTCTAAATTCATCCTTTGGAACTCAATTTGCTGACGTTTGGAAAGAATTTTCTCCTCCAGTTCTTTTCGCGACTCGGTTGACATATCCTTTGGGTTTTTGATTTAAAAAAGGCAGCAAAAAATCGAGCCAGCTTGCGTCATCGGAAAATAAATGAGAATTGCCTTTGGCTCAATAGCTCTCCGCCTCCTGGTAAACGGTTTGTGCTGATGCAGTTGTAAATGTTAAGATTTGTCAGGGAGCTTTACGCTTTCCAACAAGCCTTTCATTTACCCTAAAATCCGCTATCATGAGATACATTTACAAACCGGCCATCCTCGTGTTCCTGGGGGCCATCGTTGCTGCCATTTCTTACCTGGTCCGGGAGCCGGGCGTTCAAATGCAGGCCCTTGGGCTCGTAAAGCCGGGAACCAATACCGGCACAAAGCAAAACCTGACAGGCGTGCCTGAAAACGCTGTATCCGAAATCCAGCAAGGGCTGGCAAAGCGGGAATACCACATTTCTTACGACGAGGCCAGGCACTCCCTTCAGAGCCCCAACCGCAAACAAAACCTGCGTGCTTATTACGCACCGGGAACATTGACGGTCCAAAATCGCATCGATTCGGCTGGCCACAATTTCAGCCTTCAACTGGTTAACGAAGGCATTTTTGCAGATGGCCGTCAACTTTATGCACCAGAGGGAAGTCCTGAACTGGCCAATAAAGAAAACCAGCTTGATATCCGTCATACCGGTTTTACGGAACAGTATGTCAACAGCGAAGCCGGTGTCCGGCAAAATTTTATCATTCAAAGTGCACCTGCAAATACCACGGCGTTGCAGGTACACATTTTAGCAAAGGGTCTTACAGTAAATGACCTGGAAAATAATGAACTACATTTTTACGTAGAAAATGAAAATGGTTATAGAGAAAAACAATTGGTTTACAATGGTTTGAAATGCTGGGACGCCCGTGGAAAAGACTTGACAGCCCGCCTTTCTGCCCGTGGCCAGCATATTACAATAAGTGTCGATGTAGAACACGCCGCTTATCCTGTGACCATCGACCCGATCATTGCTGCCGGGAACCCTGGCAATGCCAATGGTACGGTAGAAAGTAACCAGGCTGGCGCCCAATTGGGCTATTCTGTGAGCAGCGCGGGTGATGTGAATGGCGACGGGTACAGCGATGTGCTGGTGGGCGCACCTTATTACGACCAGGGCCAAAATGATGAGGGGGTGGTATTTGTTTATCTTGGCTCTTCCACGGGCGTTGGCGGCGCAGCAGCTGCGGTCTTGGAAATAAACCAGGATGGTTCGGGATTTGGCTGGTCGTTATCTACGGCGGGGGATATTAATAAAGATGGTTACAGCGATGTGGTTGTGGGTGCGCCGATGTACCACAATGGGCAGCTCAATGAAGGCGCCGTTTTTGTTTACCATGGATCGGCGTCCGGACTTAACACGCAGGCCGCAAAAATCCTGGAAGGCAACCAGGTGGGGGGGCAGGTGGGTTTAGCCTTGGCGCTGGCAGGTGATGTCAATGCGGATGGCTATTCGGACATAATTATCGGTGCCCCTTTGTATGATAAGGGGCAGGCTGACGAGGGGGTTGCGGCGGTTTACCATGGCTCGGCCCAGGGTTTGGCTGGTGCGGCGGCATCGGTTCTGGAGAACAACCAGGTGAGCGCTCAACTGGGCTATTCAGTGCGTGGCGCCGGGGATGTGAACGGGGATGGTTATAGCGATGTGATCGTGGGTTCGCCGCTGTATGATAATGGTGAAGTTAACGAAGGCGCCGCGTTTGTTTACCAGGGTTCAGCCTCAGGCATCAATGTCAATGCTGCGGCGGTGCTTGAGAATAACCAGGCAGGTGCTGCCCTGGGCTGGTCGGTGTCAGGTGGCGGTGATATCAATGGAGATGGTTACGGTGATGTGGTTGTGGGGGCGCCACTCTACCAGAACGGTCAGAGCGGTGAAGGCGGCGTTTTTGTGTACCATGGTTCGGCGTTGGGGATAAGTGCTCAGGCATCGAAAGTATTGGAAGGTAACCAGGTCGGGGCCAAGGCTGGTAATGCCGTGGCGGCGGCCGGGGATGTAAATGGCGACGGTTATGGGGACGTACTGACCGGCGTGGGGGAATACGACAAAGGGCAGACCAATGAGGGGGTGGGGGCTGTTTACCATGGATCAGCGCAAGGATTAAGCAGCACGGCCAACTCCGTTCTGGAAGGCGACCAGGTGGAAGGCCACTTAGGTTTCAGTGTGGCCAGCGCCGGGGATGTGAACGGAGATGGTTACAGCGATATCATTGTTGGCGCGCCGTTGTTTGACAAGGGGCAGAATGATGAAGGGGCGGCTTTTGTTTGGATGGGGAGTTCTTATTCAATGGATATGGTTTCCTCGACAACGCTTGAAAAGAATCAGGCGACTTGCTCGATGGGTTTTTCTGTCGCCAGCGCAGGGGACGTAAATGGTGATGGATTTAGTGATGTTGTGGTAGGGGCTTTTTCTTATGACAACGGGCAGGTCGATGAAGGAGCTGCTTTTCTCTATTTAGGGTCGGTAAGTGGGGTTGTGACAAATCCTGCTGTTATGCTTGAAATCGATCAAGCTGGTGCTTCAATGGGTTACTCGGTTTCAAATGCCGGTGACATTAATGGCGACGGATACAGCGATTTGATCATTGGAGCAAATAAGTATAGTAAAGGTGAGAACTATGAAGGTGCCACCTTTATATATTACGGTTCTGTCAACGGTCTCATCAATTCCCCTACAATAATTGAAGGTAATCAGGCAGATGCAAATTTTGGCTGCGCAGTGTCCGGAGCCGGTGATGTTAATGGAGACGGATTTGATGACGTTCTGATTGGTGCTGAGGGGTATCAAAATGGAAATAATGACGAAGGCGCAGCATATGTTTATTTTGGCTCCCAAGCTGGCTTAAAGATAACCACCGGCGTTTTTGTTGAAGGCAATCAGGACATTGCCAGGATGGGAGTTTCCGTTGCAGGTGCAGGAGATGTAAATGGGGATGGATATGACGACATCATTGTAGGCGCTGTGAATTATGATACTTTTGGGGCAGCACTTATTTATTATGGATCCAGTACTGGCATCGGCAATGTGGCGGGTGCCATCCTGAAAACCAACGGCTCGTTAATGGGAACCTCTGTTTCCAGTGCTGGCGACGTTAACGCCGACGGTTTTAGCGATGTTATTGTCGGAGCTCCATACTATACAACGAATGCAGGTGTAATTGGTGCTGCCGTTGTGTATTATGGAAGTGCTGTCGGCATTAACTCTAATCTTAAGACTATTGTCGAAGGTAGTCATGAATTTTGTTTAATGGGTAATTCAGTCTCCTTTGCCGGCGATGTAAATGGTGACGGATATGGAGATGTCATAGTTGGAGCGCCATTCTTCAATAAACCCCAAATGAATGAAAAGGGCAAGGCGTTTATTTTTCCAGGATCACCCAATGGTCTCATAACAAGTTCTATTGCATCGTTTGAGGTTTTGAGTGTCGGAGCCCATATGGGGTATTCGGTGTCAGGTGCCGGGGATGTCAATGCAGATGGATACGCTGACGTAATAATAGGGGCACCCCAATATGGAAACAGCGGTGCGGCATTTGTCGGATATGGAAATACAGGTTACTGCCTCAAAAACAACTCCCGCCTCTACAACTCCGATCTCACGACCATTATCAACCAATCACAATCTATGAAGCCAGACTTCGGAGCGGGCCTGTATGCCAAATCATTTCTCGGCAACAACAGAGCCAAGCTGGTTTGGGAAACGAAACCAAAAGGGCAAGGATTCTCGAAAGGAAGCAACAACATCATCACCAATAGCACGCAAGTCACGGGTTCACAAAATGCTTATGCCAGCCTGGGCTTGGCAGGTACAGAGCTAAAAAGCCTTATTGCCAAACAAGGCCCATCGACAAAAGTCCGGGTGCGTGTAAAATACGATCCCACTTTGGCGCTGACCGGGCAGACGTATGGCCCGTGGCGTTACCTGCCTGCTTACCTGATTGGGAACAGTGTCGCGCCGGTGCCGGAGAAAGCGATGAGTGAGACGGTAAGGAAGAAAGTAACTGCGGCAGAAGTTTTAAATAACAAGGTAGAGGTGTTTCCAAATCCAGTTTCGGAAAAGTTGAGTATTAAACATTCTAATGCGGAAAACGTGAAGAGCATACAGCTTTTTACGACTTTGGGAAAGTCAGTGTACAGGTCAGAGACAGTTGAAACGGAAATAGATGTGAGGCGTTTTACGCCGGGTGTCTATATTCTAGTGATTACAAATGCCGACGGTTCCCAAAGGTCCCAGAAAGTGATTGTTAGTGAATAGAGGATGAATAAACTAGTTCGAAAACCAGCTTTAACTTAGGGCTGGTTTTTTTTGTATTTATTTCATATTAAGGGCCTTTTTAAAAAATCCACCCAGGAAACTGGCGGAGAAAGTGAGAAAAACGGAGCCGTAAAGACTGAAATTCTCCAGTTCCCTCTTTCCGCTGTTTTCAGGGATTTGGGTAAACAGGAAATAGCCTGTTAGTAGCAGTACACTTTGCATCATGGCCAATAGCCAGCCTTTGCGTGGTTCAACAAAACCAATTGAAATGGCGGAAAAAACAGCCACCAGATAGGGCAGGTGCACGCTTTCCGCGTTTTTGACCACCGAAATAACCACTGCGCTCGTGATAACCACCATCACCATACTGGCGATCAGTTTCCTATCTAAAAAGGGTGTTTTTGCAGTTCCAGATACAGGGCCACGATTTGCGAGCTCTTCTGAAATACGCTTTTCTGTTGCAAAATCATCCCAGGCCTCTTCGTCCTGGTGGAGTTTGAGATAGGTTTGTCCGCGCCAATGATAGGCTTCGGATTGCATATTTTCCGCCAGTGTTATGGCTTTGTTGAGTGCAACTAATGCATCCGCACAGCGCTCGTTCTCCAAAAGAAGCTTTCCTAATTCGAGCTGACTTTTGAATACCATATCATCCAGGCTGACTGACATCTGAAAATCGCCCAAGGCATCAGGATCGTTCCCCAGCGCTTTTTTGCAGAGCCCTCGGTATAAATAAGCAATGGATGACTTAGGTTTCACCCTGATCCTCTGATCAAAATACCGGTAAGCCTCATCGAGTTTTTGGTTTTGGAACAAAAGGACTCCTTCCGATAAAGCAACCTCTTCCTTTTCCGAAGCCGTGCGCAGGTCTGCGTAATTTCTCAGGTAATATATGTAGCCAAAAAAGGCGGCAACAATCAGTAATTCCAGCATTTATCTACTACGAAGTAAGCGTCATGAATTTTGGTCAAAGGAAACAGGTCTTTTTGAAAAGGAAAAATGATCTTCGACCTGGCCCGATGGAATTCGCCAAAAAATAAAACGAGGATGCTCCCAGGTCATGGGAACATCCTCGTTTGTTAAAATAGGTGACAGCGTCAAATCAGCATCGCCATATCCGGGTCATTGCGGTTATCTTGCGACAGGGCGGAATAGCCGAGTGCGATCCGTTTGCCGGTATTTTCAGCCATTTCCAGCAACTGAAAAACCTTTTCTTCTCCCTCCAGTTTCAAAGCCTGATATAAAATATTTCCGTAGTGAAATTCCTGGGAACCAAGTCCTTTTGCAAGAGCAGCCAATTGGTAGCGATCGAAGAGTTCCTTTCCTGTCATGGGATGCGAAGGTTTAATTAAATCCGGTATCTTGATTTTGACCAAAAGATGACGGAAAGGCTCCCAAAGTTGCACAACCCTATATTAAATGTTTTGGAAGAGGAATATTCAAACTGCGCTCATCGGGGATTGGAGCCAACTTTTTTACCGGAATAGGGATGATGCCCGACCAGATCGGCAGCTCCAGGTCCTCCTTTTCGTCATTGGGCATTCCTGATCTGGTTTTTGCCACTGCCTCTTCGAAAGAAAAGGCAAGGGCTGTTGTTTTTCTTACTTCGCTGTCCGTCATTGGGCGCAGGTAATCCCAGCTGCCGGGAACAATCTTATCGGTCAGCCATTCAAAGGCCGCCCTTTTGGTCTCCATATCTTCGACTTTCTCTGCTTTGGAAAAAATAGTGACCGAGCGGTAGTTCACCGAGTGACTGAAGGCTGACTTGGCAACTACCAGGGCGTCTGTCAGCATGACCGATATGCAGACACGTATCCCTTTCTCAATCTCTCTTAAAAAATGGCTTCCGACCGAGCCGTGGATATAGAGCTTATCGCCATAGCGTACAAATGCAGTTGGGATAGAAAATGGTTGATTATCAATAGAATAGCTGATGGTGCAGAAAAGAGCTTCATCGAGGATGGTGCAAATTGTTTCGTGGTCATAACTGGCCCGTTTGGCGAGCCGGCTCGGTACCAGGTGTGGCGGCGGATTGTGCATGGCTTTTTGTTTTTCGTCAAAATTATCTCTTAATTGGATGCATCATATGATCCAATATTTAAAATTTAAGTAGTCCAATGCAAGTGCTCTCCACGCTATTGTCCATTGAAAAAACAGCAAGGCTGCCCGTTTACCTGCAGATTGCAAATCAGCTCATGGCCCTGATCAAGGAAGGTATACTTGCCCCGGGATTTCGTTTGCTGAGTACACGGCAGCTGGCGTTGGCGCTCAAAGTGCACAGGAGAACTGTGATCCAGGCGTATGATGAGCTTTTGGCGCAGGGCTGGCTGGAAAGCCATACGGGCAACGGAACATTTGTGGCGAAACATTTACCAGAAATCGGGCGCGCCCCGTCCGGGACGAAGGAAGAACGATCTTCCGGCCATGCATTGAAAAAGGCGGGGTTTAGTTTTGAAAAGCCAGTCCACTTAAATCGCCCGGTTTTGAAGTCGGGTACGAGATTACATTTGGATGACGGCTTTCCGGATCCACGCCTTGCTCCGCTGGAAGAACTTTCGAGAGCTTACCGGAGCCAATTATTGCACGGAAACCCCTATGTACGGTTGGGGTACGGAGATACTAAGGGGACCAGTTGGCTTCGCCAGGAACTATCCCAACATCTTAATGAAACGAGAGGTTTGAAGATTAATGCCGACAATATTTTGATTGTGAGGGGAGTGATTATGGGTATACACCTATTAAGCAACCTGATACTGCGGCCGGGTGATCAGGTGGCTGTCGATTCGCCAGGATGGTTTGGTGCCAATATGAATTTTGTGCAGGCAGGTGCGGAGGTTATCAAGGTCCAGGTGGATGAGCACGGTCTTGATGTGGACGCTTTGGAGAAATTATGCGAAAAGGAGAAAATAAGGCTGTTGTATCTTACGTCGCATCATCATTATCCTACCACCGTGGCGCTTCGTGCCGACCGGAGGATTAAATTGCTGCAGCTGGCGGAGCAATTCGGGTTTGTCATTTTTGAGGACGATTACGATTATGATTTTCACTATCTGAGCAAACCACTTTTGCCATTGGCGGGCGCCGATAAGGCAGGGATGGTTATGTATTGTGGTTCTTTTACCAAGACAATTTCTCCCGCATTCCGGATTGGTTACCTGGTTGGGCCCGAAGATGTGATCGTCCAGCTTGCTTTGTTGAGGCGTATTATCGACAGGCAGGGCGACCAGATGCTGGAGAATGCTGTGGCTGAATTGCTTCAGACGGGCGTAATCCAACGACATTTGCGGAAATCGGTCCGTGTATATAAGCAGCGCCGCGATTTTTTTTGTGAGCTTTTGAAGTCGAGGTTGCATGATAAAGTTGCTTTTGAGGTGCCTGACGGGGGGATGGCGGTTTGGGCGAAATTCGATCTTGCCATCGATCTTAAAAAATTGGCCGAGAGGGCATTGCAGCAGGATCTGTATTTTTCGGACGGCGCTCTTCTGGGTACGTCCGGGCAGGAGGACAACAGGGTGCGATTGGGGTTTGCATCTTCCAATCTGGATGAACTGGAAGAAAGTGTAGGTATTATTGCAGATTTGTTGTGAGATTTGTGGCGGCAAAAAGTCATTATGGTTAAAAGAATTATTGACAGCTACCGTGTTTCGTTTAGCGGCCTCAGTCGGGAGACATGGCTTTTGAGCATTGTGATCCTGGTCAATCGGTGCGGTTACATGGCTGTGCCGTTCATGAGCATGTACATCACACAAAACCTGCACCGCAGCATTACCGACGCAGGTCTGATCATCACGCTGTTCGGTGTGGGGTCCGTGTTGGGTGCCATGGCGGGCGGCTATTTTACGGATAAGTTCGGTTTCCGTCCTGTACAGATTGTCAGCCTGATATTGAGTGGGGTCTTTTTCATTCTTTTTGGCCTGGTTACCAATTTCACAGGCCTCTGCTTCCTGATCATCGTTCTCAGCTTTTTCGTGGAAGCCTTCAAGCCCGCCAATAGTACTGCCATCGCGGCGTACTCGTCACCAGCCAATCTGACCCGATCGTATGCCCTTAACCGTTTGGCTATGAACGTCGGGTTTGGTTTCGGGACTTCGGTGGGAGGGATACTGGCGGCTATTAACTATCACCTGCTGTTTTGGGTGGATGGGCTGATCTACATTTTGGCGGGAATACTAATGACCTTTTTGCTTTCTAAAGGCCGCATGGTCAGAAAGGATTCTATTTCTGTCCAGGACGATGCTCCTGGCAAGTCTCCATGGAAAGACGCATTTTTCGTTCGGTTTCTGGTGCTGGTGACTGGATATATGCTTTGCTTTATCCTGCTTTTCAGGCTGGCACCGGTGTATTGGAAGGAAGAAATGCATATAGGTGAATCTACTATTGGTATCCTTCTGGGAATGAATGGTTTAGTGATCGCGATTTTTGAAATGGTCCTGATCCAGAAGATGGCGAACCGGCGCCCGGATGCGTTTTATATTACAGCCGGGGTTGTCTTTTGCGGGTTGGCATTTATGGCGCTTGTGCTGCCCGTGATATTTCCTGTAATCCTTGCTGCAGCGGCTGTATTGCTCTTTACAATGGGTGAAATGCTGGCGATCCCCTACATCAGTACTTTTGTGATGAGCCGCGCCAGCGAGATGAACAGGGGCAAGTATTCAGCCGCCTATTCGGTTTCACAATCGGTGGCACAGATTATCGGTCCCGCACTGGGAGGTTATGTAGCCGGTAAGTGGGGATATGATATGCTTTGGATAATGCTGGTGATTCTGAGTTTCACTTGTGCAGCCGGTTTCCGGGCGCTTTTCAGGAGAGAGGTGATGCTAAGATAGCTCTTCGCCCTCTTTTCCTTCCGGGTTTTCTGTTGTTTCCGGCAACAAGAGTACCCTTCCAAGTTTTTCTGTCAGGATCTTGATCTTCTCATTCTCAGCTTCCAGCGCTTTTCTCTGTAATTCGATCAGGTCATCTTTTTTGACCATGATGTAGTTTTCTCTGGGCTCTTCAAACATAGGCGCTTCACCAACGAGCTGGGCGACTGTGGTATTGAGTACTTCCGCCAGTTTTCTGACTTCTGCGAGGGAGGGATCATGCCTGCCGGTCTCCCAATGCGAGATGGTTTGCTTACTTGCCTTTTCAATTCTCTTGGCGAGCTCTTCTTGGTTCCATCCCATCATTTCACGGTATTTTTTAATTCTTTGGCCGGTGATTGACATTGTGTTGCTAAGATGTAATAATACTTGACTTTGTTAAAACTAAACTATATATTTGCATAAAGTAGTTTTCGTAAGGCGCAAATTACAAAAAACAAACACACTAATTCAATCCATCCATGAAAGAGAAACAAGCACGGGTGTCAGAGTACGGCGGATTATCCATCAAGGAACGCCTCCTTATCAGGTTTATCAAATCAAGAAACATTGTAGGCAAAAATTGGCGCAGTGTCCTGGCGGCCCGAGATCCTTTTTTCAACACCAAGCTGGGAGGCGATTATCTCACTTCTGTCGCTCAGGCAGTTTCGGATAAAAGCCGCGGTAACGTCGACAGAATTGAGCGGGTCACGATTGCGCTTGAACAGGCTGCGGGCATCTCTTCATCTCCGGTTGTGTGAGGATGGGCTATCTGATCGCTCTGGGATTGTTTCTCACGGGAGAGGGAACAGTCCGGTTAATAGCCGCTTACGGCAATCTTTTTTTGCTTTTCATTGTGCTTTTCCTGATCGGCATGATTATCAGGTTTATGCATCAGGATTAGGGGTCAGATTTTCTTCCCCTGAATCCTGAATGCATTGAGAATGGCAAGTAATGCTACGCCCACATCTGCAAAAACGGCTTCCCAGAGCGTGGCAACTCCACCGGCGCCCAATACCATGACGGCCAATTTCACCGCCATGGCCAGGGAAATATTTTGGTAAACTATGCTTTTGGTGATTTTCCCAGCCCGGATCGCGGAGACAATTTTGGTTGGCTGGTCATTTTGTATCACAATGTCAGCAGTTTCGATTGCCGCATCGGAGCCAAGCGCGCCCATAGCGATGCCCGCATCGGCCAGGGCTATCACTGGCGCATCGTTCACCCCGTCGCCTACGAAAGCGATTTTCTTTCCTTCGCTTTTAAGCCTTTGAACGATACCGACTTTGTCTTCTGGCAATAGGTCACCGTAGCTTTGGGTGATGCCCAGTTGTTTTGCTACGTGGGAAACAACTTCTTTATTATCTCCGGAAAGCATGATCGTTTCGATGCCCAGATGCCTGAGGGCCGAAATTGCCTCCGCTGCATCTTCCTTTACTTCGTCTGCTATCATGATGTACCCGGCATACTTTCCGTCGATCGCGACAGCGACGATGGTTTCTGAAATTTCATTGAGAGCCGCCGAAAATTCAATCCCGAATTTTGTAAGGAGTTTGAGGTTTCCCGCCAAAATCGTTTTTCCATCGATTTCCCCTTTCAGCCCATGTCCCGAAATCTCTTCTACATCGAGCGGTTTCAATAGGATAGCCCCCTCCATATGTTGTACTACGGCTTTTGCTACCGGATGGGTTGAGTAGCTTTCAAGCGATGCTGTTAATGTCAGAAATTCTTTGGGGGCTAAATCGGTTTCCACTTTCTGTACTTTGAAGACACCTTTTGTAAGCGTGCCTGTTTTATCCGAAACGACCGTGTCGATTTGCGTCATTACATCCAGAAAGTTTGACCCCTTGATCAGGATGCCATTTCTCGAGGCCAGGCCGATCCCGCCAAAGTAGCCAAGTGGAATAGAAATGGTTAACGCGCACGGACAGGCAATCACCAGGAACACCATGCCACGGTAAAGCCATTGATCGAAGTTGTAATCCGCTGTGAACAAATAGGGAACAAGAATGATCACCAGGGCCAAAACAAAGACAATGGGCGTGTAAATCCTGGCAAGTCTGCTGATCATCAACTGCGTAGGCGCTTTTCGGACGGTAGCTTCCCGCACCATTTCCAATATCCTGGATAGTTTGGAATCTTTAAATAATGACTGAACCTGTATTTTGATGGTTTTTTCACTGTTGATCATTCCCGCAAGCACTACCTTGTTTTGGGTGATCACGGTGGGCCTGGATTCGCCTGTCAGTGCGGCTGTGTTGAACGTGCCGGAGGGGGATATCAATATACCGTCCAATGCAACCTTTTCACCTGCCTTAACCAGGATGGTTTCGCCGACTTGTACCGAGCCCGGGCTTACCTGTTCATTTTTTTGATCGCGTATCACCGTGACGGTTTCAGGCCGGATATCTAAAAGCGCTTTTATGGAGCGTTTGGAGCGGCTCACTGCGAGGTCCTGGAACAATTCTCCAATCTCGTAAAATATCATTACCGCCACACCCTCACTGAACTCGCCAATGTAAAACGCCCCGAAAGTGGCGATGGTCATCAATGTAAATTCATTAAATAAATCGCCGCGACCTACGCGACGGGCAGCAGTTGCGATTGTTTTGTTTCCCGCCAGGAAGTATGCGGTAAGCATCAGCAGGATTTCCGTATACCGGTTTACTTCAATTTTCAGAACAAAGGTTGTAAGCAGGAATGCGCCAAGGATGGCCAGGCTTAGCCAAAGCATCCATTTGGTTTTTAAAATCCCCGCATCACCGGACTCTCCATGGTCATGGTCATGATCATCATTGTGGTCATGAGCGTCATCGTGGCCATGATCGTGGTCGTGACCGTTTGGCGTGTGGTTGTGCTTGTGCGCAGGTGAACTGGATGTGTTGCCAGAGCAGCAGTCGTCGGCTTCGCGCAGCAGGTTATTCTTTTCCTCCATTTTCATTCAATTCCATTCTAAGACTCTCTCAATGGTTAACAGAAAAAACAGTTGATTCATCTTTCTGCTTCTTTAATCTCGGCAAAGGTAGCTCTCAATCGCGTGCAACAGGGTTACATATGTTGAAAATCAATTACTTGCAATGCTGTTGCACGCCTTGGCGATTAGTTCACCGAGCTTTTTTAGCCCGTTGTCGATCGCCTCGCTGTAGGGTGTACCGAAGCTGATGCGGATATAATTTGAGAAGCGTCCGTCGGTGCTGAAAATCTGGCCCGGCGCGATGCTGATGTTTTCATTGATGGCCATCTCAAATAATTCGAATGCATTAACGCGGGGATTTAATTCAATCCATAAAACATATCCGCCCTGTGGTCGGGCTATTTTGATGTCGGCCGGGAAGTATTGAGAAATGGCCTGCTGGTAGCGAAGGCTCTGCGTGTGTAAAGCTTTCCGCAGATTGCGCATGTGGAGGTCGTAACGGCCGGTTTCGAAAAAACGGGCGATGGCCGCCTGTGTTGGCGTGGCTGCCGAAACGGTATGTACTAGTTTGTTGGTAATCACTTTGTCGATGAACTTTCCCGGGATGCACCAGCCTACGCGGTAGCCCGGGGCCAATGTCTTCGAAACCGACGAACAAAGCAGTACGAGACCGTTTTTGTCGAAACTTTTACAGCTTTTGGGCCGGGTTTTTCCGAAATACATTTCGCCGTAAATATCATCTTCGATCAATGGAATTTCGCGTTCGGCCAACATTTCTACCAATTGTTTTTTACGGTGGTCGGGCATTAATGCACCTACTGGGTTCGAAAAATTGGGAACAAAGAGGCATGCCTTTACCGGGACCGTTTTAAGTGCATTTTCGAGGTATTCGAGATCGGCCCCTTCTTCGGGATGGCAGGGGATTTCGAGTACTTTCAATCCCAAAATCTTCATGACGTTAAAAATACCGAAGTATACCGGACTTTCGATGGCTATCGTGTCCCCGGGTTCTGTGACTGCTTTCAGGCAGAAAACCAATGCCTCCATGCATCCGTGGGTTGTGACAATCTGCTCCTCAGTAATGTTGCCGTTCCAGTTGAAAGTATACTTGGCGATTTGTTTCCTAAGCTCCGCATTACCTTGTATTTCTTCATATTGAGTACAGCTGTCGGGGCTTTTCCTGATTGCTTCGATCATGGCTTTGTTCAGCTTGGCTTCGGGGATCAGCAATGGCGAAGGTGCGGAAACGGAAAGCCTAACCATGCCTTCCTGGGTAAGCGTTTTGTAAACGCTCCGGATCATTTCATCGACGTTCGCTTTTTCGGTCGCGGGCTTAGGTTTCGAGGTTGCAAGCCGCTCCGGATACTCCGACGGAGAAAATTTGACGAAATAACCTGATTTAGGCCTGGCCTCTACAATTCCCTTATTTTCAAGCTCGACATATGCTTTGTAGGCGGTGCTCAGGCTGATCCCCTGCTCTTTGCTGATCGCTCGAAGAGACATCAGCTTCTCGCCAGCCTTCAGAGTTCTGCTTTCAATCTGCGCAGCCAGCCGGTCTGCTATTTGTATATATAAAAAATCGTCCTGATCTGAATGGGTTTGGGCAAGCATGATGGGTATAAATTATATCTGTTATGCTTCAAAATAACAAAACTGAATCTGTTTTATTAAAATTCAAAACCAGAATTTTGTGATATTAAATAGTGGAAGCCATGAATTCGAACGTGAAAGCTTACATAGCACTCGGACTGGTCTGTTTCTTTTGGGGAACTACCTTTATTGCTGCACGCATTGGTGTTTCCCATTTCCCCGCGCTGCTTTTTATGGCGTTACGGAATTTTACAGCAGGCAGTATTTTACTGACGACACTTTCCCTAAAAAAACGGGCATTCGATTGGAAGTGGGATGAAATCAAAATGCAGGTCATTCCCGGTTTGCTGATGATCTCGCTTGGTACGGGCGTCGTAGGCTGGTCGATGCAATTTATCCCAAGCGGACTGGGTGCTTTGATCTATTGTTCGGTTCCCATCCTGACCATCGCTATCAACACGACATTTCTAAAAGACGAACGAGTGAATAGATGGATTATAGCGGGAACGCTGGTCGGTATTTGTGGTATTCTGCTGATTTTCAGGGATAACCTCCAATATGTACGTAATCCCAAATCGTTGACCGGCATGCTGGTTGCGCTGGCATCCTGTGTTTTCTGGTGCTTCGGAGGGCTATATACCAAAATTTACGTTGCCAGGACAGACTCATTTTTCAATGCCGCAATCCAGATGATAGCAGGCGGGTGCGGGCTTTTTGTGCTGAGCCTGGTGGTGGAGGACTGGAGTAACATTCCGATTATTAATCAGAAATCCGTGCTCGCCTTGCTTTATCTGATCTTGTTTGGATCCATCCTGGCATTCGGGTCTTACCTCTATGCGCTGGAAAGGCTCCCCGCAGGGTTGGTTTCGATTTATGCTTACATTAATCCATTGGTTGCCCTTGTACTGGGCTTTCTGATCCTGGATGAAAAAATCACCTGGATGACGGGGCTCGCATTTTTGGTGACCGTGAGCGGGGTGTTTCTGGTAAACAAGGGTTATGTTATTCAAAAGAGAAAATTGGCAGCATGATAAATCAGTATGGGCTATGAATAAAGAAGCGTACAGGACCCTGTTTGTCAGGGAACTGAAAAAATGGAGGACTGAAATGGAACAGTATCCTACCGAAGATTCTCTCTGGATCCAGCTGCCCGGCACGATCAACCGAGGCGGAAATCTTTGCCAGCATTTGATCGGTAACCTCAGGACTTATGTCGGGCTGACTTTGGGGCAGTTTGCGTATGTCAGAAACCGTGACGCAGAATTTTCAGAGCGTGTTTTTACCAAAACGCAGCTATTGGAACAAATCGATTTGCTTTTGAAAATCATCCCGGAAACCATCGACGGCCTGGATGACGAAAAGCTTTCAGCGGCTTATCCCATTGAGATCGTGCATTTATTCCCTGAACAAAACGTGAGCCTCGTATTGCAGCATTTGCTGATGCACCTGGCCTATCATACCGGACAAATCAATTACCACAGAAGGTGGGTCTCCACTTTAAACTCCAATCCATAAAAATGAAAAAGTTAGACGAACAAACGGCCCGGTCATTCGCCTCGGAATGGATTGCGGCTTGGAACAGCCATGACCTGCCACGGATCATGAGCCATTATTCCGAACAGATCCAGTTTTATTCTCCGATGATTATCAAGCTGGGAATGAATGAGGAAGGCATGATCACGGACAAAAGCGAATTGGAACATTACTTCGAAAAAGCCCTGAATGTATATCCGGACCTGCATTTTGACTTACACGATATTTTAGTTGGTGCCGATTCGCTGGTGGTTTATTATACGAGTGTCAGCAACAGGAAATCGGGGGAATTCATGCAGTTGGATGAAGCAGGTAAGGTATGTCTGGTGAAAGCCCATTACAGCAATTAAATGGACCCGTTACTTGAAAATGATCTGCGGGATTTGGAACAAATTCTCGACCGGGTAAAAAGCGAAAGCACAGAGTTCCTGGCCAGGCTTAGCCAGCGGCCTACGTACATTTTTGACCAGGAATTGAAACCGGAGCGCCTGCCCGACGCGGGAATGGGTTCTTTGGCGAGCCTTGCTTTTTTTCAGAAGCATTATCAAAAGCTGATGGTCGCCGGAGGAGGGCCGCGTTACTGGGGGTTTGTTACCGGAGGCGCGACGCCTGCGGGCATTGCGGGCGACTGGCTTACAGCTGTTTATGATCAGAATACACAGATTTGGTGGAGAGGGTGATATTTCGGGCGTTATTGAGAAAGAAACAATCCGTTTATTATGTCAGCTATTTGATCTTCCCGACGAATTCCATGGCGGATTTGTGACTGGCGCTACGATGTCCAATTTCACAGGCCTCGGTGTGGCCAGGCAGTGGGCGGGGAAGAAAATGGGCCACGATATTTCCCGGAACGGTATGATTGGCGATATACATTTTATGTCGGCGACACCGCATTCTTCCGTGATCAAATCGCTTTCCATGCTGGGTTTTGGGAGCAGTAATATGCTGAAAGTGAAAACACTGGATGGGAGGGAGGCCATGGAATTAAATGATCTGGAAGAAAACCTGAAACATTGCTCCGGGAAACCGGTCATTGTCAGTTGCAGTGCCGGCACGGTCAATACGGTTGACTTTGACGATATCAGGACCGTTGTGGAATTGAAGAAAAAATATGGCTTCTGGCTGCACATTGATGCCGCTTTCGGTGGTTTTGCTGCCTGCTCGGAAACGCATCACCATTTGCTGAATGGTTGGGCAGATGCAGACAGTATCACGATCGATTGCCATAAATGGATGAACGTGCCCTACGATAGTGCCGTAATTCTGGTCAGAAAGGAGCATGCGCAATTGCAAATCCAGACGTTCCAGAACTCCAATGCACCGTATCTGGGCGATCCGCAGGATAGTTTTTCATACCTCAATTTCCTGCCGGAAAACTCCCGGCGTTTCCGTGCATTGCCGGTTTGGTTCAGCCTGACGGCCTACGGGCGGAATGGGTTTCAGTGGATCGTTGAGAATAGCATTGCCGTGGCCGGGGAATTTGCAGATTATATTTCCAATAGCGACTATCTCGAGTTGGCGGCGCCCCTCAGGCTCAACGTGGTCTGTTTCAGCTTGAAGGACAATCCTCAAAAAAACCAGGAATTTTTGACTCGGCTTAACAAGCGAGGGAAAATATTCATGACGCCTACCATATGGAATGGCAGCCTTTGTGTTCGGGCCGCTTTTGTCAATTACCGGACCAACAGTGAGGACATTGGCATAGCGATCAAAGAAATGGAGGAAACCTACCGGTCGCTGTGATTTTCCAAGGCAAAAATGTAATTTTACGGAAGTCGAATTACATTATTACATGCACAGACAGTTTCTGAATTTCCTCTTATTGCTCCTTGGTTTACATTCGGTTAGCTGCAACTCCGGTCAGTCTGTGTTAGAAATGAACCGTATTTCGGGCTACGACAAAAGCGGCAAGGATCATATCATTTTTCTGAATTTTAGGATTATCGATCAGGGAAAGGGGCAAAGCGAGAAGGTAAAACTGGTCACTGCAACCTCGGGAAATGGACGGATGAAAAACCTTAGAAGCTCTTCAGGTTATTCTTACCAGATCAAAGCAATACCCCGATACACTACCAGTCATCTGGAAACGGAAATTATTTTTGAACATCCCCTTCACAGAACGGTCGAAGTTCCGAATCAGGATGGGACATTGAGTAAGAGTGTGGTGACTGCGAGGGAAGGAATTCTTTCCATGCGTTTTCAGGAGGAACGGACGATGGACCGCATCGAGTTGTACAGCGAAACCCCGGAGCGCGGTTTAGTGAAAATATTCACGCTTAAACTAAAAATATGATCAGACTCGCTACCACGCTATTCCTGCTCTTTCTATCCTGCTCTGGTTTTGCCCAGACATTCCCGGTCGATACATTATACAAAACAGGTCCGTTGAACAACCGCATTAATGTGGTGATCCTGGGAGATGGGTTCACCGCGGCTGAAATGCCTAAGTTTGAAGCGGAGGCCAGAAAATTTGCGGATTTTTTCCTGTCTTATGCGCCGTATGACCGTTATAAAAACTATTTCAATTTTTTTGCCATACCCACCCCATCCAAAGAGAGTGGCGTCACCAATCCGGGAACTGCACCGGATGCTTACCAGGACCAGCCTGTCGGCAGGAAAAATACTTTTTATGGTGCTACCTTCGGCACTTCCATCCATCGTTTGGTAACGATCAATATCGCAACTGCATTCGGCGTCTTAGCATCCAATCTGCCTGAGTATGACCTGGCGGTTGTATTGGTGAACACTACATTTTACGGAGGTTCAGGAGGGTCAATTGCGGTGCACACGTTGCATACCCAGGCCAACCTGATCGGCGTGCACGAGATAGGTCACACTTTCTCGCATCTGAACGACGAATATTGGGCTGGGCCGGGTTACGGCTGGGAATCTCCCAACATGACGGCAGATGGTAACCCGGCCACAATCAAATGGAGGAACTGGCTTAATTCAAACGGGATAGGTATTTATAAACTTGGTACCGATTTCGAAGCTTCCAAATGGCATAAGCCAACCGACGGTGCCTGCCTGATGGAATTACTGAACCAGCAATTTTGTGCTGTTTGCAGGGAAGCAACCACGGAAATGATCTTGTCGATCGTAAATCCTGTTGAGAAAGTATTGCCGGACGCCGAGGGTGTTATTCAGGTGGACAAGGATAAGACGTTTCAATTGAACCTGATCAAACCTCAGCCCAACTCGCTGCAAATTGAATGGGCGCTTGATGACAAAACGATCTCCGTCGGTAGTGATCATGTCTCTATTTCTCCCGACGAAGTATTTGACTATGCCACGCTTACGGCCACCATTTTTGACTCTACTTTTATGAGCCGGATGGATAACAGCCGCGATCAGCGATCCTGGAAAATAGTTTGGAATCTTGAATCTGCCTCATCCAGGGTTTTTAATATCAGGTCCAGTGCGGATAGCATCTGCGCAGGGCAGCAGGTCACCTTGACTGCGTCCGGCTGTCCGGGCTCCGTGAAATGGTCTACCGGTGAAAGCGGCAATAGTATCACTTTCGGGGCAACGATCACCTCCAGATACGAAGCAGTATGTAAGGTTGACGGCAAGCCTGATTCGACGGTGGCGAAAACGGTCACCGTATTTCCCCTGCCAGAGGCCATAGCCACCAATACCGGCCCTTATTTTGAAGGTTCCACCATCGAGCTGGATGCCAGTGGTGGTACCGGCTACCAGTGGAAAGGTCCTGGTAATTTTAGGTCAGATATGCAGTCAGTCTCAATTCCGAATGCCTCGCTGAATAATGCGGGACAATATCAGGTTACGGTGACTGATTTACATGGATGTGTGGCGATAGCTTCCACGAACGTGAAGATAGATCCTATTTTGGGAGCAGGGAACGAGATAGACGAACTTGTTCAGGTCTCGCCCAATCCTGCGAAGGAGTTTATAAAAGTCCGTACAAAACTACCCGGCGGGTCTGTTTTTGCGATTTATGATTTGGCCGGCAGAAAACTCTCCGTTACTAGATTCACCACAGAGACGCAGATTGCTCTGAAAATGGCCGCTGGTATGCACCTCTATCGCTTTACGAATGGCGATAAGGAAATTTCTGGAAAGTTACTGGTTCATTGAAATATAGAGAGAGGGTGCCTTCTCAGCAAAAAAGTCTCCCGTTGGAGACTTTTTTTGTTTCTCAATCATTCGCAGATTTTGGTTTCCGGCCTACTTTGGTCCTGTTGCGGATTTTGTCGGGACGAGGCCTGATTTCTTTATCCTGAAAATATAGCTTTAAGGATTCGAGAATAATGTCTTTTTGAGTGAGTCCTTCCCAGTACCCATAATCTTTCATGTTCTCCATCAGGATGTAGTCACAATCGAAAGTTACTTTGGTTGGGGCTCCGTCCGGGGCCTCGCCGGGCTTGTTGATTGGCTCTTCCTCAACGTCGGTAACGAGGGGTAGGGGTGCAAACTCAAATTTCCTTTCCTTTGCCATAGGTGTCAGTTATTAATTCGTTCCAGTATTTCTTTAGTTAGCTTATAATAGTCTTCCGCACCGTTGCTGTCGGGCGCATAATCAAATATGGTTGTGCCATTCGCCTGTGCTTCCGACAAGGCAATGTTGTCGCGAATGTACGAATCCATAAATACTTCACCAAGCTGCTCTCTCGTGGCAGCGATCAGCTCATGGCTGATCTTTTTTCTGATTTTAGGATTATAGCGTGTCGCAAAAACGCCGCCCAGGTTGGTACTCGGACTTATCTTTTTGATCTCTGCGGAGTAAACCAAAAAGTTGCGTAAACCCTCGTAACTCAAAAACTCTGCCTGTAGCGGAACGTAATATTGATGACACGAAACCAATGCCAACCTGGTGTTTCCATACAGGGCGGGCGGGCAATCGATGATCACGAAATCATAACGGTCCTTTACTTTTTCCAACGCAATCCTGAGATTGAAAGGGAATACCGGGGCCGACTTGATGGTGTCCTCCCTGTGAATCATTTCCGCTGACCCGGGCAATATATCAATATCTCCAACACGCTTTACGATCTCATCAAATTCGTATTCGCCGGTGATGAATGAGCCGCTGTCTTTTTTGAGCCCGGCATGTGTAATGCCGAAACTCTTGGTAAGACTTGCCTGCGCATCCAGGTCAATAACAAGTACTCTTGCATTGGCAAATTTGCTGAGGCCTGCAGCAATGCTCTGGGCAGAAGTAGTCTTTCCTACACCACCTTTGTTGTTGACAATACTGATGATTTTCATGTACAAATATTATATGTATAAAAAGTATTAATTTATCTTACGTTCCGTATGTAAATAAACGTAAAATATTTTTACAGCTAATATTTATAAATAGAAAGTCTCAAAAGTTTTTGTCTTTGTAAATGTATGAAACTATTTAAAAGAATAATAAGTATTAAAAGAATTTGTTTAAGAATGTTGAGGTCTATTTTAATAAATACTTCTTTGTCAGGTAATTAGTAAAATTTGCTTGGAGTAGTTGGGCGGAGAAAATTGACCGGGAATTGTCTGGCGACAGATGGAGAGCAGAGGATTGGAGAATCCCGAGTATAGCAAGCTGTAAGGTTGCAACTTTCAATAAGCCCCGGAGCTTATCGATGGCATGTGATAAGAAGGGGTATCATCAGTCCAAGGACGACTATGCCTTGGACTGATACACGGAAGAAGGAATGGCTAAACAGATGTTTTCTGGGCTTCGGAGGCGGCGCTTGAGGCGAGCTTCGCAGCTACATAGCGATGGATCCTGTACATTAAAATGGCTGTGATGATTACGGCGAAGACGACCACATTTCCCAAAGTGGGGTAATTTTCGATGAGACCGCTGCTGCTTACATATACAATAAAACCAGCGATGAGAGAAGCTATCCCTCCGGCAATTTGCTGGATCGAAGAGTTGATGCCCATAAACGCGCCCCGATCTTGCGGTTCGGGAACTGCTGTCATGAGTGCCGAGGCGGAGATCATCCTGCCTGTGATACCAACGAATAGGAGGACATTCAAAATGATGATAATCCAGAGCGGCGTTACACTCAGATTGCAATAAATGAGCGTCATGATACAAGTGACGACCGAGCCACCGACGAACACTTTATATTTGCCGATCTTGTCACTTAGCTTTCCGATCAGCGGGCTGAATACCAACATGCAGATGCCGGTGATCATATATAGGGTGGGAAGCTGCGCTTCCTTGATCCCGAGGTTGTTCACCCCATAAGCTGTACCAAACGGCATGAGCATAAAACCACCCGTGGCCAGTAACGTGGTTGCCGCAAATCCCTGGAGATATTCAGGACGTACCAGCGTTTTTCCCAAATGCCGAAACGCATTGCCACCGGTTTGTAATTTCAAGTGTGTGTTGATCGGCTTCATATAAGTCACTACCAGGAAGCCGACAATGACGCTAAGCCCGACGATCATAAAAAACGGTGCATGCCAGCTGAATGTTTTGGCAAGATACAATCCGATCGGTATTCCTAAGACCTGGCTACTTGCAAATGCCATTTGCACAAAACCCATCACACGCCCCCGCACCTGGATTGGAAAGAGATCGGTGATGATCGCGAAGCTGATGGAGCTGATTACACCGCCGAAAAGTCCCGTGAAGATCCGAGCCATCAACAGAAAATGGTAGGAGGGCGCTATGCCGCAAAGCAATGTTCCGATCACAAAACCGGAATAGAAAAAGAGCAGCATTTTTTTTCGGTCAAATTTATCGGCAAAACCTGCCGTTAGCAGCCCTGCGGAGCCAGCGCTAAATGCATAAGCCGAAACCACCAGCCCGAACTGCGAGGTACTGATGGAAAGTTTGTCCAATAAAATGTACCCGAGGGGAGAAATGACCATGAAGTCGAGTACCACGGTAAACTGTAACGTGGCGAGAATAGCGATAATGAATTTTTCGTAGCCCGAAAAAATACTTGTTTTTTGTTCTGACATATTGATGATTTAATTAAGGAGCTAGTCTGTTAATTCTTCGCATGCGTAGCCTGCTTTCGTGACCAGTTCGATCACAGGGCGGCAGTCGGGATGGGTTGTTTCAATGCGTAACACATGATCGATGTCGGATAAATCCACATTCCACCTGATAATTTCGCCACATCCGTTCAGAAAAGGCGATATAGATTTAATGTGTTTTTTCTTGCTGATATTCGTCCTGAAAACCAATACGAATTCTTCTGTGGCGTAACTTTTCATAGCAGGCGGTAGGTGTTGAGTAGTCGTAAAACTTCATTCTATGGTTTTAAAGCCTTGATAACCAGTTCAAGTGTTTGGTTGATTTTTTCCTCGTCGAACACAAACGGAGGCCTGCCGGGCATGGATGTCTTCGAAATATGAAACTTGACCAATTGGTATAACGGCGCAAATGCGATCGACCAGTAAATCTCGACAGGCAGTTGTACGATCTCGTTTCGCTCGATTGCTTTGTGTACAAAACGCGACATGGCATTTAAAAAGCGCGTATCCATGGTAGACCGGTCGACCAAGGGCGAATGTTTCAATTGCTCCATAAAGGTCATGCTGTAGGGGTTTTTCAGACAATAATTCATACGGTTCAGCCACTGCACTTTCAGGCCTTCGTCAAAGTGCGCTTCCGGGTCAAAGTTCAGCAATGTAGCCTCTGACATTTTCCTGGTTTCTTCTGTATAAAGTTGCTGGATCAGGTCTTCCCGGTCCTTGAAATAAATGTAAATGGTCGCTACCGACACCCCGGCAGACTTGGCCAGTTTATGCATACTCAGTCCGTCAAAGCCGTGGTTGACAATGATTTCAATGGCTTTTTCCCTGATCAGGGCTTCTTTATTGGTATCTCTTGTCCTCAATTCACAAATGCTTTTTTACAAATATAAATGAACGTTCGTTTATTTATGTTTTCTATCAGCCCCGAAACGTATGATTTTTTATGAATTAATAAGCAATAATCTGTCGCAGGTGATGCTCCATGTGGTTAACATAGTCATCGATATAAAATTTCAGTGTATGTTTCATACCATCTCTCCCGATCCCGTTCTTCGCTAGATTATCCTCAGGGATATGGCGGATGATTTCGATTAGGTGCAGATTATAATGTTTCCAAAGCAGTATCAATTGAACTGTTTCGATGGATTGATAATGACTTAACGCGTTCCATTGATTCTGTTCGTAATATATAATGGGCTCATTTTCAAACTGTATTCGAATAAATCGTTGGTGATTGTTGGCAGCACTGTCGATTAAATGGCCTAGAATCTCCTTTTTACTCCACTTCGTCGTCAGTGGTCTAAAGGAAAATTCGCTCTCATCTATTGCTCCAATCCGTGCTGGAATGTTCTCACAAAGCCACAGAAGTCTGTCAGCCGAATGCTGAATACCCATACTAGGAGAGGTTGGTGATGATAAAATTTTCAATAACTTTTTTGTTATAGCCCTTATAACCACCCTGAAAATCCCTGCCGGCCACCGCAACAAAATCCGCCATTCTTTGAGAGTTCAACTGGCCCAGCAAAAATTCATAATCACCATCATATTTGATAAAATAGCCCGAATAAACCGTGGCGTAAGGATTTTCGTACAGGACAAAATTGGGTGCCAGATTCATGGGAGAGAAAATGATTTTCTTACCAAATGAACTGTCCAGTCCCTGTGCCCTGCCGAAAGCGTACCATGCAACCGGGTTGGCCTTTCCGTTATCACGACGATCAAGAAGCGGTTTTACTTTAAGGAAATAGGAAAAAGTTTGAGGGAATTTTGATTGGAGTACTTCTTCCGGAATAATGCGGTGCTTGTCGAAGGCGTCTTTTTGATAGGGAAACAGGATGAATTCAGTTACCGGGTCGTTTGAGGTTTTCAGTTTGGAGCCTTTGACGATTGGTTTCAGCAATTCTTTTTCGAGATAAGCGAAGTGGCCGGTCTTATTTTTTGCATACACAATGCCATCGTTTTCCTCGATTATGGAGAACAGATAGCATGCATCCGCCAGGGTAGTAACACCTACTGAAATCTGGCAAACATCGCCAAGCCGTCTGCCTTCAATCAATTGGTTCAGATTTACCGACAATTTCCACGGCTTACGGGATTCGAGTTCCGAGAATTCAATATCACGGGCTTTGTACTGAAAATCCGTATTGATGCATAATTCAAAGCGGAACTGATCTTTTTTGATTTTGTCAAAGACCGTAATAACCGGATAGGTTCCCGTGTTACCAAAAACCGGAACGGAGCCGTAATTGGTAATGAATGATAGATTTTGCTGAGTTTCAAAATAGGAGCGAAGCGTCTTCCCGGTTTCGGAGGTAAGAAAGGAATTGGGCGTAATAAACCCACACACTCCTTGATCTGACAAAAGTGCCGATGCCAACTCGAAAAACGCGACGTAAGCATCCGTGGAGCCATTTTGACAAAAAGAATAATGGCTCTGAATGTACTTCCTCTGGCTTTCGGAGAGATGTTGAATGCGTATGTACGGTGGATTTCCGACAATAAAATCGAATTTCTCGCCAGAATCCTTCTGCCTCAATGCGTCGCGCTCCTGTAAATTCCAATTGATTTGAATGTCCAATCCTGCTATCAAATCATCAAGATTTTGTCTGCAAATTCGGATTGCCTCCGGGTCGATATCCCAGCCTTGAATCAGTTTGAGCCGATCTGCCAGTTCTTCCGGCGGTGCATTCCTGACGATATACTCCGCAGCAGGGACCAAAAAGCGTCCGTCACCGCAAGCCGGGTCGAGGATTTTTTTGTTTGCGAGATCCGCATCGTAAAACCCGCATTGGAACAGGATTCTGTCTACGATGTGAAAGGGGGTATAAACTTGCCCAAACAGTTTCTTTTTATCGTAAGTGCGGGATTGTGAAGCCATTAAAGATTAAAAATCGATGCCGGGTTTCTGTTTTAGGACGTTTGTTACAAAATTTTTTGCTGTAAGAACAGTTAACCTGTCGGAAGAAACTCGGAAATCTTTGACATTATTGGTGATGAGATAGTCGCATTTTTCTCCGAAGGCAGCATGAAGTTGAAAAGAGTCTTCGATATCTCTCCCGTTAAAGTCAAGAGCATTTAAAAGACATTCCTTATCAATACTACAAATGTTGAAAATTTGGAGATACATACTCAACGTTTTCTTCAACTGCTCATTTCTTATCCCCTCCTTTTGCAGGACATAAGTGAATGTGTAGAAACTTCCTGGAGAAATGAATAGGGGAACTTCATTTTTCAATGCCCACGAAATCAGGAATTTGGCTTCATAGGGTTGCCCGGTTAATCTTATCAGTGCGTGATCTACGAGGACATTTGTGTCTAAAAATAATTTCATACACCAAATTTGTCCTTCACCATAAGGTCCTTTATCTGCTTATCCGTCATTTGGCTCAAAGGGCCGCCTTTCGCACATCCAAAGAGCTGATCGGCAATGTTAGCGTATTGTTCGAATTCATCTTTCTCAGCATGCTGCAAATCGGACAAATGTGTCTCGAGAAGCTGAGATACAGATGTGCCATGTTGGGCGGCGTATTTCTTCGCCTTTTCAATCACTGATTTTTTCACGCTTAATGTCAGTTTTACTTTTGGATCATTTTCCGCCTTCATTTTATACGTATCAGTTGAGTAACATGCATTCAAATATACGTATAAAAATGCTACTTCAGATGACAAAGGCGGAACCCATTCAAGCGTTTCAAGTAATCAGTAACCACAGGCGGATCAATATCCCTGAACAAAACCTCGTAAGTATTTTCATGAAAAGTGAAGCTGCTTCCGTCGGCCCTCACGCGTTTTGTTCCCGATTTGTAAAGCTGTCCCACTGTGCCAGCTTCCAATGCTTGCTTATCAATGAAGCCGATCAGAGAGGCGATTGTACCGTCGGTTTCTGACTGGTGGAATGAAATGCAGAAATAATGTGAAGTTTTGGAATTGGGTTTGTGCAATTGGGAAGACGGAATATTCAAAACGTAGTCTTCTGCCAAAATCCCTGATTTTCGTTTCATTGATTTAATATCAACGGAAAAAGCGTGCTCTTCGGATTGGATCAAAAAATCCTGGCCCCAATCCTGGCCGTCTACAGCTCCGAATGAGCGGATAGGCCGGGGAAGGTGATAGCAGTCGGCAAAAACGATTTCACCCAAACTACCTGTGAAACGCATCATCCGTGTTTGCGAAAGTTTGTCGTCATGACGGTCCCAGATATTGGACACCTGGTGATGGCGAAGAGAATGCTCGACCAATTCGCGGGCAAAAAGCTTCTGCTCGTCACTGACTGAGATTTGTATGTATGCAGGTGTATTCAAAACAGTTTGCTCCATGCAAATCTGATGGCGAGCAAGGTGAGGATAAAACCAATTAAAATCACACTGAATGGAACGTAAGTCCATGCTACTAAGTGGATTCTGTCGAAAAACCACATCACTCCAATGAGCGCCGCAATCAATGTAAGAAATCCGGAAAGTTTGCCAAAACCTGGGATCAGGGAGA
Organism: Dyadobacter sp. HNCC25DJ185; assembly: GCF_056895195.1. Classification (NCBI taxonomy): domain Bacteria; kingdom Pseudomonadati; phylum Bacteroidota; class Cytophagia; order Cytophagales; family Spirosomataceae; genus Dyadobacter; species Dyadobacter sp. HNCC25DJ185. Next base: position 1,093,840 of record NZ_JBXHAR010000001.1, read on the forward strand.
ATGGGATCTTCCTTTTAATCAGCATCAGGGTAATGGCCATTGAAATGATTGGCAGAAATTGCAAAACAATATTCGCCTGCCAGATGCTTTGCCGCTCGAAGAGAAAAAGGTAAATATTGAGGGTTGTCGCAAAGATTCCGGGGATGCAGACTGCGTAAACAATAATTGCATATATTAAACTCCAAAATTTAACATTATAACTTCCCGTTGCTACTTGACCAATAGCCCAGGTAGTAAATGGAAGTATAGAAAAGTAAACCACGGTAGGCCATGGGTTTTCCGATATTGCATTGAAGAGTTGTGAAAGCGTCATTTTGAAATGTATAAAAGGGAAGGGGGACCGTCCCTCTTCCCTTCATGAAACCCAGTAAGATCTTATAACCCCAGGAGAAATCCGATTGTAAAGTTCGCGTCCCAGTCGAATACGAACTGATTGCATTCAGTCGCATCTTTGACGGCTTTATAAATGTTGACGCCGGCCTTGCTTTTCGCGTTGGAAAGCTTGGAATAGGCGAGTGGGGCACTCAAGGTAGTATAGCGTTCCTTTCCTTTGCGTACTTCCTTGGCCATTTCAAAGGGTACGCCACCGATAATGAAGCAGGTCTTTCTCAGACTGGCTGGTACCTGCTTGGCTTTTGCCATCACTTCTTCATATACCTTAGAATCGTCTGTCCCTTCCTGAAAATACTTGGCACCATAAGATTCCAGAGCCGAAACCTTTCCGTCGCCCACCCAGGAAATTTTGGTGTTACCTGAACCAATATCCACTACAAATGCCTTATCCGCGTATTCAGCCGGTAAAACCGATTTCAATGCAAGTTGGCCTTCCTGTTCCGGAGTGACCGTGTTAACCACATATCCGAGGGATTTCAACGCACGGGTGATCTTCTGAGTGACCTCTGCCTTGGCAGCTCCGGAGCTCACCACGAAATGGATGTCCTTACTGCCTACCCCGAAATCAAGCATGCCCCCGATATACTTTTTCAGTCCGATACGGATGTCTTCGTCGGTTGCCATGTTTTCTGTCACGAGGCTATTTCCGAACTCTGATTTTTCAAGATTCCAGCGCTTTTCCTTGTCTACTTTGATGATAAATGAATTAAAACCACTGGCCCCTAACTCAACTACGCCCTTTAATTTGCCATCGACAGGCGCGGGTGGGGTATAGGTAAAGGCGGAAGTTTCTGTACTGGCTGTTTGCGAATCTGTGCTGCCGCTTTCGTTGGTTGAAGGCTCTTCAGTTGCGGCCATTGTGGTATCAGTTTCACTCGTTTGGGTCTGATCCTTAGCCATTTTGTTCAAGGCTTGCTGGCCTCCCAGGTATTTATATCCGACAAATAAAGCGCCTAAAATAATGGCTGTGATGATCAGGCGGCCGGCAACGGTTAGTCTTTTCATGGGGTTATGTTAAATATTGAACAGTGTTAAATCGGTTTACAAAAGAAAAATTAATCTAAAAGTCCTTTATAGCTCGAATCCTTCGGGGTTTCGATCGACCGTGTTGATGTTGGAGGGGCGTCGAGCTGGATGAATTTGAATTGATTGGAATTATAGGCTTCAAGCATGGCCTGTCCCTTGTCGGAAAGCAGGCCGTTTTGCACGTCGACCCCATTTATAAAGTCCAGCGAGAGGTCCATAGCCCTCTTCATTTCACCCAGTTTCTGGCTCATATCGTCCTGGATGTACTCCATGGACTCGTCGAAATAGAATTTCTTATCTGGGTTGCCTTTGAAAATACTGATCGCTGTGCGCAAGGCGTTGGAGCTTTCTTTTACAATCCTGTATTCAGCCTCTTTCAGTTTAACTTTAATCTCGGTCTCTTTAATGATGTAATCAGCGCTCTTATTAACCTTTTCCATGAATTCAAGCACGGTTTTCATGTTGCGTTGCAAAGGAAAAAGCTTTTCGTTCATTTCCTGCAACCCGGCCCCTTCAATCGTCGCCAGGGAAGCCGTTTCCTTCATGCCAGGGCGATCCAGCATGGTGCTTGCCTTGTTTGCTTCCGCGAATTTCTGCTTGATCTGCTCGTTATTTTCGTTGATATTTTTATTGAGCTTAACCAATTGGCCAGCTAACGTATTGATTTGTCCCTGCATTTTCTCCCTTTTTTCTTTCAGATCGTCTATGTAGATCTTCATGATTGCGATCGGGTCCAGCTTGATGATCAGGCCGGTAATATTGCGCATCAGCGTTTTGAAAAGGAAGAAGACTGCGGTACGGACATCCTTGCTGGTAAAAAGAAATATGACCAGCGCCAGTATGCCCATCAAGAAAGCCAGGTACAGTGTATTTTGAGTCACTTCGATCAGGAAAGCGGCTATTTTGTTCCAAAAATAGAGGCCAGCCGCGCCAAGCCCGCCTAAAAAAAGGAGGGAGGTGATACCTTCCGGTTTACTCCAGTACGAACGCTTCGAAACATCCTCCTGGGGGCCGCCAATTTGAGAAAAATCCGGTGTTGCCATTGTTTTCGATGTGTTAGGTTATTTAATGTATTGGTTAATCTTAGTTAAATCGGACTTGATCTGTTCTACGAAGCTCATGTAAGTGATCTCAAAGCTGTCCTTATTGGCATTGATTTTTGCGCTCTGCTCGGTCACTTCACCCGAAATTTGTCCAAGCCGGTTTTTATTGTCGTCTATTTTCTTCTGGATGTCGGCAATTTGCTGCGCAAGTGCAGCATTTGCGTTTTCCAGTTTCTGATGCTCATCCTGCAAGGAGCCAACCCTGTCTTTGATCGCTTTTTCAACGTCTTTTAGAAATGACGTGCGGTCCTTTTCAAGAATGGAAAGATACTGTTCGGCTGAGGTTTTCAAGATCAGGGAATCCGTAACGGCGCCCATTGCCTTAAAACTTGCCCAGGCGGCCTGAAATTGCTTTTCTTCCCCAAGACCCAGGCCTTCCATGTTCTGAAGTGCCTGCTTATATTCAAAATAATCCGGGCCAGGAAGATTTGCCTTTTCCAGCAGGCTCACAAAGTGCTCTACAAATTTCCGGTCGACATTTGTTGTTGCTGCTGCATTGGGGACTGTTTGGGCAGTAGCTTGCTTTGGCTGTTCGGTAGTTGGGGCGCTGACTGGTCCGGGTTTGGCCGGTTCGTCATTTTCCTTGATAAAAAAGCTGAGTATTTTTCTGCCAATACCCGGATCGGAGTCTGCCATGATTGTCTAAAGTATTAAGATTCATTTGGTTTTGTCGAGTCAATATTACTAAAATTAAAAGGATTTCATACCTGGTGATATTTACCAATGGCGACCTGAATTGATGAGGCTGCTTAAAATTTGGATGGAATTGAGGACAATTGTTGAATGCCGGGAGTTTTTTCCGGAAGTTTGCCTCAAAAACCAAATCATATGCTCCATTTAGGTTTTAACAGCGCCATTTTAGCTGATTTCGGATTCGAACATGTTGTCAAGTTTGCGGGAAATCATGGGTTTTCATGCGTAGAAATGATGTGCTGGCCTTCAGAAAATGCGGATACCAGAAGGTATGCAGGGGTTACGCACATCGATGTAAACAGTTTGACAGACACCAAGGTGTCGTCAATCCGCTACGCCTTAAAGGAGGCCAATATTTTTATCTCTGCCTTAGGCTACTATCCCAATCCGTTGGACCCGGACCCAAACCGTTCGGAATACTTCATTGAACATATAAAACAAGTCATCAAAGGGGCTGCTAAACTGGGTATTCCCGTGGTGACTACTTTCATAGGACGTGACCCGGCCAAAAGTATCAAGGACAATCTTTCGCGATTTGCCGATGTCTGGCCTGCAATTGTGAAAGTTGCAGAGGAATGTAATGTCAAGATCGCAATTGAAAACTGCCCGATGTTTTTTACGGACGACGAATGGCCAGGGGGAAAAAACCTGGCTATTAGTCCGGCTGTATGGGACAGGATGTTTGAGATCATTCCCAGCCCGACCCTGGGCCTGAATTATGATCCGTCCCATATGATTTGGCAGATGATGGATGAAACCTATCCAATTTACAATTATAAATCAAGGCTTCATCACATACACTTGAAGGATGCTAAGGTTTACAAAAGTAAACTTAACTGTGTAGGCATTATGGCAAACCCGCTGGAGTACCATTCTCCAAAATTACCCGGATTGGGCGATGTAAACTGGCGCGCCTTTTTCGCTGCACTAACGGATGTTCGTTACAGAGGCCCGGTGGTGATCGAAGTGGAGGATAAGGCCTATGAGGGCAGCATTACAGATGTACAAAGTGCAATACTCACCAGTAGAAATTACCTGAAACAGTTTCTGGGTTAAGGGTTTAAGTACTTAATTAGGGGCGCAATAAACCGTTCAAAATCTTCAATGTGTGGTGCATGGCCCAGGTTGTCTAATTCGACAAGCTGGGCATTTTTGATTCTGGATTGCGTTTGTTTCCCCAGTGACGGGTAATTGCCCAGGGTCTTCCGCACTTCTTCAGTAACCAGGTTCTTTCCTATCGCACTCCTGTCACGTTGTCCGATGATGAGGAGGGTAGGATTGGCTATTTTGTCAAATTCATAGCAAACCGGCTGGGTGTAGATCATATCGTAGGTGAGCGCGGAATTCCAGGCGATACGGGGATATTCTTTGTTTAATGTCCATCCGGCTAATAAGTTTACCCATTTGGTATAACTGTCCCTCCATTTTCCATCATAGTAGCTGCTCAGCTGGTAATTTTTGATGCTGTTGAAATCGCTTTTGAGCTCACTCTGGTACCATTTGTCAATGGATTGAAATGGCACTTTAAGCTTGTAATCTTCCAGACCAAGTGGATTTACGAGGACTAGTTTCTCTACTGCCTCCGGAAACATCAATGTAAATCTCACGGCGATCATTCCACCCATGGAATGGCCCAGAACGACCGTCTTGTGAACGTTAAGTTTATCCAGGATCCTTTTTGTATCGGCCGCCAGTTCGTGGAAGGAGTACTGAAAATGAACCGGTTTGGAGGATTTACCAAAGCCAATCTGATCAGGGACGATTACCCGGTAACCCTTCTCTGTCAATGCTTTGGCAGTTTGTTCCCAATAAGCCCCGTTGAAGTTTTTTCCATGCAGCAGCATGACCGACTTCCCATTCGGCTGGGCAGGTTTGACGTCCATATAAGCCATTTTGATCCTTTCTCCCTGAGATTCGAATTCAATGAACGAAACTGAAAAGGGATAGTCGTAATTTTCGAGATTGATATCCAGGCTGCGTAAAGAGTCTTTCTGTGCATGGACCGGATTTGCAAAAGCCAATACCAGCCATGCGAAAAGGAGATTTCTCATATCAATGGGATTAAAACAAAAAAGGAAAACCAGTTCGGTCTTCCGTTTTACATATCAAATTGTATACCAGTGAGGTTATCTGATCAGGCGCGCTTTGGTTGATAAATAAGCAGTAACCGAAGCCAAAACACCTACGATCGCAAACGACCAGCGAAGATCGGCGAACTGCGCCACGATCCCGATTAACGGAGGTCCGATCAAAAATCCAATAAAGCTGATGGAGGAGACGGCCGCAAGTGCCATTCCCGCCGACATGGTAGTGGATCTTCCGGCAGCACTGTAAACGAGGGGAACGACCGAAGAAACACCGAAGCCGACCAGTAGAAAACCAAATGTGGATGGTATGAGGTAGGGGAAAAGCACGGCGATAGCGAGCCCTGTGCCCATTAAGGTACCGCTGATCTGAAGCATTTTCATCCTTCCCAGGCGGTTAGCCAGAAAATCGCCAGCGAAACGACCACCAGTCATCGTGCCCATAAAAGCAACGTAACCCAGCGTAGTCATCGAAGAAGGTACTTTTACAATTTCCTGGAAATAAACGCCGCTCCAGTCAAACATAGCGCCTTCGCAAACCATAGCACAAAAACCGATAAGGCCCAAGGTAAGCAGGTCACGGTCAGGTTTTACAAACATTGGCTGAGGTTCTCCTTCGTTTTTTTCCCCATCGGGCATGGTGTGCTTGTAGGCAGTGAAAATGATCGCGAATGCGGCAACCGCAATGATAATAAAATGAATCTGAGGGGGGATACTTACGGAGATGAAGAACGAGCCGATCATCGCGCTCACAAAGCCGGCCAGGCTCCAGAGCCCGTGAAAGGACGCCATGATGGATTTACCATAAACCTGCTCTACGGCCACGGCCTGCGTATTGATCGCAATGTTGGTCAGGTTTCCCCAAAGGCCAAATGCGAAAAGTGCGATTACCAATTGCTCAGTCCTTGTTACGAAACCGATGAATGTCAGGGTAGTCGCATATAAGATTGCACCGATCAGGATCATTTTCTTGCTGCCGTAATGGGTAACCATCCAGCCCGAGATGGGCAGGCTCGCCATCAAACCGATGGGCAAGGCGAGCAGAACGGTGCCTAACCCACCTTCCGTCAGGTGGAGCATATTCTTAATATCCGGAATGCGGCTCGCCCAGGCTGCAAAACTCAAACCCTGCACAAAAAAGAATGCTGCTACGGCAAGTCGCAGGTACTTTCGGGAGTCGGACGGGGCGAAAATTGAATAATTCATAGGAGTGAAAATTTATACAAGCTTTGGCAGCTCATCATTTATCTTTCTGACTAATGTAATTTTTTCAATAATTATTTTCTGATCAAAAATTCAGCATTGGCGATTACTATCATACCTAAACTGCTTTGACACTGCAAAATTAACGTTTTATGAAGGTAATAGTTGCAGATACTGCGTACTTTTTAAATAAAGTTAAAAAGTATGTGTTGTACAAAATGAAGAAAATGGATTTTGAATATACTTTGTTGAAGCCTACCGGGTGGAGAATATCAAAAATAGTAGTAAAATGAGACTGGAATTATTTAAATTAAGATGTTCACCTAAACTTACTGGCTTCATGCTGAGACTGATTTTTACATTTTGCTTTACCCTGGCCATCTTGATCTTGCGGGCGCAGCCGTCCCCGGCCGAAAGAACTGAGAAGATCAAAGCCACACTGCCTGTTATACAGAAATTATACAAGGAGTACGCCGAAAGGAACCATTTTCCTGGATTGGCATTCGGGCTGGTGGTGGATGGGAAGCTGTTATTATCAGGCGGCCAGGGCTTTTCGGAAATAGCTGCTTCCACCAAAGCTTCGCCGAAATCGCTTTTTCGCATCGCGTCGATGTCTAAAAGCGTTACCGCGATGGGAATTCTAGCATTGAGAAAAGAGGGGAAACTGAAACTCGACGATCCCGCGTACTTATATATCCCCGAACTGAAAGATATGCCCGGCCTCACAAAAGACGCACCGCCGATTACCATCAGGCATTTGCTGACACACGCAGCGGGCTTTCCCGAAGACAACCCCTGGGGCGACCGTCAGCTGGATACCCATGATGACGACCTGATTAATTTGATCAGGAAGGGGATATCGTTTTCCAATGTTCCCGGAGTCACCTATGAATATGCGAACCTGGGTTTTGCTTTATTGGGCAAAATCATCGGGAATGTATCGGGCAAACCTTACCAGCAATATATCAACGAGAAGATTTTTAAACCGCTGGGGATGAACAATACCATTTGGGAATACACCCTTGCTCCCAAAGCATTGCTTGCCCACGGGTATCGCTATGAGGACGACGTCTGGAAGGAGGAAGAACTGGAACATGACGGTACCTATGGCGCAATGGGCGGATTGATTACATCAATCGACGATTTCAGTAAATATGTGAGCTTTCATCTGTCTGCCTGGCCGCCCAGCTCCACTCCTGAAACGGGCCCTGTACTGAGAAGTGATGTACGTGAAATGCAGATGCCATGGAATTTCAACAGCTTGAATGCCAGTTTTAAATATCCCAGCGGCCGGGTATGCGCCATGACAACAGCTTATGGCTATGGTTTGAGGTGGAGCAAGGACTGTGAAGGGCGGACTGGTGTCGGACATACGGGTGGTTTGCCTGGCTTTGGAAGCCAATGGCAGATTTTGCCAGAGTATGGGATCGGTATTCTTGCCTACGCCAACCGCACTTATGCCGGAATGGCGACCATCAATACAGCCGTATTGGACACAATCATCACACTGGCTGGTCTTAAACCGCTTCCAATCGCCGTTTCTGCGATATTGAAGAAGAGAAAGGAGGAGTTGATCAAGCTGCTTCCCGATTGGAAAAATGCGGAGCAGAGCGGCATTTTTGCCGAGAATTTCTTTCCTGACCGGTCCGTTTCTCATCGGAAAAAAGAGCTGGATATTCTTTTAGCTAAAACCGGAAGCATTACCGGATCAACCGACATGATCCCTGAAAATCAGCTGCGCGGGACTTTTTTGCTGAAGGGTAGTAATGGCGATATCAAAGTGTATTTCACGCTCTCTCCTGAAAACCCCGCATTAATTCAGCAGCTTGATTTTTCTATGGCCAAATAACATTTTAGCAACTCGTTATGGTGATAACGCCACGGATGCACTAATTGGCACGAATGCTGTTCAAGTGTCATTCGCGGCATTTAATTCCAGGAACGGGATAGGGGGAAGCTTTCGCTGGATTGTCTGAGAGGAAAAAATTCAGAAATCATGAAAAAGATCGTTCTATCATCCATTTTGCTTTTTTGCACGGTATTTTCTGAGGAGAGCTTTGCTCAACAAAACGAGACCATCTTTAAAAGTACAGGTATCCATAAATCGGGCGGATATGCTGCTTTGTCGAACAAATTCACCAAGATCAACGGACATTATGCCAATATGCCCGAGCTATATGGCGGCTGGTTTATCAATCAGCGATTTTTGCTCGGAGTGGAAGCTGCCGCTACCACCAACTACATTCCTGTCCCTTTAGCAAATCAACATTTCCCCGGGGACAAAGTCAGTTACCAGTACGGACAAGTGGGATTAATGACCGAATATGTGGTAGCGTCCACAAAGGCAGTTCATTTTAATGTAAACCTGATGACGGGTACCGGCTTTAGCCTGCAATACGACAGAGGTGATATCAACAACTGGGATTCTGATTGGGGTGACCGTTATGACGGCAACGATGCTAAATTCTTTTTTGTAATGGAACCGGGAATGCAAGTGGAGTTCAATCTTTTGAAATGGATGCGTTTCAGTCCTGGAGTTTCCTATCGAAAGGCATTCAGTGCGAAGGGAAATGGCCTGACGGACGGTGATCTAAGTAACATCTCATATAATCTTACTTTAAAGTTCGGTATATTCTGAAACTGTCGGGATTGGTTGACAGTTTGAGGTTGACACTGTTTCAATCAATCCCCATTTTTTTATTGATTTTTTATAACTAGTTGTCAATCAGGCAAAATCGACTCTGGTTTTTGACGCAGGGCAATAGGAACGAAAGTTATACTGTTATATATAGATTGCACACTATTCCGGCAATGACTTTATGAAGATGAGAATTTCAGGTTTCGCGCTTATTGGTATGATGTTGGTCTGCTGTTCAATGGCGCAGGGCCAGCATGTTTACGATGTGATCGTCGCGGGGCGCACGATCGGTTCACTGAAGGTATTTGACGACAAGGGGGCTGCCGACACCGAAACCCATCGGATCGAGTCGGACTTTAAGGTCATGTTTTATAAAGGGACCTATTCCACACAGACCAATTACGTACAAGGCAAGCTCGTTTCTGCTATGTGCTCACACCACGTTAACGGCGATCTGAAAGAGAAGACGCTTACAAAGAGTAGCAACAAATCGCTTTATGAAGTGTTTTTCTCGGGCGAAGATGCTGAGGACAAGCCCAAGCTGGAATTGAATGCACCCATCAACAGTACCATAACAGGGCTTTATTACAAAGAGCCTATCAATATCAACGAAGTTTATTCCGAACGTTATGGCAAAATGTGCAGCGTTAAAAAGCTCTCTGAAGGCAAGTATGGCGTGTCTTTGCCGGACGGAAAGCAAGGTATATATTCTTACAAAGACGGACGTTGCCAGGAGGTTAAAACGGACCTTGCAGGTTTTAAGCTACGCATCGTTTTAACGGGCAGCAAAAGGCTTTAAAGAATTTGTTGCCTGCTTATTGCGTGACGGTCTTCTGGTTTTTAATTTCAGAATCGTCCCTGATTTCCTCATTGGCGGCTTTCACAATGACATCGCCTTCCTTGATATCCCCAAAAATTTCCACCTGATCAGTCGTTTTAGCGCCAGTTTTGACTGGGACCCAGGCTGCTTTTTTGTTTGTAACTTTTATGACATAGGTACCCTGGGTAGAATTCAATAAAGCTGATCTGGGGACAGCGAATGAGTTGACATCGCCTGTAAGCGGAATGGAAACTTCCGTTATCATACCCGGTAAAAGTTTTCTATCATTGTTAACCACATCCATTTCCGTTCTTTGCGATCTTAGTCGGGTGTCCAGCGCACCGGCCAGACGGGTCACTTTTGCAGGGAAGTTCTGGTCGGGAAAGGATTTTACCTTAAAGGTTACCGCGCTGTTATTTTTCAGATAACTTGTATATGCCTCAGGAACGCTCACTACCAATCTCAGCTTGCGTTGCTCGACCAATGTGAAAAGAGGGAATTCAGATCCTTTGCCAGATGGGCCTACATACGCGCCAGCGCTGACATTACGTGCGGTGATCACGCCGCTGAAAGGGGCGCGAATCTCCAGGTAATTTCGGGTATCGGTGATTTCGCGGCTTGCCGACCTTGCTGCTTCCAACTGCGCCAGATCTGATTGCTGTTTGGCCAGGGCCACATCCAGATCGTTCTGGGAAACGGTTCCAGGTGTCTTACTTGTTTCCAGCAGACGATCGTAGTTCGCCTTGCTGGCCTGGTATAATGCTTCCTGAGACTTCAGGCGCGACTGGCTTCCTGTAAGCTGGGCGGTAATTTCCGGGGCTTCCATCGAGGCAAGAAGCTGCCCCTGGGTAACCTCGGTACCAACGTCGGCGTGCAGTTTTTTTACAAAACTGCTCACTTTTGCGTACAGGTCGACCTGCTGGAAAGGAACAAGTTCTCCCGGGATTTGCAAACTGGAAGACAATTGCTTTTTCTCGAGCGTAAATGTTTCAATTACAGGAGCCTCGACGGCCGCGTTTTTCTTTTTTTCCTCTTCCTCAGCTTTGGACGATCCGCATCCTTGCAATAAGGCAACCGATGCCATGAAAAGCATTGCTGCCGTGATGTGACTGATATTTTTCATTTTCTGATGTGTTCAGTGCTTAAAATCATTTCGTGATCGGAACATAGAATTTACTGTCTTCGTCCTCGGGATCGAGGGATACGCTTTGTGTGCTTGCCTTGCCTTGCCCCCAGGCAAAAACCAGCGGCAGGATAAACAGCGCGGCGAAGGTGGAGGCGATCAGCCCGCCGATTACTGCACGTCCAAGAGGAGACGACTGGTCACCTGCCTCGCCCAGTCCGCTTGCCATAGGTACCATGCCCACCACCATCGCGACCGCCGTCATTACGATCGGGCGAAGTCTTAAACCGGCCGACTCTTGCGCCGCCTCAATGGCATTGCCGCTGTGCTTTCGAAGTTGTTCTGCATTGGTAATCAGCAGAACCGCATTGGAAATGGATACCCCGACCGACATGATAATTCCCATGTAGGACTGAAGGTTCAAAGTAGAGCCGGTTAATATAAGCAAGCTAAGCGACCCCAGCACAACTGCCGGCACAGTTGCCAGTACGATTGCTGAAACTTTAAATGACTGGAAGTTGGCAGCAAGCATCAGGAATATCACCACGATCGCTACAATCAAACCATTCTGCAAGCTATCGAGCGTGTCCGTCAGCGTCTGGCTCATTCCAATCAGTTCAACGGTCAGCCCGCGTGGAAGTTCGCCCAGGGAGGCCAATGCTTTCTGCACATCCTCTTTGGCAAGCCCCAAATCGGTGTTATTTAAATTGGCCGTCACGGATAACACTGGCATAGAACCGAGGTTATCATTCTCGCCATACGTGGTATCCGGTGTTATGGCGGCAATGTCGCCCAATACAGGCCGGTTGGAATTGCGCAGCAAAGGAATTTCGCCTATGTCATTTACACTGTTCATTTTGCTTTCCGGGATCTGGACCTGCACGTTGTAACTTAAACCGGCTTTTTCATCTACCCAGATATTCTTATCGGTGTATCGGGATGAGGAAGTAGAAGCGATAAGCGATCTGGAAACATCATTCATGTCTACACCCAGTTGCGCTGCCCTGATACGGTCCACCTCAATGCGGATCGCCGGGTATTTATTGGACTGGCCCAGCTGAATATCCCTGAGGTAACTGATATTCCTTAAACTTTTCATTACTTTCTGAGCATACTCCTCGTTTAACTTTTTATTGCGTCCGGACATCCTCACTTCGATGGGTGTGGACGAACCCTGACTTAATATTTTATCTGTCAATTCAATTGGCTCAAATGAAAGGGCAACATCCGGTTGCGTTTGTTTCACACGGTGCCTGATTTTTTCTTTCAGGTCATCCAGGTTTGTATGAAAGCCTTCACGTAAACCGACCTGCAAAACAGCTTCCTGAGGTCCCGCCATCCACAAATAAATAGGGCTGGTTGAGAATAAAGACGGGTGCTGACCTACATAGGCGGACGTAATGGCTACATTTTCTGCACCAACAATGTCTTTGATCGCCTGGATCGTCTTCAATGTTTTTTCCTCCGTTCTTTCAATACGCGTACCTTCCGGGGCACGCAACCGCACCTGGAATTGGCTGCCATTTACTTTCGGTAAAACATCCTTTCCTATCATATTGAGCATTAATGCAGCCAAAGCAGTGGTGATAACCAGGTAGGCAATGACGATCGGTTTCCGGAACGGGATCATACGTTCGATGAAGCGCAGAAAACGTGCCCTTATGCGATCGAAACGGCTGATCTTGCCCTCTGCATTGAGATGGGTGTGATGGAGCAATGCTTCTTTTTGCTCCTCTTTGTTTCTGCTCAATCCCGATGCGGCAAACTCTTCAGCATCCGTCATTTCCGTGCCGTCGCTTTTCTTGTGGTGCTTTCCTTTCATAATCCAGTTGGCCATAACCGGAACAAATGTCTGGGCCAGGAAGTAGGAGATGATCATACTGAAACCTATTGCCAATGCCAGCGGAAGGAAAAGTGATCCCGGAATGCCACCCATGGTGAATGCGGGCGCAAATACTGCAAGGATGCAAAAGAGGATGAGTAATTTGGGAAATGCGATCTCCTGACATGCATCCCAGATCGCCAGTGCCTTGGGTTTGCCCATATCCAGATGCTGGTGAATGTTTTCTATAGTCACCGTACTCTCGTCCACCAGGATACCAATAGCGAGGGCCAACCCACTCAATGTCATGATGTTGATCGTTTGGCCAAACAAATTCAGAAATAACACACCTGAAATGATCGAGGTAGGAATTGTAAGGATCACGATCAACGCGCCGCGAGGGTCTCCGAGGAACAGCAACACCATCAAACCCGTCAGGATTGCACCAATGGCACCTTCCGTAAGCAAGCTCATCACCGAGTTCATCACATAAGTCGACTGGTCAAACTCGTAGCTGATCTTTACATCTTCGGGCAATGTACTCTGAATGCGTGGCAAAGCGCTTTTTAGTTTCTGGACTACTTCCCAGGTAGAGGCGTCCGCACTTTTTGCAATACTCAAATAAACCGACCGTTTTCCATTCACAAGACCATAACCTACTGTAACATCGGCTGCATCCTCGATTGTGGCCACGTCGCGGAGATACAAGTTCTGTACACCGCCTTTGAATAATGGGATGTTCTCAAAATCGACAATGTTGCGGACAGTCGTATTGGTTGGCGTAATGTAGTTTTTATCGCCGATGCGTACATTGCCCGACGGGGCTGTCTGGTTGTTTACCCGCAAGGCTTCGACAATCTGATCTGGTGAAATGTTGTGTGACCTCATCAGTTCCGGATCGGCTTTCACGACAATTGTACGTATATTTCCTCCAAATGGCGGTGCGGAGACGAGACCGGGAACAGAGGTAAAAGTGGATCTTACATACACATTGGCCAAATCTAGCAGCTCGTTGTTTGAACGTTTTTCACTGCTGATCACCAGCTGGCCAACAGGTAAAGTGGACGCGTCAAACCGGATAATAAATGGCGGATTGGAACCTGGCGGAAATATGGCCTGGGCGCGATTGGTGAAAGAGCTTAGTTCTGCCGAAGCCTGCGCCATATTAGTCCCCGGATAGAAATTGACCTTCATCAATGTCAGCCCCTGGATATTTTTTGTTTCAATGCTTTTGATCCCGTTTGCATAAAGCAGGATGTTGATGTATTGCTTGGCAAAAAAGGTCTCCATCTGAGTCGGCGTATAGCCACCGAATGGATGCGCGATGTACATCACCGGAAGGTCCAGTTTTGGAAAAATGTCGACCTTGATGGTCCGCACTGCATTGATACCAAAAAAGAACAAACCGGCCACCAGCACCATGATGGTGATCGGTTTCCGTAATGCAAAACGTATTAAATCCATGATACTGTTATTTGTAGGATCGACTTGTGGTTGTCAATGGTGGCCATTCCTGACCCATCTTCCTTTATTGGTTCAGAAATATGTTAAAATCACCGGCGGCTGCGGCTTTCAGCAGCAATGCCTGCCACAAGTTGCTCAATGCGATATCCTTGTTGGTTTCTGCACGGTTAAGAATATAAAGTGCCTGGGTGAGGTCGACAATGTTGCTCAGGCCATTTTTATACAAAACACTTTTCTGCAGATACGCGTCGGAGGCCGACTTGACTTGCACCGGGGCTTCTTGAAAATTGGCGACCGCGTTTTTGATTTTGTTTTCAGAGAGGATCAGCTGGTTTTTAATTTGCTGATCCACCAGATTGTATTCTTCCTTCAAGGCATTCGATACAAAGTTCTGGGCGGTCACTTGCTGTCGCGTACGCAGGATGCTTGTCATGTTCCAGGTAGCCCCAATACCCAATAAATAATTTGCCCTCACAGGTTTGATGCCCTCGAAATAATTCTGGGTGTAAGCGTGCTGATCTGTTGCATACGTTGACGAGAAACCTGCCCCGCGTCCCTGGAAAACGCCAAATAACGAGAAGGTGGGCATTCCGAGCGTGTGGAAGTACTTAGCTTGCTGGTCGCTTACCGCAATCCGGCTGGCATAGAATTTCAGCAAAGGATGGTTTTCACTTTTATATGTTGAGTCTGACAGCGACTGCGGCATTTTCGTAATAAACAGGGTGTCAAGCTGGAACTGTTGGCTGGTAATACCCATCAACCTGGCCAGGTTATTCGCCTGCTCCTGTTCAAAATCGCGTGCCTGTGTAATACTGATTTTAGCGTTGGAAACTTCCGCATTAGCAAGTGAAGAATCGACCCCTGGGATCAGGCCGTTTTTGGCACGTGTCACCACCACATTCTTCAGTGCAGAAGCCCTCTCCAGATTGTTTTCCCATGATTTGGTCAGCCTTTGCGCTGCAAGCAGGTTGAGATATGCCGCAGCTACGCGAATGCTGTGCTGGAACTGCTCCTGTGCCAGGTCGCTTTCGTCGCGGTTTACCATGGACTGCGAAACATTGATCTTTTCCCTGGCTCGCCCGAAAGCGAAGAAATCCCAATTGACATTGGTTAGGTAAAGGGCGCCAAATGCTGAATTCCAGTTTTGCTGAGGCAGGGGCAGTCCAGAGGATGCGACCGACAAGCCCAGACCATACAGTGGCCCGTTTTGTCCGTTAACCGTTCCGTAATCTTGCTGGGCAGATAAATTCAGGTTGGGAAGGTACTCTTTCCTGCTTTGTAAAACTGTTGCTTTGGAGGCACTCAGGTAATTGTTTTTTGCCTTAATAGAGGCATAATTGGATAGCCCGGTTTCAACAGCGCTATTTAAGGTAAGGACCTGCGCGGGAAGTTTTTTACTTGTAGCAAAAAGCGTAAGGATCAATAACCAGGGGGAAATGTGGCTTTTAGGCATAGCGAACGGCAAGTTCTGTCAAATGACGGTGCAAATGTAATTGTGTAACCGCTGGTAATCTTTATTACTTTCAAACAATATCTTATAGAATTCAAACATTGCTACCTTGCATGTATCCGATAGGACTTCGGAGTAATACCTATTTGTTTTTTAAAAAGGTTATTAAAATAGGCCGGATACTCGAATCCCAGGCAAAATGCAATTTCGGCAACACTCCAGTTGGAATGCCGAAGCATCACTTTTGACTGAGACACGATCCGGTCTATAATGTGCTCGGTAGTCGTTTTTCCAGTGGTTTCTTTAAGTGCGCGGTTCAGGTGGTTTACATGTACCCCCAGTTTGGTTGCAAAGTCTTTCGCTGTTTTCAGTTTGAGCTTGTGCTCAGGCGATTCGATAGGGAACTGCCTTTCCAGCAACTCATGGAACATAGAGGAAAGCCTTGCCGATCCGTTCACATGCAGGTCGCTGAGCTCGTAAGACTGCATTTTCATGGCCTCGTGTGCAAGTACGTTCACATAATTACGCATCAGGTCGTATTTATGTATGTAGCCGGATTCGATATCAGCCTGCATTTTAGTGAAAATCCCAAGCAGGTATTGTTCCTGAACTTCATCAATAAAATAAACCGGGATGCTGTCGGTGCGCAATATCGGACAATCGTTTAATAGGGCAGAGCGGCTCATGGTGCTCAGGAACTGATCAGTGAACAAACAAAAATACCCCGATTGATCGGGAGATATCGCTTGCCAGGAATAGGGGACATTCCGGTTAAAAAATACCAGGGCATTCCTATTGATGTCGATCTGTTGATCGCCAAAGGTAATCTGACCCTTACCGATGATCAGGGAGATTTTGTAAAAGTCCCGTCTGGCGTAAGAAGTATATTTATTACAGAAGACCCGGGAAAATACATTGAAGTGTCCTTCGTCAGTGCCCGATTTGTCCGGTCCTTTCGCACCCTTCGCAGCCGGATGGGTCTGATAGAAATGCTCGACGGTCTCGTTCAGTATCATACGTCGAAATTATGAAATTCAAATATTCGTCGCAAATCAACATTGTTAAATAAAATCGTTAAATGGAATAACTTGCTATCGTCATACTTTTTCGCGCCTTAATAACTTTTAATTCTGGAGCCCGGCTTGATTTACCAACAATTGGATGCCGCAGGTGGCAGTAGTGATTTATATTTCTGGAATAGTGGATACAAAAAAAGCCAGCACATACACAAGATGGCTGGCTTTTTTGTACCGAGGCGAGTCGATCAGTCGATAGTCGGATAGGATGGCTTCGCATGACTATCAGCAAGCCGTGAGGTATCCTTTTCGATGTAGATCGTCGGTGTTTTATAGTTCCTTGGAGAAAGCAACGGATTGATATCGATTCCCTCAACCTTGTATTCCCTGAAAACAACCAGAGTGGCGGGCCGGGGCGCATATTTTGGCGTGCTGCTGACAGATCTGTTCCTTTGGTCCTTACCCAGGCGTTCTACCGTGTTGTAGCTTTCCACGCGTACGGTTTTCATTTCCCTGCCATTTGCTTTCGCCTTGGCAGCTTTGTTGGGGTGCTTGTAGTTGTGCACTGAGATGCCGGGATCGACGATTGACTGGGCTTTTGCCCCGAAAGAGAATATAGCAGATAGAATCAAAGAAGCGGTCAGAATTTGGTTCTTTTTCATGTTGGCTATCGTTAAATGAGTGGAATGATAGTTCCCAAAAAGCGGGATGCATGAAATTAGCAACCTTTAAATGACGTTGTCAAGCGCTCTAATTTGTCTCAAAATTGCGTGTTTTGACAAAAACGGGTCTAATCGGGACCGGTTTCGATTATTAATTGCCGATACTTCAAAAAACAGGTTTTAACTGGAAGGGATTTTAAGAGAAAAAGTGGATTGGCAAATGAAATCGGTTTCAAAAATGTCTCCTGGGAAGACCTAAAAAAAAGAGTAATTTTAATCAGTTTCTAATCAGACTCTAATTTTTACCAAAGCAGTGCTTCTGATGATACCCTGATGCCATTGCAAATCCGCTCAATCGGCAAATCGTTGCTATCCTCGCCAAACGGGTCTTCAATTTCCTCGGCGATCACTTCCAGACTGGCGAGAATGTAAAACACGAACATGACAAAAGGAATTACCAGAAAATGCAGGCTGAACACGTAGCCAATGGGCAAGGTAAGGCAATAGGTGAAGATAAATTTCTTGATGAAAGAGCTGTAAGACAGTGGTATAGGTGTATTTTTTATCCTTTCGCAGGCACCACAGATGTCTGCAAAGGATTCAAGTTGACTGTTTAACAGAATAATGTGTTCCGGTAGCAGAATGCCTCTTTTCTGCAATTCAATCACTTTTGCAAAGATCGCTGAAGAGATCTGGTTAGGGACATGGTCCTGGGTTTTTAGCCATGTTTTCTCGTAAAGTTTTGAATCTTCAAATTCTTCCGGAATATACCGGCCCCTGAGGTGATTTTTCAGCGAGAAGGCATAGTTGGGTATCATTTTCTGAAAAAACTGGCGCTCATCGGAATATTCTGGGCCCAAAAGTGCATTGATCTTAATCGCCAGGTTGCGGCTATTGTTTACAAGCGCCCCCCATTGTCTGCGGCCTTCCCACCACCTGTCATAAGCCGTATTGGTGCGGAATACGAGGAGCATGGAGATCACGAATCCCAGCAGCGAATGCATCAGGGATATATTTTTGAGATCATGGTTTTCGCCAAACTTCCAATGTGTAATAAAAAGGTATGCGATGATTGCAGAATAAACGCCAATGGTAACGATCAGCGGAGTGAGTTTGCGGACTGTATCCGCCTTTTGAAAATAGAAGATGTAACGAAACCACTCTTTG
The DNA here is from genome assembly GCF_056895195.1 of Dyadobacter sp. HNCC25DJ185. NCBI lineage: Bacteria > Pseudomonadati > Bacteroidota > Cytophagia > Cytophagales > Spirosomataceae > Dyadobacter > Dyadobacter sp. HNCC25DJ185. The sequence continues at coordinate 1,112,504 of NZ_JBXHAR010000001.1, forward strand.
GGATTATAATCTATCATACAAGTTTGACCTGATCAATCAGTTTGAAAAACTCCTTAAAGCATTTGGCTGTCAGCCGGGCGTCTTCCAGGGCGTTGTGTGTGTCTTCTGTACGTTCAAAGCCAAAATAGCCGGCTACCGATCCCAGGCTCAGTGACCGGGGGACTGTTTTACCGTTTTTCTCTAAAATCTGGAAGAAAAGATAAGATACCGTGTGCAAATCCAGCATCTTGTTGGAGAAAGACCATTTCATTTTTTCGCTGCGATAGGCAAACCGTAGGAAATTGATGTCATTGATAACACTCTGGCCGCAAATGATCACGTTGGAAAGCCCCGGTTTGCCTGCATTCAGTTTTTTGATCCATTTTTCAAATTCAGGCAGAACGTCATAGATCATCGGCGCGTCTTCCAGGTCAGCCATGGAAAGACCGTGAATTTCTTCGGATTTGACAGAAAAAGCCTCTTCGTTCTCCGGATATACATTCTGAAGGTAAGTCCCCAATGGGCGCCAGCTATCGTCAAACAGTTCAGCGCCAATTTGGATGATCTCATTCCAGCCTGGTTCCGGTCCGGTCATTTCAATATCTAATACGAGGAAGGCCATCGGTCCTGAAGGGAATTAAGAAAGAATGATCGTGATTTGGAAACTCAAACTAATACTTTTGCGTACAAAAGTAGAGAAACATTGCGCTATAAGCTGATCCGTAACATTCATTTATCACAAATGCCAATAGATTATAACCAAATCCCGTCACCGTGTTTTGTGCTGGACGAGACGCTTCTCCGTAAAAACCTGGAACTGATTGATTCCGTCCAGAAGGAAGCAGGCTGCGAGATCATCCTCGCGTTAAAGGGATTTTCGATGTACAGCGTTTTTCCGATTGTCAAAGAATATTTGAGCGGGGCCACCGCCAGCTCTCTGAATGAAGTGAAGCTGATCAACGATTTTATGGGCTGCAAAGCGCATACCTATATGCCCGCTTATCTGGACCAGGAGTTTGCCGAGATCATGGAGCGCAGCAGCCACATCACTTTTAACTCGCTGAGCCAATGGCAGCGGTTCCAGGGAAGAGTGGAGGAATTTAGATCTGTAAATCCGGAGCATGAACTTTCCTGCGGTATCCGTGTAAACCCGCAGTATTCGGAAGTCACTACGGATATGTACAATCCCTGCGTGCCTGGCAGCAGGCTGGGGGTTACCCGAGACAAATTGCCCGATGAATTACCGGCCGGAATTGACGGTATTCATTTTCATACACTCTGCGAAAATGATTCGGATACTTTGGAAAGAACCCTGCAAGCGTTGGAATCCAGATTCGGTGATTTGCTTTACCAGGCGAAGTGGCTCAATATGGGTGGGGGGCACTTAATGACGAGGGAAGGATACGACATTGAAAAGCTAATAAAATTAGTTAGCAGTATCAAGGAGAAATATGACCTGAAAGTTATCCTGGAACCGGGCTCTGCCATCGCCTGGCGCACCGGAGACCTGGTGACTACAGTGCTGGATGTCATGGACAGCCAGGGCGTCGAAGTAGTGATACTGGACACATCATTCGCGGCCCATATGCCAGATACTTTGGAGATGCCATATAAACCTTTTATTGCCAACTCATACCACGAACCAGTGTCCGGAAAGCCGACATACAGAATGGGGGGAATGACCTGTTTGGCTGGAGATTTTATTGGTGACTATTCTTTCGACGAACCGTTGAAAATTGGCGATAAAATCATATTTGAGGATATGATCCATTATACGATGGTGAAAACTACCACATTTAACGGCGTTAATTTACCTTCCATTGGTATTGCTGGAAAGGATTCTCGTTTTAAGCTAATCCGGTCTTTCGGTTATGAGAGTTTTAAAGATCGGTTATCTTAGTAAATATATCATTATTTCTTGATTTACGTTCGCTACAAACGAGGGTGCCGGACTGGAAACGTTATATATGCATTTCCAGTCCGACGTCTCTATTTTTAAGGATGACTGGCCCGTCTACAATTAGGGAAGCATAGGGAAAAGCCGCTTGATTTCTTCAGTCGAGGGCTGCTTTCCGTATTCACAAATCTCAAACACTTCTACGAATTTAATCTGATCCGCCTTGTCTTTTCCATACCATTTTTCGAGGGAAGCTTTGATTTCGGGGGTCACTGATGAGCGTTTTTCCATGGAGGTAAGCAGCCATTTTTTTCGTTCAACCAGGTCTTTGGGAACATTAGCAAGGTCCTGATTGGTCCATGGTAGCCACTCATAGAACTGGGAGACGTGGGCGTCGAGACCGTCTACTTTTTTAGCTAAGATATGGGTGATATCGATAGCAATATCAGGACGGAAAGGATTAGGGCGTTGAAAGCGGTCGCGGAAATAGAGAAAAACAGGGTTTTTGGTCAACGGGGGGACACTGCTAAGAATGTTGGGTACAATCACCAGATAGGCAGCGTCCTGTACCACGACACCGGTATTGCGGTGATCGGGATGGTAATCGTTGGTTCTTGGCGCGATGACGAGGTCTGCATTCCATTCACGGATTTTTCGGATTACGGCTAGGCGGTTTTCCAAGGTGGGGAGAAGTTCGCCGTCGTGGTTGTCCAAAACATCATAGGCAATGCCCAATCGTTTTGCGACCTCCTGTGTTTCTTTAAACCGGCGCATGGCAAGCTCGCCTCCCCCGATATCCTGGTGCCCTGCATCGCCATTGGTGAGGGACACAAATTTGACTTTATGTCCCATAGAAGAATAGATGGAGGCAATACCGCCAGCCCCGAGGTCACAATCGTCGGGATGTGCACCAAATACGATTATTTTGAGGGGCGCTTTTTGCGGCTGTTGCGAAGTTTGGGCGAAAGATCCGCCTGTGCAGAAGCTCAAATGAATCAGTAGTATCAGTTTTTTCATCATTTACCAGGGTTTAATAATTGTGTTTAGTGGTTAAAAATGGAATTTAGGAATTAGTTATCAAAATTAACCTCGTTTAACTGGGCAGTGTAACAAGACGTTAAGTCGGGCTGGCAAATATTTAGATAGTGCCCGCTAAGATTCTTCCAACATTCCTGTATCTTTGTATCCCGTAATCATAGAAAAAAAGCAACGTCTTATGGCTGCTAAAGCACAAAAGACCGCGAAGTACATTTTCGTTACGGGCGGTGTTACATCTTCACTTGGCAAGGGAATCATTGCCTCTTCATTAGCTAAACTGCTGCAAGCCAGAGGGCTTTCTGTCACCATTCAAAAATTTGATCCTTATTTGAATATCGATCCGGGTACCATGAATCCGTATGAGCATGGCGAATGCTACGTTACAGACGACGGAGCCGAAACAGACCTGGATCTTGGACACTACGAGCGCTTCCTGAACGTCAGGACGTCGCAGGCCAACAATGTCACCACAGGGCGGGTTTACCACAATGTGATCACCGCAGAACGGCGTGGCGACTTCCTCGGAAAAACAGTACAAGTTGTCCCTCACATTACCGACGAGCTCAAAAGAAACATGCTTTTGCTCGGCCAAACAGGAGACTATGACATTGTCATTACTGAGATCGGGGGCTGCGTAGGGGATATAGAGTCACTTCCTTTTCTGGAGGCTGTCCGCCAGGTTAAATTTGAGATGGAGGAGCACGATACCCTGGTGATCCACCTTACGTTGATTCCTTACCTCAATTCCGCAGGCGAGTTAAAAACCAAGCCCACACAGCATTCTGTGAGAATGTTACAGGAATCGGGTATTCAGCCGGATATTCTGGTTTGCCGGTCAGAACATCCGCTGCCGTACGACATCCGTAAGAAAATTGCGCTGTTCTGTAATGTCCAGGTGAACTCGGTAATAGAGGCGATGGATGCGGACACGATCTATGCAGTACCTCTTTTGATGCTGAAGGAAAGGCTGGATCAAAGGGCTTTGTATATGCTGGACATCTATAACGACAAAGATGTGGACCTGGATTCGTGGAAAACCTTCTTGTCGAGACTTAAAAATCCAATGGATGCTATCCGTATAGGGCTGGTCGGCAAATATGTGGAGCTGCATGATGCTTATAAGTCCATTGTGGAGTCGTTTATTCACGCCGGGGCAGCCAATGAATGCAAGGTGAATATCGAATGGATCCATTCAGAAAGCCTTACTGCGGATAATGTGGTCGAAAAGCTGGAAAATCTGGATGGGGTATTGGTTGCGCCGGGTTTTGGCGAAAGAGGTATTGAGGGAAAAATTGCGGCTATCCAGTATGTGCGTGAGAACAACATTCCGTTTTTCGGGATCTGCCTTGGTATGCAGATGGCGGTGATCGAATTCGCAAGAAACGTGATCGGTTGGGAGAACGCGCATTCTGTAGAGATGGATGTCAATACGGACCATCCCGTTATCCACCTGATGAAAGATCAGAAAGATGTTTCCAACAAGGGGGGGACGATGAGATTGGGGGCTTACGCGTGCCGGATTAAAAAGGATACGCTTGCTCACAGCATTTATGGGAAAACGAATATCAGTGAGCGTCACCGTCACCGCTACGAGTTTAATAGCAAATACCTCAAAGAATTTGAAGAAAAGGGCCTGATTGCGACAGGTATCAACCCCGACAATGACCTGGTCGAAATGATGGAATTGCCGAGCCATCCATTTTATATTGGTGTGCAGTTTCACCCTGAGCTGAAAAGTACTGTGATGAACCCTCATCCACTTTTTGTCAATTTTGTGCGTGCTGCCCTGGCTTATTCTCTTGAGAGAAAGTCGGTGGAGTCTTTAAATCCGTCAATCCACTGAGCACAAAAGGCCTTTAAGGAAAATCTTATTACCTTTGCCGTCCCAAAGGGGACGTATTATTTCAATCATTTTAAGTAAATAATGGATAAAAATTTTATAATCGGCTTAGTACTCATCATGCTAATGCTGATAGGCTACCAGATACTGGTTCCGAAACCTGTGGAACCAACGCCTGAGGAGCAAGTAACGCAGGGTTCTGCAAAATCATCATCTGTCGCTTCATCAATCGTTCCGGATTCCATCCAAGCACCCTCCCAATCAGCCGATTCTGTTGCACAAACTGCTCCCAAAGAGCTTGTTATAGAAACTAATGATACCCGGATCGTTTTCACGAACAAAGGTGGTGTCATGAAAGAGGTGATGTTGAAAAAATACAAAACCTACGATCAGAAGCCGCTTTATCTGATCGCCGAGAACCACAATAACTTTCAGATCAACTTTCCTACACAGACAGGGGATGTAAATCTGACAAGTCAATATTTTACAACGAACTCCGAAAATCAGACGCTTTCTGAGAAGGATTCCGCCATTATCACCTATCGAGCCAATCTCAAAAACAACCAGTTCGTAGAGCAAACTTATGTGGTGCGAGGCAGTGGCTACGTGATTGATTACGGTATCAGATCCAATGGCGTAGGATTGGCAGACAAGTCGGTTGGATTCAACTGGAACAATGATTTGCTGCAGCTTGAAAACGACATGAAGAAGAACCGCGAAGTGGTCACAATTAACTATTTTACGGATGAACTGCGGAGCCTGCCGACCAGTCCAACCTCAAATGAAGAGGAAAAAACGGCTGATCCTGTTAAATGGTTTACGATTAAGCACAAATACTTTCTTGCCGGCCTGATTGCAGAAAAGCACGCATTTGGCAATGTGACACTTCGTGCGGATGTCAATCCGAATGATTCGACGATCGTTAAAACAATGCATGTGTCTGCGGGTATCCCTATGTCAGCTATTCAAAAAGGAGAGGCTAATTTCCAGTTTTTCCTTGGGCCCAACGACTACCATTTGGTGGGCAAGGTTAAGGCTGAAAACTTTGACCAGAATGTGTATCTGGGATACGCATTCCTGAAACCAATCAATAAATTTTTCCTGGTACCGCTTTTCAACTTCCTCGAAAAGTTTGTCAGCAATTATGGCTTGCTCATTATTCTTTTGGTATTGTTTGTAAAAACGCTTCTGACGCCTTTAACCTATAAGTCGTACATCAGTATGGCCAAAATGAAACTGCTGGCCCCTGAATTGGAGCAAATTCGTCAGCAAAATCCTGACGATATGGCAAAACAGCAGCAGGATCAGATGAAACTTTACCAGCAGGTGGGCGTGAGTCCTTTGAGTGGCTGTATTCCGGTATTGGCAACCATGCCGATCTTGTTCTCGTTGTTTTTTCTTTTTCCCAACCTGATCGAGTTAAGGCAGCAGTCGTTTTTGTGGGCCAGTGACCTTTCCACATATGACTCGTTTATCAAGTTGCCAGTCACCATCCCATTGGGCATTGGGAATCACATCAGCTTGTTTACCATCCTTATGACCGCTTCGAGTATTGGTTATGCGTATTACAATAACCAGATCACCCCTACACAACCCGGGCCGGTGAATATGAAAGTGCTTGGTTATATCATGCCGCTGATGTTTATGTTTGTTTTGAATTCCTTTCCGGCTGGTTTGACATTCTATTATTTTGTATCGAATATTACCACGATCGCCCAGCAATTGCTTATCAAGAAATTTGTGAATGAGGACAAGATCAAGGCAATTTTGGAAGAGAACCGTAAGAAAAACGCGAACGGGGAGAAGAAACAAACCAAGTTCCAGAAGTATCTTGAAAAATCACTTCAGGCAGCCGAAGAGGCAAAGAAAAAACAGGCGGAGCTAGAGAAACGCGCTAAAAAGAAATAAAAGATTTTTCGAATCGTAATATAAGGGCAATGTTCCAGACGGGAATATTGCCCGTTTTTTTCTCTTAGAACGGTTTTTGTAATTTGTCTGATCCAAATCAATATTGACCCCACAATTCTGATGAGAGTTACTATTTTCCTGATCCTGCTGGTCCAACTGGGTTTTAATAATACTGTTTTGGGCCAAAATTTTCCACAGGTTGAAGCCAAATACAGATCAGCGGTCAACGATTATAAACAAGGCAGGTATGCGGTCGCCATGGACAAGCTTTTTCCACTGACCAGCATTAATACCAAAACCCCTTATTCTCCCTACGCGCATTATTATTATGCGCTTTCCGCATACCAGCTGAAGCGTTTTCGCGAAAGCCGCCAGATGTTGCAGCAGTTGCAGAGCCGGTATCCTGGATGGAATAAGATCAACGACGTTTTTTACCTGCTCGGCGCTGTCGCTCTTGAGAATGGACAGGTCAGTGAAGGGCTTGATCATCTGGCAAAAATAAGGGACTCGGCCTTCGCCAAGGATGTACAGGCGTTGAAATATCGACATCTGGCAGCAATCAATGACATATCCAAATTAAAAGACCTGCAAAGGCAGTATTCGTCGGATCGCGATGTCGCTCTGGTGTTGTTTCAAACTATTCAAAATTCCCCTTCTGCGCCCCAGTCCGACATACAGATCGCCGAGCACCTTGAAAAGCAGTTTAAATTCAGTAAGAAAGAGAAAGCTGTAGCGGACGAAGCGCCGAAACGCAGCATACCAAAAGAGGATAAGCAATGGACTAAAGGGTACCTAGATGTTTCGGTTCTTCTGCCTTTCAGGCTCGATGAATTTGCTACTTCAAAACACCGCTCCAATCAGTTTGCATACGATTATTATTTGGGCCTTGTGATGGCCAGGGAGCAGCTGCTGGCTGAGGGCATCCAAGTAAATCTTTGGGCTTACGATGTGAGCAGCGACCAGAGTGTCATGGAGAACATCGTCAATAATAGAAATTTCCAGTTGTCGGATATGGTGATCGGCCCATTGTACAACAGCACATTTGACGTTACCGCAAACTATGTTTCCAAAGCAGATATGGTCATGTTAAATCCCCTTTCAACCGATCTTGGATTGCTGAAATCTGCCCCCAATATTTATCTCGGGCACCCGTCAATTACTTTTCAGACCCAGAAGGCTGTGCAATGGATGAAAACGCAGTCTCCCGGAATGTCCGTCGGCGTGTTTTACGGCAACACGCCGAAAGACTCTGCTATGGCCGCTTCTTATGTAAGCGAGTGGAAAAGTAAGGGTGGGAAGGTGCTTGGTGTTTTGAAAATCCAGTCTGACCGTGAATGGCTGGAAAGTAACATTCCTGGTTACGAAACCGGGAAACCTGCCCATATTGCTTTGTTTTCATCAGATGGTGCGTCAGGAGTTAATCTGATCGAGGTACTGAACAGCCGCAAACTGATCAATACGCCCGTCCTGGCGACATCTACCAGCTTTAACACACAGCAATCACGGGTAGCGAAATATGGGAGCAGGTTATCATTGATTAATCCTGACTATGTGGATCGGGAAAAGGAAAGTATCCGTCAATTTCAGAGAAACTACTGGAACAAAACAAGCACTTTTCCTACCGTATATTCTTATCAAGGTTATGATCAGCTGTTGTTTTTTGGGAGAATGCTCTCGAAGTATAAAGACAAACTTTCCAATGGACTGCAATCCCGAAAATATGGTGAGGAAGAATATCTTCTTGCAGGATTTGATTATACAAAAGCCAACGAAAACCAGATTACGCCTGTTTTAAAATTCAATGGTTCCAAATGGATACCCATTGACAGGTAACTCCAATTGACCCAAACAATGAATATTTCCACAAGTAAGAGTCTTTTCGAAAAAGCGCAGAATTTTATACCTGGCGGCGTTAATTCGCCTGTCAGGGCATTCAGGGCGGTAGGCGGTTCGCCGATTTTTATCAAGTCCGCGAAAGGTCCGTATGTATATGACGAGGACGGAAATGAATACATTGAGCTCATCAACTCCTGGGGGCCGATGATCCTGGGCCATGCGCACGAATTGATTCAAAAGGCGGTTTCCGATGCCATTCAGTATTCTTTTTCTTTTGGTGCCCCAACCAGGAGAGAAGTCGAAATTGCCGAGTTGATCGTGGGAATGGTCCCCTCGATCGAAAAGGTGAGGATGGTGAACTCAGGTACGGAGGCAACTATGTCGGCCATCAGGGTCGCAAGGGGATTTACCGGGCGCGACAAGATCATCAAATTTGAAGGCTGCTATCATGGGCATGGAGATAGCTTCCTGATCGCCGCTGGAAGCGGAGCAGCCACATTTGGCACACCTGACAGTCCGGGAGTGACTCGTGGTGTCGCAAACGATACATTGACAGCACCTTTTAATGACCTCACTGCCGTTCAGCAGCTTGTTGACGCCAATAAAGGCAAGGTCGCTGCCTTAATTCTCGAACCAGTAGTGGGAAATATGGGTTGCGTACTTCCCGCAGAGGGATTTTTGGAGGGTTTGAGAAGAATATGCGATGAGGAGGGTATTGTCCTCATCCTGGACGAAGTGATGACTGGCTTCCGTTTGTCAAAAGGAGGGGCACAGGAAAGATTTGGAATCAAACCTGACCTGACTACCCTTGGAAAAATCATTGGGGGAGGAATGCCGGTGGGCGCTTATGGCGGTCGGGCCGAAATCATGAACTGGGTTTCCCCAGCCGGACCGGTATACCAGGCAGGAACCCTCTCGGGCAACCCGATTGCTATGGCAGCAGGACTTACCATGCTGACTTACCTGGATGAGCACCCTGAAGTATATACTCAACTGGAAGCCTCCGGAAGTAAGTTGGCCGCCGGATTTCAGGCTTCGCAGCAAAAACTGGGACTCAGCTATACATTGAACCAGATTGGCTCTATGTATACTTTATTCTTTACCAATCAGGAAGTTACGGATTTCCCTTCTGCCAAAACTTCTGACTTGGTGTTATTCGGAAAGTACTTTCATGCAATGCTTAATCGTGGAATTTACATGGGCCCTTCCCAATTCGAGAGTATGTTTCTTTCAACTGCCTTAACAGATGCACACCTGAACCGGATCATTGAGGCGAACGAAGAGTCGCTTGTAGAAATTCTGAGCGTATAAACATTCACTCATTCCAACATATCCTTGAAAATGCGCCGCTATTCCATCATCATCCCAGTTTATAATCGCCCTGATGAGCTGCAGGAATTACTGGAATGTCTTGTGGTACAGACTTACAGGAATTTTGAAGTCATCATTGTGGAAGACGGATCAAAAATCAGGGCCGATGAAGTTGTGAATGCTTTTGCAGGCAGATTGGATATTAAGTATTTCTTCAAGGAAAATGGCGGTCAGGGTTTTGCAAGAAACCATGGTTTCGAGAAAGCTTCCGGAGATTATTTTATTCTGCTGGATTCCGACGCATTAATTGAGCCAGATTATCTGCAAGTTGTTGATGATAGGTTGAACTCAGAATTTGTGGATCTGTACGGTGGCCCTGATACTGATCATGCTTCATTTACACCAATTCAAAGAGCGATCAGCTACTCGATGACTTCCTTCTTTACAACGGGTGGAATAAGAGGGAAAAAGAATAATATGGGGGGGACATTTCACCCTAGAAGCTTCAATATGGGCTTGTCGCGCCAGGTCTGGGAGAAAACGGGGGGCTTTCTGACCAGCAGGATGGGGGAGGACATCCTTTTCAGTATCGGCGCGATGCGTCTCGGATTCCGCTCGGCTTTGATTCCGGAAGCATTTATCTACCATAAGCGGAGGACGAGATTTCTCCCATTTTTCAGACAACTCAAATTCTTCGGACGGGCCAGGATTAACATTGCCCGCTTTTATCCGGACGAGTTAAAGCTGGTGCATACTTTTCCATTGCTTTTCACTTTCGCCGTTTGCAGTATCCCGTTATGGTTTTTTATTTATAAACCAGTGTTTTATCTGGGTCTTGCCGGACTTTTGATGTACATATCGTTGTTGTTCATCGACGCATGGCGGCAAACCAAGAGTGGTGTGGTAGCGATTTTGAGCGTGGCCGCTGCTTTTGTTCAGCTTTTCGGGTATGGTACCGGATTTATGCAGGAAGGATGGAAACGGATCTTTGAAAAAAAATCACATCGTGAGACAGGCGCCGCAATTGAATATCCTTCGTGAGATCGGTGCTGCAAGTCAGACAAGTCACTTACTTCCAGCAATAATAGACGATTTCTTCGCCAGGTAGTGAGTACTTCTTCACTTCGGCCCGCGAAAGCTCGTCCATCACAAATCGGTCTTCTTTTACGTTGAAGCCTCCTTTTTGCAGTTCAGCTCCGTAATTTCTCCCAAAAAGCCTCAAATGGTCATTTTGAAGAAAATGCTTTTCACGCTCTTTTGGATCAGTAATGCTGGCATCCTCATAAGTGGTTTCATATTTCATATCCTGGGGGGACTGGATAAGCGCCCAGCCTCCCGGTTTTAGCACCCGATGCAATTCGCTCATGGCCAGTATATAGTCCTCCACGTGCTCCATGACGTGATTACAGAAGGCGACATCAAAGGTATTATCAGGGAACGGGATCTGATGAATGTCCATTTTCACTTTCGCCAGCGGAGACTCAATGTCTGCGGTGATGTAATCCAGATTTTTCATTTGCTCAAACCGGTCGATAAAGCAATACTCTGGCGCTACGTGAAGGACTTTGAGATTGGCTGTGTAAAAATCCGTTTTTCTTTTGAGATAAAGGGCCATCAGGCGATGACGTTCCAAAGCCAGGCAATGCGGACAAAGCGCGTTTTCTCTGCTGGAAGTGTTTCTCCCGTAAGGAAGGAACTTGCGATAGTGACTGTCGCAAACCGGGCACTCAACTTTATTGCCGATATAAAATATGCTGAGGAAGCGTGCGACCCAATGTCCGACTAATTGAAGATAGGGGCGGGGAATATACCGTAATACTAAACTAATGATGGATTTCATTAAATCAATTAACTAAAAATTAATAATTTTAGGATCATCATATGGAAAATTTCAGTTAATGATTCCCTCAATTGATCCGAAACCACCCGGTAAAAGGCTGATTAAAAGAATGTCAACGCGTACCAAATGGATGATCCTGGCTCCATGCGGATTGTTGCTTTTTAGCTTCGGCCTGACCGTCCTGAGCCAGGCTGCCCATGAGCGGCGGATCGGGGAGCCTACGCAGGTATGGGTCGTTCTTGGACTGTACAGTTTGGCATTGATCAATGGCGGACTGATTATGTTTGGGGAAGCACTTCGTTTTCGTATCCTTCTGCATGTCCGTCGGGAAACCCGCCGCAGCATGCGTCAGCTTATTCGCAAGGTAAATACGAAGTCTTCTGCCAAATCAAAGTCCGGCAAAAAAACAAAAAGCCCCACCAAAACAGATTGACAGGACTAGTTGAATAACATTCCGGAGAGGCTTATTTATTTTTTATTGGCTTCAAACTGAGCCTTTATTGCCTCAACATCTACGTTGCGAACTTCTGGTTTACGTAAAAGATCTTTGATTTTTGCAGTACGGTTATTAGCTACCGCCTTGTTTCTGCGACCCTTACGTTTCAATTCCGTAACTCCCATTGTAATTTTTGTTTTGTGAAAGAGCCGCAAAATTAATCAATTTCGCATAAATATTGCAGTCCATAGTCACAAATATTACATAACCTGCCCTAACTTTGCGCGTCGTCCGGCTTTTGGGCACTTTTTTATTTACACCTGCCGATTTATTTATAAAAAGCAGTCACCGTATTTTTGATTGAACTTTAAATAATGAGTAAACCATCCTTAGCCCGTGGAACCCGTGATTTCGGTCCGGAACAAATGGCGAAGCGAACCTTCATTTTCGATACAATCCGCCGTTCATTTCAGCGTTACGGTTTTCTTCCTCTCGAAACTCCTGCTTTTGAAAATCTCTCTGTCCTGATGGGCAAATACGGGGATGAAGGAGATCAGCTTTTATTTAAACTTCTTAATTCCGGGGATTTCAGCGGCAAACTTTCAGATGACGATTGGAGAGAAGGTTACAAGCCTTTGACCCCGAAGATTTCGGAGAAGGGCCTGAGATACGATCTAACTGTCCCCTTTGCCCGGTATGTTGTAATGAACCGCGGCACTTTGGCAATGCCTTTTAAAAGGTATCAGATACAGCCTGTATGGCGTGCGGATCGTCCTCAGAAGGGGCGCTACCGCGAATTTTACCAATGTGATGCGGATGTTGTCGGTACGGATTCCCTGCTTTGCGAAGCGGAGATCGTCATGTTGCTGCATGATATTTTGCCGGCGCTGGGGATCACAGATTTTACAGTTAAAATCAACAACCGTAAAATCCTGACGGGTATTGCAGATATGGTCGGGGCGCACGGTCTGGAAGGGCCGCTTTGTGTCGCCATCGACAAGCTGGATAAAATAGGGAAAGATAAGGTTGTGGAGGAGTTGCTCGAAAAGGGTTTTTCTGGCGAAAGTATAGCGCAGTTGGAACCGGTTTTTAGTTTATCGAATGAAAATGAGCCATTTACGGAACTGAGAAGCTGGCTTGCCGACTCTGAAATTGCCCTGAAAGGAATTCAGGAATTGGAAGCGGTTTGGGCGATGGTCAAGGTTTTTGGCTTGGAAAATGCTAAAATCGAATTTGATGTAACACTGGCGCGGGGCCTTTCTTATTATACCGGTGCCATTTTTGAGGTAAAGGCCAATAACGTGCAAATCGGAAGTATTTCAGGAGGCGGAAGGTACGATAACCTGACCGGGACATTTGGCGTTCCGGGGATATCAGGCGTAGGCATTTCGCTTGGCGTCGACCGGATTTATGATGTCATGGAGGAGCTGGGACTTTTTACAGAAGACCAGCGGACGAGCACCAAAGTGATGATTTCTAATTTTGATGAAGAAGCGTTTACCTTTGGCCTCTCGATTTTGCCTAAATTAAGGAATGCGGGAATTAATTCAGAAATCTATCCGGACCAGGTCAAATTGAAAAAGCAGTTGGATTATGCCGATCGAAAAAACATACCTTTTGTCATCCTGATCGGTTCTGAAGAAATGCAGTCACGGCTGCTCACCCTGAAAAATATGAAAACCGGGGAGCAGCAAAAATTGGCTGCCGAGGACATTATATCCATGCTGGCCGAAGAAAATTAATCGGCCGGTGTAACTTTAATTATGCTAAATAGTCTTTAAAGGCTCTTATTACAATGAATGACAATATTTTAAGAATTGCAATACAGAAATCGGGCAGGTTGAGTGAGGATTCTTTGAAATTAATTAAAGAGTGCGGTATCCGTTTCGATAACGGGGCTGGAAAACTGAAAACCGATGCGACGAATTTCCCTGCCGAAATCCTTTTTTTAAGGGATGACGATATTCCGGGCTACGTAGAGGACGGTGTGGCGCACTTAGGGATAGTGGGCGAAAACGTGTCTGAAGAATCGGCCAGGAATGTGGATACCGTTCATAGGCTCGGTTTTTCCAAATGCAGGCTTTCGATTGGGGTATTGCGCGAGCATGATTATTCTGGCGTGCAGGACCTGGAGGGGAAAAGTATTGCAACAACTTATCCGAGGTTGTTGGGTCAGTATCTGAAAGCCAATAACGTCTCTGCACAGATTCACGAGATCAGCGGGTCGGTCGAAATTGCGCCGAGCATTGGTCTCGCTGATGCGGTTTGTGATATTGTGAGCTCTGGCAGTACTTTGTTAAGCAATGGTTTAAAGGAAGTCGAAACGATCTTCCGATCGGAGGCGGTAATGATTGCCAGCAAACATTTGTCGGATGTTCAAAGGAATTTGCTGGACCAGCTTCTGTTCCGCATCAAGTCCGTTCAGGTAGCTAAAAATAATAAGTATATCCTGCTCAATTGCCCGACCGACGCGGTCGAAAATATTTCCAAATTTCTGCCAGGCATGCGTTCGCCGACTATCTTACCGCTTACGACAGAAGGTTGGTGTTCCCTGCATTCCGTAATCAATGAGAACGAATTCTGGGAAAACATAGAGAAGATCCGGCAAGCGGGTGCAGAGGGCATCCTTGTAATTCCAATAGAGAAAATGATTTTGTAGCGTATGAATATTATTCCATTTCCAGAAAGAAGTCAATGGGCAGGATTGCTGGCACGTCCGGTTCTGGAAGCAAAGGATATTGAAGGGAGCGTATTACCGATCCTCGAACAGGTGAAAAGCCAGGGCGACGAGGGTATCAGGGCATTGGCGAGAAGATTCGATAAGACAGAACTGGCCGAGCTCGCTTTTGCAGATTCAGTGATCGATGCAGCCGCTGATCAACTGGATGCCGAACTGAAAGAAGCGATTGGGCAGGCTTATCAGAATATTTATAAATTTCATAAAGCACAGCTTCTACCTGCCGAAAAGATTGAAACAATGCCAGGCGTGACCTGCTGGAGACGTAGCGTAGGGATTGAAAAGGTCGGAATATATATTCCGGGCGGTTCAGCGCCTTTATTCAGCACAGTTTTAATGCTAGGTATCCCGGCTCAGATTGCCGGATGTAAGGAAATTATTTTGTGTACACCTTCTGATCATCCTGCGATTTTATATGCGGCGAAACTGGTAGGTGTTACCAAGGCGTTCCGGATCGGTGGGGCACAAGCTATTGCTGCCCTGGCCTATGGTACTGAAAGCGTTCCCAAAGTATACAAGATTTTTGGCCCGGGAAATCAGTATGTAACTACTGCCAAAATGCTTGTAAATAGGGAGGGGGTTGCTATCGATATGCCAGCAGGGCCGTCGGAAGTGGCGGTTTATGCAGATGACACTGCGGTTCCTGCTTTTGTTGCTGCAGACCTCTTGTCCCAGGCCGAGCACGGCGCGGATAGTCAGGTTTTGCTGGTTTCTACCAGCAAAAAGCTTTTGTCTTCGGTAAACCTGACATTGTCTTCCCAATTGGGCCGTCTGCCAAGGCGTGATCTTGCAGGCAAGGCCATTGAGAACAGTAAAGCAATACTGGTAGGGTCTGAAGAGGAAGCCATTGATCTTCTGAACCAATATGCTGCGGAGCATTTAATTTTAAGTGTGGCTGACGCGGAAAGTGTTTCAGAAAAGATAATCAATGCGGGCTCTATTTTCCTGGGTAATTACACACCCGAATCTTGTGGAGATTATGCTTCCGGAACCAACCACACCTTGCCGACCAATGGTTATGCAAGTGTTTACAGCGGTGTTTCGGTAGATAGCTTTGTTAAGAAAATCACCGTACAAAATATTACGGAAACGGGTATACGAAATATCGGCCCAACTGTGGAAGCGATGGCGGAGGCAGAATCCCTCGATGCGCACAAACGGGCTGTCAGCATCAGGCTTAAAAGTCTTTTGTGAAAAATTCTTTATCCCGGAAAAATGTCGTAAATTGGAGGACATTTTTCTAGCTTAAAGATTTTTCAATTATGACGGCACGGATGGTTAACGAGCGTTTGGGTGGTTATGGTGTTTTGAAACACGCCGTAAAAAATGATTTCGACCTTGCCTACCTGGCTGAAAATGGTGTTCCAAAGGTTTCGATCCAATATCTGGCCGATTCAGTAGGTATGGATGTAAAGGATGTAATAGCCTTGTTACCAGTTACTTCCAGGAACTTGCAGCGTTATAACGATATCGATCTCCTTAGTAACGTCGTCTCAGATCATCTGATAGCCCTTGCTGATCTGTTTTCCATAGGTGTGAGGGTTTTAGGAAAGCCTTATTTTCTGGATTGGCTGAATAATGTTATTCCCGCACTTGGGCAGGAGAAGCCGGTGAACTTTCTCAGGACACATGCCGGGATTGACCTTATCAAAACTGAGCTGGGACGTATTGAACACGGAATTTTTGCTTAATGGAGCTATTCAGGATCACACGTTCCGAATTTAAGAATGACCTTACCGGCATCGGAGCCTTTTATCATGGGGGCAGATGGAATTCTCCAAGAAATTACATGCTTTACACTTCCTCTCATCGTTCGCTGGCCATGTTGGAGGTGCTCGTACACTGGAACAAAACCACTCCGCCTCCCGATTATGTTATTGTAGTCCTGTTTGTGCCGGATGCCATGGTAACTACTCAGGCGCCTTATATGGTGAGCGATTGGCAGGAGGAACAGCAATGGACGAAGGAAACCGGGGATACCTGGCTTAAAGAAGGCCGGACACTTTTATGCCGTGTACCTTCGGTGGTGGTTAAATCGGAGTACAATTATCTGATCAATCCGATGCACGCCAATGCAAGTTCTATCAAAATAATGGATGTGGAACCATTCGAATTTGACAAGCGGCTCTTTGTCCTTTCAAAATAAATTAATTACCCGGCGAAAGCTGCGAAACAAAGATGAAAGACAATTTTGAATTAAATCAAATTTTAAGGCCCCACATTATCTCCCTGGCCCCTTATTCGTCTGCCAGAGACGAGTATACAGGCCACGTGGGCATATTCCTGGATGCCAATGAAAATCCCTATGGGTCGGTTACGGAAGAGCACTATAATCGCTATCCTGATCCTTATCAAACTGAAATCAAGCAGAAACTGGCACCTATCAAAGGCATTGCCCCGGAGCATATCTTCCTAGGAAATGGAAGTGATGAACCTATCGATCTCATTACCCGCGCTACCTGCACACCTGGAAAGGACCACGTGATCATTATGCCGCCTACATATGGCATGTATGAAGTGAGCGCCCACATTCATGATGTCAACATAGATAAGGTTTTACTGAGAACTGATTTTTCCATTGATACCGAAGCGGTTTTAAATGCAGTCACGCCGTTAACGAAGATCATCTGGATATGTTCTCCCAATAATCCGACAGGCAATGTGATGCAGGATGATGCAATTCAAACCCTTCTGGAAAATTTTAACGGACTGGTCGTGGTTGATGAAGCATATATTGATTTTACAGAGACTGCTTCCTGGATACAGAAACTGAATCAATATCCAAATCTGGTGGTATTGCAGACCTTTTCGAAAGCCTGGGGTTTGGCAGGTATTAGAGTTGGAATGTGCTTTGCTTCGACGGAGCTGATCAGGATACTAAATAAGATAAAACCGCCGTATAACATCAGCTTACCGGCACAAAAAGCGCTTTTGGAGGGGTTGGATCATATCGCAAGCAAGGAAACGATGGTGAAAGACATTCTCAGGGAGAGATCGTCTCTGCGGAGCATGCTGGAAGATTTACCGCTGGTCACAAAAGTGTATCCCTCAGATGCCAATTTTCTTCTGGTGCAATTTGAAGATGCAAAGGCAGTTATGGATTATCTCATCCGCGAGCAGATTATTGTAAGGGACCGCTCCCGAGTTGCACTTTGTGATGGTTGTTTAAGAATAACAGTCGGGACGCAAATAGAAAATGAAGTTTTAATAGATTCTTTAAAGAAATACCATCAGACTAGCGTTATTGTGTAGTACGATTAAATACTCAAAAAGAAAATTCCCCGACATACTTAATTATGAAGAAATTAGCCTTATCTATTATTTGTACGTTTTGCTTTGGTATTGCGCAGGCGCAATACGACAACTGGGCCGTAGGTTTTAAACTCGGCGAGCCGACAGGGATCAACATCCGGAAATATTTTAACAACATCCATGCACTTGACGTGACGGTAGGTACATACGGAGGGATTTTATCAAACGACCGTAAGTACAGAGGCGATGAAGGAATTTACAAAAATGCAGGTGTTTCGCTCCAGGTTCATTATTTATGGCATACGCCGGTTTTTAATTCCGAAACCGTTCATGTTTATTATGGCTTGGGAGGGCAAATCAACAGCCGCAGGTCTTATCCGAAAAGGCTGAACGGAAATTACGAAAAGGATATCTCCCTTGGTGGTTCTGCATTGGGTGGTTTTGAATATTATATACCGGATAACCGCATGTCCGTATTTCTTGAAGGAGGCACTTATCTGGAACTTTTGCCACGCCCCTTTTATCTAAGCCCCAATATTTCAGCTGGTATCCGTTTTAATCTTTGAAAAAAATAATCTTTGATAAAAATAAAATGAAAAAAGGGGAGTCAGGCGAAAACCAGCTCCCCTTTTGCATATCCTTATTCTTTGATTATTTTATGGATGGCGTTATCGCTTTTAATGAAATAGATTCCGCTTTTCAGATCGGACATGTCCAGTGAAAACTGAGTTTCGGATAACTGGCCAAGTCCTTTAATTTGCAACTCCCTTCCCTCTGCATTGAACAGTTTTACCGTTTCTGCCTTTGCCCTCTCAACGGTCAGCACGTTTTTAACAGGATTGGGATATACAAGAGAGTTTTGCGAGGCGCTGCTGCTCACATTTCTGATTAGTGAGTAAGCATAGGAGCCGTTTATATCTACTTGTTTTAGACGGTAATACACATTTCCAGAAACAGGAGAGAGATCCTCATAACGATATTCGTGTCCGGTGCGGCTATTTTCCATCGCTTCCATCCTGAAAACGGACAACCACCTTTTAGCGTCCAGTGACCGTTGTATCTCGAAGAAATCACTGTTTAATTCCTGCGAAGTAGCCCAGGACAACACGACACTGTATTCCTCTAACGTTGCGCTAAAGTGTACCAGCTCCACTGGCAATGCTATCTCTCCCGACATGATCCCAAACTCGGAAGTACTTTTAACTGCACCTGTCCGGCTGGCTGTGCCTGTCACGCCGTCTGTTTTTTGCATTGTAGTGCCTGCTGCTGGTGTAAAAGTCACGTCGGTAAATTTCCCAGTTGCGTCGGTAGCAATAGTACCCAGGTATTCTCCGCCTTCTCCGTGTGAAGTGATCCGGCTATGCCCCGTAGATACGGCTCCATCCTGATTTCCGTCATTGTCCTGCTTATATACCTCAATATTAAGTACTTCATTAATAGTAGTTCCAGGTGTCTCTTCGGTGGCGCCTGCCGTGCCAACATATCCGCTGACCGTGATAGTGCCATTATTGTGTAAGACAAATTTGGTGAATATGGGGTAATCCAGTGCATCGTTGCTATTGGCGGTCCCCGCCCCAAGGCTACCGTCGTTAACATCTACGCCTGAATTTACATCCAACAGATTGATCGACGGGCCGCCATTGTTATGAAACGTATTTCGGCTAATCAAACACCCTGTGCTTGGGCGGGTCCCCGCTACAAGATCGCTTGTAATATTTCCTACACCAATGCCGTAATTCGTATTATTTGCAATTAAATTGCCCATAGAGGTTAAGGGCGAGGATGCGCCCGAACCAATGATATTATCTTTGGAACCGTCGATAACTAAAACACCATATCCATTGCCTGCGGCATTCCCCGTAAAATTGGCCCCAATATAATTACCGGAAACGTTGTTTCTCACAGCCCTGCCTACTAGCGTAACTTCATCAATAAAAGCGCTTGAATGAATCAGGACTCCCGCTTTAGTATTATTGCATATATAGTTTCTTTCACTTGCGTCGTTGATCCCATCCCCATCGGTGCCGATAGTAACCATCTCAGAACCTTCGATATCTATTCCGTTAAGATTGCCCATGTTTCCGGCGCCGGATGCATCTAGTCCGATAAAATTCCCACAAACGTTAGATGTTGCGGAAGGAACAACTTCATAGAAAATGCCATTTTGACCATTGGAACTTATTATATTTCTCATGACGGGCAGAAAGGTTTGAGACTTGCTATCATTATATCCTATTTTGACCTCCGTATTATTTCTTGCTAAGCCAGATCCGGTATATAATGCGATTCCATTGCCTGCATTACCTTTCGGGAACATTCCGGTTATATCCGTTCCGATCCTGTTTCCTGCAATAATAACATGGCTCGTTTCACGAAGCTGAATGCCGTCTGCTATATCTTCGGTAACACTTGTCTTGTGAGCACTTATGGTATTTCCTTCCAGAGCATCAGAAACGCCGTTGGCATCGGTTCCTACTCTGATATTCTCCACGATATCCTCGCTGAAAAAGGTGAGCCCGTTTGTGCCGAGCTTACCTGTTGTTGCAACAAGTGCGTTGATATTGCCATTTCCTAACTCAGTACTGCCGTCGGCACCCAGGCCAATGACATTGCCAGCAACAACGACATCTCCACCGTCAATAAACCGGACACCGTCCCGACCGTTCCCGCTGATTAAGTTCCCTTCCAATGCGTCCGATACCCCATCGCCATTTGTGCCCAACCAAACGTCGTGACAATCCAATAGCAGAATCCCACCATTTTTGTTGGTACTTTCCAAAACAGCGGTATTACCCAATTTATCGGTAGGCCCTATGTAGTTACCTGCAATGGTGAGTCCGGACGCTGTTTTTGCGTATATCCCCGAATTTCGGTCAGTGTGATATTGGGCAGGATCATAAGCCGAATTGGTAATGAGGTTCCCCTCGAAAGAATCCAGAATTCCGTCCCCGTTAGTGCCGATAACGACTGACGATAGCTGCCCAATCAGAGAACTTTGAATGTGAATGCCTGTCCCTACATTAGTGGTGCCGGTAACTTCACCGTTTTCTTTGGTACCTATGTAGCAACCCCAAACATGTAAGATTGAAATTTCCTGAATTGCCCTGATTGCCGCGTTGGTATTGTTCGCACCGGTGTTATAAATCGAAAGACCCGAAAGATATACGAAATAAGTGTTCTGGAAGGATAGGCCGTTGAAGCCGGCAAGATCGATCGCTATCGTAATAACCCGACCCTGAATTGTGCCAGCCGATGCGCCCGGTGCGGAATAGCCGTTAATACTGATATTATGATTCGTGATAATTGGCAGGTCGGCTGTCAGAGTGATTGTTCCCGCAATCAGGAAATTAATATCGTGGGGGCCGGATAAGTCCGAATTGGCTTTAACTATTGCATTTCTGAGTGTTCCTGGTGTATTTGCGTCCGACAGCGAAGTGACATTGAACGTGGTGGCTTTGAGACCGTGAGAGATCATAGCCAATAGCATGCATAGTAGTGTTCTTTTCATCATAATGGTTGTTTTCTGATTTAATACGTATGTGTAAGATTCTATTTAAATAAGTAATGGTTACAATTTATGAAAACTTTTGTAAATGAATAATTAAACTGATTATACCGATAGTTATAATTATCGTTGTAGGTCAAAGAAGATTATGTTCAAAGTATACAGTTCATCTGCGGGTTCGGGTAAAACCTACACTTTAACCAAGGAGTACCTGAAACTGGCATTAAGTTTTAATTCAGAAACTTATTTCAGGCACATCCTGGCGGTTACTTTTACCAATGCCGCGGCCAATGAAATGAAAGACCGCATTCTGCTGATGTTGCGGACTTTTGCGTCAGCAGATTTTGGAAAGCCTCATCCTATGCTTGCGGACGTGGTCAGCGAGCTTTATCCCGAGACGCTGGAAGACCCTGATCTTTTCATTGAAGCATGCAAGCTCATTGCAAGCCGGGCGCAGCTGGTGTTCAGGCAGATACTGCACCGTTATTCGGATTTTTCGGTGATGACGATCGACAAGTTTACCCAAAGGCTGATCAGCAGCTTTACGGACGAACTGGGCATTCCGTTTATTTTTGAAACACAGCTTGACAGCGATTTGCTTGACGACGCGGTGGATAGGTTGCTGGCCAGGATAGGTCAGGAAGGAGAGACCGTTCTGACCGAAATCGTAGAAAGGTATTACCGCGAAAATGCGGAGGAAGGAAAAAGCTGGGGTGCTCTGCCCATGCAGATCCGGGAGACCGCCGGGACATTACTCAGCGAGCAGAGTTACCTGCAGATGAGGCGGGTCGAAAACCTTGAAATGGAGGACTGGATGGCGATCAGAAGCCAGATGAGCGCCTTTGTGAGGGAAAAAGAAGCATTGATGCTACGGCTTTCAAAAAATGCCTTCGAATTGATTCAATCCACATTTCTGACTGAAAAGGATTTCCATCAGAGCGGGAGAGGAATTTATGGTTTTCTTCGGGACAGGGCCGAGGGAAAGAAATTTTGGGTAGAGCCGAATTCCTATGTTTATAAGACCATCGGAGAAGGCGTGTGGTATGGCGCCAAGACTCCTTCGCTGATCAAAGATGAAATTGAGAAGGTAAGGACAGACCTGGAGAATTATTTCCATCAGATTGAAAATATCCGTCTTGCAGAATCGGAGAAAGTCGCGCTGTACAATCAGCTTGACAGGCACATTTATCATTTATCATTATTAGGGGAGATCCGGACGGAATTTGATGCCCTGCTGAAACAGAACAACCAGGTACACATTTCTGATTTTAACCGGAAAATCGTGGAGATCGTTGCCAGGGAACCTGTACCATTTATTTTTGAACGACTTGGTGAAAGGTACAACCATATTCTTGTCGATGAATTTCAGGATACATCCAAGTTGCAGTTTGCCAACTTGCTTCCATTGATTGAGAATGCATTGTCCGGCGGGTTTTTTAACCTGATTGTGGGGGATGCAAAGCAATCCATTTATCGTTTTCGCGGCGGGGATATGGACCTGATCCTTCAACTGGCACAGAGTCAGGTAATGCAGCTTGCTTCCGTGCTGGGACCAGGCTCTTTTCACGCAGAGCGCCTGATGAGCCTGGATCAATATCTGCATGTAAACCATCTGAAAACCAATCGCAGAAGTTACCGTGAGATCACCGATTTTAACAACAGTTTCTTTGCTTTCATTGCAAAAACTTTGGGCGAAGATTATCCGTTGATCAGGGAAGTGTATGATCAGAATTTTCAGCAGGAGATCCCGGAAGGAGTGAAAGAAGGCGGACACGTTGAACTCGAATTCCTGGAAATGAATGAGGATACGGCAGAAGGCGACGAGGAAAACCCTGCCGATCATATGGTGCGCAGGGCGACGGAACTGGTAGTCGAGCTGAGAGCAGGCGGCTACAAGTGGAGGGATATAGCTATTTTGTGCCGCAAAAAAAGGGAAGCAACTGCACTGGCCAATGCCATGAAGGAGGCGGGATTTCCTTTGATCTCGGACGATGCCCTCTCGCTCGGATTTTCCCGGTCAGTGCATTTCGTGATTTCCTTTATGAAAGTCCTGCATAGCTCGGACCACCGGCTGGCACGTTATGAGGCCGCATATCTTTTTCACCACGTGATCCACCGGGAAAATCCCGCACCGGCGGAATATGAGCAGATACGGATTTTGTGTGAAGAAAGGGGACTCGATACTTTCCTGGATTATTTCAAAAAATGGAATATCGGGCTGAGCTCGTTCAGGATGCGGCAATTGTCTGTTTTCGAGCTTTGCGAGTACCTGATGCAGCATTTTGGCTTGCTGGAAAACCATTTTGAAAACGAATACCTGTTCAGGTTTTTGGATGTAGTGCTGGAATTCGGGAACCGTAAAAGCAATCACCTGGGTGATTTCCTGGTGTATTGGGAAACGGCCAGGAGCCGGCTTTCGATCACGATACCCGAGGAAACCGATGCGATTAGAATCACGACCATTCACAGGTCCAAAGGACTTGAATATCCGGTCGTTATTATTCCGTATGCACATTGGAAAGTCACTCCCAATGCAAAAATGGACCGGCTTTGGATAGATCTGGAACATGTGGATTATGAGGAACTCAACTTACCCGGTCGGGGGGAGGGCGTACTGAAGAAACTGAAAACTTCAATGGTTTCGGTCGTGAAAGACCTTGAAAATACGGCTGTCGCCGAGCAGTATCAAAACGAGCGGACCCGGATATTGGTGGAAAACCTCAACCTGCTTTATGTAGCATTCACCAGGGCCATTCAGCGGCTATACATCCTCGCCAAAAGGGAGGGACGGCGGGAGTCGGGGCAACAGGTGAGCAACTGGCTGCGCGATTATCTTGGACAGCAGGATTTTGTGCCGTCCTGGGATGATACTCAATCAAAATACCTCATTTCCAGTGGAAAAGGGCCGCTTGTGCACGCTCATCAAAAATCGGACTCTGAGCCATTTACCATTGATCACATTTTGAGCAATGACCGCACGGAATCGTTGCGGTTAAGAAGAATGGCCGACCGGATTTTCGATGTGGAGACTTTCGAGCCAAGGCACGATCGCCTGCAAAAAATACGCTATCTGCTGACCCGGTTGAAGACGGTTTCCGATTTGCCAGACGCGCTGGGCAAGTTGGTGACCGAAGGGATTTTTACAGGAAAGGAAACGTACGAGATAGAAAAATCCGCCATTAACCTCCTGAGCGACCCATCTCTCCAGGTCCTTTATCACGATCATAATCAAATCCAGGTCAACAAGGAACTGCTGATCCCGGGCGGAAAACTGCTGCACATAGACAGGGTCGTTCGAACCACTGGAGGCGAGACGATTTTTATGTCATTTGTCGGAGGTAACAACCCCGATGAACCACGACGGCACTTGAAAAGACTGATCAAGGCCAATCAGGATTCGGGTAACAAATCGCGGGGCGTACTGGTTACGCTGGAAGATGAAGTCGTAGAATGGATAGATCTTTAACAGAGACTCGTCCTTCACACAAAATTAGATGATCATAAGAGTAATCTGTGTTTATCTAAGAATGTAGAACTAATTTTGTAGAATTTCGACGTGTTTGGTAAAAAGCTTGGCGCATTTAGATTAGAAACCGCCTCAAATGATTATTTTTAGAAATAATCTTATCGCAAGGTTCCGCTCGACTTTATTCTATCGCTTTTCGTTCTTCTATGCGCATATCCTTCCAGCAACAGGTCTTTCTTGGTATATCTTTTTCCATTTTCTTAGTACTGATTGTCGGTTTTACTTCTTACAATGCCATCCGGATACAAATGGAAAACATCGGATGGGTTAACCACACAAGGGAGGTCATGCGTCTCTCTACGTCTGTTAAAAATCTGTTATTGACCGCAGAATCTAATGTTCGAGGTTTTGCAATCACCGGTAATCCTAGTTTTGAAAATAATTATCTGCAAGCAAGCAATAAGATTTTAACGGAAGTCGATGTCCTGCGAAAACTTGTAAAGGATAACCCGGTACAAACCGTCAGGATCGACTCTCTTTCGCTTCTTCTGCAATCCAGATTGGATTTGATGACCAGACAATACGAGATTCTTAAATCAGGAAGAGATACCTCGGGGACGGTGAGGGCGATGGTGTTGGCGGGAAAAAATCTTTCTTCTCAGATCGAATTCAGTTTCCGACGCATTGAGAATGTGGAGGAGGGTTTGCTGATAGAGCGGGAACAAAACGCGACAGTGAGCTCCTCTCGGGCAAAACAATACATCCTGATGGGGTCGTCGGCATTTTTCCTCGTGATTTTACTTCTCTATTATTTTATCAGAAGGACGTACAATGCTCAGATGGCCTCTGAAAAGCAAACACTGGAGGCAAACAAACAGTTGGAACTTCTTGCATTGGAAGACCAGGAAAAAAACTGGATATTGAATGCAGCCATACAACTGTCGACCTCCGTACGCGGAGAGCCTACTCTTACAGAACTTTCGGAACGATTTATTGCCAAACTTATCGAAGTCTCCGAGGCCGAAATTGCCGTACTGTACCTGGTTTCAAGGACAGGAGATACGTTGGAAATTTCGGCTAGTTCAGGGATGAACCAATCGGTACCATTTCCGGCTACGATTAAAATCGGGGAAGGGATTTTGGGCCAGATCGTGCACGATAAAGTTAGCCTTAAAAGGCTTGACGTCACCCCGGATTATTTCAGGATACAAACGGCGACGGGCAGTACCGATCACGCCACCGTTATCGTGAAAACTGTTTCGTTTGGGGGCAATGTAACAGCACTGATCGAAGCCGGGTTCCTGAATGAGCCGAACCCGAGGGTTTTCAAGCTACTGGAGCTGGTATCCGATAATATTGCGGTCGGTATCATGGCAGCCCGTGCGCGTCATATCGCAAACGAACTGCTGGAAAAAACACAGCTGCAGGCAGAAGAACTCGAAAGCCAGCAGGAAGAACTGAGGGTAACCAACGATGAATTGACCAGGCAGACATCCTTACTTCAGGTTTCCGAGGAGGAGCTACGGGTTCAACAGGAAGAACTCAAGCAAATAAACACGGAGCTGGAAGAGAAGGCCTTCATGCTAGAAGAGCAAAAGACCACGATTGAGGAAGCCCGAGACCAGATCCAACTCAAAGCCGACGAGTTGGAAAAAAGCGGAAGGTTCAAAAGCGAGTTCCTGGCCAATATGAGCCACGAGTTACGGACTCCGTTGAACAGCATTCTTATCTTGTCGCGGATATTGGGCGAAAACAAAGGGGCCAGGTTGAGTGAGGAAGAACAACGGTATGCATCGGTTATCTACAATTCGGGCAATGACCTTTTGACATTGATCAACGATATCCTCGATCTCGCCAAAGTTGAATCGGGCAAGATCGAATTGCTGAACGAAAATGTGGCTACCGAGCTGATTTTATTGGAGATCAGCAACACTTTTCAGAAAATCGCAGAGAATAAGGGCCTGAAGCTCAATCTTTCAAAAACCGGATCCTGCCCGGATACACTGTATGTAGATCATGTCCGGCTTGTGCAGATTATCCGCAATCTTATTTCGAACGCGATCAAATTTACGTCCGCTCCCGGAACGGTGTCGTTACAAATAAGCCTGGAATCAGGATATCTGCATTTTGAAGTGGCCGATACAGGTATCGGGATTCCATTGGAGAAGCAGAAATCCATTTTTGAAGCATTTCAGCAGGCCGATGGTTCGACCAGCCGCAAATACGGCGGTACCGGCCTTGGACTTTCTATTAGCCGTGAGTTGGCAAACCTGTTCAAGGGATCCATTTCTCTCGTAAGCGAGCAGGGCAAAGGTGCAGTTTTTACTTTGAAAATCCCTTTGCAAACTGACGCAAAGGAAAATGCCGTGCAAGTACCAGCGGTGCCTGAATTCCAAAAGGAAGCTATAAAGCCAGCATCGCCAACAACAGACTTGTTGAAGGAAAACCGGCTCCTACTGATTGAAGATGACGAAGTTTTCGCCGCGGATATGGCTGCGAAAGCAACTGACAGTGGCTTTCAGGTTCAGTTGGCATCCAATGGAAGGGATGGGCTTGCACTTGTCAAAACTTTTGCCCCGACAGCGATCATCCTCGACATGAACCTGCCTGATATGTCTGGCGACGATGTGTTGAAAGAACTCAAATCGGATACGAAAACAAGGCTTATCCCTGTTCACACGGTTTCTTCGGGTGATTATTTTGAGGCAGATATCCTAAAAGAAGGCGCAATTGGTTTTATGCAAAAGCCGGTAGATCAGAAATCCGCCGAAAACATATTCAATCTGCTCAAACTGGAAGGGAAGGATCTGGAAAAGCAGAGGATCTTGCTTATTGAAGACGATACCTACCAAAGCAAGTACCTGGGAGAGTTTCTTACCGCCAATAACATCATGGTTTTGTATGCGTTCTCTGCGGCAGAAGCCATCGCAATTTTGCGCAGGGACACAGTGGACGGAATTATCCTGGATATCAGGTTGGCCGATATGAATGGTCTCGAATTGCTCGACCAGATCAAGGAGGACCCGGAATGGAGTACATTGCCTGTTGTGATCAACACAGCCGAAGACCTTACTCAGGCGGATTTGGGCAGGGTCATGAAATATGCACATCCGGTAGTGATCAAAACCAGGAAGTCTAATGAGCGCCTGCTCGACGAGGTGAAGCTGTTTTTGAAAAAACTACGACCCCATACGTCCAGGGCAGATATGGGCAGGGAATCGTTCAGCAATCCGGTAGTGCATTCTGACAAGGTATTTGTAGGCAGGAAAATCCTGATTGCGGACGACGATATGCGTAATATTTTTGCTTTGAGCGCGGTACTGGAAGATTCGGGCTTTAAAATAGAAATTGCGACAAACGGGAGAGAGGCAATACAGAAACTGGAAGACAGCCGTGGGATCGAGCTGATACTGATGGACGTTATGATGCCTGAAATGGATGGTATAGAGGCCACACGCAAAATACGCGAGCAGAACAAATGGGCTAAGCTGCCGATTATCGCGGTTACCGCGAAAGCAATGCAGGGCGACAGAGAGCAATGTATGGCTGCGGGAGCAAACGACTATATCTCCAAACCCGTTGACATCGACAAACTGTTGTCGCTGATTAAAGTATGGTTACACGCCGCCTAGCTATGGTATCTATCGAGTATTCGGAACTGGAGGTACTGATTGGCAGGATCCGCGAAATTTCAGGATTTGATTTTTCAGGATATGCCAGGCCATCGCTTTTGCGAAGGGCCGGCCGCTACCTCACGAGAAATGCCATGGATCTGGATCAATTGCTCCGGCATATTGAACCCGGCGGCGGAATTGTATACGACCTGATCCAGGAGATGACGGTCAATTACTCGGAGATGTTCCGGGACCCCGAGTTTTTCGTAAAGCTACGGACGGAGGTGTTCACCTATCTCGAATCTTATCCGGCACTGAGGTTTTGGGTTGCGGGTTGTGCATCAGGAGAAGAGGCGTTTTCCATTGCTATTTTGCTCAAAGAGGCAGGTTTTCTGGAACGTTCGATCATCTACGCTACAGACTTGAATAACAAAGTGCTTAATGCGGCACGTGAGGGTGTTTTCACATTAGGCAGTACGCGAACTTTTTCAGAAAATTATTTGCTGGCGGCAGGACAAAATTCATTATCGGATTATTACCATGTAGCTTATAACAAAGCTGTCATTTCTCCTGAGTTGAGAAAAAACATCGTCTTTTCATTGCATGACCTCACCGGGGACGGTGTTTTTAACGAATTCCAGCTGATCAGTTGCCGAAATGTAATGATCTATTTTACCCTGGAATTAAGGCAGAAGGTGTTCAGGTTACTGTACGACAGTCTCAGCATGTTGGGTTTTCTTTGCCTTGGCAAGCGGGAGACTTTACGTTATTCGGGGATCGAGCATCGCTTCAAGATCGTTGACAGTACCCTGAATATTTACCAGAAAATACAATGAACAGATATAAAGATGACCTTAGCCTGGTGCTTGTCGGTGGTTCGTCTGGCAGCTTCGTCATCTTTGAAGAAATCCTGAAATCGTTGATCGATCCGCTGTCCTTTGCGCTGGTGTTTGTCTTGCACCGAGGAAAATCAAGTATTTCTGCTTTGCCGGATCTGTTTAGAAACAGAACAGGTGTTTTGATGAGTGAACCGCAGCATCTGGACCCGATCGAACGCAACACTATCTATTTCGCCTTCCCGGATTATCACTTGTTGATAGGGCCAGACCGCCGATTTTACTATGATATGTCTGAAAAGGATTTTTTTTCAAGACCGTCCATAGACGCAACATTCATTTCGGCTGCGTGCTCAGGAATTCACGTTAAAGCTGCGTTGCTCTTTTCAGGGTCAAGTGCGGACGGTGCCCTCGGAATGAAATTGCTGGCGCAAAAGGGTTATGAAACTTATGTTCTGAATCCAGGCGACGCGGAGTCGGCCCGCATGCCCGCAGCGGCGCTAAAAGAATGGGAAAACCATCACATTATATATAAGAGCGACTTTTTGAAGACATTACAAGGCGTACTTTATTCACACGCAACGTGAACCATGGAAAATACAAAAATTTTATTACTTGATGACCGGGAGGAAAACCTTTTATCGTTGAAAGCGATCCTGAATAGGGAAGATATTGAAATTGTAGCGACCACCTCTCCCAATGAGGCTTTGCGGATTGTATGGGAAAATGATATAGCTGTTGCACTGGTGGATGTGCAGATGCCCGGGATGGATGGCTTTGAATTTGCTGAAACACTCGTCTCCAATCCAAAAACCAAAGAAATCCTGATCGTTTTTGTCACGGCAATTTCGACAGAAACGACCTATGCTGTGCGGGGCCTGAAGACAGGGGCCATTGATTATCTCTACAAACCACTTGATCCATACATCACCAATGCCAAGGTTGATTCATTGATCAAGTTGGCGCGAAGCCAGAAAGAAATAAGGGACAAAAATCGGTTGCTTGAAAATTATGCGACGATTATCCTCAATTCACCTGATATTATCGCAACCGTTGAGCCGGAGTCCGGCAATATTTTATCGATCAATCCTTCAGTTGAAACCATTTTGGGCTTATCGCCTTCGGCTTTGCATGGTGTAACGATACTGGATCTGCTCGTTGACCCTATGAAATCCGGATTACGGGAAGTGCTGATACGACGCAGCTATACAGGGGGCGAAACCATCGTGGTCGAGGATCAATTTTATGGCCGTCTGCGCCAGCCAGTCTGGTTGGAGCTGCGTATTATGTATAAGAACAGGCTTTTATTTCTGAACCTGCATGACATTGAGAAACGGAAGGCCCGCGAGCGCGCGTTGATCGATGCGCAGGCTCAAGCGGAGAAGGCACGGAAAGTGAAGGAATCTTTTCTTGCCAATATGAGCCATGAGATCCGGACGCCATTGAATGGCATCATTGGTCTGGGGAATCTTTTAGCTGCGACGACATTGAACGATTCCCAGGCGGACCTGATCGAAATGCTGCGACAGTCGTCGGGCTCGTTGTTGAATATCCTGAACGACATACTGGATATTTCAAAAATAGACGAAGGTAAATTCTCGATCATTCCTGCCTCCACAGACCTGCGTGTGCTGGGGAAAGGAATTATTGATCTGATGAAATTCAAAGCGGAGGAGAAAAATCTGGATTTCAGCTTGGTTGTAGAAGAAGCTGTTCCGGATTGCGTGATGGTGGATGGCATGCGTTTGAACCAAATCTTGCTGAACCTGGTAGGTAATGCGCTCAAATTTACGCAAACCGGGCGTGTCAGGTTAAAGTTCGAAAGTGTTTCCCAGACTGAAACCGGGCATAAAATCAGGTTTTGCGTCGAAGATACTGGCATTGGAATGTCCGCTGAGCAGATCGCCAATATTTTTTCGGAGTATGGCCAGGCCTCGGAAAATACTTCGTTTCAATACGGGGGTACCGGCCTGGGACTGACGATTTCCCAGAAGCTGGTGCGTTTAATGGGCAGCGAACTTGAGGTGAACAGCAGGTTCAATATGGGAAGCCAGTTTTTTTTCACGCTGATACTGCTCGACGCGAACGAGAAAGCCAAGGCGTTTAAATCGACCATCTCGTTTCAGGATCTGCCGCCATTTAAAGGTAAGACCGTTTTAGTTGCGGAGGATAACCCGATCAATGCACTTTTATTAAAAAAATACCTGAAAGCCTGGTCTCTGGAAGCCACGGTTGTAGGAAATGGTAAAGAAGCGGTCCAGGCGCTTAGGGAGCAGAATTTCGATCTCGTTATCATGGATACGAGGATGCCGGAAATGGACGGTTTTCAGGCAACTTATATCGCCAGGACCCAATTGAAGGTAGTCACACCCATATTATCCTTGTCCGCGACTGTATTACCTGAAGAGATCGAACAAGCCCTGGCAGCGGGAATGAATGATACTTTATCAAAGCCGTTTGAACCGCAAAAGCTGCACATGAAAATCGGCTTGCTCCTGGATAGCAACGCATCGCAATAATGCAACGAATTGTTGCTTTTTGTCGTAATGTAAGCTGATGGATTTCGTTATCAGAAGTAATTGCAATCGTTATCAACCAACAAAATGAAAATCATGAGAAACAGTTGGGGCATTGTGCTTCTGGCCGCTCTGGCCGGATGCAGTTCCTCCAAAACAATGACCTACGAATCGAAGTGGAATGCCCCTTTTACATATGTGGATGAAGTGAAACCTGATCAGCAGGACCAGAAATCCAGGCTTCGCTACGGGATTATCAATGACGACCAGTACGTCTACATCACGTTAAAAACCAAAGACCCGACCACGATCCAGAACATACTCAACAGCGGGATGAAGATCGCTTTCAGTCCGGATGGCCAGAAGAAAGAAGCTTATTCTCTGCTTTTTCCTGTGGTGATGAAAGAGGATAGAAAAGCATTAAAAAGAATTGACACGGATCTTCCAAACAGTCTTGGGCTGGATTTGCTCCTGGATTCCTACAACAAGGAGGCAGTCTGGAAAGATACCAAAGGGCAGCATTTCATCAGTCTGGTTGCCCCCGACGGTAGCATCAAGTCACATATTGCCATGGACAGAAACGGTGAATTGACCGAGCAGATCGCCATTCCTTTTAGCCTCATGGCTGTAAATGTAAAAGAAACAGGCGCACTGGGAGTGAGTATTAAGGTAGACGGGCAATCGTCCCAATCGGGTTTCAGCCCCAGAATAGGCATTGGCCTGGGCGGTGGTATCGGTATGGGTGGCGGAATGGGCGTAGGCATTGGAACAGGCAGTGGCTACGGTTCGCGCTACAACAATAATGACCGTAATGTGGATATCAAGCTCGAAGTCCAGCTTGCAAGAGCGAACTAACCCAGCCTTTATCCATGCAAAAAGCCCGCTGAGACGTTCAGCGGGCTTTTTAGTTTTTCAGAACAGCTCGGTATTATTAGGTCTGCTGTAAACCACCTGGATCACACTGATATTTCTCATCCTGAAAGCCGCTTCGCAGTAGCACAGATAGTAGGACCATTTTCTGATGAAAGTATCGTCAAAGCCAAGTCTTTTGACCTCACCAAGGTTATCGTTGAATTTGTCCAGCCAGATTTTAAGCGTTTGGGCATAGTGCAGCCCGATTTCTTTGAGGTCTACCATCGTTAAGTCGCTGGATTGATTCACTGCTTTATTAATGGCACCGACAGATGGCAGCAAGGAGCCCGGGAAAATGTGCTTCTGGATCCAGTCCACGCCTTTTCTCAGGCTGTCATATCTGGAATCCGGGCAAATAATTACCTGGATCGCCAGGATACCCTCTTTTTTCAGCAATTCGTTGCATCTTTTGAAATAGGAGGGCAGGTATTGATGTCCGACTGCCTCCAGCATTTCAATGGAAACGATTTTATCAAATTTTCCGTCGATTGTGCGGTAATCCTGTACCAGCACCTGCACGCGATCCGATAAACCAGCTTCCGCAATGCGTTCGGTGGCGAGCTTTTGCTGCTCGACCGACAGCGTGAGCGAGGTTACCCGACAACCATAATTCCGGGCCATGTGAATCGCGTTTCCGCCCCAGCCGCTCCCTATTTCCAGTACGTGGTCGGTATGCTTCAGTCTGAGCTTTCTGCACAGGCGATCGTATTTTTCGATTTGCGCCTCCTCCAGGTTCATATTTTCATCTGTGAAGTAGGCGCTAGAATAGGTCATTGTTTTATCCAGAAAAGTGGCGAAGAAGTCGTTGTTCAGATCGTAATGTTCTGAGATATTTTTGCGCGAACCGGACATGGTATTCGCCCTTTTATTTTGCAGGGCCTTGTTAAAAAACCTGAGCATATTGGTGGAAAGTCCTCGCGCCCTGCTTCCCGAGACCCCCGGCGCATTGTCGATATTCAGGATCACCCAGGCAATTACGCTGGTAATATCGTCGGTTTCCCAAAGACGAGCCACATAAGCCTCCCCGAAACCAATATCTCCAAAAAGCACTATCTTCTTGAAGAAATCCAGTTCATTGACGGTAATGTTTGCCTGAATATCATGTTTTCCATTTCCAAAATAATGTGTGGTGCCATCCGGGAGATTTAGGGTTAAACAACCCAATGTCATCTGTTCCAGCTGCCTGTAAACAATCTTTTGGTAAAAGCCCGGCTTTGAGATGAGAAGTTCCCTGACTTCCGGGAAAGGTGTTTTGACTAGCATAGTGTCCTGTTTATGATTTGTATGGCCTGAAAACCTCTTTCTGTAAAATCAGGTTGTCTGCTTTCCGGATAAACCTCAGTTTTCGCGTCCAAAGCAGGAAAGCCTGCCAGTGTATGAGCGCAATGATTTTGAGAGTGATGAAGGGAAAAGAGAAAAAGAAAATCAATAAGTTACTGTCTGTCAATGGCTTTCTTTTTCCAGTTAGCGAACTCACAAAAAAGAGGCTACCATTTCTGTCGAAGTCGTTGATATTGATTTTCAATTTCTCTTCCGGAATTTCCAGCTTGAAATGAAAGTGTGTGTCCAGATCTATAAATGGTGAAACATAAAATTCCTTAGCGGTATTTAACTCGTAACGCTGGTTCTTATACGTATCGCTGTTCAGGAAATAGGGCTTCATCTCTCCGAAGGTATTGCAAACCTCCACAACCGAGCAAAGCGGCTTTCCTGCCTCGTCAAAACAATAATAAAACGAGACGGGATTGAACTGGTAGCCCAACGTGCAGAGGTTCGTGAGCACCATTATTTTTCCGTTTCCGATATGTATTCCGTTGGTGCTGAGGTATTCGGCCAAATGTGCCCTTACCTTTTTGCTTTTGTCCGGATTTTCCCTGGGCATTTGCAGATGATCTTCGTCCCTGAAATTGAAAAGATTGAAACGGTTCCTGCTCAGCCACCAGAGCTCAGTATGCAGTGTGTCAATTTCGTTCAGGTCCAGGTAAAACATATATATGTCATAGGCAAACTGATGCGCCTTGGGACTCAACCTCTTGTGCATGACCTTTGCCTGGTACAAACATGAATTCAGTTTCAGACCTTTCATGCTCTATATACGACACGGTCTTTTTTTTAGATTTATGCCTCACAGAACATTTCTGCCTAATAAATGCGAGCAGAGTTTCACCGCGCTGGCGAACGCATCCTCATGGAAACCATATTTGAAATAACTGCCGCAGAAGTACACCGGGCCGTCGACATTTAGCGAATCCAGTTCGTTCTGCGCGCGGATAGCCGGTACGTCGAAAAGCGGATGCTCGTAATCGATTTCGCGGATGATTTTTTTCTCGTCCAGATCACTCTGAGGATTGATGGAGACAAAGTAATTATGCTTCTCGGAAACATCCTGCAAGCGGTTCATCCAGTAAATGGTACTGGGTTTGAGTTGTCCCGCCTCGGCAGAAATGCGGTAATTCCAGCTGCTCCAGGCGAGTTTCTTTACAGGCATTGTGTTTTCGTCGGTATGCAGCACTGCCTTGTTGTATTGATATTTGAAATTGGATAGCAACCGCTGTTCCGCGTTGGTAGGTGCGTAAAGCATTTGCAGGGCCTGGTCCGCGTGACTGGCAATAATCACCCGGTCAAAAACTTCGCGCGAACCATCTGACGCCTGTATCGCAACCTTTCCATTTTCCCGGATCACCTGAACGGCTGTGCGGTTCAGGTGGATTTTCGACTTGAACGGCTCTATCAGCAGTTCCCGATAAGCTTGGCTGCCGTTGTGGAGCGTGTACCATTGGTGCTGTGAGTGAAGGCCCAGAAAACCGTGATTTTTGAAAAACCGGATCAATGTCACTGCCGGGAAATCCAGCATTTGTTCCATTGGGGTTGACCACACCGCCGAGCTCATCGGCACCAGGTATTTCCAGAGCATATCGGAACTATACCCGGACTCGGTTATATATCTTCCAATGGAATAATTGGCGTATCTGGGATCATCCAGGATCTTAATGCTTTCTTGATTGAAGCGTGAAATCTCCGCCAGCATTTTCAGGTACGGGATATTGAAAATGTTTTTGCGCTGCGCAAACAAATGGTTCAGGCTGCTGCCGCTATACTCAAGACCGCTTGGTTTATGCTGCACGCTGAAAGACATATCCGTCTTTTTGATCGGCGCTTTGATCTTTTCGAAAAGTTTACAAAGGTTCGGGTAAGTCTGAAAATTGAAGACCATGAAGCCGGTATCAATGTAAACAGGTTTGCCATCTTCGTCTACCGTTACGGTGTTGGTATGTCCTCCAACGTAGTCGTTTTGTTCGTAAAATGTCAGGTCTTCGGATCCATTTAAAAAGTAACCGCAACCCATTCCGGCGATGCCGGTTCCGATGATGGCTGTTTTAAGCATGCTATTGGGTAACTGAATGTAAAAAATGTAAAACCGCGTAGGTCGAAAGCTGTCCGCCGGGCCCATTGATATGATAGTCAAAACCGTGTGTCGCCCAGGGGAGCGTCAGCAGGTAATGTTGTACTTTTTTCTGCCTTAGTTTTTCATCAAGCCGTCTGCTGTGTTCGTAGGCGACCAGTACATCGTTTTCGCCGTGAATCAGCAAGGTCGGCGGCGACCACTCCGAAGCAAACAGGATAGGAGAGCTGTTCTCATAGCTTTTCGGGCGGCTTTTGTAAGGTCCGCCCAGGTAATCGTCCATTACCTTTCTTGAATCCATGATCAGCGGGTTGGAAGGAATTGAATAGCCCCATACCATATCCGCCGGCCCGTAAAAGTCGATCACTCCTTTTATACAAGTTTGTTTTTTTGAATAACCTGCAAGTAAGGCGATCTGCGCGCCGGCCGAACGTCCGAGCAGCACAAAACGACTCGTATCAATCTGCCATTTTTCGGCATTTTGTTTGAGGTATTTTATCGCATCCAATACATCTTCGGCAGGAGAAGGATTCCTGAACTGCGGAGCAAGCCGGTAATTTATTGCCGCTACGTGGTAACCCTGTTGACTGAGGATTGTGTTCAGTTCGGGCAACTGGGTATTGTCGCCACTCTTCCAGGAACCTCCATGCACCACGATGACACAAGGCCGTTTGCCCAGTAATTTCGAAGGATAGTGCGAAAGGGTCAACTTATATCCAGCTCCGGATTTGTATATAAAAGATTGATAATCAGATTTTATAACACTGTTAAATATTTTTCCGATTTGCAACGGGCTGCCTTGCTGCCCATGTTCCGGAACGGAATAAGGGCCAAATGCCGCTTCCAGGTTTGCCCTTAAGTCAATTGCAATAATTCTTGCCCGGATCACCGGCGTCATGAATAAAATGAGCGATAACGCCAATAGCAGGTTCGACGCAATGGGGTAAACGGGCGCCCGAAGGTTGATCAGTAAAAATAGAAAGGTGAACGTGATCGGCGCCCAGGGAAATTCATCGACCATAATGGCCAGCAGCCAGAAGAAATATGCGGGAGCCGGAAAAATGGTCAGCAGGGAAATCAGAAAAATAATGATCGCTGGAATCAACCTACTCATGGGCCTGGTTTTTTTCGAAAAGATAGTGACTTACCATCCATTCATTGCCATGATTGTAATTCCAAAGTTCGGCGCACGACATGTAAAAGATCCGCCAGTAAACCCACCATTTAACAGCATTGGCTGTGCCATAGGTTTTTTCGAAAAGCGGCATAATCTCCTGCTTATGGGCGTCCATGTTCGAAAGCCATGCCTCGGATGTTTTTCCATAGTGGCTGCCGCTCACGTGCCAGTGTTTTTTAACAGTCAGATCGTCGTTAAAGTAAAACAGCAGGTCGTCACTCGGCATCACGCCGCCGGTAAAGAAGTACTTACTCATCCAATCCGTATCGTCCACAACTTCAAACAGATAGGCATATTCCCTGTGTGTAAAAATGTGAATGAACAGCTTGCCGTCTGCTTTAAGAAAGGACGCCACTTTTTTCATCAATAGCTCATAATTACGCATGTGCTCGAACATTTCTACGGAAACGATCCTGTCGAATTTTCGATCGGTTTGAAACGTATTCATATCGGCCGTTAGCACAGAGAGGTTGGTTAACCCCCGTTGAGCTGCCTGACCGTCGATATGCTGCTTTTGTGTCCTGGAATTTGAAACTACGGTGAAGTTACTGCCAGGATATCTCGCCGCCATGAACAGCGAAAGTGATCCCCAGCCACAGCCCAGTTCCAATACTTCCTGACCCTCCGAAAGCTCCGCACGGTCGCAGGTCATTTCCAGCATGTCAACTTCGGAGGTATCGATATCGGTAACGCCGGGTTTCCAGTAGCCACTCGAATATTTCAGGTTTTTGCCCAGACAGTATTGATAAAACTGCGTCGGGACTTCATAATGCTGTTCATTGGCAGCGTGCGTGTTTACCGCGATAGGGGATGCCTTTAGCTTCGCTATAAATTCCGAGAGGTGCGCCTGCTGGGTTTCGACTCCGCCTTTATTTTCGTCGTCGAGGCGTTGTTTTAACAATTGGCGGATACGTTTCCGGATCAGAAAGTCGGGGACCCGGTCTTTTTCTAACATATGATTCATCCACATAAGCCTTTGATTTGAAGGTTGGTTAATTTCTCGACGGCAAGATTTGGCAATTTCTCACGACCTAGCTGGTCTGCCAGGTACAAAAGCATTGGTTCTGCGCTGATATTCGCGGTATAAATCGCCTTTCGAGCGGATAGACTGTTCTTCGGTAGCCGGTATCCCGGTGACATTCAACAATAAATAGAGCATAATGGCGGGACTCAACACGGCCAGATACCCGTATGGCGAAGCCAGTGCAAACACGAAATAGGCTACCCATATCATCCACTCGAAGAAATAGTTAGGATGTCTGGAATAATGCCACAAGCCTTTGTCACACACTTTTCCTTTATTTAAAGGATCCTTTTTAAACTGGTCTAATTGCCAATCCGCCAATGTTTCACCGCCTAATGCAATGATCCATATCGCTCCGCCTAGATACTCCATTACGGAGAATTTTGGATGGGCATTGCTTGTAATGATGAAAAAGGGGATCGCAAGCAAGACATTCGAAAAAGCCTGCGCCTGAAAAAACCAGAATAGTTTGCGATCCGAATGCGGTGCCCAATCCTTTCTGAGCTGCGCGTACCGTCCTTCCTCTTCGTGGATATGCCTGATCACCCGTTTACCCAGGTGGGTTCCTAACCTTATACCCCATACGATGACCATCCCGCAGATCAGCCAGACACGGTTGGGGCTACCCGGCGCAAGCAAAACGAGGATCATCGCAATCACCGGGAAGTTATACGACCAGAAAATATCCACGACACCGCCGTTCTTGATTTGATAGGCCCAATACCAAACGCCCGCCATGATGAGGCTGCATACGACCAGGCAGATCAGCGCGATCGTCAATGGGTTGTTAATCATGTTGCCTGGTGAGTAAATCGTGAATTCCTTCCCCTGGTTTAAGTCTGAAAAGCGCGATCAAGATGTACATACAACTCGCAATACTGCCGAGAAAGAACATCGCCAGCAACCACACAATTTTGAGCAGGATCTGGTCCTCCTTGTACCATATCCATAAATAGATCACCAATGCATTGGCGTAGAAGTCCCAAAGCGTGGCCCGCATCCATGGAATGGAGGCCAGAAAATCCCACTCATTGAAAAGGTTGCTTTTCAGACTGGTTGTGATGACGACAAAGCACATCCAAATGAGGATAGCGCCAAATGTGATTTTGAGAAAAGTGACCATTTTACTTGCCGTTAATGGGTATTTACAAATATTTGTGGGAGACTCGGGCCTCCGGGAACGTCTTTTGTACTGTTTAATAGCATACGAATTTTGAACTAAAAGCGATTAGCGTAGGTGTGAAATCTGCAAGTGTTTCGTGTAATCTACTCAAAAACAGCATATTGTGAATAAATATCACATCAAGAAATACTATAACTTCTTAAAGTTCAGAAAAGATTTCACCCGGTACAGCCTGAATAAGTTCAGAAGCTATGAAATCGTATTATTCTGGCTCAAAAGCATTTTAAACCGCACGCAGTTTTTGATCTTGTCCGGTGTTCTCGTGGGTACCACCTGCGGCCTGGCGGGTGTTTTGCTCAAATCGCTCGTGCACTACATCCACTATGTGATCACCCATAAAGTGCATTTCGAGGAGCAGGTTTTATTTTACATCCTGTTCCCATTTCTGGGTATTGTGCTGACGACGCTGGTAGTTATATTCATTTTTAAGGGGCAGGATAAAAAAGGTATCCCTGTGATTCTGTACGAGATCGCGCAGAATTCAAGCGTAGTTTCGTCGGTTAAAATGTATTCCCAGATCGTACAAAGCGCTATTACTGTCGGCTTAGGCGGTTCGGCCGGACTGGAGAGCCCGATCGCCGTTACGGGAGCGGCTATTGGTTCCAATTTTGCACAGACCTACAAGCTGGATTACCGTGAGAGAACCTTGTTGCTGGCAGCCGGGGCAACCGCCGGGATCGCCT
This sequence comes from Dyadobacter sp. HNCC25DJ185, assembly GCF_056895195.1. Lineage (NCBI taxonomy): Bacteria > Pseudomonadati > Bacteroidota > Cytophagia > Cytophagales > Spirosomataceae > Dyadobacter > Dyadobacter sp. HNCC25DJ185. Next base: position 1,152,897 of record NZ_JBXHAR010000001.1, read on the forward strand.
CAGCCTTCAATGCACCGATTGCAGGGATGATGTTTGCCTTCGAGATTTTGCTGACCGGCGTTGTTTTCTCCGATTTTATCCCGCTTGTCGTAGCGGCGGTCTGTGGCAGTCTCGTTTCAAAAGTGCTGTTACAGGAGGAAGTGCTTTTTCAGTTCAAAACCAGGAATCCCTTCGACTATCATAATATACCTTTTTACCTCATCTTAGGTGTTTTGTGCGGACTTTACGCCCGTTATTTTGTATTGATCGCGCAGTATGTGGACGAGTTTTTCCATAAACTGAAACTAACCCGCATCCGGAAGGCGATGCTCGGAGGTGCCATTCTTTCCTTATTATGCGTGCTGTATCCTCCGTTATTTGGTGAGGGTTATGACACGATCAAGGCGATCACAAATGGCCAGATCCACGGTGTCGTTGAGAATTCTTTCTTCCGTTTTATCAGTTACCGTGAGTGGGTGGTACTGGTGTTTGTAGCGGTGATCTGTTTATTGAAGGCATTCTCGGCATCCATCACGATTTTCAGCGGGGGCAACGGAGGCAATTTTGGCCCTTCGCTTTTCGCGGGCGGATCGTTGGGGTATGTGTTCGCATTATTTTGCGTACAGATCGGAATACCGGATGTTCCCATCAATAATCTGGTCATTGTAGGCATGGCGGGGGTGATGAGCGGGGTTTTATATGCACCGCTTACGGCTATTTTCCTGATCGCCGAATCCACCTCTGGCTATGACCTTTTTATTCCCTTGATGATTGTTTCCATCATCTCATTTTCGATGGCCAAATGGTTTTCTGCTATCTCTCCCGACTTGCGGAAACTGGCCGACCAGGGGAAGATTTTTACCCGCGAACACGACCGCAACCTGCTCTCGTTGCTTCATATTCTCGACCTGATCGACAAGGATATTCAGGTCATCAGCATCCATGCTTCGCGTGACGAACTGGCGGAAAAATTCCGCACCGGGAAACGGAACATGATCTCGGTAATCGACGACAGCGGGAAGCTCGTCGGTATCATTTCCATGGACGACGTACGCCCGTTACTCTTTAATCCGGAAGTCTATGATCTGCTCAGTGTAAGAGGCCTTATGAAGGAACCCTCAACCGTGATCAGCGACCTGGACAGTGTCGTCAGCGTGGTCAAAAAGTTCGATGAAACGGGGGCATGGAACCTGCCCGTCGTAAAGGTTTCCGGCGAATTTGTAGGCTTCATTTCCAAGTCCGGCGTGCTGAACAGCTACCGGCAGCTTCTTAAGGCACATTCAGGATAGAAGTGCCACGTGAAACATTTTTTTAAAATTCCAAATTTTATAATTCATTGTTATTTAATTAAATACCTTTCATATATATTTGCATAATACTTGAATATTCAAGTATATATCAAGCATAGTTCAATCATTTATCAAACTTATGTCAGTCATTACTCCTTCATTAAAATTCTTCCTGAACCTGACGATGGTCCAGTCCCTGATATTCAAGCGGTTCGATACAAAACTGAGCAATCACGGGATCAGCCTGAATGAATTCATGATCCTGTTTCACCTCGGTGAAGCGCCGGACGAAAAGCTGAGAAGGGTAGACCTAGCCGAGAAAATCGGTCTGACGGCCTCCGGAATTACCCGGATGCTGTCACCTTTGGAGAAACTGGGCTTGGTGAAGAGAGAAGCCAACAGCCGGGATGCCCGCGTGAGTTACGTAAAGCTGGCCAACGCGGGAAAAAAGATTTTAAACGAAAGCTCAGCCACCGCCGAAGAGGTCACTGAGCAAATTCTGACTTCGGTAAAAACGAAAAAACTGGATGAATTTTCGAAGATGCTGCAAGAGTTAGGCGCAACGATTAAGTAAGCCCCGGGCCATAAAAAGAGGCGTTACAAGCCTGGTTTTAGCCAGGTTTGTAACGCCCTTCAGAAGCCTTGGACAGGCAGTTTTACTTCGCTTTTCTCACATAGATGTTCCCGTTCATATTCTTCATCATGATCTCGCCGCCGCCGCCGTTGACTTTGCCTTTTACCCAGTCTTCGATCGAGACTTTGTACATGCCGTCTTTCGCGGAACGGGTAGCCTGCGGCGCGCTTTTGTCCACGTCCACGTCAAAGTCGCTGTAAATTTCCCCCCTGTCGGACTTGATTTTTACGTCAAACTTGGCGGTGGCCGGCAAGGTAACATCCACATTTCCGTTCAGCGTCGAGAAGGCCATCGGGGATGTCGTGTCAACAGATTTGAAGGCAACTTTCAATGTTCCGTTGATCGTATTGGCAACTGCCGAGCCGGACACGTTTGTAAGCCTGATATCACCATTTACGTTTTTGACTTCCAGCTCGCCGTCTACATTTTCGACGACAATATCACCGTCGTTAATAGTGCTCACTTTCAGCGCGAATTTGAGGGGTACCTTAATATTCAGGTTAACCATGTTATTACCGACCCGGGAATTTATTTTCACGGTATTGTTTTGCTCGGTTACCGTAATGTCGAGTGCTGCGTTCCTGGGTGAAATCCGCTTCATGCCGCCAGCTTCGGTGTCATTGGGTTTGTCTTTCTTTTCGTCCATTTTAGCGGCTGCATCAATGATCACCTGGTTTCCGGCATAACCGGTTATATGAATGCTTCCGGTGATCAGACCGACGTTTAATGAGCCTGGTTTGGCTGGGTCTGTTAAAGGTATTGTCAGCGTTTCTTTGGATTCGTTTTGCGCCCAGAGCGGTATCTGGCTAAACGTTAATCCGACTAGTATGGCGAGGGATAAAATTGAATTGGTTTTCATTTTGCTTATGATTGTTTTTTAAGATAGATATTTCCGTTAAATGTTTCGAATTTGTAAACCGGGCCACCCTTGCCCACCCGTATCATGGCTTCGGTGCTGAGCTTATATACGGTTTTGTTTTCATGCTTTTCCTCGTTTTTGATCACCTTAGCAGGCAAGGTTTCCACGTCGTTGAAGTCAGTATAGAAACCGCCGTTAAAGGTTTTAAACCTACAGTCCGCCGATAATGCGGCGGGGTAACTGATTTTGATATCGCCATTCAGAGTCTTGAAATCTGATTCTCCCGGAGGTAATATCAGGTAATTGATCTCGACGTTTCCATTTACGGTGCGCACCTGGGCGGCACCTTTGGCATTGGATATTTTGATTGCGCCATTCACATTATGCACGCCGAGTGAACCGGTTACATCCCCGACGGTCACGTCGCCGCCATTGACGGTAGAAACGTGGAGGTTGAGCGAATAGGGGACCTTCACGGTGAAATTGAGTTCATAATGATAGTGAATTTTCGGGCCGTCCCAGTTCCTCCTATTGCGGTTTGGACGTGAGTCGTAAGGGGCTTCCATGTAGGCGATGATACTGTCTGCCTTTTGTTCAAATCCCAGCTCAAATTCTTTTTTGCCTTCATCCAGCACTTCCTGGGTCTTTGCCGAAATGGTTTTGTCGATTTCCAGCAATACTTTATCCCCGTTGTAACCTTGCACTTTGATAAAACCATTGATATTGTAAATGGCAAGTGTGCTGGCAGCTGCACTTTGAGAGAGGCTGAACTCCTTGGTGACATGCTCTTTAAATTCCAGCTTTTGCGCCGTGGCATGGGTACAGCAGAGCACTGCTCCCACCAGTAAGGGGATTGCGAAATACTTCATAGCTAATAAATGGATTTGTGGTTTTTAAGATAAATCCCTGATCGACTGTTCGATTTTATTCTTCACCAAATCGTTGAGCCCTTCTTTTTTGAGGAGTGTCCTGAGCGCCTTGATAGAGCGTTTTTCCTGCATTTTTACCATCACATCGGCCAGCTCCACTTGTACCATCGGCGAATCCTGTATCAGCAGGGATTTTACAAGCCCTTCTCTAACGGCCGGATCGCTCGTATACTGGGTCAATGCTTCAAGGGTTACCAACCTTACATTTACGTTATCATCACTGTTAAGGGTGGTAAAAAGCGCCTCTATCACACGTTCATCGGCATGAGCAATGTCGTTGGTGTAACTCACCGCCCGAAGCCTTTCGGTAGCCGATGGATTTTCAATCAGCGCAAGCATCATGGTGCTCTTCATTTGTTCCACTTCGGATGCCAATGTTTCGACTTGTTCTTTATAAGCGCTGGCTCTGGTGTGTTCAGGGCCTGTTTTGCGTCCAATCACCCATCCCAATCCCACGAGCAGCAAGCTGAATGCCACCTGGAGAGTCCACTGGGGCAGTACGAACTCCCGCATTTTCCCAATGAGGTGGTCCAGCCAAAGTAATTCGCTCTCTTTCTCAGATTCTTTGAACTGGTCCAGCATCTGGTAGAAATTAACGCGCATTCTTTCTTCTGGCTCCGGGACCCTCATTTTTCCCAGGCTTTCCCAAAGTTGCTTATCCATGGCAAATTCTTCCTGGCAGCTCACACATTCTTCCAGGTGGCTATCTACCGCCAGCCTTTCGGCTTTGTCCAGCCTGTTGTTCAGCCAGTCGGTTAATTTGTCCTTTGTATGTTCACAGCCCATTGCTCTATCTTCTTTCATTGGTAAAAAACTTTTTTTTTAACTCACCCAGTGCGCGGTGCACCCTCACTTTCACAGTCCCTTCATTGATATTCAGGACCTTGGCTATTTCGTCATATTTCAGTTCCTGAAACCGGCTCAGAATAAGTACTTCCCTGTATTCCGCGCTGAGCCCTGCCATGGCCCGGTGCAGGAAATCGTTATCCTGTTGCTTCTCAAAATGTTCGTCAGCTAACGTCCCGCCGCCGATCCGGTCGGCCAGTTCGTTGACATCATAATGGTCGCGGGCCTTATTTTTCTTAATCGAATCATTCAAAACATTTCTTGCCAAATGGTACATCCATGTCCTGAATTCACCCTCACCCGTAAATGTATGCTTGTACTTGAGCATGCGGTAAAAAACGTTCTGTACCAGGTCTTCACTCGCATCCGCTTTGTGCGTCATATGGTAAAAGAATGCAAACAAAGGCCTGTTGTAGCGCTCAAACAGCAACCCCATCTTATCGAGGTCGCCGGCTTTCACCCGGAGCATCAGTGAATTGTCTGTGAGCGTGTTCAAATGAATTGCCTGTTTGTTTGATTCTGTTGTGATAACTCGGCGTAAGTGGAAAGGTTACAGTAAATCAGGAATTTTTTTAATGGTTCACGCAATGCACTGATTGGGAAGGGGGATTGGAGCTGTTTTATTTTAGAAATCTAATAAAAAAGCCGGTTTAACCGGCTTTTTCTATGTAGTGAGTGGATACTTAGAGACGTCCCGTTGCCGGTCCCTTTCTTTTTTGATCGAATCGTGGGACGACAGGATTGCGCCTTGCTGGCTCAGAAGCAGTTGCCTGATATCTGCGGGCAGATCTTCGGATCTCAGTGCTTCTTCGTAGGCTTTTTTCGCTGCATCCTCTCCGCCCTCTGCGTTTTCAAGGACTGCCAGTCTGTTATCAAATGAAAATGCGGAGCGGATGTCCATCCATACCCGGTATAATTTCCCCGACGTCATTGTGCCTGTCTCAGGTTCGCCGCCCAACTTGGTTACCTCCCCCTTCAGGTCCAATAAGTGGCCCCGACTTTGGTCTGCCAACTGGTGAAACAAAGCCCTTAAATCATTTTCGATGTCTTTGGTCTCTTCGTACGCCTTCTCATAACCTGCGACCCGATCGTTGTTGATTACGATGAGATCGTTTAAGACCTCGATTAATTCTGAATGTTCTGCCATGACCGGTTGATGTTTGATGATGGCAGTGAACTACAATAACCATTCCTGTCTGGCCGCTCAGCGTACAATGCTGATGGAATTGGAATAAATTTCAAAATCACAGCCCTGGGCTTTGTCATGAATGACTTGTTTCGCCATTTTTTCCAGAATTTCTGTCCTCCTCGACAGCGGGGTACTGGTGTGGTTTTCCCAATACTTTTCTTCGGGGATTAAAATGATCACCACGGAATTTCCTCCGCCAAATTCCCAGTCAAAAGTGATGCGAACATCGCCTTCCCGATACAGAATTGTGCCGCCGCGCCCTTCCTGTGTATACTCTACAACGGGTATGAACTTGGATGCCAGGTCTTTTTTAAACTTGTCCAGGTCGATGCCGTTCTTTATTTCAACCCCATTCGAATCAAACAGGCGGTGCTGGCTGTCGTCTTGTAAAACCGTTACATTGCCTGGCGGATGCTCATAGTACTCGGGCACCACAGGTATTTCCAGTCTGCTAACTTCCAATTTCGGTACTTCCGGAACGACTGGCCGATCAATTAAATGAACCTCCTGGCCTTTGATCGCCCTCTTTACATTGTCCGGAGGATTTGGATATGCATAGCTCGGAAAACCCTCTGTAAACTTAATAAACCGGATCTCATGCGTCCAGCCGCCCGGCCAGTCCGCTACCATGCTGTAAAAACCAGGTTTTAATGGCAGGCTGTCCAATAACATCATGGTACTTCCATTCAGCTTCTCTTTCACCGGACATTGAATAACCGTTTCTCCGGTCGCGAGCTCGGTGAGCCGAAAAGCCCCTGCATCGTAAGCGTATTGAGGCATGTGAAATACGATCTGCTGGCAATCGGGGTAGTGGATAACCCTGACCTGTTCAGGCTTTACAATGCCCATATTCTCAGTCGCACTTTTTCCGCTCCCGGCATCTGCCTTGTCGAAATTTGAGACTTTGGTAAGTACGCATTTGCCGTAATACTCCGTATTTTCCCGACTGGTGGCTGTTGCCAATCGCCTTACAAAATCAGACGGTATCGAGCCGGAAGTGCCATTTCCGATATCCGGGACGATATACCCATCACTGTTCAGCCCGGTACCGTCTGCCGGGAGGTCGCATAGTTCCAGAATGTTTCCTGGCTGAAAAACATGGCAATGCCTGATTACTTCCAAACGGACGGTCTTCATATTATTCGGAGCGCAATGACTTTACAGGGTTCGTTAAAGCGGCTTTGACGGATTGAAATGAAACTGTAAACAATGCTACTGCAATAGATAATAATCCGGCTACTGCGAACATCCACCAGGAGATCGAAATTCGGTATTCAAAATCCTGTAACCACTTGTCCATCATGTACCAGGCCGCCGGCACCGCGATTACCATAGCTATTCCTACCAGCTTCAAAAAATCTTTGGAAAGCAGCGCCACAATGCCGGCGACCGAAGCGCCCAATACCTTTCTTACACCGATTTCTTTGGTACGCTGTTCCGCTGTGAAGGTAGCCAATCCAAATAAGCCAAGGCAGGCCACGAAAATAGTTAACCCGGCAAAAAGGCCTAGTATTTCTCCGGTTTTCTGTTCCGCTTTGTACGTGTCGTTGAACCTTTCGTCCAGGAAAGAGTAGGTAAAAGGCAGGTCGGATTTATAGCTGTTCCATTGCTTTTTCATCGAAGCAAGCAACCCGGCAACTTCCTTTGTCCTCGTTTTGATAATGAGCGAACCATATCCCTGGTTCAACGTCATCACAAGCGGGCTGATTTTCTCGTGCATAGACCTGAAATGGAAGTCTTTAACGACTCCAATGACATGATAGGTCGCCTGGATCCCCTCGTTGTTCCTCCTGGTGATCTCTTTATCCAGTGCCCCATTTTTCCAATTCATGGTTTTGGCAGCAGTTTCGTTGATAATGATACCCAGAGAATCGGTACCATATTCTTTGGAGAAGTTTCTGCCCTCAACGATTTCCATGCCCAAGGTAGGGATGTAGTTATAATCTACCTCGTATCTCAGGGTTTTGACGATCCGCGACACATCATTGTCGGGATTGACCATAAAGTTATTATTATCAGAAGGACCTGCAGGGACAAAGCCCGACATGCTGATTTTCTCAATGCGTGAATCATTGGCCAGTTCGTCACGGAAGGGCTGTACATTCTTGCCCAAGGCCCAGCCGGGGACGATCAACACTTGTTCCTTGTTATAGCCCAATTTTTTATTCTGAATAAATTTCAACTGCTGATAAACGACCGTCGTTCCGACCATCAAAGTGATAGAAATAAAGAACTGGAAAACAACCAGACTGCTTCTTAGCCCAATGTTTTTACCCGAGGAGCCCAATCGGAGAGAAGCATTACCACCTTTGAGAACTGAAATCGGTTTGAAAGAAGACAGAAAAAACGCCGGGTAGCTTCCCGCGAATATGCCGACAAACAGACCGAAAAGAAGCAATCCTGGCAACAGACCGGGAATTGCGCCGAATGTCAGTTTCAGCTCTTTGCCAGAAAGATCGTTGAAAAGCGGCAGCGCGATTACACAAATAAAGGCTGCCAATATCAGTGCAATGCCGGTGAGCAAGAGCGATTCCATCAAAAATTGGCCTATCAGCTCAATCTTTTCCGAGCCCATTACTTTTCGAACCCCTACCTCCCGGGCGCGTTTGGAAGATCCCGCAGTCGACAGGTTCATGAAGTTGATACAGGCGATCAACAGCATAATAATCGCCACCGCGCTGAAAATGTATACATATTTCAGATCACCACCACCAGTGCCCAGATCGTATTGGAAATCGGAATGTAAATGGATATCGGTCAAAGGCTGTAAATAAAGACCTATATCGTTTCCTTTTTTGCGGAATTCTGCCAGTGTTAAGCCCATGGCCTGTTTCAACTGAGGACTCATGTATTTCTCGACGGTCTGGGGAAGCTTGGCCTCGAGCTTTTTGTAGTCGTATCCTTCCGGCAGCAAGAGGTAGGTGAAAAATTCCGAAACCATCCACGACTGAGATTTAGCCTCTGCCAGGGTCGACATGGATGCCAGCATATCGTACCTGAAATGGGAGTTTGCCGGTATGTCCTTCATCACACCGGTCACTTTGTACGTCCCGTCCCAATCTTTAAATTTGATTACCTCGCCTACAGCTTCTTTTTTTCCAAAGAGTTTGGCAGCCAGCGTTTCGGAAATAACGACGCTATTGGGGTTAACCAAAGCCGTTTTGGGCTGGCCTTGCCGCATGGGCAGTGTAAATATTTCAAAGAAATTGGAGTCAACAAACGCAAGCCGGTTATCGGTAAAAAGCTTTTCACCCATTAATACCAGCGGCGAGCCACCCTGACGAAGGCGTGTCGACGCCTGAACTTCGGGATAATCCGCCTTGAGTGCAGCTGCAGTAGGTGGCATCACGTGCGACTCATTCAATTTTCCGCCTTGCATAATGCCTTTGAAAACAACACGCACAATGCGGTCGGCTTTTTCGTTGAAGCGGTCGTAACTCAGCTCATCGAGTACATAAAGGCTGATGAGCATACAGGAGGCAAGACCAATTCCGAGCCCGGCAATATTAATGGCAGAAAAGGCACGGTTCCGTAAAAGGGTTCTCCAGGCGATCTTGAAATAATTTCTAATCATGATTCGGGTTGATTAATTAGGCAAAAACTGATTTTATTTTTATGGCTAACAGAATGGTACTTTGTAATACCTAGTTCTGGGTATAAAAGGTATGCCAGTTTGGAAAAGTTTCATTATCTGGCATTTATGATTGATCTTCAAAACTCGATTGTTCACTATCGAACACATTTTGTGCGTAATTGACCGGCTCGAAGGCTGAAATCCGCTTCTGTTACAACGATTCGCAGAGCCCGGGCCGGTCTGGCTTTCAGGAAATCTGTTTTGACTTGAACGGCGGAGGCCGCCAAATACTTGGACCGAAACTTGCGGTTCGGAACAGTGTCCCTAAATTTACATGTTAACAGCCTTCCCAATGAACGAGCTCGAACATTATCTCCAGACTTATTTTGATTTTGATCAGGCCGAGCTGAATAAAGTAGCTGCTTTTTTCAAGCCGGAAATAGTCAGAAAAGGAGAGTACTATCTGAAAACCGGGAAACCGTGTAATAAACTGAGCTTTATCCGGTCGGGTATTCTGAGGGTTTATGTGGGCCTGGAAGACAGGGAGGTGACACAATGGATTTCGACCCAAGGCTATTTTATCTGCGACTTGTCCAGCCTTGTTTTCGGTAAGCCGTCGCGCTGGAATATACAGGCATTAACCGATACTGCTGTTTATACCATTGATAAGGCAGATTACGATCGACTGGGCGATTATATCCCCAAATGGCCGGTTACCGAAAAGCTTTTTATTGCGCATTGCTTCACAACACTGGAAGACCGGGTGTTTTCATTTTTATCGATGACCGCGGAACAGCGGTATAACATCCTGTTTGAGAGTAACCGTGAATTATTCAATCAGGTACCGCTCCAGTACATTGCGTCTATGCTGGGCATGACACCCGAAACCATCAGCAGGATCCGCAGAAAACAGCTCAATTGATTTCTTGATATAGATCAAGTGGCCTTCGAACAGGGGTTGATACTTTTACAAAGTCATTAATCAACCAGCTTGTTATATGTTTTTAGGTCATTATGGTTTAGCATTCGGAGCGAAGAAGGTAGCTCCCAGGGTCTCGCTTCTGACACTTTTTGTGGCTGTCGAGTTTGTCGATATTTTGTGGCCGTTCTTGCTGCTTCTCAATGTAGAGCAGGTTAAAGTCCACCCTGGAATTTCGGAGGTAACCCCTTTCGAGTTTGTGCATTATCCTTACACGCACAGCCTGGTGATGGGAGCGGTCTGGGGATTGTTGTTCGCCCTGGTTTATTGGCTATTCAAGAAAGATTTGCGAAGTGCTGTGATTGTCGGATTGGCTGTACTGAGCCACTGGTTTCTGGACCTGATCGTTCACATTCCCGACCTCCCGCTGACACCCTTTGGCACAGAGAAAGTCGGGTTGGGCGTTTGGAATTCGATACCGCTGACACTTTTGATTGAAGGGATTATTTTCTTTGGCGGTATTTTTATTTACTTAAGAAACAGCCGTGCATTGAATAGTAAGGGCAATTGGGGCCTTTGGCTTCTTGTGGTGTTCTTCGTCGTTGCGAATCTCTACAACATGTTCGGCCCGCCGCCGGAAGATTCCATTCCTGTATTGTTTGTTTCCTTTACAATCCTGCAACTGATCGTCCTTTCGCTGGCCCATTTGGTTGATAAAAATCGGGAGATGTTAAGCTAACCGCTGAAATTATATCGTGAAGTCAGTTTACGAATTATTTTGTGTAGGTAATATGACTTTGCCGTCCATTTTCAACACACAATTTTTTAACCAATAAAATGACCCCGGTGGGGAAAACTGCGCGCGTAACCTGAAAGTGAGCAGAGTCAAAAACCGGATTTCCTGGGGTGTTGTTGCCAAGACAAAGTTTGGCCAACAACACCCCAATTGAATGATTTTCAAGTAGTCAGGAACGAGATTATATTGCAAGAAGTTAGCGTTAATCCTGCTGATACCAGCAATTACTATTTGAATTTCGTAACTTTGCCCTATGGCAAATATAGAATCACTCGAAGAATTTTATCAGAGCAAGTTCAACTGGCTTCCCGAAAACCTACAGCAGGATATCGGCCATTTCAACGTGTTTTCTCTCGGAAACCACCCAGGCGCCAGTGCCGTGCCGGTCCGGTACAGCAGGAGGGACTTTTATAAAATATCCTTGCTGAGAGGCAAAAATATATACCATTACGCGGATAAAAGCCTGGAAGTAGACGGGCCTGCCCTGATGTTTTTTAATCCGCAGGTCCCCTATAATTGGGAATCGGGATGCGGCGGCGACGCAACTGGCTACTTTTGTATTTTTAAGGAAGCCTTTTTTCAGGAAAGGATGCGAGGCGGGGTGGGTGAGCTCCCTATGTTTGCGATTGGCGGAAAGCCATCCTATATATTAACGGAATTGCAGGATGAACACGTTAGCCGGATCTTCCAAAAAATGCTCGCGGAAATTGATTCCGATTATCAGTATAAGTACGACCTGATCAGGAATTATGTAACAGAGCTGATCCACTATGCATTAAAAATGCAGCCTTCCGAGTCGCTATACCAGCATCCCAATGCCAATTCCAGGATCACTTCTGTTTTTACCGAGCTGCTCGAACGCCAGTTTCCGATTGAATCGCCGTCCCAAAGATTTGTAATGCGTTCTGCCAATGATTTTGCGGAACAACTTTCTGTTCATGTCAACCATCTGAACCGGGCGATCCGGGAGACAACCGGCAAAACCACCACCGCGCATATTGCCGAGCGCGTTGTCAGCGAGGCGATGGCGCTGCTCAAACATACCAACTGGAACATTTCCGAGATCAGTTATAGTCTGGGTTTCGAAGAACCGGCCCACTTCAACAACTTTTTCAAGAAACAAACCAGCCAAACCCCGTCCTCTTTCCGTATTGTTTGAATTTTGTAAGCATCTGTTTGAACGTTGCAACAGCTACCAGGGTTTCCGCAGCTAGTTTTGTCGTGTTCATAAACAGTCAAAAACAATGGAAACTCAAAAAGTATGGTTTGTAACAGGCGCTTCAAAAGGCCTGGGACGCATTTTAGTTCAGAAATTGCTGGCAAACGGGATGAAAGTGGCCGCTACCTCTCGGACAGTCAGTGATTTGCAAACTGCTGTAGGCAACGAAAGTGAATGGTTCCTCCCTTTGCAGGTTGACCTTAAAAGCGAACCCAGTGTACAGGAAGCGATAGAAAAAACGGTTGCGGCTTTCGGCCGGATAGACGTGGTCGTGAATAACGCAGGTTATGGCCTGATGGGCAGCATTGAAGAACTGACCGATGCGGAATCCAGGGAAAATTTCGAAGTGAATGTTTTCGGAACATTGAATGTCATCAGGAAATCGATGCCATACCTCCGCAAACAGCGTTCCGGGCACGTATTTAACATTTCTTCCATTGGTGGCTTTGTCGGCGATTTTCCAGGTTTTGCCATATACTGCGCTACCAAATTTGCGGTAACGGGGTTAACAGAATCGTTGGCGGCAGAAATCAGGTCATTTGGTGTAAAAGCGACGGTCGTTTCACCAGGTTATTTCAGGACCAGTTTTCTGACATCCGGTTCGATTGTGGTCCCTCAAAATGAGATCGACGATTACAAGGAAGTGCGGGAAATTCAGAAGGCGCACCAGGCAGATATCAACGGTAACCAGCCCGGCGATCCCGAGAAAGCGGCTGAAGCATTGATCCGGATTGCCGGCGAGAAAAATCCTCCGCTCAATCTTTTTCTGGGACAAGATGCATATGATCTGGCCATGACCAAAATCGAAACGGTTAGAAATGACCTGGCCAATTGGAAAGAATTGACAATTTCGACCGGGTTCGATGTGGAAAAGGCGTAATATCAATATCTTGCAGGCACTGAATCCTCAACATTACCTGGCATTAACATGGTTTTAAATGATAAAATAAGGGCCATCATTACGGGCGTTACCGGTATGGTTGGTGAAGGTGTTTTGCTGGAATGCCTGGAAGATCCGGGGGTAGAGTCGGTTTTGATCATCAATCGCAAACCTTCCGGATTCTCCCATGCTAAATTAAAAGAGATTGTCCACGCCGATTTTCTGGACATCACGCCGATCGAAGATCAGCTGTCGGGATATAATGCCTGCTATTTCTGTCTGGGTGTATCGTCAATCGGGATGAAAGAGCCGGAATACACGAAGATGACCTATACTTTGACCATGCATGTCGCGGAAATCCTCAGCAGGAAGAACCCTGATATGACGTTCTGTTATGTATCTGGTGCCAGTACAGACAGTACGGAGAGAGGCAGACAGATGTGGGCCAGGGTGAAAGGTAAAACTGAAAATGACCTGATGAAACTTCCATTCAGACAGGTTTTTGCGTTCCGTCCGGGATTTATGAAGCCTAGACCAGATGCCAAAAATGCCTTGCCATATTACAAGTATTTCAACTGGCTGTTCCCCGTCTTGAAAAAGTTTTTTCCAAATACTGCTTCAAAACTGAGCCAGCTCGGACAGGCGATGATAAAAGTCACCCGATATGGTTACGATAAGAGCATATTGGAAGTAAGAGACATTAATGCGCTCGCCGACAGGCAATATATCTAAATGCCTAGTTCCTCTTCTCATAGAAGAAGTTATCGCCTTTGAGTAGCGGATGCTCGCCCGACAGACCGTTTGCAACGGGTGTTAACTTCGTATTTTCTGTGAATATCTCGGTAATCCAAGGTTCTATTTTAAATTCGAGGTAGTTGGCTTCTGCTGTGATTGGGTACGAAGAGAGTCTTTCGGGTGTGAAATTAAAGGATAGTACGATCTCAGTTGCCTTTGCTTTCGGGACTTGTAAAACACCATCTTGATCAAATCTGGCGCGTTTTTCTCCGTCTGCCGATCTGATTGACGCTTCAAAGTGAGGAAATGCCTGCGGATTGACATCAACAATTTTGATGGTCAGCGAATCACCCGGAACGATCCGGCTGGTGACTAGCTTGAAGTCAGTTTTCGGTTTCTCGCGGCTGTTCAATACGATTGTACCCTGATCAAAACTCCAGGTGCCTGTTCCCTGGCGATCCATTGCGCCGTAAGAAAGAAATATTTCAAAAGTACGGTCAGGTTTAAGCAGGATTGCGGAAGCGGTTTCCATGACGCCCTGTAAGTGGTACTCGCCGGGGATGGAGTCCGGCGATATTTGCGCAGATACAAACGTTTTCAGAAGGAGTGGCAAAGCAAGTAAGAGAAGAAGTATTTTCATTTTCGTTAGTTTTAAGGTGTATAGCTGACGAAACCTGTACGGGAAATCCGCTTATGAAATATAGCTAAAATGACAGGCTTTGCCTGTTAATAATTATTTTAAGGTAAATGTGGCCGGCAGCAACAAAGAAAGAGGGCAGGAACAAAGCGATTTGTCCTGCCCTCTTTCAGATACTTTGTGGTTTATTTTACCAATGACCTCGTTTCTGCCCAGGCCATGATTTCTTCTGCTGTTTTGAGCCCCCATTGCGCTACCGCTGGAGTCCCGTCGTAACTCATTGAGAGGTGAAGCAAATCGTACGCACTTACAAAGTGTTTCAATACTTTTTTATCCAGGACCGATAACTGGTCTTTGTACCAGGATACTTCTTTTCGTCCTTTCTTTTTGTCACCCGGCAATGAATCCAGCGCGACAGGGACCCCGGTGTAAGCGCAGCATGACCTGCCAGCTTCACATATTTTTCATCCTGATCATAATCGCCGTCCTTGATTGCCTTTTCCGTGTAAAAGGTTTTTTGCATGAGCAGCGTAGCGTTTCGCTACCTGGATCGCATTCTTCTTTCCCATATTAGTGTGCCGGATTGGTTTTGATATCCGTCAAAAATAGGGTTTTTAACCCCTATTTTCCAGTTCAAGGGGATCGCCTGCGGCCTTTGGTTTTCTGTTTTTTTCGGCCCAGAAATAGAGCGGCGGAAGCAATACGGGAGCGAAGAGCAGTGTACTGGTAAGCCCTCCGATGATGACGGTTGCCAGCGGACGCTGTACATCGGATCCGATACCCGACGAAATGGCTGCCGGCACCAAACCGATGATCGCGACGATCAGGATGGAAAGCATGGCACGCAATTGTTCTCCCGAGGCTTCCCACACGTTACGTTCGAGGTCGTTTTTACGCAACTCCACAGCACGGTTCAGGGCTGAAACCAGCAATACACCCGCCATAACCGATATCCCGAATATGCTCACAAAACCTACACCCGCCGAAACATTGAAATAATAGCCTCTCAAAAGCAAAGCGACAATTCCCCCCGCGAGCGCAAACAGGATGCAGCTCATCGTGACCAGTGTATGGGACAGATTTTTGAAAAGCATAAAAAGGAACAGGAACACCATGACGATCGTCAGAGGGATCGTAAATGCCAGCTGCTTTCCAGCCCGCTGAAGGTTTTCGTACTGACCTCCGTAAATAATGCTGTAACCCTTCGGGACCCGTACTTTTGCATTCAGTTTTTTCTGTAGTTCGGCCACAAAACCGCCCTGGTCGCGACCACGGATATTGGTGCGTACAGTCACCATTCTCTTGCTGCCGTAGCGGTAAATGTTAGTCTGCCCTTCCATAAAGTGGATGTCCGCGAGCTGGCTCATGGGGATCAGCGCGCCGGACAGGGAAGGTACCTGTACATTTTTGATCGCGTCGATCGAATTGCGGTATTTAGGCAAAAATCGGATGACGATGTCGTACTTTTTGGTGCCGTCGTACAAGGTAGAAATGGTTTTGCCACCGATGGCCGCTTCGATCATGTTTTGAATATCGGCCACGTTGATCCCGAAACGCGCTGCGGCTTCCCGGTTGATATTAATGGCGAGTTGTTCCTGGGGCCCTTCCTGCTCAATATTCACGTTATCGGCCCCTCTGGTTGCCTTCACGATTTTTGCAATATCATTTGCCTTTTTACGCATCATATTTAAATCATCGCCGACGACAGACACAGCCAGGTCTGCCGCGCTGCCTGTAACGATTTCCATTACCTGATCAATAATGGGCTGACCAGATGAAAAAGATACCGCCGGCAACTGTGTCTGAAGATCCTGTTTGATTTTCTCTACCAGTTCCTTTTTTGAAATGGTTTTGCTCCACAAATCGTAATCTTTTAGTCCGACGAGAATTTCGTTCCGGTTGGCAGGAAACGGGTCGGTGCCATCGTCATTACGCCCGGTTTGAGTGATCACAAACGAAATTTGCGGGTATTTAGCAATAATGCTGCGGATTTTTGGCGCGTAGCTTGCGTTTTCCTGAATGGTAATACCGGACGGGAAGTTGCCACGCAGAAAAATCGATCCCTCATCCAAAGTAGGCAGGAACTCGGTACCCAGCTTCAGCCCGAAAAGCACAAGAATGGTAACAATCGTGAAGCCAGTGAGGACGGTGATCCTGTAGTGTCTGATAAAACCCGCCAATGAGCGCTTGTAGAATCTGGTCATCAGTTCAAGTACAGGGTTTTTATGGTCTTTAACTGGCTTATCGGGATCGGAGAATGCCTTATTGTAGGCAAAAGAGATCAGCACCGGAATAAATGTAAGTGCCGCCAGCATGGAGCCGATCACCGCAAACGCAAGTGTCAGGGCCATTGGCGAGAACAGCTTACCCTCAACGCGTGTCATCAGCAGGATGGGCATATAAGCCAGAATAATGATCGTTACCGAGAAAAATATTTCCCTGCCTACTTCCTGGGCGGAAATCAATGTCATCCTGACGATCCCGTGGCGCTTTTCTTCCGGCGTTGCCATGCGGTACCTGCGGATCAGGTGTTCGGCCATCACACAGGCGCCATCCACAATGATACCGAAATCAATGGCGCCCAGTGAAAGCAGGTTCGCAGGGATGCCAGTCAAACGCATCAGTATAAACGCAAATAGTAAAGAGAACGGAATGGTCAGTGCCACGACGAGCGCGCTGCGAATGCTGCCCAGGAAAAAGATCAGTAAAATGACTACAATGGATATACCTTCAAACAGCGTATGGGCCACGGTTTCGAGGGAATGATCGATCAGGAAACTACGGTCGTAGAGCGGTGCCAGATGTACTCCTTCGGGCAGTTCACTGGCTTCAAGGTCTGCCATTTTCTCTTTCAGCACCTTCAGTACCTCGCTTGGGTTTTCATATCTCCTGAGCAAAATAATGCCCTCAACGCCGCTGCTGACGTCTATTTTATCCTGGGTGATGGTGTAGCCCATCACCCCGCTGGGCGGCGGCGGTGTGATTTCCACGGTAGCTACGTCACGTACAAAAACAGGGACACCGTCGTCCGATTTTAATACGATATTCTGGATATCCTGCTCGTTTTTTATCGCGCCCAACCCCCGGATTGCGAACCCTTGCCCGCCACGCGAGATCACATTTCCACCTGTATTCTGGTTGTTGACATTGATCGCATCCACTACGTTTTCCAGCGATAAACCGTATTTAACCAGTTTTTCCGGGGATGTAATGACATGATATTGTTTCAGCGGACCTCCGAATGTGGTGACATCCGCAATACCAGGTACCTGAAGCAATGCAGGTTTGATTACCCAATCCTGCAGGTCACGAAGTTGCGTAGGACTGTAACTGGGCGGTGCTTCAACCACATATCGCAGGATTTCACCGACTGCCGTGGACAACGGCGCCAGTTCGGGCGCCACTCCGTCGGGTAATTCCGCGGACGCAATGCGCTCGGTTACTTGCTGACGGGCAAAATAATCGTCGGTGCCGTCTTTGAAAGTGAGCTGGACAACCGATAGGCCGAAAATGGTTCTGCTTCTCCTGTCCAGTACATTCGGGGTGTTTTGAAGTGCCCGTTCAATAGGAACGGTAACCTGCTGCTCTACTTCTTCCGCCGCGCGGCCGGGATACTGTGCCACCACGATTACGTTGGTGTCGGCAATATCCGGATAGGCTTCAATTTTGAGCTGGGTAAAACACCAGTATCCAATGCCCATCAGCGCAGCACTGATCGCTATCACAGCCCATCGGTTGCGCAAGCTGAAATTCAATAGGTTCGAGATCATCTTATTTTAGTATCCGAATGATAAACCTTTCAACTGCATGACGCCTTTCGTCACGACTTCATCCCCGTTTTTCAGACCGCTGAATACGATAATCCGGTCGCCGATCTGATCTCCAATGCTAACTTCGCGCCTTTCGAAACTATTAGTTCCGGCTTTGATAAATGCATAATTTTTTCCCTGGATCGTGATCAACGCATCTTTGCTGACGCTCAGGTTTTTACCCTCGCTTAAACCAAACGCGACGGTACCATACATGCCCGCTTTCAGCCTCCCGTCGTTGTTATTGACACTAACCCGGAGTTTGATCATCCTGGTGACCTGGTCCACCATGTCGGTGATATCCTCTATTTTTCCAGTGATATTTTCGTTGGGGAAAGCCGTAAAGCGGATCTTGCATTCGCTGCCTTTCTTGACTTTATTTACCTCGCTTTCGGGGATATCGCAAATCACGTAGGTTGTTCCTGCCGGTGCGCTCCGGAGTTGTTTCGGCTCAAAGCCGCCTGCCTTTAATTTGGCTTCCTGCTCAATGATCGCCGACCTTTCGGTAATGAGGTTGGTTTCTTCCATAGCAAGGGCAGTTTCCGATTCGAGCAGGTCTTTGCCCGTTGCCGCGCCGTGTTCCTGTAGGTCTTTGATCCTGGCCAACTCCGTTTTCCGCTGCCTTACATTGACGTTCTGTATCTGGTTGATCATGGTCAGATGCTGTAAAAGCTGCGAATAGGTTCCGGAAAGGTCCGGGTTGTCAAACAGCACAATATTCCCTGAAGCACCTTCCTGGGAACGAAGTACTGTCGCCGAAACGACCGCCGGGGCAGTCACGTCCGCCATCAGTGAAGTCGAGGATATTTTCTCGGTTTCAAAAAAACGGCTGCTTTCCTGCCGGGGAAATGTGATCTTCGTGCCTGAGCTGTTGACAACCGGGGTTGTGTTATCTTGTTTAGCCTGCTGATTTTCTTTGGTCTTGCAAGCTGCCACTAATGTCATGGCAAGGCAGCCGCATATGATTAAGTTCTTCATTTTATTGTGCGATTTGATTGATCAGTCCGGATGAATAAAGCAGGTCTATATAACTTTGGCGATATTGCTGCAGCAAAGTGTAGTACTGCTGCTGCGTGTCGAGCCAGCTTCTTTGCGCTTCCAGAAAGTCAATAATGGTGGTTCCACCGCGGAGGTAAGAATATTTAACACTGTTCAATATGGTCTGAGACTGGGTGAGTAACTGATTGAAATTCTGTACGTTCTGTTTTTGAGTCTGATAAGTGTTATAGGCGATCAGGATCTCGCTCTGGATCCGTGCTTCCGTTGTCTTCAAATCCTGCTCAGCCTGTTGTTTGATCACCTGCGACTTTTTGATTTCTCCCTGGTTTCTCGAAAATAACGGAATTTCAATGGTACCATAAATGCCCATGTAATGAATTTTGTTCTGGGGGTTATAGATCAGGCCCAGCTCCGGGGTAGGCAGTGCCGCCGATTTTTGAAGCTTGATGTTAGCCTCTGCTACGTCCATGGTCGATTTCATGGCCTGGATATCCGAGCGGTTTAAGAGCGCCTGTTGCACCATGCTGTCCATTTGCTGTGGGAAAGCAAAAGCAAATTGGTCGGTCGTGTCGATCTGCACCGAGTCCTGGGTGCCCATCAAAAATTTAAGATTCGTGATTTCATTCAAATAATCCCTGGTGGCCGATTTGAGCTGGATCTGGTATTGATTGGCCAGCAACTCGGTCCTCGCCAGGTCCGTGGTGGTGATCACCTGGTTTTTCAGCCGCAACCTGTTGACGTAGGCCAATGAATCAATGTTGTTCTTGGCCGTATTGAGCAGGTCCAGTTGTTTTCGCGCCGCCCAAACGTCCAGCCATTTCTGTGCTACCGACCGGAAAAGCTGCCGTTCCGTCTCAGCGTACTGTTTCTGGGTAAGCCTGACATTTTGTTCGGCGTAGTTGATCTTGTTCTGCCGTTGTACAGGCAACTGAAAGGGTTTGGTAACCTGCCACCAGATCTGACGGTTCAGGCCACTGTACCAGGAAGAATTCTCGGGAAACCGCGACGGTTGTATCAGTTGCAGGGACTGGTTGTTGAGAATAGGGTTCGGCCTCAAAGCGGCGGTGACAATGTCTGCCTGTGAGATCTCCGTATTAAACAGTTCTGTTTTTAATACCGGGTTGTTGGACTTCGCGGTTTGCAGCGCTTGTCCCAGTGTGTAGATTGTTTGGCCCCATACTGCTGGTGAATACCAGATCAGGAGGATCATCATGAGGGGCATTTTTACTTTTAACGACATGACCTGTTAGTTTAGATTACTGTCACAAAGGTTCTGTAACTGATTAAAAAGCGTATTAAAAGCAGTTTATAATTGGATTAAAAAACGGTTAGAAATAAATTAGAGAGGGCCGATAGACATGTCACGAATCGACCGCCTGTCGTAGTTATTTAACGGAAAATATTTACTTTGGTAATTATTTGGTGCTTCACAAAAACAATAGCGAATTTCTAAACCTGCATGGGATATTTTCTGGTTTCATTATTCCTGGTCCAATACATTCGTTCTACACTACAGACCAAAGCCTCGAACCCACAGCTGGATAAGAGCCTGGTCCTTTTCAGGAATATTTCAATCGCATTGATTGCTACCTATTACCTGGCCGAACAGCCGGACTGGTTTGATTGGGTCTGGTATATTTTTCTTACAGCTCAGCTTGTTTTCTGTTACCGCAGAGAGGAAGTGCAGCCGATCAGGACAATGATCCAGGGTATCATTCCATATCTGGTACTCTCGGTCGTAAATGACCTGATCAAACTGAGCGCCCCCAAATTTTACAAAGAGTATGGGGATTACTTTCAAATCGCAAGCTTTTTTGCATTTGCCTTGTGTTTTGTCCTTTGGTTTTATGCCAGGAAACAGCAGAGGGTCCTTATAAAGGAACGTGAGGACCGGATGCGCGAAGAGCAGGCAAGCAGGGCACAAAAAGAGTCCTTGGAATATCTGGTCAAAGAGCGTACCCTGGAACTGACATTGCAGAAGGAAGAACTGCAAAAGACGATCGAAGAGCTCAAATCTACTCAGAACCAGCTCATACAAAGCGAAAAAATGGCCTCGCTGGGAGAACTGACGGCTGGTATCGCGCATGAGATCCAGAACCCGCTCAATTTTGTGAATAATTTCTCGGAGGTGTCCGTAGAGCTTTGCCAGGAGCTGGAAGAGGAAATCGATAAAACAGACATTCCCGACGATGACAAAGATTATATCAAGGGCATTATCGGCGACCTCAGCCAGAACCAGCAGAAGATTACCCACCACGGCAAACGTGCCGATTCCATTGTGAAAGGGATGCTGCAGCATTCACGGGTTTCTTCGGGTGAAAAAGAGCCGGTCGAAATCAATGCATTGGCCGACGAGTATATGAGACTCGCATACCATGGCTTGCGCGCGAAAGACAAAGAATTCAATTCGGCCCTGGTAACTGATTTCGACCCTACGATCGGGAAAGTGAATGTGCTCCCTCAGGACCTGGGCAGGGTATTTCTGAACCTGTTCACCAATGCATTTTACGCTGTGGCCGAAAAGAAGCGAAAGCTGGCCGAAGAGGGCATACAAACTGATTACAAGCCAGAGGTAAAAATCAGCACAAAGAAATTCGATAACAAGCTGTACATCAGGGTTACGGACAATGGAACTGGGATGCCGGAACATGTGAAAGCCAAAATCTTTCAGCCCTTTTTTACTACAAAGCCGACAGGGCAGGGCACCGGGCTGGGCCTGTCGATGAGTTATGACATCATTACAGGAGGGCATGGCGGCACGCTGGATGTGGATTCGGTACCTGGTGAGCGCACTGAATTTAAAATAACGATACCAATCAGCTAAGTATGCTGAGTAAAACACCAACCCCCCAATAAATGAGGCCGATATGAAGATATTAGTTGTTGACGACGAGGAGGATGTGAAATCGCTGTTTGAGCAGAAGTTCAGGCGTGAGATCCGCAGCGGACAGTTCGAGTTTTCCTTTTCTTTTTCGGGAGAACAGGCATTGGCCTACCTGGCCGAGCACCAGTCGGAAGTGGTGATGATACTGTCGGACATCAATATGCCTGGCATGAGCGGTATCGAACTGCTGAAAACAATCCGGAGAGACCATCCTCAGGCTCCGCCGCAGGTCATGATGATCACGGCCTATGGGGATAGTGCCAACCATGATCAGGCCATGCAGCTTGGTGCAGATGACTTTTTAACTAAACCAGTCAACTTTGTTGAACTGAAAGAGAAATTGCTAGAGATCTTATGAAAGCCAAAATACTGGTGGTGGATGACGAAGCGGATCTTCAGCTGCTGATCAAGCAAAAATTCCGAAGGCAGATCCGGGAGCAGGAATATGAATTTTTGTTTGCGGAAAACGGGGTAAGGGCATTGGAAGTGATCGAGCTGAACCCCGACGTGGATATGGTCCTGAGCGATATTAACATGCCAGAAATGGACGGGTTAACGTTACTCGTCAGAATCGGCGAACTGAGCCCGATCCTGAAATCTGTGATTGTATCGGCTTACGGGGATATGGACAACATTCGGTCGGCGATGAACCGCGGCGCTTTTGATTTTTTAACTAAACCCATTGATTTCAAGGATCTTGAAGTAACAATGGAAAAAACGCTGCAGTATGTGGCCCAATTGAAGGAAACACTGAAAGCAGTTCGCGAAAACGATATCCTGCGGATGTATGTGGATTCATCGGTACTGCAATTTATGACGCAGGAGACGTTTGAGAAATCACTCATGACCAGTGAAAATATTGAGGGGACTGTGGTTTTTATGGACGTTTGCGGCTTTACTTCCATTTCCGAAAAAGAACCGGCAGACCTCGTTGTCAAGCTGATCAATAAATATTTTGATGTGATGGTGAAGGAGATCATTGCTCAGGGCGGCTTGGTAGACAAGTTTATGGGCGATGCCGTGATGGCCGTTTTCCGGGGGGATTATCACCTGGACAGAGCGATCGAGTCCTCATTGGCGGTCAGAAACCACATCAATAGCTTTCAGGAAGAGCTTTCGGACCAGAAGGGCTACCATCCAAATGTTTCTATAGGTATCAATTCAGGAGAAATGGTCTCCGGAAACATCGGCTCGGCCGCATTGAAACGGCTTGATTATACGGTTATAGGTGATGTGGTGAACGTGGCCCAGCGTTTGCAGGCCATTGCAAAACCTGGTCAGGTAGTGGTGGCCGAAGCAGCTTATTTGCAAATCAAGGAGGCTTTCAAGTGCAACCCGGTTGGCGAAGTAAGCCTGAAAAACAAATCCAATCCGGTTATGGTATACGAGGTTCTTGAATAAATATGCAAGTTGAATTAGCCGAAAAATACATTATTGAAGAGTTAAAGGCCCGTCTGGACCCCAATCTCTTTTACCACGGATTGCATCACACACTGGATGTTGTCAGGACAGCACTTGAGCTTGCTGCGCTGGAGAAGGTAACAGACAGCGAGTCGCTTGGCCTGATCAGGACAGCCGCGCTGTTCCACGACAGCGGTTTTATGAATACTTACAGAGGGCATGAAGAAGAAGGATGTAGGATTGCGGAGGAGGTACTGCCCGATTTCGAATATGCACCAGAACAGATAGCTGCGATTTGCGGGATGATCATGGCAACCAAGATCCCTCAAAGCCCTCAGACGCTCCTGGAACGCATCATCAGCGACGCCGACCTGGATTACCTGGGACGGGAGGACTTCGAGCCGGTCGCCGCAACCTTATTTGAGGAACTGAAGGCCCGGAATATGGTGAGCGACTCAGCCACCTGGAACCAGGTTCAGGTACGTTTTATCGAAGCGCATCTGTATTGGACCAAATCGCAAAGGAACCGACGAAACGCGTTGAAAATGCAGCATCTTGCCGCTCTAAGATAGCCGCATCTTCTCGTTCTGTACTCTGATCCGCTGGCAGAGGATGCGCAAAACATTGCGGAGGATTTCATCCCTTTCTTCCATTAATTCAAAGAAGTCTTCCTGGTCGATACGAAAAATGAGCACGTCTGTTTCGGCGACAGTGGTGGCCGACCGGGGTTCGGTATCCAGCAGGGCCAGTTCCCCGAAAATCTCTCCTTTATCGAACAAAGCCAGCTGTTTTTTGCCATCATAGATGCCCACCTGGCCGGTATAAATGATGTACATAGAATCGCCAAGGTCGCCCTTTGCAAAAATCTCCTGGCCGTCGCTGTAAGAAACTTCTTTCATGATCGGTGCGATCGAGCTCAACACATTTTCTGGCGTCTGGGCGAAGAGCTGTGTGTTTTTTAAAACGATAACCCGCTCCATTTCGGAAATCTGCTGTGTGGTTTCGATATGTTTCATGGGGATTCTGAGTGTAAATTTGAGTTCGGGACGGAGGGCCAGTTCAGCGTATTTTTCCTGCACTGCCTCTCGTACAAGTAAGGAGCGATGGTCTGTAAGTGATTCTAAAAGTACAAGGTCGCTGTCCCGGGCATGGATGTTCTTTACAGCGAGCGCAATTGTCCAGGTTGTGAAGGATCTTTCTTTCCGGGTTAAGATGTAGCTCATGATCGAAATATCGCCATCCTGCTCTTCCATATATTGGCGCAATGCCTCCCGTTTCCGCTGTATCGGTATGTCTTCAAACAATGCGTGGAGGGAAGGATAAAGCATACGGGGCAAAAGGCTCTCGATCATTTCGAGCGAATTAGCCCTTTTTTCCTTCCCTGCGTGCCGGATTCCCTTCCAGGCATTCTGGACGGCGTCCTTATCATATTGCATCATGAAAAGGTAAAACAGCCTCTGGCTTGTCAGGTCAAGCTCATATTCGAGCGCATCATTCCAAACCTGATCCTGATTTGTTTCGTCCATGCCATTCAGCAGTTGCGAGGCATGGGTCAGTTCCTTTTCGACGAAACCAGATATAACTTCCTTATAATCAGCAATGAGTGAGTAGTTGGTCAAAACTTTTAATGCCGAGAGGTGTGTAAAAGTATCAATAGAGGCAATATTTACAATACTAACGTGCTTATTCAAAAGTTTACCATGGTAAATATTTTTAATAAGGTCGAAAAGTATTTGCAGTATAAATTCATGTTTATTTTTTTCGGCCACTTTGATGAGCGTCTGTATACGGTCCCCGGCAATGTCGTTCTGCAGCCATTCCTCGATAATGCGAATACCGGAGTCCCCGGATTTGATCAGTGCTGCTACCGTTGACCGCGAGAGTGTACCGGTCAGCATGGGTTTTAATTCCCGTAACAGCTGCGCTGAGCCAACGCTGGCGGCTACCTCCAGTGCATGGTTGCGGACCTTCTCCGTGCCTGTTTTAAGGCAATTTTTTACTTGCTCCTCATAAGAAACAATACCGACTGTCAGTACACAATCCAGCGCGGCCATTTGGTAATCTTCCTGGCTGGAGGTGAACAATTTCCGCAGGGTACCGTGAATGAGCGGCAATGCTTTTGCGGATTCGAAACAGCCGAGTATGGAACCCTTTACAATGTCAAGATCATCGTGGCCCAGGAATTTGGCCAGTTGCTCGTCGGATAAGCGTGCTGTCGAACAGGCGATACGTACGGCGAGTGTCTGGCAGGCTGTGTCGGGTTCTGCTTCGACGTATTTAATGAAATGGTCGGACAGCTCCGGTTTTTCGATACCGGCCAGTGTCTGCAATGTTTTCAGCCTTACCGCAATGGCTGGATTTTGCAGGAGCATATCCACGTTTTTACGAAACAACGATACTTTGTTTCGCGAGAGCCAGTCGATCGCGTTGAGCACCTCTTCTTTCCGGTCGCTTTTCAGGTTTTCAGCGATGATGGGGAGTGCTTCGGCAGGGGAGGCCATCTCACCGCTGCGGATAAATCGTTTGCTGATCGCATTCTTCAACTCCTGCCTGTAGTGGCCATAGGCTTTCCTGAAAATAATCAAAGCCGCAATGGCAAAGAGCAGCGACAAGTCAAAAGTGAGGCTGATGTTGCTTAAATGACGTGTGTAGACGATCCAAAGCAATATCCCCGCGATGAGCATACCCATTGGCTCAAAAAGCCCTTTCGCCAGCGTATGGCCTTTCAAACGGGTTTTTGTTGACAATGGCTGGAAAAGGACCAGGAAAACCGGGTCGAAAATGGTGCGCCTGACTAGTTCGAAAAGGAGGTAGGCGGCGCAGTAGTAAACCAGCAGGGAAGGTTCGTCTTTCCTGAAATAGGAGGAGATCAGTAGTCCAAGTGATATGACAACTGTCGTGAGCGGTAAGAGGTAAAGGGTTACTTTCACACCGAAACGCTCCACTGTTTTTCCTGAAAAGATCAGTTTTACAAAAGTCGATATGACATACGTGGCTGTCAGCAGGGTACCTACAAAGCCGATTACGTCGTGCTGGCTGTGAAATTTATACTTCACATTGACAAAGAAATGGTATTCGATCCAAGTTGCAGTAGCGGCGATTGCCACCATTCCCAGGCACAGCGATGTCAGTAATTTGTTACCGCCAAAGTATTTTTGAATGATCCTGGAATCTGATTCCTGTGCCTGACGGGGACGCGAATGATGCGGATTGGGTATTTCGGTGTAACGGAAAGTCAGGATCTGGGTGTAAAAGGCCAGCGCAAAGAACACCAGAGAGATGATCAGCAGGATCATCAGCACGGAAGGAGAGTGGATAAGTACTGCCAGTACGGCTCCCAAAGCTTTGGCGGGCATATCACCGGAGCCAATGACGCTGAATAATCGTTTGCTTTGCCTGACATCGAAAACCAGCGCAGATAACCCCCAGAATTCCAGGTTGATAAGCAGATAGATAATGCGATAACCCACCATGATCGCAATGGCAGTCGCAATGCCGTGGCCAAGCCAGAGCAAACCCATGACTACCACGACCATGAGCAACGAGGAAAGCATGGTGCCCAGGCTCAATCGTTTCAGTACCAGGTGATGCTCAAAATGTTCGTAGATTTTACCCGCAGCCATCACGGCCAATGCGGCGGCGATATAGGCAATCGGCAGTGAATATTCCGGGTGATTTTCGAGCAGCAGGACGTTGGCGGAAACGTAAACAAGGGTAGTGCCGACGTTGATGAAGAAGTTATGAAAAAAGAAAAGGATGGTTTGCGGGTTGATCGAACTGGTAATTCTATTATTCTTCAAAAAGGATATCATAAGGTGGAATGCTAGCGTCGCTTATGTAAAATAAACACTTATTATTCCTTTTTTAAAACTTCCAGTCCGCCCCGGCCCTACAAAGTCTCGAAGACCTGGCAAGCGCAGGGCCGATGGGTGGCCCGTTCGCTCAACCTCGTATAATCAGTACCGACGGGGAATTGGACAGCCAGATGCTGTGTGATTCAACTGCTTTTTTCCAACTCTCGAGGCTGATCACCATCAGGTCTTGCTCCTGTAAAAATTCCTTGTCCAATGCTCTTTCGAAATGCAGCGCGATCTTTTCGGGAGCAATTTCCTGGATTGCCGTTAACGTATCATGCACATCGGCATGTTGCATTACCATTTCGGAGGGATCCATGATGTTGACGTTCAAATCGCCCACGGCGATCAGTTTTTGTGCGAAGTGAAGTAAGAATTCATCTTGTCGTGAGAACACAGGAATGAATATATTCTCAATTTTTCCCAGGTTTTTTTCAATCAGTATTCCTACCGGAACTTTTACAGATTTGATGATATGCGTGGTTTTTTCGTCGAAAACATCGGCATGGAACAATTTTTCCTTGCCGGTAATGGTGTCGAACAGCCTTTCGCGGCTGATGATCTTAGAAGTAAAGCCAAGGATTTTCCCCAAAAATGTCCCTTCGAATACGGAACGTCCGATACCGATCATGAGCATGTCGTATTCGCCGTTGTTGGCGGTTTCAATGATATCGTGCTCAATGTGCTGTGACGGCCTGAAAAGAGCGTTAAAGGAAATTCCAAGACGATGCGCCTCTTCGGTGATCGGGCGAAATGTTTCGTATTGGTATTCCTCCGTATTGACCTGGTTGAGGTAGCTGCTTGGTGAAAGATGCAATGCGGTAATGGATTGCTGATCTGCATACTTATGGACCAGTTTGTCGGATAACCTAAGCATTTTCCGGCCGCCCTGGGGACTTGCGAATGCGATCAGCATCGCAAACCTGGAAGGTTCGATCTCCCGCTCGAATTCTTCCCATTTCGTTTTTGGAAAAAATTTGTCAATGATGTCCAGTGCCGGGCCTGTCATACAGGTAGTCACCAGTGCCATGATCACCATCATAGCGAAGATTTCGGGCGACAACACCCCGATGTCATACCCAATGTTGAGCACGACCAGCTCCATCAATCCGCGGGTATTCATCAGCGAACCGATGATCAGGCTGTCGCGCCAGGATTGTTTCACAAATCTGGCTGCAATGGCGCTACCTGCAAATTTGCCCGCCACAGCAGCCAAAATGATAAAGCCTGTGACTTTCCATAGGTAGGCATCGTTCAAAAGCCCGATCTGAGTACGCAAACCAGTAAATACAAAGAACAATGGAAGCAGGAGCACCATGGAAACGTCCTCGACCTTTTCAATAAAAATATTTCTGAATTTCTGGTTGGAAGGCATCACAACTCCTGCCATAAATGCCCCGAACAAAGCATGTATGCCAATGGCTTCGGCACAATAGGCGGATAAGAGCAGGATCACAAAAAAGAGCGCAACCACTGGTTTGGTGAGGCCTTCCTTATAAGAGTAGTGGTCACCAACTCTTTTCAAAATTGGTTTCAGCACCTGCAGCATCACGAGAACGTATACAGCCGCGAGGATAATGGTGTAAATGGAACTGACAAACGACCCTGCTTTCACGATGGCAATCACAGCCGCCAGGATACACCATGCGGTGATATCGTCGGTAGCTGCACAGGTGATCACCATAGTACCGAGTTTGGTTCGCGACAGCCCTCTTTCCTGGACGATGCGTGCCAATACCGGAAAGGCAGTGATACTTAAAGCAATACCGATGAACAGTGAGAACGAAAGAAAACTGATGCCGGCAGGTGCGAACCTTTGATAGATATATAACGCCAGTCCCACACCCAATGCGAAGGGAAGGATGATGCTCGCGTGGCTGATCACGATTGCTTCCTGTGCCTTGGACTTAAGAGTTTTAAGGTCAAGCTCCATCCCGATAATGAACATGAAAAGTATCAATCCGATCTGGCTCAGAAACTGCAGGTTTCCAAGTGATGTTTTCGGAAACAGAAAAGCGGAGAATTCGGGATAAAACATGCCCAGCAGGGATGGGCCCAGGAAGATACCTGCGGCAATTTCGCCAATGACCGTGGGTTGACCGATGGATTTACATAGCAAGCCAAATAACCTGGCCGCAACAATAATGGTAATGATCTGAAGCAGGAGCGTGGCAAGGGGATGGGTAATATTGTGCTTGAAAGTATCCAGAAACTGGTCCCAGGACGATCCCTGACTTATCACGTTAGAAATATGTTTATCGGGGGTTTCAAGCAGAGTGCCCTGGTATACAAAAAAATAAAGCAGGGCGGAAAGGGCACCTATTGTAACTACATAGAAAAGTACGTTGCGTAGGTTCTTCATCATTACAGATCAGAGTGAAGAAGCAAAATACTCAAATAACGGCGACTTGGCAAGTTAAAAAACCGCCAAGCCGCCTGAAAAGCTAGCTCCAGAGCCTGTCGTGTGAACGCTTTTCGTTCCAGTCGGGGGTTGGGGCGAAGTAGGACTTGTCCTTTGGATTGAGGTGTTTTTTGACTTCCTCATCCACGAGCTCAATGCCGAGTCCGGGTGCTTCCAGGGGTACCGGCGCGTAACCTTTATCGATCAGCTTGCGGCCGTCGGTGGTTTTCACCAGGCTTTCCCACCAGGGCACGTCTACCGAGTGATGTTCTAGTGCAAGGAAGTTCTGCGTGGCAGCTGCGCAGTGGACATTGGCCATAAAGCTGACGGGCGTCCCGGCAAAGTGCATCGCCATGGCAATGCCGTGGTCCTCGGCAAAGTCGCCAATGCGTTTTGTTTCCAGTAACCCGCCAGACGATGCAAGGTCCGGGTGGATGATATCAACGGCGCGCTGCTCGATCAATGCTTTGAAGCCTTCTTTCAGGAAAATGTCCTCGCCGGTTAGGGTAGGCGTTTCCAGCGCATCGGATATCGTTTTCCATTGGTCGGTGTATTCCCAGGGCACCATATCTTCCAGCCAGGCCAGCCGGTATTTGTCCAGTGCTTTACCCAGCCTGATGCCGTTATTGAGGTCAAAATGGCCGTAATGGTCGGTAGAAAGCGGAATTTCGTATCCTACCACGCTCCGTACATCTTCCACCACTTTCGCCATTTCTTCCAATCCCTTCGGTGTGATCTGAATCGCGGTAAAGGGATGTTTGGTATTCGCATAAGAATTGTAGTCGCCGGCCCATTGGGAAAAGCCTCCGCCCCAGACCTTGTTATTGACGACACTGTTTTCATTGTTCCGGAGCATCCCAATGGAAACGTCCATTTTAAGCCAGGTGTAGCCCTGGTCTTGCGTACGAAATTTGATCTTTTGTTTGAATTCATTAAGATCATCCGATTCTGGCGTATCGGCATATAACCGCACTTTATCGCGGTAGCGACCGCCCAGCAGCTGCCAGCATGGAACTCCGTAAGCCTTTCCGCAAAGGTCCCAAAGCGCCATTTCTACGCCGCAAACCCCACCGGCCTGGCGACCATGGTAGCCAAACTGTTTGATGGATTTGAACAACATCTCGACATTACATGGATTTTGCCCCAGCAAATGACTTTTCAAGAACAATGCGTAACGCTCGTCAGCGCCATCGCGCACCTCGCCCAGGCCATATATCCCCTGGTTGGTATCAATGCGGATGATCGGTGTGCGGCCCACATTCTGCACAATGCAATACCGTAAATCCGTAATTTTCAACTCCGAAGGTTTCGAAGCACGGTTCACTTTGGAGGTAGCCTGCGCAATGGTATCCTCTGTGGACATGGACATAAAACCTCCTAACGCAATGCCGCCGACCGCGGTTTTTCGGAGAAAGTTTCTCCGGCTGTCTTTGGTGATCGGATTGTTCATTTCGGCTACCGCAGCTGCTATTTCTTGTTGCTCAAGTTGCTTGTTGGAGGCTATGATTTGTTTGAGAATGTCTTTCATCGTTTAAATTTTTTTTAAGTAATGATTTGTTTTCCTTGTCATGCTAAGCGGCCCGGCCGCCCGGTCCGCTTAGCATGACAACTTTAAGTGCCCAGCAGCCAATAATTAGTAATTCCGGTCTTTGAGGTAATCGTCCAGTTCCTTCTTCGTCATCGGCAGCTTGCCGGGGTAGTTATTTACCCAGTTCAGGAAATCCTTCTGGATCGCGTCCGACCATTTGGTATCGATCTCGCCCGGCGTGTATTTGCCTTCGCGCAGCCTTAAATGACCAAATTCATCGCGCAGGGCAGTTACTTCCGAAGTGAGCACCAGCTCTTCCACCAAATGCGCCGGAATGAAAATGGTACCGTATTTTTTTGCAAGCACCACGTCGCCAGGCAGCACTGTCGCGCGGCCGATCCGGATCGGCGTGTTGATGTTCGAAAGCATCATTTGCTGGATGTACGACGGGTCGTTTCCTTTGGTCCAGGCATTGAAACCCTTGATCTCGCTTAAACCCTCCACATCGCGCACCGAGCCATAAAAGATCACCCCGCGTTTGGATTTAGCGTAAATGGAGTTGCCGAGGTTGTCGCCGATCAAGGTTCCGTCGGCAATTTTTCCGTAGCCGTCTGCTACATACACGTCGCCTTCTTTCAGCACGTCGATCGGCCAGGAGTTGGTGCCGCCCGTCTGGACGCGTCCTTCTTTTTTGCCGGTTTCCTTCACCAGCTCTGCAAGGTCTGGGCGGAGGGGTACATACTGCGCGGTTACGACGCGGCCAGTCATGGCACTGTCGCTGTGGATCAGCTGCCAGTCGCCCTCGAACTGGTTATGATAACCTTTGTTACGCAAAACGCCCCATGCTTCTTCCATGGAAATGTTTTTGAGCCGCGCCAGGATCGCGTCGGAAACACGCGGTCGCCCGTCGGCGGAGCGTTCCCCTTTCCAGGCTGAGGTGTAAGCTTTGATCTGGTCCGGAGTGGGGGAGATGGATTGGGCCTGGGCTGTAAGGCCCAGGACAACCATCGCCCCGGCAAGCAAATTTGGTTTAAGCATAGAAGAAAAGTTAAGGATTATTGATTCTTATTTATCCCAAAAAACAGGCGTTCCCAACTCGTCGGGGCCCATTCTTGCGATGGCCTCCTTGTAATTGGCTTCATTCACCGACCTTTCGCGCACCGGGTATACCAATCGTTTTATAAAGTCTTTTACTGATGGATCTTTACCCGGGTAATTGTTGACCGGCAGCATTGGAAACCCGCTTCTGCGGAAGTTGGCCCACGCTTCTGAGCCGTTCAAAAAGGACGAAACCCAGTACTGGTCGTTGATCTGTTCCAATGCGTTTGCCGGGACGAACGGGTTTGCCGCCAGGTATGCGTCCTGAGTTGCTTGCGGAATGGTCGCCGACACGTCGTAGGTAGCCAATTGGGCCATATGGGCTTTTACGCCCGTTTCGTATAATGCTTTCACGTCGCCCGTAGCCCAGCCGCGCTGCACAGCTTCCGCCAGCAACAGCGAGGTTTGAGAATAGGTGATGAAAAATTCGGGCGCATCGATTTTTCCCAATGTTCTGCGATTGATCTGTGAATACTTGAACGCGGAACCGATTTTGCCGGGAAACCCTGGAACACTGGTGATAGTCGATTCATTGTATCCGTAAGGCATGCCTTCCTGGTCGGCCGGATTCGTGTCTTCGGCGCCAACTGTCGCCAGCGGGTTCCCCGGTGCCTCATATTTAACGGCGATCATTTTAAGACGTGGGTCAGCCGTGGTTTTCAGGAAATCGATAAAGGCCTTTCCCATGTAGACGTTTCCGCGCTCTGTTCCTTGAAAATAGCCCGCAAGCGGATGGTTGAATGTGCTGTTAAAGGCGATCAAGGCATTGTCTGCGTTGGAACTTTGCAGGCCGCCGTTAGCCGGGTCTACTGCAATCGTAACGTATTGTTTTGCTTTGGCCTGATCAATTTTCGAATAGCGCATCGCTGCGCGCAGCAACAGTGAGTTGCCCAGCTTTTTCCATTGTGCGATATTGCCTTTGAAAAATAAGTCCCCGGTTTCAATTGGTTTTGAAGCATCCAGGGCCTTAGTCCCTTCAGTCAGTTCTTTGAGTATATCCTCATAAATCAGCTTCTGGTCGTCGTATTTTGGTAAATTAATGCCCTCCAAAAATGCTTTTCCAGCTTGAAAATAGGGGACGTCGCCATACGTATCTACCAGAACCATAAAAACATATGCCTTCCAGACCCGGGACATGTTGTATAAATTAGACCGGGCTGCATCGTCTTTAGTTTCGGCAATTACGGT
Source organism: Dyadobacter sp. HNCC25DJ185 (assembly GCF_056895195.1). NCBI lineage: Bacteria > Pseudomonadati > Bacteroidota > Cytophagia > Cytophagales > Spirosomataceae > Dyadobacter > Dyadobacter sp. HNCC25DJ185. The sequence continues at coordinate 1,186,544 of NZ_JBXHAR010000001.1, forward strand.
CGTCAGCAAGTTGACCGGGCCATTTTGAAGATAAAGTGAATTGAAATTGGCATTGGAATTAGGGTCGGATAGCACATTGTGGTTGCCGCCCTCCACTACGCCGGTAAATGGCGTATTGATTTGCTGGACAATCTGCATCTGGTAGTGCTGCGTGGCGATGGCCGATGAAAACTCAGCATTGGAGAAGAGATAGATCGGGTCAATGCTGGTCGCCTGCACCGGGTTTTTATTAACATCTTCGAAACCTTTGTCGCAGGAGCTCGCTGCAAAGAAGGCACTCGCAGCCGTCAGATATATGAATAGTCTTTTCATAGAATGTAAAGTAAAATGGGTTTATAATTTGACATTCAAATTGATACCGTAGCTTCTGGTAGTCGGAAGCGTATGTGTTTCGATACCCTGTAAGTTATCAGAAGCAGATACCTGCGCCTCCGGATCAATGTTATCAATATACTTTTTGATCATCAGCACGTTGTTGCACATTGCTGAAATGGTCAGACCCTTGATAAACGTTTTTTCTTTTACAAAGCGGGAGAGGTCGTAGCCCACCGAGATCGTTCTCCACCTTACAAAGGCGCCATTGTAAACAAAGGGCGAAGCAAGGTTGGTACTGCGGTAAGCCGTGTAGAACTGTTCTGCTTCCACCCGGGTGTCGTTGGCCGAGCCATCAGCTTTCACGCTTTCGAGCAACACGCCGCCCTCACGTCCAACCAGAGACGATTTGGACAATCCTTCGCGAAGAAAGTTCAGGTTAGAGTTGGAAAGGATTTTGTTGCCCGCCTTGAAATCAATCTGAGTGCCGATGCGTATCCCCTTGATGTTGAATGTGTTCACCCACGCACCGACCCATTTTGGAATGGCACTTCCGAAAGTGGTAAGGTTACCTTGCTGGGGCAGGCCGCCCGATGTGATGATCCGGCCCTGTGCATCTCTCTTGTAGTCGAACCCGCGCAAAGATGCGAGCGGTTTTCCGACCTCGTGGGACACGGTACCGAAAAATTCTCCCGTGCCTACGTCAAATCTTGGCTGACCAGCGGCCAGCTCGATCACTTTGCTGATATTATAGCTTCCATTAAAGCTGGTTTCCCAGGTAAATCCGTCCGTTTTTGCAGGTACAAGAGTCAGTAAAAATTCAACACCTTGATTGCGCAGCTTTCCCACATTCACTTTGGTCTGGCTGAAACCAGAGGCATTGGAAATGTCGACATTCAGGATTTCATCGACCGTATTTTTGCGGTATAATGACACATCGAGGTTCAGGCGGCTATCAAATGTTTTCATTTCAAGACCGACTTCCGTTTCTTTCACTTTCAAGGGCCTCAGGTTCGCGTTCGGGCTGACAGTCGACGGCAGGTTACCCAGGGCAGTTCCGTTAAAAGGGTTTGCATTAATACCGTAGTACAGATTATTTGAATAGGGGTCCGTATCGCCGCCCACCTCAGCATAAGCCGCACGAAGTTTGCCGTAGTTGAGCCAGTTCGGCGTATTTGCGAATGCCTGGCTAAATACGAAACTACCGCTCACTGACGGATATAGGTAGCTGTTCGACTGCGGGTTTAACGTCGAAAACCAGTCGTTTCTGCCTGTCACGTTCACAAACAAAAAGCCTTTGTAGGAAAATTCAGCCGCGCCGTAAATAGAGTTCACTTTCTTTTTGCTGTAACTGTAATTCGGGTTTTTGACCTGCCCGTTGGCGATGGTATAGAGATCGCGGACATAGAAGTTGGTCACTGCGGTAGATACGTTGTCGCTTACCTGCAGCATCTGGTTGCCTCCCAGGGTAATGTCTATGCCAAAATCGCCAAAAGTGTGGTTCGCACCGATGAGAACATCCATGTTGCGCTCCCGGAAGGTTGATACATCCTGGTAGTAATAACCATTGAATCCCGTTGTTACGGCACTGATAGAGCGTGTTCCGGTAGGACGGTTGTAGTTATACGGACGGGTATAGTAGTCCTGCCCGATACGGCCCTGAACAAACAACCAGCTTGTAAAATCGTAGCGCACCGATGTGTTTCCGAAAATACGGTCACGCTTCACATTCTCAAAGCGGTCGTAGGCCACCCAATAGGGGTTATTGCGGTTGGTAAAACGTGCCAGAGGCATTTCATTTCCGTTTGCGTCCTTGCGGTTTTTCAGCCATTCGGTATCAATGCTCGTTGCCATGGTATAAATGGTCGTGTTAGCATTCATATCCTGGATACCAATCTGCGGCGGATTCTTGTTGTACTCGTTAGAATAATTGGCGTTCAGCTGTGCCGATAACTTTTTGGAAAACTTGTAGTTCAGTCCAAGGTTAAAAATCCGTTTGTGGTAGTCGGAATTTGGCATGATCGCATTTGCATCGGTATTGGCAAATGACAGGCGGAAGTTACCCTTTTCATTGCCACCAGAGAGTGCTACGGAATTGGTAAAGCTAGTGCCGGTGCGATAAAAGTTTTTAATGCGGTCTTTGTGGGCGACATAAGGCTGGGTGCTCCCATCAAATTGAGGAGTAGGTTTCCCGTCGAGTTTTTCGCCAAACGAAAAAACACCTGAGCTCTGCGCCTCTGCCGTATTGGTTGGACGTTTGCCGAACTCTCCCTGCCCATATTCGTATTGAAAATCAGTATAATCCAGAGCCTGTTGTGCCTGGAAATTGGAATTCAGCTCCACGCCGATACCGGTGCTTTTGTTCCCACTTTTGGTAGTAATGATGATCGCACCGTCTTTGGCGCGAAATCCATACAATGCCGCAGCTGCCGCGCCTTTAAGGACGGTCATCGACTCGATATCGTCCTGGTTGATGCTCTGCAAACCGTCGCCGGAATCAGACGAACCACCAGTCGGGTTCCCAGTACCGTTACCGTTCGATCCGCCCGCAGAAACGCTGCTGTTGTTGATGGGGACACCGTTGACAATGATCAGGGGAGAGTTGTTGCCGCCGAAGGACGACTGGCCGCGTATACGGATCTTCGTGGACCCGCCGGGACCGCTCGCCGGTGGCGTTACATTCAGTCCCGCTACCTTGCCTTGCAAACTGTTTCCAAGGTTGGTTGTCCGGTTCGTCTGCAATTCTTCTGTGTTGACGGTTGCCGTTGAATAACCCAGTTTTTTGGCGTCCCTTCTGATACCCAATGCCGTTACCACTACCATTTCCAGGTTCCGGACGTCCGGCTTCATGCTCAGGTCGTAGGTCGATTGGCTTCCAATATTCACTTCCTGCGGCATATACCCTACATAGGAGAAGATCAGCGTACCACCCGCATCGGGTATGCTCAGTTGGTAGGTTCCTTCCGTGTTCGTGGCGGTTCCGATTTTGGTTCCCTTTAAAACGATGCTCACACCGGGCAGGGGTTCACCTTTTTCGTCTGAGACCTTACCGGTCACTGTTCGGTCGATATTGGAAGGAATGTTCATCGGTGCCGGGGCGAAACTGCCGGGTTCGGCAGCATTTTTCGTCAGGACAACCTGTTTTCCTTCAATTTTGTAAGTGATATTGATTGGCTTGAAAAGCTCGTCGAGCACGTCTGCCAGCGGACGTTCAACTGCGTTTACTGACACTTTTTGCTGAGGCCGGATTAACGAAGAATTGTAGGTAAACTTAATCTGTGTAAGCTTGTTGAGCTTGTTAAGTACCGTCTTGATTTCCTGATTATTGACTTGCAAAGTGATCCGCTGGTTCAGTATGTCCTGTGCTCCGGCGGTGCCTGCCGAAGCGACGCTGGTGAAGATAAAGGCAATTAATAGTTGGTATAATGATATTCTCATAGCCCGATAGAGAAGCCTGGACAAGTGTCGGTGTTTTTTCATACTTTTGGTAGTTTTGTTCAGTATTGGAAAAGATGGGACAAAATCCTCCTGTACCTTTCAAAAAGGTCTGTTACGGAGGTCGGGAGCCGGTGATGGCGCAATCATCACTGGCTCTTTCATGAAAATTTCAGGTTACGTACTTTATTTCATAGGCGGGAAGAAGGTTTGTTTAAATGCATCCTTTGGAACTGATTACGATATGACCATCCACCATGTCATAGCTCGCCCCGATGGCCTGGCAAATAGCGCTCAGGCGTTGTTTAAGCGTCTCGTCGTCAAACTGGGCACTGATGGCGCAGTTGGCTAAAATTTCGGCGTTGTAGACAATCACGATGCCGTATACTTTTTCCAGTGCCTGCAATACATCGGTTACCGGCTTGTCATCAAATAGCTGCTCTTTCCTGACCACCGATTCCGAAAGCAGCTGCGGCTGCTGAACGGCGCCTTTCTCGAGGCGATTTTCTTTTCTGATAAAAACAGCCTGCTGGTTGGGCGCTAGCACAACACCCGCTGTTTTGAGAGCTGCTTCGTCCCGGGTCGTTTCATATTCCTTTTTGGGATAAACCGAAACCCGTCCGGTTTTTACAACAACGAGTACCGTGTTGTCCTCGTCAAATGCTTTTACCCTGAAACTGGTGCCAAGCACTTTCGTGACCGTTTCATTGGTATAGACCAGGAATGGCTGATCGGAATTTTTGGTTACGTCAAAAAATGCTTCCCCCGTCAGATAAACCCTTCTTTCCCCTGTATTGAAGGTCTTGGGATAGCGGATCGTGCTGCCTTTTGAGAGGGTGGCTACGCTATTATCACAAAGTAGCACCGTCATTTCCTGGCGGGTATCGTTCACCCTAACATACATGACTGCCGGACCTTCTTCCATCTTTGCCGGAGCAGCCGGCGTTTCCGCCAGGGGGCCTGGCGTGTAGTAGTGCCAGGCGAATCCGGAAACGAGAACAATTGCCGCTGCGGATTTCCAGATCGCGGGCCAGTAAAACCTCCGAGTTACCTTCCTTGATTCTGCGATCCTGGTAAGTTCGTCTATCTCGGAGCGGATCTGCTCCTCGGAGAGGTTGTCTTTGTAAATGTCTTGTATCGAGAGCACAAGCTCGCGTGCACGCTTCACGATACTTTCTTTGTCAGGGTTTTCTTTTGTCCATTGTTGCCAGAACGAAGCTATTTCGGGAGTGGGGGAGATTACCCATCGCCGGAACATTTCATCCGAAGCAAGCTCATCGACAGATTGGTTTCGATAATTAATCATTGGTAAATGGATGCTGTCATAGTGATTCGGCTAATTGCAACGGGCCTTTGTATGTATGTCAGCTTTTAGCGAGGATATAACCAAAAAAATCAAAATTTTTTTGGAATAGTGATAAGCTAGGGGGCTTGATGCCTAGAAGCAGTACCCAGAAATCCCCAGGATCCAGAAGAACTCGGCAGGGATCCAGATTTCACGGATCTCTTTGAGGGTACGATAAAGAAGGTTCGAAACACTCTGACGGCCCAGGCCCATGACCTGTGCGATTTCATCGTTTTCGAGGTTTTGATAAAAGCGAAGATAGATCACTTCCTGCTGTCGCTTGGAAAGTAGCGAGATGATCTGTTTTAAACGTCCGTTCTGGTAAGTGGCATTTTCACCTTCAATAATGCTGTTTTCAACAGAAGGGTCGGTGTCTTCCGGATCAAGAAATGCGGATTGTGGTTCTTGAAACCGTTTGAGCCGAATGCTTTCTTTGATCAGCCTGTGCCTCAGTGCTTTGAGCAGGTACGACTTTACAAAGGCGGTTTCGGACAAATGATTACGGCGTTCCCAGAGGTCGAGGTAGAGTTCCTGTATTGAATCGCGGATGAAGTCCGGATCGGTAGTAAACCTGGTAGCGTAGTTGTAAAGGGCGCGGTAATGAACCTGGGCGAGTTGTCCCAGAGCAACGGAATCCCCGCCTTTGAACCGTTGCCAAAGCCGGATATTGACGTCATAAAGTGGCGATATGTTGTCGTCCTGGCCCAAATGGTAGTAGTGGCTTTATTTTATTTAATCAACGAATTGTGCTAATCAAAGCAGCCCGCACTTTTAATCTCCTTGTAATTGCAGCTTATTTATTTCGGTGAAAAAAGGGAAACCGTCCCGCCGGAAATGCTCCTTTTGGCGGGACGGGTTACGTTACTTGACGACTTTCAGTTTTCCCTGCATCAGGGTGTAGTGACCGGGGAAAGTACAAACGTACTGATAGGTCCCGGGCGTTTTTGGCGCGACGAAATAGATCGACTCGGTTTTCTCCGGCTCGACAATGTTGGTGTGGAACAAAACATCGTCAGTCTTAGGCACATAATTCAATTCCGAACCTTTCAAACCCAGGTTTAACCCGGCTTCGCCCACTGCATTGAGTTTTCCCGGCTTGGTAATCACCAGGTTGTGCAGCATGTCGTCATTGTTATTGAAAACGACCCGGATGCGGCTCCCGGCTTTCACCTGAATCTCGGAAATATCGAATTTAAGGCCTGGTACCGTTCCAATGGTAATGGTTTGATCAGGGCCGCTGGTCCAGCTGGCAGGCATTTCGGTTACGCGTTTTGCGGAAGGCGCCGTGTTTGCGGCTTCGGTGGTCGCCATGTTGTGGGCGCTGTGATCCACAGTTGCTTTCACTGTAGTAGTGAATTGCGAGGGATTCACCGGATTTCCAGACGCGATCTCGTTCAATGTATAATAGCCGATCGAGTGGAGCAGGGAATTTCCGTCCGACGCCTTCACGCCCTCTGCTTTTAACTCATGAATATAGCCTTTGCGCAGCGCTGCCGGGTCAACCACCAGGCGGACGCGCAAACCATCTTCCGAAACCACAATGCCCTTTAAAGGCACTTCCTGCGTATTGATGATCGGGCTGCCGTAGGTCTGGTGATATTTATATGTAAAACTGTTCAGCTTGTACGAATCCTGATCGGCCGCGGCTTTTTTGTCGACAGCCGTCGTGAAGGTAATCTCGAAACCATCCGGCATCGAACGGATGGTCTTCATCTCAAATGGCATTTTGCCGGTCCAAACCAATCGTTGTATTCCAAATTCCGATTTTCCGGTAGCCGACCAGCCACGACTGGTTTGACCTACAAAAAGAGAGCCGTCCAGTCCCCATTCTAGGCGCAGGATACCCGACATAAAACCTTCGCGAAAGGGGAAAACCGTTCCCTGCCACACACCATTTACTTTTTCAAGGTCAACCCTGGTAATAATGCTGTGTCCCTGGTCGCCCACGAACATTTGTCCTGCAAAAGGCCCGAAAGTACCGCCGGTAATGTCTTCTTTAAAATCGGAAGTGGAAATACCGACCAATGTATGCGGGAACCAGACTGCCGGCGGTTTCAGGCCTTTTACACGTTTGGCGACATCATAAAGCGGCTCGCCGGTGTTGGGAATGTCCTGTGGGGTCAGGTTTACGGGCGAACCCTCTTCCTTGCTCCACTTCAGCCCTGCAGGATTACCCGCGAAATCGCCTTTTTCCAAATGGGTCATCCGGCCCGAACCAACCCAGTCGCCCTGGTTTTCGGTGTAGAAAATATCTCCTTTATAAGATCCGAAGCCTGACGGCGAGCGGAGGCCGGTGGCATAGGGCGTCAGTTTGCCGTCCTCGCCGAGTTTCAGCATCCATCCACGCCATTTGGACTGGCTCGCGCCGCGTCCTATCCAGTCGAGGTTAAGCGTGACGAGCAGCTCACCATTCGGCATCGCTACCGGTCCATAGGAGTATTGATGGTAATTGCCCGACAGCGGCCATTTCGCGAAGGAATCATATACATCCGCCACGCCATCATTATCGGTGTCAACCAACCGGGTTACTTCCCCGCGCTGGGAAACGAGAAAATCCTTGCCGCGATTGAGCAGACCCAGCGGCTCATGCAGACCGGACGCGAAACGGTGGAAAGAGGGTTTACCATCCCCTTTGAGGTACGGGTTACCGATCATCCAGACTTCGCCACGGCGGGTTGAGGTGGCGAGGCGGCCATCGGGCAGGACCTGCATGCCGCCTACTTCCATTTTGATGTTCTCGGGGATCGGGATGGTAATGATCCTGTAAAAATCGTCTTCCTTATTGGGTTTCGATTGGGCGTACACATTCGCGCAGCCCAGGGAAATGAGAGAAGCTAAAAGAATATTTTTCATTGATTAAAATCGGAATGTCTTGAAAATGAAGGAACAACTACCAGAACATCGAATAAACCGTGGTACCGGCGATCGGCAGGATCAGCTCGCTGGTTTGTCCGGACGGGCGGATTAATGCTTTCGCTTTCTTGTCTACCATGATATAAAGCTTATCGTCGACCTGGTAAAGTCCTTTTTCTATTTCCACGATCTGCTTCCCGCTCGCAAGCAGCGAATAAAGCGGTGTCTGGGCTGTGCCTTCCACTTTGATGGTGCGGGTGATGCTGCTGCCCGCCGAAACCAGCTCGTCGGACACCGTTGCAGTGCCCACCGAATATCTGAAAACCGGGTAACCCTGTGACTGGATCTTGTAACCCGCAAAGTTAATGTTGGAAGAATCGGGCCAGGTTGCATTCGCGTTGTCCAATGTTGCGAAGCTGCTCCTGCCCGAAATATGCACATTCAATCCGGCGGGGAAGAGCAACTGAGGCTCGCCGCGCTCGTACCACATTTCGGTTACGTCGGCAAATTGTCCGCGCCAGGCTTGTAATAGTGCGCCGCGGTTAAGGTCGACCGTGTAGTTCCAGCCGTCGGGGCTGCCTACCGAGATACAGTGTGTACGCTTGTATTTTTCGCCAGGTAACAGTATAAAAGACCGCACCATTTCGGGACGCATGTCCGGCGTCACGCTGATATAAGGTTTCGGTTCCGGCTCGGGCAATGATGAAAGCACATGCAGGTCGTAAGGGCGGATACCCGCTTTTTCGACGCGGAGGCCCAGCGCGGGCTGCCGCCATGGAAATCTGGAATAATAAATTTTGATGCGGTGCTTTCCCTGCGTGAGGTTAACAGTTCCGGTATGGGTTTCCTGGGAAGTGCTTTCGCCACTCGCCAGCACGCTTTTTCCATCCACATCGACGGTGAAGACCGGTCCGGAATAGATGCTGGTAAAAATGTAGTCGCCTGCTTCTGTTACTTCTGCATCGGCTTCATACACGAGGTGAAATTCACGCATACCGTTGGTCACTTCCTGCGTCAGGATGGCGGATTGTCCTTCATGGTCGAGTTTGCTGTATTCCTTGCTGTCCCATTTGTCGGAGTATACTTTGTAAGTCAGATTGCTCAATGTGAGGGGCTTGCGGCTGGCTAGCAGCTGGTAGCCAATGTTCCGGAATGCAATGGTACCCTTTGTTACCTCCAGAGAAATTGGCTGGCCGTCGGCAGCCGGTTTGGAATTGGGAAGATAAATGGTTTCCAAAACCGTCACGCCATTTAGCGTCAATGTATTCAGACGGGCGGAGTTGGGCAAATTTGCTACCGAGGCGTCATAAGCCAGTTCGAGCGTCTGCCAGAGGCCGGGAGCCTTTGCAGCGTTCTGGCTCGGGAATTGTCCCACGTACCCGGAAGTAAGCGTGCCTGTTGTTTTTTGTTTGCTGCTATCCGAAATGCGGACTTTCTGGCCGCCGGGCAGGATAATGCTGCCTTCGGCGTCGGGCGAAACCATGAATTCGAGGTAAAGGCGAAGGTCGCTGGCTTTCAGCTTGGTCGTGATCACGCTGCCCGCATTTCCGACGAGGACACCCTCACCGGCCGACGTTTTTGGCTTGGTAACACCCGACGGGTGAATGGAAATGCTACCCTGCACTGACCAGTTGGGTTTGGCGTTTTCGAAGGAGCTGAGATCTTTTAAGGAAAGAGGGGAATAGTTCCCTTTGACCGTTTGCCCCAACACGATCGCGGGGCTTGCCAGAAAAAGGAGGCAGGCTTTTAGAAAAAAGTGACGCATTGGATATATTAAGTGTAATGTTTACAATTAAAAAGCGAAGTTCGCGCTTTTTTCTACTAATATACCGCGATTTATTTGGAATTATTTTGACCAGCCGGATGGCACGATGGTGATAGCGTTGTGTGCTGAAATCTCGTTGAGCGTTTCAAAGGATTTATCCGCATTGCTTCGGCACAGAACGTTCGGTTAAACACAAAGCGGCCGCAGGATGTGCTCCCGCGGTCGCCAATGATATCCATTAAATCAGATTACTTAATCAGCCACATCGCTCCGTTGATATCGTCGTTCCCACCGTACTGGCTGGTAAGAGCAGCTTTGTAGTTTACCGTGTTAGCAGTTTTTTCGCTTCCGGGATACTGAAATCTAAGCGCAATACGCTCACTATTTCCCGTCCCTGGTCCTTTTGTGAAATTAGGAACACCGGTTCTTCTCCATGTGTAGTAAGATTCCAGTCCGGAATGCCTGAACAGGGCCAGGTACCGTTGTTCCAATATTTGTCTCAAAGCATCTGTGGCAGTCGCAGAATATTTAATCAAGGGCTGGGCATAGTAGCTGTCAAAGTCGGCTTTGATCGGGTAGGTGTTGTACACCGCGGTAGAGCCAGGGCTTCCCGTGACAAGGAACGAAGCTGTGAATGTGCCGTTCGCAGGAATGGAGTAAGAAGCCCAGGAAGCCATAATTCCCTTTTTGTAATAGGCTTCGGCATTTCCTGACGGCCCCGAAGCAACCCAGCCTCTGTTGATTGCTTCGGCGATGTTGAAGCACATTTCAGGGAACCCGATCTGAATACTTGGTTCTCCAACATAGGTTTCGTAGAAATGTTTGCGGCCGATCAGCGAATATTCTCCTGCGTTTGCGCGAACGTACATCGTGCCAAGGTCCATTCCCGGATCAGCTCCGACAAACGCATCAAAACTGGTTGGGCTAATGCCTGAGGCTACCCGCGCAGCTGCAGGCTCAGTGGTAATATACACCCGCGGATCTTTGAATTTGGTTAGCAAACCCACATAAGTTGCGGAGCAGTTTTCGCGCAATGCGTTAAAACCAAAAGAACCTGGATTTTCGGGGTATTTATTAGTTGGGAAGATGTAGTTAAACTGTAAATTATCCTCCGGTCCTTCCATCAAAGGATATTTGGCAGGATTACCCAGGATAGTCGCAAATTGGGATTTAACGTTCAAATCCGCATCGTCAACATGTTTGCTCAAATGGATGAGCAGCCTCAAACGATATGTATTGACCGTTTTCTGCCATTTTTTCAGGTCATTGGAAAAGTAAATGTCGCCTGCCAGTGAATTGTCCAGCGCCGCAATAAGCGTTGCAAGGTCCGTGTTTGAATCGTCCAGCCATTTCAGGCTTTGCACAAATACGGCCTTTTGTGAATCATATACCGGGTTAAGGTTTTTAGAACCCAAAAGCGCTTCGGTCATCGGCACATCTCCTGACTGAAGGCTCATCCGGCTGAAAAAGTAGGCACGAAAGAATTTACCCAAAGCTCCGTACGGATTGACTGCCGCCGTATAAACTTTTGCAGCTTCTTCTTCCATCTTCACGACATTCTTTAGAGTGGAGTACTGATCATCCAATGAACCGAAATTATACTCATTGTTTCCATAATAATCGTAGTTCTGAAGAAAGTACTGAGACCATTTCTCCTTATCGCCCGCAGGCTCATCGTACATGCTGTTCAGAATCCCGTTCAGCAACAGCGACGGCGGAACGGTTGTAGGCTTATTGACATTTTGATTAAGATCAGCAAAATCGCCTTCACATCCTGACAAGAGTGTTATTACCAATAGTGGTAAAAAACGCAGTATGAATATTTTTTTCATAATTAAGAGTCTTTTTTAAGTTAAAATGCCAGGTTTACATTCAATCCGTAACGGCGGGTTGTAGGCGACTGCAAACCGGTACCAGTCTGAGAATAGTTGTATTGATCCAGGTCCACATCTTTGAAACGCTTGTCTTTGTAGAAATAAAGCAGGTTTCTTCCCACCAATGATACAGTCACTTTTTTGAACGCTGACTTAGCAAGGTATTTTGAAGGGATGCTGTAACCAAATGTAACTTCGCGAAGCTTAGCATATGTTTTGCTCATGAGGTTTGACTCAGTGACACCATAGTACGAGCTTACCCATGATTGTACAGACTTAGGATTTGTATTCGGTGAGAACTGAAGTTCGCTATAGTTCAGGATTTCGCCGGTTTGGGAATCAATGTTGATGGCCTGTCCATTAGCAACAACCACACCTTGTCCAATATAGCTTCCTTTGTAGTCCCCGTCTCCTGCATGCTGGTCGTCCAGATCACGTGCCACACCCAAAGCGCCAGTTGCAGTTTCAAGGTTACGGCCACCGCGCATAGTTTTGTTATGCATATAATCGGAAGTTTTTCCGCCAACGCGTCCATCAAATTGGAATCCCAGTGAAAATCCTTTGTAATTCAGCTTGTTATAAACGCTCCATGCAAATTTAGCATTCAGATAACCGAGCATTTGCGATACAGGATTTGAACGTGGGGATCCTGAGCTGTTATAAATAACGTTACCATCATGATCCTTTAAGAAAGCGCTGGCGTAAAATTTGTCGACGCGATCGCCTTTGTGGAAATAAGTATCGTAAACCGTTTGCCCCTCAGGTAGTTCGGCGTAAACTTCTTTGAATGTACTGTAATTAACCAGCACATCCCAGTTGAAGCCTTCTTTGCGGATCACATTACCCGTCAAGGAAATTTCGTAGCCCGTTTTTTTCGTTTTCAATGCATTCAGGTAGTAGTAAGAATAACCGGTTGCAGTAGAAATCGGGTTTTGAAGGATCTTCGGACCATCCATGTATTGGAAACCTGTCAGGCTCAGCCCTAATCTGTTTTCCAAAAACTTCAGGTCAACGCCACCTTCGAAGTTGACACGGTTGAACGTTTTGATATTCGGATCATAAATGTTGCTGGTGTAATAAGCGGCGGTCTGGCTGTTGTAAGGCTTCGCGGTTGAATAAACGGACGACAAAGAATAATCAGGACCGCCGTAAGGTGACCGATAGTTGCTTCCATAATCCAAAGGACTGTCAAATAAGGAGTTTCCTGATGGTCCTGCGCCAAATGCAGTAATCGAATTGAACGGTGCCATACCAATTTCTGAATTGGTCGCATCTCCGTGAATGGCTGCGAACGAACCACGAATTTTCAGGAAAGAAATGGCATCAGGAATACTGATGTAGTCCGAAATAACAGATGCCAGAGAAACGCTTGGATAAAAATAGCTATTGTGATTGCTTGGCAGGGCAGAAGATTTATCCACACGACCTGTCAGGGCCAGGGTTGCATACTTTCCGAAGGAAGCGTCCAGCGAGCCATATCCACTGAACACGCGCATCGAAGAAGAAAAGCTGCTTGCCTGAATCGCATTGAGGGAGTTACTGAAAGCGTAAACACCCGGTACGCTCAGATAATCTGTTGAGGTAAAGCTCGAATTATAAGTAAAGAGCCTTGCGTTTCCACCAATAAAGCCAGACAGATTTACGAAAGAGCCTACGTTATAATTGTAGTTCAACTGGACGTCGGTATTGTTCTCGAAAAGGTCACGACGGTCTTCGCGGTAGTCACCTTTGTTTTGATCCCGTCCATATGGGTGAGCAGAGTAGGGCATTTTCTCAGTACGCAGCAGATTGTACGTGGTGATCTGGGTACGTGCGTTTACGTTCAGGTTATCATCGATTTTGTAGTTACCCGAAACGTATCCAAATATGTCCGTTTTGTAATGACCTCTTTTCCATTCATTTACCTGGAACCATGGATTGTGGTAGCGTTGGTACTCAGCGAAAACAGACTGTGTCCCAACTTTACCTTCCTGCCAGATTCCTTTGATATCCGGCGCGTCAACGTCCCAGTCGGCACCCGTCCACACGGCAACGTTATAAATCAAACTGTTTGGTCCGTAATCTACGTCGGGAAAGTTTGGAGAATACTGGCGGTTGAAGTTAAGGCTCGCATCGATTTTCAACTTTGAAGTCGGGTTAAAAGAACCGTATACATTAAAGTTGGTGATGTTGACCTTGTTGTTTGGAATGATACTCTTCTGATAAGAGTGCGATACCGAAAACCGCAGATTGTAATTATCACCGCTGGTGCTCAATGACACGTTATTGGTGCTTTGGAACCCTGGTTCAAGGAAACGTTTCAGGTTATTTTTTCCTCTGGCAACATAAGGCGTGGGCTGGATGTGGCCCGTGTAAACAAATCCGCCAGGGAATGTTGTCTTATATTCCGTATTAGGGTCATACTTTCCGTCATATTGCGGAATCAGCTGTCCGCGGAACTTAGGTCCCCATACGTCGTAGTCATTATCATTAAGTCCTCCTCCTTTGCCGTCACCAAAAGCGTAAAGCTGGTTTTCGCCGCCACCGTATTCGTCCTGCGTTCTCGGGAATGCAAGGAACCCATTATCTACGGCATTGGTGGAATTGAGTTCTACTGACCAGCCCTTCTTCTTATTTCCTTTTTTGGTCGTGATCAGGATCGCACCGTATTGTGCACGGCTTCCGTAGAGTGCAGCAGCGGTTGGTCCTTTCAATACGGTGTAGGTGTCAATATCGTCCGGACTGATGTTCCATGTGTCTGAACTGATCGGCACGCCATCAACTACATATAAATTGATTTCATTACCTCTCAAAATCACGGTCGGCTTTCTTAACATTTCAGCCGAAGGCCCTACCGAGAGACCGGCCACTTTTCCTGTCAGACCAGTTACAGGGTTCTGATCTCTGGCCATTACCAAATCTTCACCTTTTACTTCCTGTACGGCGTAGCCTAATTTTTTAACTTCTTTCTTTACACCAAGGGCGGTTACCACAACTTCGGAAAGCTCTTTGGTATCCACTATTAATTGTACATCAATCAGGCTTTTGTTGCCAACTTCAATTTCCTGGGCCACAAATCCAATGGCAGAGATAAGCAGGGCAGCGCCTCCGGAAGGAAGGCTGATAGTGAAATGTCCATTGGCATCGGTGTTTGTGCCTTTGGTGGTGCCTTTAACAACAATGGAAACGCCGGGTAACGGCTCCGACGTTCCGGAGGAGGTAACATTGCCCTGAACCGTGCGGTCCTGAGCTGTGACCTGAAGGGAAATGGCCAACGACATCACAAGAGCGGTCATGACAAGTATCCTTCTGAGAAACAAGATTTGTCTCAATCGTAAAGATAGTTTCATAAAAAGAGTGGTTTGAAAGGTTTTTGCAACGTTTGTTTACCAATACTGAATAATTAGCAACACATACTATTAACAATCTCCAAACTTATTTGTTTAGTATTACTGAATTATTAAGCCATTGTAAACAAATAAATTTAGGGACTATTGAATGGAATACCAAAGGTTCTTATTGTATTATTTAGGGGACAATAGGCTATAAAAGAATGATTTATAACCGAGGTGCACTTTCTTGTCAAGTAACTTAACAAATACAAGGCGAGTAAAGTATGTGTTTACCTTTTGAGCAAGCAAACGTGCGGGGCCTTTGGCAGGGTTAAAGTCAAAAAAACAATTGATTTGTGAAAAACGCCCGTGGCTGAAGATGTAGTTTTTTTGCGCTCTTGTTGCGATTTTTGAAAATGGCAGAAGCACGTCGGAGCTTCTGCCATGGGTACCGTAGGGAAAGAAAGCAATTGGTTCCTTAATGCGCTTCAAGCCAATTGGCGCCCACCCCGATTCCCGTTTCCATTCTGACTGCCATCGGGATTGCATTGCGCATGAGTTCGTCGACTTTCTCCTTTAGAAGCGGGATTTCATCCCGATGCGCATCAAACACGAGCTCATCGTGTACTTGCAGGATCATGCGGGATTTTAGTTGTTCTGCCGCCATCCAGTGATGAATATTGATCATCGCTACTTTAATCATATCTGCAGCGGATCCCTGGATCGGGGCGTTGATTGCGTTCCGTTCAGCATAACCCCGATTGGTCTGGTTCCGCGAGTTGATGTCGGCTAAATACCGACGCCTGCCCAGGATGGTTTCCACATACTCTTTTTCTCGGGCATTGTTGATGATCCGGTCCATATAACCCTTCACAGCGGGGAATTCTTCAAAATAAGCCCTGATAATTTCGCTCGCTTCCCCTCGGGCTATACCAAGGCGCTGGGCGAGACCGAATGCGGAGATTCCGTAAATAATGCCAAAATTGACCATTTTGGACTTTCGGCGCATATCGGAGGTCACCTCTTCCAACGGGACCTTAAAGACTTTGCTTGCAGTAGTCGCATGAATATCGCGTCCCTGGTTGAAAGCTTCCAACATGCTCGCATCACCGCTGAAAGCCGCCATAATGCGTAGCTCGATTTGCGAATAATCGGCGGACAGTATCTGAAAATCGTCGGTATCCGGTACGAATGCCTTGCGTATTTCTCGTCCGCGAATGGTACGTATGGGGATGTTCTGCAGGTTAGGGTTCGTAGAACTGAGTCGCCCCGTTGCAGCGACTGCCTGGTTATAGGAAGTATGGATCCGGCCCGTGCGCCGGTTTACAAGCAATGGCAATGCATCAACATAAGTCGATTTCAATTTTTGCAATTCCCGGTAATCCAGGATTTTTCTTGCGATCACGTGGTTTGCTTCGAGGTCCGAAAGAATATCCTCGCCGGTCGCGTATTGCCCCGTTTTGGTTTTTTTCGGTTTTTCAATCAGCTTCATTTTTTCGAAAAGGACTTCGCCGAGCTGCTTCGGTGAACTGATGTTGAACGACTGGCCCGCTGCTTCGTATATTTCGGATTCAGTGATACGCAAATCTGTTTCCAGCACGCCGGACATTTCTTTCAATGCGCCGATATCGAGTCTTACCCCCGTATTTTCCATGGCAGCAAGCACTTTCAGTAAAGGCATCTCCACTTCGTAAAACAATTTGGATGCATTGACTTTCGGAAGCTCTCTTGAGAAGATCGCATTGAGCTGGAAAGTGATATCGGCGTCCTCCCCGGCATATTGGGTGATCTCAGGAATGGCTACATCCCGCATGGTACCTTGCTTAACCCCCTTTTTCCCAATGAGCGTTGTAATAGAAACAGGATCGTAGTTGAGATAGGATGCTGCAAGTATGTCCATTCCATGCCTTTTGTCGGGCTCCAGCAGATAGTGCGCCAGCATGGTGTCGCTCAGCTTCCCTTTTATTTCAATGCCATAGTTTTTCAAAACAAGCAGGTCATACTTAATATTCTGGCCAATCTTTTCAATGTTCTCGTTCTCAAAAACTTCCCTGAAATACTCCACAATTTCAAGCGCTTTGGGGCGGTCTGCCGGTACCGGGATATAAAAGGCTTCACCTGCGAGATAGGAGAAAGAAAGTCCCACCAGCTCGGCATCAATGGTATCCAGAGAAGTAGTTTCAGTATCGAAGCAGAAAGAGTCCTGTAAACCAAGGTAATACGCCAGACTTTTGAGCAACTCCGGAGTGTCAACCGTGTGATAACGGTGAAAGGTATTGTCGATCGTCCTCCTGGTAGTCGGTATGCGCAGGTCCTCATAAGCCTGTTCAGACGCATCCCCGGTGGCGACATTTTCGCTGATAACAGCTGGCTGACTGCCCACTTCCTCGGTCGGATTCCCGAACAGGTCCAGCTGGCCTTTTTTGTCTTTTGCGACAGGGCGTGTGATTGCGGTAGTAACAATAGGCTGGTTGATGCCCAGCACACGCTGTTTTAGCGTTTTAAACTCGAGTTCGTCAAACAACTCAATGATCTGGTCTGCATTAGCAGGGCAAATGGTCAGGTCTTCTGCATCGAATGGAACGGGTACCTGGCAATCAATGGTCGCAAGTTGCTTGCTCAGGATCGCCTTATCAAAGTTTTCCCGGATTTTTTCACCTAGTTTTCCTTTGATTTCCCCGGCACGCGTGATCAGGTTTTCAATGGTATCATACTCTTCGATCAGTTTCTGGGCCGTTTTTTCGCCCACACCCGGTATGCCCGGGATGTTGTCGACGGCGTCGCCCATCAGTCCGAGTATATCAATCACCTGGTCGATCCGTTTGATCTGCCAACGCTCCAATATCTCGTTAACGCCCAGCACTTCTGCGCCCTTGCCTAAAAACGCAGGCTTATACATGTACACATGCTGCTCCACCAGCTGGCCGTAATCCTTATCCGGCGTCATCATGAAAACCTCGAACCCTTCCCGCGATGCCTCTTTCGCAATGGTACCGATGATATCGTCCGCCTCATAACCGTCCAGTTCCAATACCGGGATGCACATGGCCTTGAGCAGACGTTTTACCAAGGGTATCGCCACGGAAATATCCTCTGGTTGCTCCTGGCGCTGGGCCTTGTAAGCCTCAAACTGGACGTGCCTGAACGTGGGCGCTGCGGTGTCGAATGCCACGCCCAGGTGTGTGGGTTTTTCCTTCTGCAACACTTCCAGGAGCGTATTTGTAAATCCGAAGACGGCACTGGTATTCAATCCTTTGGAAGTAATGCGAGGCGCTTTGATGAATGCAAAATGAGCGCGGTAAATCAACGCCATCGCGTCAAGAAGGAATAGTTTGTGAACGGGTTTATCCATGAGGCAAGTAATTATCGAAAGCCAAATATAACGTATGTAGGTGACTGAAACGGATTACAGAGGGATTTTTGTAGATTGCTTTTCAGTGAAAATGGAGCAGTCTTTTTGTCCTATTAATATTATAGATTCTCTTAAAATGGTCAATAAGTTACGGGCTTTTTAAAACATTGTATCTGGCTTATATGATTAGCGCATTTTATATATATAAATGAAATAATACAATCAGTTCTTTCAATACATTTAAATCTTTTTATATTAATTCACCTATTGATACTTAATTATACAATTTATTATACTCATACATTATTTACATTTAATACTAAATGTATGTATAAAAAGTATTTATCATTTAGTACATTTAATAAACAAATTTTCCTATGAGAATTATTTTCATCTTGTTAGCTGTTATTATTTTTTCTTGTAATCAAAATAAAGAAGTGAAAGAAGCATACAAATGGCCGGAAGCAAAGCCTCCAGTTGCCGCAATGAAAGACCATGAAACCGGAATGCATGGTGATAAACGCAATGACGAATATTATTGGATGGCCGATTATTTTACCAAAGGGCCGGACAGTACCAAGGTAGTGGACTACCTGAACGCCGAAAATGCGTACACCGACACGATGATGGCGGCCACGAAAAAATTCCAGGAAGATCTTTTTGCCGAAATGAAAGGCCGGATCAAAGAAAAAGACGAGTCGGTTCCCGTGTTTTCTAACGGCTATTGGTATTATACCAGAAACGAGGAAGGGCAACAGTACTTCAAATACTGCCGTAAAAAAGGTACTCTTGACTCGGCTGAGGAAATTCTGCTCGATGTCGACAAAATGGCTGAGGGGCATCCTTACTATTCCGCAACAGGGTTCAGCGTCAGTCCAGACAATAAATTACTGGCTTTTGGGGTGGACACCGTATCGCGAAGAGAGTACACCATGTACGTCAAAAATCTGGAAACAGGCGAAATACTGAGGGATGCGATCTATCCGACAGACCCGGGCTACGAGTGGGGTAATGACAACAAAACATTGTTTTATACGGCCACAAACCCTAAAACGCTGCTGAGCGAGAAAATCAAGAGACATTCCTTAGGAACGGACGCGAAAAAGGACGTGGTGGTCTATACCGAAAAGGATAAAAGCAATTACATCGGGGTTGGTAAAACGAAGTCGGAAAAGTACATCGTCATTTCCTCCTCCGCGACCATGTCATCTGAGCATCTGATATTGGACGCAGATAAGCCCGAGGGCAAATTCGAAGTCTTCCAGCCCAGAATGAAGGACGTTAAATATGATTTTGACCACCAGGGCGACAAATTTCTTATCGTAACCAATAAGGATGCATTGAACTTCAAACTGATGGAGACCCCTGTCAACAAGACGGGCGTTGAAAACTGGAAAGAAGTGATCCCTACCCGGAAAGACGTTTTGCTCGAAGACATTGACGTTTTCAAGGATTTCCTGGTCGTCACGGAACGCAAAAACGGACTTCTTCAATTGCGGATCAGAAATATCAGGACTAATCAGGAACATTATGTGGATTTTGGAGAGCCGGCTTATGCTGTATACGCTTCGGCAAATCCCGAATATGACAGTAAGAACCTGAGATATGTGTATACCTCGCTGACAACCCCCAACTCCGTTTACGATTACGACATGGAATCGAAGAAAAAGGATTTGAAAAAACAGCAGGAGGTTGTGGGTGGTTATAAGCCCGACGAATATGTGACCGAAAGGCTTTATGCTACTGCCCGCGACGGCGTAAAAGTGCCTGTTTCGCTGGTTTACAAAAAGGGGACTGCCAGAAACGCGGATACGCCGATGCTGCTATATGCGTACGGCTCGTACGGTTACAGCATGGACGCCAGTTTCAACAGTGCGAGGTTAAGTTTACTGGATCGCGGGTTCATTTTTGCGATTGCGCATATTCGCGGCGGACAGGAAATGGGCCGTCAATGGTATGAGGATGGAAAAATGTTCAAAAAGAAAAACACCTTCTTCGATTTCATTGACTGCGCGGAGTACTTAATCAAGGAAAAATACACCTCCCCGACCCATCTCTTCGCTGAGGGCGGCAGTGCGGGAGGTTTGTTAATGGGCGCAATTTCCAATCTGCGGCCTGATTTATGGAGAGGTATCATTGCGGATGTTCCGTTTGTAGACGTGGTCACAACCATGCTGGATGAAAGCATTCCGTTGACTACCAATGAGTTTGACGAATGGGGTAACCCAAAGAACAAGGAATCATACGATTATATGAAGTCCTACTCGCCTTACGATAATGTGGAGAAGAAAGCCTATCCAAATATGCTGGTTACTACCGGCCTGCACGACAGCCAGGTGCAATACTTTGAACCAGCTAAATGGGTGGCCAGGTTAAGGACGCACAAAACGGATCACAACGTGTTGTTGTTGAAAACGAACATGGATGCAGGCCATGGCGGCGCCTCGGGAAGGTTCGATTATTTGAAAGAAGTTGCTTTGAGGTACGCTTTTATGTTCGCGCTGGAAGGGATTGATAAGTAACATCGCATCCAGGATCGTCACGATGGACGCAGCCGAAGTGCAGCAGCACGCCAGAGGTGCACTATGCAAAAGGGACTGCGCCCATCATGACATCTTAACTTACTACAATTGCCCGATCGACCCTTCGATGTCGGCTATAATGTCATCGATATGCTCGATCCCAACGGAAATCCGCAATTGCGTAGGGTGAACACCTGCCGAAAGCTGCTCAGCATCAGATAATTGCGAGTGTGTTGTGGATGCGGGATGGATGATCAGCGTTTTTGCATCGCCCACGTTGGCCAGGTTGCTGATCAGTTTCAGGTTGTCCACAAATTTCTCAGCCTGCTTCCTGTCACCTTTTAATGTGAAAGACAAAACGCCGCCGAAGCCCCTGGTGAGGTATTTTTTGGCAAGCCCATGATACTTGTTAC
Organism: Dyadobacter sp. HNCC25DJ185; assembly: GCF_056895195.1. NCBI lineage: Bacteria > Pseudomonadati > Bacteroidota > Cytophagia > Cytophagales > Spirosomataceae > Dyadobacter > Dyadobacter sp. HNCC25DJ185. The sequence continues at coordinate 1,207,726 of NZ_JBXHAR010000001.1, forward strand.
CTTCTAGCCCAATGTAATTTACACTTTCGACGGCCTGGTGATTTTCAAGCCATTGTGCCAGTTTAAGCGCATTTTCATTGATGCGTTCTACGCGCAAAGAGAGCGTTTCCAGACCTTGCAGGAACAGGAATGAATTGAACGGAGACACCGCCGGGCCCCAGTCCCTCAGTCCCTCCACCCGCGCACGGATGATGAACTGGATATTTCCAAATGGTCCGCCAATACCGAATACATCATTGTAAACGAGGCCGTGATAGCTTGGGGAAGGGTCGGTAAACTGCGGGAATTTGCCGTTGCCCCAGTTATAGGTTCCTGCATCGACGATCACTCCACCAATAGAAGTGCCGTGCCCGCCAATCCATTTAGTGGCAGATTCCACAATCACATGCGCACCATATTTAATAGGCTGAAAAATCGCGCCTGCTGCACCAAAAGTGTTGTCCACGATCAATGGGAGGTCGTATTTGGTAGCAAGGGCTGAGAAGGCCTCGAAATCGGGGACACTATAACTTGGGTTGCCGATTGTTTCGAGGTAGATTGCCTTGGTCTTGTCATCAATCAATTTTTCGAAGCTGCTGACATCGTCGCCGTCTGCGAAACGGGCTTCCACACCGATGTTCTTGAATGAATTCTTAAACTGGTTATAGGAACCTCCGTAAAGAAACGACGTGGTAACAAAATTGTCGCCAACTGTGGTGATGTTATTAATTGCCAGGAATTGGGCCGAATGCCCTGACGCGGTGGCCAATGCGGCCACTCCGCCTTCCAGTGCGGCCACCCGCTTCTCGAAAACGTCGGTGGTGGGATTCATGATCCTGGTGTAGACATTTCCGAACTCTTTCAGCGCAAACAAGTTTGCGGCATGCTCGGCATTATTGAAAACGTAGGAGGTTGTCTGGTAAAGAGGTACAGCACGCGAATTGGTTACGGGATCGGGTTCCTGTCCGGCGTGGAGTTGCAAGGTCTCAAATTTCATTTTTTAAATCGTTAAATAGGTGGATAAAGCCCAAATGTATCAAATTAAAAACCATAGTATATCAAAATAGTAGTCTTTTGTTTGCCGTATAATAAATTGAACTTTATTGATAAGCTAATGACGGACATCCGAGATGATTTCCAGTAGATTATCACATTGTGCCTGTAAGGCGTACATTGTTTCAGGATCAGTTACCCTGCCGGAGTTTAGCTTGTGTTTGACATTGGGTATTGATAAAGAGGATTGTTCGTTACGCCTGGTACCCAATGCGGTGAGGGTGAGCAGGAGCGAAGCCAATGCTTTATCGCCGCCACTGTTGAGGGGGGATGCACTGATGACGGCCACTGGTTTATCGTTGAAATCTCCTGTTGCTACCGTCCAGTCCAATGCATTTTTCAGGGTGCCCGGAACACCAAAAGCGTATTCGGGTGTGCAAATGATCACACCGGATGCTTGCTGGACGGCGGTTTTAAATCTCAAAACCGAAGTTGTATCGTCAAGGCCTGGACTGAAATGCGGGATTTCGTCCAGGCCCTCAAAAATATCGAACACCACGTGCGACGGAAGCAAGTCCCTGAACGTGCTTAGCAGAATAGTGTTGGTGGAGTCCGGGCGAAGGCTGCCGGAGATTCCGAGGATGCTGATGTTTTTCATGGCCCAATTTACAAATCGGGCAAACAATCCCGGTCATGGTATTAACGGTAGTTGCTACTTTGCCATGACGTTATAAAAGTTGTAGTCTGTCATAGGTGCATCTGTGAAACCAAGGTTGCGGCCCATGGTTACGATTTGGCCGCGATGGTAAGTACTGTGGTTCATACATTGCATAAGGTATTCAAAGTTAGGAAGCTTACACTCAAACCATTGACTTACGACCAACGTTTCGGTTTGCAGCGCCTCGGCGGAAAGATTTTCGACGAATTCTGCAACCGTCTCAGATTGAGCTATAAGCGCATCAAATGTCTCGTCCAGGTCTCCATCAAAATCTACGCCGGTGTCGTGATGTTCAGGATTGATCACGGAATACCAGTATCGCTGGGTCTCCAGGATATGGACTAGTGTGGATCTGATGGTCGAAAAGCTTGAAATGACCTCTTTTTCAAGGGTTTCACGCGGTTTTTTTCTCAACCAGTTGATCAGGGTACAATTGGCCCAATGATTGTAATCGGCATAATTTTTCATCAGATATACCAGACTGTTTTCAATCACAGGAGTTGTTGTTAATGCAGGCATAGCTCGCGTTGGTTTGGTTTATTGCAAAGCACGGCCGGTCTGATGACAGCAGTGTGTCAGGAGACTCTGAATGTTATTGAAGATTTTCTGAAATCTGGGTGATCAGATTTTTGACCGTTGTTTTCAAAGACTCCGGTTCCAGTATGGATGCATTAGGTGCGATCATCAGAAACCATCTCGCAAAACCTTCCAGTGAAGGGCTGAGAAAAGACATTTCAATGAATTCGCCTTTATCGATTTCCGACACGAAACCGTAGTAGGTACGTTGCTCGCGGATGTACCTGGTAACCCGCTTGTCTATTTTGATACGAACCAGCCGCATGTTTTCACCTTCCCAGGTATCCGTCATAAACTCTTTTAGTGGCGCATGCTTTTGTTTGAAAGGTTCATTGGTGAGCTCACAGTGCAGGATGCGGTCGGACCGGAAATTGCGGTAATCATTTCTCAAATGGCAGAAAGCGACGGTATACCAGTAATTATTTTCGTGGTAAACGCCCACGGGTTCGATGATCCTTTCCATCGGATCATTTGCATTCATGGCCGTGTAGTTGATCTTCGCGATCTTTTTTTCGGAAATGCTTTTAAGCAAAACATCGAGCGTATTATTGGCGGATTTGTGAAAAAGCCTGTTACTATGCCTGATCTCAATATGGTTTTCCAGGTTTTCCACCATCGACTTTTCCGTACTTCGCAGCACTGCTTTGATTTTGAACATGGCTGACTGGTACTGTGTCTGCGTGGAAAAATCTGTAAATTTTTCCATCAGTTTTTCAGCGGTGATGAAAGTACGTGCCTCTTCCTTGGTGAACATCACGGGAGGCAGGCGGTAGCCGTCCATGATGGAATAGCCCACACCTGCCTCCCCAATGATAGGCACACCTGCTTCCGCGAGGGAATTGATGTCCCGGTATACGGTCCGCAGGCTGATTTCGAAGCGTTCCGCCAGATCCTGGGCTTTTACAATTTTGCGGGATTGCAACTGGATCAGGATGGCAGTGATGCGGTCGAAACGGTTCATGTTTTGCAGGAAAGAGTCCGCTGCAAAAATAAACTTAAAGAACGGGTTCTCTCAAATTAAATGCCTCCGAAATCAATTGAAAAGACCTTACGCGGTTTTCAGCACTATCGGCCATCGTTGAAATGACGATTTCATCGACTTCGAACTCGTTTGAGAGCTTTGTAAGCTGTTCTTTTACAGCATCCTGGGTGCCTGAAATGATTCTTCCGCTGTTGTAACGGATACGCTCCAGCTCGCCGACAGTGAAGCGATAATTCCGGACGGTTTCGGCATCCGGGAAAGGCCCAAATTTCCCTTTTTCAAATTCTACCAGGATATAATCCATCATTTTCCGCATTTCCGCAGCTTTTTCCTCTGTTTCGCCGCATAGCACGAATATGGATAGCATCGCGCGTGGTCGGGAGAACTGGTCGGAAGGCCGGAAATTTTTGCGGTAGGTTTCCACGACATCCGGACGCACGAAACCATTGATGAATTTGGCCACAGCGAGGCCCATGCCAAATCGGGCGGCTATGTTGCTGCTTCCGCCGCTGGAACTGAGTATCCATTGGGCGGGGATAGTAGGCGATTGAGGTGTGGCGTAAATAAATCCTCGTTCAGTGCCTGCTGTGTCACGAAAAAAGTGCTGCAGGTGCTCCAGCTGACGGAGATAACTGCTTTCGCTAAAATCATTAGACGGATTCAGCAGGGATGATGTAATGCGGTCGGTACCTGGCGCACGGCCCATTCCAAGGTCAATCCGCCCGGGGAAAAGGGTCTCCAGCATACGGAAATTCTCAGCTACCTTCAGGGCACTATGATTTGGCAGCATAATTCCGCCGGAACCTATCCTGATATGCTTGGTTGCGTCTGCCAGCTTGACCATCAGGACCTCAGGGGTCGAGCCCGCAATGAAAGTAGAATTGTGATGCTCGGAGACCCAAAATCTGCTATAACCGAGTTCCTCCGCCAATTTAGCGGTCCTAATCGTTTCCTGGATGGCCTCCCGAACCGTGGAGCCCTGCCTTACAATCGATTGGTCCAATATGCCTAGCTTGATGTTGCTCATTGATCTGAATGCATGTTTAAACGGTAACAACCGGCAGACAGAATGTATTCACTTTCATTTGCAAAAAGCGCTTTCCCCTGGGATAGTCGCAGGGTTATTGGTGAGAAACAGCAGTAGGGGAGGGGAATTACAATTGCTCTTTGGGTGACCTTCGCCAATAGGTTGACCGACCGAATAACGGGATACCGATATAGCTTCTGATTTCCAGGAGTTTATCGCGTAATTTTAAAACGCAATTGTAAGTCTTGCCGCTTTTGCGGTCATACATTTTGCCGTTGTCCCAGCTATTTTCATCATATACGAAATCATGTAGGATGTTAACATGCATCAGGTTGCGGCCGCGCAATTTCTCGTTCGTATTTTGAACATCCTTTTTCGATGTAATACCGTCTGCCTCAAACATATCCTCTGACCATATCAGCTTGCCAAAATACTCGTTGCCTACTTTGTAAATCTCAATTTTGTTATCTCTTTCTTCACTTGTCCATTCACCTAAAATTTCGTCAGCAGGCATGTTTTGCGCATTGCAGCGGGGAATAATAAAAGTAAAAAGTATGGTGAAAATAATTTTATACATTCGGTGTATGGTAGGAATTGATTGTTTTTTGGATTCTTGTGTCTCGGAAATGTTCAAATTGAAAATCTGTTCCTAAAATCAGCAAAATAAATATCTGATCATAAAAAACGCCTTATTTGTATGTAAGTCAAGTATTTTAACAGTGAAATTTAATCTAACAACGTTAAATTTTAAATTTAACGTTGTTAGATTGATTTGAGTAAGGGTGTTCACTATGATAAGTACTAAAATGATTTTCAATGAAAGCTACAATATACAATTTCTTATCAGAGAAGAAAACAGAATTATTCCAAGAACGGCGCATATTCCTTGTTATTGGTATTTCAATCACTTAATCCATTCTATTCAAAAGGCCGATTCAGATATGCTCATTTTTCGATCTATGGCTAATTTAATAGTTAAATTAAGATTATTTTGCGCTGCCTGAATTTCGTTACCAGCCCTAATTGTGAATAGTACCCCCCCGATTCCGAAAAATGAAATGGAAAGACTGGTCAGCCTTTCCGAATTAGATATCGATTACTCCGAGCATCAGGAAGCTTTTAAGCACCTCGCCAAGCTGGCAGCCAAGGTGACGGGCACCCAGATTTCCCAGGTCAATCTGATTGACTCGCTTACCCAGTGGACCATTGCCAGTTATGGGCTGGATACGGAGCAGATGCTCCGGGAGGACACAGTCTGTCAGTATACAATCATGGAAAGTGATCACTTCGAAGTCACGGACCTTCGTGACGATGAGCGTTTTCGAAACAAAGAATACGTGACTGGCGTGCCAAAGGTGCGTTATTATTATGGAATCCCGCTTAGAACCAATAGTGGCCTGAACATCGGCGCATTGTGTGTACTGGACCAGGAGCGTGTGGTACTGGATCCTGAAAAAGTTGAGTTGATGAAGATCATTGCTGACGAAATTGTGAGCAGGCTTAAAACACATCACATCATGCAAAAGCTCAGATCGCGGCTAATGGAGGAAAGGCAGACTCAGAAAAAGCTTGCACATGATATCAGGGGACCTTTGGGAGGAATTATCGGCCTGGCGCAAATCATCCGCGACCAGGGGGAGAACAATCAGATGGACGAGGTGCTGGAATTCGTCAACTTGATCCATAAGAGCGGAAAATCGATACTTGATCTCGCTGAGGAAATACTGGGGTCGCATAAGGGGGATAGGAGCAATCCTGAATTACCTGCGCAAGGGAGTGGTTTTAACCTTGAAATTTTTAAGGACAAACTGGAAAGGCTGTATGGACCGCAAGCATTGAACAAGCGAATTGATTTTCAGGTACATGTGAGCGAGCAAACGGATAAAATCAGCTTTTCCAGGAACAAGCTGCTGCAGGTTACGGGCAACCTCATTTCCAACGCGATGAAGTTTACCCCGGAAAATGGGCATGTAACCGTCGATCTCGACCTGTTATTGAGGCCCGAAGGGCCAAATCTCAGAATTGCGGTACAAGACAGCGGTGTTGGAATGAATGAGGCAGCTATTAACGCGATTTTGTCCGGAACAGCAGCGTCCACAGATGGGACCGGAGGGGAATATGGCTATGGCTTTGGCCTGGCACTGGTAAAACATCTTGTAACCAATCTGAACGGCAAAATGGCTATTACCTCTGAGCCTGGGAAAGGCGCGAAATTTGAGATAGATTTGCCCCAGCAAATTCATTAGAAAATCTGAAATATTGAAACTTTATAGAGGGCTTGTAGCAGCCACAGTTGAGGCGCTTCAGCATATTTTCCTCAAAAACCGGCAAGCCGACCGGGTGGTGGAACAAATTCTGAAATCCAATAAAAAGTGGGGGGCCAGGGACAGGGCTTTTATTGCCGAAAATACCTATGAAATGGTAAGGTGGTGGAGGCTGGCCAAGTTTACTGCCGAAATAGGTAAAGCTTCGGAAACGGCTGACTTTTGGCGTTTAGTAGGCGTTTGGCAGATTATTAAACCAGTGCTGTTACATGCTGGTGCAGGTGAGGCGCTCCCAGATTGGCCAGAATTTGATGGTATTGACCGCAAGAGAACACTCGAGAGATACCAGGAATCTACGGTTACTAGAAAGATTGCCCAATCCATCCCTGACTGGCTGGACGAAACGGGTGAGAAGGAACTGGGAACAAATTGGGATGAGGAATTAAAGGCATTGAACCTCCCCGCGCCGGTCGTGCTGCGGGTTAACACCTTAAAAAGTAACCTCGAAGAGGTGAAATCGATCCTGGGCGCTGAAAACGTGTATGAGATTCCGCGGCTGGCTGATACGCTGGTTTTGAGAAAAAGACAGAACCTGCAAAATTCAGAAGCGTTTAAAGCAGGTCTTTTTGAAATTCAGGACGCTGGGTCTCAATTAATTGCTCCTTATCTGGATTTAAAGCCCGGAATGAGTGTCATCGATGCCTGCGCGGGAGCGGGCGGGAAGACGCTGCATATCGCTGCATTGCTGCAAAACAGCGGAAGTATCCTGGCTATGGACATTGAAGAACCAAAGCTGACAGAACTCAAGAAGCGGGCGCAAAGAAATGGTGTAACCAATCTTGAAACGATGCTGATCGAGTCGGATGAACAAATTAGGGGCCTGGGGGAAACTGCCGATAGGCTTCTCTTAGATGTTCCTTGCTCCGGATTGGGCGTATTGCGGCGAAATCCGGATTCGAAATGGAAGTTGAAACCAGAGTTTCTTGAAAATATAAAACAGGTACAATGGAAAATCCTGACGTCTTATTCAGGTATGGTCAAAAAAGGAGGGAAAATGGTGTATGCCACTTGCAGCATTCTCCCTTCGGAATCTGAGGACCAGGTTAAAAGATTTATCAAAACACGCAAAAAAGAATGGTATCTGGTTTCTGAACGCCGAACTTCCGTGGCCAAAGAGGGATTTGACGGTTTTTACATGGCTTTACTGGAGCGCAGACATTGAAGAGCTGTATATTGAAAAATACCAGACCCAGGAGATCAATACCATTTGAAGTGGAATGCGGAACCATAAGTAATGAAGGCCTTTGCCATCAAACGTACCTTTTTGGTAATCAAGATTTCGCATAGCGGCGTAAATATTGGCAGGAAGCAAAAGCATGAAGAATACAATCAGGAAGATTCCTGTGACGAACCTGTAAGTGGGGAGAAGCAGCGCGCCACCGGCCAGTACCTCCATAAAGCCCGTAATTGTAACCAGACCCTTCTTGAAGGGGACAAATGGAGGAATCATCATTGCCATGCCATTTGGAAATTTGAAATGCCCAAAGGCTGTGAACAATAGCATAAGGCACATGGCCAGGTTCCCGCTGAATTGATAATCCCAAGTTCCGGATATCAGCCAGCTAACGCCCAGGCTTCCCAAAAACGAAACAAAAAGTACAATTGGAACGGCCATGATTCAGCGGGATTGGTTTTTCGCGGATTTTTGATCGCTTAAATTACAAAAGGATATACCCAACAGCAATGCAGGGCATGGTTTTTTCCGTTTTGTTCCCGTATCAAACTTTCAGAAAATGGAATTCCGCGTTATTGATTTTTTCGGTGATATCGTAAGTGAAATGCCTGATAAGCAACCTCCTGCACCAAGTTACCCAGAGCCCGGACAAACTGCCCCTCTAAATCCCAACCCCGCTGTTCCGGGTACGGATGCGCCTGAAGTAAATACAGGGTCCAGAATGGACGAGGATATCCCTGCTGAGGACATACAGGAGGAAGTTGGCGAAATAGAGTCTGGAAATCCCTGATAGATTATTCTGCTTCTACCAGCTTTTTAATCTCAATCAGGATCGGGTTCCAGCCTTCGCCGTTGTTATAGGAATCCTGATATCTTTGCGCTCCGTTGGCCACGGTGCTGTAATCGCCCTGTGAAACGTTCAGAATGGTTTGATTTCCCTCTGGAATCAGCTCATAAGTCACGCGCAGATAGTTTTCAGAAGTATCGTCGATGTTTGAATTGGGATCGATCGTGGTGTAGATCAACCACTTTTCAGGGTCTATTTCCACGATCTCACCTTTCACGAAAACCATTTCCTGGCCCTCGTAAAAGCCTTTCCAAAGTAACTCGCTGCCCGGTTTCCAGTCGGAAACCGTTTCGCAACCAAACATGTATTTCTTGGTTTGTTCGGGGTTTACCAACGCATCCCAGACTTTACCGACGGGCGCATGGATGGTAATACTATTCCTGATCATAAGAGGCTCAGCCATTGTTTTGAAGTGTTTTAGATTTGAACGATCGGTTTCGAGACAATATTAACCTGATGCGGCCCTATGATGATTGCGTTTTACGGATTATTTCTAACTGAATAGGGTGTGATCCCAAATTTCTTTTTGAACGCATTGTTGAAATGCTGAGGTGTGGCATATCCCAACTGCAATGCAATTTCTGCAGCTGTATGTTGCGTATCGAGAAGGTATTGGCGTGCCAGTATCAGACGCTGATCCGTCAGATAGCCGAAAACTGTGGTATTGAAGGTTTCTTTAAAGCCTTTTTTGAGTTTGTACTCGTTGAGGCCTACCTCCCGCGAGATTTCGGAAAGGTTAGGCGGGCAGTGCACCCTTTCATTGATCAGGTCTCTGACGGCGATCAGTTTTTCTTTATCGGCCTTCGTTTTTATAAAGGTGTCTTTTTTGCTGTCGGCGTATCCGCAACGATCTGCGCAGAGCACCAATAGTTCAATGCTTTTGGATAAAAGAAAAAGCTTTTTGAGGTCCTCTGAAAATTTGCAATGGATGATTTGGCTGAGTGTCTGTTGCATCGGCGAATCGATGGCTCCCCAATTGGGCGACAGCATAGCGCTTTTACCGTCAATGACCTGTTGACAAAATCTCTTCAGTGAATCACTGGCGTTTTGTGTAAACTGGATAAACAATTCCTTCTGAAACTGTATCCCAAAGGTTTCGAGCTGCAATGTTTTGTTGTGAACCACCATATCGAAATCTGGCGAATACATGATGTTGTGATGTCCCCCGACAAGATCATATGAGGCATTTAGCTGCTTATAAGAGAACATATAGTCGCCCTTCATGCCAAAATGCATCCTGACCACATCATTACTGCTGCTGGCAGCAAAACTGGTCAACTCGCTGAATTTAGACACGCTATGTCCCATACGAATGCCATCGATCTGCCACACAATTCCGGTCATCCTGCCGTTGCCAAATTCCCGCGAGATCTTTTCTTCCATAGCTGCTCTCACTGTTTTTTTTCGGATCCAAGCCAAAGTAATGTATTGGCTACCAACTTATTCTGTGTTTCATTGTCAAAGGTGAAGGACAGTTCTTTGTTGGTTTTGTTGTCATAGTCGATGTCATTGTGCCCCATATTCATGTAAACCATCTTGTATTTTTTATTAGTCCATACTACGGGATAATAACCGCTGTGCCAGATCTCATGATGTTTCGGGCCATTTCCAAGCGGAAAACTGGACGGGTCTATGGAGAGCAGTATCTCGATATCGGGATTTGTCGTCAGGTCTTTTTCCCAGCGGTACCATTCATTGGGTGCAGTTTTAAACGTCGCGGGCAGGTTTTGGGTGACCGGATTATTTTTAGCCTCCACTTTTAAAATCGCCGGAGTAGGGTGCCAGGTGTTGCTTTTATACTGCCCCGAACCCAGAAATTGATCATGGTACCAGTCCCAGTTCTGAGGATAGGCGGAGGGCGTCAGTGCGAAGGCAGCAAAGTGAAAGCCCAGCCAGGCGCCCCCATTTTCCATATACTTTTGAAATGCCTCCCGCTGCTCTGGCTTCTCTGGCCTTGTATCCAGAAATAATACGACCTGGTATTTAGAAAGAAAGTCCCTGTTAAGATTTTCCCAATTGCTGGTCGAATCATAGGTGAACCCATATTTTTTACCCATTTCAGGAAATCGCTTGTGTGCTTCGCCGACAAAACTGATATGGGCGCGGTCACTTTTGCCTGTAAAAAAAGCAATCACGTGAAACTGAGGCGTTTTCTGAGCTAAAGACAGACTATTGAAAACTAACGCGGCAAGGAATGACAAGAACAACTTCTTCATGGTGATACGGATTTCGGAATATTACAGAATGCCGGATTTTAGGTCCGGATGGCAATAAGAGGGGAATATTTGTTTTAAAACTACAAAAACCACTTTATTTGTCGTCATGAATATCTCTATTACCCCTATGAATTATTTGCTTATTGCCCAGCAGACCGGTATTACTGAGAAGCAAGTCAGAAATACCATTCAATTGTTTGAAGAAGGTGCTACGCTTCCATTCATTTCGCGTTACCGTAAAGAGGCAACTGGCGGGTTGGACGAAGTGCAGATAGGTGCAATCAAAGAAACTTGGCAGAGGCAGCTGGAAGTCGAAAAAAGAAGGGAAGCCATCTTGAAAAGTATCGAGGACCAGGGTAAGCTGACACCTGAATTGAAAAAGAAAATTGAAGGGGTATTTTCCTTGACGGAGCTGGAAGATATTTATTTACCTTATAAACAAAAGCGGAAAACACGCGCCAGTATCGCCATCGAAAAAGGCCTGGAACCACTCGCGCAGCTGATCTTTGCCGGACGTGAAACAGACCCGGAGGGAAGGGCTTCGGCTTATCTGACAGACCAGGTGGGCACTGTAGCGGAAGCCTTGCAGGGGGCGAGGGACATCATTGCAGAATGGATCAATGAGAACCAGGATGCCCGCAGCCGTATTCGTAACACATTTCAGCGTGGCGCGATTATCACAGCGAAAGTTAAAAAAAAGAAGGAGGAAGAAGCGAGCAAGTACCGGGACTATTTTGATTTTTCCGAACCTCTTTCGAGAATTCCCTCGCACCGTTTGCTGGCCATAAGGCGCGGCGAAGAGGAGGGATTTTTGAGTGTGGATATTTCGCCTGACGAAGACCAGGCACTGGAAGCGCTGGACAGGCTATTCCTCAAAGGCACGCCGGGTTGTAAAGACCAGATGGAAGAGGCCATTGGCGATGCCTATAAGCGATTGCTGAAACCTTCCATTGAAACCGAATTTTCGAATCTCTCTAAAGAAAAGGCGGACATTGCTGCCATCCAGGTGTTCACTGAAAACCTTCGGCAGTTGTTACTGGCATCGCCTTTGGGGCAGAAGAATGTGCTTGCGATTGACCCAGGATACCGTACCGGTTGCAAGGTTGTGGTGCTCGACAGTCAGGGAAACTTGCTATCCGACCATGTTATTTACCCTTTCGATAAAGCCAACGAAGCACAAGCGAGGATATCTGACTTGATCAGGAAGTTCAGGATAGAAGCAGTAGCAGTGGGAAACGGAACCGCTGGCAGAGAAACTGAGGATTTCGTAAAAAAGGTTTTGGAAACTTTGGGGGGATCGGCAAGCATCGGTTTGTTTATGGTGAGTGAGCAAGGCGCATCCATTTACTCGGCTTCCGATGTGGCGCGTGAAGAGTTTCCTGATAAGGATGTGACCGTACGCGGATCGGTTTCTATTGGGCGCCGCCTGATGGATCCGCTTGCGGAACTGGTTAAGATCGACCCGAAATCCATTGGTGTTGGGCAATACCAGCACGATGTGGACCAGAATTCATTGCGAAATGCTTTGGATACAGTCGTAGAAAGCTGCGTAAATTCCGTAGGCGTAAACCTCAACACGGCGAGCAAGCACTTATTACGCTATGTTTCAGGCCTTGGTCCCGCGTTGGCGCAAAATATCGTGGATTTCAGGGCCAAAAACGGCAACTTCAAAACCCGTCAGCAATTATTGAAAGTTCCGCGGCTGGGTTCCAAGGCTTTTGAGCAGGCAGCCGGTTTCCTCCGTATCGAAAATGGATCTAATCCTTTGGATAACAGTGCAGTACACCCTGAGAGATATGATTTGGTCGAAAAAATGGCGAAAGACACCGGCGCCGGTATCAAAGATCTGATGCAAAAACCGGAGCTGAGAAAATTGATCAGACCAGAAAAGTATATTTCCGAAACAGTCGGCCTGCCTACATTGAAGGATATTCTGGCTGAACTCGAAAAGCCATCACGAGATCCGCGTGCTGAAATGAAAAGATTTGAATTCGATAGTTCCGTGAGGAAGCCTGAGGATCTCAAAGTGGGAATGGTGCTACCAGGATTAGTAACGAACATTACCGCATTTGGAGCATTTGTAGATATTGGTGTAAAACAAGACGGACTGGTGCATGTATCTCAGCTGGCCGACAAGTTTGTCAAAGACCCCAATGAAGTGGTAAAGCTTCAGCAGCAAGTTCAGGTAAGGGTAACGGAAGTGGATCTCACAAGAAAAAGAATTGCTTTAAGCATGAAATTGTAATTTGTGCCCGACCCCAGCAATATTGAATTCAATAAGCAATGCCTGGTATACTCACGTCGTCAGCCCGAACTTGGCGACGTGAGCGCTGTCAAGTTCGGGGAAGTCGTAGGCGTTGCTCCGTATGCGCGGAAATGGTGGATTGAAGCGGATGCACCTGACCGCCAAATTGACGGCATAGATATTTGTTAGCGTGTTAGAATGACATCATAACACATGCTTTGCATCTTCTTCCAAGATACTTTTAATGTTCCTTCCCACCTTCATCCAGTTTTCCTCGGCTTTCACAACGTCTTCGTCTGTTTCCAGGTTGTCCTGTGTAATGATGAGAGTCGTTTCGTGATCATATTCAGAAACGTGGTAGGTGACGTGTACATAATTATCTTCAAAATCCTCGCTACCGGACAGCGGGCTCCAGAAACTGAATCCTAGGACACGTTCAGGGATGATTTCCAGGATCGTCCCCTTGTCCTGATAAGGCTTCCCTTCCCATTCTCCCGTAAAGGTGATTGGGCTCCCGATTTCCCAATCAGAGCTGACGACCGCGCCGTGCATATATTTTTTAACAATTTCGGGATCTATCAGGGCTTTCCAAACATCAGATGCACTTGCGTGAATAGATATTGTTGTCGTTGCAATTTGTTTTCGGTTCATGATTTTAAGAATTAGTCTGTAAGAAAAAACAAGAAAATCATGCCAGTCTGGCTACTTTGAAACGTTTGGCGCGGATATTTAATGCATGGTTCAAACGATCTTCTTTCATGCAGGAATTATATTTTACACAACAACTTCCGATTTCCCTTGGTGAAGCTTGGGACTTCTTTTCGAACCCCGCCAATCTCAAAGAGATTACACCTCCGCACATGGATTTCGTAGTCACTTCCGCTCATCACGGCGACGAGATGTATGCCGGGCAAATCATTACTTATATCGTAAAACCTGTTTTGGGCATACCATTGCGTTGGTGCACGGAAATTACACAGGTTGTCGACGGAAAATATTTTGTGGATGAACAGCGGTTTGGCCCGTATGCTTTCTGGCACCATCAGCACCGGTTTACAGAAAGAAACGGGGGCACGCTAATGGAAGACATTCTCCACTACAAGGTACCCGGCTGGTTTATTGGGGACTTGGTTGATGCGTTATTCGTACGACACGAGGTGGAACGAATCTTTGATTACAGGAAAAAGATATTAGCCGAGCGATTTCCGCATTAAAATCTCTGCTGCACCAGGCAGGCGGAATCACTCTTCATATACAAAATTCTCGAATGCGCACAGACCAAATAATGCTTCTACAGGGTGATTTGTTAAGTTAACTATTTGATAATCAATTGATACTTACTGTATTTTCAATATTATCAATATTTTGTGACTTTATTAATGTATTATACTTTTAATATTTTTATTAATTTCTAAATTATTAAAAGTTTTATACTTATGCTATATATCAATCATATCAGAAGTATAAAATGCGAGGTAATAAACATAAGGCTTATATAAATACATTCTTTTTATAAGCCTTATGTTTATTTAACTTTTAATACTTATTAGAAGTTAAACACACATTGATTGATATTCACCTTTTCAATAGTATAATTAATATGCCGCGGTGAATTGTTGACGAACGTGGTTTGCCTGTTCGATTTCGTCTACAATAGCAACTGCTGCGTCTTCAACACCAATGATGCTTCTTCCTGCCTCATTGAAAACGGGATTATTGAGGGCTGTTCTGTACTGGCCTGTCCTGTGGCCCGATGTACCAGGATGCATTTCAATGGCTGGGCTAAAAAACGTCCAGTCCAGTTCTTCATCCTGTTTCAGGATTTTGAGATAATCGCGTGAAGCGCCTGCTCCCCCTTTGTATTCTTCGGGAAAAGAGGGGGTGTCGATCAGCTGTAAGCCGGGCGCTACTTCCAGGCTTCCTGCGCCGCCTACAACCAGGATTCTTTTTACCCCTGCTTGCTTCACGCCTTGCTCAATCGCCTTCGCGCCTTCCATGAATTCGTTATAGATATTTGGATTGGTCCAGCCGGGGTTATATGCACTAATAACCGCGTCATGCCCGGCTACCGCGCGCGCAACTTCGGCAGTATCCAGTACGTTTGCGGATAATGGTGTTACCAAACCGCTTTCCGAAGATATTTTTTCGATGCTGCGGGCAATGGCTGTCACCTGATGGCCGCGAGAAACGAGTTCCCGGAGTAGCGCAGTACCTACAAATCCTGTTGCGCCAATTAATGCTATTTTCATTTTCGTAATGGTTGATGGATAAAGAATTGTTCTTATAAGGATTAGTAAGGTTATGCTTACTTGGTTTGGTTTGAGTGTCAGCAAAGTTGTAGTGATTTTTATCCAGAGTGGCTGGGTTTGCTGGATATATTTTTAATTGGCTGACTATAAGTTTATTGAGGACACATTAGTAATATACTTTTTATACTTACTTTATTATTTTAATATAAAAAGTATTGATATTATAAAATGATAATTAAATGTTTAATGTATAAAAAGTATTATATTTTTAATATTAATAAAAAGGGTTATTAGTATTAGACTATTTGTTAGTTTTAAAAGACTGCTGGTAGCTTGAAAGTAGTTGCAGGCGTGTACTTTTCTTATCAATGAAAAAGCTCATAAAGTATTGAATGTATGCAACATTCAATACTTTATGAATGGAGGTTGAAATTGATCCTTTTAATATGAGGAATACTATTTGAGAACCGTTAAGCCCCCTTTGTAGGACCGTTTTGTGTACTGGATCACGTAGTAATAATAGCCTCCGGAAATGTTACTGGGGCACCAGTCATTGGGACGGATCTTAGAATAATAGATTTGTTTGCCCCACCTGTTGAAGATCGTGATGTCTTTGAATCTGTCATCGCATTGGTCCTGCGGCAATTCCTGAAACACAAAACAATCATTTTTGCCATCACCGTTTGGAGTGATAACATTGGGAAATTCCGGGAACGGTTGTTGGCCGTTGTCCTTCACAGTTACCTTGACCGTGGTGGTGTCGCTCGCTGATGCACAACTTTTGTCCTGCGTTACAAAATCAATCAAAAACGTGCGCTCGGCTTCCCCATCCAGCATGGCACATTCCGGATTCCAGGAATAGGGCGAGGTAACCGATCTGACGCCGGATTTATTTTCGAAGATCATTCCAACATCGCCAAGACTAAACCCACGGCCGGAGGCAGTGAGTGAAATGGTGTTGGTATCGGGATCAGTCGCAAGTACGTCGAACGTAATAGGGGTGGGGCTTCCGATCGAGTAAGTTACTTCAGGAAGCGCCAGGGAAGTTTCAACAGTGGGTGGATTGTTGGGGGACTGGTCGACAATAAAATAGACGGGCTTGGAAGCGGGCAATGGATTTCCTTCGCAACGCATGTCCTCCACCTTAAAGTCAACCGTCAAGGTATCTCCTTTTTTGGCATTGCATGGAGGCGTCCATGTGAAGTTCTGTTGAACGGCCGCGTTACCGCTGGCCGTGGCGAAACCCATGCCCATATCGGTCATATTGAAATCCCTTCCGCGCCCCGACAGTGTGAGGTTGTCCTTATCGACGTCTTTTCCATAAACAATAAAAGTAACCGGAACACCCGCGCTCACGTGCACGTAATCGCCAGGCAGAGATGTGGAGATAATGGGCGCGGTATTGCCACTGTTTTCGCGCCTGATGTAGATATTTAACGTGTCCGTCAGTGGAATCGGGCAGCTTTCATCCTCGGCGACCAGCTGGATACGAATCGGCCGGTTATCGTAGGTTACAAAGCACTCGTCCAGACAGATCTCGAATTTCATCGTATCGTTTGCGATCGTGGTGCGGAATTCGGCAGGGAGAATGGCAAAATAATTTTTGGAATTATTGACTGCCCTGCCAGTGACCTTAACCAACTGGTTGATGGTGGGGTCGGTAACGATTACCTCAAAGCAATTGGGATCATCTTTTTTTAGTGTGATAATTTCATTTTCAGTGTAATAACTGGTTTTTCCTTTGGGTTTGAAGAGTAATTGAGGCGGTTCGCTTTTAGGGCAGTCTACTACTTTTAATTGAAAATCTCGCGTAAGGGAGCCTATTCTCACGCCATTCCGGTATTCGTCAACCTGCACGGCGAATACGTACAACCCAACGTTCCCCGGGGTGACCGAGAGCATTCCGGTGGAACGGTTCACTCTGAGTGGCTGCGGGCCTGGTATCACATTGTCAATAGAGATACCGTCAATCCACTCCAGCCTGGGATAGCTGGATGAGCCACGGCCGGGAATGCTTGGATTGTTCTTATCGGAGAAACCCTGCATCGGAGTAATCAGGGTGTACGTGAGGCTATCACCATCCGCATCGGTGCCTCCAAAATCGAAGAAGAACGGAGAGTTGACACAGGCATAATCTCCTTTAATGGCTGGAAAAACGGGAGAAGAGTTCTTGAAATTCGCATTGTTTTTGATGAGAGGCGGAAATTCAAGGTAAAAGAGACTGCCAGCGTCCCCCGGGGCTTTTATATTCGTAATAGTACCGTTCCGACAGCAACGGTCCCACACCATATAGTAGCCTTGGGAGTCGTCGAAACTGGCAACGTCGAGCCTGACGGAAGCGCTATAAGTGATCATGTAGGTCTGCAACGTCGATATTCCGCAAGAAGGATTTGCATAGGTGACCGATTTTCGTTCTATTTTTGGAGCTTCAAGCCAACCAATCGCGGCATTGTCCCGCTTTCTGAATACGTAAATGTTGACAGTAGGGTCTTCGGCGCCCGGATTACCATTGAGGGCGTCGAAATACATGGTGAGGCCAATGTTGTAATTATAAACGCTGTTGGGGTTTTCGGTGATGAAGAGCTGTCCGCCAACGATGTGTGTGGCTTGGGCTTGGCAGATCGTAAACAGCATCAAAACAAAGCAGATGAACCGTTTTTTCATGGGTTATGGAAGCGGTAAAAATAATCCGATAGGATATTGGAGTTAGTAAATTAAAAAGGAAATATGCCTAAGAATAACAAATACGAATACGTTGAAATTACCGATTTTGCGGCAGAAGGCAAATGTATTTTTAAATCGGAAGACGGCGTGATTTTCGTCGAGGGAAACGTAGCTCCTGGTGACATCGTTGACCTGCAGGTGGTAAAAACCAAGAAGAAACTGATGGAAGCGATTGTTACCAAAACCCATTCCCTATCCAGCTTACGTACTGACCCTTATTGCTTGCATCATACGGTTTGTGGCGGGTGCAAATGGCAGCACGTCGCTTACGAGCATCAGCTGAGATTCAAGAGGCAGCAGGTGATTGATCATTTTGAGAGAATAGGAAAGATCAGAAATGTTGAGATTAACCAGATTTTAGCTGCTCCCAGGACGGAATATTACCGCAATAAGTTGGAATTTACGTTTTCCAATTGGCGGTGGCTGACAAAGGAGCAAATGGATTCGGGGCAGCAATTTTCCAAGAATGCGCTTGGCTTTCATGTTCCAAAGCGCTTTGATAAGATTTTCACGGTGGACCACTGTCATTTGCAACCGGATCCATCCAATACCATCCGGAATTCGCTGCATCATTTCGGCGATCTAAAAGGTATACCGCACTATGACGTGAGGTTTAACGTCGGGGTTTTGAGGAACCTTGTAGTGCGTACTGCCAATACAGGGGACGTAATGGTGATCGTGCAATTCGGAGCACAGCATGACGAAGCCATTGGAGAGGTTATGGAATACCTGCACCATACCCACAAAGAGATAACATCATTGAATTATATCGTCAATCTGAAAGGAAACGATTCCTACCAGGACCAGGAGGTGATCAATTATGCTGGAGATGCATTCATTCGGGAGACGATGGAAGACCTGACTTTTCTGGTAGGGCCGAAATCATTTTACCAGACCAATTCGGAACAAGCGTATCAACTTTTCAGCGTAACCAGGGAATTCGCCGGGTTGACGGGAAATGAATCAGTATATGACCTTTATACGGGAACGGGCACCATTGCTAATTTCGTTGCGAGGCGCGCCAGAAACGTTGTGGGCGTGGAATATGTGGAAGCTGCGGTACAGGATGCGCGCAGAAACTCAGAACTCAATGGCATTACGAACACTTCCTTTTTCGCCGGGGATATGCGGAACATCATGAACGGAAATTTCCTGAAAACACATGGCCGGCCCGACGTGATCATCACGGACCCTCCCCGCGCAGGGATGGATCTGCCGGTTGTGGAGACAATCCTGAAAGCGTCGCCTGAGAGAATTGTATATGTGAGCTGCAATACAGCCACGCAGGCGCGCGATCTTGCTTTGATGTCGGAACATTACGAGGTGACAAGGGTGCAGCCGGTAGATATGTTTCCGAACACACACCATGTTGAAAATGTGGCGTTGCTGGTTAGGAAGCCTATCTTTGGAAACTCCTAAATTTCCTGGAATGGGCTTTGTAAGATGTAAAGTTTCCTTTGGGGGATCTAGGGGTTCAGCATCAAAACGGCGGTTCGCTGTCGGGGCCTTTGTAGTCGAAGCTGCTCAAATCATTGGCGCGACTTCTCAATGTGCCGCCGCCGGGGTTGGGTTTACTTTGGCTTTCGAAAGAAGATATCGGATTGGTCGAGGTGGGTATCGGACGATCGACGGAGAACGGGGCGGGAGTGAAGCCAGAATCGAGATCCATAAATTTTGTATACTTTCCGATAAACCTTAATTGTACGGTATCCAGCGAGCCCGCACGGTTTTTGGCTACAATAACTTCGCCGATGCCTGCTACGGAATTGCCGGCTTCGTCTTCAGTAATGCCATAATATTCGGGACGATAAAGGAAAAGAACCATATCTGCATCCTGCTCAATAGACCCGGATTCCCTCAAATCTGAGAGCTGTGGCCTTTTTTCACCGCCCCTTGTTTCCACAGCACGACTAAGCTGGGAAAGTGCGATAACGGGTACGTCCAGCTCTTTCGCCAGGTTTTTGAGTGACCGGGAGATCATGGCAATCTCCTGTTCACGGTTTCCTGCGCCTTTTCCACCGGTATCTCCGGTCATCAGCTGGAGATAGTCGATAACGATCATCTGAATGTCGTGCTGTGCTTTCAGACGACGGCATTTGGCCCGCAATTCAAGAATAGAGAGAGCCGGGGTATCGTCTATAAATATGGGCGCATTGGTGAGCCTGTGGATACGATGGTGCAACTGTTCCCATTCGTGCGGAGCAAGGCTTCCTTTTCTTATTTTTTCGCTGTCAATTTCGGCTTCGGCGGAAATCAGACGATTCACGAGCTGTACCGAAGACATTTCAAGCGAAAAGATCGCGACTGGCATATTGAAATCTACCGCGGCATTACGGAGAGAGGAAACCACGAATGCGGTTTTACCCATACCGGGCCTTGCAGCGAGGATCATCAACTCTGTCTTCTGCCAGCCAGAGGTCAGCCTGTCCAATGCGCTGAAACCTGAAGGGACGCCAGTCAACCCATCCTTATTATTCTTTTTGAGATCAAGTTCTGCGAGGGCCTGGCGCATGAGTGCGCCCATATCAGAATAGTTTTTCTTGATATTCGATTCAGAGATCTCAAAAAGCGCCTGTTCGGTTTTATCCAAAAGCCTGAAAACATCTGTAGTATCCTCAAATGCTTCACGCTGGATCTCAGAGGAAATCTTGATCAGCTCTCTTTTGATGAAAGCCTGAGACAGGATACGGGCATGGAATTCGATGTTTGCCGCGGAGTTGACTTTGCTGGTCAATTCCATGATGTAGGTTGCCCCGCCGATCAGTTCCAGTTCTCCGGTACTGCGCAGTTTGGAGGTGACAGTGAGCATGTCAATGGGCTCCGAATCAGCGAAAAGTGTGATGATGGCCGTGTATATCCGGACATGCGCTTCCTTGTAAAAAGTATCAGGCCGGAGAATGTCCGCCACCGCGGTAAGGGCATCCTTTTCAATCATTAAAGCACCCAGAACAGCCTCCTCAAGGTCGATGGCCTGAGGGGGTAACTTGCTGAATGACTGCTCGATAGCAGGTGTTCTGGTGCCGTAAGGCTTCTTGAAATTGTTGCCAGATTTTGATCCTGTCCTTGAGGAGTAATTAGGTGCCTTTTCGTTTTCCATGTTATTACAAAGTTAAGCACTGGGCGGCTTCGAGGAAAGGAAGACAGGGCTTATGAAGGCAATAAATTTTTTTGAAAAATAAGGCTGTGAGTTGTAAGTCTGATAATGAAACAGTTGATTGGAGGACGCTTATTTTTCACCGATAGATTTGGCGGTATTATTGTAAAATCTAAATCCATGTTTTATATATGTTCGTTATTATTACTAAATTTTAGAACAAATAGACAAACACTAAAACTTTCATTCATTTGCTGGAAAAAATCATCACACTCGAGGACGTATCAATGGTTGATTTTTTGGGTATTCACAATTCGAATATTAAAGAGGTCGCCGCCGCTTTCCCGGAAAGCAAAATCATTTCACGCGGTAACGAGATCCGCATCCAGGGGACTGCACCCGAAATCATCCGCATCACAGACATCATGGATTCACTTCTGGCACACTACCAGAGGTATGGTAAGATAACCAACGACAATGTGAAGGGTTATCTGAATGGCTTGGCCAAAACCTCGGTCGCCAATGGCGAGAGTGACGACGACGTCATTTTGTATGGCAATAAGGGACTGGTAGTGAAGGCGAAGACTACGAATCAGAAACTTTTAGTTGAGCAAGCCTCGAAATATGACCTTGTGTTTGCCGTCGGACCGGCAGGAACAGGAAAGACCTATACCGCCGTGGCGATCGCCGTCAGGGCATTGAAAAATAAAGAAGTACGAAAGATTATTATCACACGACCCGCGGTGGAGGCAGGAGAGAACCTCGGCTTTTTACCGGGCGATTTAAAGGAAAAAATAGATCCGTATTTGCGTCCGATCTATGACGCGCTGGATGATATGATTGCGCCGGAAAAGCTTAAATTGTATCTGGAGACCCGGGTTATTGAGATTGCACCCCTGGCCTATATGCGGGGAAGGACACTCAATAATGCATTTATCTTGCTGGATGAAGCCCAGAATACGACTCCCATGCAAATGAAAATGTTCCTGACCAGGATGGGGCCGAGCTCCAAGGCGATTATTACCGGTGACAAGTCTCAGATTGACTTACCCAAAAATTTAAGATCGGGTTTGATTGACTCGCTGCACGTATTGAAAGGTATTAAGGGGATTAGTTTTGTGGAGCTGGATGGGTCTGACGTGGTAAGGCACCGTTTGGTGCGGGACATATTGGCAGCATATGAAAAATCTGAACAGTAGGGTTTTACTGATATTGGCTCTGGCCCTAAGCGTGGCAATGCTTGCAAAAGCACAGGATCCTGATGCGCTGTTGATTCGTTGCGCGGAGCAGCAGCGTGATTCGGTACGGCTTTTGAAAAATCCAGCCCTGCTCAGCCACCGGTTGAAAACGGAGAATGCCATCAGGGAATATATTCAGCAAAACCGTTCCAACTTGCGGACATCTGCCGGTGAAGTAGTCACCATTCCGGTTGTAGTACATGTGGTACATGACAAAAAAGATGGTGCCATAGGGGGGGCGGGCAATCCCAATATCGCAGATGCACAGATCCAAAGCCAGATTGATGTCCTGAATGAAGATTATGGCAACACATCCGGCTACAAGGGGTTTTATACTGATTCACTTGCCGTGGATACCGGGATCAGGTTCAAACTGGTTACAGTTGTGCGTACTTACGACGCTACCACCCAGTTTAGTCCTGTTGTGGACGCGGAAAAACTGGCAACTATCGCTCCGGCATGGTTTACAAATCGTTACCTCAACATATGGGTTTGCAGACTGACAGACCGTTATCTCGGAACTTCCCAATTTCCCGTGGTCACCGAGATCACGAGTCGGACAACAGGGCTGGCAACCACTGAAGACGAAGAGAAAGATGCTTTGACCGATGGGGTTATAATAGATTATCGTTATTTTGGAAGAGATGCGGAAGTTATCACAACCAAGATTTACAATTTAGGGAGGACTACCACCCACGAAGTTGGTCATTGGCTTGGCCTGATCCATATTTGGGGAGACCGTACTTGTGGCACGGATTACTGTGACGACACCCCTACGGCCAATACAAAGAACGAAACGACGGATATTTCCTGCACGCCCGTTTTCTCTGATTGCAAGGGAGTCAGGTCCCGGAATATGATCGAGAATTATATGGACTATTCGCCTGACCTTTGCATGAGCATATTCACCAATGACCAGAAAGAACGGATGCACGCCGTGCTGGCATTAAGTCCGCGCAGGGCCAAACTTGTCGAATTTTCGAAGATTACCCGCGATGACTTGTTGGTGGAGGTTTATCCTAATCCGGTTCGCGGGACTCTTTTTTCTAATGTTTTTACTCCCAATTTCGAAATATTTACGGTCAGCGTTTTTAACCAACGCGGACAGAAAGTTACCGAAGATGCGATTAACCGCACCTCACTCGACGTTAAGAATTTCCCAAGCGGCTTATACTACTACAAAGTAACTGCCGGCAGTCAGACTTTAACGAAGCGTTTTCTAGTCAGGTAATTTTATGCTTTCACGCGCCCCGTTCGTCGGAGTCGCCTTGTGTTATATTTTAGGGATCTTAGCAGGCGACTGGCTTCTTTCATGGTTTTCAGTTTCTACAAATGTATTTGCGGGATTACTCTTCGCGGGCTTTTTAGCCTGTCTCATCCTTTACCTCTTGGGGCGTAAAATCGGTTTTGGGATCGGCTTTACGCTTTTCATGGTTTCTCTTGGGGTATATAACAAAATTTCCGTTGAGTATGCCAGGAATGCGGAAATAGCTTTTTTGAGCAACCAGCAATATGCTTACTACCATGCGGTCGTAACGGGTCTGCCTGAAAAACGCCAGAATTCCGTGCGATTGGAAGTCATGGTCGACAGAATTAGGCCTGCCAGTGGATTATGGACGGGTACCAAACTCAAAGCATTGGTGAATATAGAAGCACAGGCTAAGCGAATGCCAGGGCCGGGAGACCAATTCCTCGCCAAGAGCAAACTGGATTTGCCTCTTACTGCTACCAATCCCAATCAATTCGATTACCGCGACTATTTGAGAAATAAAGGAATTCTCTGGACAGATTATCTGCGCGAAGAAGACTTTGAGGTGATCTCTGGTCAGGAAACTGCCAATCGTGCTGCAATGTTGGGTATTGAGGTCTCGAAATGGGCCGATCAGGTCTTCAGGAAAGAGATTAGAAATGATCAATCTTACGGGTTGGTAAAAGCAATGCTTCTGGGCCGACGCGACGGCCTGATAGATGAGCAGGTCGACAATTACGTGGCATCCGGTACCGTCCATATTTTGTCTGTTTCGGGAATGCATGTGGCCATTATCTTTCTAGTTATCAGTCACTTGCTGGGTTGGATGAAACGCTATAGCGCGCCTTCATTTTTAATCAGCGTGGCGGTACTTTTAGGTTTCTATGCCGCTGTAACCGGCCTTTCTCCTTCGGTCCAGCGGGCAACCCTGATGTGCATTGTTTTTGTGGTTGCGGAATGCTTCGGGAGAGAGAACAATGCAATGAACACACTTGCGATTTCGGCGTTGCTAATCTTGCTGCTCGATCCATCCGCTGCTTACGACGTCGGCTTTCAGCTTTCTTATCTTGCTATGGCGGGTATCTTCCTTTTCTACGAGCCGATTTCGCGCATTTTCAGTCCTGAAAACCGTATTTTGAAGTTTATCTGGCAAATAACTGCATTAGCATTTGCGGCACAGCTCTCTACTTTTCCATTAAGCCTGTACTATTTTCACCAGTTCCCGACTTACTTCTGGCTCGTTAACCCGTTTGTCATTGCATTTACGAATGTGCTCCTGCCGGCTTCGATGGCGATGCTATTGGTAAGTACAGTTAACGTGAGTTGGTTGCATTCGTTTGTCAGCGCAATAGTGGACTGGTCTGCCAGGTTGACAGATATGTCGGTTACAATACCCGAAAAGTTGCCGGCTTATCTCGTTGAAAATCTGCATCTCGGAATGGCCGAAATCTTGTTGCTGTATCTTTTACTGTTTATGGTTTGGTGTGCGTATACCTTTCGGAGTTATGGTCATCTTAAACGTGTCTTCGTGATCGCATTGATTTTTGCAAGTGTCTCTATTTCCGAAAGTATCCGTATTTTCCTGACCGCTGAACATCACGTTCACGACATACCCGGGCATGCGGTAGAAAGCTTTAAAAGAGGGAACGCTCTGTTTCTCGTTTCCGAGAGAAATTTCGGTTCCGATCAGAAAGCGTATGACTTTTATCTGAAAAACTATTCCGTGGCCAGCGAGATTGCTCATACAATCTTTGTCACGGGCAAAGAAAGGGCCGAATAGTTACTGAACCTCATATACGGCCGCGATCTGCGCGGACACTTTTTTGTCCCATGCGGCCTGTGCGGCGTCGTTCAATCCGTGACCTGTCTCCCCGTCGTATCGTTCCTGATCGTCGTTCATCTCGCGGAATGCTTCCAAAAACTGGTATTGGATCTCGCTGTCATAGTCTTCTATGGTGAGTCCGGCCTTTTGCAAACGCTGCTTGAATTTTTCAACAACCAGTCTTGTGATGTCGAAATGGATTTGCTCGTGGCGCAAAGTACCGGCATTACGGGACTCGGGTCGTCCCCAGGACATACTTTTGACCATGAATATTTTTAAACCGATTTCGACTACCAGGTCGTTGTCTTTCGGGTAAGATCTTCCTTCATAACCAAAACTGGTAAACACCGCTGCCGCATAGCGACTGCCGGGCTTGCCGCTTCGTACTTTGAAATCATCCCAGATCAGCGGCCTTTTTGGAGAGTAGAATACAGTATCTTCCCGATTGGCGGTTATTTCTTTGAAAACAAGTACAAGCCCTCTTGCAAGCGCTGGGTTTTTTCCTGTGTTGGAAACCATCCATTTTTGAAAATGGGCCAGCGACTGATCCAGCAGTTGTTTGACGAGCCTTTCGTAATCATAATCTTTTTCCGGTCTGGTGTAGGTAGCAGAAGTTTGGTAATTGGTCAGCTCTACCGGCAGCATGTCGCGATACCAGCGAAAGCGCACATTCAATTTCACTTCGCCCGTGACTTTATTGGGAGCAACTCTTTTTTCGTTGAGCGAAAGATCCTTAATGGTAATATAAAGCGGCAAATAGGCCTGTTCTTTCTTTGGCGCCTCAAAGGACCAATAGTTATATAGTTCGTTGTCAGCACGACCGGGCAGCACAGCCGGAATTTCTTTTCCAAAAGCGATGACTTTTCCGAGCACTGCGCCCGGTAACATTCTCTTATCCTCCACTTCCTGGACAAAAAACTTATAAGTCCTGAAAAGCGATGCCGGTTCTTTCGTCAGGTTCAATACGACTTTTTCCTGTTGCGAAAAAACTGGAAAAGCGGGCAAACAAAGTAACAATTGTATAAAGATACCTTTGATCATACTTTCCAATCCGCTGTTGAATAAAGCGGCATTTATCTAAGTTTGCAGTAAATTCTTTTCAAATCACGAATGACATTACCTACAACGAATTTGCGACCCGAATTTGATGCTATTTTTATGGACCTGGCAAAAAACCTTGCTTTGCGTTCCCATTGTATAAAAGCGCAGGTCGGCGCTGTGCTTACTAAAGATACCCGGATTATTTCGATTGGTTATAACGGCCCTCCGGCCGGAACACACAACTGCGACGAGGAATTTCCAGAAACCGGATGTCCGAGAGATGCGAAAGGAAGCTGCTCGCTCGCTTTGCATGCCGAGCAGAATGCGATTCTTTTTGCAGTCAAAAATGGCTCCAATATCGAAGGAGCGACGCTTTTCGTGACTTTGGCTCCGTGCATTGCCTGTGCGCGGGTGATATACACGATGAAAATCAAAAAGGTGATTTTTCTGAACTCCTATGCTGCTTATAAAGGAATTGCCGTGGAGGAGGGAGTGGAGTTTTTGCGGCGGTTTGGTGTGGAGGTCGAGCAGTACGTTTCAGCGACTTGAAGTGAATGAGTAAATATAGCAAAGCTGATTTGCAATAATTACTCATTCAGTCATCCAATCAGTTAAAATTAATGGTGATGCACGCCACCCGCTCCGTGAACGTGGCCATGACTGATTTCCTCAGCCGTCGCAGGGCGAACTGAAATGATCTGCCCGGAGAAATGCATCTCTTTTCCTGCCAGGGGATGGTTGAAGTTCATGATAACCACGTCGTCCCTTACTTCGACAACCTGGCCATGCATTCTTTCGCCGTCTTCGTTGGTCATGGGGATAATATTTCCAATTTGAAGCAACTCGTCCTGATCAACGTCTTCCATCTGGAAAACAGCCTTTGGCAGATCAACCACAGCTTCTTCATCGTATTCGCCATAGCCATCTTCCGGGGCGACGGTAAAATCGAACGTATCTCCTGCCGATAACCCTTCGATCTGGTTTTCGAATCCCTCGGGAAGGCCGCTGATGCCCTGGATGAAGTACATGGGATCTTCTTCTGTTACCACTTCGACCACGTCTGTTTCCCCTTCGGAATCGGGGATTGTCAGACTATATGTTAACGCGATCACGTTATTTTTTTCGACTTTCATTTGCTCGCTTGATTAAAATAATGATTGTTGTAAAATAATTGTTCCATGAAAAGTAAGGTAAACAAACCTACGGGAATTTTGTCAAAATGTTATTCAAATGAATTTTTTAGCCCATATTTTACTGTCAGGGGATAATGAGGAGGTGCTCATGGGAAATTATGTGGGAGACTTTGTGAAAGGACGGTTGACTGAGGAAAAAACTTCGACCTGGAATCAGGATTATGTTTTAGGTCTGAAACTGCACCGTTTTATCGATTTCTTCACCGACACGCACCCGGAAGTTCAGGAAGCCAAAGAGGTAGCCTCACGATCGCAGGGGAAGCTCGCGGGAATTGTCATGGATATTTACTTTGATTATTTCATTGCCAGCCATTTCGGGGATTTTGCCAGTAAACCTTTGTTCGCATATGCCCATGAAAAGTATTCAGTCATAGAAAGGAACAAGTACCTGATCCCCGAAGAAATGATTCCCATGGTACGCTCCATGGTCCGGCAGGATTGGCTCAGCACATACGGAACTCTCGAGGGTATTGACCTGACCTTTCAGAGGCTTTCGGGACGGGCGGCTTTTTTGGCCCCGATCAGAGGAGCCGTTGATGATTTAAAGCTTCACGAAGCACTTTATTATGAACGGTTTCTTAAATTTTTCCCGGACCTCAGGAGAAACGCGGATCTTTTTATTACCGAAAATGCGCTTTAGAAGATCAGGAAAGTCAACAGGCAACATTACTTTTGGTATCTTAAATGATTGGCAGCAATGCCCGCAACCGTGAAATTTTGCAATGGCCCAAACACCGGACAGCATACTAAAAGAAATCAAAACGAAAACTTTCTGGCCGATTTATTTTCTGCATGGGGATGAACCTTATTACATTGACCTGATTACCGATGAACTGGAGAAAAGAGTTGTTCCTGAGTCGGAAAAGGGTTTTAACCAGTTCGTTCTGTATGGCAAAGATACTGATCTCACAGGTGTGCTGGGTTATGCCAGGCGCTTTCCTTTTATGTCCGAGCGCCAGCTCATCATTGTTAAAGATGCCAATAAACTGGGGGGGATTGAGCAGAAGGACCACCAGGCCCGATTGGAGGATTACGCACTCAATCCACTGAAAAGCACGGTTCTGGTGTTTTGTTTTCACGCCAATGCCGACGAAAGGAAGTCTTACATCAAAGCGATTAATACCAAGGGCGTTACGGTGCAATCGAAAAAAATGTACGACAATAAACTGCCAGAGTGGGTGTCTTCTTTTTGTCAGCATGAAGGTGTTAAGATCAGTCCCAAAGCGGTGCAAATGCTGGTCGATAACATCGGTAACGATCTCAAGAGGCTTTCTAATGAAATAAGGAAGATCATGGTTAACCTTCGTGTAGACGAGGGCATTGATGCAGGAGCCGTGGAGCGTTTTGTAGGTATCAGCAAGGAATACAATGTTTTTGAATTTCAGAAAGCGTTAATGACCCGGGATATCCTGAAAGCCAACCAGATTGCCAATTACTTCTCTGCTAATTCGAAGGATAACCCGCTTTCGCCTATTCTGATTATTCTATATGGATTCTTTTCAAAACTGCTGCTGACACATGCCAGCAAGGACAAAAGCGAACGAAACCTTGCCTCGGAACTGGGTGTCAATCCCTATTTTGTAAAAGACTATTTGCTGGCTTGCAGAAATTACCCGCTACCCAAGGTAACACACATCATTCATTATCTCCGTGAATGCGACGGCCGCCTAAAAGGATTGGACGGTGTCAGTATCGCGGAGGGGGAATTGCTGAGAGAATTGGTTTTTAAAATTCTGCACTAGCCTTAACCCAGCAAGATCCGGGTTTTTGGGTTGGGGGTAGCAGTCTTATTTTTAATAATGGAAGATGATCGATTGATTTTGATAGCGGTACCTGCACTTTTCAGTTTTGATGAGTGCCTCTGGTTCTTGAACAGAAATTATGACGACTGCTTACACATTATCCGTGGGAACACGATTTTCAAATCTGTCCAGGTAGGGGAGGAAATCCTGCTGATGTCGATCCGGGAGAAGGGTACATTCCTGGCCATTCATCTATTGGAAGGTGAGGCTTCGAGGGAAAACAAACGATTTTTATCGGAGTATGTCAAGGAGTGGTTTGATATGGACAGAAATATCCAGCCATTTTATGATCTTCTGAACATCGACAGTCGTTTCGCGTATATGGCAGAAGCTTACAAAGGGCTTCGTTTGATTGGCATTTCAAACCTATTTGAAGCGATTTGTTGGTGTATAATCGGCCAGCAGATCAATTTGTCGTTTGCTTATACGCTGAAGAGGCGGCTGGTGGAGCGGTTTGGAGCTGCCACGGAATATGAAAATGAGGTATACTATGTTTTCCCATCTCCTGAAACCCTTTATAGCGCCAGTGTCGATGAATTGAGAGCCATGCAGTTTTCCGGAAAGAAAGCTGAGTACATCATAGGCATTGCCAGGGCTTTTACCGACGGCACTCTGAGCAGGGACAGATTGCTGCAGTTACCGGATTTCGAGGCCCGGAAAAAGGAACTGGTAAGTCATAAGGGGATTGGTGCCTGGACTGCCAACTATGCGCTTATGAAGTCGCTGAAAGAGCTGCAAGGCATTCCGCACGGGGACGTCGGTCTACTCAATGCGCTCACAAGCCACGGCATTATTGACGGAAGAAATGAAACCGATAAAATAGAAGCCATGTTCGCCCAGTACAAGGGCTGGGAGAGCTATCTTGTATTTTATCTGTGGAGGAGTCTGGCGGTCAAAGAATTAATGTGAAGAGCCTGCCATTGTTCGAATTCGCCCCGCATGCAATGGCCGCAAGGCCGGTAACCGTTATCCTCTGCTTCTTTTTGGTCTGCGAAGAAAACCCTGTTCTCAAATTTCATCCGCTTGCCGGAGCGACAAGTGAGCCTTCCGTAAATTTTAAGGTTCTTGTTTCCGCCCAGCCCGATCAATCCCTGGGCGACCATTTTTTTGAGTTTCCGGCTTGTCTGAAAAGACTTCGGTCCGATTTCTGAATGGCGGATCACTGCATTAATTTAAAGCATCGTGAAAAATAATGCCCAGGGTGTAGCGGTTGCCGCTATGAACCTCGCTCACCCCATGCTTCATGTTAACGCGGTAGTAACCTTTACTGCCCTTTACCGGTCTGAAATTCGTACTGAATAAAAGTATATCGCCTTTATGGGGTTTTAAAACAATCGCTTTCGATTGAGCTCTGGGCGTCTGCTGAACGAGAACAAATTCGCCCCCATCATAGTCTGCTCCGGGCTGATTTAGAAAAACGACCATCTGAATAGGAAAGTAAACATCACCGTAGAGATCTTGGTGCAAAGTGTTGTGACCGCCAGTCCCATATTTCAAAATCAGCACCGTAGGTTTTGTTTGCCCCTGAGACTTGCAAGCGGATTGAAATGCATCAAAAGTCTCGGGATAGCGAACGGCAGACCGCAGCATCTCCATCCATTGATTGGCCACGGGTGCTAAGTTCGGGTAGAAGCTTTCCCTAAGGTTTTGAATCATAGGTGGCAGGGGATAATCCATATACTTATACTGCCCTAGTCCAAAACGGTAACGCTCCATGACAATCGTTTTACGATAAAGTGAGGGATCGTAATACTGGTCAATCAGCTGATTACATTCGGCTGCCGATAGAATTTTCCTCGCCAATGCGTAACCTTTATCATTCAGATTTTCATGTATTGCAGGCCAGTCGAGATTTTCCGCAGCTTTCATAGAAAAGATTTATCCTGTTCGTAGTCCAATGATTTTCGAGCAAAATAAATCTTCTCCGGGGCAATGGAAAACCTGATTCTTGCTAAGAATTAGTGGGACATAACCGACTCGTCCTTGCGTTCTCCGATCTGTTGACGCCACATTGCGTAATAAAGTCCCTTTTCATCGAGAAGTGAGTGGTGACTTCCGGTTTCGACAATCTTTCCTTTCTCCAATACGTAGATCCGGTCAGCATGCATAATGGTTGATAACCGGTGAGCGATCATGACCGTAATATGCTGGCGCTGGTCGGTAATATGGCGGATTGTATTGGAGATTTCCTCCTCAGTAAGCGAATCCAGTGCAGAAGTAGCCTCGTCGAAAATGATGAGGTTTGGATTGCGGAGTAGCGCGCGTGCAATAGAAAGACGCTGGCGTTCACCACCTGACAATTTCAAACCACCCTCTCCGATAACCGTTTCGATGCCATTTTCCGCTCTTGAAAGCAAATTGTAGCACGCAGCTTTCAAGAGCACATCGTTGATCATTTCATCGGTAGCATCAGGATTGACAAAAAGGAGATTTTCCTTGATCGTTCCGGAGAAGAGTTGCGTATCCTGCGTCACAAAACCAATTTTATTCCTGATTTCATCAAAATCGATGTCGCTTCCATTGATACCGTTGTAGAAAACATGGCCTTCAATTGGATTGTACAGGCCTACTAAAAGCTTCACCAAAGTTGTTTTCCCCGATCCTGACGGACCTACGAAGGCAATGGTTTCCCCTCTTTTTACCCCAAAAGATATATTTTCCAGAGCCGGCCGGTTGGCAGTCTGGTGCTGGAATTTAACGTGATCGAATTTCAATGCCTCAATCTCGTTAATCATTTGAGGTTTATCAGGCTTGCGTTCAACGGGTCTTGCAAGCAGCGTCTGCAAATTGTTGAGAGATGCCTCCGCCTCTCTATATGAGAGTATTACGTTGCCAAGTTCCTGTAGGGGTCCGAAAATAAAGAAGGAGTAGAATTGCATCATCATCATTTGTCCAACGGTAATCTTATCCCTGAAAACAAAAAAGATCAGCGCAAACATGATGCATTGCTGCAGGAAATTAACAAAAGTGCCTTGTATAAAACTGATGGAGCGGATGCTCTTTACCTTACGCAGTTCCAGTTTCAGGATTTTGAAAGTAGTGGTGTTCAAACGGCTGATTTCCTGCTGGGTTAACCCGAGGCTTTTAACAAGTTCGATATTTCTTAGCGATTCTGTGGTGGAACCAGCCAATGCGGTTGTTTCTTTAACAATATTCTTTTGAATGGCTTTGATCTTGCGGCTGAGAATGCTTGTTAGGACAGCGAGGACAACGGAACCGACCAGATATATGAGCGGAAGCATGGGGCTCAACTTAAAGGCAACAATAACCACAAATACAATACCCACCAATGTAGCAAAAAGCACGTTGACAAAATTGGTGATAAACTTCTCGCAATCAGCACGGACCTTTTGTAAAACGGATAATGTTTCGCCGCTGCGCTGATCCTCAAAATCCTGAAAAGGCAACCTCAGCGCATGCCGAAGCCCATCGGTATACAGGTTTGCCCCGAACTTCTGTATCACTACGTTTACCACATAATCCTGGAAAGCCTTGGCGATCCTGGATACCATGGCGGTTCCGATGATCATCAGCAAACCTAGCAGGACGCCATGGAAAAAAGCACTATCCATACCACTGTCACGAAATTCCTTTGCCTTGTTGGCATACGGGTCGATGAGGTAGTTACCTAGAATGTAGGGATTGAGGAGTGAAAAAATCTGATTAATGGCCGCCATTAACAGCGCCAGCAGTATCAGCCCTTTATACCGGCTGAGATATTGAAACAATAATTTCATACAGTTTTGGTGATCGGTGGTTACCCGGAAGAGTAAACCGAAAGTTTTGGAATTTAATTCTCAGAGAGGATACAAAGTGGGGCAAGAAAAAAGACATCCTTCGGGGGATGTCTGAATCAATGTAGCGGGGAGCAGGATCGAACTGCCGACCTTAGGGTTATGAATCCTACGCTCTAACCATCTGAGCTACCCCGCCGTAGTAATTGTGGTGCAAAAGTATGTTAAATAAAATTATCGCACAACCAGTTTTGTTATTTTTGGAGCCAAAAATATGATTCCGCAAAAAAAGCAAAATGAACTTTACAGACATATATTCTCGAATTATGCTATATTACAACTTTTAAATCAGCGCTTAAGGCGGGACTGATGGGTTAACCTTTTTAATTTTAGTTCATATGGAAAAATATAAGTTTATTACTGAATTTGAATTGCGTTCCTCTCCCAAAGTACTATTTCCATATATATCTACGCCTTCTGGTCTTGAACAATGGTTTGCTGAAAAGGTCACCGTATTACCTGATCATCGTTTTGACTTTCAGTGGGACGGTGACAGCCACATTGCCAAACAGACCTCCTTAAGGATTAACAAGGCAGTACGTTTTGATTTTGAAAATACAAGTGAAGACAATCTCGACAACAACCACCTGGAACTAAAACTTGAAGTAAGCGAGTTAACTCAGACAACCTTTCTGAGGGTGATCGATTACTCTTCCAACAAGGATCAGGACGAGCTTGCATCACTATGGGACGGATTTATGGATAATTTAAGAGAAATAGTAGGAAGTTGATGAAAAAGCTGGATAAGCTTATTTTGACCTCATTTTGGGGGCCTTTTATAATAACTATGTCGGTCGTGGTCTTCGTTTTTTTGATGAGAATCATGATATTCTACATTGATGATTTTGTTTCGAAGGATCTCGGAGTTACAGATTATGCCCAGTTATTCTTCTTTTTCAGCCTGATTACCGTTCCCACCGCGCTTCCACTTGCTACCTTGCTTTCCTCATTAATGGCTTTCGGGAACCTCGGAGAGTTTTTTGAGCTGACAGCCCTTAAAAGTGCTGGGATTTCTATCGTACGTGCTATGAGGCCGCTGTTTGTGGTTGCGATATTTATCAGCGTCTTCTCCTTCTTTTTTAACGACCGGATTTCCCCATGGGCCAATCTCAAAGGGTACAGTCTTCTGTATGACATCAAAACAACGAAGGCGACTTTGAAAATTAAGGAAGGTATTTTTTACAATGACCTGCCCGGGTACAGTATTAAAGTCGATCGGAAAGAGGAAAACGGGAAGTTGATCGGAATGGTGATTTACAAGCATAACAACCGGTCTTACGAACTGGGTAACACCGAGATTATCCTGGCGGACTCGGGCAGAATGTATTCGATTAACGAAAACCGTTACCTGGTAATTGAGCTGTACAACGGGACGAGATATACGGATGAATCCAACTCGGCGTCTTCTAGGCCGGTATACATTTCATCTCCGACTGGTACGACTCAAAGTTATTCTAATTTCAGCCGTAATTCATTCAATCATTACCGGTTAACCGAAAGCCTTTCTTCATTCGGTATGAAGAGGACGGATGAAGGGCAGTTCAAATACCATGAGTTTATGAAAAATATCACTGATCTGACCTCAACCGCTGACTCGCTGCGGAAGTCTTATCAGGAGACAAGGAAAAACCTGGTTTCGGGCAGCCAGCAATATTACTCTTACAATTATCGGGAAGGCACCGACAAGACGATCAAAAGTGGCAAGTGGATTGACTCCTTATTGGCGAAGCCAGTCTCCGACAGCTTAAAAAAAGAGATCATTCAGAATACAAAGAGCGCCTCTAACAGCATGCTCAGTTACACCAGGTCACAGACAGACTATCTGCAGACAAAGTTGAAGGATGCGAATAAATACGAGTTAGAAAAACACCACAAGTATACCCAGGCGTTATCTTGCCTGATCATGTTTTTGATTGGTGCTCCTTTGGGGGCGATCATCAAAAAAGGCGGATTCGGTGTGCCGGTTTTGGTGTCTATCCTGTTCTTTATTCTGCTATATGTCCTAACCAATCAGGGGGATAAATGGGTAAAGGAAGGACTGCTCGCCGTGCCAATAGGGGCTTGGATAGCCAATACTGTGTTGTTCCTGGCAGGGCTTTATTTTATAGATAAAGCAAGGAGCGATTCCAGATTATTCGAGAAGGATGTTTATCAGATGTACTTCAAGAGAATTAAGTCACAATGGGTAAGTAGATTTGGTAAATCGCGGCTTATCCAATCATAATAAAATTATATTTTTAAAATAATTATAAAAGTCCTAATTTTGCAGCCTTATTTACGGCAAGGTGCTGTAATTACTTCATATTAATTAATCTGTTGTTACAATCATGTATTTAACCGCGGAAAAGAAGAGCGAGATCTTCGAATCAAAAGGTTTTAAAAAGGAAAGCGGAGACACCGGATCTGCTGAATCACAAATTGCTTTATTTACGTACCGTATCAACTACCTGAACGAGCACCTAAAAACGCACAAGAAAGACAACGACACAAGACTTGGCCTTCTTAAAATGGTAGGAAAGCGCAGAAGATTGTTGGATTATCTTTACAAAAAGGACATTAACCGCTATCGCGCGATTATTGCTGAATTGAACATACGTAAGTAATTAGAAATCAGGGAACTTCACTTTTATGATAGTTCCCTGATTTTTTGCGGAAAATTAAAAGACGTCAGGATGGCGTTTCACAGCTACAAAAATCACATCATTTTATGCTCTTTAATATAGTTACAAAGACTATAACCCTACCTGATGGCAGGGAAATTACGATTGAAACAGGAAAATTAGCAAAGCAGGCCGATGGCTCGGTTGTAGTAAGAATGGGCAACACGATGTTGCTGGCTACTGTTGTTGCTAATAAAGATATCAAGGAAGGTCTTGATTTTTTGCCGTTATCGGTTGATTATCAGGAAAAATTTGCTTCCGCAGGACGCATCCCGGGGAGCTTTCAGCGCCGGGAAGGAAAACTATCTGATCATGAGGTTTTGATCAGCCGTTTGGTGGATCGCGTTCTTCGTCCATTGTTCCCTGACGATTATCATGCAGAAGTACAGGTCAACATACTTCTTATGTCTGCCGACGCTGCTGCTTTGCCTGACGCACTTGCAGCACTTGCAGCTTCTGCAGCACTGGCTGCTTCAGATATCCCATTTAACGGACCCGTCTCGGAAGTGAGGGTCGCTAAGATCGATGGCGCATATGTTATTAACCCGGGTACTGTGGAACTCGAACGCGCTACATTGGACCTGATGGTGGGTGCTACCTATAACGACATCGCTATGGTGGAGGGCGAAATGAGTGAGGTTTCGGAGGAAGAAGTGATTGAGGCGCTTAAAATTGCCCACACAGTGATTAAAGATCAATGTCTTGCCCTGAAAGAATTTGAGGCAGCTGTTGGTAAAACTGAAAAGAGGGAGTACGTAGGCGATGAGTCCGATCTGGAATTGGAGTCACGGGTAAGAGGGTTTGCCTACGACAGGATATATGCTGTTACCCAGCTTGGTTCTACCAATAAAACGGTAAGAAAAGATGGTTTCAAAGTCGTTTGGGAGGATTTTGTAGCTTCCATCGGAGAGGAAGAGGAGGTAAATAAGACGCTTGCAAAAAGATACTTCAATGACCTGGTATGGGAAGCTTCCCGTCGACTCGTATTGGACGAAAGAAAACGTCTGGACGGTCGCCGTTTGGATGAAGTAAGGCCGATTGCCTCGGAAGTTGATTTCCTGCCCAATGCACATGGATCAGCGCTGTTCACCAGAGGGGAGACGCAGTCTTTGACAACAGTAACCCTTGGTACAAAAAATGATGAACAGATCGTTGACTCTCCGTTGAAATACGGATACAGTAAATTTATGCTGCATTATAATTTTCCAGGCTTCTCAACCGGCGAGGTAAAGCCGAATCGTGGGCCTGGACGCCGCGAGGTGGGGCATGGAAACCTGGCACTTCGTGCTTTGAAAAAGGTATTGCCAGCTGTTGAAGACAATCCATATACAATTCGTATTGTTTCCGATATCCTGGAATCCAATGGTTCGTCGTCTATGGCGACTGTTTGCGCGGGCTCCCTTGCTTTGATGGACTCTGGTTTGAAAGTGAAAGCACCGGTTTCGGGTATTGCAATGGGACTTATTTCAGATGAAGCAACTGGCAAGTATGCCGTTCTTTCCGATATTCTCGGTGATGAAGATCACCTGGGAGATATGGATTTCAAAGTAACCGGTACAGAAGCTGGAATTACGGCCTGTCAAATGGACATGAAAGTGAACGGGCTTTCATTTGAAGTGCTGACAGAAGCGCTGATGCAGGCAAAAGCTGGTAGACTTCATATTCTGGGCGAAATGAATAAGACCATTCAGCAGAGCCGCCCGGATCTTAAGCCACATACTCCCCGTGCTGTTGTGATCAAAATTGACAGAGAAATGATAGGAGCAGTGATTGGACCAGGTGGAAAGGTTGTTCAGGATATACAAAAAGAGTCGGGTGCAACGGTTTCTATAGAGGAAAAAGATGGGGCCGGTTTTGTAAGTATATTTTCTGCTGATAAGACTTCAATGGATAAAGCGGTTGCAAGGATCAAGGGCATTATTCTGGTACCTGAAATTGGCGAGGTTTATTCTGGAAAGGTTAAATCCATTATGCCTTTCGGCGCGTTCGTTGAATTCCTTCCTGGAAAAGACGGACTATTGCATATTTCTGAGATTAAGTGGGAACGACTGGAAAAAATGGACGGTGTCCTGGAGGTTGGTGAAGAGGTTCAGGTAAAACTGGTTGAGATCGATAAAAAAACTGGAAAATATCGCTTGTCACGCAAAGTTTTGCTGCCGAAGCCGGAGAACAAAAATGAGTAAAACGGTGTTCCTTTAGGCAGTGACACTATGAACGTCAATAACATACTTAATACAGATAATAGATGAGACAGCTAAAGATCAGTAAGCAAATTACCAACCGTGAAAGTCAATCGTTAGACAAATATTTGCAGGAAATCGGTAAGGTAGATTTGCTAACGCCGGATGAGGAGGTGACCTTAGCTCAAAAAATCAGAGATGGTGATCAGCTTGCATTGGAAAGACTGACTAAGGCGAACCTTCGTTTTGTGGTCTCAGTTGCAAAGCAATACCAAAATCAGGGATTGTCCCTGGGAGACTTAATCAATGAGGGAAACCTGGGTTTGATTAAGGCTGCACAACGTTTTGATGAAACAAGGGGATTTAAATTTATTTCATACGCGGTTTGGTGGATTCGCCAGTCTATTTTACAGGCACTTGCCGAGCAGTCGCGTATTGTACGTCTGCCGCTCAACCGGGTAGGTTCACTGAATAAGATTTCAAAGACTTTTTCAGAATTGGAGCAGCGTTTTGAGCGTGAGCCGTCACCGGAGGAATTAGCCGAAGTACTTGAAATTTCGTCTTCTGAGGTAGTGGATACCATGAAGATTTCAGGCCGCCATGTATCTATGGATGCCCCCTTCGTACAAGGCGAAGAAAACAGCCTTTTGGATGTGCTGGAAAATGATTTGGAAGACAAGCCGGATTCAGGTCTGGTAAATGAATCTCTTCGTAAAGAAGTTCAAAGAGCGCTTTGTACTTTGACACAACGCGAAGCTGATGTGATTGCGTTGTATTTTGGCCTGAATGGCGAGCATGCGATGACTTTGGAAGAGATAGGGGAGAAGTTTAACCTGACCCGCGAACGTGTACGTCAGATCAAAGAAAAAGCTATCAGGCGCCTTCGTCATGTTTCGAGAAGCAAAGCTTTGAAAACCTATTTAGGTTAACTTACAAGACATTGAACCTACAACAGAGAATTTTGATTTAAAGATTATCGACAAATAGCCTCATGATGAGGCTATTTTCATTTTCAATATGGCCATTTTACAACCCATCATTGATATTGCCGCAATTTGCTATGCGCATGGCATCAGGCACGTTGTTATTTCCCCGGGATCCAGAAGTGCGGCCCTGACTTTGGCGTTCTCGCGTCATGGTGGTTTCCAGATGCACGTATGCATGGACGAACGTTGCGCAGGTTTTATCGGAATGGGTATCGCACAGCAAATTGGAATACCCGTTGTGCTGATTTGTACTTCAGGAAGTGCATCGTACAATTTCGCTCCGGCCGTGTCAGAGGCTTTTTTTCAGCAGGTTCCACTGTTAGTCCTTACGGCAGATAGGCCGAAGGAGTGGCTGCATCAATATGACGGTCAAACTATTTATCAGACGGAGATTTATGGTCGGCATGTTAAAAGATCCTTTGAATTTTCTTCAGATTATCAGCACAAAGACGTCCAATGGGCAATTAATCGTATCACGAACGAAGCAATAAACCTGGCTGCCTCTCAGCCTTGTGGGCCAGTTCATATCAATGTTCCGATTCGCGAACCCTTTTACCCTACAGATTCAGAGAATTTCCAGCAATCGGAAAACATCAGGATCGTGAAGCGCCAGGAGCCGGATGCAACCTTATCTATAGATTTCTGGAATGAATTGTTGGATGAATGGGAGGGTTCTAAAAGGATTCTGATTGCGGTCGGACAAGGGCGAGCCAATACCAGAGTGAACAATTCTCTTGCTCGT
Source organism: Dyadobacter sp. HNCC25DJ185 (assembly GCF_056895195.1). NCBI lineage: Bacteria > Pseudomonadati > Bacteroidota > Cytophagia > Cytophagales > Spirosomataceae > Dyadobacter > Dyadobacter sp. HNCC25DJ185. The sequence goes on from NZ_JBXHAR010000001.1 coordinate 1,247,581, forward strand.
ATTTCCCAGGAATGGGGACTACCAATAGTTGGGGATTGTATTTCAAATTTGAATGGTTTTCAAATTATACAATCTCATGACCTGTTTCTGAGTAAAGAGGCGACCTTTGACCTAAAGCCGGATCTGCTGATTACAGCTGGCTTATCATTCGTCTCTAAGGGTTTGAAGCAGTTTTTGAGAAAACATCCTCCATTAAATCACTGGCATATAGGAATCGACAATTTTTTAGCCGATCCAACACAGTCCCTGACCAGGCAAATCCAGGTTTCACCCGGATATTTCTTTGATACGCTTTTTGAAAAAATTGATTATCAGTTATTTGTACAAAATACCGATGCGGAATCCGACCTAGGATATATTGTAGAATGGGAGAAAAAAGAAGCGTTATCACGAAGGAAATTGTTCGATTATATGAACAATTTAACATCGTTAAATGATCTAACAGCGATTTATAGCCTTTTTAAGTATATCAATATTGAAATTCAGTTACATGTTGCAAACAGCATGGCCGTACGATATGTTAATGTTTTGGGGGTTCCAAAATACGTTTCGGAAGTTTTCGCTAACCGCGGGACCAGTGGCATCGATGGTTGCGTGAGCACCGCCATCGGCGCGGCAATTGTCAATAATAAGCCGACTCTTTTGATTGTGGGCGACGTGGCTTTTCTGTACGACCGTAACGGTTTGCTGCGGCACTCACTTCCTCCGAATCTGAAAATTGTTGTGCTAAATAATGCCGGAGGGAACATTTTTCGGATGATCGATGGCCCAACTGGACTGCCCGAATTGGAGGAATTTTTCGAGACCAGGCATTCCTTTTCGGCCAGGAGGACTTGCGAAGATTCAAACTTAGGTTATTTTTCGGTATCCGATATAAGCAAACTCGAAAGGGAGATACAGAAGTTTCTGAAAAGTGAAGGGACTGCTTTGCTTGAAGTCTTCACAGACCCTCAAGAAAACGAAAAGGTTTGGAAGGGGCTTCGCCAAATGAATTTTAATTAGGCGTATTAGTGGCAGTATTTAGACGCTTCTGCCATTGCCACCGAGTCTTTAAGAACAATACCTTTGCTCCATATTTTACAAGCCTCTGAAACTCGTTTTTGCAGAAAGTAAGTTTGCCCTGTTAGCCCGTACAACATTTCCACTGGATCTGCGAGGTCTATTGCTTTGAGAAACGATTGCAGGGCAAGGTCTAGTTGATTGGTTTCCTTGTAATAAATACCAAGATTTCGAAGTGCGTAACCGTTTTTCGGCATTTTTTCAAGCGATTTTTCAATCAGCTTTTTTGCTTCGGCCGCCGATCCTGTCTTCAGAAGGACGTACCCTTTGTTATTAAGCGCCAGGGCGTTTGCAGGGTCTACATTTAATATCTTATCGAAAAAGGCAATAGATTCGGCCAGGCGTCCTTCTTTTACATAAATCAATCCAAGGTTATTAAGGGCCTGTGGTTGGTCGGGGTCTAGCGCCAAAGCATTTTCAAAATCGCCACGCGCAGCCTGAAATGCCCTGAGGTTGTAGTAGGCTGCTCCCCGGTTTACATAGGCTTCTATATTTGTCTTATCCAATAACAGCGACGTATCGTATTCTGGAATAGCCTGAGCAGTGTTACTCTCAGCGGTCAGCAGATTTCCTTTTAGGAGGTGATAAGAGGCGGAATCCCGATAATCTTTTTCAATATGCGCAAGATCTTCCGCCGATTCGCTTAATTTACCTAGTGTGAGAGCAACCTCAGACCGCACCAGGTTGGCCTGTAGCAAACTTGGGTCAATCTCGATCGCCTTTGTTAAAATCTCGTAGGCATCCTCCAGGCGCTCCATTTTTAATAAAGTTATCCCTTTGTTAAGGTAGGCGTCCGAAAAATCTGCATTTTTGGTAATTGCTTCATCATAGAGACGCAGTGCTTCGGCATAGTTCTTTTGGCTGAGAGCTTGGTTTCCTTTTAAAAAGAAATCCGCAGCGTCCCTCTTGTCTTGGCTGGAACATGATGAACTTAGTACTAATATAGTTAGTACTAATATGGTATTGAAGAACATAGTCATTTTACACATAAACATAAATGAGATACATTAAGGATATACCCAATGCTCATTTCAAGATTGGTTTATATCAATGGAATAGCAAATATATCATCAAAGTGGAGTCGGGCATGTATGAGCAAACGTTTAAAATAGATGATTACGAGGTTCAAGACATAACAGAATTGGAAAGCTGCATGGACAATGAATTTCTGGCATTTATTTCCGTCCGTTTTAGTGAAATGCACGATGGTTTTCAGGATACCTTAAAACGCAATAATGTCCTTTTTTAACTGTTTCCAGGCGTTTCTGGGGAGGAAACGTATACGGTTTTGGTTTACAGTTCGTTAGATATCACAATCATTCAATAATAAAATCCACCAACTCAGTCTCTATGGTCCTTAAACACGGCGCCTCCACGTTCGGAATGCTTTTATATGTTGGCGCGTCTTCCGTTATCGCTCAGAATACACTAAGTATTACCGAACCGGAAGCCCATTTCCGAAATGGTCTGGAATATTATGAGAAATCGAATTATGTAGCCGCCAGGCAGGAATTCGGCGAGTTTCTCAATACCCAGGATAAATTACTCAGCACCAGCGACTATAATAAAGTGACAGCCGAATATTATGTGGCGGTTACAGGGCTTTATCTTAATTATCCAGAAGCCGAAGTCCAGGTAGACAGGTTCGTTAAAAATCACGCTGAACATCCGAAAGCGCAACAGATTTATGGTGACCTGGGTAGCTATTATTACGAGGACGGAAACTATGAAAAGGCCATTACGTATCTGGAAAAAGCAGTTCAAGTCAAAGGAACTCCAATAAGTACCTATCAGCTGGCGATGTCTTACTACAATACAAAGCAGCCTGAATTAGCGCTTCCTTTATTTAACCAAGTGAAAAACGAGGTATCTTTTCCAAATGCCGGAGATGCCTCGTTTTATGCAGGGGTAATCAACTATCAGAAGAATAATTTTGAAGCGGCTTATGAAGACTTCAAACGGATCGAGGATCATCCGTACTACAAGAATGAGGCGCCTAACTGGATTATATCTTCCCTTTATCAGCTAAAAAAATACGATGAGCTTTTGCAATATGGCGAGAAGATACTGACGCAGCAGAGAGGAAATACTAAATTGGATGACGTCGCTCTTTATGTTGCCGAAGTGTATTATGAGAAAGGTGATTATGCCGGAGCAGTAAAGGCCTATGAACGCTATAAGCGTATGAAACCAGGCGTTGTACCTCCTGCGGTGGCTTTGCACTATGGACATTCACAATTTAGGACTGGTAATTTTGAAGGTACAATCACAGCCTTAAAGCCAGTGGGATCTGGCAAGGATTCTGTTTCGCAATACGCATCTTATTTGCTGGGAGTCAGTTACTTAAAGACAAATAATTTAAGCAATGCTTTAACGTCTTTCGGCAACGCGTCAAAGCTAGACTTTAATACAACTGTGCAGGAGGAAGCTTATTATAACCACGCAAAAGTCCAACTTGAGACCGGCAATAATAGTGAGGCTGTGAAAGAGTTCACCAGTTTCATGACCAGATACCCGCAAAGCAAACACACCGAAGAAGCCACCGAACTGGTTGCGGAAGGATATGCCAGTTCAAGCAACAGTTCAGCTGCTATTAAATACATAGAGGGCTTAAAAACACGCAATGCTAAAATAAATGGTACCTATCAAAGGCTGACCTATAATCAGGGAGTAACAGATTTTAATCAGGAGAGATTTGATCAGGCCATTGTGATGTTTGATAAATCCTTGAAATTTCCCCTGGACGAGCAGCTATACAATTCTGCTTCGTATTATAAAGCTGAGTCGACTTATGGTCTTAAGAAAACCGATGAGGCTGCGGCGCTCTACTTGCAGATTTCAAAAAATCCTAAAGCAGGCATTTATGCAAGAAAGAGTTTATATGCACTCGGATACATTTATTATAACCAGAAAAAGTATGCTCAGGCGTTGACTTACTTCAAGGAATTCACTAATAACATTGAGGGGATGGACAGCCAGATGATCGAAGATGCCTATTCAAGGTTGGCGGATTGTTATCTGGCGGCGAAGAACTACAGTGAAGCGATACGTACTTACGAGCAGGTTGCTGCAAAGGGTAAAGTGGACAAGGATTATGCCTTATTTCAAAAAGCCCGGGCATATGTGTACATGAACCGGGAAGCGGAGGCGCGGAAGCAGTTTGATTTGTTGATCAGCCAGTATCCGTCGTCACGTTATCTCGACGATGCCTATTTCCAGATGGCAGATATTGATTTCCAAAACCAGAGCTATTCCGCGGCCGTAAAGGGTTTTACGCGCATGATCAACGAAAAGCCAAAGAGTTACCTTATCCCGGCTGCATTGCTCCGGCGAGCGCAGTCATACTATAATCTTCAGGTATATGAGCAGGCGATTGTGGATTTTCGCAAAATACTGACTGAATACGCTGATTCGCCATCGGCGAGCAGTGCGCTGGAAGGCATTCAGGAGAGTTATACGGCCGTAGGGCGTCCGGAGGAGTTTACGCAGGTGCTTGGAGTTGTCCGCAAGAATAATCCAGGTAACGAAAAACTGGAAGAAGTTGAGTTTGATAACGTACGTAACTTGTATTATGCCGAAAAATATGAGAATGCAATCAACTCTTTAAAGCAGTTCATCAGCAGTTATCCTGCCAGCAAGCACCAGTACGACGCCCATTATTTTATCGCTTCCTCTTATGATAAGCTAGGCAAGGTAAATGATGCTTTGCAGGCGTATAGCAAAGTCGTTCAGGAAAACAGGTCTACATTCGTAGCTGTTTCGGCACAGAGGTCTGCGGAGCTGGAAATTGGCCGCGGTAACTTTAACAATGCGGTAACCAACTTCAGGGTGCTGCTTCGCAATGCCGAGAGTAAAAAAGAGCAAACCCAGGCTTGGATAGGTCTCATGGACACCTATTACACTTTAAAGAGCTACGATTCCACGCTCTATTACGCGAAAGAGGTGGTCAACGTAGGAAACATTGTTCCCGGAGGAGTAGGCAAAGCTCAGCTTTATATGGGTAAAGTCCCGTATGAGCGTGGGGACCTTAAAAAAGCTGCGGATGAATTCAAGAAAATCATGTCCTCCTCAAAGGATGAATACGGTGCCGAGGCAAGTTACTGGAATGCAGTAATCTTAAATAAAGAGAAGAAATATAAGGAAGCGGAGACTGCTATTATCGAAATGGGAAAATCCTTCGAGGGGTATGACTATTGGCGCGCAAGGTCGTTTATTCTTCTTGCAGATGTGTATGTCGGGATGAATGAAGTAGGACAGGCGAAGGCGACATTGAACTCCATTATTGAAAATTCCGACGATAAAGAGGCGGTTGAACTTGCCAAAGAGAAATTGACTCAGATCGAAAAATTAAAATGATTCACCCCGGTTTAGGTAAACAGATAATCTTATTACTCATGATGAATTCCAGCTCAATACGTTTTTCGTTGTTTTTACTGACTATTGGGTTCTCAACCCAATTTGTGAAGGCGCAAAAGGGCGAGATAGAAAGTCAGACATACGAAATTGTAAAGGAAAAAAGCATTGAATTTGCCCCGGCTAACCGGGTTTTTGATAAAGTGCAGCCGGTGCAAGGCGAAACTGGCAAGAAGAAAGTGGCTTATGAAATCATTGATCCCAACATTAATGTGACCTCGCCCAAGCTCACACCGGCTGTGGGAGTTTCATCAGATGAGAAGGATCGCCAGGCCAAGCCCGATGTTTTGAACAATTATGTGAAACTTGGTGGAGGAAATTATGGCAGGCTGCTGGGTGAACTTTTTGTAGGTGGCCGTCCTTCCGAGGATCTTGCCTTTACTGCACAACTTAAACATTTGTCTGCAGCCAATGGCCCGGTGGATGGCAAGAACTCAGCTAATGCTGGCACGAATATCAAGATCGCCGGCAAGTACATCCGAAGCAAATACAAAGTGGAGGGCGGCGTCGATTACGACCGCAAAAACTACTACTTCTATGGGTACAAGCCACAGCCCGAAGGCGTAGCAGTGAACCGTGATACGATCCGGCAAACTATAAATCAGTTTGGTGTCAATCTGGGTTTTGAAAATACGGATGCCTCTGTTTTGGTCGACTATTCGGTAAAGACAAATTTCAGCAGTTTGAAAGACCGTTATAGTGCTTCGGAAATAGATTGGGGAACCAAATTGACTGCTTCCGTGCCTATTTCGGAAACATTTTATGCCTTACTCGATGCTGATGCTTTTGTATCGCAACGTGTGGACAGGCTGACTTATAACCGTAACCTGTTCCGGGTAAAACCTACGTTTAAGTATGTTACAGATGTATTTTCTGTTTCCGCAGGACTTAATGTCGTCAACGAAACAGACAGCGAGCTGGACATTAACAGAACCAAAGCATTCCCCGCCGTTAATTTGGACGTCACACCATTTACGGGCCTGCACATTTTTGCCGGATGGAATGGTGACATCGTCAGAAATACGCTAAAAAGTATGTTGAGCGAAAATCAGTGGCTCGGACCCAATGTGTTGATTGTGAATACTGATAAAACAGCTGAATTCAGCGGTGGAGTGAAGGGAGAGACAACAAGCGGCTTCAATTACGAAGGTAAGGTCGCTTATACCAGCTATCGGAATTTTTACAATTTCAACAATTCGCTGGTCGATACGTCGAGGTTTTCCATTATTTATGATTCAGGGAAAACGAAAGTACTTACGATTTCCGCTCAGGCAGGTTACAGTTTTAACGACTTATTCAAGACATCGCTTAAAGCGAACTTTTTCGATTATTCGGTGGAAAATGTAGAGGAAGCATGGCACCGGCCTGACCTGACGTTAAATTGGTTTAATGCACTATCTATTAGCAAAAAACTCTTTGTCACGGCTGATTTTTATATGTTAAGAGGAATAAAGGCAAAGAATTTTCAGACAGGCGTCGTGACCAAATTGCCGGTTATCACTGATCTGAATCTTAAGATAGACTACTTGTTAACCAGGAACTTCTCGGCCTTTGTGACCATCAATAACATACTTGGCAAGCAGTATCAGCGGTACCAATACTACCCTCAGCAGGGGCTAAACTTTATTGGCGGATTATCGTTTTCTTTTTAACTTCGCTGAGATAACTACAAAAAAATAAATGATAGCAGTTGAAACCGTAATCCGAAAACTCATTGGCGAATACGAATTCGTGATTATTCCAGGATTCGGTGCCCTGCTGTCACATCAGGTTCCTGCCTCATTCGACAGAAGCTCCGGATTTTTCACACCCCCTTTGAAACGGCTCGCTTTTAACGAATACCTCAAGTTGGACGATGGCTTGCTTGCCAATTACATTTCTAGGGAGGAAAAGTGGTCTCATAGCGAGGCGGTGGATTATGTAAGGCTATACACCGAAAAGCTCTGGGAGAGCCTGGAATCAAGAGGAACAGCTAATATTCCTGGAATCGGCGAGTTTAATAGGAACGTGGAAGGCAAGCTGGTTTTCGAACCTAACACTGGTAAATACTTTAAGGATGAGTGGTACGGTTTCGGCAAAGTTAAGGCCAGGGAATTGAGCAGAGAAACAGTATCGGCGACCTCTGCCCATGCCTACACCAGAGAAGATGAGGTAGAAATAGTCGAATTAGATGAAGCTACCAGGAAACCTGTAAAATGGCTGGGATGGGCAGCGGCGGCAGTGGTCGCAGGTCTTCTATGCGGGTTGAGCTTTTTCTTTGTCAACTCGTCGGAAAGTGAGATCAGAAGCACATTGAATCCATTTACTGAGCTTTTCAGAGGTAGCAAAGTAGTCCCAAAAGAAAAGAAGATTGTTGAGCAATCCGCTAAGGTGAGTTCTGTTGTGGAAAAAGTTCCTGCTGTGGAAACCCAACCTTTGGCCACCGATTCGCTTGTCAATAATCCAGTAAAAGTGAACAACGAAGTGGTACCCCCTGCTGCTACAGAAGCCTTGGTTTCCAAGCCGGCTGTGAAAGAAGCCAGATTCTACGTAATCGCGGGTGCATTTAAGGGTAACAGACAAGCAAAAGTGCTTTTGACAGAATTAAAGGCTAAAGGGTTTACAGAAGCAATGATTTTACCGGGTGATCCATTCAGCAAAAAGGTGAAGGTTGCAATAGATGGATACGATACCGAAACAGAGGCATACCGCGCCTCGGCCAAACTCAAACAGGTAATAGGCGAAGCCGGCTGGGTTTTCAAGAAAAAATAGCGACTGGTAGCCGGACAAAAAAGGAAGCACTTGGGCTTCCTTTTTTGTTGCATACGAATTTTTCTAAATTTACGTTTTCGAAAGAAATTACAGCACAATCACAATGATGACATTACAAGCAGAAGATAGACAAAGAATAGCTATTTCATGGGCTTGCTCCTTCGGCATTACTGCAGCTATGCTCGGCTTGTTTTTCTTTATCAAACTGAGCAGCTCTTTGCCAAAAGTGGAACCTATGGAGCTGTTTGTAGAGGTGAACTATGGAACGAGCAAGGCCGGGAAGGGTGATATCCAGACGTTTAACAAACCCAGCAACAGCAAGGTTGCCCAGAATATGAAGGCGGATGCTGACGAGGTCAGGAAGGTGAAATCAGTGTCAACACCAAAGCCAACACCACCTACACCGCCGAAAATAGAATCCCCAAAACCCACAAAAACGGTTGCTGAGAAGCCGGTAATTACAACAAAAGCGGAAAGCCCTGTTGAAGCTCCGGAAAAAACAGACGTGAAAAAATCGACCGGCGTGGAAAGTTCCTCGGCTCCTGTTACCAAGCCGGCACCTGAAAAGGCCGTCAATAAGGATGCGCTTTTTACTAAATCTGCGGGCAGCAAGTCGGGTAGCAACGGAACAAATGGTACGCAGAGTGGAGTTGGCGGGAATAATAATGGGGACGATGCAGAAGGCGTGGGCGACAAAGGTTCAAAAAGTGGTAGCTTATTCGCTAAAACCTATAAAGGCGAAGGCGGTGGCGGCGGAACTGCTGTGGGCCTGAGTTTATCTGGTTGGAGCTGGTCAAGAAGGCCTGTTGTGGACGATAATTCGGACGCTACCGGAGATATTACATTTAAGATTACGGTTGACCGCAACGGAAGGGTTAAAAGCATTGTGACGCAAAGTACGACAGTTACCGATTATGCTGTGGTAAACAAATACAAAAGTGCTGTCCGCGATCTGACTTTTATTCCAAAATCTTCCAACGTTCCCGACGAATCAATTGGGACAATTACCTTTAAAATACGCTCTCGGTAACCAGAAATGAATTATCAGGAAACGATCGATTACCTTTACCGTAGATTGCCAGTGTTTCAAAATATCGGGGCCCGAGCTTTTAAGCCGGGCCTTCATACTACACGTGAGCTTTGCAAGTCATTAGGCAATCCACAGGACCAATACCCGACCGTTCATGTTGCAGGAACTAATGGGAAGGGGAGTACTTCTCATATGCTCGCCGCTATATTGCAAGAGGCAGGCTACAAAGTTGGGCTCTATACGTCCCCTCATTTAAAGGATTTTCGGGAACGTATAAGGGTAAACGGTAACTTTGTCGATGAAGAGTTTATTATAGATTTTACAGCAAGTCAACGATCTAACATTGATAACCTTAACCCGTCTTTTTTCGAAGTGACCGTGGCAATGGCATTTTCATACTTTCAGAAGAGCCAGGTAGATGTAGCCGTGATAGAAGTTGGTATGGGTGGCAGGTTGGACTCAACCAATATCATTATTCCGGAAGTCTCGGTGATAACGAATATCAGCTTCGACCACACCCAGTTTTTAGGGGAAACTTTGTCTGAAATTGCTGGCGAGAAGGCAGGTATTATCAAACAAAATGTTCCGGTTGTCGTAAGTGAATATCAGGGCGAAGAAATAGCCGGGGTCATGCGCGATAAGGCGAAGGCTTTGAATGCACCTTTAACATTTGGCTCACAGCAGTTTCAGATTAATCCAAAAGGTTTCGATAACGGCGCAATGGTAGTAGATGTATTGGAAAGATCATCGGGCGAAAATAGACTGTCTTCATTAAAGCTAGACCTGGCTGGTTCTTACCAGACTAAAAATCTTGCTGGCGTGTTGAGCGCGGTAAGTGTACTGGTGTCTAAAGGGTGGCAAATAACTGATGATATGGTATATAATGCATTGCAATCAGTTGTGCGGATTACCGGGCTGAAGGGACGCTGGCAGAGGCTCATGGAAAAGCCGCTTGTATATTGCGATACTGCCCATAATTCAGCCGGGCTGAGTGCTACAATAAGCCAGTTTGTGCAATTGGCCCACAAGGAAAGGCGGTTTGTGATCGGTTTTGTAGGAGACAAGGATATTTCGGGGATGCTGGGGCTATTTCCCAAGGATGCGATTTATTATTTCTGCCAACCTTCTAATATGCGCGCCTTAAATGTGTCAGAATTGAGCGCTGCTGCGTCCAAGCGCGGACTGCATGGTAAGAGTTATGAAAATGTAAATGAAGCCTTAAAACAGGCAATATTTGATTCGAGCGAGGAGGACGCGATCTATGTCGGCGGAAGTACCTTTGTAGTCGCGGACCTTGAACAATTATAGAAAAATTAGAATGGCGCGAAGAAAGTTGCATCATTACAAGTTTAATGAAGATGCAGAAAATGTAATTCAGGCTGGAAAGCCATTGTATACCGAGATAAAGGGGAATTGGAATAAGTTTTACTTTAACAATATCAATCCGATTGTGGTAGAACTAGCATGTGGAAAAGGAGAGTATACCGTGGGGTTGGGCAGCATGTTTCCCAATAAAAATTTCATTGGAATGGACATCAAGGGCGATCGTATTGCGCGTGGTAGTGTCTTAGCTAGCGAGCAAAAGTTGTCTAATGTTGCGTTTCTTCGGGCGGGGATCCAATATGCCCACGAGTTTTTTGAAGAGAATGAGCTCGACGAAATCTGGTTGGTTCATCCAGACCCGCAGGTAAGGGACAGGGATGAAAACAAAAGGCTGACAAATCCCGGTTTTCTGAAAAAATACGCGGAATTTCTGCGTAGCGGTGGAATGTTCTATTTAAAAACAGACAGCGATTTTCTCTATGGATATAGTTTGGATACGTTGAGCCGGTCGGATCAATATACTATCCTAGAGCATACGGAAGATCTTTATCAGTCGCCGCTCCTCGACGAGCACTACGGAGTTAAGACGCATTACGAGGGGATTTTCGTGGCGAAGGGCTATTCTATCAAATATATCAAAGCTAGGGTGGCCTGAAAAGCAAAACGCCCGCATTCGAAGAACACGGGCGTTTCTGCAAAGTCGGATATACTATTTTGCAATCAGGCTTGCGAAGTAGTAAACTGTTCTCACAAGTTGTGAAACATATGACATTTCGTTATCGTACCAGCTTACAGTTCTTACAAGTTGCGTATCTCCAACTTTCTGAACTCGTGTTTGCGTTGCATCAAAAAGGGAACCATAGCTAATTCCGATAATATCGCTGCTCACGATTTCATCTTCAGTATATCCATAACTCTCGTTAGAAGCAGCTTTCATCGCGGCGTTAATTTCATCAACCGATGTTTCTTTTGCTAGAATAACGGTTAATTCTGTCAGTGAACCTGTCAGAGTAGGTACACGTTGTGCAGAACCGTCCAGTTTTCCTTTCAGCGATGGCAGCACAAGGCCAATTGCTTTTGCGGCGCCGGTGCTGTTTGGCACTATATTCTGCGCAGCAGCTCTTGCTCTTCTCAAATCGCCTTTGGGGTGTGGGGCATCCTGAGTGTTCTGGTCATTGGTGTACGCGTGGATCGTTGTCATTAAACCGTTCACAATGCCAAATTTTTCTTCCAATACCTGAGCCATAGGAGCAAGGCAGTTGGTTGTACATGAAGCACCGCTGATAATGGTTTCCGAACCATCAAGGATATTGTGGTTCACGTTGAACACAATTGTTTTGAGATCGCCAGTGGCGGGAGCAGAGATTACTACCTTTTTGGCGCCTGCTTTGATATGTGCGCTTGCGGACTCCTGACTTGTGAAAAATCCGGTGCATTCAAGGACAACATCCACATCGTGTGCCGCCCACGGAATTTGTGAAGGATCACGTTGGGCGTAGATGATGATATTTTCTCCATTTACTATTACCGAGTTTTCTGTTGATTTAACATCAGCATCAAACCGGCCCTGAGCGGTATCGTATTTAAGTAAGTGTGCTAAGACTTTTGGACTTGTCAGGTCATTTATGGCAACGATATCGATACCTTCCATGTTGTAAATCTGACGATAGACGAGGCGACCGATACGGCCAAATCCATTGATTGCTACTTTAACTTTAGACATATCTCTTGTGATTGGTTATTTATGGGCAATATTAATAAAAATGGCGGCGGATAGAAAGAAAACGCATTTAAAAAAGAAGTTGGCATTTAATACTATCTTAATTAGTAAATTCAGAGAATTGCGATTTTGCTAATTAATAATTTACTAATGAAATTAGCTAATGTCGTTCTAGTTAGTTTACGCGAAACATATTCTTATCTTTTCCTTATTCGGAGTGCTGTTATATCTTTGCTGTTAAAATCTTTTACTTCTTCTCTAAGAACTAAATCATCGTTTAAATACATCCATGTTTTATACTCTTAGAATAAAAAATTCTTATAATTCGTAACTACTTAAAAAACAATAGTTTAAACCATTTTAATTAATCAAATACTTAAACATGACTTTTACCGAAGAAATAGAATCTTACTGGTTCAACAGGGAACTTTTAAAGGAGGAGGCCGCTAAAAATTACATCAGAGAAATTATCGAGGAGCTTGACAAAGGAAGAATACGCGTTGCCGAGCCCAAAGATGATGGGACCTGGCAGGTTAATGAAGCACTTAAGAAAGCAATTATTCTTTATTTTCCCATTCAACAAATGCAGGTAACCGAGGCGGGCATCTTCGAATACCACGACAAGATGAAATTGAAAACCGGCTATGACAAACTTGGCGTACGTGTAGTCCCACCAGCGGTTGCCCGGTACGGAGCTTACATCTCAAAAGGAGTTGTTCTTATGCCGTCATACGTCAACATTGGCGCATATATAGACGAAGGAACAATGGTAGATACGTGGGCAACCGTCGGCAGTTGCGCGCAAATTGGAAAAAATGTACATCTGAGCGGCGGGGTGGGTATCGGTGGCGTGCTCGAACCGGTTCAAGCGTCGCCGGTAATTGTTGAAGATGGGGCATTTATTGGTTCGCGATGCATTGTTGTGGAGGGCGCCCACATCGGGAAAAGAGCCGTATTAGGCGCTGGTGTTACCATTACCGGCAGCTCAAAGATCATTGATGTTACAGGTGCCGAACCAATTGAATATAAGGGATTTGTGCCAGAAGATTCTGTTGTTATACCAGGAACGCTCCCGAAACAATTTGCAGCGGGTGTTTATCATGTGCCTTGTGCCCTTATTATCGGCAAAAGAAAACCCAGCACAGATTTGAAAACTTCGCTGAACGATGCGTTAAGAGAAAATCACGTCGCGGTTTAATTCAGAAGATATTACAAATGTAAAGTGCGGCAGTATGTGCCGCACTTTTTTTGTGCACTATAATTAACATATGCACATGTGAATTACATTTATACACTATACATATATTTAAACTATTCGCTTTGTTTAATATATTAAATTGCAAAGGAAATTCCAATTAGTTACATTTGTGTATTGATTAACCTTACAACATATGGATCTAAGTGACAAGATTAAACAGATACTGGCAGATAAGCATATAACTCCCTCTATTTTTGCAGACGAAATAGGGATACAGCGATCAAGCATGTCGCATATTCTGGCAGGCAGAAATAAACCAAGCCTGGATATCATTCAAAAAATCGTGAAGAGGTTCCCCGAGCTCGGCTTGAACTGGATTTTGGACGAAGGCGAACTTCCGGAAACAATTACCGCGGTCCAGCCAGAATTGCGTAGAAAAAGTACTCCGCCTAGTCAACCTGTACAAAGCATTGTCAGCAAGGAGCAGAAAAGGGTAGTAGTTACACAGGAAAAAGTGATTGATCGTATCCTGATTTTTTATACGGACGGGACGTATAAAGAATTTAAAGAGGCTAGGTAATTTAATGCCCTTTAGTAAAGGAGGATTATTTCAAAAGCAGGATGGTACCATTTAATTCCTGTTCGGCGGTTTTAATCACGTAAGGGTAATTACCTGCAGGCGCTGGCTCATTTTTGTATGTCCCATCCCAAGGCCTTTCGTAACCTTCTGAGAAGAATATTAATTCGCCCCATCTGTTGAAAATGCGCATCTCCTGAATTTGTTCCTTGGCATTGTAGATCTGAAAAGTGTCGTTATGCCCGTCATTGTTGGGAGAAAATGAATTTGGGATATGCATTTTATCTATCACAAAAACCAGCGTTGAGGCTTCGGCGGTGCATCCGCTGGCAGATGTTACTAATAAATGATATTCTGTTTCCTGGGTCGGCGAAACAATTGCAACCTTATCAGCAGGTGCAGAGACCAGACCTTCCGGCGGAGACCACAAATAAGTATAGGCAGCATTTGATGGATCGATCGTTGGGACAAGGGAGGTCCTGGACGACTCGATCACTCCTTTTTTGGCAGGTAATGTCAGGGTAAAATTGCCCTGACCTATGCGCAAAGTGTCCCGGCCAGCACAACCAAGCGTCCCATTACTGATCTTAATCGAATACGTCCCGGCGGCATCAACGGCAAGTACAGCCTTTTTTTCAGTCAATTGTACGTTGTCCTTGCTCCATTCGATCACCTCGCCGCTGTTCAGACTTCCGTTGTTAGCTAGTAAACTAATGGATTCTCCCTCGCACAAAGTATCCTTCGGTGCGGAAATTTTAGCCAGAACCGGATCTGCATAACGGGCATGAACCATTTGGGAGGTCGTATCCCGGGAGCATTTCTTTGTATAGCTTTTCACAACAGAATAATTACCAGAGTCCTTGACCATTATGGTGGAGCTAACTTCCCCTGGAATATTCAGACCGTTTAGCTGCCATTGGTAGGACCAATCAGGCGAACTTGCAGTTTCCAGCTGGACGGGACTTTCCGGGCAAAACGAGATTTCAGTAACCGGCTGCGATTGCATGGTAATGACCGGCTGCTCAGGCTGGTCGTCATTACAGTCAATCACCAATAGTTGAAAATCTCTTCGAACGGCCCCTATCTTTCGCCCATTTCTGTATTCCTCGCACTGAACTGAAAAGACATACAAGCCGAGCTGGTTGGCAGTAACTGAGATAATGCCGGCGCTATTGATTTTCAACGGACTGGTTCCCGGTATTACATTAGAAAGCGAAATGCCGGCTACCCAAGTAATCGTAGGGTAGCCACGCTTGGACGTGCTATCCCCGAAAGGCTGCTGGGCGTCAGTGTTTCCTCTGAGAGGCGTCACTAGGGAGTACCTCAATTCATCTCCATCCTCGTCAGTTGCGCTCATAGTCATGGAGAACGGTCGATTGCTGCAAATATACTGCCCGTTGGGCGCTACGAACTCGGGTGACGAATTCTGAACAGAAACGGGAGGGAACTCAAGATAAAACACCATGCCGTTATCACCAGGTGAAGTTATGTTATTGATATCGGCATTGCGGCAGCAACGCTCCCAAACAATATAGTAACCACTCATGTCGCTGTACTTCTGTGCATTCAAAGTAACCTGCCCCTGATAAATCCCCATTAAAGTATTCAGGGACCTGACCACCGCACAAGCTTTATTTTGGTAAGCAATCGTTTCTGAGTTGATGTAGCCTACCCTTACCGTTTCCATAAAAGCATTGTCGCTTTTCCGGTAAATATATAGATCTGCCCACAGGTCCCTGTTTCCTGTCGACAGTGGTGTCGACTCAACCAAATGATTTTTGTCCCAAAACTGTATAAGCGTGATCTGAAAGCTATTGGGGCCGCCACTGCGCTTCATTCGGAGTTCCCCGCCCACGATATGATTAGCCAAAACACCCGTCGTAAAGACATTTAACAGTGTTAATGTAAGAAGAGTGCACAGTACACCTCTGGCCATATTGATTCGCTAACAATTGCACATGCCATAAAATTAATCAATCACCTCCAAAATGATCATTTTAACGACCAAAATTTTGGAATACAAAAAATTATATTAATTGTTTCTTTCATACACTTTTTGGCTTTTTACCGGACAGAACAGGATAGTAAGGCCTTGTATTACCGATACTATTGCAAAAACAAGTACAATTCAAATCATTAATTGTACTTATTGAATATCCGTTTCCTATGTTTCACCAAATCTATTGCCATGAAAAAGAGCCATGCCCCGTACAAGTACCCGTGAATTACTCAAATCTCAATTTTAACTCATCAATTCCTAAGCTTATGAATGTACCTCGACCACTAAATTTCCTCACGTGCAGGCGATCGTTCAAGAAAATGATTCTCGCCCACGTACTTTTTGGCGCATTGTCCACGGGTTTTGCGCATGCCGCCATAAATAATTCTGCAGCTCGCCTTCCGGTAACGGTAACGGTCGACAGACCGGTGAAAGGAAAAGTAACTGACGACAAAGGACTTGGCCTTCCCGGTGTGAGCGTAATCCTGAAAGGAACCAGCACCGGTACTGTCACGGACGCTGAAGGAGCTTATAGCATTAATATCCCCGAATCCGGCACCAATGTGCTGGTTTTTTCTTTCGTAGGATATTTGACCAAAGAGGCAACTATAGGCAATCAAACCACCATAGACCAGCAGCTTGCTGTTGATACCAAGGCTCTGGAAGAAGTGGTCGTCGTGGGTTATGGTACCCAGCGTAAACGCGACATCACCTCGGCGCTTTCCGTCATCAACATCGACGACATTGGGGAAGTACCCAAGTCCAACGTGACCAGAATGATCCAAGGACAGGCTCCCGGCGTTATTATCAAGCAAAAAAGCGGAACGCCCGGACAACAATTTGAAGTAAAAGTCCGTGGTATCAGCTCCCTCGGAGCAGGCAGTGACCCTCTGTATGTCATCGATGGCTTCCCGGTGGGGACTTCCGTGGGGCAAAACCTGAACCCCAATGATATCGAGACGATCTCTGTATTGAAGGATGCTGCCTCAACTGCAATTTATGGTGCGAGGGGATCCAACGGGGTTGTGCTGATCACGACTAAATCGGCAAAAGAAGGTAAGACAAGCCTGAATGTTTCTATCGACTACGGTTTCCAGAACGTTCCAGAGGCGAGAAGAACCAAAGTTTTAAATGGTAAGGATTTTGCCCAGTTTAAGAAAGAAGTTTTTATAGGAAGGTATGTACTTGCCAACAAGCGGCAACCCACCAATGAAGAGATCCCTATCGATTTCAGAAATCCTGAGAACACCAAGTATTCTACCAACTGGTTTGATCTGATCCTGCATAATAATGCCCCTTATAAAGACATTAACGTGACTTTGTCTTCCGGGAAAGGCCCAATCAAATCAGTCGTTTCCGTCGGGTATTACAAAGAAGACGGTGCCTTGAAATACACTGATTACGATCGTGCTTCTTTGCGCACCAACCTATCTGGCGATATCAACAAGTTCATCACAATGGGTGCGAACATTGCGGGAAGTTATTCCCGCTCAAGCCTCGCCAGTACAGACGGTCGTAATGCCCAGGTAGGTTTAACGCTCATCGCCGATCCGCGCTATCCGGCTTATGACGAGAAAGGTGAGCTAATCCCTTACTATAATGGAGTTGGAGATATCTTCGGATTTCCTAACCCTTTATATATGCTAAAGAACATCAGCAGAAAACGTAACATCGCCGACGTACTTGCAAATGGTTATATCGAGCTGAACCTGGCCCCCGGACTGAAGTTCAGATCTTCGGTAAACGCCAAAATCAATTACAACACTTATAAGGAATATGTCCCTTCAACGATCGGTTTGCCGGTAGCAACAGGGAGCAGTGGCGCTCCTCCTCGAATTGCAACAGAACGTGACGATGCCGAAGAACTGCGAAACTATGCAGCTGACCAACTGCTGACATATAGCAAGAACTTCGGAGAAGACCATCACTTTGATGCGCTGCTTGGTTACACAGCTCAGCAAGAAACCGTAAAAGGACTTTATGGAGACGGTAACACGTTCCCGGACGATTTGTCCCCATTCCTTGGAAATGCAACCATCCGCTCGTCCAACTCCATGGAAAGAAGGTGGACCATGGTCGCTTACATGGCCAGGTTGAACTATTCATTTAAAGATAAGTATTTGCTATCTGCATCGTTCCGCCGTGAAGGAAGTTCCCGTTTCAGCGAAGGCCACCAGTTTGGCAACTTCCCGGCGGCATCTGTGGGCTGGAGAATTTCGGAAGAACAGTTTATGCCGAAAGTCTCCTGGCTGACTGACCTTAAATTACGGGGAAGCTGGGGTATGACTGGTAACAACACCTATAATGTGACAGCCAATAATAACTTTGGAACAGGCCGCAACATTGCTGACGACGGAAACTATGCGAGTTTGGCTTTCCTTGGCCTCAACAACTACGTGCTCGGGAACACGCTTTCTCCTGGTAAAACAGTAACGCGGTTTGCTAACTCGGAGCTAACCTGGGAAAAATCAAACCAGTTAGACATCGGTATGGACCTGGCTACATTTAACAACAGGCTGGTATTCACTGTTGAATATTACAAAAAAATCACCGACGATATGCTGCTTGGCTACAATATCCCGGCTGTGTCTGGCTTTACCACAACTTTGAAAAACCTGGGTAAGGTTCAGAACAAGGGCGTGGAAGTCGCTGCAACTTATCGCATGAAAATCGGTCAAGTTAACTTTCGCACCAATGCCAACATTACATTCAACCGTAATAAGGTGCTTGCGATCAGGGGTCAGAACGATTTCATTCTTCAGGGAAGCCAGTACGGCGGATACAATATTCAGCAGGTTGGACGTCCGATCGGTATGATCTTTGGGTACAAAAAACTAGGTATATTCAATACCCAGGCTGAGATCGACGCGGCCCCGTTACAGGAAGGTGCCGTACCAGGTGCGATGAAATTCGCAGATTTGCACGGCGCACCAGATGGAGGACCGGACGGGATCGTTTCTTATGATACCAAGGATATGACCGAGATCGGTAACCCTAACCCTAAGTTCAACTGGGGATGGACTTTAGCGGCCGATTACAAAGGCTTTGATTTCAGCGTGTTGTTGATGGGTGCTTACAAATATGATATCTACCGTAACATCGAAGCCTCTACCATGAATATGGACGGCGTTTTCAATGTATTGGAAAAAGCCAAAGACCGTTGGAGATCGCCTGAAAATCCAGGCCCTAACCCGCTGGACAAACATTCGCAAGGCGGTACCGACTATTTCAAATGGTCACGCGAGAGCAGCGAGCGTTACGTGTACGACGGCACACATATGTGGGTTAAGAACGTAACAATTGGTTATACACTTCCAAAAATCGACGGCATCCTGTCTAACGCGAGGATTTTTGTTAACGCGGCTAACCTGCTGCTTGTAACCAAATACCCTGGAAATAACCCTGATGCCGGTGTAAGAGGGGGAACGGAACTTAACAATGACGATGAGTCATATCCCGTTCCTAGAACTTTTTCCGCTGGCCTTAAAGTAAACTTCTAACATCGATAGAAATGAAAAAAATAACCATACTAGGTATCACGCTGAGCCTCTTTCTATCTTCATGCGGCGACGGTTTCCTGACCGAGACCGACCCGACGAAAGTAGGTGTTGATGTATTCTACAAAAACGAGGCGCAGGTAAAGCAGGCTCTGAACGGCGTTTACAGCCAGGTTCAGGCGTTGAACAATACGGCCTATCTCTTCGGGGAATTTTATACAGACAATACGACCATTGACCTCAACCCTTCCGATCGCGGGGGAGCCGGCGGCTGGGAAGCATTTGAATTTGGAACGGTCAACTCAGGAAACGGAGAAATCGCAAACTTGTGGAACGGCTACTATGCAGCCCTTTACAATTGCAACCTCACGCTCGAAAAAATGGTAGACGCCACCATTGACGATGCGCCCAGAAAGGAGATCGAAGGACAATTGAAATTCCTCAGGGCTTATATGTACTTCAATTTAGTACAATATTTTGGCGATGTGGTGATTGTTACTTCAACCCTGAAGACGCCGGACCCTGCATTTGATCTGGTAAGATCCCCACAAACCGAGGTTTGGGCCCAGGTAACCAAAGACCTCACCGAAGCAGCGGCTGCGCTTCCTGCGGCTTACGCAAGTGCTGCTGACAAAGGCCGGGCAACAAAAGGTGCCGCCCTGAGCCTGCTGGGTAAATCGTATCTGATCAACAAGAAATATGCGGAAACGATAACCACATTGAAGCAGGTCACTACGCTTGGATATGCCTTAAACGCGAACTACGCGGATAACTTCGATCCGTCGCCGGCTAAAAAGAACGGCCCTGAATCCATTTTCGAGATTCAGTACCAGGGTGACAATGACCTCGGCGAATGGAGTAATTTTGAATATGTCTTTGCCCCGAGGGTATCGAAAGGAGCAATTACAGGCTATTCTTCTGGTTCAAACGGAGGAAGGAATGTGCCGACAAATGATATCATTGCTGCCTACGAGACGGGTGACCTGCGGAAAGACATTTCCTTGAAAACCAGTTTCACGCTGGATGGAAAAGTGTATCCGGTACCCTATGTAGCCAAATATAACTATCCGCATACAATCGTTGGCCGTACAAACACCAACTGGCCGATCCTTCGGTATGCTGATGTACTGCTGATGCTTGCCGAAGCAACGAATGAAGTTTCCGGGCCAACCGGCGAAGCATTGGGGTACGTAAACCAGATCCGCAAACGCGCCGGCTTAGCCGACCTTACCGCTACCGACAAGGTCGCTTTTAAGGCTGCCGTTTTAAAAGAAAGGAGACTGGAACTCGCATTTGAAAACCAACGCTGGTTTGATCTGAAAAGAACGAAAACCCCTGCGGAGTGGGCCGCGTTTATGAATGCGCACGGAGCTATGGAACGCGCCAAACCAACTGTCGACAGGGGCAATGTCCCATTCAATTCTACGGATTATGTGTATACGGAAAACGAGTATTATCTCCCAATACCAGCTCCGCAGATCCTGATCAATGCCAAGCTTACCCAAAACCCGGGTTATTGATTTTATGGTTATCCTGAGCGGAGTCAAGACTCGTTGCCTGTTAGGCGCGATGCGGTGACTCCGCTCATTTGCCATACAGATATTTTAACTATATGTCTGTCTTTGACACATTCTGAGAATATCTGTAACTTTAACTATCGCAAATCGTTATCATAACAATATTATTTTTTGTCAAATTATTCTATTCCTCAATTCTATCCTTGAGAATCTCTGCAAACAGTGAACTTGAAGCAGCTTTGCCCCAGTCGTCAGACAAGACAGAGCAGGATGGCATGCGGCCTCGTTCATTTTAGTATTGTACAATATTTCAGGTAATCATACTGGATATTTCTAAACCCATAATCTTATACATTGTGTTACTCCAAGCAAACGAAACTTTTTGGCTTTGGCAATTTTTAGGGCGGCTACACCCATTGATGGTGCATTTTCCGATTGGGCTTTTATGTGTCGCGTTATTACTTGAACTTATTGATTGGAAGCGACGGTCAGCCGGACTCAGGGATGCGATCAACATACTCACCTGGGTAGGTGCGATCAGTGCTGTTTTTGCCGTAATCTTTGGTCTGATGCTCGCAGAAGCGGAAGATGCCAGCGGCGGCAGTTTCGATATTCACAAATGGTCAGGCATTGCCACCATGGCATTGGCCGTCATCGCGACTTTCACATTAAGATCTAAAAACAGGGCAGTTTACCGCTCTTTAATCTTCACCACAGTTTTTGGTGTTTCATTTGCGGGACACTACGGTGCAATGCTCACCCACGGCGACGACTATCTTTCAAGCGTGCTGCCCGGCGGTAAAGCCGGAACCATAGAGCCAGGCGGGGCCGACGAAGCATACTTCGTACTGACTAACACCGGGGCGCTCAACCCGCAGCAGGTACAGGAACTGAATGTGCAGGTCAGGACTATCCTGGCCCACAACTGTTACAGCTGCCACAGCGAGACCAAAACAAAAGGCGATCTACGTCTCGACAGCAAGGACGCCATTATGAAAGGTGGTGAAAACGGGGTGGTTGTTATTCCCAATCACCCCGATAAAAGCGAGCTCATCAGGAGAATATCCCTTCCAAAGGGTGATAAGGATGCGATGCCGACCAAGGGCAAGCGGCTCACCGAAAAGGAGGTCAATGTATTGAGGTTCTGGATCGAAAAAGGCGCGCTTTGGCCCGATGGCAAAGAAAAAAGCATTTACCGTGTTGCCGCATTGGAACCACGCATGCCAGCTCTTCCGGCGCCAACGGGCGACCTGACCAAACCGATCGACCTTTTTGTCAATGCTTATTTTCAAAAAAATAAAATTGCCTGGAAACCAGTAGTGGACGACCGTATCTATATTCGCCGGGTTTACCTCGACATCATTGGGCTGATCCCGGAACCAGAAAAAGTGGAAGCCTTTGTAGCCGACAAACGTCCCGACAAACGTGAACAACTTGCGAAGGAATTGCTTGGTCGCAATGATGATTACGCTCAGCATTGGATGTCTTTCTGGAACGATGCATTACGGAACGATTATTCGGGCACAGGTTACATCACAGGCGGTCGGTTCGACATAACCAAGTGGTTATACGCGTCATTGCAAGGTAACAAACCGTATAATTGGTTCGTGAAGGAGCTCATCAGTCCAACCAAAGCATCAGAAGGATTTATTCGGGGAATTAAGTGGCGCGGAACGATCAACTCCAGTCAACGCACCGAAATGCAGGCAGCGCAAAATGTGTCACAAGTGCTGCTCGGACTGAACCTGAAATGTGCCTCCTGCCACGACAGTTTCATCAGCGATTGGAAACTAGCCGATTCTTACGCTTTCGCCAACATATTTGCAGATACCCTTTTGGAAATAAACCGCTGCGACAAACCCACTGGTAAGATTGCCGGCACAAAAATACTTTTCCCGGAACTGGGCGAGATCAGCGTCAATGCCAGCACCGAAAAACGCCTGCGCCAGCTCGCCGACTTCCTTGTTCAACCAAAAGACGGCAGGCTTTACAGAACCGTAACAAACCGCATCTGGGCACAACTGCTCGGAAGGGGAATTGTGGAACCTGTAGATATGATGGACAATGTTCCTTGGAGCGAGGACCTCCTCGATTGGCTTGCTTCGGATTTCGTTGCCAATGGCTATGACATGAAGAAACTGATCTATACCATCGTTACCTCCAAAACCTACCAACTTCCCTCTACGTCTGTCAAAGAAGCACAGGACATCATGGCAAACGACTATAAGTTTACCGGTATGGTCAGGAAAAGACTTTCCGCCGAGCAGTTCTCCGATGCAATCTCGGTTGCTTTCAATCCAATGTACCCCGATTCGGCCGTGGTATATAAGCTACTACCCGATGATATGAAGAGCCGTCTTCCGTTTGCGCGTGCGGCCTTTGTGAAGAATGATCCATTCCTTACTTCGTTGGGGCGGCCCAACAGGGAAACTGTGAGTACAAGCAGGACTTCGCAGGCAAATCTGCTACAAGCGCTTGAACTGACTAACGGGAACAAGTTCACCCAGACACTGATACAGGGCTCGAAGGAGTGGAAGGCAAAATATACCACATCCGATTTGCTCGTTACTGCCTTGTACAGGAAAGCACTCGGGCGTGCCCCATTGCCAAAAGAGATCGCGGCTGCCAAAAAAATCCTGGGCTCGGTACCCAATGAAGAAAGTATTCAGGATCTGGTCTGGGCCATTGCGCTAGTCCCGGAATTCCAATTGATTTACTAAAAATATCAAATGGATAAAAAGGCAGGTGATTATAGACTGCATTAAAAGATTAAAACTCATGGTACTTATTTAGCATTCTATACTTTTATTGTAAATAAATATTTTTAAATAGTATAAAAAGTATTAAATGCACAAACCGAGTTTGCTATAAATAATTGAAATTCAGTATTTTAAAAAATAAGATAAAATGAAAAGCCAATGGAATAGGAGAGAGTTCTTGCAGCACGCCAGCGCCGCAACACTTGCCGCCCTGGCAGCCGGGGCTCCGATATCAAGCCTGTTGTCTTCCTGCAAAGGAAAGTCGGGATCCAATTCGTCTGCGGATACCGTTATACTACTTTGGATGGCCGGCGGGATGGCGCACACCGAAACGTTCGATCCGAAACTCTATACGCCCTTTGAAAAGGACATGGAGGGCAACCGCGTACTAAGCACCTTTAAATCGATGCCCACGAAGTTGGACGGGATACATTTTTCGGAAGGCCTGCAGTCTATTGGAAATGTAATGGATAAGGGGACCTTGATCCGTTCGTATGTGGCCGCCGACATGGGGCATATACTGCATTCGCGCCATCAGTATCACTGGCATACCTGTTATGAGCCCCCTCAAACTGTTGCTGCTCCGCACATTGGATCATGGATCGCAAAGGAACTCGGACCCAAAAATCCGGTCATTCCGGCATTCGTGGACATTGGGCAGCGCTTCACAGTAGGGGAGGCAGAAGAGCTTAAGGCCTTCCACACCGCAGGTTTTCTCGGCAATGAATTTGGCCCGTTTTTCATTCCGGACCCAAGCCAGGGGCTCGAAAGCGTACGCCCGCCTGTTGGAATGGATGCGAAAAGATTTGAAAGAAGAAACCAGCTCTATAACGAGCTGATCAATAACAGCCCGGTTGGCGAATTCGGCAGCGACTACCAGCGCGAATCCCTGAAACGCTCCATGGAACAGGCCTATGCATTGCTTAATTCACCTGAGTCGAAAGCATTTGACCTGAGCACCGAGCCCAAGGCAAGTTACGACGTATACAACACAGGGAAATTCGGCCTCGGTTGCCTGCTGGCTCGCCGGCTGACCGAGCAAGGCGCGCGTTTTATCAGTGTAACCACTGAATATGAACCATTTAAAGGTTGGGATACGCACGAAAACGGACATACTCGCTTGGAAGAAATGAAAAAGCAGATTGATGGTCCGATTGCCCAGCTCATTAAGGACCTCGATGAGAAAGGGTTACTTGATCGTACCATGGTGGTGCTTGCAAGCGAATTCAGCCGAGATATGATGGTAGAAGGTCGTCCAGACCAAAAAGTACTGGAGCAGGTTGCCCAACCCGACATTCTTTCTGATCTGAAATTCTACGGAATGCATCGACATTTTACTGACGGCTGCTCGATGCTGATGTTTGGCGGCGGCGTCAAAAAGGGCTTTGTGTACGGTAAAACTGCCGACGAGCGTCCTTGCAAAACCATCGAAAACCCTGTCAAGATTGATGGCATTCATCAGACCATTTACCACGCACTGGGTATCGCACCGGACACCCAGTACGAAGTAGAGAAAAGACCATTTTATACAACTCCAGACGGAAAGGGGAAGGCGGTGATGGAACTGCTTTCGTAACACCTACCAGCAGATTTGAAAACACCCGGAATCATCGCCGGGTGTTTTTTTGTGGGTTATGTCCTAAAAAGTCATGTAAATTAAATATCAATTAAAACCAGAC
Organism: Dyadobacter sp. HNCC25DJ185; assembly: GCF_056895195.1. NCBI lineage: Bacteria > Pseudomonadati > Bacteroidota > Cytophagia > Cytophagales > Spirosomataceae > Dyadobacter > Dyadobacter sp. HNCC25DJ185. Next base: position 1,273,103 of record NZ_JBXHAR010000001.1, read on the forward strand.
AGAGCAGGACAGTCTGTTATCTCAATCATTCTACTATTGCATTAAATATTACTATAAGGATTAAAAATTGGCCTTTACGGACTCCAATGACATTTTATTCTCAAAGTAGTGATACGCTCATCAACAAAATCCAATGATCTGAAAACCTGATTTTTTAATTCTGCATTGGATTATCATGCCATTTTTAAAATAAGACTAAAACAATAATAAATATTTTTTTTCGGGTAACCCCAAAGTGACTATTCCTAAACAACAAACCTTTATCAAGTCAATTCCCATGTATCTGCTAAATTTTTTTAACTAAACCAAGTCCTATGAATCAATTTCGACAATCCACTCATTGTGCAAGATTGAACTCCATGCTGAGGCTTTCGGTAAGCCAGGTGCTTATCGGGGCAGCCTGTGGTCTCAACGCAATGGCTTACAACCATCTTGCACCGGCCCCGCTCGTAGAAAGCAACTATGTCAAAATCGACAGATCGATCAAAGGTAGGGTCACAGACGACACAGGAGAGAAAGTGCCAGGCGCGAGCATTGTGGTTAAAGGAACTACCACCGGTACCGTTACCGACGCCGAAGGCCAGTATACCATTAACGTTCCGGATCAAGGCGGTGTTTTAATATTTTCTTCAGTAGGGTACCTGACCCAGGAAATAGCGCTTGGATCCAATTCCACCGTCGATGTCAAGTTGGTCACCGACGCGAAAGCACTTACCGAAGTAGTCGTAGTAGGTTATGGTAGTCAGCTGAAAAAGGAAATTACCGGCGCGGTCCAAACCATTAAGGCCGACGAAATCAAGGATATGCCGGTTTCGCAGGTTACCCAGAAGCTTCAGGGAAAACTGGCTGGTGTACAGATCAACCAGACAACCGGTAAACCCGGACAAGGTATGTCGATCCGTATTCGGGGACAGTTGTCCGTTTCCGCAGGTAGCGATCCGCTATATGTAATCGACGGTTTCCCAATCACAGGTAGCATCGGCAACATGAACCCAGACGAAATCGAGGACATCACGATTCTTAAAGATGCCGCCTCAACTTCTCTCTACGGTTCACGTGCAGCGAACGGAGTTGTGCTGATCACAACCAAAAAATCGAACAATGGCAAAACCAACATCGCACTTAACGTGTACGCAGGTACCCAGAATGTACCTGATCGCGGATTGGTCAAAATGTTGAATGCGGAAGAATTCGCCCAGTTTAAAAAGGAGTATTACGAAGACCAGAACCAGGCTGTGCCGGCTGAATTCCAGGATCCTTCCCAATACAGGGGTAAAAACAATGACTGGTACCGTGCCTTGTTGCGCCGTGCACCGCTTCAAAGCTATAACTTAACTGTAACGACCAACACAGAAAAATCCAGTACTTCCGTAGTTGCCGGGGTTTTCAATCAGCAGGGTGTTGTTTTAAACAACTCCTATAAAAGGTACTCGTTACGTATCAACAACGAATATCGTGTGAGTAACAAAGTGAAACTGGGCTTTAATATTGCTCCGTCTTACATTTTTGACAACACACCGAAATCGGACGGTAACCGTGGTACCGGTATCCTCTTCAACGCGTTGCATACCTGGCCTGTTATGCCTATTTATGATGCAAATGGCAACCTGACCACCTATAACGAATTCCCGGGTAACACAGGAAATATCTTCAAATATCCAAACTGGGTACGTGCCGCGCAGGAACTTGTGAACGAAACCAAGAAAACCGGTTTCCTGGGTAACGCATATATTGCGTACTCTCCAATAAAAGGCCTGACGTTGAAAAGTTCTTTCAACACGGAGTTTTTAGCACAGAAGTTCTACTATTTTAACCCGTCGACTGCCACTTACCAGATCAACGTACCGATCCCTACGACTGCATCGTCTGTTCGCCAAAACCTGCAAAATTTCAGCTGGGTAAACGAAAATATTGCGACTTACAATAAAACGCTGGGCGATCACAATTTTGAGTTATTGGCAGGTTTTACAATGCAAAAATTCCGTCAGGAAGTATTGACAGTCTCTGCGAACACATATCCGGATGACCGGATCACGACCCCACAGAGCGCGATCAATATTTCAAGGGGTAACGGAACCTCAAGTAGCGTTGACCAATATACACTGGCATCTTACCTTTCGCGATTAACGTACAACTACAAAGGTAAATACTTGTTCACCGCAGCGTTACGTGCCGATGGCTCCTCCCGCTTTGGTGCTGACAACCGTTGGGGAACGTTCCCTTCTGCTTCGATCGGCTGGGTAGTTTCGGATGAAGAATTCCTGAAAAGCGTAAAGCAAGTATCATTTGCTAAATTGAGATCGAGCTATGGTGTGATTGGGAACAACAATATCGGTAACTACACGCAATATGCTTTGGTGAACAATACTGTTAACTCCGTGTTCGGAAGTACTGTGGCAGCTGGCGCGGCTGTAACCTCACTTGCCAACCGTAACTTAGGATGGGAAAAAACAAAGCAATTTGACTTAGGTTTAGACCTTGGCTTATTCAACGACCGCATCACTTTTGTGTATGATTATTACAACAAAAGAACAAGTAATCTGCTTTACAGTGTGCAAATCGCCCAAGAAGCAGGTTTTGGAAACTTTAATGACAATATCGGGGAAATTAAGTTCTGGGGAAATGAATTCTCTCTTACAACCCGCAACACAGTAGGCCAGATTAAATGGACAACCAACGCCAATATTTCTATTAACAGAAACAAGGTGCTGTCTCTTGCCGACGGAATTGACCGTGTTTATGGTTCGGTTAATATCACCCAGGTAGGCAAGCCTTTCGGCCAGTTTTATGGTTTAGTTAAAGACGGTTATTACACTTCCGCGGAGCAGCTTACCAACTCACCTGTTGTGCCCGGCCGCTCCGCTATCGGGGTGATCAGATACAAGGACCTCAATGGCGACGGTGTGATTACCAACGGAGGGGACAAGGATGACCGGACTGTGATTGGAAACCCGTTCCCTAAATTCACCTACGGTATCACCAACAATGTGTCCTATAAAAACTTCGACCTCTCTGTGACAGGCTCAGGCTCGCAGGGTAACCAACTCTATGTGACGCACTTGTACAGCACGGCTAACCTGGACGGTGTATTCAACATGGTTGCAGGCGTGAAAGATCGCTTCCGTGTTAAAAATGCATTGGTTGACGGAAAACAAGTTGCTACTACGATCATTACCGAAGGAGCAGGAAAGTTTGGTGCCACAAACAATGGAGGAAACTACACAGGTCTTGAAAGAGACTGGGCCAGCACACAATTCCTGGCGAACGCATCTTTCTTTACGATCAAGAATGTTACACTGGGCTATAACGTGGGCGTAAAAAACAAGATCTTTAAATCTGCCAGGCTTTACGCTTCTGTTCAGCAGCTGTATGTGTTTACGAAATACTGGGGCGGACCTAATCCGGAAACCAGCTCACAAGATGATGGCAACGGCGATGGAGGTAACCTCAGCCAGGGACGTGACCTTTCTAACTATCCGGTGCCACGTACCTGGACAGTGGGGATAAACCTCAATTTCTAAATACCGCAACTAGCTATCTATCATTTTATCGATATTGACAATGAGAAAAAAAATAATAATTGCTTGTTTAGCCACAATGGCATTTACGAGCTGCCAGGACAAATTCCTGACCGTGACGCCGGAGACTTCGTTGAGTTCCAATACTTTCTTTAAAACCCAGGCTGATTTTCAGCAGGCCGTAAACGCTACGTATGCGCCACTGAGAACCATTTTCAATGACCGCGCGTGGAAATTGGGAGAGTTGCATTCGGACAATGCCTATTATGCAAGAAATCCCCTTTATGGTGCGGTGGATGCGACGGAAAACATTGCTGATTTTGCCATTCCTACCGCTAACGGCGTTACGGCCAATGACAATGTTTTGCAGCAATGGCGTCAGGACTATCTGATTATTTCCCGTGCTAACCAGGTTCTGCAGCTGATCGATGGAGTAGATTTTGACGCCGCGGTTAAAGCAAATTTGAAAGGTCAGGCACTATTCCTGCGAGCGTTCGCCTATTTTGAACTTGCCCGGTATTTCGGATCGGTCCCTCTTCACCTAGAGCCGGTTACCAACCGCCAGGAGGCTGCGTTGCCCTTGTCAAAGGTAGAAGACGTTTATGCCCAAATAGAAAAAGATGCCAAAGAAGCTTCGACTTCCTTGTTGTCCAAATCAAAACAAGAGGCGGGAAGGGTTACTTCCGGAACGGCTAAAACGTTGCTGGCAAATCTCTACATTGTTCAGAAAAAATGGGCTGATGCGGCAACCTTGCTCAGCGATATCGTGAAAAGCGGGGAGTACTCACTCATGCCAAATTACGATGATGCATTCTCTGGAACATCTGCCAACAAAAACAATGCGGAATCCGTTTTCGAAGTGCAGTACATGGAAGGTTCGGCAGGTTATAACGGAAATTTGATCTACCAGATCCTTCCTTCACCGATCACTGCCGCAGAATTGTTACCGATTACGGGTACCAGCAATCCACAGGGTACTTCGCAAGAAAGTAACGATATACCCACCCCGGACATCATTGCTGCTTTTGAGCCAGGTGATAAAAGAAAGGATGTGAACATTGGGTACGTTACATTAAGCCAGAGCTTAAGAGCGGATAAAAAATATCCTTATATCAAGAAATTTGCGCGTCCTCACTCACAACATAACAACACCGGACAGAACTTCCCGGTTTACCGTTATGCTGAAGTGCTGCTGTTCCTTGCTGAGTCGTTGAACGAACAAGGCAAACCGGCAGAAGCTATTCCGTATCTGAACATGGTACGCGCAAGGGCCGGCCTGGCAGCAACAACTGCGTCTTCCCAAGCGGACCTTCGGGAAGTGATCTTTAAAGAAAGAAGAGTTGAACTGGCGTTTGAAAACAAAAGATGGTTTGATATCGTGAGAACCGGACGAATTCAGGAGATCATCGTTCCTTATGGCGCGAGAGTGAAGGCAAATCCGACAGCGTATTACTTCCCCGAAGGATCGTTCCCTCCCGGAAATGCGTTTACTGTTTTGGATCAATACTATGGTCTTCCAGCCGTAGAATCCGCTCTAACGCCTAATTTTTAATTGCATACTATGAGCGAGTGGATATCCAAGGTTTTATTCACCCGCTTATTGAACAAAACAAGTGCACAGGCTTCGCCTGCTGCACTTGTTTCTTTTTGGAACAAGCGTATTTGGCCGTGCCACACCCGACACAACAGGATAGTCTGATCGAACATTACTCCTAATATTGCTTATTATCAGATTATTTGAAGTTTTTGTTAGTTTTATTTAAGACAACAGTAACCATGTCAGCACTTCTCCTTCTACGGATATCTCATGCCGGGATCTTGGATGAAACAACTTTATTCACTATTATTTCATAATTTCTTAACCTCTGAACTGTAAAATGTACACAAAACGACAATGGTCAAAACTTCCGATGACGCTCGCGGCAATAGTGGCTGTGGGGGTTTTCTGCGGAGTGATGCTTAGTAACCGAACTGCCAGTCATCGTCCTCCAGGCTCGAAAGTTGATAAACTCAAATTGCCGGAAGGCTTCAAAGCGGAACATTTGTACAGTCCTTCTGAAGAGAAGAACGGTTCATGGGTTTCTATGACATTTGACAACAAAGGCAGGATGATCACGTCCGATCAGTACGGAGGTTTGTTCCGCCTTGTACTTCCTCCAATCGGTTCTACAGAAAAACCGACAGTTGAACCGCTTAAAATAGAAGGTGACACCGCAACAATCGACATGGGTTTTGCACATGGGCTTTTGTATGCTTTCAACAGCCTTTATGTCATGGTCAACAACAGAGCGAGTTCCCGGTTTCATAAGGGAAGCGGCTTGTATCGTTTACAGGATACTAATAATGATGATCAATATGACAAAATCACACTGCTTAAATCTATGAACGGTGAGGGTGAACACGGGCCTCACAGCGTACAGTTGTCGCCTGACAAAAAATCACTGTATGTTGTTGCCGGGAACCATACTGATCTTCCGAAGATGGATTCATACCGTTTGCCTAATAACTGGGGAAATGATAACCTCTTTCCTTTCATCAAAGATCCGAGAGGTCATGCTAACGATAGAATGGCACCCGGCGGCTGGATTGCGCATACAGATCCGGAGGGTAAAACCTGGGAATTGGTAAGCGCTGGATACCGCAACCCGTTCGACATCGCGTTCAATGAAGCGGGCGATATGTTTACCTATGATTCCGATATGGAATGGGACTTTGGCACACCTTGGTACAGACCTACCAGGATTTGCCATGCAACAAGTGCGAGCGAATTTGGATGGAGGACGGGTGACGCTAAATGGGCTCCGTCATTTCCAGACAATGTCGGCCCGATTATGAATATCGGCCAGGGTTCTCCAACAAACCTGATATACCTGAAAGATGCACTATTCCCAGAAAAGTATAAGAACACGCTTCTGGCATTTGACTGGAGTTTCGGTATCATGCATGGGATCCATCTGAAACCATCTGGCGGAACATACGTCGCCGATCATGAAGAATTTTTGTCAGGATCCCCTTTGCCACTGACGGATGGCGCGATTGGTCCGGACGGCGCACTGTACTTTTTGACTGGAGGTCGCCGTCTCGAGTCAGATCTTTATCGTGTTTACTACAAAGACTATAAAAATTTAAAGCCTGGATCGAATGTGGCGGCCATAACTATCACTCCAGAGCACAAATTACGAACTGATCTCGAAAAATATCACCTGGGTATAGATCCAAAAGCTGTGAGCGACGCATGGCCTTATCTTGCCCATGCCGACCGCTCTGTACGATATGCGGCACGTCTGGCAGTTGAACATCAGCCCGTAGCAGAATGGAAATCGAAAGCACTTACTGAAACGAATCCTCAGACAAAGGTTTACGCCCTGCTTGCCCTTGCCCGTCAGGGAAGCCAGTCAGACAAGGAGGCGCTTCTTAAAGCGTTGACAAGTATCGATTTTAAAAAACTGTCTGAAAGCAGGCAACAAGATCTCTTGCGTGTATTCGAAGTAGCTTTCTTCAGGTATGGTACTCTGGAAGGTGCTTTAAGAACACAAGTAACAGATTATATAAGCCCCCATTATCCGTCATCATCTGCTTTGAGCAACCGTCTTTACAGCAAGTTGCTTGTTTTCCTTGAAGCACCAAAGGCTGTTGAACGTACACTGGCACTGCTGATGAAAAACGAAGTATTTGACGATAAAGACAATGAGACAGCTACCGCATCAGCTGATCTTATTTTGAGAAATCCTCAATACGGTTTGGATATTGCCGGTATGCTGGAAAAAATGCCTGCGAAACAACAAACATTCTACGCGTTTGTCCTCAGTGGTGCAAAAACAGGTTGGACACCGCAGCTGCGTGACGACTATTTCAAATGGTATGACAAAGCATTCAGCTTCCAGGGTGGAAGAAGTTACATTGGCTTTATAGAAAAGGCCCGCCAAATTGCGCTTAAAAATGTACCTCAAGACAAACTGGCGTACTACAACAAGTTATCAGGAGCCGATAAACTGACAGCCAGTGGAAACGACCTCGCGAAACAATATAGTCCAAAAGGCCCTGGCAGGGGATGGAAAGTGGAAGAAGCCGTTGCTTTGGTCCAGGACAGCCTCGCAAACCGCGACTTTGAAAAAGGAAAAATGATTTTCTCGGCAGTGCTCTGCAACAGATGCCATATGATCCAGGGCGAGGGTTCCGATGTAGGGCCGGACCTGACGCAACTTGGAACACGCTTTTCGGTGAAGGATATGCTTGAATCGATCATTATCCCTGACAAAACAGTTTCCGACCAATATGCATCTGTGGCTTACACGCTCAAAAATGGCGAATCGGTAGTGGGTCGTCAGATCAATGAAGACGCCAACTTCTATTACATCGCGCAAAATCCGTTTGACCAAAAGACCATTCGTAAAATCAGTAAAAAAACGGTCGCGTCTACCAAAATGTCGACAGTTTCTGTCATGTTGCCCGGGCTAATTAATGGATTGAATCCCAATGAATTAAGAGACCTGGTTGCTTACTTGATGTCTGGCGGAAACAAGCAAAACCCGATTTATACTGAAGGCGCAAAAGCACCAAAAGGCGGAAAATAGATCAATCCGTCTGTGAGTAGATTACAGCTTATTAAGCTTAAGATAGTGATGCCACGAACCGCGGCATCACTTCTTTTTTTCTATTGGCCCATAGAATTACCTCATGAAAACTCTGCGTATACTCACATTGGTTGCATCTTTTCTTATAGTCGGATTGTTTCAGATCAATGCGTCAACCATAAAGACTTTACCCAAAAAACCCTATAAAGTCCTGATTATAGACGGTCAGAGCAACCACAGAAATATGGCCGAAGGTACACTGGCCATGAAGGGATACCTGGAAGAAACCAAAATGTTTACGGTAAGCATCGTCACTTCTCCCAAAAAAGGCCAGAACATGGAAGACTTTAAACCGGATTTTACCGGATATGATGTTATTCTTTCCAATTATAACGGGGAGCCCTGGCCGCAGGTTGTTAATGATGCTTTTGAGAGGTTTATCCAAAATGGGGGAGGGCTCGTCGTGGTTCATGCGGCAGATAATTCGTTCCCAAAATGGGAGGCTTACAATAAAATGATAGGGATTGGCGGATGGGAGGGACGTAACGAAAAATCCGGTCCCTATGTTTATTTTGACGAAGCCAGGAATCAGATTGTAAAAGACCCCGGTGCCGGAATTGGAGGCAGTCATGGAAATCAACACGAATTTGTTGTTAAAACCCGTGAACCTAACCACCCAATCATGAAGGGGCTTCCCGCTGAATGGCTTCATCAAAAAGATGAGCTTTATGACCGGCTGCGCGGGCCGGCGGAAAATATTACCGTGTTAGCGACCGCCTACAGCTCCGTTGAACAAAGAGGCTCCGGCAGAAACGAGCCGATGCTGATGACTTTGCCTTATGGAAAAGGGCGAATCTTTCACACCACACTGGGTCATGAAAATTACTCCCAAAAGTGTATTGGTTTTATTACGACATTACAGCGTGGCACGGAATGGGCAGCCTCGGGCAAAGTTACTCAGGATGTTCCCAAGGATTTTCCAACTGCCGCCAAAGGAAGCGCGCGTCCATAAGGTTAAGAAATACTAGAACCAATTCAGAACTTACTATCAATGACAAAACTTTCTGACAGAAGAAAACTGATTAAGAACATTGCCATGGGAGCTGGCTTTCTACCGTTTGCAAGTTCATTGTCAAAAGCTTTCCATGCTTCCCAAAACGCACTGGGTCCAAAACTGAACGGTAAAATCAACCATTCGGTTTGTAAATGGTGTTACAGCAAAATCCCACTGGACACCTTTGCACAGGAATGTAAAAAATTGGGCATCACCTCCATTGAGTTGCTTGGCCCGGAGGAATGGCCGGTTATCAAAAAGTATGGACTTACCTGTGCACTTCCCTGGGGAGAAGGACTTACCAAAAGCATTGACAAAGGTTTTAATGATCCGGCAAATCATGACGAATTGATAAAGGGCTTCGAAGATGTCATCCCCAAAGTAAGGGCGGCAGGTTATGACAAAATTATTTGCTTCTCCGGAAATCGTCGTGGAATGTCTGACATAGATGGAATGAGAAACTGTGCGATTGGTCTTAGACGATTGATCCCTACAGCTGAAAAACATAACGTTACTTTAGTAATGGAACTGCTTAACAGTAAAGTCAACCATCGCGACTACATGTGCGATCACACCGAATGGGGCGCCGGACTTTGTGAAATGGTTGGTTCAGAGAAATTCAAATTGCTGTATGATATTTATCACATGCAGATTCAGGAAGGGGACGTAATTGCGACGATTAAGAAATACCATAAATACATCGCGCATTACCATACTGGCGGCGTTCCTGGGAGACATGAAATTGACGAGACACAAGAATTATATTACCCATCCATTATGAAAGCAATTGTGGAAACCGGATATAAAGGTTTTATCGGCCAGGAATTTGTACCGAGCCGCAATGATGATATCGCTTCGTTGAAACAAGGAGTTACCATTTGTGATATAGCTTGACCATCAACTCTTTAAAATTCAAAATCATGTCAAACAGACGTACTGTATTAAAAAATATTGCGGTAGGAACGGCGGGGGTATTTTCCCTGTCAGAAGTTTTTGCTGCAAATAAAAAAGTATTCGGGCCAAAGCTTAATGGTAAAATAAATCACTCCGTATGCAAGTGGTGTTACAGCAAAATCCCGCTCGAGACATTCGCTCAGGAATGCAAGCAAATGGGCATTTCTTCGGTAGAACTTTTGGGACCAGACGAATGGCCGATTCTCAAAAAGTACGGTCTGCATTGCGCCTTGCCAAATGGTGCAGGGATGGGGATCGAAAAAGGGTTTAATGATCCGGCACTTCATGACGAACTGGTAAAAAGTTACGAGGACATTTTTCCTAAATTAAAAGACGCTGGTTATAACACGGTCATTTGCTTTTCAGGTAACCGGCGCGGTATGTCCGATTACGACGGTATGAGAAATTGTGCAATCGGGTTAAGAAGACTGATGCCGTCTGCAGAAAAATACGGAGTAACCATGATCATGGAATTGCTGAACAGCAAAGTGAACCACAGAGATTACATGTGCGACCATACTGCCTGGGGTGCCGGACTTTGTGAAATGGTAGGTTCGGAAAATTTCAAATTGCTTTACGACATTTACCATATGCAAATCATGGAAGGCGACGTCATCGCAAATATTCGTCAGTACCACAAATACATTGGTCATTATCACACGGGCGGCGTGCCAGGAAGAAATGAAATTGACGAAACTCAAGAGCTATATTATCCGGCAATTATGAAAGCCATTGTCGACACTGGCTTCAAAGGCTATGTGGCTCAGGAGTTTATACCAAAACGCGAACCCCTTGCTTCGCTGAAACAGGGCGTGCAGATTTGTGATATCGCCTGAGAGAAAATACAGATTGGAGATTTTTCAAAATTGGATGAGCGAAACCAGTAAAGGTTATTACTCATCCAATTTTTTGATTATCAGGATTATAGAACGAGATTACTGAATTTTCATGCCGCTTAGAATTCATTGGTTAATCTATTCCGCAATCTGGTCAAGGTCTGCTCAAACCTAAGCCGACAAGATTGTTGGTTTTATTTGTTGTATAATTTATATTATGTTAAATAGATATTTCAATCGATGGCACTCACTTACACTCAACGCATCCTGATTACCACTGCGACAGCTATTCTGGTGGCTGCCTCCCGTTTCTATTATGTAGAGAACTTTGCAGTGGCCCTGCCGTTCTGGGATCAATGGGATGCCGAGGGAGATTTCCTGCTGAAGCAATGGATTGAAGGTCAACTCAAACTCAAAGCATTCTGGGAACCACACAATGAGCATCGGATATTTCCGACGCGACTGTTATCATTGGCTACATTTCAGCTAACGCACGAATGGAACAATCTCACCGAGGCACGGACTAATGTTTTGCTCGCAACGCTGGTACCAGTCACACTGATTTGGTATTTGCTGAAGAATCAGGCATTATTGGGAATCAGATGGGTTTTGCTGTTTGTCATCTTTGCTCAGTTTTGCCTGCCGTTTCCATTTGAAAATCTCCTGATTGGTTTTCAGAGCCAATTCTACTTTCTAATGCTTTTCACTTTACTCTCCCTGATCCTGGCAAGTTACCGTCCTTATCAGCCATTTTCGATCGCCGCTGTCTTTGGGTTATGTATCCTCAGTGTCATCACCATGGGCTCGGGACTCTTAACTCCTCTTGCTGCTGTAGCCGTCTATACATGCCACTCGATTTTAGATAAAAAACATTTAACCCAATCGCTAGGCGTAATTGTCATTCTGGCGACGATCGCAGTCGCAGGTTTTTTTCTGATTCCAAAAATCCCGGATTATCAGATTTACAGATCAAGGAATTTGACGGATATCTTCAGCGCACTTGGCTATATTCTCAGCTGGCCGATATCGGGCCGTCAATTCCCCGCCTTTCTGCTTTGGTTACCACCTTTGTTTACAATTCCAGTCCTCATTATCTGTAAACGATTTTCAAAAACCGACTTATTGATGACGGGTTGCTTTGCATGGTCCTTTTCACAAAGTTTGGCGATTGCCTATGGGCGTGGTCAGGAGCTTACCGAAGTTTCCTCCCGCTACACAGAATTGTTTAGTCTGGGTTTGATTGGTGGCGCCTGGTTCGCGCTCCGGGGAATTGAGGAACTGCAGGGGCTCAAATGGAAATGGATATTTGTCACATTTTTCGCGGCCTTTATATACGGCCATATGACAAGGTTCACCGGCGACATGCAGGATATGCGCAGAAATCATGCATACTCGGTTATACAGACGGAAAATGTTTGCATGTACTTGAAAACCAGTGATATCCGCCATTTACAAAAGAAACGTCACGAAATCCCCTTTCCCGATCCGATCCGCCTGGAAGCATTGCTGAGTAACCCGACAATTCGCCAAATGCTCCCCCAACCCATGAAACAGTATATTCAGAACCCATAAAAAAACAGCGCCGGAAATTCCGACGCTGTTGCCATTCTGTTTTATTTTCCGCTATTGCTCGTCGATACAAGCTACGCCTTTACTTGTAAATTGCTCGAGAACACCGTTCACGGTTGTAAGTGTTTCTTTTGCTTCTGCTTCATCCTTAGCCTGGATTGCTTTCTCGAAATAAGGTTTCGCCTTCTTGAATTTTCCGCAAACGCGACCTTCCACTTCTTTTCCACGTTGCTGATACTCGGTCATATTCATGTTATCAACTTCGCCTTTCAACAATACCGCTTCGTTAAAATAAAATACGCCCAGGTTGAAAAGCGCATCGTAATTAGCAGGGTCTACTTCTAATACCTTTTTATAATTAGCGATTGCCTTCGTGCTGGCATCTGCCTGTTTCGCTTTCAAATCAGCTAATTCTTTCTCCATCGCCGCAACGTCATTACCTTTTGCTGCTTCTTGTGCCGCAGTAGCTTCACCCTGCATTTTGGCAATAGCCTCAAGACTTTCCTTCTTCTTAGCCGTCACATCTGCTAACTGACGCTTTAAATCTGCATTTTTTGGCTGTTTTTTGATCAACGCTCCAATACGCTTTACTTCACCGTCATAAACTTCGATCTTACCCTTTTCACTTTCGATGTTCTTGTTAATAGTAGCGACAGCACTCGTGCCTGATCCCATTTTAGCATTAAGCTGCTTTATTTTATCAGCAGCAGTTCTTTGCGTATTATCGTAAAGAATTGCCAGGTTCACCAGGTTCTGAGTATTCTTAGGGTCAGCAGTTGCCAACGCTTCCAATTCCTTGATGGCTTGATCTTCCTTTCCAGAAGCTAGCAAAATATTCACAATCTCAGCTTTAAGATCCTTATTATTAGGCGATTGGGTCAAACCCTTATTCAAAGTTTCAATCGCCTTATCGAAATTGTTGTCCGCACGGTACAATTGTGCAAGGCCGTAAAATACACTTGGGTCTTTTCCACCATTAGTCGCATATTTCTCAAAATTTTGCTTGGCAACGTCCTTCTTGTCCAGCTGTTGCGCTGCTATACCTCCGTACAATGAAGCAAGTGTATCTTTCTTATTCACTTCTTGCGCCAGGGTAAACATTTCAAGCGCACCGTTCAGGTTTTTTGCCTGGTATTTTTCTGCTCCTTGTCTCACAAAGGCGTTAAACAAGTTAGTTCCTTCACCACCGTTCAGAACATTTTCCGCTTCCTTAGCTGATTTCCCGGGTTCTCCCTTTTTGGTTTTGTCCAGTTCCACAACCTTTTTATATGCTTCGAACGCTGTTTTCGCTGCGCTTGAATCTACTTCTGATGCCTGTGAAGCAATGTTTTCGTACAACTTTGCTCTCTCCATCCAAAAAGCTGCTTTCGCGCTAGTCTTCGGGTCGGATGCGTCTTTATCGCTTTTTTCCTTGTCTTTCCGGAATCCGTCTACCAATAGCTTGTTGGCAGCATCTTGCTGCGCGAAGGCACCAAGGCTGAAAAGGCTAAGGGCAGAAACAAAAAACAGTTTTTTCATAAATCTTAACTTTGGTTGTGATTGATTGTTCGAGTTCTAAATATAAATCAATTAATATAATTTTTACAAAAATCATGCCTCTGGTTCCTCAGAAGGATCATTTTCATCTTCTTCATCATCCTCAATCACTTCGTCTTCCTCATCTTCTTCCAACTCGTCAGAGACAATAATATCATCTTCCGCCGCACCTTCAACCGGCACCGAAACTGCTTTTGGGATGACGTTACCATCTTCGTCCAGCTCTTCGGCTTTTTCATCGGGATCTTTCAGTATCCGGGTTACCGAGGTAATCTCGTCGGAGTTATTTAGTCTGATCAGTTTCACACCTTGCGTATTACGCCCAGCCAGGCGGATATCCAGTACACTCATTCTGATCGCAATACCATTTCGGGTGATGATCATCAGGTCATCCTGCTCGGTTACTTCACGTATCGCGACGAGCTTTCCTACCTTGTCGGTGGCATTCATCGTCGAAACACCCTTTCCTCCCCTGTTCGTTATTCTGTAACTATCTATGTCTGAACGCTTTCCGTATCCATTTTCAGAAACAACAAGTAACTGGGCATCTTCACGGTTAATACACACCATACCGATTACCTTATTGCCGGGATCAGTCAGATTGATACCGCGAACACCCGCGGCAGTCCGGCCCATCGGGCGAACGCCTTTTTCATTGAAACGAACGGCTCGGCCTGCACTTGAGGCAATAACAATGTCGTTGTCCCCATTGGTCAAAGCCACATTCAGCAAACGGTCGCCTTCATTAATTGAAATCGCAATGATACCGTTGGTACGCGGGCGAGAGTAAGCCTCGAGCAAGGTCTTTTTGATTGTGCCCTGCTGGGTACACATAATGAGGTAATTATTGTTGATATAATCCTCATCGGACAACGTGCGAACGTTGATGACTGAACGAATAGAGTCGCCATTCTCCAGACTAATCAAATTCTGGATCGGCCGACCTTTGGAAGTTTTGCTTCCCTCCGGTACTTCATACACCTTCATCCAAAATAGCTTACCGTACTCGGTAAAAATCAAAAGATAATTGAGCATGGTTGCGGAGAACAAATGCTCGGTGAAATCCGTATCCTTCGTTTTCACACCGCGGGAACCTACCCCACCCCTTGTTTGCGTACGGTATTCAGCCAATGGGGTCCGTTTGATATACCCTTCATGAGAAATGGTGATCAGCATTTCGTCATCCGGGATCATATCCTCATCGCTAAACTCTTCAGCGGCAAATTCTATTTTAGTCCGTCGCTCATCCCCATATCGTTCTTTGATTTCACCTAACTCATTTTTGATGATCTCATATTTCCTGAATTCATTAGCGAGAATGTCTTTCAAGTCGGCGATCAAAATCATGATCTCCTCGTATTCTTTTACAATTTTATCCCTTTCTAGACCCGTCAAGCGTTGCAAACGCATTTCGAGGATTGCCTTTGCCTGAATCTCGCTTAACGCAAATTGCTCCATCAAGCCTGTTCTCGCCGCATCCGGGTCGCGGGAGCTGCGTATCAGTGAGATAACTGCATCCAGGTTGTCCAGGGCGATGATCAATCCTTCGAGAATGTGGGCACGTTTTTCTGCCTCGCGCAATTCGTATTCTGTACGGCGTGTAATCACCACAACCCGATGGTCTACATAATGCTTGATCAGGTCTTTAAGGTTAAGTAAAACAGGCCTTCCTTTGACGAGAGCTACGTTATTGACCCCAAATGATGATTGTAGCGGCGTATATTTGAAGAGGTGGTTCAATACAATGTTAGGCACCGCATCCTTTTTCAGATCAAAGACGATCCGCATCCCGTCACGGTCCGATTCATCCCGGATATCCGAGATACCATCCAATTTCTTGTCATTAATCAAAGCAGCAATCCTTTCAATCATCGCAGCTTTGTTGGTCATATAAGGGATTTCGGTCACAATAATCTGTTCCCGTCCGTTCTTCGACACCTCAAATTGTGCTTTGGAACGCATAATAATGCTTCCACGACCGGTTTCCATAGCGGATCGAACGCCCTGGTAGCCATATATGATACCTCCTGTCGGGAAATCCGGAGCCTTAATGTGCTCCATCAACTGAGGAATTGTTATTTCGTTGTCATCAATATAAGCCAAAACGCCGTCCACAACTTCCGAAAGATTGTGAGGTGCCATATTCGTGGCCATACCTACTGCAATACCGGACGATCCGTTTACCAGTAAGTTCGGGAATTTGGCCGGAAGCACGGTCGGTTCATTCAGCGAATCATCAAAATTGGGCTGAAAGTCGACTGTATCTTTCCCAAGGTCATTCAAAAGCTCGTCGGCAAGTCTCTTTAATCTGGCCTCGGTGTAACGCATTGCCGCCGGATTATCCCCATCAACCGAGCCAAAGTTACCCTGACCGTCAACCAACGGATATCTTAAGGACCACGGCTGGGCCATACGTACCATGGTATTGTAAACTGAGGCGTCACCGTGAGGGTGGTATTTCCCTAAAACCTCCCCTACTATACGGGCGGATTTTTTGTGAGACCTGTTGTAGTTAACACCCAGATCCGACATTCCATAAAGCACACGTCTGTGTACAGGTTTCAAACCATCGCGAACGTCGGGTAAAGCGCGGGAAATAATCACTGACATCGAATAGTCGATGTATGCTCCACGCATTTCATCCTCAATATTGATTGGGATTATATTTTCACCAGAAGATTCTGCCATAAAGTGTTAAAAAAGAATCGAGATTTGTTAAGCGAGAGATTGAAATGATTCAACTGCCCAAAGAATTAATACAAAATTTACCATACTAAAAAGTCAAATTTCGCTATTTTAAAGCATTCTAACAAACTATCTCC
This sequence comes from Dyadobacter sp. HNCC25DJ185, assembly GCF_056895195.1. NCBI lineage: Bacteria > Pseudomonadati > Bacteroidota > Cytophagia > Cytophagales > Spirosomataceae > Dyadobacter > Dyadobacter sp. HNCC25DJ185. Next base: position 1,289,966 of record NZ_JBXHAR010000001.1, read on the forward strand.
AATGCTATTTCACATTCGTTTTATATGTCTGTGATATCCCGGGGCTTATCTCAAAAAATTGGCCCTGGAAAACTTACTTGGCATCTATCATTAAATTTTCCTTCCTTCCAGCTTATAGAAGCAAGCTTACTTTCCCACCAAATCACCTATGCCCTTATTACTCACATTTGTCGCAATCCTCACACTTATTATTTTAATAGCCTGGCTTAAGATTGACACCTTTATATCCTTTCTTCTCGTTTCAATCGGGCTTGGCCTGGCCAGCGGGCTTGATGTTGAAACTGTCAGCAAGGCCATTCAAAAGGGAGTTGGAGGAACGCTCGGGGACCTGGTTCTGATTGTTGGATTTGGCGCCATGCTTGGCAAAATGGTTGCCGACAGCGGCGCAGCCCAAAGGATTACGGACGCCCTGATAGGTCTTTTTGGCAAAAAATACATTCAGTGGGGAATGGCCCTGGCTGGTTTTGTAATTGGGATACCGTTGTTTTACAATGCTGGGTTTGTAATTGTGATTCCCCTGATTTTCATGATCAGCGCCACCGCCAGGCTTCCACTATTATATGTAGGCGTTCCGATGTTATCCGCTCTCTCTGTAGCGCATGGCTATCTCCCGCCCCACCCCTCGCCCGCTGCCATCGCCAGCCAGTTGCATGCAGATCTTGGAAAAACATTATTTTATGGAATGATTGTATCTCTTCCGGCGATTGCAGTGGCCGGCCCCCTTTTCGGAAACACTTTGAAAAGGTTCCAACCCAAGCCGGACGCGGATCTTTTTAATGTAAAACCCCGCCCCACCTCCGAACTCCCTGGCTTGGGAATCAGCGTTGTGACTGCCCTGCTTCCGGTTTTCCTGCTGACTACCATGTCGGGCATTAAACGACTTTATCCCACGAATAAAATCATTGGCCTCCTTGCCGAACCGTACTTTGGCATGCTGATGTCTGTCCTGTTTGCAGCTTATACGCTGGGAATATTACGTGGGATGAACATGAAAAAGATCAGTAAATCCATGGAAGAGGCCTTCAAAGGGGTATCTGTAATTCTGCTGATTATTGCTGGTGCCGGCGTTTTTAAAGAAGTCATGACGGCAAGCGGCGTAAGTACTTATATCGCCGAAAGCTTAAAAGGAATTGACATTTCTCCCCTGCTGCTGAGCTGGGGTATCGCTGCTGTGATCCGTGTCTGCGTGGGTTCCGCCACTGTTGCGGGACTGACGACCGTTGGCATACTTTCTCCTCTTCTCGTCAATTCCGCTGTCCCTCCCGAATTGCTGGTATTGGCCATAGGCTCAGGTAGTTTGATGTTCTCCCACCTCAATGACGGCGGCTTCTGGCTCTTCAAAGAGTACTTCAACCTGAGCATTAAAGACACCCTGTTAACCTGGTCTGTGATGGAAACAATTGTCTCCATCATGGGATTGCTTGGCGTTTTAGTGCTAAATTTGTTCGTTTAGAGAATCTGGACGCATTTTTAGTTATTCCAGGCCTAACTTTTAAAAGTGGGTTGGACCTTTTTAATCCCATCAAAACGGCCCGAATGGCCATCATTTTATTACTATGGAAAATACACCTGAATCCAATTTTGCCCAGCTCGGCCTTACGCTCCCTCCTGCCCCAAAACCGGTGGGCGTTTACAAACCGCTTCTTATTGTAGACAAACGCTGGGTATATGTGTCTGGCCACGGAACGGTTCAGGAGGATGGGACACTGATCAAGGGTCGCATCGGAAAAGATATGGATGCCGACCAGGGGAAACTTGCAGCCCGTCAGGTTGGATTGGCTATCCTTGCCACCCTCAGAGCCAATCTGGGAAGCCTGAACAGGGTGAAGCGCGTTATCAAAGTCCTGGGGATGGTCAACTGCACCACTGATTTTGAAAAGCATCCATTCATCATCAACGGCTGTAGTGAGCTTTTCGCGAAGGTTTGGGGTGAAGAAAACGGCATAGGTGTAAGAAGCGCAGTTGGAATGGGTACATTACCGGACAATATCCCGGTTGAAATTGAAGCTATGTTCGAGCTGGAAGAAAAGTAATCAGTCATTCAAAATTCACTCCTATGTCCTGGTTCAAGCTTAAAAATCCAGATCAAGTCATTTCGCCTTCGCTGCTGTTTTACAAGGAACGTGTAGAAACCAACATCCGGAATATGATCGATCTTGCGGGTGACGCAGACAGGCTCATACCGCACGTGAAAACGCACAAGACGCCCGAGATTGTTCGTATGCAGCTGGAGCAAGGAATCAGCAAGTTTAAATGCGCAACAATTGCCGAGGCCGAAATGCTGGCAGAGTCAGGTGCAAAATGGATCCTGCTGGCCTACCAGATGGTGGGCCCCAATATTGCCCGTCTCTTCAAACTCCGGGAAAAATATCCGTACGTGATCTTTTCTTCACTGGTCGATAACGAAAAGTCGGCAACGGAACTGAATACGGCTTCATTAGGGTATGGATTGATATCAACCGTTTTCCTCGATGTCAATAATGGCATGAACCGAACTGGCCATTCGACTGACGAAAGCATTCTTTCGTTTTATCGTTCGCTTCTAGGATTGTCTCGTATTACATTGACCGGCGTTCATGTTTACGATGGACATATCCGCAATGCCGAGTTCTCCGAAAGAAAAACCGTTACGGACGATGCCTTTGAGAAAGTTTTGCCCCTGCTCGACAGGATCAAAGATGATATCGGCCACGAGCCGATGGTGATCGCAGGCGGCTCCCCTTCTTTTACCGTCCACGCCATGAGGCCACATGTTTTTCTTAGTCCCGGGACCAACGTACTTTGGGATTGGGGATACGGCGACCGGTTTGACGGACAGCCATTTGAACACGCCGCAGTGGTCCTTACACGAATTGTATCCAAGCCGACACCTGGGATTGTAACGATCGACCTGGGCCACAAAGCGATCTCGGCTGAGAACCCGATTGAAAACCGGTTAAAGCTGCTGAACCTTAGCGGATATACGGTGCTCAGCCAAAGCGAGGAACACGGCGTGTTACAGGTTAGCCATGAAATATGGGAGTCTGTACAAATCGGGGACGTTTTATATGCGGTTCCTTACCATGTTTGCCCAACCGTTGCGCTGCACGATTTTGCGACTGTCATTGACAACGGTGATGTTGTGGATGAATGGAAAATAATCGCGCGAAGCCGCCGGATTACCATTTAACTTAAATTTAACTTTTGATAAATGTTCCTATTTGACGCCCACCTGGACCTTTCCATGAATGCCGTGGAATGGAACCGGGATTTAACACAGGACCTGCAATCGATACGAGACCGGGAAAAAAACATGACCGACAAGCCCGACCGTGGCAAGGGAGTTGTAAGCTTCCCGGAAATGAGGAAAGGCAATATTGGGATGTGCGTGGCAACCCAAATCGCGAGATTCGTAAAACCTGATAGTAAAATCCCTGGCTGGCATTCACAAGCCCAGGCATGGGCCCAGACCCAGGCGCAGGTCGCCTGGTACAAAGCAATGGAAGAGGCCGGAGAAATGGTGCAGATTACCAATCTGGCCGGCCTGGAATATCATTTACATCTCTGGCAAACCGCGGAGTCCACTGAGAATCTGCCGATCGGTTATATTCTGAGCCTCGAGGGTGCCGATTCGTTTATCAGTCTCAATAAACTCGAAATCGCATACGGATATGGTCTACGCGCCGTTGGCCCCGCACATTACGGCCCGGGCGTGTACGCCTACGGCACAGATGCGGACGCACCCCTATCCCAAAAAGGCAGGGATCTGCTGGTGGAAATGGATGCGCTCGATATGATCCTCGATGCTACGCACCTATGCGATACCGCTTTCTGGGAAGCCATGGATCTTTTTAAGGGCCCGGTATGGGCGAGCCACAATCTGGTGCGCGCCATCACGCCGCATAACAGACAGTTCTCCGACGAAATGATCCAGGTTTTGTTAGATAGAAAAGCGGTAATCGGCATGGCGTTTGACGCCTGGATGATGATCCCCGGCTGGATAAGAGGCAAATCCACACCAGAGAGCACCGGTTTGAAAATCGAACATATTGTGCAGCACATTGATCACATTTGCCAATTGGCAGGAAATGCTTTGCACGTAGGGATTGGCTCGGACCTGGACGGCGCCTACGGAAAAGAACAATCTCCTGGTGACCTGGACTCCATCGCCGATTTGCAGACAATCCCTGGCTTGCTCACAGCCCGCGGTTACTCGGCGCAGGATATCGAACAGATTATGTGGCGGAACTGGGTTGATTTCCTCGGAAGAAACTGGGATTGAAGAACTTGGATCAACGCCAGTCTTAAATTTACAAAATCTAATATTTTCTTAATATTGCAATAAAAGCATTCTCATGAAAGCTTCGCAACTTGTAATCGGGTTGCGAAGCTTTTTTATTTGATCTCGTTGCAACATTTAAGCCAGCTTATTTGTAATTATTATAAATAAGTTTCACATTTGGTTCAGGTTATTTACCTGGTACTGAAAATCCATAAATACCTTGAACAATTCCTGATTACCGATTAAAACAATGGCCAGAACATATAAGATATCTTTCAGAACGCGTATTCAAAACAATAAGTCGTTCCAAAAACTGCATGACTGTCTTAAACAATTGAACGTCCAACATTGGGCCTACGATTTCCAGGAGTTTCTGCTGACTTTAACATCGGAGCTTTCGGACTTTACATTGATTCAGGCCACGCTCCGGTCGGCGGGCTATGTTTGCCATTTTATCAAGCTTGAGAACCTTGAGGACAGCGGAAGCCTGTCACTCGGCTAGTCCCGCCATTGGATTTCCTGGCAAGATGAAGAAGGTCGATCTGGATGAGCAGTCGGCACTGGACATAGGATTTTTAGCCGCTGTTCTGGTTTTCATAAAGTTTCTTTTCTGCTAGTCGTTCTTATGCCGGAAAATGATTTGTTTACGTCAGGCTGCATGGGTTTCCCTCTCCCCGACATACGTTTCCAATGCTGATCCATTAACGGATGGAAAGCTTATATCAGCGATTAAAAAATTTCAGTGGCTCTGCATTTGAACCGTAAACTACGAAACGGGATTACTACTCCCCTATCGGCGAAACCATAAAATTCAGAAAATAAAATACCTCTTCCTGGCTGCGTATGTGATTACGCGCAGCCGACAAATCGTCCCCGATTTTGATCGTGAACGCAGTCTCTGGCACAGCTTCGAACATGTCCTCGTCGGTAGTATCGTCGCCGATTGCAAGAATAAAATCGTAGTCGCCGTTTTCGACGAAGGTCCTTGCGGCGGTGCCTTTATTAAAAGCGGTCTTTTTGACTTCCACGACCTTGTTGCCGTCGATTACCTGCAAATTCAGTTCAGGCTGGATGTAGTTTTTAAGCTGCCAGAGCAATTCCTGTGCTCGCCGGGTTGCATATAGTTTGTCATCGGCTGTACGATAATGCCAAGCCAGGGCTGTCTCCTTCTCTTCCACAAAAGCGCCCGGACATCTTTTCGCATAAATGTCCATGATGGGGCGAATACTGTCTTTCCAGTTCTCTTCATAATGTTCATTGAGCTGCCAGTCGTCTGTTCCCTTCAACTTCATCAATGCACCGTGCTCGGCAATCATATGGACCGGCAGGTCACTGAAAAGATTGTCCAAAAAATAGCGGTCCCTTCCGCTGACGATAATTACCGTGTCTCGTTTTGCTATCTCCTGCAGGAGCTTTTTAACATCCTCAGAAATAATCGCCTTCGCGGGATCAGGTACAATAGGTGCCAGCGTGCCGTCGTAGTCGAAAAACAAAATCCTGTTATGGGAAGACTGGTAGGCCCTCCTGATTGCATCAATACCCTTGTTGGTCAGAAAAACCTGCCGCAACCTTTCGTGTTCTAATTCAAGCATTGTCATTTGTGTAAAAAAATCATTGGTCCATGCGAAAACATCATAATCCTTAATCCGCTCACGCATCGCATCCATACGCTTCATTTGCTCATCTGCAGGCATTTCAAAGGCGACTTTGATCGCATCAGCAATATCCTGTTTGTCCAAAGGATTAATAATCAAGGCCTCACCCAGCTCTGCAGCAGCACCTGCCATTTCACTCAGTATGAGAACGCCCCGGCCATCCCGGCGACTGGCCACGTATTCCTTACAAACCAGGTTCATCCCGTCCCGCACGGGCGTGATCAGGGCCACATCACTTGCCGTGTACATACCCACAAGTTCATGGTAAGGCATTGAACGGTACTGATATATGATCGGCTGCCAATAAATATTACCAAAATCAGCATTGATCCGGCCGACCGTCTGGTCAATATCCGACTTCATTTGCTGATATTGTTCTATAGTATCCCTGGACGGGACCACCACCATTACAAAGGAGGCTTTCTCGTGCCATTCTGGATACCTTTCCAAAAATCGCTGATATCCCCGCAAGCGGTGAATAATTCCTTTCGAATAGTCCAGTCTGTCGACAGAAAAAATAATTTTCTCTTTTAGCGATTGTCTTGCCTCGGACCGGGCTTGCGTAACTGCCGGGTCGTCGTACGCTGCATTGAACTGGTTAAAGTCAATACTGATGGGAAAGGAGTCCACTTTCACGATCCTGTTGCCCATATTAATGTAGTGCAGCTTGTTGCCATAACCCGATACCAACCTGGCAGCCTTAAGAAAATATTCGACGTAATCATTGGTATGAAAACCAATCACATCCGCGCCCAGCATCCCATCCACCAGCGCCTTTCGCCAATGGACTGGCAAAAGCCTGAAGAGCTCAAATGAAGGAAAAGGTATGTGAAAGAAAAAGCCGATTTTATTGGAAGGAAAATGGCGGCGTATCAGGTCAGGAAGCAGCATCAGCTGATAGTCCTGCACCCAAACCGTGTCGCCGGGTTGTATTATTTCGGCAAGTTTCTCAAAAAAGAGTTGATTGGCCGTTTGGTAGGCTTCAAAGTAAACATCGTCGAAACGGGCAAGCGAGGGGAAATAGTGACATAGCGGCCAGAGCAGGTTGTTGCAAAATCCCTCATAGTAATTTTCATTCACTTCGTCGGAGATAAAAACCGGATGTGCCTGAAAATTGTCGTTTGCCATAGACTGTCCTTCCAATTCCTCGGGGCTATTTTCTGAAAAGCCTATCCACTGTATCTTTTCATTTGCATTAAAGACAGGGCTATCTGGGTTTTTTACCAGCGACAGTACCGCGGACACGAGCCCTCCGGAATTCTGGAATAGGCGTACATCATCGTTTTCCCTCACTAATTTAAACGGTAACCGATAGGCCACAATGATTAATCTTCCTGAACTGTCTGATTGAGCTAGATTTCTCATATGTTGCCTTGGCAGTAGCAAAACCTATGCCACTATCCCTAAAATCGGCATAAACGCTAAGTTGAGTACAATTTGTAATCATTAATTTCACATATATCGACATAGTAGAAGCGATATCATCCCTAAGGATGCACGGGCAATAGATGAAAAATTCCTAAAAGCTTTGCGGATGGTATGGATTTATAATAGCTTAGGCGGCGCAACCTCTTTCATCATTTTACAGGAACCGGGGTAATCCGGGCGGACCGCGCCAGTGATCTGCAAGCAAGTTTAGCTTTGCTGTTTTCCATAAAATAAGGTGATGGATGAACACAAATACAGGTTTTATAACCTTAGATTAGTCAAGGACTACAATCATGTAATCGCAGATTAATGCTGTGCCACTCTTTGTTGTGGGTTGCGGGCGGTCAGAAATGACCGCCATTTTTTTTGATACTTGTTTTGCTGTAACTTCCCCCTCACATACTCGACAAGCCTTTCCCGCATCCGTAGTACATGAAAGTATCGGGTTTTAAATACATCGTCATTGCCTTCATTCTCGCAAACATTATTTGCAACAAATGTTATGCGCAGTTTGAAAACTGGCTCAATAAAACCCCGGCGCAACGATATCAGCAGATAAGGACCTACATGACCCTTTATCTGACACCGCAGGATAGCGCTTCCGCCTACCAGTCCCTTGTCAAACTTAAAACAATTGCAAGGAAGGCGGATGACCGTGACTTACTGTTGGAAGCGGAATATTTACATGCATATCTTTCCGCGCAGATTTTAGGCTTTCCGCCCCAAAAGATCATCAATGAGATCGAACAGGTGGTTGCGAGAGCCGAGAATGAAAACAATCTTCAGATTCAGATCCGCTCCAGAATGTTATTAAGGCATTACTATTGGTATTTTTCAAAAAACTACGAGAAAGCGCTCGAAGAATATTTCAAGGTGTACAAACTACTGCAAAAAACGAACGGAAAAGAATTCCCCGAAAAAGCCGTGTCGCTTACGCAAATGGGCGAGTCCTACTATTTTTTTGCCGATTACAATAATGCGATCGCAGTTTCACGCCAGGCGCTGAACTGCGAAGTGATCTATGAACAGCGCGGCGTACATAATACGGCCCTGAATACGATCGGCCTGAGTTATGTAAAAGAAGGGCGGCTCGATTCCGCTGATTACTATTTTCGAAAAATCATTGCCAATCTTGACATCGACGATTATGCCGTGTGGAAAGGGATCGCCCAGGGCGACCTTGGCCAAACTGCTTATCTAAGGGGAAACTACAAAGAAGCATTGCCGCTTTTGCAGGGAAATATCGACCGCGCAATCATTATCAAGGACTTTGATCAGGCTGCGAAGTCACTGACATTGATGAGCGACATTTATTTCAGGCAAAGAAACTTCGCTGAAGCAGGCCGGGCAATGAGGAAAGCCAGAGCTTGTGTACAGCGCTCGGGGATGACTAAGCCGTTGGAGCAGCTCTATCAGGTCTATGGCAAAGTATACGCCGCCCAGGGAAATTTTGAACTTACCAATATTTACCTGGATTCGGCAAATCGGATCAAAGAGAAATTCGCGAACGAATTTAACTCCATCCAGATGCTTAGGGCGACAGAACGGTCCAGATTGCAGGATCACCGCGCGACGCTCGAAAGAATTGCCGCAGAACAGCAAATAAAAACGCTGGAAAGGAACATACTCCTGATTCTGATCATCCTCCTGATTGTTGTTGCCCTATACTTTTACAAAACTTACTATTACAAGGCGAGGGAAAAAGAGCGGATCGTCAACGACCAGTTAAAACGTGCTGAACAGGAGCTGGCTTTTGCATCCATTCAGCTCGAAGAATTTACGCGTAGCATTTCAGAAAAAAATCAATTGGTGGAAGAACTGAGTGTGCGTTACGGCATCGATGCCAACGACGAGACGGTTCAGGAATTACAGAAGATTACCATTCTGACCGACGACCAATGGGAATATTTCAGAGCCCTATTTGATAAAATACACAAGGGCTACCTCTCCCGCCTTAAGGAAAAATTGCCTGGTCTTACCCCTGCTGAAACCAGGTTTATGGCGTTGGCCAAACTTAACCTGGGCTATAAAGAAATGGCAAGCACGCTCGGAATATCAGTCCAGAGTGTAAGGGTGATCAGGCACAGGATTAGGAAAAAACTTAATCTTCCGGAAGAGGCCGATTTAAAAGAGGTAGTAGGATCCATCTAATCGAAACTTCCTGCAAACAGAATCGATACAATATCCTCATAATCAACAAGCTAGGAAATTGGAATGTTTTTGAAATGCCCGAATTTCCTGATTTTACCGAGCGATTTCTACATTTGATACGTAGACTTAGCCGGTTAAAATTTATGAGACTAGTAAAATACAAGTACATCCTCCTGCAGTCACTGCTTCTCCTATTGCTGTTTTTTCTTACAGTTTGCAGATGGTACAACGGCAGGCTTGATCAGGCCCAAAAAAAAGAAAAAAATAGCCCAACCTTTTCCCAACACCTTACTATCCGATAAATCCCCCTGTCAACATCGCGGTTGCCCGAATCTTGCAAAAGATCTATGGCACCGCGATCATGTTTTTACGAGGCTGTCAAATCAATCACGAAAGGATTTTCACGGCCTGCCTGGCAATTAGCACCCAGTTGCCACCCTGCTTCTGCCAAACCTGGAGCACTTTGATATGAGCCGTTCCCGGACCTTTGCCAGCATCGTTTGTCTTCGCTGTAAGTACATGCCGCACGATCGCCGCGTCACCCACTATTTTGATAGTTTGCTCGCTTAAATCCATGGTCACGAAATCATATTTCAGGCTCATCAACGACTCAATAAAGGTCTTTTGATCTTCTACCAGACCATTTGAATGCCCGTAACTGAGCTCTTTCGAGGATATTGCTTCCAATTCCTTCTGCTTGGGCTCAACCAGCAGTTTACGGAGTTCTTCTACCGCTTTCGCGACATCGGCTTCATCTTTACTTTGAGCAAAACCTAAGTTCGTTGAAACTAAAACAAACAATAGCAGGCGCAAACCCGCTTTGAAATACACATTCATGCTGAGGTGTTTTATTTTACGACGATTAATTGCGATCATAAGATTAAAAAAGCTGCACGACGCTTCTTTACTTATGAAAATTGAACATTTACTTTAAACCACTTTCCTATTCCCGCTCATGGCAACAGAAAAAGGAAAATCGCCGTCCAAACCCAGAGTTCCAAAACTAACAGATGATGAGCAGGTTACGGAGTTCATGTCAAAACTGGCACACCCACTGAAAGCTGAAATTGAAGCCTTGAGAAATATTATCAAAGGCGCGCACCCTGGTATCAGAGAAAGGGTAAAGTGGAACGCTCCAAGCTATTACACCTCCGTAGATTTGCTGACTTTTAATCCAAGACTGGTGACAAGCGTGCACTTGATCTTCCACCACATCGCGATCGTGCATATAAAATCCGACTTGCTTGAAGGAAATTACAGGGATAGAAGAATGACTTATTTTACCGATATCGCCGACATTGAGGCAAAAAGGCCTGAGCTGGAAAGAATTTTACAGGAGCTGGTGGCCTTGGTTGAAATATAGCTGCCGGATTAAGCAAAAAAAGGCGATGAAAATACCGACTTAGCGGGTATGATATTTTAATGGTTCCAATTTAAACCATTGCCAGTAAAATACCTCTAAACTTCATTAAAACGCTTTTTATAGTCTTTATCAACTTCAAAACCAATATCATGGAAAATCTGAAGAGTGTAAAAAAACACGTTCTGGGATTTATTTTACTGATGGTTTCAATGTCTGCCTGCGTTGTAAGGCCGGCAGCGCCCAGGCCGGCACCGCCGCCGGTAAGAGTAGAAGTAATACCGCGCCAGCCATCGCCACGGCACCACTGGGTTGAAGGGCACTATGTTTGGAAAAGGGGAAGATATGTATGGGTTAGGGGTAGGTATAGAAGATAAACAGAAAACGCAAATAGGCGCCCTGAGACGGCGCCTA